>NZ_JPRD01000044.1 GCF_000817815.1 Vibrio owensii CAIM 1854 = LMG 25443
AGCGCTGTATGGCCTGTTTCCATGGCAGGTTTTCAATTTGCGCTCTTCGTATGCGGTGAGATACATCACTTAACCTCTCAATGCCTGCGTGAAACTTCCGGACGCTGGCGCTATACCCCGCAGCTGGGGCGTCTACACAGTATGACCATTGCTTGCCGAGTCCCCCGTGCGATTGGCGCTGTATGACGATCATCTGTCTCGCCAGTTCAATCTCATTGGTTGTTTGGTCAACCTGAGCGCGGCAGGCGTTGAACTCATCTCTGGAATAGGGGGTGTATTCGAGTAGGCGTTTCAACTCGGAGGTTTTTTTGGGGCATGACAATACTCTGAATAGAGAAACCATTTTCTTATTCAGATCATTGTATACTTCAACCTTTGCTGGCCGCTTCCCCAGAAGGACAGCGCCAGAACCTCCAAAAACATCGACAAAGGTCTGATGTTCAGGGAAATATCCAACAATTTTCTTTGCCAGTCTGGACTTAGAGCCAAACCACGTTACTGGGGGCGCTATTGGTTTATGTTGTTGATTAGCCATACTAACCGCCTCGTTTGACCATATGTTACGTTTTATTCTATAGTGTAACATATGGTTTGTATATGGCCTTTTGGCAGTATGCGGCGGACGGAAAGAGAAACAACAAACAACATATTGATCTTGAGTTGGTTAGGAGGAACGGTGAAAGGTTTAAGGTATCAAAAAAGAATTAGAGTACTGCCCTTTCTTTGGGTGAATATATCTAAGGCGAGCTTTTCAATTACCATTGGCAACCGATTTGTTAAATTAAATATTGGTCGTCGTGGTGTTTGGTTTAGTGGCTCTTTGGTTGGCACTGGGTTGTCTTTTAGAAAGAAAGTGCCACTACAAAAGAAAGAAAACAGTTAATACCGTTAAAATACTCTATAAATACTCATTCGGTATTAAGTAAACACCAATAAGGAAATGCACTGTGAGCAATGAAGTAGAAATTCAATTAGATAATGATCCGCTCGGTCGTCAGCTGAAGCTAACCCGTGATCTTGATGGCTATAACAACGAGTCAAACTACCCGTGCAATACGTGCCTGCATGGCATCTTTAACGTTGACCACTGGTGTTGCCGGAAGCTGCCGCACGACTGGGATGAATGGGACCAGTTCAAGGGCACTGACGTTTATCCGTTTGAAGAGATAAACCGAAAGGCAAGGGAAGTGCTGGGGCGCCCTGTCGATTACCCCAAAGAGGACGTCATTTTCTACGGATGCAACGCCAAGAACAGCTGATAACCTGACATTTTTGTATAGATGCTCGCCCAGTGGAGGCGGTGAATAATGAGCCTGTTCACCTAACCTTCAGGAGCATCTATGAACACATCCCTTGCCTATCTCAAGGCACTATTCATCTTCATTTTCATTCTACTGGCCGGTGCCGCTGTTCTGCTGAGTCCGCTTGGCGTTCTGCTGGTTGCCGGCTCTTTGTTGTCACTGCCATTTCGCAAGATCAGACCCTACATTCTCAACGTGTGGGAGTCGGTCGACCAAACCGTGAATGCGGTGGGATTTGGCAACATGGACCACACCATATCAGGGCGTATAGGCCGCGCTGCCATGAAAGGGAGCAAGGTGGCCCTTATCATGGAGAAGGTGGTTAATGCGCTGTTCTGGTTTGATCCTAACCACTGCCGACGAGCCATAGAACACGATGAGCACGAGCAGTGCTACTCGTTCAAGTGATGGGGGATGATATGAAATACTACATTACCCGTTACACGGATAAGCTGCCGTCTTGGCAGGCTGGCAACGCCCGTCTTTTCCTGATCACCCTTCGCAAAGGCAAAGAGCACGACATTGGCCTGCTTGAGCATGAAAAGTGCCACGTCAGGCAGTGGTGGGCGCTATTTCTGCTGATGTCGTTGATTGGCTGGCCTGCGCTGTACTTCTTCAATGGCGATCCGGTCATGATGCCCGTCAGTATCGCGATCACTGGCTTGGCCCCTGCGCTTCATGCCTTGCTGTACCTGTTGGTGCGTCCTTATCGTCAATGGTCCGAGGTTCAGGCATACAAAACCCAGGTTGCTAAGGGTAATTACAGGGACAATAGCTTTGCCGTTCGGGCGCTCATGAATCCCAAATACAAGCTCAATCTCACGGAGTCTGAGGCGTCGAAGTTGCTGGGTTTCTGGTAACAAAGTTGTGTTGTACGGATAGGCGGGTAATCCGCCTATATTGGCTAAGTCATAGTCATGTATAGGGAATCACAATGAGTATTTATCAAGTCCTTTCGTATTGCTTAATGTCATGGTTTTTCATGACACTGGGCGTCTATTTGTTTGTGGGATTGCTCGGTAAAAAAGAGCAGATTTCAACGACCAAACTATTCAAAGAGTTTACGCTGGCATATTGCGTTGTCATGGCCGTTATTCTATTTGCCGCGCCGTTATCTGAACCGCTCAGGCAATTATTATGGGACCCATTAAAAGGCGGCTCGGCTATTGGAACGCTCTCTGTTTTGCTGATGCTCTTTTATTCTGTTCCGCTGGTTGCGCATAATTTAATTGGCCCAAGTCGCGGGAAAAATAATATTCCAATCCCCTCTGGTGAAGTCTTTTTGTTATTTAAGAAGGGTAACAATGAAAAGCGATATTTATCCATTGATGTGCGGGATATGGCGTCGGTATTACGTGCGAAACGGACGCTACTGGCCGAAGTTCAAGACGATGAGACCGTGCTGGATGCCACTTGCCGGATTCAAGATCAGTACGAACAGGGCGGTTATGATTTGGTGATCGTCAATACCACGGGCGTCGGGTATGCACTGCGCGAGACGCTGAAAACGCACTTGACCCGCATTCCGGTGGTGGGTGCTCTGCCTTCTGGCCCCGTTCCGGATTGTCACGTTCTCCCCGCCTAATCACCACGATTGAGCAAAAAGCCGCCTACGGGCGGTTTTTTATTGTCGGTAAGAAATACCCGAGCAAAGATGAATATTTAAAGTGTTACCGTGTCACTTTATGGGCGGTCAGAAAATGCCCGTCTAGCTCTCAATTTCTGAGAACTGTAATTCTCGGAAATTGACAATTTCCCCGCTTTCAATCAATATGGTTGCATAAGAAAGGCTATTAAGTTTTAAGGGGTGGGATAGATGTTGTCATCTAACGAACGGGCCAAAAAGGTCGTGCTTCAGTATTGCAAGCAAACAGGATTTTTGATCCCGCAATCAAATGCAGCGCAAACACTTGAGGCGTTAATCTCAGAGGCGCTAGATCAGCATGTGTATGAGGCTTTTCATAGTAAGACCAAGCCACGCAAAAAATCAGCATTAGAAGAGTTTAAGACTAAGTTTGCTGACTATCTGGGTGATGATGGCTTAAATGATGAGTAGAAGAAAATGATAGAAAACCAACTCTCCCTGCTCGGTGACTTTTCCGGAGTTAGACCGGATGATGTCAAAACGGCGATCCAAGCGGCCCAGAAAAAAGGCATCAACGTTGCTGAGAACGAGCAGTTCAAGGCTGCATTTGAGCACCTGCTTAATGAGTTCAAAAAGCGGGAAGAGCGTTACTCTCCCAACACGCTGCGCCGGCTGGAAAGCGCGTGGGCCTGTTTTGTTGACTGGTGTTTGGCGAATCATCGCCATTCTTTGCCGGCGACACCGGATACCGTAGAAGCCTTCTTTATTGAGCGAGCAGAAGAGTTACACCGAAACACGTTATCGGTGTATCGCTGGGCGATCTCCCGTGTTCACCGTGTGGCTGGCTGTCCGGATCCCTGCCTCGATATCTACGTGGAAGACCGGCTGAAAGCCATTGCTCGCAAGAAAGTGAGAGAGGGCGAAGCCGTGAAACAGGCGTCCCCGTTCAATGAGCAGCACCTGCTTAAACTGACCTCGCTCTGGTACCGCAGTGACAAGTTACTGCTTCGCCGCAATCTGGCATTGCTGGCCGTGGCCTATGAGTCGATGCTGCGAGCGTCAGAGCTGGCGAATATTCGTGTGAGTGATATGGAGCTGGCCGGAGACGGTACCGCGATACTGACTATCCCCATCACCAAAACCAATCACAGCGGGGAGCCGGATACCTGCATTCTCAGTCAGGATGTGGTCAGCTTGCTGATGGATTACACCGAAGCCGGCAAGCTGGATATGAGCAGTGACGGCTTTTTGTTTGTGGGTGTGTCCAAGCACAACACCTGCATCAAACCCAAAAAGGATAAGCAGACCGGCGAGGTCCTGCACAAGCCAATCACCACCAAAACGGTTGAGGGTGTGTTCTATTCTGCGTGGGAAACTTTGGGCTTGGGGCGTCAGGGGGTGAAGCCTTTCACGGCACACAGTGCGCGTGTTGGCGCTGCTCAAGATCTGCTTAAAAAAGGCTATAACACCCTGCAGATCCAACAGTCTGGCCGATGGTCTAGCGGTACCATGGTGGCGAGATATGGCAGGGCGATACTGGCGCGTGATGGTGCAATGGCTCATAGCCGTGTCAAAACACGCTCAGCCCCTATGCAGTGGGGGAAAGAGGAAAAAGATTAATACATAATTGATACTCTATAAGTATCAAGTGTACATTTATATGATACTGTTTAGGTGTTAACTTTAACGTAATTAGATACAAGGATTAGAGCTATGAAAGTGACTTTTGAAGAGTCGATGTTGGATGAATACCTTGAGCAGCTGCGCGTGCAGTTTTCTCGTTACAGCAAGCTTGATCAGCACAAGGTTTTAGAGTCGGTCCGCTCGCTGGTTGTGGAACCCAAGCCGATCGCCAAGGCTCGCCCTCTCGAAGAGGTTCTGTCGGACATTCGTGAAGCAATTGAGGACGGAGGTCGTGCAAGAACGTTCTTTACCACGGCATTTGCTAACTGGTACCGCCGAGTGCCAACGCCGCGCATTGCTCATTTGCATGATTACATCAATCTTGACCTGAAAAATCGCCACCTATTCCAAGAAATGATGTGTCTGCGCGACTCAGGGCACTTTGACGACGAGGCCCTTTACCAGTTTGAGCAGTACTGTTTGTCATTTATGGATAAGGAGTAGAAGAGTGCTGGCTAACATCGTTGAGACGTTTCATAAGTTTAATCAGGGGCAGCGCAGGCCAGACAGGCGCCGCCATCTTGAACTCTGTGGATTTGAGAGGACGAGGGTTATTGAGCCATTCAATCACGAAGCGACGCCTCGCGAGTTGGCTATGCGGTATTTAAACGCTCTGAGTGAGTCAGACGGTGGTTTTTATCATGGTGTGACGTTGCCTAAAAAAGACTATGAAGGGTGGACCTATTACGAGGTCTGGACAAAAAAGCTTTAAAGTGAGGGTGGGCCGTGTCTAGTTTTAGTCAGAAGCGCACATGTAAAAATTGCGTGTTTTCCGAGCTAACCAGCTGTCGATTTGGCGTGAAAATAAGAAATGGCGTATTAGAAGCCAACTCTCCCCTTGAGCCGTGCCATAAAATAACGAGCGATAGAGGCGAAAAGGATTTCTATTTACTTGGGATGGACAAAGTGTTCCGTGCTGATCTAGAAATCTACCGAGCATCTGTATGACAGGAGAGTTATGAGTATCACTATTTTTGGCACTGTTCTGGTGCCCCAATCAATGACTGAAGATGAGGCGCAAGCGCTTCAGCGTGAAATATCCGAACGTGATGAGTTTAAAGCGATCCGTGTGCAAAGGGATGTGACCCGCAAGGCTCATTTCTTGTTTGAAGGTGAGCGCACGATTGAATCAAAAGGACTTGAGCACCCAGACGTTATGTTTGGCGCTTGGTGCGAGACTGGCGGCGATCCGTTTTTCTATGAGCCGGCCTACAAACCCATTGCCTACTTCCTGAAAAGTCGTGGCTATAACCTGTTAAGTTTTCCTAGAGAGAGATAAAGATGAGTGACAGCATAGTGCAATTGTCCAACGTGTTTGGGGTGCTGAAAGAGAAGCTGCCCACAATTGAAAATGAGTTTGACCCGCTTGAGCTGGAAGTCGAAGAGCGTGACGGCATTGTCGTCGACTACATCATCAACAAGGCCGGTGAAGGGTATGTGTTGGTGATTGACGATCGTGACTTAACGCCTGAGCTGATCACGCTGGAATTTGAATCTGGTGATGCCATGGTGGCTTATTTTGAAGGCGGCAAGCGCAAGCCTATGGTGCTTGATTCTGTTGAGAATTAAAGGGGCATTTATGCTAGATAGTGCAGCAAAGGCAAGCATAGAGAAGCTGTTGCTTGAGAAGTCGACTAATGCTGGTTTTAGTACTGAAGAGGCTCAGGATAAAATCAGCCAAGTCATGGATGCATTGAATGACCCGTCTCAGACGTTGAATAATACAATCGTAAATGAACTGGTTGGCATTGTAATGATGGACCAGCGTGATCAAGAGACCGCATTGGTCGAATTAGCGTTAAAAACAGGCTCTCAAATGGAAGGTAAGCTGACAGGCGAGCAAAATGCGCTACTTGAGTCGTTGAGGCAAGGGTAAGACGGGGAAGGTTATATGACTCTGAAAAGCACATTGAAACTTAGGCCAATAGACCGTCAGGCTGCTTTAGTGGTCCAAAAGGCGCCTTCGCACTCAACATTTCAAATTAAGAACCGAGACAAGTTGGTTGATAGCGAGTTTTGGGAAGCGCCACGGCCACACAAACCGATCCCTGATAATACTGACTTTATTGATCTGACTGGTTCCAAAGTTGGCCGGTTGACGGTGATTGGATTTTTAGGGAAAAGTGTTTGGCAATGCCGGTGCGTTTGTGGTCGGTACTGCAAGAGAACAAAGAAGTTCATTGAACAAGTTATTGATGGCAGAGAGTCAACAGAGTCTATGTGTCGTGAGTGTTACGGGGTAATGCTTCTGAAGAAGCAGGAATACTTCAAAGCTCATGGGTGCTACCCGTCTGATAAGAAGAAAATGGAGCTTTAGTTGAACTATCCGGAATTTCCGGAGGCTTCGCGGTCTATGGCTTACCTGAGTTGTTCGGCATTTCCGAACAACTGGGACCAATAACCTTTTGTTGTGGCGACAGGGTGAGCGCAATGCCACCCTAAGTCCGTTTTATCGAGTAGAAGGAACGGACCATGGACAAGTTAGAACAGCTGGGCCACCAGCTGGCCGAAGCAATGAAACAAGCGGATCATGCCAATGTTGGCACGATTGGCAGCGTGCATCACAAAGTCAGCCCGTTAGCCTGTGAGCTGGCAAAGAATAATAACCCCTATCTCACCCTCCTGAAAGACAACCATGAGCGTTTCGAGCGTGAATATGGGCGCCCAGCGCAGCTCGTGTACATGCCTATGGCTATGCTGATGTCTTTGGTCGGTGATCTGCCGCAAATGGAACAGCAGCTTTTCTGGATGTCGGAGGTAAAGAAAATCGAAGGCATGGAAGTGAAGCTTAGTCAGGATGGTACGCTTCGGCTTTTTTGACGATCTGCGGGGAGTGCCTTTCGGGCGATTCCCCGCCGGTTCAGTTGATCAGCTTGAGGTCGTTTTTCCGTTGGTTTTTCAGGTCGGTATAAAAGTTCTCATGCGAACCAAGGCTTAACAGGTAAAGCCTTAACTCATTATCAACCCAAGAGTAACCGAGTAGCAGTTCTTGCTTGTTCACCTTGAATTTATGTACCCGCAAATGTGACAAATCGCCTTTCTTTTGCTGACCTATTTCCGGATTGGCAATGATTTTTTCGATCTCATCTTCAACGGTGCTGAGCTGCTTTGTTGGCAGCTTGCTTAGGGCTTTGGTGAAGCGTCTAGCTTCAAAGACCTCAATTTCTCTTTGTTCTTCGCTCATATGGCTTCACCAACCCCTGTTTAACCTCTTCAGTAGCTAATAATGATTCACGGACAAACTCATAAGAGAGGTCTGGATTCTCCATCATGATTTTGCCAATCTTGGCCCAGTACTCTATCTGCATAGGCACAGAGCGATTCTCTGCGGTCCCGTAAGCCTTGGCTTCGGAAACAAAGTCATCATTTAATCGGACGCTTGTTGCCATTGTTCAATCTCCTATATAGCGGTGATTTCATTATAGACACAATGGCGCACAATGCAATCATTTGTCGCATTACAATTAAGGTGTGACACCAGTGGCCGGAAGTTGCTTGCGCCGCGCGCTGTAATTGACACAACTCACTTAAAGCAATTAGCGAAGCCCATCAAATCAAGTCTATTCAGTGGCTTATATGTCTCTAATTGTCACAATGAGCAAATAGCCAAAACAAAGCAATAGAATTTCGCAATATTTCCCTGTTGCTGCGACAACGTGCGCCAGCGTTCATCATGACCTCATTTCTATGATGAGACAAAGCCATGAGCACACAGAAGAAGATATTTTGTGTCACGCTACTGGGAAGAGAGCAGGTCCAAGCGACCGCCGTGTTTGATAATGACCTGTTGGTGATCGCCAAGCTCGAAAAGATTTCCGGTGCGTTTGGCACATGGAAGCGAAAGCTCAAACGTGACCTGAAGAAAAAGCACGACGAAGGTTATCACATGGTCGTCGAAGAGCGCGGGGATGATTTCAGCGAGTACGCCCACAAAGTGCTACTGGAAGAAGCGGACCCGACCGAAAAGCGCGGTTACATGAACATCGCCTTTGACCACTATTTTAACCTGCTTCGTCTTGGTGGTACTGCCGATGGCAACCAGCAAGGTTGCATTGTGTTGAACAAGGGCTTGGAGCGCCACTGGATCCGTGACAATAGCGTTAACATCGTGCCGGATGACCGTGGCCGTTACCGCTATGACATCGACCACTCCAAATTTACCGGTTATCAACGTGCCATTCTGTTGTGCGTGCTGACTGCGTGTGAGTTCAACCAAGTTAACCAACACTATGTTGATACGTTCTTGGATGCCATCAACGTCGAAGACGAAGATCCCGCCTTTACAACGCTGCGCCGCATCACCATTGAGCGCGATATGGGGGATGCATGACCCAGTTATCACGCCTAAGTCCGCTGAATATCCAAGATGAGCTGATCCGTGCTCGTTTTTACCGTGAGCTGCGCGACGGTTTGTTTGAGTGGGAAGAGTGGGAGGTCTCGATAGATGAGATCCGGATGCCCGAGCTTATTTCCTTGCGTTACTACGGGACGGATAGCCTCAAGAAAATCGTTTCGGTGTGTGCCGGCCTTGATGATATGCGTGAATACCTCGCTGCCGGTAGCCTGATCCGTCTGCCGACAATTAAGTGGGTGAGAACGCGCATTCGCTATTACTGCCAGTTTGAGCAGGAGGGCGTATGAAGCAGCCTGAAATGACCAAAAACGTCCGCAATCAGGACAAAGAGTTTAACGAACGTCGCCGTAACCAGAAGGCCGAGCGCCAGTATGCACGCAGAACGCTGTCACCGGCAGCGATCCGTGAAGCAATCCGCACCGGTGAGCTGCCGTTGTATCACTCGGTGTTGCTGGGTTCCAAGAAAGGCGGCGATCCCTTCACTATTGACGACATGCGAGCCTTTGACAAGGCGCGTAAGTCGACCTCGAAGAAGTGGGGCCGGACTCGTGGCGCCCCGCTGGATCAGCTGATTGTTGCCTCTCGCAAGATAGACGTACAACGCGCCAATACAGAGATCCAAGTCGCACGGCTCTATAAGGTCCGTGGTGATTTGCTGCACTTCAATGTCACAGCCTCGGGCAAACATGGCGAGGGGAGCTATCAGGTCCGGATCCGTCTTGAGAACTGGATGGAAGAGTTAACTCAGACGCAGCGTAGTTGGGCAGCTGCCGTAAAGCGTATCTGTTTGGGCAATGTCTCCATTGACTGTCAGTGTGGCCGTTATCAGTTTTGGTATCGCTATGTCGCCACAGCCGGAAACTTTGCCATAGCGCCCTATGAGAAAGACTTTCCGAAGGTCCGAAACCCCAAACTGACCGGTTGTTGCTGCAAACACCAGCTCAAAGCGCTGGGGGCGTTGAAATCGCCTACGGTACAGGCCCAGCTCGCCAAGCAGCTTGAAGCGCAGGCCGAGAAAGAAGGCTTTGCCGGTGATAACACCGATTCGTTCCTGACCAAAGAAGACCGCGAGCAGTTAGAGCGTGCCCGTCCTCGTGATGTGGACAAAGCCGCTGCTATGCAGGTGATCAACAAAATGAAGCAGGCCAAGCGCGTCTTTAAGCGTCAGGTCAAAGATCCGAAGTACATCAAGAAGCTGGAAAAAGAGGTCGCAGAGCTGCGTAAACAACTTGGTAAGCAGCAATCCAAGGTGTCCACCAGCAAAACGAGAGCGAAGAAAGCCGTTGAGCAGCGCCAGAAGCAAGCTCAGGGCGCAAACCGTGACCAATTGAAGGCAATGCTCAGGTCTGAGCTGGACAGGGCCAAGATGTACGGCGCAGACCGTGACAGCGCGGTGAAAGTCTTCGCCAAAATGAACAAAGTCCCACTGGCTGACGCCCAGAAACTCGCTAAGGACCTGTAATGAGCAGAATAACCCCCATAGACCGCAGACGTGTGTTTGAACCTATCTACGCCGATCTGCAGAAGACATTAGACATTAACCCCAATGCGTTTGACTGCCTGCTCTTTAAAGCTCAGCTGAACGCCTTAGAACACATTGATGACAGTGATGTGGTCGGTAACTTAGAGGCTCGGGAGGAAACATTTTCTTATAGTAGCCCGACTATTACACGGGCCATAGAATTGCTCAATGATGGTGATTCTATCCAAATGCTGGCGTTTGGTGACGGTACCGATGAAGGCGAAGAGGTCTTTCAGATGCTCATCAAAGAGCCAAACGTGCCCGAGCAAAGCGTTATCTGGATTGAAGAGCAAATCGCTGATGAAGAAATACAGGTTCGCCTGCTCTACATCGTGAAAGCTGAGCCTATCGGTAAGAATGGATCTGGCGGTTTTAAGTACCACTTGATGCCGTTTGATGTTGGCAGTGACTTCCTGCCAGACAAATTTGAACCAGAAGCCGGCGAGCCGATTGAGTTCTTACCAAATCCGCACCCAGAGCCAAGTTTGACGGGTGTAGTGAACAAGCTGGCACAAGCTGCTAGCAAAGAGCAGATTGAAGCCCTACGCCAGCCGGTACCAACGGTGAGCGAGCAGGATGAAGTCAACGAAGAGAACCTGAACAAGCAGGCAACGGACCTTCAAGAGAAAGTGGGCGCCATTGCCGATATTTTTGATGTATTCAAAGGGGATGAACAATGAGTACCGATCCTAACGCGCCAGTCGATATCACGCTTACACCGGTAACGGGTGTGGATGATACGACCGTTACCGCGCCATCCCCGAGCGATATCACGACCCAGCCAGTTCAAAACAAAGTGTCGGTCCCGTCAGTGACGGCGCCGGCCTCTGTCGATTTTACACCAGTTTCAACCGCTGATGAGGTTAACGACGAGTCTCTGAACCGTACCGCGAAGACGTTACGGGATGACGTGAACGCTAAGCTGACCTCGTTTGCAAACTCAGTCTCGCTCATTCTGGGCCAGTTGGGGACCGAGCACAGCCTGCAGATCGCTGAAATCAACAGCAAGATGGCCGCATTGCGCGATTCCATCAATGCTGAGCTGGCAACCATTCGCACGGAGAACGAGCAGCAGAACGCTGACATGGCAACGGCCATTAACCAGCGTCTCTCCACGGTGATGTCTAACCTCACCACGCTATCCGGTGCCATCAAGAACAGCCAAGACAAGATCGCGGCCCTTGATGCGACCTATGCGACCGACTCAGATATTGCTGCCAAGGTGGCAACCATCAATGCCGCATTGGAGCAGTTGAACCAGACCGATACGGACGTGCTGCAGCAGATGCAGGAAACCGTCAATCTGGTGAACTCCATGCGCAAACTCAAAGAGAAAAACATCACCATTTCCAGCACAGCCGGCACCTATGACTTTTTGACCGTGCAGGAAGGGATGGGGAGCTATGCACTGGCGACTGACTACATGGCTACGGCCACGGTAGAAGGCAATCCGCTGGTGGAGGCGTACATCACACAAAAACTCGCGGTGGGCTTCACCATTGAGTTGAAGTCCAAAGGGGTGCATTTCCGCCCTCAACCGCATGATGCCAGCGTGACGCCCGTTTCTGTGCGTGTCACGTTGACCTCAACGCAGGGCTAAGCATGGCAACGCCCCCTAAGCGTTATGGCGAGCTGGCAACCGAAGAGCAGGTTGCTAATGCCAAACAGGAAGCTCAAACCGGCATGGTCTCCAAGCTGGAATTTGAGCAGTTTAAGCAGGATCTGATGGCGACATTACAAGCCATCACTAAACAAAACAACGATGTTGCAGATCGTTTAAGTGGGAATACCAATGCATAAACAAACTATGGGAGGTTGCCATGAGTGACCCAATATTTCAGGCGGTAGTCGAAAGTAACCGCCGTTTAACTGAAACAGTAGAGGGCAAAGTAGGGGAAATCGATCAGTCTGTAGCGGCCGCTCAGAAGACGTTTGATGATTTCATTAAAAATGCGGATAGCAAGTTCCAGTCTCTGATAAAAGGGAGTGGTAAGTTTTATGGCTCTCATGACATTATGTATGTCTGTCCTCCAGTCTATGTTGACCCTGCATTGGAGTCATATAAAGAAGGGCAATACAATGGCATTTTGCTTTGGCGAATTGGAGAGGGGAATGATGACAAGCGGATAGGCTCAATTGGCCTTCAGGGTGATGTCATTCTAACTCGATACGGCTATGAATCTTTCCAAAAGGGTGAGTTGCGTGCTCTGCGTCAATACAGCTCATATTATTCATTTATTGAATCTGGCTTAAATGTAGCCCTCGAAACAATGACGGTTGATGGCATTGAATATCGAGTGCTCACTTCCAACATGTCAGGTGGCGGAACTGTGATTTTAGACGGTCTTTTATCCTTTAGGGGGTATGGGGTGTCTGGTGACTCAGGCAGCATCCGTGATGAAAACTTTGGTCGCTATGTCAATACCAAGGACGGCTCTGTATATAACCATTACGCGCCAATAGCGTCTCTTCCATACGATGATGGTCTGTGAGGTAACATATGATTAAAGCAGAATACTATGGCTCTAAAGAATCAGAAGAGTACCAGGTTTTTTTAGAGAATTACTGGGGAATGGTCCGCCAAAAACGGGATGAATTGATCGCAAAAACAGATTGGACGCAAGTTCCTGACGTGCCTCTAACAGAGAGTAAAAAGACTGAATTTGCTAATTACCGTCAATCATTACGCGACATTCCGCAAAACTATAGCCACCCTGATGATATTGTGTGGCCTGATATGCCGGCGGAAGCCTAACATTTCCCTGTAAGGGATCTCGAAATCGAAAAGGGGTAGCGTTGTGCTATCCCTTTTTTATTGGGTAGTACCATGACCGAGATTACTGAAAAGAACGACATTACCGATTTTTACCCCGTCGACGTGGCCTTTGGTGGTCACATCGTAGATGCATTGGCAGAGCTGGATCCGGAAAGCTGTCCGCATCATGTGAAAGCCTTCCTTCAGCGTGATACTAAGCAACAGGTATTCCGTGGTGATTATGACTCACCTAAAGCCTTTATTCAGGCTATCCGTCAGTTTCAAAAGCAGACGGGTAGTGATGGCGAGCGTAAATTTAATGCAGCACGCCTGCCGCTCATTAACTATTATCGCCCAATCGGATTCCGCAGTGCGTCCGCTGAATATGCGCAGTTCGTAGAGAGCGTTACCGGTTGGGATGACGCCCTGCTCAAAAAGACCAATATCAGTATCAGCTATCTTGAGCTGACCTACCGCATCGTGTTTATGGCCAATGATAAGGCGTCTGTAGAGCGTTTGGTGCTGGCGTGGCACATGCACATAGCCCGTCGCCGCGCTGGTGGCCATCGCTTCAACGTGACGTACTCACTGTTTGGCGAAGATATCGACTTACCGATCACAATAGAAGACTCTCAGACGATTGAGGCGAACAATTTAAGCCACAACTACGCGGATGGTCGTCTGTATGCAGTGGATGTTGAGCACAAGGTTAATGCGCCTATCTTGTATGGGAAAGGTGTAGGCCATATCAGTCCGATCCGTTGGAAGATTGAGTTCAGACCGCTTGAAGAGGTGTTCTCGTGAGTCGTCATGAGCACCAGCTGGTCCAGTCCATCGTCTATCACGGCGATCAACGTGAAGAACTGGACCTGTCTTTTTTGCTTGAAGCGACGTTCGTTGAAACCACCACGTTAGACGGGCCAAAACTCATTATCGAATACGACGATAAAGAGCAGTACCTGCGTGATGATTTGGCGATTAAGGAAAAAGCGGTGTTTACCGTGGTGTTGTCCGATCCTGTCAATCAGGATGCACTCAACTGGGAAACGCAATGGATAGTCATGACGATGCCGGTCAGCGAGGGCGGCGCCATCACGTTTAACCTGCTTTTAAAGTCGCTCCATGACCTAAAGCAGCCGTCGCCCAGTGCCCGTTGCTTCGTCAAAGAGCCAGTCAGTAAGGTGTTGCGCCAACTGGCCCCAGACATGCCGCTCGATGTCGGTACGTTCCCTATCCGGTTGGACTTTCATTTGCTGCCGGCGCAGCGTCCATCACGCCTGATTAGGCAGATGGCAAAAGAGCTGGGCGCATTGGTGTTTATCCGTCGCGGCACGCTGGTATTTCGCACGCTCAAAGAGCTGCAGGAACGAGCGCCGACTTACTTGTATCACTACAACGACACGCGCCAGCAATACCAAATATCACAATACACAACGCCCAATGACAGCTCACTGATTGAAGATCTCACCCAGCGCCGGTTTGTGGGGTGGGATGACAAAAAAGGCATGGTCTATTCCGGTAAACACTCGGCAGCGCCCATCGAGCATTCAGGCATAACCAGCCGGTTTGTGTTGGACAACCTCAGCAAGATCCCCATTCCGGTTCTGGACGCCTACATGTTTGGTAATGGTGGTCTCAGGGCAGGGGATGCGATCGAGATTATCTGGAACCGTTCAGATTTAGAAAGGCCAATAGATGAAAGCCTGCCAACGCTGGTGGTTATTGGTCTGGTGGCGCATAGCTACAAGGGTAAAAAGTATTACAACCGTATCAAAGGGATACTGGATAAACACTAACTAAGTATTTAAAGGGTATTCAATGGATAATCCAGCCGATCTCCTGCTCCAACGGCCAGAGCTAGAAGCTGTGGTGGTCAGCGTGCAGGACCCAGAGAAACAAATGCGCGTGCAAGTGCGCGTGTTTGGTGTGTTTGACGATGTGCCGGATGACAAGCTGCCATGGGCAACGTATAAGCTGCCAGTCGGCGCCCGAGTCGGACAGGGTGACTTTACACCGGTTCAGACGGGCGATCTGGTGTGGGTGGATTTTCCTTATTACACCCATGGGCGCAAAGATACACGACGCCCACGGATCACCGGCTCAGTGCATCATAACCCTGATGGTATTCCGAACCTGCCCCCTGAAGCATTTGAAGGTGAAGGACGATACCAGCACAAACGTAGCCACAAAGAACCCAAGCCATCGCCGCAGGGCTACCACGAAAGCAAGGTGTATATTCTTCACGGCATGATGTTCGAGGTGGAAAAGGACAGTGTGTATCGAGTAACCCACATGCCAACAGGGACCGCCTTTGAGTTTGATGCGCGTGGACACTCCATTTTGCACGTTGAAGGCGACAGCCACCATTCAACCACGGGTGATATGGAAAATCATGCCGGTGGAAACATCAACAATGAAGCAGGCGGCAACCTGACAGAAAAGGTTGGGGGATACTGGCGAATCAATGTATCCGGCTCGGCGCATATTGATGCGAAAAGCATTCACCTCAATAAAGGCAAAGGCGTTGTCACCGGTGATCACCTTTGCTCTTTTACCGGTAAGCCTCATTCTGATTTCTCAACACAAGTGACAGCGGGTAAATAATGGCGCTCAGTGACAGCACTCTCAAAGGCATGATTAAATCCAACCTTGAAGGATTTGGGTTTTTGGCTAACCAGCACGGCAAGATGGATGAACTCGCAGAAGCCATCGCAAAAGCGGTTGTCGAGCACATTACCTCTTCCGGTGAAGTGATCGTGAAAGGCGGCGGCTCTTATGGCGGCGAAAAGGCGAAGATTGAATGAATACGAACGGTTTGGATGCGCTGCTTAAAGAAAAGCAGTCGGGTATGTCTTTCCCTGAAATCACCAAAGAGGACGAACGCAAGGCCCGTAACATGATGGCTGGCAGTATTACTCCAATTACGGTCTGTAATGACTGTGGTTCAGTTGAAATTATGCACCGTTTAGGCTGTCGCTGCAGTTGGTCACAAAATGTGAAATGGTTATTTACTGATTCGAGCGGTTCGCAGCTTAAACATGGCAGAGATTTCCTGTTTATCGAAGATAGACCGCTCACGGCATACACCTAAATCGTTTTTCTCTTTCCCTAAAAAAGCGCCGTTTCTGGTGCTTTTTATGTTGTCATAAACATGCTATTAGCACGATTTAGCAATTAACCTATTTTCGCTTCACTTTTCCCCTTGCTCTATGTGCCCTCTCTACTTGCTAAAAATCGGTTGTGTAAATTAGAAGTGCCGACCGCCAAGCCCCCGATAACTAAAATTTTTGTGTTGATGCTGGGTATCTCCCCCCTTGTTAGCCTCTTTGCTGAAAAACCATGTTTGAAGCACCAAAGCCGGTGCGCAAGTCCAATAAGGAAGAGACAATGGGAACTCCTAGCACAGAACAGGCGTACCGCGATCAGGTCGCTACAATCAACAACAACGCTTCGCAGCTTGCGCGACATATTATCGATCCGCAGATGGATAATGGTGAGATTATCACTGACAGTGCCGCTCGCAATGAAGCCATCATTCAAAGCCTTGACGGTTCAATCTTTGATAATGCCGGTGAAATGTCAAAGATGGTTGCAGGCTCTGCCGCCAACGCGGTCCGTCACTACCACTCAATGCATGGTGAAATGCCGTCAGCTGAGCTGATGTCGTCAATGCACAACAGTATTGAGAATATGCTGGATCCGAACACTGAAAACCCTCATCTACGCGCGATTCTCGATAGTGCCGGTGACGGTTCAATGAGTGCTTCTGAAGGCATCATTCAGCGTAACCGCATGGTTGCTCTGGTTGTACCGGTGCAGCTGATGATGATCACCAACGACATGGTGACGCACATTCCGGCGAACTATAACAAGTCTGAAATCTTCCGCATCAACCGTGTGGCCGGCTCAACGTTTGGCGACCTAAACGAAGGCGATTTGATTGACGTCGATTTCAACGGTCAGTATGCGTCCATGGACCAACGCCACCAAATCGGCAGCGGTGACGGCACAGCCGTTGATTTTAACTTCGATATCGCCGCCAAAGCGAAGGCAATGCCATTTGTGAAAGGCAAGGTCCGTATTCTGGTTGATCGTATGCCTGTTGGTGGTGATGACGGTAAAGGCGGCATCTTCGGTAAATTCACTGACGCAGACGGTGACACGGTAACATTTACCGGTACGGTGAATTATCAAGTTGGTCAGCTTGCGGTGAAGTTCTCCAAAGCACCGAAGACCGGCATCGAGATCCATACCATTGCAGACATCTCCATTGAGAAAGACCCGTCTCTGATCCCGACCGTTGAGCACGAAATGGTGAGCTACGAGCTGTTCCCGCACGAATCTGCGCTGGTTAGCTCTAACTCTATTCAGTCTCAGTTCACTGGTAAGCGCGAATACAACATTGATATCGCAGGTATGCAGCTGGCAACCGCTCGTAACCTGATGGCAGCGGACAAAGACCGCAAACGCCTGAACGATATCTACTTCTACGCGAAAGGCGAGAAGACATTCGACCTGACGATTCCGTCTGGCCTGTCTTACCGTCAGCACTACGAAATGATCCAAACCACGCTGTTGGCAATTTCTACCGAGCTGATGAACCGCACCAAGCGTAGCGGTCTGGTGGGTGTTGTTGCTGGCCGTGAAGCGTCTCGCGTTCTGAAATCGCTGGGTGCGCCGCACATGGTATACGCACCGAACTACCGCCAACTACCACAGCCGCACTATGTGGGTACCGTGTTTGGCTACAAGTTCAAAGAAGACCCGCACATGGCGGACCCATGGCGCGTGCTGTGTTACGCCAAAGGCCGTGAGCACGGTGATGCTGGTTATGTGGCGGGTGATGCGATTTCAGCGATCAACTACGCACACAGCATCGGTCGCAACCTGAAGCACGAAAACACGCTCTACGAGCTGGCTTATCGTGATCTCCACCCGCACAACGGGCGCGATTGGTTCATGTGGTTGCGATTCACGCCTCAGTAATCGCACTGGTTTCACTGGGTGCCGCTTCATTGCGGCGCCCACGTCACTTAACTAAGTAGGAATTTGTCTATGGCAACCACAAAAACAAACACCCGCACTACCCGTAAACCAGCAACCAGCAACAAAACCACTGAGACCACTGACGACAAGTCAACTGGTACAGATGAAACGGTTGTCACTGGCGAAGCTGGCGCAACAGGTGCAGGTGATGCCGGCGCTGGCGATACGAATACCGGCACTGGCACCGAAGGGGCCGGAGAAGAATGCTCAGAGTCTGGCGATACATCTACAGGTACCGACGGTGACAATGCCGGTGCAGAAGGTGGTGAATCAACAGGCGCCACTGATACCGGCGCTGGCGACGTACCAGAGGGTGATGATTCTGCCCTTGAAGTGCTAATGACCAATAACAGCGTTTCTGGTCACGAAATTTTGCGTGCTGACGGCAGCATTTTAGCTATCAACGGGCACTGCAAAGATTTATCCATCACGACAAATAAAGAAGAGCTGATCGCTATTCAGTCCGCTCTTGCTGATAAGCCGTGGGTGGAAATCAAACTTAAAGCGGAGTAATTCAGCATGTCTGGAATGATCAGCCAATTTATTACCGAGGCAGCCGGCATTGCCGTTCTGCCGCCCATTGATAACAACTACACCACAGGTGGCGGTGACGTCGCTGTTGGTGCTTGTGTTGTTATCGCGTCAAAAGGCCCTGTTGGGAAAATCATCACAGCCACTGCAGATGACTGGGAAGATCTACTGGGCCGTCCTATGCCAATGAACCAAGGCACGAAAGCCGAAGGTTTACGCCACCTTAAAGACGCACTGGATTCGCTGCAATACTGCCACGTCGTGCGCGTTGTCGCTGATGATGCGAAATACCCATCTATCGCGCTACCTGTTGCTGATGGTGCGGCGGTGAAATCGTCACACAGCTACGGCACGACATTGAGCCTGTCTGCCGGTCACTGGCTGTCGGTTTACCCTGTTGACGGCGATCCATCCACTAAGCGCCGCATGGTGATCAGCGACGTCGATACGGATGCAGAGCGTTTCACCCTGTCTTTCCAAGAGCAAGTCAGCGGCGAATGGCAAACCCTGCAAGGTGAAAGCTTTGTGGTGGGCGTGAACGTTGATGATGTCGACGATTCTGGCCTTACTGCCTACCTGCCGAATGTGCTGGAAGAGCGCTCAGCGCGTTTCCGTGCAGAAATCGCAGCAACGGTCGACTTTGCCGTCGTAAAAGCCTGCGAAGAAGCCTTTGAAGGCGGTACCAATGGCGGCGAGCCAACGCTGGATAACTGGAAGGATGCGTGGGATCTGCTCAAGACCGACGACATCGACTTTAACCTTTGTTTTGCTGCCGGTAACTATGAGCCGTCCGCGATTGCTCACATGGTCACCATCGCTGATGGTCGTCTGGCGCAATTCCGTTTTGACGTACCGCCATGGTTAACGGAAGTGGCTGCAAAACAGTGGTTGGAAGATGCCAACCTTGAGTCTTATCAGGCGTCTTGTTTCCACTATCCCTACAAAGCGACCGACGAATGGTACGGCGGTAAGAGTGTCTGGGGCTTGTCTGGTGGTGCTACTGCAGCGAAAGCTAAGTGTTTTGCCCAGCCAACCGGTCATGCCGCTGTTAAAGGGGCGCACTATACCGCTGCCGGCGAGAAGCGCGGCCTTGTGAACCGTCGTGGTATCGAGCCGCTACACCTGACTGGCAAGCTGCAGCCGACAGAATTGGTGAAAGCACGTATTAACCCTGTCGCCAAAGGCAAGGTGATCAATGACTGTCTGAATATCTGGCGCAAGAACAACTACCTGCGTTTTGAGCACACAACAGCCATTCTCAATGACCTGTGTCATGAGTTCCTGCAAGCAGCTGCCGTGGTCCAGTTTGAGCCTGACGGGTTTGTGCTGGAAAACCTGCAGGACCTTGCAGACAAGATCTGTAAGAAGCGCTTTGAAGCCGGTGCGTTCGTTGAGCCTCGCAATCCGAACAAAGACGGCAAAAACCCTTACCGTATCACGCTGAAGCAAGTCGAGCTGGACTACTGGCACATTGAAGTCGCTTATGCTCAAACCGGCGTGGCGCGTCGTATCGCAATTCAACCTCGCCTGATGGCGTAATGGAGTAAAAATGTACGGAACAGGTTATCCATTTGGTGGTTCTGATCCTGTGTTCGATGCAGCTGGCTTTGCGCCAGCTGCTAAAAAACCTGAGAGCAACGAATACACCATTCCAGAGCAAATTCTGGATGATGCCAGCAACGATCTGGGCGAAAAGCAGATCCGAGCGAATGCTATGGCCGCTGCGCTGACATGGTTGGAAGACAATGACGCCAGCTATTCAAACTTTGAAGCTATTGTTGCCGGTCTCGCTGATTTGGACGAAGACGGTGAAGTCACAGAGCCTGAAGAAGATCTATTCAACGAGATCTTAACCATGGCCGCAGACTCGCTGGTGGAACTGGGCGCCAATGCTGCCAATGTTCAGGGCTTCATTGATGATGAAAGCGAAGAGGCGGGTGAGAAGCTGCATACCTACCTCAACGATAAGCTGGCAGACAATGAAAAGTCTGATGACGAGCTGATCACTGAATATGCAGTGAAAGCCAAATTAGTGCTTGATGCGACTCAGCGCGTGGTCCGTAACGGTAAGGTGAAAGTCATTAAGAAGCCACTGAAGAAAAAACGTCTCTCTTCTGCGCAAAAAGCCGCACTGAAGAAGGCGCGTCGTAAGGCGAATAACTCAGGGGCGCGACGTAAACGTGCCAAATCCATGAAATCCCGTCGTCAGCGTAACATGTAATGGCGAAGGTCTGGCAATCCACAGGGGCGCGGACCGTTGGCAACAACGATCCGAAAGTCAGCCAATACCTCAAGTGCTGGATAAAGCAGGGTAACACCTGCGTTGTCGGCGTGATTGGGGAAGGGACGGCAAAAGAGCTGAACGCCAACTGGAACAGCCCTTTTGAGGGCGACTCTGTGGGTTCCAAGTTCAGCAAAGCCGGTGGCGTGCTGCAGTCAGGCACGGTTACAGAGTCAACCAATGGCATGACATCAATCACGACCCTCTCAAGCCGTCAGGTCTGGGAGGGCAACCAACCCCACGCATTCCCGATAACGCTCTCTCTGTATGCGTTATCTGACCCAAAAGCCGAAGTCGAAGACGCCATTATGGAGTTAGAGCGCATGTTCTCTCCTGAAGTAAACGCGATTTCACCGGTCGGGAATCCGGTAGGGGATGGCAATGCGGTCGGTCGAGTACCGAGTTCTGTCATGGTCAACATCGGGCGCAATGTCGTGCTCAATGGTTGTGTGATTGAAAGTATGTCGGCCCCGCTGGACGGGCCTCGTAGCCGTGATGGATACCTGATGAAAGCTGACATTCAACTAATGATTCAATCTGAGGCAATGCTCAATCGTTCTCAGATCCCTTCAACTTACGGTTAATTGGAGCTAAACAATGGCTGTACCAAACGCAAAAGGGAACGTCGACTTACTGCGACAAGCCCACAAGAAAAACGTCGCGCTCGGTGAGCGTGCGGTCGCCTCGGATTTCATTGTCCGAATCGTAGAATATCCGGAAATTTCGGCACTGATCCGTACTTCTCAGCTGCCGGAAGAAAAGCGCGGTGAACCCGTTGAAGACTTCGGCCAGTACGGCCAAGGTTTCCGTCAGTACGGTGCCACTAAGCGTGATGGTGATATTGCGTGTCAAATCGTTGAAATCAAACGTGGTGACGTGATCAAGACCATTTCCAAAATCGTTGACAACAAAGAGTACGTCACGATTGAAATCGTGCTGCATGGTGAGGATATCGAAGAGAAGGGCTACCGACTTGAAGATACCATGATCGCAGCGGACCCATCGGATCTGGATGTTGAAAACCGTACTGGTACCGTGCGTGTGCCAGTGAACTTCCTGTACAACTGGTTTGAACGCATCGGAGGTTACGCAGGATGACCCCCAACGCCCTATTAGCTCGCGTCAAGGGACAGTTTATAACTCTTTACCATGACGAAGCAGATAAGCTCGAAGCGTTGCTTATTCAAGCGCTCAACGAGTATCAAGATAGGGCGGGTGTGATCCGGACTGTCACCGTGACACTGGACCAACAAAAAGCCGGCGGTATTGATGTACCGCCGCATTTCATGACCATGGTAACGGCCAATGACGTTGATCAGGTCTGGCATGAAGTCACGGTAGAAGAAGACAAACTGAATATTGTGACCACGGAATACAGCGTGGCCCCGTTCAAAGTCCAATATCTGGAAGCGATCAGTCAATACGATTTAGACAATGATACGCTGCCGGCACACACCACAGGGATGCTGCAAAAGTATCTCAAAGTCCTTATCGACATCCCCAACACAGAGCGTGAGCAATACTCCCGCAGCGCTGCCGGCTTACCACTGGATGGAATGCCGCAATTGTCAGAGCTGTATGAGCGCAAACGCCAGTTAGAAGAAGAAATGGAAGAGTCGGGCAATATGCTGATGCCTTCCATGCTGCTTTAGGAGAGCGGCCATGCGCCACAATGATGTTTCAATCGGTACACCCTTATATTTCTACCAAATCACCCCAGAAGGGCCGCTGGTGGGCGAATGGCTCACTTGTGAAGTGACCGGCGAGCATGGGCAGGTTTGGCTGGTCAGTTACGAAGACAGAGTGTATGCCGTCGACAAGGCGACGTTAGTCAGTGAGCGAACAGCGTTTTACACCCAGAAAGCTCCTGAGAACGAGCCAAAGGGCCGCTATGCACTCTCTGAGTCATTACGCCAGTACTTTATGGCAAACCGTCACCACAGAATGCCCTATGACCTGATCCGTCAGATGTACGACTTGGTGAACGACCATGTGACAACGGGGGCGCCGGATGGCCGCTGATTTCAATCGTGAAAAGATGCTGGTTAAGAAAATGGTGCATACCTACTTCCAGCATCAATGGCAGTTCCGGTTGGAAATCGAAGAGCAACCGCTGGATTTTGAGATTTTCATCAAAGATGTCACCTACGGCCCTATTGAGCTGGAATACGAACCGGTGAAAGTTGGGGTAAACCAGCTGCAGTTCCCGACAGGGGTAATGCCAGTTTCTATCTCAATGACCGTCCGTGACCATGACGACGAACGGATCCATAAGTGGTTTGCCGAGTGGACCGCCAAAGTGGCCAATGGGGATGGCACCGTGAACCCGCCATTAAACCCAGACACCAAATGGATCAGGGACTGGAAAAAATACACCCTGATCCACAAAGGGACGAGCTTTGAAGAGGTGTTATCTGAAACCTATCCCGTTGCACCGGTTCAGCTGGGGGATGTGACCCAGAGCTATACCGAGCATTCATTTAAAGAGTTCCCGCTGACCGTTATTCAATTTCGGAGTTAATCATGTTTGCACCGTTTTCATTACCCAGCAAACCTATCCAGCAAGTGCTTATTCGAGAGGCGACCACAGCAGAAACACTGGATTTCTGTGATGTACTGCCCGAGCACGAAGAGTCATTAACCACCAAGTTTTTGAACACGATTCAGGACAAAGAGAGCTTTACAGACTGTCAGCAGTGGACCGCTGAAGACCGCCGTCTGGCGCTATTCTGGTACTGGATACATACCACGGATGACACCTTTGTTTCGCTGGATTATGAGTGCCCTCATTGCCAGGAAATGCACACCAATGAGTTTGACCTGCGCGATCTGGCCGAGGGCTACCAAGAAATCGAAGGGATGGCGAGCCGTGATCTGTCATTCGAAGGGCGAAAGTTGGTGATCTCGCCGCTCACCGGCAAGGATATGGAAGAGCTGGAAAACATGCGCCTTGCTTTGATGATGGAAAAAGAAGGTTCACCCGCCGCCACCCGTAAACAGGCTGAAATCCGTTTTCATAAGCTCAAAGCGGCCTTGTACATGGCAGATGATCATGAAGAGAAGCCGTATAAGCGTGAATCTAATCTAAACAACTGGCTACGTGAGCTGCCGGAAACCAAGTACAAAGCCCTGAAATCCCACGTCACTGCGGCATTGGAGAGCATGACTCACGGCCTGCCAAGCAAAATCATGGACGACGGCAAGATTATGTTGCGGTCGCCTCGTCACGTTTGCCCTACCATCAAGGCCAAAGAAAATAAGGAGGTGACAACTGAGTTGTTGCTTCCCTTTCGGGATTACAGCCGGATTCCGCGAGTATAGTAGCCGTTCTTGGGATGTCATGCTTAATGAGTTATCCCTTGATGCTGGTCAGCCGATAGACAGCCTGCTCTGCTCACCAAGAAGCCGTGTTTTGACCATGCACAAACGATACAGAAAGGCAGGGCAATCGTGACTATCAAAGAAACACAACAGGCAGAAATTGTCGTAGACCCAAAAACACTGTCACCTGAGCAACAGGTGACAGATGCAACCCAGCAAGAAGAGGATTATCAGCCTAAAATCCTCGCCATTCTTGATAAGATTGAGTCAAACACGTCTGCTCTGTTACGTCGGGAGCCATTGGCTGGTGGCTCAACGTTGATTCAATCTTCTACGCATCAAAACAACACTGATTCAGTATCAAAAAAGCATCAATACAATACTCAACAAGTATTTAATGCTAACAGTGAAGCTGCGCAACGTCCTGTATCACGTCAGGCAGAGAAAGTGCCTGAGTCTGGTCGCCTCCATCAAGCATTGCCTGCCACGCAAAAAGCAACTGAGCGTGATTCTCAAGCACGGTCAGTCCAAGCCAGCGACCATACGCAGCGCACCGGTGACAACGAAAGCCAGCAGCGAGAGAGTGAGACTCAAGTCGTTATTGCAGGCGGTGAAAGCAAACCTCAAGAGACGGACAGCCAGCCAAGCAAAGTCCCTGATGCTGGGGCGAAAGCCGCCCAACAGGTAGAGTCAAAAGGCAACCGTCAGGCTTCCGTTACGCCAGCGCTTGCCACGCCTGTTCAGAAAAAGGAACAGAAACCGCGCCATACTGCGCCGTCGGTATCGCCGGCAGCGGAGTCGAAGCCGACCCTCGCACAAAAGCAGCGTGAAATTGAGCGTTCCGAACCGCAAGCATCGACTCAATCAGTCGCCAGCACTGATAGCCAGCCTCAAGATAATGCGCCAGATGATAAAGAAAGTGTCACTGCCAGCCAGCAGGCCCAAGAAGAGCAAAAAGAAAAGCGAGAACGCTCTGGCTTACTGAAAACGGTCGGGGACGTCTTCAAAAAGGCCACAGAAGAGCGCGAAGAACTGGAAGCGGGAGACACGGCCACGGATGCGGCAGGCTCAGCAATGGGCGGCTCCCTTTGGGAAGCGGCAAAAGAGGTCAAAGAGGCGACTGACGATGTAAAAAACAGCTCCCTCGGTCAAAAGGTCCTTGAGAAAGTCACAGGGAAGAAAGTTGACAGCAACGAAGCAGGCGATCAGGCTCGTGATGATGCATCATCCAAAGAAGCATTTGCGAAAGACAACCCCCACGGGCCAGTCAGGGACGAGAAAGGGCGATTCATTAAGCGAGCTGAGGCTCAGGCCCTAAGCCATCCCGCTCCACCTTTGGAAGTTGAGCAAAAAACAGATACCCACAAAGCACTAAACGAGTATCAAGATAATACCAAAAGAAAAGACGAATCCCGTCAAAGTGAGGGGCATTCACGCGCTGTCGATGAGTCTAGTAATCGCAATCATACTGCCACTGTTCAAACTCAGCAGCAAACAGCAACCAGCAAAGAAGCATCGAGCCATACGGCGACGGATAACCGTCAGGACAGCACGCATGATGAAAATACGACCCAGCGTGTTACTCAGAAGCCGACCTCAGAGCTTGGGAATAAGCACCTGCAGATTGCCAGTCAGTCACACCATACTGACGACTCTCGGGAAGAGATCCAAGGCAATAGCCGCGAGCTGCAAGATAACCATCGCCAAACCGATCAAAGTAGTGACAGCCGTTCAATTGATACTTATAGGGTATTAGACAAACATCAAAACAACACTCATAAGCAAAGTGAGTCTGATCACCAATCCAGCACACTGGACAGAGATAGCCAGCGTTCTGCCAAGACCAGTACTCATCAAGCGGATAAAAACAGTGACAACCGTCTTTCTGATACTCATAAAACATTAGATAAGTATCAAAACAATACTCAAAAGAGCAGGGAAAGCCACACTCAAAAGCAAAGCGAGTTGGACCGCCAAAGCCGTGAGGTCGGTACGCACAATCAAACCAGTGTCACGTCTGCCAATGTCGTCAGAGAGAGAGAGCAGACCCGCAGCAATGAAGCGATTGCAGATCGATTGGATGAGCAGTACGACCTCTCTCAAGACCAACACAAAGAGCTAATCAAAACCATCGACAAGAAAGAGTTCGGTGGTGAAGGTGGTGGCTCTCTCATGGACAGCGTGAGTGAGCTGTCAGATATGTTTGGTGGTGGTGATAGCAAAGAGAAGGGGGGTGGTAAGCGACGTCGAGGCCGAGGTCGGAAAGGACGTTTAGGCTCTCTAATTGACCGTTTTAAAGGCGGTAAGAGCGCAGCAGGTAATGCATCGGCTCTAAAAGGCGCACCAACCACCAGACTCGGGCGTGTCGCTCAGGGTGTGAAGAATGCAACGGGAACGTTAGCCAATTCAGGTGTGGGCAAAGCCGCTGGTGGCGCTCTGAAAACCGTGGGTTCTGTTGCCAGCCGCGCCGCTGCACCCGTCGCCGCACTGGCAACTGGGTACTTCAAATACAATGAGGTGAAAGACAGAGAAGATCTGACCGGTTCACAAAAAGCGGTCCAAGTCGGGGCCACCACAGCAGGCTCCCTTGGTGGCGCCAGTGCCGGCGCGGCCATGGGGGCCGCTATGGGTTCGGTGGTTCCTGTTGTTGGTACTCTGGTGGGCGGTTTGCTGGGGGCTGCAGTGGGTGGCTGGCTTGGCAGTAAAGGGGGTGACATTGTTGGTGAGGCGATCAGTGACAAGATGGAAGGCACTGACGGTAAAACACGCGCAGAGCGAGAAGCCGAAACTCTTCAGTCTACTACTGAGTCGAGTGAGTCCGTTACAACCAACGGCGATAAGTCGGAGCTTTCAACGAAAAATGCTGAATCCGCGCAGGTAGTGGCAACCAGTCGTACAGAATCTAGCGCTCAAGAGGCTGGCGCCGTTCACACCTTGCAAGCCTCTGAGGCAGCAGTCATGCCTGAGCAGTTAAAGGCACCTCTACCTGAGATCAGCCCTTCCAAAGCGGCAATGAGTCAGACCAACAACAAGGAAACCCATACCGAGAAAACGGAAACCGTAGCCAAGATTGATGAGAAAAAACTGGGTAAAGCGATTGTCGATGCAATGAGTAAAGCTCAGCAACAAAGCGGTGTTAGTGCGCCCGCTTCCGGCCCTCGCTATGCTGCTTCTCAGTCGAAGTCGGCATCGGTTCCCGCACCAATTAAAACCGAGTTCGAAGATAAAACGCTCGTGTTGATGGCACATGACAGGATTTAACAATGGAAGAGCTTAATCACCTACTCAACGTTGACAGCACAGGCCTTGCCGTCGCATACGATGGCAAGGCCATGAACAACAACATAGAAGAGTGGTTTGAAAATCCAGAGCACACCATTGCGGATAACCCCGCTTGGGGGCACAACTTGGCGCCGTTTCAGTTTTGTGCGCAAACAGAAGACGACGCAGTGATGATGGAAATGGCGATCGTGGAAAAGTTACCCCGTGACGTTCAAGGCGTTGTTATCAAGGGGATCCGTGTGACCTTTCCAGACATCGATCTTTGCCGCATTGTGATTATCCATCAATACGGCCTGTACGATAATCCCAACATTCCACTGAGGTAGCCAATGAGCAATCTTGACAACAAGGCAGAAGCACGCGCTTCCTTTACCGACATCATTCGCAAAAAGCCGGTATTAGAGCCGTTGGCTGACAGTCAGGTCATGCAGGGCGTCAATACCTTTCAAAACCTCGCTTTGGAATACGCGCTACACAAGTTGGAGCGAGCAAGGCAGGAAGGGTACCTGAGCACGGCATACAACCGCAGTTCGATACTGGCGCTCGCAGAAGACCGTCAGTATATTCCACGAAAAGCCGCTCCCAGTCGCGGCCAGATCCGGATCCGGAATAAGCAAAACCGTGACCGAAGCGTCATGGCCTATTTTCCTATTGTCTCGGAAGATCAGGTTTACTACATGGTCAATGAGAGTGTGCGTGTGGCCGCTGGTGGCGAAGTGGTGGTGGATGGCTGTCAGGTCAAACGTCACGAGCTATCGTTTGTGGTTGAAAAAGAGCAGCCTTTCCTTGAGTTTGAGTTTGGGCGAGCCATTAGTGTCAATTTGCATAAATTCAGAGTGTTTGTGGATATGGGTTCCGGCGCTGAAGAATGGTACCCAACGAACCGGTTCCGTAATGCACGCGCGGATAAAGTCTTTGATGAGTTTTACTCACACACCGATCAGGTCGGTATCCGATTTGGTAATAACATCTTTGGCCTTGTGCCAAGCAAAGGGGCGCAGATCACGGTTGAGCTGTGGTTGACTGAGGGTGACACCAAGCTGATGCCTAATCAGCCTCTGACGCCTGTCGATGATAATGCCGAAGACATCGAGTTTGAGACCGCTTCTGTCTTTACGGGCGGTGCAGCCAGAGAGGAAACCGACGAGCTTCGCCGTAACGCTCTGTATTACCCGCTCTATGATGATAACCACGTTTGGGATGATGACTACCTGTTCTTTATCAAGCAGCACTTCCCCGAGGTGATATGGGGCAATGTGTGGGGAGAGGCCGAGCAAGAAGAAATGGACGGCGAACTGAAGTTTGAGAACGTCAACAAGATATTTCTCTGCGTCTACGCGCCGGATAACCCAAGTATCGGCGGTGAAATTCAGGCATACATGCAAAAGAACATCCCTCAGTTTAACCGTCGGTACCACAACGTGCCCGTGGACGAGCAAGCATTCACAGCCAAAATTACCGGCAAGCTTCTACGCAGTATCACACTGACTGATGCTAAGAAGCTGATCAGCGATACGCTATGGAACAATTACGGCAAAGATGCCAGCAGACGCAAGGCGAAGGCGCTAAAGCGCGACCTCTATCGCCTGATGAACGGACTCAACATCTTTGAGAGCGAAGATGATATTGAGATTGAAATTATCGGCCAATCGGAGCCGGAAAATCTCAAGCAAATGATATACATCGATCTTGATGCCACTATGAACCTGCTCGATGTCGACTATACAAATAACGCAAGGTTAAGTATTTACTAAGTATTAAAAACACACCTAATAAATACCCGTCTTAGGTAAAAAATCTTTTTGTCGTGGCGGGTGCTCACCTGAAACCGTACTCTCATTCAAGATTTTGAGTGAGGTTTTCCCGTGGCTGAAAAATGGTTAGTTGAGCGTCTGACAAAGAGCAAACAAAGCTCTCCCCAATGGGTAGCGCTGGCTGAGGCATTGGAAGAATACTGGGATACCCACTTTTTCAATGAGCTTCAAACCTTTGAAGACAGCAAGAACATATTTACCGCCAG
This sequence comes from Vibrio owensii CAIM 1854 = LMG 25443, assembly GCF_000817815.1. Classification (GTDB taxonomy): domain Bacteria; phylum Pseudomonadota; class Gammaproteobacteria; order Enterobacterales; family Vibrionaceae; genus Vibrio; species Vibrio owensii. Next base: position 29,682 of record NZ_JPRD01000044.1, read on the forward strand.
TGAGGATCACCTCAATCAAAAGATTGCCGAGTTTGGCGATTACTTTGATACAGCCCTGCCGATCGACGAATCCGGCAAGCGCCTCTCTATCTCATGGCAACGAGACAACATCCACGAAAAAGACACCATCGTTCCATTCGTCAACGCATTGCGCGTTAACTTCGCAGGTTTGGGCGTGACGTGGGAGCCGTTGTACTCCAATAAGAGCCTGCCTTATGCCCGAGATAATCTGTTCACTGAGCAAGAGGTCCAGATCAAGAAATGGGATCTCAATGATTTCTGGATGACCTCTCGCGGCAAAATCGCCGTCGACTTAACGCACCTGCACAAGCTGGGAATGGCAAAAGAAACCTTTATTGCCATTGCTAAACGAGAGATTGAGCGCCTGAGACCGGCTCACATCGTGTATGACGGTGAGCTTTTCATTCTGACCATCAACTTTGACTATGCGCCGCAAAGCTACCATGTCGAGCGACAAACGATTGGAGAAAAGGGTGGCAGCATGGTTTATCGCCTCACTGCCTCATTTGACGACCGTCCCGCTGACGTACCTTGGCTGGATGACAGCCCTCTGTATGTGGAGCACCGAAGAGGCACCACAACGAGCGAAGCGGATTTTGTTATTGGTGGTATGTCGTGGTCTCTCGACCTGTTTGTCGATCTGGGTGGTCGTCGTGTGCCATTGGCCGGAAAGGAAGGCGACATCATCAATGCCCTGCAGGAAATATCCAGCATCGAGCGTTACATTCCTGTTCAACATGCCGACCTACCACTGTCGGGCGCCTCGTTGACCGCGACCCGCTATCCTTGCCTGAATTTCAGTATGCATTATCACTTTGATGTGGTACCCGCAGACAGTATTCAGACCGACGCGAATGAGCCTATCCACGGGCAAAGTCGCACAACCGTAAAACCAACGGCGATCAGTTACCGGCTGGGCGCGGATTGGTCACTTGACCTGTTTTTGGTTACGCCGTCAGGCTCAGTCCCGCTTGCGGGGAAAGAAGGCGAGTCGCTGCCACCAATGAAGCAGCACCGAACGCAACATCGAGCGTTTGAAGCAAAGGTTAATCCGGCCAGTCAGTCGGTGATCAAACAAAAGCAGTCATGCCACGCCATTGATTACAGCGCGGGTTCCGGTCAGAGCCACGTCATATCAAAAGCGCCATGGATGAGCTATCAGCTGGGTGCTGATTGGTCTCTGGACCTGTTTATCACGACGCCTTATGGAACGGCGGCCATTGCTGGTAAAGAGGGCGATACCTTACCACCAACACGCCACCACAGGCTCAAGCTGCGCACATTTACAACGCAAGTTGAGCCGCTGAGCAGTACCCATTTCAAACAAACGCAATCATTTTGCTCTGTGTTCTACAGTGCTCAAGTTGATTGCATTGTTCGAGAGTTTCCGTCTCAGCCTTATGAGCTAAATCAGCCGGCTGAGATTAATCAAAATCCGTGGCTGGGATTTGACGAGATCCCAGCTGACTTTGCACCGTTAGACACACCACTTTGGAAATAGCGCTATGTCAACAAATCAACCATGGCAGATTGCAGAGCTACTGCCTCGTTTTTACGAAAAAAACGCTCTCTCAATTGCAGGACTGGCAAGCCAGTTCAAGATCGTAAAATTTAAATTCGGTCATGACCCGTTGCTGGTGGACGACAGTCAAACCCCACCGGCCCTATCACCGTTCGATCCGGCAGGGACCGATATTAAAAACGTTTTCTACGAAGGCACCATCAATCCTTCCGAAGACGTGGTTTGGGCGAATGGCCGCTTGCTGTTCCGCTGCATCATGCCTGAAAACACATTATCCGAGCCGAAGCAGTACAGCCAAACCGGCCTATACGACGCAGACGGCGACTTAGTGGCAGTCAGTATTGATTTGCCTGACTGGGTGACACCGGAAGAAGGCATCAACACGCACCCATACGTTAACTTCCCAATTTCCGGAGAGTAATGGATGAACACATACCCACAACAACCGTTGGATGATCTGAGAGTAGACACGGCATGGCGTGAAAACTACTCAGGGGCATCCATGAACCAGAAGCTGCACGGCCTGTTGCCAAAAGGGGTGTACTCAGGCTTTGCGGTCAAACCAAAATCGGGACTCACCGTTGAAGTCTCTGGTGACGATCAGAACATTGCGGTACTGGAAGTCGGCACGTATTCACTGACAGCCAGAATGCCAAGCAATGTAACCAAGCAAGTCACACTCACTGCCGGCAAAACGCAGTATGTCGTACTTGAAGCGCAATACGCGATGCACCAAGCCTCAACGATTGGGGTTTATGTGCGAGATACTGTGCCAAGTAATGCCATTATGCTGGCCAAAGTGACACTGCCAGCTGGCGCCACGTCGGTTCCTGCAGACAGTATCGAGCTGGCTTTGCCGTCTAAACCTGTCACCGCTGCCGATTATGCCGAACTGGCCGCTTACACCATCGACAACGGTCGCCGGACCTTGGAGCTTCAAGAAGAGCTGAACCAGCTCAAGAAGACACTGGGGCTATAATTCTTACTCCCTCACGCCTTGAGGGAGTAAATTTTCCTGTTGATGCGATCCCACCACCCGCGCTCTACCATCGAACTGTTAACAACACAATCACAGTGTGGAGCGTTCCCGTGAGTTACTTATCTTTCGATTATGCCCAATTCAACGAAAAGGGCCTGAAGAAAGTCATTGACGAATTTAAGCGTCAGGATCTTCAGGTCACAAGTGTTGAGGCGGACAACAAAGCCAAACGACAGTCTGGTGTTCAGACGAAAAAAGCCACCCTTCATTTTGCTGATGGTCAGAAGCTCATGCTTCAAGCGACTGCGCAAGGGGCTATCTTCCAAGTTCGTCTTAATACGCGAGTCATTCCGATCAAGCATGTTGACGATCTCAAAAAAGCCGTGGCCGAGATCGCCGGCAAAGTCAGTGCAAACAGTAAGCAGTTTCAGAAAACCCTGAAAAAACGCGCGTCCAGAGCCAGTAGTGCAAGCAAGGACTCAACCAGCCGCGCCAAAACCTCGCTGAAAGCTCAAATTGCACTCGCTAAATCGGACAATCAAGAGTTGGAAAGCTCTGTTCAGGAAAAGCGTCAGCAAAAACAGACGCTGGAAGAAGCTCTGCCGGCTAAAGAGCAGAGAAAGTCCGATATCAGTGCGCAAATCACCCAAGAATACTCGGTTTCCGAGCAGCTGGAAGCCGAACTGAAACAATTAGAGGAGCTGACCTCATGAACCCAGTGAACGGATTAAAAGTTTACGCAATGCCAGATCCACTGGCAAAAGGCTTTACACGCTCTCAAATCAAAGAAGCCATGTATCAGTTAACGGCAGATCCGGAGCAAGAGGCATTGATGCTGGAAGCAGAGCCGTTCGCAATCATGGATGCGGCCTATGTCGAGGGTGAGCGAGTGGAAGCCCACGACGGCTTTATTCTGGATGCGGTCACAACCAGTTATGCGACGTTCCCGCGCACGATGAAGGCCCTTGCTCGGGCGCTAAATCGCTCTTTGTCCAGCAGCAACATTACCGTAACCGATCATGAGGTTGGAGAACCGAAGAAAAACAACCTCTTTGCAACGGTGGCCGCGCAATTCATCCTCAGTGACGGTCAGGCCGTCAGTGTGGTGTTTCATGCCCCAGATGAAGATCCCAAAGTGTTTAAGCCAGATGATGTCGTGATTGCGTTTCGCTGGCTGCTCAATAAGCGCGACATTACCCAAGTCGTGGCCCCTGAAATGAATAAAGGGAAAATGCGCGAAGTCTCCCTGTCTACGATCGGTAAACGCATTGGCAATATTGCCGCTGCCAACTCAGAAACCTTTCAGGCCAAGCAAAAAGAAGTGACGGAATCGCGCAATGAGTTAGCCAGCCTGCAGGAATCGTCCAACGCTTTGCTGGATGAACTCAATACACTCACGACAGAAGTCGCGCAACTGGAAGGCCGAGACAAAGAACTTGAGCACATGGTCACTGTGAAGTCAGACGAGCTGGCCGAGCGCCAGCGCTACAACGATAGCCTGCGTGAGAAGATTGCCGCTCTGAAAGCAGCGCAACCAGAGCCTGAGCCATCACCCGAGCCATCACAAGGCGAAGGAGAGCCTCAACCAGAAGAGAATACGGCCTTAGAGCGCTTTAAACTGGTCGAACCTTCATTATTTAAGGATGTCGTGGCATCAATCAGCACCATTGCAGCTATTGACCGAGGTGAAGAGAAAGGGTTAACTCGCTCACTCTTTGTAAGTTCGATTGTTAACAAGTTAAAAACTCGACATAACAATGGGCAATCCGAAGTTGTTGATGCTGCACTGGATTTTATCTCTGAAGCGCAAAAGTCTCTCGATAAGCCGATCATTTCCGCTCGAAATGGGGTTTGGTCTTTACATAGCAATGCCGCTGGCAGTAAGGAAGAGAAGGATGAGAATGCCGCACCGGATGCGCCAGAAACACCGTCAACGCCTGAAGACACGCCGACAGAGACGCCAGACACACCGGATGAGTCCCAAAAAGGGGAAAATGACGACATGAATGAACAATCTGTAGGTGATAAGCCCCAAGCGGTACTAACATTAGAAAATATCGTCAATGGTGTACATGATGATGTTGCTGCAGATGATGTGCTTGAAATGATAGAAGAAGCCAGCGAAGAGTTAGAAAAACTGGGGCTGGTGGAAGAATACGATGCCCTGATCGGCTCAGCGGTAGAGAAATACGCAGAGCTTGATGAAAAGCAGGAGTAATAAGCATGTTGTCTGGTGTAGAAAAGCTCAAGCTGGCAAAGGAGATACGCCAGCTAAGAGCGCAAATTAAAAGCGCATCAATAAAAGGGATTGAGAAGTTGAAAATTGCCAAGCAAATAAAGGCAATTCGCGCTCAAATTGTGGGTGGTGCTCAAAAGCTCGCTTCTCGGCTTGATGAACTCATAGGGGGTAAGTTTGATCACCTAGAGCCAGTCAAGTTTATCGCTATTGTGCGTGAAATTTCCGAAGAGTCGGGCGAATTTGAGTCCGTTAAGCAACCAGTAATTAACTATGTCGAAAAAAGACTCCCAGCCTAAAAAGAAGGCAGTCATTTCCGCCATGCAAGCGTCCAGTGAGATTGACGGCCTGAGTGCCGTCTTTCTTGCGGCCTTTGGGGAAGTGATCAGTGCCCAGACGCACCAAGCGAAGGCACTAAAACAAAAATTAATCGACACCGACGATGACTTAGAGAAATTCCAAGTGTGGCGGGACATTGTTTCGCTGCAAGTTGAATTGAGCCGGTATAACGACCACCGGTTGGAAACCATTTCAGAGCAGGGCGCCGACCTTAACAGCTTGCGACAAGCCTATATTGTCCCTGACGATCTTGATGAAAGACAGCGCCATTCTTGGCAACAAAGCGGCGAAAGCTTCTTGAAAGCGGTGATTTCTCCTGAGAAGGCGCAATCACTCAAAGATGTCGCGCACAGCATCAATGAGCTATTGCGCAGCAATCCTGACATCAATGAAAAAATTGAACGTCTCGAAAGTGAGTACATTTCGCCACTGGCTGAAAAGGCCAGAGGGGTGATCGGTCAAATTACAGAAAAAGGGCAAAGCGAAGCCCTGATGTCCGAATTCGAAATGATCCGCTCAGCCATTGAGTCTGCACACCGGACCCAAATTGATCCAGTTCTCATGGCGTCCAGTGGTGAGCTGGACCAAGCTGCCAAAGCGCAGCTGCAGTCACTGCAAGAGCAAAAGAAACGTATTGGCACTGAACTCATGTCCAATGTCTATGACGCGCTGATTGAGCGCTCAAGCGTTTCTCAGGAAGAAGCGGACCTATGGGCGTCAAAGCAGGAGATCAGCGCCTCAGCGGTGGCGAGAATGCGCAAATCGGGCTATCCCGAGTCTGAGGTGCGCCGTGATATGGCAACCTACTACCGATTGATCAGCGGACGGCTCGACAATGTTCGCCTTGTCACTACCGGCAGTAAGCGTGCCAGCGCAATTATTAATACGGCCACGATAGATATCGACCATGACTTTGACCGGCGCACGCTCTTTCATGAAATGAGCCATTTGCTCGAAGCGGATGAGTCCGTCAAGCTGGCAAACCAACGCTTTATCCAAAAACGTGCCTCGGGAACCCCACAGCGATTGAGCGAACTCACCAATAACCGCTCCTACAAAAGCGACGAGGTGGCGATCCCCGATAACTTCTACTCACCGTATGTCGGCAAGGTGTATGCGAGTGGGGCTACCGAAGTGGCGTCTATGGGTATTCAGCAATTTTCATCACTGGAAAGCATGTACGCCCTGTATGACAGCGACGAAGAAATGTTCACGCTTATGGTTGGCATGATGACAGGCGTTAACGACACCTTGATACAGCGCCAGAAAAAGCAGCTCGAAAGACAGGTCCATGGTGATGCTTTTGGTACTGCCGTTAAGAAGATTGTGGACAAGCTATCATGGCACGACGGCCATCGAATGAGTTCAGATGAAGCATGGCAGCAAGCACTCACTGGGAAAGGGAAAACCAATGCTCACAATAAGAAGTGGGGATGGAAGCGCACCCTTGGAAGTTGCGAGCTGTTCCCTGCAAAAGCCCCGCGCCAGCGAAAGCAGATATATGGTGTAACAGTGGCTGGTGGTGACGACACACAACCGAAGCGGCACTTTTTCAGAGAGAAATTGCAGGCAGAGATTTTCGTGTATCTTCACGAGTTGTCTACCAGAGATATTAAGCCGTTACCTCAAAGCGCCTTTTATCTTGCCTGCAATAATCAAGCACCAGATTGGTATCAAGTTGATACTGAATTACCACTTATCTAGTACCTATTCCGGCTCCTTGCCTGAGACTTGGAGCCGGTTTAATGCTCACTCGCACCCAAGCACCCTCGACATGCCCTCAACTACGCTCAGCCGGATACGAGCCAATGAAAGCTCACGTTTAGCCTGCGCCAGTCCTTCCTCAGCCATTTCCTTGGCTGACGATGACACTTTGGCCTCACTGTGTAGCACGGGGAGGTCTTTCTCGGTGAAAAACTCCAATACATGCGGCTGAAAAAGTTCAACCGGTGGCGTGGAGTAGCCCTGATGCACCGCTCGTTCGTAAATTCGCTCGAACTTGTCAGAGTTCGTGTGTTTACAGTAGGTCAGAAACCTATCTCGCATGGTCCGATCGGATACGTTAATCATGACGGCAGCATCATGAATGCGAGCGCCAAGAAAAATAGACAGGATCGCTTTTCTCGTCTCTTCACCGTAGGGGGAAAGCGTTCCTCCCTTCGCATGAAAAGTTGAGGGCGAGCCATTCTGAATCGCTTCATTCTCTGAAATCGTGACATCCGTTTCCCTGTGTCCTGCAGACTCAATAAAGCCCGTTCCAAAATCCGATTTCTCAATATGAGTTATCACAGTATGAAAGTAGTCACCTAGCACTACGTCTTCTCCTTTTTCTTATTATGGAAGTACAACCTTTGCACCAACATAGATACTGTTTAAATATACAGTATCTTACAGCTTTTTTATATAAATCAAAGACTCAATAAGGGCGAGTATGCATAAGAACCCGTATGTTGTATGTAGACAAAAACGTCCACAAACCTAACGAATACGGAATGAGTCGGTCTTGGTGATTAGCTTGGTTGATGAGCAAGTAGACAATAAAGTGCGCAGCTCAGACACGCTGTAGCCGGTCTTATCTCGTATGCGTGCCTTCATTGATCGAACGGTAGAAGGCGTTACGCCCAGTCTTTCTGCGGCCTCCTTGTCAGAGAGGCCCATGCGCTTACAAAAGATAAGGCGCGTTTCCGTCATGCTTAGGGGGTTTGCGAGATCGGCAAAATCGGGCACCTTGACGTGCCTAGATTCGGTAACGCGAAAGAAATCATTAATCAAAAATGTGGTGCCCATCAAATTTCCGTTGAGGTCCACTAACGGGTATTTTTGAGTTTCAATGGTATGCAATTTGACACTACTGCCGAAAAAGTAATCGCAATCTGCAAATACCATAGCTTGGCGCTCTTCCATAATGAGCTTATCTTGGATGGCATATCCTTGAGCGACTTCATCACTGACACACGTCGGCATTTCTTCTAAGCGCTTACCATAAAAAGCGTAGCCGCAAGGCAGGTCTACCAGCTCGCGGTAATGGCAATTCATCACAAGGTACTCAGAATCTAGCCCTTTGATCCCCGCCGGCCCAGGATATCGCATCAACTCAGCCACAAGACAATCACAGAGCACGAACTGGCCCGAGTGGATGCCGTGGTGAATCGACGTATCCTTTCGGGGATAGCATCGTCGACACAGGTGTTTGTTCTTCTCTAAGCATTCATTATAAGTATTTGCGGCCATTCTACCCTCTAAAGTTTTACAAGACCGCCAACTGCAAAGCGTAATTTATATGTTAATTATTATATTAATTTATAGTGTAGGCCAATTTCGGACAGTTTTGTGTTGATGCCCGTATTTATGTGCCTTGTTACCCTCCTGATGGACATTATTGTTTGCCCATCAAAAGGAGGATGGCGAACTTCCCGCCATAAACTGAATGTACAAATTCTTAATAACAACCCCTTTTAAATCAGAAGTTTCCATTCTGATTAACTCCGATTGGGACCAAAAATCCCCCGTCGAAATGGAAGGCTCAGACGATGACCAATTGATGATCAAAAATTTCATCCGTTTTCATGGTATGACCCCCGATGGACGTATTGCCCAGCTCCCTGAAATGACGCCAATGAGTGCTCATTACTCATTCACCACCAAAGCGGCGACAGAGCAAGGCTTCACCATTAAGTTTATTCAAGGTGAGCAAAAACCATACCCGCACCGTGATGTGGTGTTTGATAGCGCGGAAGATGACGAGCCATCGTTCACCACCAAACCGCAATCATTCAAACTTCAGGACCGATACCAATTCCAAGGTTTGCCGATTTCTATCGAAAACAAAGCAGGCACCAAGCGTGCCGGCGTGGACCCAGATGGTAGCGAATGGTCCGTCGCAATGCATTATGACTACGGATACATAAGATCGACCAAAGGCACCGACCAAGAGGGTATTGATTGTTATATCGGGCCAAACCGTAAAGCCGATCACGTCTACATCGTCAAACAACACGCGATCGAAAAAGTGAAGCAGTGGCCATCGAAATACTGCCCACAGTGTAAAGAGCACGCTCAAGACTGCGCCTGCCCTGAATTCTTTGATGAAGACAAAGTAATGCTGGGCTTTGATAACAAAGAGCAGGCGAAAGCGGCTTACCTCAAGCAGTACGATTCCGATCTGTTCTTGGGGCCGATCTCTACGATGCGTATTGAAGACTTCAAGGAAGCGATCGCTGCGGCGGCTGGGGATGAGTTGGACTTGCCATTGCAGTTCGTGCATGACCATGCCGTTTTAGATAGCGCCACAGATGAGCAAATCCAAGCCCTGCAAAGCGCAAAAGATATCAATGAGTTAGAAGTTATTTTTAACCAGATATTCCAAGCGGCCAGTCATGATGGCGATCGTGAGTTTGGCTTGAAGGCCAGCGGCGTCAAAACGCGAGAAACGATCAACAGCAAAGTAAAAGCGATCGTTGATCGAATAAAAGCGGCGAATTGGGACACAAGCAGCCTGACAGCAGAAGATTACGATCTGCTCGTGCAATATTCTGGCCGTGGCGGCTTGAGTGAAAACAGCCAGTATGAGTACTACACACCGACGTACATTGCCGAGGGATGCTGGGACTTGCTGGGGGCCAATGGGTTTGATAACGGTAACGTCTTAGAGCCGTCTGCCGGTGCCGGTGTATTTAATGCCACCAAACATCAAGGCGTGAAGATGACCGCAACGGAAATCGATCCGATCAGTTCTGCCGTCAACAAGATACTTCACCCAGAAGACAACGTATTTAACCAGTCATTTGAGAAAATGGCCGTTGAGTCACCAGATAACCACTTTGACTCGGTGATTGGTAATATCCCATTCGGCAGTGCCCGAGGCGCTTCTGCGCACGACGACCCCGATCATAAGAGTGAAAAGCTCATCGAGCGCTACTTCATCAACCGTCTGATCGACAAAGTGAAGCCAAGCGGCCTGTTAGTGCTGGTGGTACCGGTCAATATTGTACGTGAACGTGGCAAAGTGTGGCAGAAATGGCGCGCGAAAATCAGCAAGAAAGCGGAATTCCTTGGTGCGCACAAGCTGCCAAGCAAGACGTTTGGCAAGCAAGGTACGGGTGTTGTTACCGACATCATTGTGCTGCGCAAGCACTCTAAATCAGCCGCTGAGAAAATTGCTCAACTTCCAATGGAGCAGCTGCAATCGTCCAACGTGCTTTGGGATACCTTTATTGAAGGCAAATGGTGGGAGCGCGACGGCAAGCCGTTTATTCACGGTAAGTTTGTCCCTAAAGACGCCAGCAAAGTCCGTGATGATGACAAAGTGATCCGTGATGCCAGCGTGACCGATGCAGCGCTCAAGCGCAAACTGGCGGCGAAATTCCACTCCCGTATCGACTGGGAAGCGCTCGATACCGCCGAGCCGGTGATTAAGAACTATGTCGAAGGCGACCGTCGAATGATTGATGAGCGTATGCACGAGTTCACACGCGGCAACTGGGAACCGGTTGACACCCTGCATGGGACCACAACAGCCATTGATGAGAAAAAGTATGGCGTTGCCTCTCTCGAAGCGCTGAAAGGGCTGCTTGAGAGTAATCACGGCCTGATGTCACTGTCGGTTAAACAGGCGTTTGCTGCGATGAAGGCATGGGGCCATTTATTTAGCAAACCGCAGAAGCAAGCCATTGAGTTTGCCATGACGCAACCCAGTGATGAGTATCGAGAGCAAATCTTCCGAGGTTCGCTGATTGGTGCTGATTTGGCGCGTTTCCAAAATGACACCAACCAAGGCAACTGGGACGCAACCGAGCAAATGCGACTGCAGGAGTTGGTGGCCAATGAGATCAACAAATACGGCCATCCAAAACAAAACAAGGGGCTTATCCTCGCCGGTGAAAGCTCGCGCTATTTTGGCGTGTTCTCAAACGCGATGGATGAAAACGGTGAATACTCCACCTTGCTAACCGGTGATGTCAGCACGAAAGGACTGTCATTTGACGACACCAATCCTCACGCTATCGTTGAGCACCTATACCTGCGTGAAGGCATGATGCATATTACGTTGGAAGATGTGCAGCAGCTGTACAAAGGCAAGACGCCTATCCGCTCTTTGTCGGATCTGGCTGATGACAAAAACCTTGCTGTCCACCCTGACGGCCTGCTTATGCCAATGAGCCGTTTTTGCTCTGGGGATGTGTATCAGAAAGTGCTCACCCTTAGCCATGCACTCAATGTTGAAACCGATCCGAAACTCAAAGCGAAGTACCAACAACAGCTGGAAGAAATCGAACAGCGTCGCCACAAAACCGCGCCAGAAAACATTGCGTTCTCGATGCGCCACAAATGGATTGATCGCAAATACGTGCTGGAATTTATGCACGAAAAAGGCTACTCAAACCTTGATTACCTTGTCGAGAAAAAGCAGCTCGCTAAAGACGATGATACGGACGAAAGCTACGTTGAAAACGTTCGAGAGCGCGATACCAGTTCACCGTTTGGTGAGTTTGTGGGCTATGACGATACCCAAGGCTTCAACAAGCAGCTGAATAACTGGCTTAACGGCGGCAACGTCACCAGCTCGAAGCAAGAGTATATCGAAGAATACAAAGAGCGTGTTTCTCGCTTAGACGAAGAGTTCCGTCTCTGGATGCAGCAGCACCAAGACATTGATGATCTAACCGAGCTATATAACCAGAAATTCAACTCATACATCCCGTTTGAACACTCAGATGCGGATTTGGGGCTGGAAGGCGTCAGCGCCATGGTTAAGCCACACGGCTACCAGTGCTCCGCTGTACGTCGCCTGTCTGAAGATGGTTCGGGTATTCTCGGGTTTGATGTGGGCTTGGGTAAAACCTTCAGTGCCTTGGCATTGGCCGCCTACAACAAGCAAATGGGCCGAGCCAGTAAGACTCTGATCGTCGTACCTAACTCAGTGCTGGCGAACTGGTACCACGAAGCCAAGATGTTTCATGGCAATCTGGATAACGCTTTGTTCGTGGGCTTTAAGCCAAAACTGGACAAAGAAGGGCAAATCCAGCGTGAGCCGGTCAAAGACGAGCAGGGCAATCCGAAAAAGAATAAGCATACAGGTGAAATTGAATATCAGGATACGCTGATTAAAGAGAGTGCCGAAGAAATCTTCGACAAGATGCACCAGATCCCACAGACGTCAAAATCACTGGTCGTTATGACGTTTGAGAAATACAAAGAGATTCAGATGCGCCCTGTTAGCAAACACAAGTATGCCGACAAGTGGGTGGAGAAATCGCTTATTTCCGATCAGATGGCCGCAAGTACCGTTGCTGGTGATGATTTCAGTCTGGGCAAAGGCAAAGACAAGATCAGTTACAAAGAAGCGGTACGAAAAGAAGCCCTGCAGCAGCGCTTCCTTGAAGATGGCGGACACAAAAAAGGCGAATACCCGTACTTTGAAGATATGGGCTTTCAATCGGTCATTATTGATGAAGCCCATGCATTTAAGAACAGCTTCAAAGCCGGTGATAAAACAGGGAACATTGCTTACCTGCCCAATCCGACGGAATCCCAGCGTGCTATCGACATGGCAATGAAGATGGCCTACCTACGCGACCAAAACGAAGGCCGAGGCCCTGTTCTATTGTCCGCAACGCCTGTCACCAACTCGCCGCTTGAGATTTTCAACATGCTGTCACTGGTGCTGCCGGTAGAAGAGTTTGAAAAATTCGGCGTTTATACTGCAGACGATTTTGTCCGTGTGTTCGGCAAGGTAGAAACCGTTGAGAAAATGACGGTGAAAGGCGAAATCGTACAAAAAGATGGTCTGGTTGGCTTTCAAAACTTGGATGGCCTGCGCAACCTCTTCCACCGCTACACGCTCATGCAAAACGCTGAAGACGTAAATCTGGCCCTGCCGGATGCGCCTGAGTCTCATGAAAGCGTCGACATGACCGACGCGCAAGAGTCGGCCTACGAAGCGCTGCGAGAAGAGGCCAAAGAGGCCAGTAAGCCAGCACGCCAGCGTAGTGCGAACGCTCGCGCTCTATTTGCCGTGATGCGTGATATGGATAAAGTCACAACGGATATGGACCTGTTCAATCAGACCATGACGTTCACTTTCCCTGTATCGAAAGCGAAAGCAGTCGATCAACTCATTGCCTCGCTGCCTGCCTCAATTGAAGCTGAGCGCCTTGAACAAACCGAGGACGGGGAAGAGGTTAAGCGTAAGGTATCCATCGAGCTTGATTATCAGCGCCACGAAGAAGGGGAATCCATCGTGCTGGTGGTCCCTGACGTTTATGAGCAGGCAGTGCTTGACGGATTGAATGATGCGGCCATCAAGCTGTCAGATGTCGGCCACCCGTTAACGCCTAAATACGCCAAACTGATCGCCAACCTGCAGGCAGAGCTGGAAGTAAACGGTAAGCAGATTGTCTTCACTGAAGAAAAAACGCAGCACCATAAGCTCAAACGCATCATCGTGAACCAGTTGGGCCTTGATGAGAAGCAAATCGGCATCATCAACGGCGCTGACGCTGCCGGCGCGAAGCTTCAGCGCATTGCTGACTCTTACAATGCCGGTGACATCAAAATCGTTATCTGTAACAAAAAAGCTGAGGTCGGGGTTAACCTGCAGAAAGGAACCAGTGCGATTCACCACCTAACCCTGCCGTGGACACCAGCCTCTATCCAGCAACGCAATGGTCGTGGCGTCAGACAGGGCAATACCGCTTCTAAGGTCAGCTTGTATTACTACCTTGGTAAAGGCTCGTTTGATGGCTACCGCCTTGATCTGCTTAACAAGAAAAAGAGCTGGATGCGTGACTTGTTCAACGGTACTGAGTCAGAAGCCGTCAACGGCAACGCGATCGATAACGATGACTACCTTGATATGTTCGAAGCGGATCCGGAAGCGGCTAAGGCAAAACGCATGGAGCGTCTGGCCCAGAAGCAGGCAGAACGTCGCCGTAAATCGGATTTGAAGTGCGCGGTCGATTTGTCTCAGGTCATTGGCCTTCGAAGCCAGTTAGCCAGCTGGGAAGCCGACAAGGCAGAAGACTATAACCGCTTGGTTGAGCGAAAAGACAAGGCGCAAGCTTCTCTGTCGAGACTCAAGGAAAAGGGCGAGGATAGCGGCAAGGCTGAGCAGGCACTGGCGCGAGTCAACAAGATGCTGCAGGATCACGAAGCCAAGTGGCAAGATGAAAAAGCGAAACTGGAATCTCGCTTATCACAACGCCTAACCTTCCTGAAGCAAAAAGCGAGTGCCGGCGAACTGCCTTTTGACAGTGGCATTATTGAAAACCCAGAAACCGCCATCGTGGCACGGGATGGCAGCGTCCTGACCGTCGGTGATTATCTGGAAACGGATTTCGGGGCCATTTTACGTATTGAGCAAGTCGATCAGGCCACCCGAGCTGTGCAGTATTCGGTCCCGATCGGCAGCGTGTCTTACTACTGGTGGGGGCGCCGTAATGGCGAGCACATGAAAGCTGAGCTGGATGCTATGCCAGAAGGCTTGAAGCGCGTTTCTTTGACCGACGATGAAGTGAGAGTGAAGCAAATGTTGTCCATCACATACTCTTACAGCACATTGCCGAAATTGAAGAAAGATCAGTTTGTGAAATACCGTGATGAGCTTCAGCTGCAGAGCTACGGTAACTTCCTGTTCCGTGTCGATGGGCAACTGGTACTGGCCAATGCGGATCAACATCCAAAAGAGCAACTGGTGTTTCCTGATACCACTGATAATGCCCTCAAGCGTGAAATTGCACTGCATTACCTGAAACTGCGCCGAGAAGATAAGTCTGTCTTTGCATGGCGCGAAGTGGTGAAGCCGTTCTTTGGCGATCACTACGAGCAGGAAATTGCAGAGTACGGTCACAAAGCCTCTCAGGCTGAAGTGCTGTCCATTTGCGATCAGGCATGGACCGACTACCAGCCGACGCTGGCTGAAGGTATTCAACTCTCGGCATCGCTCAAGACACAGCCTGAAGCTATCGCTAAGCACCAAGCGTACCGATACGCCCGTCAGGATTTCCAAGAGCAGCTCGAAGACAGAGCGGCAGAGCTGGGTGATAACCGCATGGAGATCAACCGCTGGGTGCGCGAGTTCGTCGCAGGGTTGGAGAGCAAACTGCTCGATGACGCAGAAGCGGCCAAACGACAGGCGGCAGATGCTGAGCTGGAAGAGCTGAAGCAAAACCCAGCATTCAAAGCACTGCCTGAAGAGGTTAAAAAAGGCTTTAGCGATATCGGCATCACTGCCCGATATAACTATAAAGACGTATCTATCCCTCGCAATGGTCGCTACCGTGCGCGAACGCTGCCGGCTTTCCAACATTTCTTCCTGCAGGATAGAAATGGTAAGGCAGGCAAGCTATTTGCGGCAAAAGACATTCTCAAAAACCGCTTTGGTGCTAAGTTCTGCACTGCCGAAGGGGATTGGGATGGCAGCTGGTGGTACTTCCCTGCCAGTGTTGATGTGGCAGAGGTGTATGAGATTATCGCTTAACACCTAACAGGTATCAGACAAATACTTATTTAACACTCTTAGGGTATCTGCTATATTGTAGATACCCTATGGCAAGGAACCATAATCATGAAAATTAAAATCCCAACACAAGCAGAGCTGAAGCCGCTTTACGATGAGGCGGTAGAAGGCCAAACAGAAGCGCAGTGGATGGAAACCTTTCTCGCTGCCGTCGCAAAAATGCTGCGTAAAAATCCACTTTGGTACCGCGCCTACGGGATATACTGGTGGGGGCTAAAACAGATGCTTATCGAGCGTGATCTGATTTCGTCTGATTTTATTGATGCTGAATGGGCAGAAAAGGTCCAGTACGAACAGCCGGCCTATCACTTGCTTGCCGCATTTGCCTATCATGATGAGCGTCAGGATATCGGTGCTTTGGAAGATGATACGCACGTTATTGAGCTTGAGGATGGCGCCATTGACAGCTATGTGCTGATTGACGAAGACTTTGAGCTTGTTGCGGTCGCTAACGCCATATCTTAATGCATTAAAAGGGTATCAATTCGATACCCTTTTAATATTTCTCTAATACCTCCCTTAACACCATCAACAAATCTGTGTTGATGCACCCCTGATCGCCCCTCGTTACTCTCTCGATGTTAATTAACAGGCGAGAGAATCATGGCTGAGAACAAAAAGAAAAGGAGTCTGCTCTCACGATTATTCCATGCAATGGTGGATGATGACCAAAACGGTCATTTAGAGCTGGCGGAATCCGGTTTCGATTATGAAGACGCTGGGAAGGTTGACGAGCTTCTTGGAAAAGAAGGCGCGCACTCTGAGTCAGAGACCGAAAAGCTCATTGAACCATTTCCACGGAATCGTCGTGCAGGCTACTTGAGATTTGAAGAGATGGCCGTCGATCCAACCATCGACAGCGCTCTAAAAATGCACGTCGCCAACGCTCTATCTGCCAAAACGGATACGGGAGAGATACTGTTCATCGCTTCCACAAAGGATGGAGGCGACGACAAAATAGTCAAAGACCTGAGAAACACTGTAGGTCGCTGGCTCAATGATAACGCTGAAGCGGTTGCCTTTCAGGCGGCCAAGTACGGGTTAAGTTACGTTCGCCCTTACACTGAGCCGCAAAAAGGGATCACTCATATTCGGTTTGACCATTACACCCATCCAGCCCATATCCGCTGTTACGAGCGAGCGGGGCTTTTGTGTGGTTACACATCCAAGTACCAACGCAGTCTTGAGAAAAAAGGTATGGTTGAGCTAATGGAGCCGTGGAAATTCATTCCGTTCAAGATCCCGAAGTGGGACGGTCACGGCAGCACGCTGATTGAACCGGTGCGCCTTAACCCTTTGGCGTTTGATATCAATGACGATGATTACCTGAATGAAGAGCCGATCGAGACGCAAGACTACGGTTCGAGCCTACTACGTTCAGCTTATGATCCATGGGTAGATTTAAACGAAGCTATTCTCTCGCTTAACTCAGCGCGGAAAAATGCCGCCAAGCGGGACCGGTTTATCACTATTCAGACCGGTAAGAAAAACCCAACGCTGGCCGCTCAGTATTACAACACCATTCTGGGCGCTTTGAAGCGAAAATTAAACCTGTCTGCTAAGCGCTCAGCCAAGCGTGGACATATATCAACGATCGACAACCATATTCTGCCTGTTACCGCTGACGGCTCTGGACAGGTCAACATTCAGACCGAGCAGTCCGACGTCAATATCAGCCATATTGAAGACGTGAACTTTCATGTGAATCGCTTGTGTAGTGCATTGGGCGTTGATAAGTCCCTTGTGGGCTTTACCGAAGACATGGCCGGCGGACTCGGGGAAGGTGGCTGGTGGACACAATCTATGGTTGCGGCCATTAAGGCCAATCTGATCCGCCGAGCGATTAAAGCAGGCGCGGAACGACTCTGTGAAATCCATGTGCTGATGAAGTGGGGCAAGGTCTACACAGAATCGGATAAACCATGGCGAATTGAGTTCAACAGCCTGAACAACGTGCTGGAACGCGAAGAAGCAACGGCGCGTGAGTCACGGATTAACTTTGCTATGTCGGTCGTCACCCTCATGCAAATGCTGGATCCGGAACTCAACAAGTTTAATTTCAAACAAACCTCAAACTGGTTGTTTACCGACGTATTGCGAGTGAACGAGGAAACCTTCAAACAGCTCATTGAGGCTGCAAAAGAAGGGGACAAGGATGAGGTCAACAAGGTTCTGGACTCGGTTTCTGATCCAGATAGCCACAATCAACTGAAAACGATGATTTACAGCTGCATTGCAGAGCTGATGGGAGAGGAAAATGTCTAAGAAAATCCTGCAAAGTATCACCTGTACCTTCAACATTTTTGATACAGGTCGAAAGTACACCGGCAAACAGCGCGGTTACATTCTGGATAACGTCAAATCGGTCCTGAACTCGCCAGAGGTACAAGAGCGATTGCGTTTGCGTGAGTTGGTCGGCTATGTGTCACATGGTTTGCGAGAAATGGCCGGCAAGCTCACGCTGGGGGAAACGTTACCGGTTCACCTTCCTAATGGGCAGATGACCGTGGTTAATGCTATCCCCGCCTGTGTCACCGTGTCGCTGTCATTGGATGACGACGGCAACCTGACTCACGTTCAAGAGGTGCTGGACAATGACGAGGGACGTAAGCTGCTTGGCCTGCATAACTCTCGTATTGGTGGCTTTTCGTGGGCATGTGGCGGCGGCAAGCTGGGTGGTAATACGCTTATCAATGGTTTTTATGGCTTCGATTACGTGCATAACCCATTATTTGCGGCCAACCGTGGCTATGTGCTGGATTCTGAGTCGTCAGAAGAGGAATTTGACCGTCAGGCCGTCCTCGACAACTTGAGCAGTGCCGGCGTGCCGGATGACGAGCGAGAAATGGTGCTTGATTCGTTCAATGCGGCCATTGCCTTTGAGTCGGCTCAGTACAAAGGGATGCTGCTTGATGCCCAGCAAGTGATTGCCGATCAGGACGAAAAAGCCCAAGAGCTGCAGCAGTTGTTAGACAGTGCTTCTCAAGAGACTGAATCTCTGAAGTCTGAAAAGACCAGTCGTGAGCAGTTTTTTAAGCAGCTCCAAGAGCGTAGTCATATTGCAATCAGCGATCAGGTTCTGGATGCGCTGATTAATGCGGACAGCGAAGAGAGTATGGAAACCGTTCTGCAGATGATCATGGATACTGCCAATATCAGTGCGCAGCACCTGCCAATTGCGCCACACAAGAAAACCTTTGTGAAGCAGCAGCCAGATTCAGCCGATCAGGCGGATAAGGACGATCCATTCAGTATCAACGCTTCGATGGACGCAGGCTATTACGACTGATGCCTTGCCAGACCGCCGCTGGCGAAGCCAGCGTGTGTTCTGAAAGGGTTTTAGGAACTTTGTTCCTATGTTAATAGTATGGTTTTATCCCAAAAAAAAGGAGCCAACCGGCTCCTTTTTCATGCGTCTTTTTTCTTTTGCTCTTTGAGTGTTTTTTCTATCAGCTTGCTCATGCCTTCAGCGATCAGCACTTGGCAAAGGTGCTTACGGTTCGCGTACTGTGGGTCCAGTTCTGCCAACTTGGTGCCCCATTCGCGGTAATACTCGTTCAGGTTGATGTGAACCGGCTTCTCTGAAGCTTTTGTTTTGTCAGTCGCTTCTAAAACTTCATACCATTCCAGTTGAGCTTCTTCTTTTGACTGAGAGCCTATGTCACCGTTGATGAAAGCATCGGCGTCTTTTTTGGCTTCTTGGTTTTTACGGATAGGTTCTCTAAATCGCTTTTCTTTGTCAGCCATTTGCTTTCTCCAGTAATTCTTCAACTAAGGCGTTCATTTCTGCCTTCGCTTTTGCATCGCTCATTTCTCTTACGCCTCGGCCAATAGCGTAGGCATCGCTGTAAACGACTCGGTTGTATGCCACGGTTTCAAGCACACCCATTGAGCTGAATTCTCGCAGTGTGTTTTTGGTGAAAGTAATATCTTGCTCTCTCGCTGTATGGGTCGGGGCAATCGAGATCATGCAAAACGCTTTCAGTTTAGAGTTGAAGTCCATGGCAGTATCAATCAGATCTTGTACTTCCAGAATGCTATCCCTGTGGTCCTGAGTAGGACGGAAAGGGGCAAGTGCAATGTCAGCTGCTAACAGGCCGCTGCGCATTTCTTGTGTACGTGTTGGGTCAATGTTTCCCTGCACATCCACAATCACATAATCGTATTTGGTATCCAGCTCCTGCAGGGTTTTAGTGATCTTCCCTTTTTTCTGGACACAGAAGATTGCAGGTTCAATACCTTCTTCTTCACGGTAGGCGCCAAAGTTGGCAGTTGTACCACCTGGGTCTGCATCGACCAGACAGACTGAATGTTGACGGTGTGCGAGTTCTACGGCCAAGTTTTGAGAGCAAATAGACTTCATTGCTCCCCCTCTTTGCCCAAAAACCAAGATAATCATGAGCATCTCCTTCTTTTGTGTGGGCTTATCATAGCACATCAAAACTAAATTGATACCCATGCGACACCACAAAAACACCTAGTAGGTATCTGGTAGATACTTGATTAGTGTTTTAATAAAAATAGGAAAAAGAAAAATTCGATTGATTAGGCGAAGCCGATCGTGTGGGGTTGGTGGGTAACTGCGTGCAGTTATCCACAAATCCATGCGATAGATCCCAATAATAAGATCCCTTTTTAAGTACCAAATAGATCCCTTAAAAGATCCCTACCTCCTTAAAGCCTTGTGTGGCCTGCCTTTCAGGCTATGTCGGTGTACTCTAATTGGGTAGCGGTGTATTCTAATTGGGTGGTGGGTGTGTTCTAATTGGGTTTCAAGGTGTATTCTAATTGGGTTTTAGGGTGTATTCTAATTGGGATAATAAAAACGAAATGTGGACGATTTTGTGAATAAAACTAACGATAACAATACCTTTTTCCCGCCTACGGAATTTATCGAGGCCGAAATGCCTAATTTGACGTGTAACACATCAACGAGTGTTCAACCGAATGTCCTGTTAAGGACAGGGGTGTTTACACCTGTAGGTCGACGGAATGCGACCAAATTCGTTGATATGGACCTTTCTGAAGATTTAAGGAGCCTTGAGCTTTGTCAGAAGGAGGGATACGACAGGGTAAGCGTTAGGGGTGATAAATTAAATGTAGAAACAGACTTTAAAGTTTGGTGTGGGATTGTTCTGGCTTTCAGTACTTACGGTGCAAAATCGAACAAAATAACCTTGAAATTTAGTGAGTTTGCTAAATTTTGTTCATACCCCAGTCGTAGGTTTGATAAGAATCTTAGACGTCAAATAGGCGAATCATTAGGTCGTATCCAGTCTCAAAACCTCTCCTTTTTACGAAAAGGGGCTGCTAAAGGGGTTCATACCGGACTGTTGTTAAAAGCTGAATATGATGAATTTGAGGACTCTGTTTCTTTGATGGCTGATGAAAGCTTGTGGGATCTTTACAGGTTAGATTTCCAAGTCCTTGTTAGCATCAAGGTCTTAGATAAGCTGCCACGGGCAGAGGTGGCTCAATGCCTATACCTGTACTTTGTTGCGCTTCCTGAAAGGCCCGTTCCGGTTTCATTTGAAAGGCTAAGGGACCGACTGCAGTTAAATACGTCAGTAAAAGAAGCAAACAGAAAAATAAAGAATGGGCTGCAAAAGCTTGAATCTATTGGGTTCCTGTCGGGAAATATCGTCAGGAAAGATGGCGAAAGCTACTACATCGTATCGACAAGAAACAAAAAACTGACAGCTGAGAGTGTACCCTAATTGGGTAAAGGTGTACTCAAAGTGGGTAACGGTGCAGATAAGTGGGGCAGGGTGTACTCTAATTGGGTTTTCTGATGGGTTGAGTAGGTGTATCTGTGCTCTTGGAAAGGGCAAGGCCCAATTAGAATACACCTAATGTAGTCAAATAGGGCAGCCTACCCAATTAGAATACACTTTCTTACGTGTTTTCTGAGTCCGAGGCGGGATTTGCCCGTTTTGACTACATCAAAATCGACTTATCTTGCCTCTTCCCCGTTTCAACTACATCAAAGGCCAACGGCTTTGGGATAGTAAGGCTGAAGTCCATCCATGTAGCGCCGGAACTGCTTCTTAGAAAAGCCTCTCAGGGCGATCATTTCAAACGTTTTCCCACGACCGCTGCCTTTACAGCTAATTGAGCGCCTCACAGGCGTTTTGTAGACGGTAAACCCTTCTTCCCGATAGATATGGGTTAATTCAGGCAAAAGCGTGTTGGTGGCGATTACAGCGCCGTCATAGCCGCCAAGCATGTTGACTATACGTTCTTGTAAGTTCTCGTTTTTGTCTTTGGTGTAGGCATTGAAGGTTTTCTCATACGGTGGGTCGATCAGGACTAGCTGAGCGTCAGTGATGTCCACCTCTGAAAAACAGCCACAGTTGAATGTCCAGTTCTTAGCAACTCGCATGAACTCTTTGGTGTCTGGCGGGGTCGCTATACCCTTGTATTCACCAAATGGCATGTTGAACTTACCAGCTCGCTTACTCTGGCGTACAAGGCCATTGAAAGAGTGTTTACACAGGTACCAGAAAAGACCGGCTTCTTTCTCACCCAGATCCTGACCTGATAGCAAAGCGTTATTTAGTTCTTCTCGGGCGGCATAGAAAAAATCGGCTTCCAGCAAAAACTCATCTGGGTTGATTTCGTATCCACTGGACAGTTGCTTATACAGGTTGATAAGGGCGGGGTTAGCGTCATTGAGTATGACGTTATCGAACTCATAGTACAGTGAGAAGGCAGCCGATCCGGCGAACGGTTCTACGACTCGCTCTGGGCTTATGTCATTGACGATGCGCTCTGCGCGTTTGGCGAGCCATGTTTTACCGCCGGCCCATTTGATTAGTGGTTTCATGCTATCCCTTTTTGTTTCTATTCTTCCCAAATTGCGGGTGAAATATGATGGCCGTGGCTGCTTCTCGTGGGTTTAACTTGATAAATTCACGTTGAAGGCAAGCTACCTCCTGATTGATGTTGGCGCCATGATTGATAGAAATGGCGTGCAGCCCTGCCAAGAAATGAAGTTTGTACTGAGAGGAAAAGCGAAGTAACAGATCATGAAAGCCAAGCGTTTTGATGCGCTGCATTCTTCGGTAGCGTTGCTGGTGGTCCGACATTCTGCCTCCATTCACAGTTAGTCAAACCGTGATCTGTACTTCTCATGAGTCTGTTGCTCGTAATGCTCATTTAATCGCTCTTCCCAGTCTGGGTAGATGCCTTTGAGCGTCTCGTTCTCTTTGCTTAGTCCGCTGCAGTGCGAGCCAAGCTGTTTAATTCTGTCGGTCCTTTGGATCAGGGCCTCTTTGAACCACTTTGCTATTGCGATTGGATCGCCGGTGTAGCCCAAGCCATCACAGTGAACACACTCCCATGTAGTAGAAAACAGACCTTTCGTTTCCCCTTTGCCGTTGCAATGAGGGCATGTCTCGGGTGCTTGTTCTGTTTTGTTGCTGGCAAGCTCAATTGCGGCATCTACCAGTGAGCGCTTATTGTTCATCAATGAGCATCAATCCAAGGGAATGAGCGGCAAACACCTCGGCCAGAGCGCCCTTTGATTCCATCCAACCGCGCAAACGGACCACAGCATTTGAGACAAAGAGATCAGATAGGCTCAGTTTCATGTACTGGTCGTAACTCAGACCTTTGGGGTTTCTTGCTGGGTTGAGCGGGATATGGCCGGCTTCCTGAATCATGTCTTCAATCCGGAAGAACTCAGGGTGGTTAAAGTGTCGGTACCCCGTCATCGGGCCACTGATGTAAATCGTGAGCCTTCCCGCATCTTCTTTTAATTGCTTCAAATTTTCTAAAGTCAATTCAGCGCGGCACGTTACGTGGGCAATTTCAGGCGACATCCAAAATCCCTTTAAAACAAAGTGGTGGACAGAAATTAACACTTTGATGTATGTTAATCAATAGCGTAATTAAAAACGTAATTATTAGCGTAATTTAATACGCTTTAACTAACGGTGACGAGTAAGTTGGTGATTGGTAAGTGTGCATCCTTCATGTAGCATGGCGATAATCGTCAACTAGATAACAAAATTGATGGATATCAACATGCTAAAAAACGCTGAGGTACGTGTTCTGGTCATACTCAAGAAAGAGAAAAAGAACACGATTGCCATGACCGACCTCACTCGACGCCTTAATGTCAATGCTGGTATCAAAGCCGCAGAGAAAAACCAGATACTTGAGTCGCTAAAAGAGCAGGGCTTGGTCGCTGTTGAACGCAAACAGATACCGGCAATGCGTCGAACTCCCACCCTGATCACGCTGACCGAGAAAGGAAAGCAGGTGCTCAAAGGTATTGAGTCTGGTGATATCGAGTTTGAAACCTGATTGATCTGCGAAGTTTTGATCCAGTCGAGAAAAGATTAAACAACATTTTTTTGTTGTTTCTCGCCATCGCTAAAAACGGTAAACAGTGCACAACAAAAAGATAAAAGTTTGTTGTGGCAACTAAAAGTGCTTTTGAAGTAAGCGCGAGACCACGACTTAGCGGTGACGTTGGAAGGCTGAAATCAAAATGGACAAGACCGAGACAAATCAAGAGCGTGAAATCTCACTCAGAAAAGAAGAGCAAATTGCGTGCGCCATCCTGAGAGGCGCAAAAACCGCAGATGTCGCGGCAGTAAACGGTATGAAGTATGCCGCTTGCCGCGAAATCCTTCATAAATATTGCCGTCGTGTTAATGCTCAAGCCTATGAGCAGATTAACATTGATGCCGCCAATAAAGACTGTCACAGCCCATTCCTTGAACAGCTTCGAGAAAACAAGCACCAGTTTATTTCCCAAACTGCACCTCGTGATCCTGAACAACTTCGCCGCGAAATCGAACAGCAAAGCGAGCGCTTGACCAGCGCTCAAATCACGCTGCGCTCAGAACGTACCATTTTAAGCCAGCTGGAAGCCGAGCTTGCAGCAGCGACTCAAAAAACCAAGTAACACCCGAAGAAAGAAGGATCCCAGAATATGAAGCCAAAAAATATCATGGCTTATCGCTTTTCTCGGGCAGTTCAACTCACTCCCGACCAATTAAGTGAGCAACTGTCTGAATTTGCATTCGTTCCATGTGGGGAACAAGATAAGCGAAAATTTGGATGGGCGCCTGTGATGGGCAAACATAGTGACCAATTACTGCATGTTGGTGGTGATTGGCTCCTGCTTGCCGCTCGTCTCCAAGAAAAGATGCTGCCAGCCTCAGTGATCAAAGAAGAAGTCAACGAGCGCGTGACTATGGTGGAATCACAAGAAGGCCGACCGCTGAAGAAAAAAGAGAAGGACAACATCAAAGAAGATGTTGTTACCGATCTACTGCCTCGTGCTTTCAAGCGAACCAGCACAACGTATGTTTGGATTTGCCCTAAGAAAGAGCTGCTTTTTGTTGATGCCAGTAGCTTCAAAAAAGCGGAAGATGTTCTTGCCCTGCTAAGAAAGACAATTGGTTCCTTGCCGGTTGTCCCTGTTACCTTTGAATCTGCTATTGAATTTACGCTGACTGAATGGCTCAAAACTGGTGAAGTGCCGAGCGGTTTTTCACTGCGTGATGAGGCCGAGTTAAAATCCGTCTTGGAAGATGGCGGTCAAATCCGTTGTAAGAAGCAAGAGCTGACGTCTGAAGAAATCCAAACCCACATTGAAGCTGACAAGATGGTCACAAAGCTGGCTATCAACTGGCAGGATCGCTTGGATTTCATTTTGTCGGATGATGGCAGTCTGGCAAGGCTCAAGTTTGCAGATGAGCTGGCCGATCAGAACGATGATATTGCGAGAGAAGATGTTGCTCAGCGATTCGACGCCGACATGGTTTTGTTTGCCGGTGAGTTTGATGCCTTCCTACCTCAACTATTTGAAGCTCTTGGCGGGGTAGCGAAATGTCAGTAAAGCTAATTGAGAAGCCGTGGGCAAAAGCCGTTCGATGCCTACCGAACGAATTAGCTCGTTATGCGCTATTTACTGTAGGTACATCACAGGAGCGTCGCTATTACACCAAGCCGGTTTTGTTGGGTCTGATTGATGGCAGTCATGCACCCATGGAGCTGCAGTTTGTCGGGCCAGAGTTAAGACAGGATGATCTGGACGTTTTTCTTGAGCTGCTCCACTATGCGCGTGACGCCGATTTATCCGGTAAGCTCAAGTTTAAACGTGCTGAGTTAATGAAGTCTTTAGGTTGGGCCAGAACGCCATTTTATTATGAGAGATTGCTTCAATGTATGCGCCGGCTTAGCCAGTCCAACCTTGAAGGTTTGATCACTCGTAGAGACAATGGCGACTTGATTCAACATCGTTTCAACTTTAATTTGGTAGATTCGTTCGAATATAAAGACGTAAATGGTGCAATGGCTCGCTTTTGGCACTATCGTTTACCAGTGGAGTTGGTGAAGTTTTTCACGGCTTCAGGGTTTGCGAGAATCGATCTAAAACGACGACAGGCGTTAAAGAACAATCATATTGCCAAGTGGTTGCAGTTTTACTTTGCCAGCCATAAGGCAAACAACAAGTACGCCGTCTCAGTTGAAAAAGTGATGCATAGCTGTGGTTCCAAGGCGAGCGATTTGAAAACGTTTCGTCAAAAATTGAAAGCAGCGCTTAAATTGCTCAAGGCAGCTGGTATTGTAGATGCCTACATAGATAAAGATTCAGATCGGATTTTGCGTAAGTAACGCTCACGCTGTTCGGATACAACAACGTCCCAATGACAGGGGCGTTTTTATTGATAAGGTCATATTGTGAATTGGATATTCATTGTTTTTAACCTCATTCCTTTGTTGCTTGGCTGGTTTGGATTTTCAGCCGGCCAGCCAGAGCTGGTGACTATTGCTATCGTGGTTATAGCGGTCCGTGCGGCGTTGGTGCTGTTTACGGTACCCAAGATGTACATCAAGTTTCAAAAGTCTGATCAGCTGACGCGACGTTATCATCGGCAGCAACTCAAAAAGCCGGCGGTGGTATTCATCGTTTCATTTATCACGCTTTGGTCGCTGGTGGTGTGGGGTGAAGAACTGGTGCTTTGCATGGTAGTGCTCAGCACAGCCATGTACCACGGCATGAGAAATCACATCGTCAGACACTCCTACTAAGCAGGTATTGAAATATGAGCGGCATTCTCGAAAGAGGGTGCCGTTTTTTTATGTCTGAAAGGGAATAGACGTCGCTGTCTGGGCTTGTGGAAAAGCTGTTTATATACAGTGGTATAAGTAGTGTATATACAGTGGAATTAGACCAAAAAAATGCATAAATCGAGATACCAAAATGCATAAGTTGAGATACCCGTTTGCATAAATCGAGATACCAAAACGCATAAGTTGAGATACCCGTTTGCATAAATCGAGATACTAGCAAAACATAAATCGAGATACTAGAATGATTTGTTTTTCCTTTAAAAACATATTGTTATATTTTACTTCTGGTTCAACTTTCGAGGCCAACAACCATTTTATAACCATATATAACCATTCTATAAGCCATCTTATAACCTATTAAAAAATAGAAATAATAAAGGGTTCTCTTTTTTGTTTTTTCAAAAACAGTGAAACTACGATGAGGAAACACAAAGTGATCCCAGTTGATCTTTGTTCTTTTGAGGGTGTTTCTCGCTCTTCATTGGCTACCTGACGGCTTTTAAGGTCATGATGAATGTCATTGCATTGCTTTTCAGTTATCGCGCTCTGTGTGCTTCTCTGGCGTTATTTATTGACGGCTGACTTAATAGGAACTCTGTGCCTATAATGTGAGCGTTAAGGGAGGGCTACGGCATGAGTAAACCATTTCAAGTTTATTGGAGTGAAGACGGCCATATAACAAACAAGGCTAATTGGTTGCACTGTGTGGAGACAGACGATCCGGTGCGAGCTGAGCAGATGTACTTCAAGCTGTGCAAAAAGATGCTTGGTAAGCAAGGGTATGTGTTCCTGCAGTCAAGTGATCCTGACTCGGTTCCTTATGGGCGATTTAATACCGGTTCTGATATTCGTTGGAATGTGGACCGCGAAGAGCAAGAGGTTCGCCGGTGGATAGTTTGGGCTATGCCCCAAGAGATCCCCTATAAGCGTTGGAAGGCGCCCACTACGTACATGGTGAAAGGGCTAAAAGCGGCTATTTTGCTTCGTTCTGGTGAAAAGATAGGGTGCGAGATATCCGGTGAAATGATCGGGCGGGTGTTGGGGCGCAGTTCTCGTGGTATTCGTTACTGGATAGCGGAAGAGGGCGAAAACCGGAGTATTGATTACGCTAACTGGCGTTGTTTGTTAGAAATGGCTGGATTCAAGAATAAACCGATAGCAACCTATCTGTGAAATTTGGATCTTATGACGGAAACACAACTGGAAAACTTAGCCAAGGCCGGTAATGCGCTTGCTGGTCAGGCGCTAAGGAAGTATCGGCAAGCGAAACAGCCTCAAATGACGAACGGAAAGCCTCTCAAAGCCGTTCCAGCGAAGCGAAAGGGCGATAAAGGTCCTAGTGGGTTAGAAATGTCGTTCGCAACGCAGGTTAAGCAATCAGGGCTTCCTATGCCGCGCTGGGGGAATAACGAATTAAAGTTTCACCCTAAGCGCCGCTGGCGTTTTGACTTCGCGTGGGAAGATCACAAGGTGGCCGTCGAGATTGAGGGTGGTACCTACAGTCACGGGCAAGAGCGATTTGACTCAGGCAAGGGGAAAAAGGTCACTCAAAAGTCGAGGCATTTAACGCCTACTGGCTTTCATGAAGACTGCATCAAATATGGTGAGGCCGCGATATTGGGGTGGTGTGTGATCCGTGTGGATGCGAAGATGATTAAAGATGGTTCGGCGCTTGCTATGCTTGAAAGGGCACTAAAAAGTAAAGTATCTACTGAGTGTTGATGAAATATCTAGAGGGTATTGAGTTGATACCCCTTAGATACTTAGTTGGTGTTTTCTTCGAGCAGAGCGTTTAGCTCTGTTTCGTCAGTAATGCGCTCATTCTTGATGAGCCAGTTTACTAGGTGCTCGTATTCACCGTCGTTCATTGTTCTGAATCGAGCGCTTTCTGGGGTGGTTCGCCAAGCCCAAATCGTGTTCACGCTTGTTTTGTAGCAAATATCAGCAACGTCTTGCGCCTTCAGCTTAAAATGTTTCTGAATTATCTTGAGTTTTTCGTTATTGGTCATCAAAGAGTTCCGTCAGTGTTTCGTAGAAAATAACACTCAGGCGGTACAAAGTACAGGTTATCGCTGAATGGCGGTCATTTGGCCGCAGTGTTGGCACTTACAACGCATTTTATTGCGTGTTTTTTCTACTTTCTCCTGCATTTCTTGCCATCGCCAATAGAGCTGAGAGTTTTTATTGGCCAGTTGTTTCAAAACCCACATAGGGCTTAATACTTCCCCGCATAGGCCACATGCTACCGTGTCGTTGGACTCGTTGATTTTGAAGTCTCCGTGCTGACATTCAAGTCGGTGTCGGTATGTTTGAGTCTCTTTGAATATAGGCTTGTCTGTGGGTGGCTGCTTGATTCGCTTAAACTCAACAATGTTGTCGTTGTCTTCCATCATCACTCCTTTGCTCTGGTACCCTCACTGGAGAGGGTACCAATCACGGTATGGCTTTATTGACAGGTACAGGCTTCGGCTTCGCCGTTGTGAAGCGCTTTGCGGTTAAATTCGACCTCTGCTAACAGATCGACCAGCTCTTTGTCTGAGTTCTGCTGGTAGCCAAGAGCTTTAAGCAGAGAGCTTTTGAACATGTTTTGCTGCTCATTTGCCATATCAACTACGCTGTGGCCCTTAGTGACGGCAGTGATCAGTGCGGAAGTGATCTCAATGAAATACTCAGCTTCATGTAAGGCATCGTATAGCGCGTGATGGAGTGGACCTTTGCGCTCAAGGGTGTATTTAGGGTCGATGCCAAGCAGCAAACGACCAAGCAGGCAGGCTGTGCGCAGTGACTGGTTGCCTCGGAATTGCCAAGGTTGCTCGATACCGGCTTCTTCATAAGCGTGTGACAGGATAACGTTGTCAAATTCCGGACCATTCCCCATGACTTGCGCCTTTGTGCCTTCTGGCGTGTTTTCTTTGATGTAGTAGGCGATCTGGTGCAGCGCTTCAGGCAGCGATAAACGCTCATCATTTTTAGACGGTGAGAACAGTTCTGCGTAAGCCTCTGGCGACTCTTCCTTTTGTCGCTCCCAGAATGCCATGGTGCTATCTGGTTGGTCGATGGCGTCTTTGATGCGGTTTTCTTGGCCTTCATCGCTGATCAGCATGTAGGTTTGATTGAGGATCCGGCGCTGGTAAATATCAACGGTCACTACAGAGGCTGAGAAAATGTGTGCGTCTGGGCCTTTCGCGCCGGTTTCAATGTCAGTGATATGAATCACAGGGCTTGATTTGATGGTCTTTAGGTACTCAAGTGTCGGTAAAATCATAAATTTGTCTCGGTTTCTTCAATTTCTAGTGAATCCAAAGTGATCCTCTCACCTACAACTGTGGTTGAGTAAGTGACGGAATATTCAATTTCTAACTCATATTCGCCGCCGCAGATATCACACGTTTCTTTTCCATCGCGGGGTTCGTCTGGCTCATAGCTGGTGCCGCAGTGGGGACAGACAATTTCATCATTGTGTTTGTAGTCCCATTCGTCGTAATCGTTACTAGCAACCTTTTCCAGAGCTTCACGCTTTAGCTTCTGGTCAAGGGCGGTTTGGCATGGGGAGCATCTGAACCCCTCTCGCGTTCCCCAAGCTGATCCCACAATTTCAGATCTGTGGGTTTGGCAATCCACACAAACATTGTGCTCGTCACAAACAAAGTAGTCCCAGCCATTTGAGGTACCTAAGCACTTCTCGCAACCAACAACCCAGTACCAAGCCCCATCAATGAACTCTGATTTTAGGCCCCTTTGTGGCGGGGTAAGTTCTAACGTTGGTAAGTCTTCAGTTTCACTGTTCCATACTGCTTTCATTGGGCCGTTGTGAATTCGGTCTGTCCATTCGGGCAGAGCTTCAGGGATGAGTATTTTGATATTTTTATCCATGGTGATTTCCTGCTGGTGGCTGCGACGCATGGCCGCAGCCTGTTGTTGGTTAAGCGGCTTTAGGCTGGCGGTTTAGGTCTGACCAACTATCGTGTTGGCGTTGCCATTGCTCGACCAATTGTTCCAGTTTGGAGTAGATTTGCTTCACGGCAGCTTCGCCAAAGCCCTTTGCAGCGGTGCCGGCTTTGTCTTTGACGATGGCACGCAGGCGGTGTGGTGGAATGTGAAGCACGCTGTATAGACTCTGGAATCCGGCATTGTTCAATACTTCTAAGTGTTTCGGATCCAGCTGGGCATCTTCCAGATAAGTTTCTTTCGCCCACTCCATGCGCTCAATTAGGTGCGGGTGGGTGATCTCGATGCGATTAATGATGAGTTCGTGCAGTGCATCATGGATATCAGTCGGCCAGCGGTCGGCCAAGTAGTCACATGGCGGGTAGAATGGCTGCAGCCAGTCAGTCACTGAGACGGTGATATTCAATCCGTGGTTGGTTTTGACTTCGTAGTACCAATCCAGATCGTTAATGATTTTGATGGTTGATGCCTCTGGTCGGAAGGACAGGCCGTATTCAAAGACGTGGATGTAACACTTCAAAATGCCGTCGGTACCCACAAACACCTTGTTGATCACGTCGCCGTCTTTGTGCATGAGGCGAGAGCGAGCTTCGTTTAGCTCTTCGGTCAGCTGGGTGTTTGTCTGAACCATGACGTTCTTTTTCGTTTCAGCGTCCACCAGCTGGTTTTTAAGGTCACGGATCTTGGTGCGTTGCTCTTCAAGCAGCTTTTGTTTTTCGTCGTTCTTTTTGCGCTGAGCCGCGATACGGGATTTCATTTGTTCCGGCTGCATGGCCTGAAGGCGTTTCAGTTCTTCCAGTTTTTCTTTGACATTGGCTTGGGCGACTTTGGCCTGAGCTTTTTCTCGCTCGGCTTCTGCAGTGGCTTGTTTGGCCTCAAGCTCAAGTTCATCAAGGTTAGAGCGAAGTTCTGAAAGTTCACGCTCTGTGCGTGTTAAGTCTTCCTGAGTCTTTTCAAGCTCATCACACAACGTGTTGAACTCATCAACCTCTGTGTTGTATTGCTCGATAACCAACTGCTCAGCCTGATCAATCATAGTGATGGCGGCATTGACGGATGTGTGTGCGAGACCTTCAGTTTTGTCTGCTGCAATACCCAGTTGGTAACGTGCAGGGTTCAGGGCGGACTGCAGGGCGGTTGCTACGGTGCTTTTTTCTGTTGTCATTCTACTTCTCCTTCAATCTTTAAACTCGGTAGTAATAAACTAAACGGGGCGGGGCTTATGGCTGCATAGAGCGGTTGATTACGCTCCAAACCTTGTCGACATAAACCTCTAACTTCTGGTCGATGCGCGTGAGCTTTGCTTGCAGCGATTTCTTGAGGCGCATAGAATAGGGAACTGGTTTACGCATTAAATAACAGTGAGCAGCTAACAGGCGCTCTGAGCGTTCCATTCTGGATAACTGTTGATTGTCCATTGTTGGGATCCTTCTTCCTGTGTGGTGTGTAGACTATGGCGTATCAATCTTTGGTCGGGGCGATACGCCAACCTTTCAAAACTTCGGCTTAATTCTGAGCTTGAATCTCTTACCGTCGGCCTTTTTGCCGGTCAGGTTAAATTCACTATCCATATCATCAGCCAGCCTTTGAGCATCAGCGTGGAAGTCCGCGAACTGGTGTCGTGTCAGGTTATTGGCTGTGTTTCCCTGAAAATGCGCTGAAAGCACGATCACCTTGTGCTTCCCTTCTCCGTTTGCATGTCTTTGTAGTGTTGTCATCAACATTTTCCTGTTGTCGATAGTTAGAAAATCTGGTGTTAACGTCACCGAGACAGTTAGCGCTCTTCGTGCTAACGACGCCAATATATATCTAAATCCTGTACAATGTACAGGATTTTTTTAAAAAGGTTGAGCCAAAGATAAAAGCAACTCAGCCAATTGGGACTCTCAATGCAGACACTTACAGTCAGTTTTTCTGAATCATCCGTTAAGCGAGCGCTAAAAAACGCCGAAGGCTACGAAATCAAGGTTTCGTCAAAGCCCACGGTATTGTTGCGTCCGCATAAAGGGTTAGAGAGGGGAACTTGGTATCTGCGTAAGGGGGAGAAATATCACCCGCTTGGGGTGTATCCGGTTGTGCCGGTCTCTCTCGTAAAAGAGCGACTGCCTCACATCGTGTTTGACCTCTCGATGAATCCAGACGCTAAGGTTGAGATTATCAGTGGCTTCCAGAAAGTGACGGATTTACTCAGCTGGTACTGTGAGCGTGCTCAGTCTGACCGCGAGCTATCCAAAAAGCGCAAGGCGACGGTGAGGTCGGTGATCAACAAGCACCTGATCCCCATGCTGGGGGATAAGCTGATTGACGAGCTGAATCATGCTTGCATTGATGATGCGCTGATCTGGCCGCTTCAAAGCAAATACTCCCTGTCCAATGTGAGACTGATATTTTCTGCGTTGAAGGCCGCTTTTAAGCTGGCCGCTAAGCAGAACCGTATCAACGCTAATCCACTGGCTGACCTGCAATTCACCGATTTCATTCAGAAACGCATTAATCCCAAAGATGCCCAGATCAGGGCCGCTGATATTCCGGCGGTACTGGCGGCGCTGGTGGACTGCCACTACAGCACCAGAATGCTGATTTTGATGATGCTCCTATTTGGTACCCGCATTGGTGAAACCCGTCAGGCGAAGTGGTCCCATATTGATGATGATTATTGGCACTTACCGGCAGGCCATACCAAAACCAAGCAATCTCACCGCTTGCCATTAACTGAGCCGGTTAAAGCGTTGCTTGATGCATACCGCAATACCCAGAAAGCGAAGGGCTACACGGGGCAATTCCTCTTTCCTAATGACGATCGTAGTGGTCAGTGCGTGCCGGCCAGTACGGCGAGCACTCAAATTAAGCGTATTTCCTCTGGGAACTGGACCGCTCATGACCTGCGAAAAGTAGCGCGAACGGTGTGGGCAGACCTGGGGGTGGATTACATGGTAGGTGAAATGCTGTTGAACCATGCCCTGAGCAAATTGGACAAGACCTACATTCATACTCACGTCGAACACAAGATGAAAGAAGCCCTCAGCCAATACCACGACTGGCTAAAAGAGCAGGGCCTTTCGTTCTAACCTCCTCAAAATTTCATATCAATTAAAATAAATCCTGTACAATGTACAGGATTTTGTTATATGGTGTTTCCAATTTCCAAAAAAGGAGTGTCGAAATGCTGTTAAATGAATTGCCTATCCACCTACTTTCTCTGCTGTCAGAGCACAAAAAAGCCACCGGTTACGAGCTAACCAAAATGATGAGCGAAAGCCGTCTGTGGCGTGCATCCCACCAGCAAATTTACCGTTCACTAAACAAGATGGCCGACGATGGCTTTTTGGTGTTCAAAGACGATCCACAAGAGGGCAAGCCAGACCGTAAGGTCTATTCGCTGACCGCTGAAGGGATTGCCAAGTTCAACGAGGCGGTAGAGAGTGCCACCCCTTCAATCAAGTCATTACACAGCATTCGCACCATCATGCTGAATGTAGGTAATCAGAAGTACTTTGAAGAGCTGCTGGAACAGCTGAGAGCTGCCATCGAGAAAACAGAGCAGCTGCTTGAAAAAACGGAAAACCCGTCAGAACGAATCGCTATGCAGCGCGAGATTTACATCAACCGTGCTGAAGAAAGCTATTGCGTGGATGCCTTGGCATACCTGCAAGAATCCAAGCGCATGGCCGCTTAATTACAGACCCTGACCAACAACCTTTAAATCACACAAAGAAGGAAACCCAATGAGTATTTCATTGAATGCAGTTGCTCTACACCAGCTGGTCAAAAATGAACAAGACGAGCTGACTGTTCACTATGGTAATCACCATCTACCTATCCAGCCGGCCTATGAGGCCCTTGTTGAAGAGCTTCACCGTGCTTACTCGGGGAAAACCAAAGGCTACGGACAGTTTCAGTCTGATAGCGAGTTCAAGCAGTGGCTGATTGATAGCCGTAAGGGTGAAACCCCTTTCTATGATTTCTCCAAGACTGGCGCCGCTCGTCTCAAAGAAGAGCTGAGTAAATACCCGTTTGCTGATGAAGGCACGCTTATCTTTGCTGAGTATCAATCCCTTGCAACGGACTACCTGCTGATCGGCTTGGTGTCTTCAAACTCAGGTATGACCGTCATGGATAACCTGAGCCTGAGCGCTACCGCCTATTTGGATATTGCCAAAATGGATCTGGCCGCTGTAGTTGACCTCTCAACGTTTGAAACCGATCCGGAATCAAACCGCTACCTGTCATTCATCAAGGGGCGCGTGGGCCGTAAGGTGTCTGATTTCTTCCTTGATTTCCTGCAGGCAGAAGTAGGCTTTGATGCAAAACAGCAAAATCAAGTGCTGATGCAGGCGGTTGAAGACTTTTGCGCGGACGCCAAGCTTGAGCGCGAAGAAAAGATCTCACTCAAGAAACAGGTTCATGACTACTGCAATGACCAGAAGAAAGCCGGTGAAGAGATCAGCGTTAAAGAGTTGTCAGGCGAGTTGCCAGAGTTTGACGGCGAAGTAGGTTCCTTTAGCCATTACACCCAAGAGCAAGGCTATGAACTGGAAGATAGCTTTCCTGTTGATGCCGGCTGCGTTCGTAAGCTTACAAAGTTCGTGGGTGCTGGGGGTGGTATCAACCTGACGTTTGACGCTCTGCTGCTGGGTGAGCGTGTGTTCTACGATGCGGAAACCGACACTCTGACTATCAAGGGAACGCCGCCGAACCTGCGTGATCAGTTGACACGCCAAGGGGGTGCAAAATGAACCCACTATTCAACGCAAAGGGAGAGCAAATCCCGCCACGCCCAGAGCTTACCGATGAAATGAAGAAAGCCGGCGCACTGAAGGCAGTTCAAAGCGGTCACTTAGCCCGTGTTGACGAGGATGAAGCGGAAGAATTTGCCGTTGATATCGCAAAACATTACTACCATGGCATTGATGCTTACGATTTGGCTAAAAACATGGATACCTATGGCAGCTGGGACGTGGATTCGATGTTTGTTGATGATATGGAGCAAGTAGACGGTTATATCCAAGAGATCCATCGTGATGCAATTGAAAGTTGGGGCAAAGCCTATCAACCAGTACCGCCTTTTGAGCTTGGGACAGAGCTGGAAGCTTACTCGTTCTCAACGAATCGTCATGGAGGTGTGATCGATGGTATCTGTGAGCATACGCCAGCAATGTACTTGGTCAAAATGCACGATAGACCGGAAGATGATACTTCCCGCCGTCTAATTAAGTTCGAAGAAGCGAAGCTGCGCAAAGTGGCTGTTGGTGATGTGGTTGAGCCAATAAAACCTGACTATCAGCTGGCCAGTGGTTGCGGTCGCTACGATAGTGCCGTGGTCGTCTCTGTAGAACCCTTTGTTATTACCTCTCATGCTGCCGATATGCGCTGGCAATCAACCGTGAAGCGTGAGCAATTCAAAATCGTTGGCAAGGTAGAAGGTGAAGCACTGGAAGCCTGTATGAAGCGCTTGGAGGCTTAACCATGCACGATCCTATTTCTATTGACCAAATGAGTTTGGTTAACGCCATCAATCAAGAGCTGTCTCGCCAATGCCCTGACATGCCATTTTGCCCGAGCATTTTTAATACTGCGATCAAAGCGGCCAACTTGGTTGTTGAAGAGTGTGCCCGAGAGCCGGTAAAGGTCAGAGAAGGTATGTCTATCTCTGAGTGGTTTGAATGTGATGATACGGGTACCAGCTCTAAATACATGGCCTATGTCATTGATGGCGGTACGACGCGCTTACCGATTCAGGGGTATTCCTACCCTCATGATGCTGATGACTTTGGTCGCTGCCTTCGCATGGTCCGAGCGCTTGGATTTGAGAAGAAAGTATTCCTGATGCTAACCACCGGTCATGAGTGGAGAGAGATAGCTTCTCACTGGGACGAGCTGGTGGCTCATTATGACAACGAAAACTGGGAAGAGCTTTACAGCTTCTTGTCCGGCTTGAGCAATCGCTAGGGAGTTGGAAGATGCAAAACAGAGTCGAGGCAGAGTCAATCTGCCTTAACCCGCCCTTACATGAGCTGGCAGCTAAAAGTGAGCTGAATTACCACATCCATCTATCACTCGAC
Organism: Vibrio owensii CAIM 1854 = LMG 25443; assembly: GCF_000817815.1. Taxonomy (GTDB): domain Bacteria; phylum Pseudomonadota; class Gammaproteobacteria; order Enterobacterales; family Vibrionaceae; genus Vibrio; species Vibrio owensii. Next base: position 66,399 of record NZ_JPRD01000044.1, read on the forward strand.
ATCAAAATGGAGGTGATTCACTTCGCTTTACGCAGTATCGAGTGGAATAAGAAGCGCCAGATCGTCATTGTCTGCTCTCAGAAAGATAAAGACGCATATGTTGGCTTGCTCAACTCATTGGGGCTTGTCGCCAAAGTGAAGTATGAAAGTCGCTGGGTTTGGTTGAAAGGTGCGGACCTTGCCGGTGCGCCTTCTATTTCATTCGCTCATTGCCCTTTGGGAAATGAAGAAGCATTGGCTGGATATTGCCCGCACAATCTTCGCTTCATTGCCAGTGGTGACTACCTCACAACTAAAGCACTTTTAGTGCTCAAAGCTGGGTTGACAAATAAAGACAATTCATTGGTGACGTTTGGTGAAAGAAATCCGGACCCAAAGATCACTGAGCATTGGATTAAAGCGATTGGCGCAGAGTCAAAGAGCCTTATTGATAAGCTGGAAGCCCTGATCGGCATTCTTCGCAAAGGAAAATACGAATTTGCTGATGAAAAGGTGTGCCAAGAGTACTTAGAAGAGCACTTCACCAACCTTGGGCTTCGCTTTGAGCGTGAATACCGCTTGTCTGATGGTCGCAGCATCATCGACTTTTTCTTTCCTAATTCCGGCATTGGGCTGGAAGTGAAAGCTTCCAAGGCGTGGAACAAGATGGGCGTTTACCGCCAGTGTGAGCGCTACTGCCTTAATCCGGAGGTAACAGGGCTGATTTTGGCGACCGCTAAGCCACAGGGCCTGCCAGAGAAAATCGAAGGCAAGCCGACGCGATTCTATTACTTAGGGGAGAACGGTCTATGAGTAAGCTCGTGATTAACCGTACCTTTGGGGCGCTACGTCGCTCAGAATCGCGCTGGGAGCTGGTGGACATCGAGCCTCATGTTGCTATTCGCCTCAAGCAGTTGTTCCCGAAAATACCGAAACAGCAAGCCAAGCTTTTCTCTTTGCAGGATTCTCAGGAAGTCGCAGCGGATCTGCTTTGGTTTACCCAGCGTTATGCCCTGCAGGCGTCCGATAAAGATTTACGGTACCTGAAAAAACGCAGCCGTGAGTACCACAAGAAGCAGGAAGAAGCGCACGCCATCTTGCTGCCTGACTACACGCCGGCGGTACGGGCGGGGCTAATGCCTAACCAGTCTCTGCGTGATTATCAGCTGGTGGGGCTGGATCTGCTTGAGTCAGTTAAAAGACTGCTGGTTATTGATGATGTGGGTTTGGGTAAAACCTACCTTGGCTTAGGTGTTGGCCTGCTGCCTAACGCCTTGCCTTTGGTGATTGTTGTTGAGCCGCACTTGCAAGATCAGTGGTGTGAAAAAGCCGCTGAGTTTATCAACCTGTCGGTCCACAAAGCGAAAGGCACCAAGCCGTACAAGCTGCCACAAGCTGATATCTATGTCTTTAAGTACAGCCAGTTGTCGTCATGGGTTGATGTGCTGTCCGCAGGCTGGGTAAAAGCCATCGTTTACGACGAAGTGCAGCAATTAAGACGAGGTGGAGAGAGCCAGCGCGGTATGGCGGCATTCGTTATCAATCAGAACGTCCCTATGGTTGTGGGTTTGACCGCAACGCTTATCTACAACTACGGGATTGAAGCCTTCAACATTTGCAACATGATTAAGCCTGAAGTGCTCGGAAGTCGTGACGAGTTCCTACGTGAATGGTGCACCCGTGATGCTGGCGTTGCCAACGATAAGGGCATTGTGGCAGATCCTGATGCGCTGGGTTCGTACCTGAGAGAGTCAAGGGTGCTTATTCGCCGTACCAAGGCCGATGTTGGTCAGGTGGCGAAACAATTGGAGCCGCATATCGAGTGGGTGGCGCCAAACATGAAGAAAGTAGCAGATATGGAAGTGCTGGCTGAGCAGCTGGCCGTGAAAACGCTATCCGGCTCTTATGTGGAGCGAGGACAAGCGGCCCGAGACTTTGACCTCAAGATGCGCGAAATGACGGGTATAGCGAAAGCTCACAGCGTTGCGGCCTATGTTCGCATGTTCATTGAGTCAGGCACTCCTGTCGTTCTCTTTGGCTGGCACAGGGGCGTTTATGACATTTGGGCCAAAGAGTTAGCCGATCTCAATCCGCTGTTTTACACCGGCTCTGAGAGCCAGACCCAGAAAGAGCGCAACAAGAAAGCCTTTATCAACGGTGAATCTGACCTTTTGATCATGAGTCTTCGCTCTGGTGCTGGTACCGATGGCATTCAGCACCGCTGTTCAACGGTGATTTTTGGTGAAGAGGATTGGAGTCCGCAGGTCATGACCCAGTGTATCGGTCGATTGGACCGTGACGGACAGGAAGACTCAGTATTTGTGTTCCATGCGGTCACTCAGTACGGCAGTGATCCGGAAATGCTTTCTATCTTGGGTGTGAAATCCTCACAAGCACGAGGCATTCAAGACCCAGGTTCTAAAGTGGTCGGAAAGCAGGTGGACACGGACCGCATTAAGAAGCTGGCAGAGCACTATCTGGCAAGCCGTGGCGTGAAAGTGCCAGAGAAAGCGGAATCACTCAACGATGCAGACGTAGAGCTGCTTAGAGAAGTTATTTAGGGATTATTTATTATGGCGAGCACAATTATGCATGTACATATTCCGGTCGAAAGGCTTCTTTCTATGGAAGAGCAAGAGTTTAGCGAGACAGTAACGCATCCAGATGGCATGGAAGCGGCGAGAAAAGAGTTGAAGGAAATGCTTGATGAGGGGGTTACTTGTCTGGTGTTGGATTCGACTTGTGACAATAGAAACGCGGACGGCTCATGCGCTGGGCACCCTGCAGAAGACTAAGGATACGACGATGAAAGAAACATACCTCCCATTTACTGCAGATATGGTCAACGCGCTTTTAGATGGCCGCAAGCTTGTTACCCGTCGCCCTCTGGTTATTCCAGAGGGCTGGGAACTGCACGACCGCAAGCCTTCCAAAATCACCAGCTCTCACCCGAAAAAAGGCAAGTGGGGCGCGTTAATTCGTCGCGGAGTCGGGACCGACTTTCCTCAGTCAGATCTTGTTACGGCTCCTTGCTTTGTTGGTGATCTGGTCTGGGTTCGTGAAACTTGGGGTGTTGTGAACCATTCATTTGATGAAGACGGCAATATGGTTGAATGGACGCCAGATAGACCCGCTTTGCCAGTGAAAGAGCTGAAATATGGCAAGGGCTATTACACAGGGAGCGTTATTTATCGTGCCGATGGTGAAATGCGCTGGTGTAATGATTTTGAGGAAGAAATATCAGCATGGCATCCGTCAATCCACATGCCAAAGGCCGCAAGTCGAATCACATTGAAAGTGACCGACGTTCGCATTGAACGAGTGCAAGAGATCACTGAAGAGCAAGCTGTGCTTGAGGGGATGCCGACAGATGAAGAGTGCCAGCGTAAGGCGGTTGAATCTGGTTTGAGTTGGTACCAAAAGCCGGTTACTTGGTTCAAGAACTTATGGGATGGCCTTTACAACAATTGGAGTGATAACCCGTATGTCTGGGTTATTGAATTTGAGGCCGTCAATAAGAACGTTTCCGAGGTTGCCGAAGAGCTGAAACAACAGGAGAGCGCAGCATGAAAAACTACTTTGCAGAAATAATGAAGCTGGTTATACGCCCTGATTACCGCTCAAGTAGTGCCGTCACTCAGGCGATGCATGAAGAGTTTGCAGACGCTAAGCTTGTTATCGGTGCTCAGGCTCAAATGGCTGAAAAGCTCAATCAATACCGTCAAAAAGGGCGCTATGGCTGGTGGAATGAAGAGGTTTGCACCATAGACGAGCTGTATTCTTATCGACAAAAGGCGCTTGATGATAATGATCATACCAGCGTTCTGACATTTACCAGCATGATTGCCGCGAGAGAAGCGCATAAGGAATCGTTATGAGTTGGGCTGATTGTGGTTTTGATAGTGCTGGAAGGCCAATAGGTTATGCTCACGCAGCGGTATGTGATCATGAAGGTTGCGATAAAAAAATTGATAGAGGCCTCTCTTATGCTTGTGGTGGTATGCATGGTGTCGATGAGCATGGTTGTGAAAAGTATTTTTGCCAAGAGCACCTAAGTGAAACTATCGCTGAATATGGCCGGTTCTATAACGTCTGTGATTCATGCGGAAAAGAGCTTGTAGAGAGCGGTGAGTGGGAAATGGACCATAGCGAAGGCTGTTTGGTTCGTGTTCCTACTGAGTGGGAAGAAGACGAGCTGTACGAGTGAATTTATGAATTATGGTCAATGTGTCCATTGTGGCACAGATGTTTATCAAAGTGATGAGCGCGTTAGCCTGTCTATTGGCGTTTCTCATTACACCTGCGATCAGGAATACAAGCTTTCTTGTGATCTTGAAATGAAAGAAATGATGGAACAAGAGAAAGCTCAAGCTAAGCGTGAAAATAAGCTTCTTGCCCGTCTCAAACGCACCTTAAAGCCTAAAATCTATAGTTTTATTGAGAGTCAGCTTGAAGAACACAGAGTGAACAGTATTGAAGTTGTTGGCTTTGATAAAGTCTCTGGCAGCAAAGAGCGAGCAAGAGATTGGTATGGTGAGAGTGTCGCGGTTCGTTATATCTACGATGACACAAGCACTGACTACTGGGGCGACGGCTACGGTGGATTGATTTGGATACCTATCGGCAAGGCCCGTTATCTTCAAATGCACATATGGGGTTAGGTGACGACGTCACGTTAAAACACTACTCATACGATTAAAGACCAGCCAGAGCGCTGGTTTTTTTATGCCTGTATTTCACTGAAAAGCCCGATAAAAAAGCGAGACTGGCGCGTAATCACTGGTTTAGTGCTGCTTTGCGTAATCCCTTGTGTTACGTGGGCTTGTCGCGCCTCAGTGAATCTATTGCATAGGAGGATTCACGTTCTAGGCCGGCGCAGCTCAATAAAAACGTGTTGATGCGATAAATCCCCCGTCGAAACAAACTACAGGCTCAGCTAACGCTGTCTTTTTGTTAATAAATCGGAGGGCTTATGCCTGAATCAATCAATCTCACCACGATGGGCGTGACCGCTCTGACTGGTATCGGTATGAAGTTGGTGTTGTTGTGCCTTGCTTTGGTGGTTATGACCATGATGCGCAAGGTTATTTTTGGTGAAGACGGGGTGAAAAATGACTGGATTGCGCAAGCTAAAGAAAAGGGCGATTACCGCTCTATTGCTATTTACCAGTGCGTTATGTTCGGCAGTACCTGCTTCCTCCTTGGCAGCGTCCTTTCCTGACACTTACGACACGCAGATCCGGAAGTCAGCAAAACGCTGGCTTCCGGCGTATGAGGCGGTCTATGGGATGGAGATTTTAAAGGCTCAGCTGTATCAGGAGAGCCTTCTCGACCCGCAGGCCGTCAGTTATGTCGGGGCGGCAGGATTGGGGCAGTTTATGCCTGCTACGTGGGCTGAAGTGTCCGCTCAGCTTGGTTTTGATGAGGTGTCGGTGCATAGCCCTGTTCACAACATCGAAGCTGCTGCGTACTACATGGCCGGCAGGCTGAATGTGTGGAAGTCCCCCCGCCCAATGTCGGACCGCTTATCGCTCGCTTGGGCCTGTTACAACGCTGGGTGTGGCTGGATCATCAAGGCTCAAAAGCTTTGTGGTAATCCCGCTCCCTACAAAGACATCATCCGGTGTCTTCCGCAGGTAACAGGGCATCACTCGAAAGAGACCAAAACCTATGTTGAGCGGATTTGGCGGTACTGGATGCAGATGAGGATGCTCAAATGAACCCTGTGTATGTCGCAGGTGGTCTCATTGGGGCTTTGTTACTGGGCGTCGTAGGCGTCGTAGGCGTCCAGTACATCACCATCGACAACTTAGAGACCACCATTGAAACCAAAACGCAAGAGAATGCCCAGCTGGCGCAAACCAATGCCCAGTTTAAGCAGGACTTGCAAGAGTCCAACGAGCAAATCACTCAGATGGAGCAAGCGCGAGATCTTGAGCGGAAAATATCTGCAGATCGTGAGCGCGAACTTTCTAAGAGTAACAGTGAGTTAGGACGAAAACTCGCTCAACTTGAGAAGGAGAGTGGCAATGATGGGAAAGAGGCTGCGTGTTTGCGTACTCGGATGCCTGACAGTGTTATCCGGATGCTCGGCGGCGCCACCAAAAACAGTGACGGTGATTAAAACCGTTGTAGAGAAGCAGTATCCACCACCGGAATGGCTTAAAGACTGCCCTGATGCACCGCTGAGGGGTGACAGCTTTGAAGACGGTATCGCTCAGAGCGTTGAGCGGGAAGCGGTCATTAAAGCCTGTAACGTCGATAAACAGTCGCTTCGTGAATGGGTGGAAGGTGAGGGCGAACAGGATGACGGGGACTGAGCTTAAAGATTTTGTGGTGCCATTGATCACTGCCGTTCTGGGCGCTGGTTTTTGGAACTTCATGATTAAACGACAAGAAAAGCCACTTGATGATGCACGGGCCGATGAGGTCATGATTCAAGGGGCGACGTCTGTCGTGGAGTTGCAGCAAAAAGTAATGAACCAGTTGCAGGAGGACCTTGATAAGCGCGTCAAGACCATTGAAGCCCTGTATTCAAAGCAGTTGGAAAATGAACGCATAGAGTGGGAGCGCGAGCGCAGTAAGTTGGAGAGCCAAGTTGCTGAAATGTCTCAGCGTTTAGCGAAATTGGAGAAGATAAACAAGAGGTTACTACAAGAGAACGAGTCACTAGCAAAGTGCGATCACTGTATTGCTGAAGCAGCGGCAGCACAGTAGTAGAGGTTAGCTATGGCTAGAAAGTCCACCTACGATTGGTCGAGTCTACTGGCGCTGTTATTTCAGCGCCAGAAGGACGACCCCAAGTACAAAAACAAAGACTTTGCACAGGATGAAGGGGTGCCGCTTGGCTCTCTCACCCGTGCGATTACCCAGTACCGCAAAGGTAAGATTGAAATATCGGGCAATGCCCCGATCGACCACGATAATGATCGCAATAACGATCTTAATAATGATCGTTTAAGCGATCGCAAAGCCAGTAAAACAACAACCAAAAAAGGCAATAAAACCAAGTCTAAACAACAAGTTAATACCAATAGTGATCACTCTGACGGGGAGCGCGCGCGCAATAGTGATCGATCGTTTTCCCAGTCTGGTGCAAAACGAAATAGGGGTGGGCAGGCTGGCAATTCCAACGCCAGAAAGCACGGGCTTTATGCTCGCCACCTGACGGATGAAATGGCGGAAGCGTATGAAACAGCGCTTTCTGCTGCTGGCGGTATTGATCATGAGTTGGCCTTAGCTCGCGCTAAGTTGGCTGAAGCTTTCCGGTTGAAGGGCGAACAGGAGTACATCGAGAAGCGAATTGCAGAAGAGCAGGCAAGAAAGGCAGAAGAAGCGGCCAACGAACCGCCGCCCCCTGCAGCGGATCCGGATGATGAAGGCTTTACGCCTAGTTTTCAAAAGCCTGACTACTTCAACCATGCAGCGATGCGTGCAGAAGCGTTTGAGGACAACATAGGTCCGCTGGGTACCACGATAAAGATGAAGCGCGTGGACTGGGACGCTGTGATTGACCGCTGGATGGGCCGTGTTGCTAACTTGGAGTCATTGCGTCAGAAGTTGTTGCAGGGCAGCACGCTATCTTACAGCGAGCAGCTGGCTATCAAGTCGACCGTCTTTAACCAGTTAGCAAATGAAGAGATTGACGCATTAACCGCAGGGCACATGCTCAGCGCGAATGGCTTAGACATTCCGCCTAACCTACTGGCGCAGATCCGCTTTGAGCTGGGTGAAGGCGATGATGACGATTCCGAGCTACCAACGGGTGCAGTTACGCCTCAGATGGTGGAAGAGCGCGAGAAGCAGCTGCAGCTTGGTAATCAGCAAAGCTCTGAAGAGTTCTTGGCGGCGCGTATGGCTGAACTGGAAGCGCTAAACGCTGAGGATAGCCATGGCAGCTAGGAACAGAAGCCGCAAGAAGCATAAGCACGCTGCTATTACTCTGGATCCTCGTTATCTGGATTTTGCAGCGAGCTATCGCAGCCGGCCATTGGCGTTTATCTATGATGTTATCGGGATGGAGCCGTCGTTTCAGCAAATCGAAGTCATTAACGCCCTGACGCCTGTCGGGGCGCGTGTGTCTGTGGCGTCCGGTCACGGTACCGGTAAATCCCACCTGACCGCTGCATTGTGTTTGCACTTCATCATCACGCACCCTGAGTCTCTGTGCATGTTGACCGCAAACTCGCTGGATCAGGTAACAAACGTTGTCTTCTCGTACATCAAGCGTCTCTGGGTGAAGATCTGCCAGCGTCAGCCATGGTTAGAGCAGTACTTCATCATTACCGCGAAGTCTTTCTACGCCAAAGGCTACAAAGGTGTCTGGCAAATCTTTGGTAAAACCTGCTCTAAGGGCAATGAGGAAGGCTTGGCCGGTCAGCACCGTCGAGACTATATGGTTGTGGTCGATGAGGCGTCAGGCGTATCAGATCGAGCCTTTGAGGTGCTGCGTGGTGCATTGACCGAAGACAACAACAAAATGCTGCTCATTAGTCAGTTTACAAGGCCGACCGGTCACTTTGCTGACTCTCAAATGGAGCTGGCTGAGCAAGGGCTGTACACGGCTATCACGCTCAACAGTGAAATGAGTCCGTTTGTTAACCTCAAGTTTATCCGAGAGAAGCGCATCGAGTACGGTGGCGTGACTAGCCCTGAATACGGGATCCGTGTTCTGGGTGTTTGTCCTGATGATGCAAGTGGCTTCCTGATCTCCCGTAGTCTGGTTGATAAAGGCTTTGAGGCGGTTATTGAATTTGCTGATGAGTGGGGCTGGGTGGCTGTTGCCGACGTCGCCGGTGGTGAAGGTCGAGATAGTTCAGTCCTCAAGATTGGTAAGGTCTGTGGCTTTGGTAGTGAGCGACAGGTTGAAGTGGTGAAAGCGATTGAAGCGCCGGCAGATATGGACGGGGTTCAATTTGCTCGCTTTATTCACCAAGAAACGGCTGGTTACACCAATATTTCGGTTGGCATTGATGCGGACGGTTATGGTCTGACGACAGCGCAAGAGTGTGAAAAGCTGGGTGTGAACGTGACTCGTATCCACTGGGGCCGACCACCACACGCGAACTCAGTGAAGCAGCGTTTCCCGAAAGAGAAAGACTTTGCCTGTGTCATGGTCAAAGAAGCCTTGGGCACTGGCCGCTTGAAGCTGCATAAAGGTGAGACGAAACAGTTTGAGAAGAAACTGCAGAAACAGTTCGTCAAGATCCCGTATGAGTTTGACGAGTTGGGCCGCTGGCGCATCTTCTCCAAGAAGCAGCTGCGTAGTGAGGGTATCAAGTCTCCCGACATCTTTGATGCAACGGCGTTCTTCTGGTTGGTTGATTACATTCCTGCCGGCGAGCAAAGCGATGGTCAATCTGATAATGCTCTGGCGAAAGCAATGGCATTGCTGGGAGAGGAAGAGGCAAGCCCAGCGGATCAGGCTATCGCTGCGATTGAAAGCGGTGGTGTGGTTGAGTGTGAGGCTGATGATTACCCAGATGTCAGGGCCGCGATTCAGGCAGCTTGCAGTGACTGGATAGACGATGGGCTGAATGAGTACGCACAGGTTGGCTTGATGGAGGTCGAACGACTGGACGAGTTCTTTAAGTTCTACAGGCGAGCATAGGCGGTTATCCCCAAATCAAGGGGATAACCCTGTGCAAAAAATACTCTTACACTTTACATAGGAACAATGGTCCTAATCGGCTAAATTACGGGCAATGGCTGCGCCATTGCATGGCTTAGCAGGGCGGCGAGGATAACAAGAAAATGTTGTAGTGCCAGCGCATTAGCGCCCGTACTATCGCTTTTGAAAGGTTATCCTTCTTTCAACTCGGTGTAAGACAAAGCCCGCTCCTGTGAGTGGGCTTTCTTATATCCAACATTTTTTTGTTGTGGTTAGGGTGATCGCAGACGCACTAAGATGAACGGGCATTGTTTGCAATGGCGTAGCTTCCCTTAGCTGCATACGGGGGTACGGTAAGCGGTGATTAGCCACACTGGCTGTCGACCCCCAGCCTCATGCCAAGACCGAACATTGCTATCCCAATGATGAAATTGCATTGCCAACTAGTAGGGTAGCCTCGCAAGGATGCGGGGCCTTTTTTTACCTTCCTAATTGCTAAAAGCACGTTTTAGCAATAAGAAATCGCCCGTCATTTCTCATATTTCCCTATCTTTCCCTTGATTGATTTACACAATCTTATTATATTCTCGTTATAGCAATTAGATTTGTAACCCCGACCAAAGGAAAAAATCATGAAAATCGAACAAAGCACAGCGATTAAGTTGCGCATCACTGAGATTGAATCTCTCGACCCTATCACCGTATTTTTGGAAGACTATGTTGCCGGCAAAGGAAAGATTGTCATTGAGTGCTACGGTAAATCGTGGTCCTCATACTGGGGCGCGATGGGTGGCAGAACTATTGCTCAGTTCTTCTGTGATTGTGATGAGCACTACCTGATCTCTAATCTGTGTGGTTCGCTAAGTAGCGAAGAGCCGGATTATGATGCTTTTCTGCCTCTGGCGAGAGCGCACATCTTAGGCTGTCGCCGTTTAAATCATATCGGTTCCAGCTTGGCCCGTGCGCTTTACGATATCGAAGATTGGGAAGAGTACGCTCCCGAGCACAGCTATGACACTTACAAGTGCCCTGATCATGAAAGCAAAGAAGAGTTCGAATATTTAGACCTTGGCATTGTCACAGTCCCTACAAGAGTGCCCCACCAATACGCTTACATGGTTCGCATCGTCAAAGCGGTTCAGGCTGCATTGAGAAAGTCTGGATTAGCAACAGAACAAGCAGCGTAAAGTTAATCACCAGAAGAATGATCAAGTGCAGGTAATTTCAATTAGCCTGCACGGTCAGGGAGTATGAAATGAAACAAGTTGACCCAATCAAAGATCTGGATGACGTGAGAGCCATCTACAACCGCCTCAAAAAGTGGGGGAACCATCGAGAGGCTGAGCTGGTCATGCTCGGTTGTAATGTGGCCCTGCGTATTAGCGACCTGCTGAAGCTTAAATTCGACGACATCAAGACAATGCAGCTGGAAGGCGAAGATATTGGTTACGTTGAGCTGGAAGAGAAGAAAACCGGCAAACCAAAGCGCCTGACATTGAATAGAACCGCGCTGCAGTGCGTTGAGCGCCTGAGAATGAACAATCCCGAGGCTATCTATCTGTTTCAGGCTACCGGAAATCGTGTCAAAGGCGATCCTAAGCCGGTTAGCCGTCAATGGATATCAACCAAGCTGATTGATGTTAAAGACAGTCTGGGGCTGGATTACAGCTTGAATACGCACTCATTGCGTAAGACCTTCGGCTACCACGCCTATAAGAACGGCGCAGACATTAATGTACTGCAGAAGCTATTCAACCACTCAAGCGTCACGGAGACGTTTAAATACATCGGTATCACGGATGAGCGCGTGCGTGATGTTTACCTAAGCATTGATATTGGGCTGTGAGGTAGGTATGGCAAATCATTTAATCAAGATAACAGAAAGCCACTCACAAGGAGTGAGAGAAGAGTCAGAGCAGGTTTGGTGCGCACTGGCCTCAATGGACACCGAGCGCACACTATGCGGTGATGCTGTGGACAGTGACAACATTATTAAAGCGGAATTTAAAGTAGTTAAACGTGGGGGAATTACGTGTCCCTTGTGTTTGTCAGTAGTCAAGCAAGTTAAAGCCATCAAGCTGTAGATTGGAGGAATCATGACTAAAGTAATCAAAACGCAAGCGGATCTATACCAAGTTCGTCACGACAGCTGTGTGGGCTGGGGTGATATCTTCTTAATCTGCGGCAAAGAATCTGTCAGAGTGGCTATCAACTCAGACTATGGCACATACTCTCATAACTGGACCCACTGCGGAGGTGATCCCAAAGAGTTTCTGACTGAAATTGATTTCGATTATTGCATGAAGAAGCTCACCGGCTATAAACACTACGTGCCGGCACCTGAGCAATACCCTGTTGAGGTGAAGCAATGCATCATAGAATCACGCCGTGAAGATGGCCTGACCAAAGCAGAGGCGAGGGAGGCGTGGCAAGACATGCTGTGCACTGAGCACAGAGAAGGCGACTTGTATTACAAGGAGCTTATTGATCATCCCTTATTTGAGAAAGTGTTCGGTGACTACGAGTATCTCCCGTCAGCAACCAAAGTGTCCCCTTGCTGTCAGGACTTCTGGGATAAGGTCTGGATCCCATTTATTGGTCAGTTAAAGGAAGAGCTGGCTCAAAAGAGTGAGGCTTCAGTTTAAGTACAAATACAAGGAAAGGCGGCTCGACCGCCTTTTTTAGAATAAGTGGGAATAGCGTCGGGATATTTGCACCCGAGAAATGCCGGTCATTCTTGCCACTTCGGCCTTTGTCACCTTTTTTCCTATCCTCTTCAGTATCTTGATAGCTTCGATTATTTTTGCTTCGCTGTCTTCCGTTCTCGCCTTGTGGACGCGATAAGCTGCTGCTTGTCGGTTTGTCAGGTTGTCTTGAGTTGGTTCTTCTATTGTGAGCTTGGGCCGATCGCAGGATGGCGATATCCAAAGGCACTCTGTGCGCTTCGTTCTCGTCTTGCTTGATGTGGCAATAACCTCAATGTCTATTCGTTTCCAGCCTGCAGCCTCAAGAGGTTCATACACAGGGTGAGCGTATCCGGAAAGAACAGCCTTGCCTTCAATGCCCAGCAAGCTGTCTACCATATCCATGTGCTCCTCTATGGTCATTTCATGCTCGTATTTTCCATTAATCCGAGTGTCAGGTACGTAGGGAGGATCAAGATAGAATAGTGTCTCAGGTCTATCAT
>NZ_JPRD01000045.1 GCF_000817815.1 Vibrio owensii CAIM 1854 = LMG 25443
GGGCGTTTTGTATTTTAGAGCTGTATGTGGCCTCTGTTCATTATAGAGTTTCACCGATTCAGCAACCATTTTCTTAGCTTCATTCAAGTCATTCGGCTTAGTCAGCAAGTACTCCATCTTTAAGATACCATTTACTCTTTCCGCTAGAGCGTTTTGATAACAGTCGTATCCATCTGTCATAGAGCATGTCACATGATATTTTCTGTGCAATGACTGATATTCCTCAGAGCAGTATTGAATACCTCGGTCAGAGTGATGAATAAGCTCGCTCTCATATCGCCGCTTTTTCAAAGCCTTCAGGAACGCACTCTTAACGGCTTGCGTCTTCATATTATCATCGAGATGATATCCAACTATCTTCCTCGAGTAGGCGTCAGTGATTAAGCTGAGATAAGTATTTCCCGCTCGCGTTGCCAAGTAAGTAATATCAGCGACCCACAACTGCTCCGGTTTATTTGGAACCATGCCCTCTTTGATTCGGTTTGGATGGCAGTGGAACCGGTGATGGCTGTTTGTTGTTCGATGATAAGCCCTACGGTTTAAGACCAATAGGCGATGCTGTTTTAGCAATAAAAACAGACGGTCTCGCCCTATATAAATGTTATTCAGACTGAGTAAGTACTTGAGCTTTCGAGTTCCTAATCGAGGATGCAGAATCCTTTGCTCTTTGACGAACCGAATGACAGACTGCTCTGTCCGAGTTCGCTGAAGCTCTAGCGCACAACGTTTGTAAAACGCCTGTCGAGTAATACCAATGAAGTGACAAGCTTTAGTTACTGTGAGCCTTTTGACCGTTTTTTCCTTAATAACTCGGCTTTGCGCTTCTTTGAGATTCGAACTCCAAAATCTCTATCCATTACTTTTACGACAGCTTCAAAGAAGTCCGCTTTCAGTTGAGTTTCCTCAAGTTGTTGCTCGAGTTCTTTTATCCGTTGTTCTGGAGTTTGGATAGAAGGAGAATCAGGCATACCATTACCTACTATGTTTGGTTTCTCTATTCCTTTAGACCAATTTAGCTGACCGTGCTTACGAAGCCAAACTAAGACAGTAGATCGACCTTGTATCCCATATCGCTCTTGAGCTTGTTTATAGGTCATTTCACCTTTTTCTACTTGGTCAACAACCGTCAATTTAAAGGCAAGAGAATAATCTCGTTGGGTTCGTTTACTCGTTGATTTCATGACACTCTCCAATTTCATGTTGGAAATGTGTCAACCTTATTTAGGACGGTACA
>NZ_JPRD01000046.1 GCF_000817815.1 Vibrio owensii CAIM 1854 = LMG 25443
CGCTTCACCCGATTGAACAACTGACTGCCGGGTTTCAAGGCTGGAAAACAGGACTAGCAGCAGCCGACCGCATCAAGCAAGCCGTCAACAAAAGCCAAACAGAGCCTGAACGAATCACGTTACCAGAAGTTTCGGGAGAGCTTCGTTTTGATCAAGTGGCTTGGTCGCCAGAACACCACAAAGGTGAACCTGTTCTTAAACAGCTCAAACTCAGGCTAGAGACAGGAAATCGTGTTGCAATCATTGGGGCCAGTGGTTCAGGAAAAACCAGCTTATGTAAACTCGTTACTGGTATACATAAACCAACCTCGGGCAAAGTGTGCATTGATGGTTTAGACGTTACCCACTGGGATCGGGACCAGTTCAAACACACGGTCGGTTACCTGCCGCAAAACATCCAGTTCTTACAAGGCTCCGTTAAAGAGAATATCGCTCACTTCGATGTAGAAGTAACCGACTCGCAGATCATCAGAGCAGCCATGCGCGCTGGTGTCCATGAAACCATTCTTCAATTACCAAATAGTTACGAGACCATCATCGGAGATGGCGGCCACCAGCTATCTGGCGGGCAAGCACAAAAACTCGCTCTGGCAAGAGCTATTTGTTTCAAACCCAAGTTGTTGGTCTTAGACGAGCCCAATTCACACATGGACAAAGAGGGAGAAGAATACCTCACCTCATTATTGGCTTCTTGCCGCGAAGAAGGCACATCCGTCGTCATGATTACGCACCAACCTCACCTACTACGCCATGTCGATTGGGTAGTCGAACTCAACCAAGGTCAAATCACCAAAGCGGGGGAAGCAAGCAAAGTTTTACGATCCATGATGGATGAACGCTCTCGAACACAACCAAAGTCGGAGGCTTCGAATGAGTAAAACGACATTACAACGCTCCGGCATTGAATTCGAAGATGGACGTAAGCTCTCTTTCACTACCAAACCCGTGGTTCTCATCTCGATGCTGGTTCTATTTATCATGGTAGGCGGGTTCATGACCTGGGCTAGCCTCTCTCCGCTTAGCTCGGCCGCTATTGCCCCTGGCGTGGTAATTGTGGAATCCAAACGAAAACCAGTCCAACACTTAGAAGGCGGGATTATTGAGAAAGTGCACGTCAAAGATGGTGATTGGGTAACCAAAGATGATTTGCTCATAACGTTAAGTGCGACTCAAGCTCAGGCCAACCTAAACCGACTGAGAGCACAATGGCAGAGCGATTTAGCGCGTTTAAATCGCTTGCAATCGGAACTTGCCGATCATCCTGAAATTCAATTCGATAGCCGTTTGCTCTCTAGAAGTGACTCAGCCGATATTCAATCCATCATTCGCACACAACAAGCTTTATATGAAAAACGACGCTCACTGCGCGTTGGTGAGAGCAATATTTTAATTGAGAAGATAGAGCAAGCTCGCCTCGATATGGTGGGTTTACAAAAACGCTACCAAGCAGGAAAAGAGAGTATTCGTTATCTTTCTGAGCAAGTTGCCATGCACAAAAAACTTCTGACATCAGGCAACACATCTAAGTCTCGGTACTTAGATTTGCAACGCGAACATTCGCAATTGGAAGGACAAATTGCCGACCTTAGCGCTCAGATAGGTCGAGCTAAAGGCTTTGTTGCCGAGGCAAAAATGGAGCTCGCAAACGCAGATTTTAACTACGCAAAAACACTCGGTGAAGAGGTTCAAGAGCTTGAACGTAAACTAAACGAAACTCGAGAAGCGATGGTGAATGCGAGTGATGTCTTGGAACGCGTCGAGATCAGAGCTCCCCAAGGTGGTGTCGTTGTTGGGCTGAATGTTGTAGGCGAGCATGCGATTATTGCTCCTGGCGACACATTAATGGAAATCGTACCCCAAGAAGATGAGCTCATTGTGGAAGCACTTGTAAAACCAGAAGATATCGAAGTTCTTCATATCGGACAGGCAACACAAGTACGCCTTACCGCCTTTAGTTTTCGGAAAACACCGCCAATTGAGGGTAAGCTGATTCACGTTTCTGCTGACCGCATTAGCGATCAAGCTACAGGTTCGTCCGCTTATCTAGCGCGAGTGTCACTCGATGCCGACATGTTAAATCAACTCGGCGAGTCGGTCTCTTTATACCCCGGAATGCCCGCTGAGGTTATGATCCTAATAGAAGATCAAACCCCGTTGGACTATTTGCTCAACCCTCTCGCCGTCGCTTCATATAAAGCGATGCGAGAGATGTAAGACTTATTCAAAAAATCATAATCCCTCGACGTTACTGGCTAATTAACTGATAAACAAAAGGATGATAAAGCCAAACCCACTGCGAGGTGGGGACGGAAAGCTACAGATCTCAAATGGCATTGAGATGGCTGAGCTGCCTCTATGTATCTCGCGATATATGAGGATGACACAATGGCGGAAATAGATGTAACTCAGACAAACGCAAGTAACTCTGGAGTGCTACTAGACGGAAACACAGAAAGTCAGGGTGGTAGAGATGAGCCGAATGTACTAATTCGAAATGATGACACTAATTATGAGGTAAGAGCAGGTAAGGATGATGACGTTGTCATAACCGGTAGTGGTGACGACTTTATTGCCGGTGGTCGAGGTTCTGAAGCCATTAAGTCGGGAGACGGTAACGATGTTATCGAATCATGGAACCACAGTATTGATGCAAAAGACGAAGCTGGCGTAAATCCCAACATCGACTTAGCTCGTGATAAAGACGTAGAGCATGTGGGGTGTGTCGATGACATCATTGTTGCTGGCTCTGGCAACGACTATGTCGAAGGCGGTGGTAACAACGACATTATTTATGGTGATCGTCGAGCGAAAACGGATGACAATAACTTACTAGCCAATGGTGATTTTGATGATAGCGTAGGCGATACTCCTGTTGTCGATCATGGCGGCTGGCAAACCTACTCTAGTTATGGTGGATGGGAAGCAACCGAAGGTTTAATCGAAATCCAAAATAATGGTGGTTATGGAGCTAACAAAGATACGGCAAGAGAAAACGTATTAGAGCTTGATTCTCATAAAGATGGCGATAATACCGTAACCAACTCAACCGTCAGTCAAACCTTCACGGTTGATACCGCAGGCACATTCAAACTCTCATTTGATCACACCAACCGCACCTCTAATGCAGACACAAACGGTCTGAAGGTTCTCATTGATGGCGAAGTTGTCGGAACATACAACAACTATGGCTGGGAAACGGTCAATCTAGATCTAGATCTAGGCGCTGGCGAACATACCATTTCATTTATGGCCGATGGTAACGAAGATTCTCTTGGTTCCCTACTCGATAATGTCGCTCTTCACCAATACCAAGCTAACGATGTATTGATTGGTGATGGCACTCCTAGAGACGGAGACAATATCGATGAAAGCTCGAAACCCGGTGATGACTTAATCCGAGGTAACAAAGGCGCAGACGTACTCATTGGTGACAATTTTGATGCCCTTTCTTTCAATGAGCAGTCTGGTAAGTTTGAGTTAGATTTAGACTCCGCTGAGGCACCAGAGGGTGACGGTTTGGGTCTTGATAACGCGACAGCTTACAATCCTGATGGTTCAGAGGGCATGCTTGTCACCAAAGGAGCAGCGAACGGTGAAACCGGATACGGTGTAAAAGGCAACTCGGAAAGCGGTGTTAACTCACAGATCGGCTACTCGTACATCGACAGTGACGGTGCTGGACCAGACACAATAGGGTCAGAGATTCTGTCTGTATGTCTAGAGGAACATACGATGGCAGCCAAAGTGGGCATTTCGAATCTCTACCTCGATGAAGGTAATGATGGCGTTGATGAAACTGGTCATTGGGCAGCTTACCGAGAAGGTATTCTTGTCGCTGAAGGAGACTTCACGGCTGCTGATTTGAAAGATGGCAACAACCACAGCGGCTACTTAGAAATAACACCTGAAGACACGGGCTTCAAAGCTTTTGATGAAATTCAGTTTTCTGCTGTTGGTCCTGAATTTGACAAAGGTAATGGGCAGGACGCGAGTGATTTCTTCGTCACATCGGTAGAAGCGGTTGGTCTAACTGGTGATGGTACAGATAAGTTACACGGTGGACGCGGTGATGATGTTCTACTTGGTGGTGATAACCAAGAAACCTTGCCTACGCCAGAAAACGGCATGTATGACATCAGCGAGTTTAATGGCACTTTTGATGTCGAACTCATAGGATCAGACGCTGGATTCAACAATTCTCTTGGGTTCTATACTGCAGATTCCAATGGGGATGTAGTAAATGTAGGCATCTTGTGGTCTGACGTTAAGAACGTCGAAAGCTCATCGACTTCTATTTCAAAAGAAATGATGGGCGGCGAAGCCTGTAAGCTGGGCTTCTTCATTGTTCCAGACGGTGCCGATAACGGCATTGAATCTGAGGGATTTATTGATGTTTCAGAATTCGATCTAGATGCGCAATTACTCGGTGAAGCTGCATTTGAATTGGGTCTCCCAATCCATGCGCAAGTATCTCCGAACGGTGAAGGAACATCCTTGTTCCAATGGAACGACAATACTGACTTATCAGGTAATGATAACGACTTTAATGATGTTGAGCATACTGTAACGACAGTTGCAGAACCGGAACTACTGAAAGGTGGCCGAGGTGACGACTGGCTAGATGGCGGTGCCGGTGTCGACGTACTTAAAGGCGGCAAAGGCGATGACGTGATCATTGGTGGTAGTGGTGCTGACGAAGTCCGCGGTGGCAAAGGCAACGATACTATTGCTTACGACGCGGACGATACGTTAATCCGAGGAGGTAAAGGATTCGACGTTCTTGTCGCCAACGATAAAGATGGCCCTATCGATATCGACATGTCTAAAGGCGGAGACAATATTAAAGGCATTGAAGCTGTCATTGGTACCAATAGTGATAGTGACTCTGTAACCCTAACTCTAGGCAAAGCCTACCACCAAGGTGGAGCGAGCGATAACACCAAGAGTAAAGACGATGGCCAATCAGAATTCTTTGCACTTGGTGTAGAAGATATCAAGCTCGATGAAAGCAATGGTTGGAGCCTAGAAAGCGATACTCAAGGCGATCCCGATGATGGTGTTACTATGACGGTGGCGGACCTTATGGCGTCATCAGATTACAAGCTAGACCAAGGCATGATTGATTCCTTAGGCCTATCAGGCTCAGATGTATTAACAGCCTACACCTTTACCAAAGGTGGTAAAGAAGTCGTCATTTATACCGACGCAGCCTTTGACGGTGATTTCCAATTTGTATAGGTAAACTCACTCGCCCTTCATCTACCTAAAAAGAGCGCCAATTGGCGCTCTTTCTTTACGTATCCGAACAATAGGCATGTACTAGCTCAATGGTCTTAGATACGCCAAGAAACGTTTCTCGGCAATTTTAAAGCACCAAAGAATAATAAATGTCAACGCCATATAGAACAGGCCTGCCGTCAAGAAGGACTCAAACGGAGCGTAGTATCTTGAGTTCACCAATCGTGCGGCACCAGTTAGGTCCATGATGGTGATGATACCTGCAACCGCACTGCCGTGAAGCATAAAGATGACTTCGTTCGAATAAGCAGGTAACGCTCTGCGAAGCGCACTTGGCAAGATGATACGACGGTAAGTCATAAACTTGCTCATGCCGTATGCTTTTGCGGCTTCTACTTCGCCCTTTGGCAAACCATTGATCGCACCACGAATGATTTCCGCCGTGTAAGCCGAAGTGTTAAGAACGAAAGCCACCAAGGCACAGAACCAAGCATGCTCCCAAAGCGTGTCTTTCACTGGGAAGAATTGGTCCATACCGTAGTAAATGAGATAAAGCTGCACCAGCAATGGCGTCCCGCGGAAAAAGTAAATAAACGCCCATGACGGCAAACTTAACGCGTAATTCGTGCTGTTACGTGCGATAGCTAATGGAATTGATACACATAGACCAATCACAAGCGCTAAAGCAACTAACCATACTGTCGTCCACAATCCATCTAGGTAGACCGGGAAACTTTCAATTATCAATGAAAAATCCATGGCTTACCTCGCGTGAATACTGAATTTACGTTCCACCAGCTTAAGCAAACCGGTCGAAACGCTGGTAAAGAACAAAAAGATGATCGCGACAGCCATATAGAAGGTGAACGGCATTTTGGTTGTACCTGCTGCTAATGAGCTCATACGAACCATGTCTTCCAAACCGATGATGGAAACTAAAGCCGTCGTCTTGAGCAACACTAACCAGTTGTTACCAAAGCCGGGTAAGGCATGACGAATCATTTGTGGTAAGAGGATTCTTCGAAAAGACATTACGGGGCTCATGCCATAAGCTTTTGCCGCCTCCAACTCGCCTTTGTCTACCGCCATGATTGCTCCGCGGAATGTCTCCGCCATATAAGCGCCAAAGATAAAGCCAATGGTCAATACACCGGCAATAAACGGGCTGACATCAATGTAATCTGGCAAGTAAGACGTCCACTCATGATCAGGGTTACTTGAGGTAAACCATTCATTGAGCGTCTCATTGATAGAGTAAAGGCTGTTGTTTAATAGAATTTGACCACCAAAGAAGATCAACATCATCAGAACCAAATCTGGGATACCGCGAATGATGGTGGTGTATAACGTCGCGATTGCTCTCGCCCACTTGTAAGGAGCAAGCTTTGCCAAGGCGCCAAGCATGCCAAGAACAACGGCTAAAATCAGAGAAAGTACGGCGACTTCGATGGTTACTAGCGCCCCTTTTAAAATCGAGGCTTCATATCCTTGTAGATCCAGCATAGGTGAGTTCCTAATCCCTAAAACTCAAAAATCGACCGTTAGCGACTTCTAGGAACAAGCTAACGGTCGCTTAGCTACGGCTTAGTCGCCGTAAACATCGTAGTTGAAGTATTTACCCGCGATTTCTTGGTAAACACCTTTTTCACGTAGCGCGTTAATCGCTGCGTCTAACTTCTTCGTCAAATCTTTATCTTGTTTACGAACGGCAATCCCCATACCTTCACCAAACCATTTAGGGTCAGTTAAAGAAGGACCAACAAACTCATACGCTTCACCGCCCGCTTTGTTTAGTACGCCTTCTTCAAGGGCAGATGCATCACCCAATACAGCAGCGATACGACCGTTAGCCAGGTCTAGATACGCTTCGTCGAATGAACCGTATCGAACGATTTCGACATCGTCACCGTAGTTATCCGTCAAGTACTTGTCATGCGTCGTCGCACGTTGAACACCAACTTTCACATCTTTAAGATTATCAAAATCTAAACCTGCGCCTTTCTTAGCGATGAATTTGTTTGGAATTTGAGCGTACTTACCAGTGAAGTCGACTTTCTTTTTACGTTCTTCAGTGATCGACATTGCCGCGATGATCGCATCGTATTTACGGGCAAGTAGGGAAGGAATGATGCCATCCCAATCCTGAGCAACGATCTGACACTTCACTTGCATCTCTTCACAAAGTGCATTTGCCATATCTACGTCAAAGCCTTTGATTGAGCCATCGGTTTCTGTCCAGCTAAACGGAGGGTAAGCGCCCTCAATACCAAAGCGAACGGTTTTCCATTCTTTCGCTTGAGCCATACCAGACACTGCCGTCGCAGCAAGCGTTGCTGCTAATAACCACTTTTTCATTTCCATACTCCTGTGATTGCTTTTATTTGGTTTTGATTGTTGTGCTTAATAGGTGGCAAAAGACTGCCACCCAAGAAATATTAGTAGATTGATGAGATAAATTGCTGTAATCGTTCCGAATCTGGGTTTGTAAATAGCTTAGCTGGGTCTCCCTGTTCTTCCACTAAGCCTTGATGCAAAAACATCACATGGTTAGATACGTCACGCGCAAAAGCCATTTCATGAGTCACAACCAACATGGTTCGGCCCTCATCTGCCAAGTCTCGCATTACCCCCAAAACTTCACCAACTAGCTCAGGATCCAGTGCGGAGGTTGGCTCATCGAACAACATCACTTCAGGGTCTACTGCAAGCGCACGAGCAATAGCGGCACGTTGTTGCTGACCTCCAGAAAGATGCCCTGGGTAGTAATCTTTGCGCTCATATAGCCCAACTTTTTTCAAAAGCAGCTCTGCGTTTTCAATCGCTTGTGCTTTCGGCACGCCAAGAACATGAACTGGTGCTTCAATCACGTTTTCTAGAACGGTTAGATGTGACCAAAGGTTAAAGCCTTGAAATACCATGGCTAAACGAGAGCGAATACGCTGTACTTGCTTTTCGTTGGCAGGAACGGATTCCCCAGCTCGGTTATTTTTCATTTGGATAAGCTCACCGTTTACCCAAATTTCGCCGGCAGTTGGGGTTTCAAGAAGGTTAATACATCTTAGGAAGGTACTCTTACCAGAACCGGAAGAGCCAATGATGGAGATAACATCTCCTTTATGAGCGGCAAGTGAAATGCCTTTAAGAACTTCATTCTGTCCAAATGTTTTGTGCAGGTCTTTGATATCTAGCGCTGGTACGTCATTCATTGCGCCTTACTCCCTGTGTTTTAATCACTGCAATAAGGGACTCCGCCCTCTTTGAATTGAAACAAACTATCACCACCCTAGAGAAGTTGCAACAAATTATTAACCTAAATAATTCGAATAGATAGCCACAACAATCAAATGAATATGCAATATTTAGCGTTATATTCTTTTATTGTTGAATAATTGACATAAAAAAGCCCCTCAAGTGAGGGGCTAAATAAGATACAAAACTGTTAATTAGTTCTCTCTAAAAGCAGAGTTTTAGTTTGTGCAACTCGGTTTGCCATATCACGAACTTGTTTCTCATTCATAACAATACCAAGCACATCTTCTTTAGTGTCTGTACCATTACCGTTAGCAAAAGCTGTTAAGAAGTCTGCTGCTTGTACATCACCTTCATCTTCAGTGAAAACATAGCTTTGTGTGATCTGAGAGCTATTAGAGATCACAAGATCATCTTCAGCACCAGCAGGTACACTTGAGTAATCCAAATCTGGTACAACAATACTACGTTCAATCAGTGAGTAAACAGAGTGCCTTACCACATATGGCGTAGACCCTACAGTTGTACCTTCTTGGTAGCTTACGCGCTGCAGTCCGTTTTCGTTACCCAGACCGATACTATCTGATAGATCAACAACGCTATTTGACACACCTGGTTTTGTGTTCTGAGTGTTATTTACAGCAAACAGTGAAGCATCATCGACTACGATACTAAAGTTGTCAGAAACCTTGTCTGTGTATGCTGCTTCCCACCCCGGAGTTGAGATTGTGCCATCAACACTGAATGTCCACACATCGCCTTTTAAAGCATCAGGGTGATAAAATGCGCCAGTCTTAGGCACTTCTGCCAATCGGTATGCGAAATTTTTGTAGATGGTATCAATGTCGATGGTAGAGAAGTTAATACCTGATGCATTCACCATTGGAGTAGAAGCAGTTCCAGCAAATACCATGCGATCATCAGCCCAATCTTCAAAACCATATTGGTATAGAGAAGAACGAGTATCTGTTCGGTACTGGGCAACCATCGTTATTTCAGTGCTCACTGCTGGCAGCACTTCGCCTTTAGTAAAGCGTGATTCGTTTGCCGTTACCGTCTCTAGCTGAGAATCAAAGTAGAATGTTGAATATGGGTTACCTACGGCGTCTTCTGCCGCTTTGTAATCGAGGTTTGTTTTATTGACGATCGAGTCGTTGTTTCCTGTTAAACAGGTAGTGTTACTCACATTAGCATCGGCTGAAAGGTACACATTTCGTAACGACGAATCGGCTTCCAACAAATCTTTTGAGAATGTGATTGCGTTAATGATAGTGCCATTCACTTCTTGCACCGTCACGCTGCCGCCATCAGGAATCGACTGTAGAATGATAGTCAGTTTATCGTTGTTCGCTGTTACTAAGTCACCTTCACGGTTTCCTGACGCATCTGAGTAGTAAGCCGTAAGTTGAGTATCAAGAACGCCACCTAGACGATGGTAGTTCAACACTTGCTCTTCATTATTCACGTCAAAACGATCATAAATCGTACATGAACCGTTACTTGCCAGTGCCTGCGTCTTTCCTGCAACAAATGTGAAGTTAAAAGGGGTTTGAGGTACACCACCGCCGCCGCCACCGCCGCCGCCACAACCGATCATTAATCCCGAAATAATTGCCACTAGCGGCAGTACTTTAAGCTGTTTCATGTCTTCTTCCTAAACTGAGCGGCAATGATTAGCCAAAAAATCGTCTCTGCTCCGTACTAAGCAAGAATGAAGCCAGCTTTTTATACAATCTATGAATGACATCAATAAATATTATTGAGCACTATTTCTGCAAAACAAAGTCTA
Organism: Vibrio owensii CAIM 1854 = LMG 25443; assembly: GCF_000817815.1. Taxonomy (GTDB): domain Bacteria; phylum Pseudomonadota; class Gammaproteobacteria; order Enterobacterales; family Vibrionaceae; genus Vibrio; species Vibrio owensii. The sequence goes on from NZ_JPRD01000046.1 coordinate 10,277, forward strand.
ATTTTATGCAACTTGTGTAATCGAATTACACACGAAATAACCATGTTGTTCGCATGCCAGACACTTTCTGTAGTTTTCTTTCACATCTATTCTTAAAGTGATCTAAATCAATCACCCCAAAGGGCTATCTTGCTAGACTCCGCCCCAATGATGAGGAATTTTTTGTGCCTCAACACAACAAGTTATTAGCTATGCTTAGGCACGAGTTGTTCGTGCAACAAAATCTAATAATAGCTAGCATAGGAAGTGCCGCAGGAAGCGGAAAAACACAATTCAATTTAGAATTCATAACTTTTAAATATATGAGGAATCTATGTCAGACGCAGTGAATAAAGCGCACTCTGATTCGGATATCGAGACTAAAAGCTACCGCGAGCTTCACCGTCCATCATCTGAGTTCGCAAGCCGTTCAGACTACCTAGACCACGAACTACAAATCATGAAGCCACGTCGCTATGGTTTGAACTTACCAGGTCGTGACTTCCGCTTTGAGCTTGAAGACCTTGTTCCAGCACTTGCTGGTACTATCGGTATTATCGCAATGTACTCTGCGGTAATGATGTCTTGGGCTGAAGGTCTTACTGCAGCATGGGACCACGTTAACTTAGGCAAAGATTTTGCTATCGAAGTTGCTCGTGTAGAAATGCTTATCCCTGCACTCCTTTTCTGTGTACTTGCTTCTGGTTTTGTTAACCCTAAAGCCAACCTTGCAGGTAACCACGGTCCAATGATCCCTCTTATTGGTACCATCGCTCTAGCTGGTGCCCACCCTCTTGCATTGGCAATTCTAATCGGTGTATTCGGCCTTCTACTAAGTGCCTTGAAAGGCGGCTCCAAACTGGTGAACCTCACCTCAGAAGGTACAGCCGGTGGCTTGCTTATCTTCTTGGGCTTAACAGGTACCATGAGCCAAATTACTTCGATTCAAGAATGGGCGGTTGGTCTACAATCTTCTACTGTCGAAGCGGGCAGCATGGGTTACGTTGGTCTTATCGTACTAGCAGTGACTATCGCGCTATACGCGTTCCTTGCAAAAGTGAACAAGCGTTGGCTAGCAATTCCAGTATGTGCTTTCACAGGCCTTGCAATCGCGCTTGTACTAGGTGCAGGTTTCGATATTAAATTCGTAACTGAAACAGGTCTTCCTAACCTAAACCCAGTTTACTGGTGGGGCAGCACAGAAGAAGGTTGGATGCTAGGTCTTCCTAATATGGAACACTTCATCGCATCACTACCGTTTGCAATCCTAGCAGTAGCAATGTGGTCTCCTGATTTCCTTGGCCACCGTATCTTCCAAGAACTGAACTACCCTAGAAAAACTGAAAAAGTACTAATGGACGTTGATGACACAATGACTATGTGTTCTATCCGTCAGATGGTAGGTACAGCGGTGGGTGGTGGTAACATCACTTCATCTTGGGGTACTTACATGATCCCAGCAGCGATCGCGAAACGCCCTATCCCTGGTGGTGCTATCCTTCTAGGTCTTTTAGTAATGATCATCGCAATCCTTGGTTTCCCAATGGATATCGCGGTATGGCCACCAGTAATGCGTGTTGCTCTTCTTGTAGGTGTATCTCTACCTCTACTTGAAGCGGGTATGCAAATGGTGAAAGACTCGAAAGATTCTCAAGCAGCAGGTATCTGTATCTTTGGTTCAGCAGTTGTTAACCCGGTACTTGCTTGGGCACTGACGATGCTTCTAGACAACAACGGTCTAATTGGTGATAAAGAGCGTGCATCTCGCCTATCATTTGTAGACAAGATTGTGATCCCTGTAGGTGTACTTGTTATCTGTTTAGTCGCTATGCTTGCAGTAGGTATGCTAGAAGGACAATATGGCATTAAAGCTTGGCTATAATGACATTCGTTCAAAAATTGTGTGGGTAGCGCTTGTCGCTACCCAATTTTTATTGAGTTTTTTTAGTATTTATTGATTTAGTTTAAGGTTTGCAATTTTTTTTTAGTGTAACCTTGAATTGTGGTTGGGAAGAACCCACATTGTTAGCAGTGACAATATTTATAGTTTTATGAACCAAACTTTCTTATTTAAGACTATAAATATTGTTATTCATTAAGAGTGTACTGTTCTCCATTTGAAAGTGGAGATAGCTGGCTCAACGGCGAACCAGTACGTATTTTTTTCTACTACAAAGGTAGGTATGTCATGGCAGAGCAATTTGCTAAAGCTTGGGAAGGTTTTGCTGCAGGCGACTGGCAAAACGAAGTAAACGTTCGTGATTTCATTCAGAAGAACTACACTCCGTACGAAGGCGACGAATCTTTCCTAGTTTCTGAAGGTACTGAAGCGACTAACAAGCTTTGGGCTAAGGTAATGGAAGGTATCAAACAAGAGAACGCGACTCACGCTCCTGTTGATTTCGATACTTCAGTTATCTCTACCATCACTGCTCACGATGCAGGCTACATCGAAAAAGACCTAGAAACTATCGTAGGTCTACAAACTGAAGCTCCTCTTAAGCGTGCAATCATCCCTAACGGTGGTATCCGTATGGTTGAAGGTTCTTGCAAAGCTTACGATCGCGAGCTTGACCCACAAGTTAAGAAAATCTTCACAGAATACCGTAAAACGCACAACGCTGGCGTATTCGATATCTACACTCCAGATATCCTAGCATGTCGTAAATCAGGCGTTCTAACTGGTCTTCCAGATGCTTACGGCCGTGGTCGTATCATTGGTGACTACCGTCGTGTTGCTCTATACGGTATCGACCGTCTAATGCAAGACAAGCTAGCTCAATTCAAGTCTCTACAAGAGCGTTTTGAGAACGGTGAAGATCTACAGATGACTATGCAGCTTCGCGAAGAGATCGCTGAGCAGCACCGTGCACTTGGCCAAATGAAAGTTATGGCTGCGAAATACGGCTGTGACATCTCTCGTCCAGCTGAAACTGCACAAGAAGCAATCCAATGGACTTACTTCGGTTACCTAGCAGCTGTTAAATCTCAAAACGGCGCAGCTATGTCTCTAGGTCGTACTTCTACTTTCCTAGATATCTACATCGAGCGTGATATCGCTGAAGGTAAGATCACTGAAGTTGACGCACAGGAAATGATCGACCACTTCGTAATGAAACTACGTATGGTTCGTTTCCTACGTACTCCTGAGTACGATGACCTATTCTCTGGCGACCCAATCTGGGCAACAGAGTCTATGGGTGGTATGGGTCTTGACGGTCGTACGCTAGTTACGCGTTCAAACTTCCGTTTCCTAAACTCTCTATACACAATGGGTCCTTCTCCAGAGCCAAACATCACTGTTCTTTGGTCTGAGCAACTACCTGAAGGCTTCAAGAAGTTCTGTGCGAAAGTATCTATCGATACTTCATCAATCCAGTACGAGAACGATGACCTAATGCGTCCAGACTTCGAGTCTGATGACTACGCAATCGCATGTTGTGTATCTCCAATGATCATTGGTAAACACATGCAGTTCTTCGGCGCTCGCGCTAACCTAGCTAAGACTCTTCTATACGTTATCAACGGCGGTGTGGATGAGAAACTGAAGATCCAAGTTGGTCCTCAAATGCCTAAGATCACTGACGAAGTTCTAGACTTCGACGATGTATGGGGCAAACTAGACCACTTCATGGATTGGCTAGCTAAGCAGTACGTGACTGCACTAAACAGCATCCACTTCATGCACGACAAGTACAGCTACGAAGCTGCACTAATGGCTCTACATGACCGTGACGTTCGTCGTACTATGGCTTGTGGTATCGCTGGTCTATCTGTTGCAGCTGACTCACTATCTGCAATCAAATTCGCGAAAGTTAAACCAGTTCGTGACGAAGATGGCGTAGCAATCGACTTCGAAATCGAAGGCGACTACCCTAAATTCGGTAACAACGATGCTCGCGTAGATGACATCGCTTGTGAGCTTGTTGAAGTATTCATGAACAAGATTCGTCAGCTTAAGACTTACCGTGACGCAATCCCAACTCAGTCTATCCTAACTATCACTTCAAACGTGGTATACGGTAAGAAGACTGGTAACACGCCTGACGGTCGTCGCGCAGGTGCTCCTTTCGCACCAGGTGCTAACCCAATGCACGGCCGTGACGAAAAAGGTGCTGTAGCGTCTCTAACGTCTGTAGGTAAACTACCGTTTGCTCACGCTAAAGATGGTATCTCTTACACGTTCTCTATCGTACCTAACGCTCTAGGTAAAGATGAAGGTTCACAACGTGCTAACCTTGCTGGTCTAATGGATGGTTACTTCCACCACGAAGCTGGCGTTGAAGGTGGTCAACACCTAAACGTGAACGTTCTTAACCGCGAAACTCTAGAAGACGCTGTTAAGCACCCAGAGAAATACCCTCAGCTAACAATCCGTGTATCTGGTTACGCTGTACGCTTCAACTCTCTAACTGCAGAGCAACAAGCTGACGTAATCGCACGTACATTCACTGAGTCTCTATAAGACTGATTGAATTAGCACTTTGAGTGATAGAACAGAGGCCGATGCTGTAAAGCGTCGGCCTTTTTTTGTGTCTTGAACTAAAGTTGTGACATTGCCTAAGATTTTGTTCTCGATCTTCCGTATGATGCGCAAAAAGCTTGCAAACATCCTATATGAAACTTAGTAAATTAATCGTCCTTGCCTTGGTGTCTCCAGCGGCACTTGCAACCACAAAATCCACAGTCTCTTTCACTTTAGATAACGATGGCATCTTCGGCGTAGACCAAGATTACACCAACGGTATTTTCCTTTCTTACGCAACCGACAAATTGCGTGAAGACTCTGAGTGGAAATGGTTTACCTTAAATGGCAACGGTCAAAGCAACGTAGATAAAATTGAGTTGGTACTGGGCCACAAGATGTACACACCTAGTGACATTGAAGCCGACTACCCTCTTGTTAATGACCGCCCTTATGCCGGCTACCTTCATACCGAAATCAACTACATCTCACTGACGCCAGACCAAGCAGTACGTTACAACTTCACCATCGGTGCGACTGGTGAGAGCTCGCTGTCAGAAAAAGCACAGGAATTGGTTCATAGCATTACGGGTTCAACCGACCCTCAAGGCTGGGACTACCAAATTGATGATGAGATCGCATTCAGCGTAGGCTACCGTGCATTCAACAAACTGATGCGCAGCGAAGGCGAAAGTACACAGTGGGAAATCACCAACGTAAACGACATCAACGCAGGTAACTTCCGTAGTGACGTTTCACAAGGCGTGATGTTCCGTTGGGGTACCAACTTAGCAAACAGTATTGGCGCGGCAAACATCAGCGTCGAGAGTCCATTCCACGCGAGTATGCTGGCTAAGAGCACTTCGAGTTGGTTCTTGTTTACCGGATTCGAGGGCCGTTACCGCTTTAACGACATCACTATCGAAGGCGATCGTTCTGGTCTTCCTGAGCCATCAGACCAATACGATGTGACGCTACAAAACTGGCAAGCAAGTGCGGTTGCTGGTGCGACTTGGTACAACCAAAATTATGGCGCAAGCTTAACCTTCACGGTAAAAACACCGGACTATAAAGAGGCTCAAACCGATGTTTACGGCACTGGCTCTCTTTCTTTCTTCGCCTTCTTTTAATTAAATGCCCCTATGCGGCGTGTGAGTTTTCATTCGCCGCTTTCTTTGCTCACTATCTCACCAACGAAAGCCCTCTTAGACTGTTTTAACCCTGCAATTTGTAATAAAATAACGGCCAGAATTTATTAAAAAATGAGAGCAAAAGATGTCAACAACTGGTCGTATTCACTCATTTGAGTCATGTGGTACCGTAGACGGACCTGGTATCCGTTTTATCGTCTTCTTGCAAGGTTGCCTAATGCGTTGTAAGTATTGCCATAACCGTGATACTTGGGACACGCATGATGGCAAAGAAGTTACGGTTGAAGAGATTATTGCAGAAGCAAAAACTTACCGTCACTTTATGAATGCATCTGGCGGCGGTGTAACGTGTTCTGGCGGCGAAGCAATGCTTCAACCTGAGTTCGTTCGTGACTTCTTCCGCGCTGCTCAAGCGGAAGGCATTCACACTTGCCTAGACACCAACGGCTACATCCGTAAACACACTGACGTGATCGATGAAGTGTTGGATGCGACTGACCTAGTCATGCTTGACTTAAAACACATGAAAGACGAAATCCACCAAGACTTCATTGGTGTGTCTAACCGTCGTGTTTTAGACTTTGCTCGTTACCTACATAAGATCGGTCAAAAGACTTGGATTCGTTACGTGGTAGTGCCTGGTTACACTGATGAACCAGAGGCTGCACACATGCTTGGTGAGTTCATCAAAGATATGGACAACATTGAGAAGGTGGAGCTTCTTCCTTACCACAAACTTGGTGCACACAAATGGGAAGCGCTGGGTCTTGAGTACCCGCTTGATGGCGTTAACCCTCCGTCAAAAGAGACCATGGACGAAATCCAATCGATCCTTTCTCAATACCATTCAAATGTGAAATACTAAGCCTCGCTAGGCTATTGAATATTTTGAAGATACCAGCAGATCGCTGGTATTTTTTTGTCTACACATTGCCTAATACACCAAACAAACTACCACTTTCGATGCCCTGTTAAAGCCGTATCGGACGTATATCAAGGTAGTAAACAAGAAGTAAACTCGCAGGAATCAGAGTTGGGATAGTGCACATGGATTGGTTTAATTTTGTCTCGATCATCATCGTTGGTTGGGTATTCATCGCTTATTGCTTGCCAGATTGGCGCAAAGTCGTGTGGCCTAAGATGACACAAGAGAAACCTTTCCAACACTTGGTCTTCGCCACACTCTTTCTGCTCTGTATTTTGTGGTCTGCACAGGCTGGTGTGAAAGATGGCCTTCAGATTCACTTTCTTGCGTTAACAACACTGACCATGATGTATGGCTGGCGAATCGCGTTTCTACTTAGTATCCCAGCTATGCTCGTCAACCATTTGCTGCATGGTATTCCACTGTCGATGCTACCTTCAGCATGGGTGCTTTCAGCACTAGTGCCAATACTCATCAGCTACCTAATTTTTTTGCTCAGCTACCGTTACCTTCCACGTAACATTTTTGTTTTCATTTTTGTGGCAGGGTTCTTCAATGGAGCATTCACCGGCAGCCTGCATTTACTCATCAACTCGTTTTATCATCTTTCTGTGGGTCATTACGACTGGCAAACTATCCAACACAATTACTTTGTTTTCGTTCCGCTACTCGCCTTCCCTGAAGGCCTACTCAATGGGATGTCTCTAGCCGTATTGACCGTATTCAAACCAGAATGGTTGCGAGTATTTTCAGACCTAGACTATATATACAATCACTACCATAAATAAGCTGTCATCACCCATTAACACGGTGTTTGTAAACTGGCTAAATTCGACAATTCTTGCCATTTTTCATATTAAATATGTGTTGAGATCATGTTTCACCTTCGTCCGAAACGTTAACCTAAGCACATTAAAAATGTATTAGATTATTTAGTGAGGTCATCATGGAAATGTCAAACGCTCAACGTTTGATCCTATCAAACCAGTACAACCTAATGTCTCAACTTGACCCTAACAATGCGGCAAAATACAAGCGTCTACAAACTATCGTAGAACGTGGTTACGAGCTGCAAATGCGCGAGTTGAACAAAGATTTTGGCTGCATCACTGAAACAGAATGTCGTGAAATTATCGACATCATGGAGATGTACCATGCTATGCAAGAATCCAACAAAATGCTGGATGATGAAGAGCGTAGTAAAGTTGATCAGCGTCGCCTTCAGTTCCTTGGCTTCGACATCGCAACAGAAGCACAGCAAGTGCATTACGTGCGCTTCCTAGTGGATTCAGAAGGTCTTTACCCTCAATTTGATAAAGCAGACCACCACTTTAACAGCCAAATGCCAACGCTAGAGAAATACCGTCGCATGCTAAAAACATGGCGCAACTGCCCTCGTCAGTACCATCTATGTGCGAACGAGTTAGCGCAAATCTTTAGTGCATAACACAGCAAGTATTTGAAAAGGAGGGCAAAGGCTCTCCTTTTTTCTTTTGCCCTGTCACAATTAACCTCATTCCTGTCAACGCACTTTTGCCTATCTTTCCCCTTGCTTACGTACGAATCACTCATTCCCGTGATTCAAAGCCAAATATCTGATTTCTTAACCTCCTATTCACAGCACAAATTTTTCTCTCTTCAAACAGTGATTCAAATGTCACTTTTGCAATAAATTCATAATTGTTAAGCAAAATTGGAAATCCCCGACTAGGCTTAGAATGAGAAAGGGAGTGATTGAAAGGTACCTATCCATCGTTCTCCGTTGCAGTGAAAAAATGTCCATAAAGCAAAGTCTTTGGTGTTGTCTAGCTTGCATTCAGTACAAACCAAACGAGATAACAGGACGTATAAGTTCATACAACGAAGGGCATATCAAGGATGGATAAGCCTGCGTCAACGTTCGTCGGTAGACTGACTAGTTAAAGGGGAAAGCGACATGAGTATTTTCGACCACTATCAATCAAGATATGAAGCTGCAAAAGATGAAGAGATGTCGTTACAGGAGTTTTTGGCCCTGTGTAAGGATGACAAAAGCGCTTATGCCAACGCGGCAGAACGACTACTGATGGCTATCGGAGAGCCGGAAGTCATTGATACTGCTCAAGACCCAAGATTGAGCCGTATCTTCTCAAACCGAGTTATCTCACGATATGAAACCTTCAAAGACTTCTATGGCATGGAAGATGCGATCGAACAGATTGTTTCTTATCTCAAGCATGCTGCGCAAGGTTTGGAAGAGCGCAAACAAATTCTGTACTTACTCGGCCCTGTGGGTGGTGGTAAATCATCGCTTGCCGAGAAGCTAAAAGCATTGATGGAAAAAATGCCCGTTTATGTATTGAGCGCAAACGGTGAACGAAGCCCAGTAAACGACCATCCATTCTGTCTATTCAATCCGACAGAAGACGGCGAGATCTTGAAGAAAGAATACGGCATCGAACATCGTTACCTACGCTCGATCATGTCACCGTGGGCAGCAAAACGTCTGCATGAATTTGGTGGTGATATTACCAAATTTAAAGTACTGAAAGTTCGTCCATCTATCTTGGATCAAGTCGGTATCGCGAAAACTGAACCAGGTGATGAAAACAACCAAGATATTTCATCGCTGGTTGGTAAAGTCGATATCCGCCAACTTGAGCATTTCTCACAAGACGACCCAGATGCCTACAGCTACTCTGGTGCACTGTGTAAAGCGAACCAAGGCTTGATGGAATTCGTTGAGATGTTTAAAGCGCCAATCAAGGTGCTACACCCACTCTTAACGGCAACTCAAGAAGGTAACTTTAACGGTACTGAAGGTCTATCGGCGATTCCATTCGACGGTATGATTTTGGCTCACTCGAACGAATCTGAGTGGCAAACCTTCCGTAATAACAAGAACAACGAAGCGTTCTTGGACCGTGTATACATAGTGAAAGTACCTTACTGTCTACGTGTATCGGAAGAAGTGAAGATCTACCAGAAACTGCTTGAAAACAGTGAACTGTCTAAAGCGCCTTGTTCACCTAGTACACTCGAAACTCTGGCACAATTCAGTATTCTTTCACGACTCAAAGAGCCTGAAAACTCGTCCATTTTCTCGAAGATGCGCGTGTATGACGGTGAAACCCTGAAAGACACCGATCCGAAAGCTAAGAGTTACCAAGAGTACCGCGATTACGCCGGCGTTGACGAAGGTATGAATGGCCTATCAACACGTTTTGCGTTCAAGATCCTGTCTCGCGTATTCAACTTCGACCAAACCGAAGTGGCTGCAAACCCAGTTCACCTATTCTATGTGATTGAACAACAAGTGGAACGTGAACAGTTCCCTTCTGAAGTGGCAGAAAAATACCTTGAGTTCTTGAAAGGTTACCTAGTGCCTCGTTATGTCGAGTTCATTGGTAAAGAAGTTCAGACTGCTTACCTAGAGTCTTACTCTGAGTACGGTCAAAACATCTTCGACCGCTACGTCACATACGCAGACTTCTGGATTCAAGACCAAGAGTATCGTGACCCAGAAACAGGCCAACTGTTCGATCGCGCTTCTCTCAACGCTGAGCTAGAGAAGATCGAGAAAACAGCAGGCATCTCTAACCCGAAAGATTTCCGAAACGAAATCGTCAACTTTGTGCTTCGTGCGAAAGCCAATAACAATGGTCAGAACCCAGTTTGGACCAGCTACGAAAAACTGCGCACGGTAATCGAGAAGAAAATGTTCTCCAATACCGAAGAGCTACTTCCGGTTATCTCGTTCAATGCGAAAACCTCTTCTGAAGATCAGAAGAAACACGACGACTTTGTCGCTCGCATGATGGAAAAAGGCTATACCGAGAAACAGGTTCGCCTACTTTCTGAGTGGTACCTACGAGTACGTAAGTCATCCTAACCAGTTTGAGTTAGGTCGCTTGTGAAACATGAAGAGGGCTATTTCATGGCGCAATTTATAGACCGAAGGCTCAATGGCAAAAACAAGAGCGCTGTTAATCGACAGCGCTTCTTGAAACGCCATAAAGAGCAGATTAAAGAGTCGGTAGCTGACGCAGTGAATCGACGCTCGATCACGAACACGGAAACGGGCGAAGACGTCGCTATACCGCACAAAGACATCAACGAACCTATGTTTCATCAGGGTAAAGGGGGCGTGCGTGACCGCGTGCACCCTGGTAACGACCAATTTATCACTGGTGATAAGATCGAACGCCCGAAAGGTGGCGGCCAAGGTGGCGGTGCTGGTGAAGGCAATGCCAGCCCTGACGGTGAAGGCCAAGATGAGTTCGTTTTCCAAATTTCAAAAGATGAGTACCTCGATATCTTGTTTGAAGATTTAGAGCTACCGAATCTTGAGAAGAACCAAATTGCCAAAATCACAGAATGGAAAACCCACCGTGCGGGTTATCAAACAGCGGGTATTCCATCCAACATTGCTGTCGTCCGTTCGCTACAGCAATCTTTGGCACGACGCACCGCAATGACAGCAGGTAAGAAGCGTCTTCTAAACGAGTTAGAGGATGAACTTACTCGCATCAAAAACATCGAGCCCGCTCAACAGCTCGAAGAAAATCGTCTGAAGAAGGAAATAGAAGAGCTACGCAAGAAAATCGAAAGCGTGCCCTTCATTGATACCTTCGACTTACGTTTCAAGAACTATGAGAAACGCCCTGTGCCTTCAAGCCAAGCGGTCATGTTTTGTCTAATGGATGTATCTGGTTCTATGGACCAAGCCACCAAAGACATTGCAAAACGCTTCTATGTACTGCTTTACCTGTTCTTAACGCGTACGTACGAGAACGTGGAAGTGGTCTTCATTCGTCACCATACCCAAGCGAAAGAAGTGGATGAACATGAGTTCTTCTATTCGCAAGAAACGGGCGGCACGATTGTTTCGAGCGCACTGAAGTTGATGAATGAAATCGTTCAAGACCGTTACCCTGTGGGTCAATGGAACATCTACGCAGCACAGGCATCCGATGGTGACAACTGGGCTGACGACTCGCCTCGCTGTCGTGAGTTACTCGTCAATAAGCTACTGCCTAACTGCCAGTACTATTCATACATTGAGATCACGCGTCGCTCACACCAAACACTGTGGCACGAGTATGAGAAACTGAGCGAATCGTTTCCAAACTTCGCCATGAAAAACATCCGCTCCGTGGAGGATATCTTCCCAGTCTTCCGTGAACTATTCCAAAAAGAAACGGCGTAAGGAGGCTAGCGATGAATACCGCAACGACAAACCTTTCGGGGGAAGCCTCGAAGAAGCGCAGAGAAAATATGCTTCCAGATGGTCCAGATTGGACATTCGAATTGCTGGAGCGTTACCACAAAGAAATCAAGCGTGTGGCGGAGCATTATCGTCTCGACACCTACCCTAACCAAATTGAGGTCATCACCTCAGAGCAAATGATGGATGCATACTCAAGTATCGGTATGCCCATCAACTACAACCACTGGTCATTTGGTAAAAAGTTCATCCAAACGGAGCAGAACTATAAGCATGGTCAAATGGGCTTGGCTTACGAAATCGTGATCAACTCAAACCCATGTATCGCTTACTTGATGGAAGAGAACACCATCACCATGCAAGCGCTGGTTATTGCTCACGCCTGTTATGGACACAACTCGTTCTTCAAGGGCAATTATCTGTTCCAAACTTGGACCGACGCCAGCTCGATCATTGACTATCTCTTGTTTGCGAAGAACTACATTGCGGAATGTGAGGAGCGCTATGGCGTACACGAAGTCGAACAACTACTCGACTCTTGCCATGCCTTAATGAACTTCGGTGTGGACCGTTACAAGCGCCCTGAGAAGATTTCCATTAACGAGGAAAAAGCCCGCCAGGAAGAGCGTGAAGCTTACCTGCAATCGCAAGTGAACGAACTATGGCGAACGGTTCCACAATCGAAAACCAAAGAAGAAGACATCAAAGTGCGCTTCCCGAGCGAGCCACAAGAGAACCTGCTCTACTTCTTTGAAAAACATGCTCCTCTGCTTGAGCCATGGCAGCGCGAGATTGTGCGTATCGTGCGTAAGGTAAGCCAATACTTCTATCCTCAGAAGCAAACTCAAGTCATGAACGAAGGCTGGGCAACCTTCTGGCACTACACCATCCTGAATCACCTTTACGATGAAGGTTTAGTGTCTGAGAAATTCATTCTCGAGTTTCTGCACAGTCACACAAGCGTGGTTGCACAACCTCCTTACAATAGCCCTTACTTTAGCGGCATTAACCCGTATGCGCTTGGCTTTGCGATGTTCCGCGACATCAAACGCATCTGTGAAGATCCAACGGATGAGGACAAAGAGTGGTTCCCTGAGTTAGCAGGAACAGACTGGCTAGATGCGGTTCACTTTGCTATGCATAACTTCAAAGACGAGAGCTTTATTAGCCAATACTTGTCACCGAAGCTCATGCGTGATTTCAAGTTGTTTGCCATCAACGATGATGATCGTAAGAACTTTGTCGAAGTTGCAGCCATTCATGATGAAATGGGTTACCGACGTATTCGTGAAACGTTAGCAGCGCAATATAACTTGGCAAATCTAGAGCCGAACATTCAGGTGTTTAACGTGGATGTGCGAGGCGACCGTTCGTTAACGCTTCAGTATGTTCCTCATAATCGCATTCCTTTGGATAACAGTTATGAAGAAGTCTTGAAACACGTTTACCGCCTATGGGGTTTTGATGTGATTCTTGAAGAAGTGAAAGATACCGGACACAGAGAAATTCTCTCAACATGTCCGAAACGCAATCAGTACGACACCAATATATAGCTGATACAGCGTCCGAACTATCTTAGATACAAAAAGGCTCCTCAATGAGGAGCCTTTCTAATTCTAAAATCAATACTCACTTATTGTGCTTGGCTCGCGACAATGGCGCGTACTGCTTCTAAATCTTCTGGTGTATCCACACCTGCTGCTGGCGCTTCTTTTGCCACTTCAACATGAATCTTTTCACCGTACCAAAGCACGCGAAGTTGCTCCAGACACTCGATTTGCTCAAGTGCGCTTGGCTGCCAATTCACATAAGTATTGATGAAGCCAGCACGGTAAGCGTAGATGCCGATGTGACGCATCAATGGATTCGCGACGGTTTTGTCTTGCTTGGCAAAGTTGTCACGATCCCAAGGAATCGTTGCACGACTAAAGTACATGGCGTAACCACGCTCGTCCGCAACCACTTTCACCGCATTCGGGTTGAAGACTTCTTCTTCCGATTCAACCTCAACCGCAAGCGTTGCCATTGGTGCATCGCAACCTGCTAGGTTGTCAGCTACTTGGCGAATAATAGACGGCGGAATCAATGGTTCATCACCCTGAACGTTCACCACAATGTGGTCTGCAGGGATTGCCATTTTTTCTACCACTTCCGCTAGTCGCTCAGTGCCAGACTCGTGGTTTGGCGAGGTCATACAAACCTTGCCACCAAACTGCTCTGCTGCCGCTGATACGCGCTCATCGTCAGTCGCAATAATCACGTCTTCAGCGCCCGCTTGTAACGCTTGCTCATAAACCCATTGGATCATTGGTTTACCACCAATGTCTGCCAACGGTTTACCCGGTAAGCGGCTCGACGCGTAACGCGCAGGAATAACAACAATAAAAGACATTAGCGTCCCTCTTCCATGCTCATGGTTCGTGCTTCTGGCTCAAGCAGAACAGGAATACCTTCTTTGATTGGGTAAGCAAGGCGATCCAGTTTGCAGATCAACTCTTGATTATCTTTATCGTACGTCAGCTTACCTTTGCATACAGGGCAAGCTACAATCTCAAGCAGACGGTGATCCATAAGTCGCTTTAACCTCTTTTATTCGATTTAAAATTCGCTCTGCATCGTTAGATTCAAACTGAGCAGAAACGGGCAGATACCACCAATTGTCTTGCGCATAACTGTCGCATTTGACGGCATCCTTTTCTGTCATAATCACATTCGCCCCTTGTTGAGCCAATGCGTGTAATTCTTGCTGATCAAAGTCTTGATGATCGGCAAAGCCTTTCGTCACTTTGACATCCGCATTCATTGCGTTAAGTGTATTAAAAAATCGTGGTGGATGCCCAATTCCCGCAAATGCAACGAGATCACGTAATTCACTGACCTCGACCTGTTGCTTGGTCTTCAGGTTGATCGCCTTTGATGGAGCTAAAGACATTGGCATTTCGCCATGCTGAGCTTCACCACCATTAGTGATGATAAAGTCGACTTCAGCAAGACGCTCTACCCCTTCACGTAGTGGGCCAAGTGGAATAAGGCTTTCATTGCCAAAGCGGCGATTACCATCAACGATAACAAACTCGATATCTCGCTCTAGAGCGTAATGCTGGAGGCCATCGTCAGTAATAATGATGTCAACGCCAGTTTCAAGCAATGCTGTCACCGCATTGGCACGGACCGGATCTACAGCGACAGGCGCACCAGTACGGCGATAAATCAGCTTCGGCTCGTCACCACAGTGTTTTGCTGGTGTATTGTCACCCAAAACAAGCGGATACTGCGGCGCTTTCGCCCCATAACCACGAGACACAACCCCTGGTTTGTAACCAAGCTGTTGTAATTGCTCCACCAGCCAAACAACAACTGGTGTTTTACCATTGCCCCCAGCCGTAATGTTACCCACCACGACTACAGGCACTGGTGCTTTGTAAGCTTGTTTTTTACCTGATTGATATTGTTGACGCTTAGATTTACTGATCGCACCAAACAACAAGCTCAGTGGCCACAAAAGCGGCCACAGCAGGTATTTGAGGGGATGGTTTTCGAACCAGATTTTTTCAACCACAGTTCTTAGGCACCAAATTGGATTCGATGAAGTTGAGCGTACGCGCCGTCTTTCTTGGCAATCAACTCAGCGTGGTTACCACGTTCAACGATAGAGCCTTCATCTACCACTAGAATTTCATCTGCATTCTCGATAGTCGATAGTCGGTGAGCGATCACTAGTACCGTCTTATCTTTTTGCAGTTCATCCAGTGCCGATTGAATAGCACGCTCAGATTCCGTATCCAGAGCTGATGTCGCTTCATCAAGAACCAAAACAGGGGCATCACGAAGAAGTGCACGAGCAATAGCTACACGTTGACGTTGACCGCCGGATAGGCTCGCGCCATTCTCACCAATCATCGTATCAAGGCCGTCTTCCATCTTGCTGACGAACTCAGTGACGTGAGCAAGTTTAGCGGCACGTTCGATGTCTTCACGTGTGTATTGATCCTCTGTCGCGTAAGCAATGTTGTTTGCAATAGTATCGTTAAACAAATGCACGTTTTGCGAAACAAGCGCGAACTGCTCACGTAAGTTTTTCAGCTCGTAATCGCGAATATCGTGACCATCAAGCGTAATCGAACCGCTGCTTACATCGTAGAAGCGGTTGAATAAGTTCGCGATGGTACTCTTACCTGAACCTGAACGACCAACAAGAGCGACCGTCTTGCCTCTTGGAATATCAAAGCTCACGTTCTCAAGTGCCGGTTTCTCTGCACCTTCGTAGGTAAAGCTAACTTCCTTCACTGCAACGTCGCCATTTGCGCGCTCTACAGTGAACTTACCTTCATTCTTCTCTGGCTCTAGATCTACTAGTGCGAACAAGGTTTGGCTTGCTGCCATACCACGTTGGAACTGTGACGTTACGTTGGTCAGCGCTTTAAGCGGACGCATCAAACCAAACATTGCAGAGAACACAACGGTAAAAGTACCCGGCGTTAATTGATCTTTGATTGAGTCGATACTTGCTAGGTACAGAACCACAACAATTGCGATAGACGCGATCATTTGAATGATTGGGTTTGCTGCTGCTTGAGCTGTCACCAACTTCATGCTTTGTTGACGCATTTGGTTGCTGACTTTTTCGAAACGTTTGCCTTCGATATCTTGACCGCCGTAGCTTAGTACGACTTTGTGACCTTTCAGCATTTGTTCAGCAGATGCCGTCACATGACCCATCATGGTTTGCATGTTCTTAGAGATCTTGCGGAATCGCTTAGAAACGATACCAATACCCCAAGCAACAACTGGTGCAACAGCAAATAGAACCAAAGAAAGCTGCCAGCTGTTGTAGAACATCAATACAAGAAGACCGATGATGCTCGCACCTTCACGTACAATACTTACCAACGCTTGGCTTGTTGCGGCAGAGACTTGTTCTGAATCGTAAGTAATACGGGATAGCAAGTTACCTGTTTTTTCTTTGTCAAAGTAAGACACAGGCATGTGCATAAAGTGGTTGAACACCATTCGACGAATTTGCATTACCACATTGCCGGATACCCAGCTTAAGCAGTAAGTGGAAACAAATCCGCTCACACCACGAATGAACATCATGGCGAAAACAATCAGTGGAAGCGTGCGTAGAAAATCAGATTCCGCATTACCAAAACCTTCATCAAGAAGCGGTTTTAGCAAAGAAATCATATAGGTATCTGAAAGTGCATTAATGACTAACGCAATGACGGCAACGATAATGCCCGACTTATAAAGGCGAATAAATTGCCATAGACGCTTAAACGTCTGCCAGGTCGTTTCATCAGTATTTATCGACATAGAAGTGCTTCATTTTCTTACATTAAGACTCTTATTCTACTCCCTTACGCAGCATCTGCCTATACCAAGGCTCAATTGTCTCGCTACGTTTGGTTTCAAAATGCCAATTGTCTTGATCTATGAACACCGACACTTGACCGCTTGTCCCCGTATCCAACCAGTGTGCGTTTGCATTCTCATAAGCATGAATGACCTTGTCTGCAGGCATTCCCCACTGATTGGCTTTAGCTAAAGACGCGATAGCAAGTTGGGGAGAAACCGCTTTTACAAACTTAGGGTTGGATGAACTTTTGCTGCCATGATGAGGCACAAGCAACACATCACTCTCTAGCTTGTCGGGTTCACGAACCAGTATCCACTCGCTGATGGCTTCGATGTCTCCCGTCAGAAGCAGTTTAAAATCAGATTCTGTATCGACGACTCGAATAACACACGAATGAGGATTGTAAGCACGGTTTACCTGCTTAGGCGGCCACAGCACTTCAAATTTAAGCGCCTGCCAAGTCCATTTCTCTCCTGCAATACATGGTTGGTAATCAAAGTATTGCTGACTGCTGAATTTTGTTTTTGGAGAAAAATGTTGCTCTATGTAGTCTCGACCACCAGCATGGTCTGAGTCTGCGTGACTCACAATCAATACATCGATAGAACGAAAGCCTCTGCGATGTAAAACGGGCGAAACAACCTGCTGAGCGATACTGCCCGTGTTCCACGCTTTCCCAGTATCATAAAGAAGAACCTCCCCCTCCTTCTCTATCAAAACGGCCAGACCATGCCCTACATCCAACACATCGATACGCCAACGTCCAAATTGACGTTCATGAAACAGTGCAGCAGAAACAATAACAAGCAGCAAAATAGCCATCACCCCTTTGGTTAGAAATCTCGCCCCGATGAAAGCGCAAGTTATCGCAATAACCAGTAGCGTCATCTCAAGACTCATTGAATACCAACTGCCTTCAGCGAACTGCAATGACCAACTAAGGGGCAAAAGCACCCAATCCAAACATTGCCACAGCAGAGCAGCGATATCGTCAGACAAAGGAGTAGCAATGAGCGCGATAAACATCAAAGGAACGACAATGAAACCAAACCAAGGAATAAAAATGAGGTTATAAACAATGGAGGACAAACTGGTTCCTGAGAAAAACACACCACTGATGGGAACAATCAACATAGTAAGTACTAACTGTACTTTCAGTAGTGCTGTTAACTTAGCAATCCAATGCCCTTGAGCCTGTTGTACGACATTAACCGCAAACAATACCGCAACAACAGAAAGGTAAGACAACCAAAAGCTCATATTTAGAGGAGCAAACGGCTCTAAGCAAAGCTGAATCGAAACCGCAAGTAAAAGCACACGCCATGGGCTCCAATAAACCAAGCTAAATTTCAGCAACAAATAAATGGCGCAGACAGAAAACGCACGAGTTGTAGGTAAAGAGAAATTGGCTAACCATGCATAAGCAAGAGCAGTGATCAGTCCAAATAATGGCGGGAGGAAGGCGTAGTTAGGCAGCCCATACCTAACAACAAGTCCGACACTCATTCCAAACGCAAAAGCCATGCCTATGTGCAAACCGGATATCGAGACCAAATGCAGTAAGCCGCTGTCTCTCAGAGCATCCCAATCTGATTGAGTAAGCAATGAGCGGTCACTAAAGGCGAGCGCACTGATCAAAGGAAAATGTTCAAGCTCTGAGATATGTTCTTTGGTGGTCGCGATGATTTGCTGACGTATAGAAGTTTGTGTGCGAATTACCCACGTCGCATCAGAAATGACTACCGCTCTTGCAACGATACCTTTTCCAGCGGCTTGTTTCTCTGCATCATACCCAGCTTCATTCTTCAGACCCAAAATGGGTTTCATCGTGACTTGAGTAGTGAATTCGCTGTTAACAGTCAGAGGGAGTGCGGTTATCAATCGGATTTTTGGTTTAAGAAAAGGTAACAGCTTTTGAGAATTAACCTGATTGATCTGCGCAATTCCTTCATATCCGTGACTTATTTGCGTAAAAGGGCTGTCAACTTTACCATTTATGGTAATATTCACCCCTGCTTGAAACAGGGCTTGTCTTTGATGCTCCATAACATTGCCGTGGATAATGACAACCATAAAGCCCCAAATTGCGCCTATGCTCAATAAGCCACGCCGTAATTTGATTATCGAGCCAATGGCAATTATTCCCAGCAGCAACCATCGCCAATCTGGCATCGTCGGCCACCACGCAGACGAGATAACGCTTGCTACAAATAACGCCAAGGTCAAACTTTTTTCTAAGAGAGTCATGTCGTCCTATGCCTAGAAAGCTGATTAAACGCTTCATGCCAGATCATGAAATGATCAAACGCCAAAAAGCACTGAAGGTCTTCGGCAACGTTTTATACAACCCGAATCTGTGGTGTTTAAATCGTCGCTCTGCATCTGGTGCTTTTGCTGTTGGTCTGTTTATGGCGTTTGTTCCGCTTCCGAGTCAGATGATCATGGCTGCAGGTCTAGCCATCATGCTTGGCGTAAACTTGCCTCTCTCTGTTGCCCTTGTTTGGATCAGTAACCCAATCACCATGCCAGTGTTGTTCTACTTTGCGTACAAACTTGGCGCACTGGTGATGCATGTACCACCACAACCTTTCCACTTTGAGTTGTCGTGGGAATTCATCATGCAGCAAATGAACACCATTGGACCTCCGTTCTTGTTGGGCTGCGCGATTTGTGGTGTTGCTTCGGCAATCATTGGCTACTTCGGAATTCGCGGACTCTGGCGCTATTCAGTAGTGAGAAGTTGGCAAAAACGCAAAATACGATAAGTACTTATTGAAAAAATGGCAGGTTACAGCGCGTTGATTGGAAAAGAGTTAACGTTTGAAATGAAAGAAGATGTAGCCTAGGTATGAAAAATACTGAGCCAGTACAGACTTAAAAATAAAGGACCGAAATTCGGTCCTTTATTTTTTGTGTTTCGTTTATTTGGCTTGTTATTTCGAGCTCAAAACTGCAGCGGGATTAAGCTTCGCAGCTCTAGAAGCTGGGTACCAAGTCGCAAGCAAGCTCAAGATAATCGCCGTGCTTGATACCAAAGCAACATCTGGCCAATGCAGTTGTGATGGCAGGAAGTCGACAAAGTAAATGTCCCCTGATAAGAACTGGTGCCCTATCAAGCTCTCTAAGGCTTTGATGATTGGTGTTAAGTTTAATGCGACAAACACACCGACAATACTGCCAGCAATACTGCCGAATACCCCTGAGAACACACCTTGCCAAACGAAAATGCGCTTAATCAGCCCATCTTTCGCACCCATGGTTCGAAGAATCGCGATTTCTGCGGCGCGGTCTTTTACCGCCATCATTAACGTCGAAACAATATTGAAGCTCGCCACACCAATCACTAGTACCATTACCAAGTACATTATCGTGCGGACTAACTGGATATCGCGATACAAGAAGCCAAACTGTTGTTGCCAGCTTTTTAGATACACATACACATCAATCAGATTACCAACTTCTCTCACAATCGAAGGGGCGTTCAGCACATCATCGGTTTTAAGGGAAATCCCGGTGACACCATCACCCAAGCGCGCATACGCTTGAGCATCCTTCAATGGGACTAGAGCGAGCGAATGATCGATTTGGCCATTTAGCGTTAAAAAGCCTGCGACCTTAACTCGAACACGCTTCGGTGCTTGAACTTTATTGGTGCTGCCTGTTTGTGGAATCATCAATGTAATGTAGTCACCCACATCAACGTTCAGTTCATTCGCGACACCGCGGCCCAAAATCACTTGCTTTTGACCTGGATAGAAGTTTTGCCAAGCTTCTGGGTCAATGAATTCAGACATGCTTGAGACGGCCTGTTCAAAAGCAGGATCGACACCTCGAACCTCTATAGCTTTTAACTTGGTGCCTTTTTCGGCCAAACCCGTAAACCGAACATAAGGCGCTGCCGCAACGACGTGTTCGTGGTTTAGCGCTTGATTCATGGTTTTGGTGTAATTGTGCAGCGGGCCATTCACCCCTTCCAATTCACCGTGCGGGATAACCGACAGCACTCGTGATTGCAACTCACGTTCAAAGCCATTCATAGCAGAAAGACCAATGATGATCACTGCGACGCCGACAGCAATACCAATGGTTGAAGAAAGTGAAATGAACGACACCATCTTGTTACGCTTTTTAGCGCGACTGAAACGGCCACCGATCATCAATGCTAAAGATGAAAACAAAATTAGCCCTCCGCAACCGCTGTTTCAGTGATAAAGCGATCCACCAGCAAGCCATCTTGCATATGCATTTGACGGTCCATTTTCGCCGCTAACTCGTTATCATGAGTCACGACTAAAAAGGCAATGTTCGACTCTTGGTTTAACTCACGCATCAAATCATAAATTGCAAGTGCCGTGTTATGGTCGAGGTTACCCGTTGGCTCATCTGCTAATACCAGATCAGGTTTATTCACCAATGCTCTTGCAATAGCAACACGTTGGCGCTCACCACCAGACAGTTCAGATGGACGGTGATCCATACGATGACCTAAACCCACTTTTTCCAGCAATGCTTGTGCGGCTTCTTTCGCTTCAGAGACCTTTGTTCCGCCGATCAACAAAGGCATTGCTACGTTCTCTACCGCTGTGAAGTCAGCCAGCAAATGGTGGAACTGATACACAAAACCAAGGTGTTTATTACGTAATGCCGCTTGCTTATTCGAGCTTAACGCCGACAAGTCCTGCCCTAGAAAATCGACTTCACCTTCTGTCGCATCATCCAAGGCGCCAAGAATATGAAGTAACGTACTTTTACCTGAGCCTGATGAGCCAACAATAGAAACCAATTCCCCTTTGTCGATATCAAAACTCACGCCTTTCAGCACTTCAGTATCTAGCGAGCCTTCTCGGTAGACTTTACGAATATCACGACATTCTAATAGCTTATTCATAGCGAAGTGCCTCAGCAGGTTTAACAGAAGATGCTCGGTAAGACGGGTAAACAGTTGCAGCTAGACTCAGAGCAATCGCCAGCACTACCACTAATAAAATTTGGAATGAATCAATCACGATTGGCAGATGGCCACCGAAGCTGAACAAGGCAACGCCTGCGGCTTCCAGAAGCGCATTGAGGTTGAGCGATAAAGCCACACCGACAGCACCGCCAACAATCGCGCCAATCACACCGCTACTTGCACCTTGCACCATGAAAATCGCCATCACTTGAGATTGCTTCATCCCTTGGGTTTTGAGAATCGCGACTTCTGATTGCTTCTCCATCACCACCATGATCAAAGCAGAGATAATGTTAAACGCCGCAACGCCAACAATCAGACCTAGCATCAAGCCCATCATGTTCTTTTCCATTTTTACCGCTTGGAAAAGCTCACCACGTTGCTCACGCCAATCACTCCATTTCCAATCGTCCGGCAATGGTTTATCTGCAAATTCAGTCACCATAAACGGGTCAGAGAAATACACGCGCCAACCCGAAACGGTGTCTTTCGGCAAACGCATCAGCTTTGAAGCATCCGTCATGTTAACGATCATGAGCTGACCGTCGACATCAGAGCCGGTATTAAAAATGCCCGCAACAGTGAAGTTACGTTGACTTGGAATACGTCCTAGAGGCGTAAATTGGGTGGCATTGGTCACCATCAAACGCACTTTGTCACCCATAGAAACTTTCAGGGAGCGCGCTAAGCTGTGACCAAGAAAAACTTTATACTCACCCGCTTTTAGTGACGATAAGCGGCCAGCAATAAGGTGATTAGAGATAGGATCGCCCA
This sequence comes from Vibrio owensii CAIM 1854 = LMG 25443, assembly GCF_000817815.1. Lineage (GTDB taxonomy): Bacteria > Pseudomonadota > Gammaproteobacteria > Enterobacterales > Vibrionaceae > Vibrio > Vibrio owensii. The sequence goes on from NZ_JPRD01000046.1 coordinate 33,087, forward strand.
ATTTAGGTTCAATACCAATTAGGTAGCCAGCCGTCAACTGAGCAGAGCTTTGAATCACCGCTTCACCACGAACGATAGGTTCCGGTTTCGCGCTTGTCGACATATCTTGAATGAACTGAGGGGCATTTTCACTGATAGGTGTTTTACCATCATGTTGCGAAACGACCGCATGAGGAAGCACACCTAAAATACGTTCTTTAAGCTGGGCTTCAAAGCCATTCATAACGGAAAGTACGGTCACTAACGCCATCACACCGATCGTGATACCCGCTGTCGACATATAAGAAACAAATCGACTGAACCTATCTCCGGAGCGTCCCCGAAGATACCTCAAGCCGATAAACAGAGAGATAGGATGATACATATAAGGCAAACCAACTGGTTTTTTAATAATGGAGCTATTACTTAGCTAATTAATATTCGTTATCTTACCTTACTCTTACTATGAAGAAGACAAGATAATCGCCAAATTTGTCAACGACATGCAATAAGTCCCTATTTACAGCAAAAAGTTCAGCCAGAAAAACAGGTAAACTTGATAACTTAAACTGATTAGCGATAATCATTGCCCTATCCTACTCATTCTTCAATGAAATGAGAGCGCTCGTTGGCAGAAAAGGACCAAATTATGACAGAGCAAGAATACTTCACCGTACACCACAATCTGACGATCAACGTCGAAACGTTAGAGACGGGCTTTGCTCTGCCAGATGAAGAGACTTTTGTATCAGAAATCCCGGCACCTTTCATTGTCGCGAGTGAATTCAGTCATCTCGATATGTTGGCTGATAACGCAAGACTCGAGCTGCAAAGTAAAGAGCTCAAACACGTCATCTATTTGCTGGATACACAGAACTCAAAATTAAACCTGCTACTGAGTTTTATGCTTTCTCAACAAGATGATGCCAAATTACGTTTTCAAACGACTCAATTCGGCGCTAGTCAGTTGAGCTATCGCAGTGATTCTGAAGTAGAAACGGGGAAACTGGTTCGCGTAAAACTCTTCTTAGATCATCCAGCTGCAGCAATTTACTGCTACGCTCAGATAGTAGAATGCGAATCTACCGAGCAAGGCTATGTGATCACACTCAAGTACAAATTACTTAGAGAAGCTGACCAAGATTTATTAATCAAAGCCGCGCTATACCAACAGCAAAAATTACTCCGTCAGCGCTCACTAGAGCGAGATAACAAATAATTACCATGACAAAAGCAACGATTCTCTCCGTCACGAATCCGTCTGAGCGTGGCGACAAAAAACAGCTTGGCAACCTACCTGGTGCCGCATTGCCAATGGCGATTGCAGAGCTGGCTAAACAGCATTCAAGCCACTCTCTGCTTGTAGTTCCCGATCCGCAAATGGCGCTTAAGCTCCAAGCAGAAATAGAGCAGTTTACTGATCAATCGGTCAGCCTATTCCCTGATTGGGAAACACTGCCTTACGATAACTTCTCTCCGCACCAAGAAATCATCTCAGACCGTATTGCGCGTTTATATCAGCTACCAAACCAAGCCGGTGGCGTAACGATTGTGCCAGTAAGCACCGTATTACAGCGCCAGTCTCCACGTGACTTCTTGTTGCAACACACCTTGATGGTAAAAACAGGCGATCAGTTCTCGCTAGAGAAGCTTCGCGTTCAACTTGAAAACTCAGGTTATCGCCATGTCGATCAAGTGTTTGGTCCTGGTGAGTACGCAAGCCGTGGTTCGATCCTTGATTTGTTCCCGATGGGCAGCTCAGATCCATACCGTATTGATTTCTTCGATGATGAGATCGATACGATCCGAACGTTCGATCCAGAGAACCAACGTTCTATCGAAGACATTCAGCAAATCCAGTTATTGCCAGCTCACGAATTCCCGACCACAAAAGCAGCTATCGAAGATTTTCGTACTCGTTGGCGCTCTCAGTTCGAAGCACGACGCGAACCTGAATCGATTTACATGCAAGTCACCAAAGGCACGTGGCCAGCAGGTATCGAGTACTGGCAACCACTGTTCTTCGATCATACAGAAACGTTATTTGACTATTTACCTGAAGACTCGCAACTGATCATCGTTGGTGATATTGAAGCTGCGGTTGATACCTTCTTAAATGACGTCGACTACCGCTATGATCAAAAGAAAATCGATCCACTGCGTCCGCTGTTAGCGCCACACGAATTGTGGCTCAAGAAAGACGAACTCTTTGCCCAGTTTAAACAACTGCCACAAGCACAGTTAAGCTTAGAGAAAATCGTTAAGCGTGCAGGTCGCCAAAACCTCGCCGTGCAATCTCTTGCAGAACTCGGCGTTCAACAGCAGAACAAAGAGCCACTGGCACGTTTACGTCAATTCAGTGAACAGTTCCTAGGCAAAATCGTCTTCTCAGTCGAGTCAGAAGGCCGCCGTGAGGCACTAACCGAGCTTCTCCAAGGCATCAAAGTTCGCCCTGTCGTACATGGCTCACTCTATCAAGCGCTTGATTCTGACGATCGCTTCAGCTTGATTCTAGGTGCTGCAGAACACGGTTTTATCCATGATGAGCTCAACTTTGCACTGATTTGCGAAAGCGACTTGTTGGGCGATCGCGTTATCCAACGCCGCCGTAAAGACAAGAAAACCGTTAACAGTGACACTGTTATCCGTCACCTAGCCGAACTTAAACCGGGCCAGCCTGTTGTTCACATCGATCACGGTATCGGCCGCTACATTGGCTTGCAAACGCTTGAGGCTGGCGGAATGAAAACAGAGTACGTGACTCTTGAGTATCAAAACGATGCCAAGCTTTACGTGCCAGTGTCTTCATTAAACTTAATCAGTCGCTATTCAGGTGGCGCTGAAGACAGTGCGCCGCTGCATAAACTGGGTGGTGAAGCGTGGGCGAAAGCTCGTCGTAAAGCTGCAGAGAAAGTGCGTGATGTTGCCGCTGAGCTTCTGGATGTTTACGCGAAACGAGAGTTGAAACCGGGCTACAAGTTTGAATTAGACCGTGGTCAATACGCGACCTTCAAAGCGACTTTCCCGTTTGAAGAGACCGATGATCAATCAATGGCCATCAATGCGGTTCTGTCCGATATGTGCCAAGCAAAAGCCATGGACCGCCTTGTGTGTGGTGATGTGGGCTTTGGTAAAACAGAAGTTGCGATGCGCGCGGCATTTGTTGCCACAGACAACAGTAAACAAGTGGCGGTCTTGGTTCCGACGACCCTACTTGCACAACAGCACTTTGAAAACTTCCGTGACCGATTTGCAAACTTACCAATTCGCGTAGAAGTGCTTTCTCGTTTTAAATCGGCAAAAGAGCAAAAAGTGATTCTCCAAGATGTTGCCGATGGCAAAGTCGACATCGTAGTAGGCACTCACAAACTGCTCTCAAGCGACATCAAATTCAAAGACCTTGGTTTATTGATCGTCGATGAAGAGCATCGCTTTGGTGTGCGCCAAAAAGAAAAAGTGAAAGCGATGCGTGCGGATGTCGACATTCTAACGCTTACTGCGACACCAATTCCGCGAACGCTGAACATGGCGATGAGTGGCATGCGCGACTTGTCGATCATCGCGACTCCACCAGCACGCCGTTTGGCAATCAAAACGTTTGTGCGTCAACGTGAAGACTCCGTGGTTCGTGAAGCGGCATTGCGTGAAATCATGCGTGGTGGTCAGGTTTACTTCCTGCATAACCAAGTCGAAACCATCGAGAAAACAGCCGAAGATCTGCAGAAACTCATCCCTGAAGCGCGTGTGACCGTTGCCCATGGCCAGATGCGTGAGCGCGAGCTAGAACGCATTATGAATGACTTCTATCATCAGCGTTTCAATCTTTTGGTGTGTACCACCATCATAGAAACCGGTATCGACGTTCCGACCGCCAACACCATTATCATGGACCGAGCAGATAACCTTGGTCTTGCACAGCTACACCAATTACGTGGCCGTGTTGGTCGTTCGCATCACCAAGCATACGCTTACTTGCTGACGCCACATCCAAAAGCGATAACAAAAGATGCGATTAAGCGTCTTGATGCGATCGCTTCGCTGGAAGATCTCGGTGCAGGTTTCACACTGGCCACGCACGATCTTGAGATTCGTGGTGCGGGTGAGCTATTAGGTGACGAACAAAGTGGTCAAATTCAATCGGTTGGTTTTACACTGTATATGGAGATGCTTGAACAAGCGGTTGAAGCATTGAAAGAAGGTAAAGAGCCATCGCTGGATGATCTACTTCGCGAGCAAACCGAAATTGAGATGCGTATTCCTGCCCTACTGCCGGATGATTACATTCCGGATGTGAACACGCGTTTATCGATGTACAAACGTATTGCAAGTGTGAGCGACAATGAGGGCTTATCCGAGCTTAAGGTTGAACTGATTGACCGATTCGGTCTGTTACCTGATGCAACTAAGAATCTCCTATCTGTCTCAGAGCTGAAAATTGGGGCAGGAAGTCTCAAAGCGAAGAAGATTGAGGCGCATGACAAGGGCGGATTCATTGAGTTTTACCCTGATGCTGACATAAACCCAGCGTATTTAGTTAAACTCCTGCAATCACAGCCGCAAAAATTTGCAATGGAAGGTCCAACTAAGTTCAAGTTTAGCGTACCATTAACGGACCGACGTAAACGCATTCAGTTTGTTCAAGACTTACTGAATGATTTCAAACAGAATTTATTACCAACGAGCTAATAGTCGAATGAGAATACTGATCCCATTATTACTTCTTTGTGTCTCAATGCCATCTTGGGCTGCGCGTCAATTTGATATTGAAGTAATTATTTTCAAGCGAGCAGTCGACGCTGAAAGCACCAGTGAATCATGGCCAAATGAACTGCCTAAGATCGAAATGAGCAATGTCGGCAGTTTAGACAGCGAATCTTACCGCCGTTCAAAAGGCGTAACCTTGCTACCACGTTCTTCTTTCCGTTTGAACGCCCAAGAATCCGCATTAAATAATCATGCTGGTTTCAAAGTGCTTAAGCACGTGGCATGGCGTCAAGGTGACCGAGGTAAAGCAAGCGCTCCTATTTTCCGCATCGTTGGTGGTCGCGATTTCTCAGGCTCTTACAACGCTGATGGTAGCCCAATCGGTAGTAGCTCTTCGCTAACAAGCGATGGTTACAGCGAAGAGAATGTGAGCGGTCCACTTTATGAGCTAGACGGCAAGCTACAAATTTATGTCCAGCACTACTTGTTCGCTGAAACGACGATGGATTTACGTGAACCGAGTGTTCGCGAAATCCACATCGAATCACAGCCATCAGATCAGCTGACAAATGAGTTGGGTGAAGTAGACGGTAATGTACAAGTCGGTAACTTGGCAGAAGTTTCGCCAACAGTGACCGAAGAGAAGTTCTTGAAGAGCTTCCGAATGGATCAAAAGCGCCGTATGCGCAGTAGTGAAACGCACTACTTAGACAACCCACTGATGGGGATGATCATTCAAGTTCGTCGCGTTCAATAAGGCACGAATTCAACAGAAAAGCGCAGCACTGGCTGCGCTTTGTTTTATCTAGAATCTCACATGGAAGTTGTATCGATTCATGGCACCAGATTTTGAAATCATAACACCACGCTTAGCGCTCAAACTGATTCCATCAGAGCAAGCACACTCATTACAACGTTTACTCGTTGAATCCCCTTCCCTACATCAATGGTTAGATTGGTGTGACGAGGACGTCTCTCTAAAAGATGCTCAAGATTTTCTATTGGCAACCCGCTTAAACTGGGTAAAAACCGAAGCTTTCGGCTTTGGGGTTTATGAACGAGAACACAACAACCTCGTTGGAATGGCAGCTGTGAATGAGCTATACCACACCTTCAACATGGCGAGCATTGGTTATTGGATTGCTGATCGCTATCAGCGCAATGGTTATGCTCACGAGGCAATTAGAGCACTGGCAGAGTTCTGCTTTGCCAAACTGAATTTAACGCGTGTAGAGATCGTCTGCGATTTAGACAACACAGCAAGTCAGGCGTTAATTGAGTCGGTTGGAGCTCAAAAAGAAACCATTGCGAGAAATCGCTTTATCTTTCACGGAAAACCAAAAGACGGCGTAGTGTACTCGCTGCTTCCTAGCGACTTAGAATGAAAAAAGCCACCGGCATGCGATGGCTTTTGTTTTATTTATCAATGGGTTACTTCATCGAATATTCGACGCAGAACTCAATCTTCAAATTAGTGCAGCTTCAAGTTTGGACGCAGTACGCGGTTGATACGGCCAACCAACATCATTAGGCCAGTCTTAATCACACCGTGCAGCGCCATTTGGTGCATGCGGTATAGCGAGATGTAAACCACGCGAGCAATACGACCTTCAACCATCATGGAGCCTTTAGTTAGGTTACCCATCAAGCTACCTACTGTAGAGAAGCGGCTTAGAGAAACCAAAGAACCGTGGTCTTTGTATTCGTACTCTTTTAGCTCACGGCCGTTAAGCATAGCAACGATGTTAGTGAACGCTTGGCTCGCCATTTGGTGTGCAGCTTGAGCACGTGGCGGTACAAATGAACCATCTGGTTGAGTACATTGAGCCAAATCACCGATAACAAAGATGTCGTCATCACGAGTGGTTTGTAGCGTGTTTTTCACAACAAGCTGGTTGATACGGTTCGTTTCTAGACCTGCGATGTCTTTGATGAAATCTGGTGCCTTGATACCCGCAGCCCATACCATGATTTGAGCAGGGATCTTCTCGCCGTCTTTCGTTGTCAGACCATCTTTATCGGCTTGTGTCACCATCGTCGCTGTGCGTACGTTTACACCTAGCTTAACCAACTCTTGGTGCGCCGCAGAAGAAATACGTGGTGGAAGTGCAGGAAGAATGCGCTCACCCGCTTCAACAAGGTTTACGTTTAGCTTGCTAGAATCTAGGTCACCAAAACCGTATGTACGTAACTCTTTCACTGCGTTGTGAAGTTCAGCAGATAGCTCAACACCCGTTGCACCCGCACCAACAATCGCGATATCGACTGTGCCGTTACCGTTTTTCGCGTGTAGCTTTAAGAACTCGTTGTTCATTTCGCTACGGAAACGGTGTGCCTGTTCTGGGCTATCTAGGAAGATACAGTTGTCACGAACACCAGGAGTGTTGAAGTCGTTAGATGTAGAACCAATTGCCATCACTAGAATGTCGTATTCTAGTTCGCGGCTTGGCATAAGAAGTTCGCCGTGATCGTCTTTAAGCTCACTAAGAATGATCACTTTACGCTCGCGGTCGATGTCTTGAAGGCTGCCCATTTGGAAGTCAAAGCTGTGGTTTTTCGCATGAGCACGGTAGCTCAGTGCATCCACACCTTCATCCAATGAACCTGTTGCTACTTCGTGCAATAGCGGTTTCCACAAGTGGCTCGCTTTACGGTCTACCAGTGTAATTTGCGCACGGTTCTTACGACCCAGAGTGCGGCCCAGTTTGGTTGCCAACTCAAGGCCACCAGCACCGCCGCCTACAACGATAATGCGTGTCACAATGTTATCCTCTACAAAAATGAATATATGGGTTCAGCTCGATGCTGACTCACAGTACTCTGCGGTCATACATCCAACCGATGAATTCTTTGGTCTCTAGAGGTGAGCTCACTTTTGGATAAACACCGATACCATCTTGTTTTTTGCTTATTCTTATTAGCTTATTGATGTGCATCGGTTTCTTGGTCTGAAATACACGATCTCAGACAAAAAATGGGCAAGTTTCTTACTCGCTCTCAATTTTTTTTGATATTTATCAAATTATTTTTACTGAGTTCATTATATAGGGCAATCTTTTGATGGCAACAAAAATCCTTACTCGAGATACGGATTGGCTAATTTTCGTCTGTTTGACGGTAACGTTTTCGTGCCACAAAAGGTTAAATCGATAAATCACGCCGATAAATCGATACAAAATGTAAAATTTTCCGGAATCAGTGCCGCTCGTTTGAGCACTAGTAGAAACAAAAACAGCACTTCGAAAAGTGCTGTTTAAACAAAATAAGTTTGTTCGCCCTAAAGCCAGTTAGGCGCTTTTGAATGCCTTCATCGCTTGCAGATGATGAGAGATCTTCTTGAACTTATGGGTTTGGGTTTCATCCCAAATGATTTCGTAGTGTTTATCCAGTTCTGCTGCGGTTTTTGAGTTGTCGTGGATTTCATCTTCTTTCGACAAAATCACCAAACAGCGCTCTTTGTTTTTCGCACGGAATTGCTCCACACATTTGGTCGCAATATCTTCGTACTCTTCTGGACGGTCAATACGCCCTGCCATCGTCTTCTCTGGATGCAAGTTCGGGTTGAACATCACTTGCTTAATGCCGCAAAGAAAACCGATTCGCTCTGACCAGTATGCGCCAAGGCCAACACCACAAATCAGTGGGTTTGGATCGTCCGCTTGGTCAATGACCTTAGACACTTCTTTCAATAAGTGCTGCATGTCATGCTTAGGATGAAGTGTGCTGTAGTTGATGAAACGAACGTCATCATCGATGAATTGCAATTGAAGAACTTTTTCGTGGTTACCCGGGCTTGTACTATCAAAGCCGTGCAAGTAAATAATCATGTGTACCTCTCCCTGTGACTTGCTGGTACTTCACTTTAAACTACCACTATTTCTTTATGGTTAAAGAGGAAAAAGTCATGAGTTATCAAAACAGTGATCTTCCATACATAATAAGTCTTTAAACTCACGAGCACTGTCTAAGTATTGTTCATCATCCCACAATTTGTAGGCCAATAAATACCAAAGCATCGCCATCATTCGAGTTCTTGGCATCCACGCTCTCACGCCTTCCAACCATAAAGCGACGTCTTCAATGCCACGAATCTGGCAATATTGTTCTACACCTAGTTCAATAGGCACATCGGCGAGTTGCAGAATCAGCGTCAAGTCGAGCCTTGGGTCCGCTAAGCCAGCGTACTCCCAATCGATCACTTTCACGCCCTCTTCGCCACGAACTAAGTTGTAACACCCAAGATCAAAATGACACAGCGCTGCAGGAACTTGCGCCACGCTTGGCTCAGAACGCCACTTTTGATAAAGCGCTTCGTACTCAGTGCCAACATACTGGCCACTCAGTTCCAACCAATAATGGTCGATGCGCGAAAGATACGAGAACGGTACTAGAGGAACTGCCGTTGCAGGATATTCATGAACCCTAGCAGCAATCGGTAATAGCTCTTCAATATCAATACCTGGCTTCGTCAGCGTTTCACCCGGCACCCACTCCACTAACAAACCTTGCTCATGTACAAAGACGGGCTTTGGACCTAGGTTGAGAGGGGTAATCGCATTGAGTACTTGATATTCGTTGTGACGAGAAATAGCAAAGGCCTTGCACACGTTACTGGTCGGTCGCCAGACGTAAGCAAGACCTTCTGAGGATTCCAACCGCCAACAGCGATTGGTAAGCCCACCAGTGACGGTTTGAACCTTCACTGGTGGTGATGCAAAGAAGCCATCAAGCGCATTTAAACTCGGGTCTAATTGTTTCGCTTGTTGCCAAGAAAACCACGCCATGAACGACTTTTCCACTTAGGTCATAAGACCAAACTGAATCAATTAAAGACCAAATAGGCTCTTAGATTGTTCTTTACGGATTTCCGTTTCATCCGCCCATTCGATCAGACCCGTTTCTAGATCCATTAGGCGCATAGTCATTTTGTAGTAAACGTCTTTGTCGCTGCCTGCGTTTTTCACGATGCTAGAAAGGTTACCGTAAAGCATGTATTGCGCACCTACCATTTTACCGAATTGGATTGCCGTGCTTTGGTTTACTAGCTCATCAGTGTTTTGGAAGTTAAGTTGCTCACGAACAGACTCAACACGATCCATGTCTACGAAACGGAACTTACCAGAGTTCAGCATCTTAGTAGAAATAGTGTCAGTGATAGACTCCGTATCGATGTGTTCGCTTGTCTTGTTCTTGATGCGCTCAACAAACACGATAGGACGTTGGTCACGAGTAATTGCTGCCACTGAACCTGACATCATCATGCTGTCTACCATTTCGCCAGCAATTTTTTGTAGATCCGTCGAGCCGAAGTCGATCGTTGTGGTTTCTGTCGCTTGCGCATCACCGTAAGAGACTTTGTTTGAACAACCACCCAGAATGACGGCAAGACCTAAAAGAGCAATAATACTTTTTTTCATGAGAGTTCCTTAGTTTGTGTTTCATTCCAAGGCGTCTCCACCTTGGCAAAGCAGCATAGCCGCCGAAATTGTATTACTCGAAACGAGTTAGTTATCTTGTGCTTCGCGAATTTGTACGCGGAATTGAGTCCCGTTAGGGTTCACCGTCACTTCAGACAAAGTCACTTGTTCAAATCCACGCACGATCATTTTGCGCCATGGCCCCGGTTTGGTATTCACCTCAAGACCAGTGTTGTCGTACCAGTAAAAGCGGTAAAGGATCTCTTGGTCACCTTTATAGTTACTGCTCAACTGCACAACGCCACGCGGACGGTCATCCACATAAGTCGTGGTAATGTTGTCTACCAACAGGCGACTACCCATGACGTTATCGTGGAAGAAAACCTTTTGGGTTTGCCCATCGATTCGGATACCAGCGGTGTTGTCAGCACAACCCGCTAAACCAATGATCACTGCCAAGCCAATAAGCCATGCTCTCATTACAACCTCCCTAGTTGTTTATGCCAAACTGTGGAATGCGATCCCTGACGAGATACCCAAACCAACGTTGTTTGCTGTGCTGGCACTTCGAATTGATACACCTGATCGCCAACGTTTAAGCTTTGCTGCCCCGGTTTCACGACTTTCGACGCCGTTTTCACCGTACCTGGTAGCGTCTGCCAACTTCTGGTATCAGGTTGTTCGGTTAATGTATTCCACACATTGAAAAGAATGTTGCCGACATCATCGCCTTTTGCCGCTTCTTTTCGGATTCTGTCTTTTGCCCAAACACGAATCGCTTGGCGAATCACAATCGTAGTCAAACGTTCGTGCAAATCGTTTTGCGCCATCGCGTTCACATCGGCCAATGTGCTTGAAGGTAGCTTGTTACCATTTAGCGCAACATCGCCAAAACGCTGTGTTCCACGTTTCGGGTAGTAAGGCAACGCAAGCGAGTAAATCGCACCGTCGCCTCGGCTATCATAAATCGGCAAATCAATGCGCCAACCTTGCAGCGCTTCCACCACGCCTTGCTCGTCTATCACGATCACGCGACCTTGTGACTTACTCAGTCCTGAAGGTGCTTTGCCGTAACGTTTTTCCAGCATACGAAGATCTTGACGCATGCCGAGTTTTTTCGCGGCATACATTGTACTTTCAATCACTTGCTTGTTATCTGGCATCACAGCGAGCGCGCGACGATAGTCTACGTACGCACTGTTCAAATCTCGTGACGCTTCATAAAGCAAACCAGAAAGGTAGAACAAGTAACCATTTTGCACTGAGCTAAGCTTCTTGCCTGCGTCTGGGTAGTTAGCTAACACGCTACCTAGGTTCGCTGACATACCTTGCTTCTTAAGATCCTTCTCTGCCTGCTTTAGTTCCTTTTCACGTGCTTTCTTTGCCGCTTCTTGCACTTGGTTTGCACGACGCATTTCAACCAATGCCCCTTCAAGGTCATTCTTTTGTAGGTAGTTCAGACCGAGGTACAAATGCAAAAAGCCGAGTTCATAGTCGGCAGGTTGGTATTCGTTTAGGTTGTCGTTAACGGCAAGAGACCCAACACTGGTCGCCGTTTCCGTTACAGAAATGGTTGCGCGATCTTGTTGTTTACGCACTGCACGATCGCTGTCTTCAAGTGAACTCAGGCTTTTTGGGTAGTCTTGGGCAAGAAACGAGATTCGACCTTGCTCAAAGTTGCCAAGTATATCGCCACCAACATCACTCGATTGCAGTTGCTCAGCTTTGGCATATTCACCCGCAACCACTGCCTGATAGACTTGTTTATTTTGGTCGCTGTAATGACTGAAGAGGTTGCCAGCGGACAAGTTTGCACATCCTGTAGCAAGCAGGACCCAGCTCATTAATCCGAATAGCTTCACACCATGTTTCACATTTATCTCCACAAATGTGTTGTTCGTCAGGAATAAAGAAGTGGATGAATCACTTCACCCACTTCTAATAGATTAGCTCAATACCATAGGACCTAAAGGACGACCGCCCACTAGGTGCATATGAATATGATAGACTTCCTGACCGCCATGTGAGTTACAGTTTACGATCAAACGGTAACCGTCTTCTGCAATGCCTTCTTCTTTAGCAAGCTTCTTCGCTACCGTGAACATACGTCCCATCATCGCTTCGTCTTCCGCTTCCACGTCATTTACTGTCGGGATCAGCTTATTTGGAATGATAAGGATATGGCTTGGCGCACGCGGATTGATGTCACGAAATGCCGTTACTAAGTCATCTTGGTAAAGGACATCTGCTGGGATTTCTTTGCGAATAATTTTGCTAAAGATGGTTTCTTCCGCCATGGGTACTCCATTTTATAAGGTGTGTAACCTATTTAGTATGCGCTAAGCCAAAAGCGAGCTCAATAAAAAACAGTGTTCACTTAACATTATCAATATAAGTCGTGACGTTGAAGCTTTTTTTGTCGTGTGCGTCATAAAACGTGCGTCGCAAACTCAATACAATCCAGTGAATTTTGTTACTTTTTTAAGACAATTCTTATTTATATTGTCTATTTTTGGGAGAGGAAGCTCACTTATGCGAGGTTCAGTTATTAAACGGATGTATGCAGGCTTCGCACTGATCATCGTCCTGTTTGCTGTCACGATTGCCATTATGATGGGGGGCATGAATGATATTCACGGTAAGTTTGAGACGGTATCTAAGTCTTCATTACCACTTGTTTCATTATCTAACCAAACCAGTGTTGAACTGCTTTCTGCAGACAAATCTTTTAAAGACTTCCTGACCACAGAGAATAAACAACGCATGGACGAGATGCGTCAGGAATTTGCCAAATCTCAACAAACCTTTGAAGCGACCTTGAGCCAACTTGAAGTCGCGAGCCAAATCTACCCTTCTCTTGCCGAACCTTTTTCTCAGCTTAAAGAACTTGAGCAGAGCTATTTTACTGAAGCAAAAGAAGCCATGAATAACTACGAAGCCATGTTCGCTGCACAAGAAGAAGTGCAAAAGTCTTCTCGTCGCTTCCAGCAACTTAACACTGAGCTTTCTGTTGGTCTGAAAGAGTACGTGGCGGACCAATCCAGTATCTCTGTAAAAGTGATGGCAAAGAGCTACTTCATCAAATTGAAAGATGCAGAAGTCATTACGTCCGATGCCTTAGCAAGCTCGAACCCTGAGTTTGTAACTGAAGCCGTAGCGAAAAACCGCAAGGCCGTCACACACCTCAACTACGCATTCCGTGGTTTGGTAACTCAACTTCCTGAGCTTCAAAAAGCTTTTGGTGAATCAGTAGAACAATTCACACGTGACGTCGGTATGCGTGGCGGTGTGTTAGACCAACACAACAACTACCTTTCGGCTCGTGCGGCGCTTTACAACAACATTGCGAACCTTGCCACCAAAGTTGACTCAAGCATGTCGATTCTTGAGCAGTTCACAACAACCGCAACAGACAAGCTCAACGAATCTTTAGCGGATGCAGGAGACATTTACTCAGCAGGCGTGACCAAAGCGATTGTAATTGCTGTGATTGTCGTTCTGTTTGCAACCGCCATCGGTTACCACATCGCACAAAGTGTCCGTGAGCCACTAACACGCATCTTGAAAGTGTTAGAAAGCCTGACAGAAGGCGACATGACACAGCGTATTGAAAACCGTCACAACAACGAATTTAGCCGCGTAAGTGGGCATATCAATACCCTTGCAGACAGTTTGCACAACATTCTTGTGAAGCTTAACGACGCTTCAGAAAACCTTGCTTCAACCGCTTCAACGAATGAGCAAACCTCTTCTCAAGCGCAAGGTCAGTTGAACTCACAGCGTGAGCAAACCGCAAATGTGGCGACAGCGATGACAGAGATGTCTCACTCGGTTCAAGAAGTCGCACAAAGTGCACAAGGCTCACTAGAAATGGTTCAGCGTGTAGAAACGGCTTCTGACCAAGGTCGCAACGTTATGAACAGTAACATCTCGACCATTAACCAGTTAGAAACGCGTTTGAATGAATCTGTGTCTGCGGTTTCTGAGCTACAGAGAATGAGCGGCCAAATCGGTTCGATTCTCGACGTGATTCGTAACATCGCTGAACAAACTAACTTGTTGGCACTCAACGCTGCCATTGAAGCCGCTCGTGCGGGTGAACAAGGTCGTGGCTTTGCGGTTGTTGCGGATGAAGTTCGCGTGCTGGCTTCCAAGACCACACAATCGACAACTGAGATTGAAGCAATGATCAGTAACCTTCAATCGAGTTCGCAGTCTGCTAGCCAAGTTATTCAGAGCTGTATGAGTGATATGGAAATGTCCGTTGAGCAAGCTTCAAAAGCAAACAGTTCAATGGAAGAAATCCAAGCGCTTATTATCGAAATCAGCCAGATGAGTACCCACATATCTCAAGCGGCAGCAGAGCAGAGCGAGACTTCAGCGGATATTGCGCGCAGCATTGAAGACATCAATAGCATTGCCGATCAAAGCTACCATGCGATGTCGAGCATTGCTCAAACTAGTGAATCTTTGACGCAATTAGCGCATCAGCAAAACGAACTGGTTCATCGATTTAAGCTATAAAATCCGCGGCCAAATTTAACGGATTTATTGCAACCAACTGTATAAGGGTGACTTTTTATTGAAGTCGCCCTTGTTTTTTATGAGCTGTGTCTACATATGGTTTATATGGCTTGCTCATCCCTTTTCTTTTCTCTTTTCGAGCAAGCCAAATAAGAAGGAAAACCTATGGCTGTTCATGTTGGTATTATCGACCAAGATCCAGTGAGATTAGTCACTCCTCTTTTGGATAATCGCACTGTAAGTACACATATCGTCTTCATCGGCGACAAGAGCCAATCCGATATGTACGAGCGACTGAGCGCAGTATTAGAGCAGCGAGAAATTACGTCTGAATTCTTTGAAATTCCTTCTGCAGTAAACACTTCTCTGATCAAACAATCTGTCCACAAATTGGCAAAAGACCTCCACGACCGAGGTGAAGAAGTTAAACTCAATGCAAGTTGTGGCCTACGTCACCGCCTGCTTTCCGTGTACGAAGTCTTCCGTACTTACCGTTGGCCTATCTTCGTAGTAGAACCAAACAGTGACAAACTGTGCTGGCTTTACCCAGATGGCAAAGAAGATACACAAGTAGAAGACCACATTACCATCTCTGATTACCTCACTATTTTCGGCGCACGCGGTGAATTCCACCACGTAGACCTTCCTCCTCAACTTGACCAAAAGCTTTACGAACTGGGTGAACGCTGGGCATCTAACGCACTTGAGCTTGGCCCTGGCCTTGCTACGTTGAACTACCTTGCAACCACTTGTCGTAAAGAGCAGAAGCTGGATGTTGAGCTTTCTGAGAAACAACAAGGCTATCGCGAGCTGAACATGCTGCTGACCGATTTGGTCGAGGCACAAATCGCGACATACGAAAATGGCGTGCTGACGTTTGCGGATGAAGACGCTCGTCGTTTCTCTAACGGTGAATGGTTAGAAACGCTAGTGCACAGCACTGTGAAGCAGATTCAAGACACCATGCCGACGATCCAAGACCGTTCATTGAACGTGCAGGTTTATCGCAAACTCGGTGAAAGCGAAGTTCGCAATGAACTTGATGTCGCAACAGTGGTGAACAACAAACTTCACATCATCGAATGTAAGACCAAAGGCATGCGCGATGATGGCGATGACACCTTGTACAAGCTTGAATCTTTGCGTGATCTGTTAGGTGGTCTACAAGCTCGTGCCATGCTGGTCAGCTTCCGTCCGCTGCGTCATAACGACATCACTCGTGCTGAAGACTTAGGGTTAGCACTTATCGGCCCAGACGAGCTGAAAGATCTCAAAACTCACCTAACTGCTTGGTTTGAAGCCGCAGGTGGTTCTGACGAAATCTAATCGTCAATATCGAACAAAAATCAAAAAGCAGCCTCGAGCTGCTTTTTTATTGCGTCAGATTTGTTGTATGAATACTCAGACAAAACTGCCAGATAGAAAAAACCAGAGGCGAACCTCTGGTTTTTCCCGTTTGTTTAAATGCCAACTAAATGTTGTGCTTAAAGCATCTTACGCGCTGCTTCTACTACAACTTTAATTGAGCGAGCTTCCGTTTCTTTCAGCGTTGAATGATCTGGAATCTCTTTTTGTGTACGGTTGATGATTACACCCGCCACACAACCTGCTTTCAGGCCAGAGCTTGCACACATGGTTAGCAGTGTTGCTGACTCCATTTCGAAGTTCAAAACGCCCATGTCTTGCCACTCTTGCATAGAACCTTGGAAGCGCTTAACAACACGACCAGAGAACGTATCGTAACGCTCTTGACCAGGGTAGAAAGTGTCACTTGAAGCAGTCACACCCATATGAACGGTTGCACCAGACTCTTCAACAGCTGCTTTCATTGCTGTTGCGATTTCGAAGTCTGCTACTGCTGGGAACTCCATTGGAGCAAAGTGTAGGCTCGCGCCGTCTAGACGAACAGAACCTGTAGTAACGATCATGTCACCTACGTTTACGTGTGGCTGGATTGCGCCAGTCGTACCAACACGTAGGAAAGTGCGAACGCCAAGCTGCGCTAGTTCTTCTACTGCGATAGACGTAGATGGACCGCCGATACCTGTAGAACAAACCACAACAGGTTTACCGTCTAGCTCTGCACGGTATAGCGTGTATTCACGGTGACTTGCTAGAAATACTGGGTTTTCCATTTCTTCTGCGATTTTTTGTACGCGCGCTGGATCGCCTGGAATGATTGCTAGAGTAGCACCATTAAGATCCGCTTCAGTAACACCTAAATGGAATACAGCTTGAGACATAAGTCGCTCCTTGTTGTGGCTTATTTTGTAAACAATAAGCTCATTAATAAGTTGTTGGGTACAGATGCACTGTAGCGAACCTTTCACCAACATTGAGTGATCACAGTCACAATGAAACAATGTAATAAATCTACACTTTCAAATAAAAACGGTTTAGATCACACTTTAATAGCCAAAAGATCATTTCGTTGCATACTAATGAGTGATTTGCCAAACGAATTATTCAGCACAGTGATTACCGTTTTATGGACACAAAAAAGCCCAAGACACAATTGCCTTGGGCTTCTTATTCATCGCTCAGCTGTTAACTGATTTATTTCACTTGTTTTGATTCAAAGCGAAGCAGACGCAGAGCATTCAGTGTAACTAATGCCGTTGCACCACTGTCGGCAAGTACCGCAACCCACAAGCCAGTAATACCTAGTAAGCTTGTTACCAAGAACACACCCTTTAGACCCAGCGCAAGTGCAACGTTCTGACGGATGTTATTCAGCGTCGCACGAGATAGCTCGATCATGCCTGCTAGCTCGATCAAACGGTTGTGAGTCAGTGCAGCGTCAGCCGTTTCAAGTGCAACGTCAGTACCACCGCCCATCGCAATACCAATGCTGGAAGCTTTCATTGCTGGCGCATCGTTAATGCCATCACCCACCATCGCGACAGTGTGCTGCGCTGAAATCTCTTCTACGTAGTGCACTTTGTCTGCTGGTAGCAAACTCGCTTTGTAATCAAGGCCAATTTGATTCGCAATTGCTTCGGCACTGCGAGGGTTATCGCCAGTTAACATCACTGATGAAATACCAAGCTTTTTCAGTGCAGCAACCGCTTGTTGAGCGTCTTGGCGAAGTGTGTCTTGCCACGCAATCAAACCAATAACTTCTTCATCGTGGCGAGCGATAACCACCGTCTTACCTTGGTCTTCCAACGCCACGACTTGCTGTTCGATGTCAGACGCGATGGCAAAATCGGCTTTCGATGGCGCAATCACTTGAACCAATTTGCCTTCAACAAGCCCTGTCACACCAGAACCAACCTGCGCCGTTTTGTCTGCCGCTTCAGGAATGTTGATGCCTTGCTCTTGTGCTTTGTTCACCAAAGAAATTGCTAGCGGGTGGCTTGAGCCAATCTCAATCGACGCCGTTAAGCTTAATAGCTGCTCTTCTGTTACATCGAGTGGAACCACATCAGTTACTTGCGGTTTGCCTTGTGTCAGTGTGCCCGTTTTATCGAATGCTACAGATTCAACACGACCCAGTAGCTCAAGCGCTGCACCACCTTTGATCAGTGCGCCTCGTTTTGCCGCTGCCGCCAAGCCAGAAGTGATCGCCGCTGGCGTAGAGATGACGAGCGCACATGGACATGCTATCAACAGCAATGCTAAGCCACGGTATACCCACGTTTCCCAAGGTTGAGCAAACAACAATGGCGGTGTGATGATGACTAATAGAGAGACAAGCATCATCAATGGTGTGTACCAACGGCTGAACTTATCTAGAAAACGTTCAAGTGGTGCTTTGCGTGATTCCGCTTCTTCAATCAAATGTAGGATGCGGTCAATCGCGTTCTCACCTTGGCGAGACGTTACTTTCACCTGCACGACTTTGTCGACAACCACGGCACCTGCCATGATTTTACCGCCTTCGTTGTGCTCTACCGGAACAGACTCGCCCGTTAACGCACTTTCGTCAAAGCTTGCCGCTTGAGTCATCAGTACGCCATCAGCTGGCATACGACCACCCGGCGCGACTTCAATCACGTCACCCGGCTGTAGTTGTGACGCAGGCACTTCTTGACGTTCGCCATCCACAATCAGAGTGGTATTTTCTGGAACGAGATCCATCAATGCTTGAACGCCGCTACGCGCACGAGATGATGCGTATGCTTCTAACTTTTCACCAATAAGGAAAAGCAATAGCACCATCGCCGCTTCAGCGGTTTCACCAAGGTATAGAGCACCCAGCGCCGCGACACTCATCAGCGTTTCAATCGCGAATGGCGTACCACTACGAGCTAACTTGACCGCCTTCATCGCAACCGGATACAAACCAAGCAAACACGTCAACGTGAAGAGCCACGTGCTGAAAGTTGGATGTAAATCAGAGATAAGACCGGCTAACGCCATCGCACCTGCGATAGACAGGATTTGAACATTGTCTTTCATAACGCCTAACCAACCTTTTTTCTCGGCTTTTGGTTTTGGCGCATCTGTCGAAGTCAGTGGGAAACCGGTTTGTTGAGAAACTTGCTCAATGACAGGCGCGAGTGCACGGTTATCAAAATCCACTACCAGTTTTTCAGTCGCGAATAAGACTTTAGCGTTCGTGACACCTTCAACAGAAGAAATGGCTTTTTCAAGTTTTTGAGCACAGGCAGGACAATCCATGCCTGACACTAACCAGCTATGGCGAATCGAGGATTCAAGGGGTTCGGCAGGGCCTTCATCTTCAAGAGAATCCGAGCTACAGCTTCCGCCACTGCAACAAGAATCCTCTGAAGTGATTACGCTTGCTTGCGTAATATTAAGAGCAGGTTTTGCCGGTGCGCAGCAAGAGTCGTTTGCACCTAGCGCCACCGCAGAGTTGATTTTGCCTGATTGGCAACCTTGATGTTTCGTACACATAATTCGCTTTCCTTATTGGTGATAAGTCTCTATCTACCGCTAAGAATAAACCTTAGAGCTAACTCCAAGGTCAAGCGTATTTATGTGAAATTAGGAAAATTTACGCTTTTTCCTCTTCCAAAGCGGTGGCGACCTCATCAATCAATACCGCATCGTGAGAACAGAAAGGCTGAGTATTAACGCAAGTGATGGCGGGATCGTCTTCCACCAAGTCTTCACCAAAGTTCTGCATCAGATCTTTGATGTGCTTGTTCAGCACTACCAGTGCAAGTAAACCAAAAACAATCGTACCCACTGCTTGGCCGTAAAGCACACCAAGAGCGCCATACCATTGAGAACCGAAGTAAACGAAAGGCAACGTGCCGATGGTCGCTTTGCCCAAATTCAACGCCGTTGAGTACAGCGGTTTACCAAGGTTATTGAAGGACGTGTTGGCGACAAACAAAGTACCATTGAACACAAACGTAATCGCCACATAGGTACAGAAAGCAGCAACAATAATCGCAGCGTCACCCGTTAGGCTGAACATGGCAACAATGTAATCTTGCAGGACGTAAAGAAGAGCACATACGGCGAGAGTATAAATAGTAGTCACCAGCAAAGAGTCGGTCAGAGTTCGCTTCACGCGATCCATCCGCTCCGCACCAAAGTTCTGACCAATGATTGGGCCGACCGCACCAGACAAAGCAAAAATCACCGCAAAACACACTGGAGTTAAACGCCCTATCACGGCAAAACCTGCCACAAAATCCTCACCAAATTGGGCAATGTGAGTGGTCACAATCGCATTACCAATCGGCGTAGCAGTGTTCGTAATAATGGCGGGCACGGCAATCGCCAAAATCGGCTTAAGGTTAATTTTAACGATATCGAGATTAGGGAATGAAACCAGCTTGTGCACTTTTACTAGTGGGTAAAGGGAGAAAGCCAATACCGTAAAACGCGCAATAACAGACGCCGCTGCTGCTCCTTCTACGTTCCATTTGAAGACGAAGATAAACAGCGGATCAAGAATCGCGTTAACAATACCACCTGCCAAAGTCGCCCACATAGAGCGCTTCGCATCTCCCGCTGCACGCAGTCCAGCACCGGCTGACATACCCAGTGCGAGTATCGGTGCACTTGGTAATAGAATATTGAGATAAGCTTCAGCACGCTCGGCAGCGACCCCTTCTGCACCTATGGCAGCTAATAACTCTGGGATGTGGATGAACATACCAATGGTAATGACCAAGCTGATCATAAAGGCCACCAGCATGATACTGCCACTCATCAACCTTGCTCGTTCAAAATCCTTTGCGCCAATCGCTTTAGAGACCAAAGCCCCCATAGCAATCGAAGTACCGATGGATGCAGAGGTTGAGAAAAAAATCAGCGTTCCTGCAAAACCGACAGCCGCAGCAAGCTCTACCTGCCCTAGCATACTGATGAACAACATATCGAGCAGATCGACGACAAACAGTGCCATCAAACCGACAGAACCAGCGCCAGACATCACTAAGATGTGGCGCATCGTAGAACCTTGGACAAACTTCGCGTCTTGCGTGGACATATTCTTCCTCAACGACAAAAAGACGCCGAGGCGTCTTTCGTCTTAATACTTATTGTTTTGTTCTTAAACGGGATGTTTGAAACATTCGTTCAGTGTTTTGCCGATGGCTCTTAAAACATCGCGTCTTGTAATCACACCAACGAGCTTATCTTTGTCATCCACCACCGGATACATCTTAGGTTTACCGACTTTCATCATGTCAGCTAATTCGATGATCGACATTTCAGGCGATACCGATAGCGCGTCTAAGTGCATGCACTCTTCTACTGTGTGTGTGTCCTGACAGTGGTAACTGGCTTTAACGAGTTTGTCTAAAAGGTCTTGTTCAGAAAGGAATCCGATGACTTTCTCGTTTTCGTCGATAACAGGCCCACCTAGAGTAACACTTTGCATCACCTTGTCCAAAGCCGCCGTCAACGACATGTTCTTGGTGAAAGTCACTGCCTGTAACGTCATGTAATCTTTAACTTTAAGTGAATGCATTCTTATCTCCTTAGCGGCACGTTTTTGCTGCCTTTAAGATAAGTGTCGTCTAATTTCTTGATTTTACTAAATGGAAATTAGCAATTTTATTTATAGGTGTAGTCTATTGATCTTTATCTGAATTGATACATAACGCAAAGCAATGAATACTAAGTTGCATATTTATTTAAAGTTCCATCGACCACCTGCTTGGCTGTGAGCAAAGAATATACAAAGCTTGAACATGGTTCGAGTCAGGAGTGAGTCAATATAAGAAGGGTGAAAAGAAATAACTAGCTATGCAGCAGAAACAAAAAAGCCAGCCTTAGATTTAGGCTGGCTTTCGATGCTATATCACGCGATTAAATTATGCGTTTTCCATTGAAGCGACGATGTCACGAGCTACCGCTTCGGCCACTTTAATGCCATCGATACCCGCAGAAAGGATACCACCCGCGTAGCCTGCGCCTTCACCCGCAGGGAAGAAACCTTTCAAGTTAATGCTCTGGAAGTCTTTACCACGCTTGATGCAAACTGGAGAAGACGTACGCGTCTCAACACCCGTCAGTAGACCATCTTCTGATGCAAAACCTTTGATCTTGCGATCGAATGCTGGGATTGCTTCACGAATCGCTTCGATAGCAAACGCAGGTAGCGCTTTTGACAGGTCAGTCAGTTTGATACCCGGAGTGAATGATGGCTCAACATCACCCAGTGCACTTGGATCGCGACCTTTCAGGAAGTCACCGATTTTCTGTGCTGGTGCGTCGTAGTTCTCGCCACCGAGTGTGTAAGCGCCCGATTCTAGTTCACGTTGGAAACGGATACCTGCTAGAGGATCACCTGGGTAATCAACTTCTGGAGAGATGCCCACTACGATTGCGCTGTTCGCGTTACGCTCTGCACGAGAGTATTGGCTCATACCGTTGGTTACTACGCGACCTTCTTCAGAAGTCGCCGCAACAACAGTACCACCAGGACACATACAGAAACTGTAAACCGTACGGCCATTCTTACAGTGGTGAACCAATTTGTAGTCTGCCGCGCCAAGAATTGGGTGACCTGCGTTTGGACCAAAGCGTGCTTCGTCGATCATCGACTGTTTATGCTCGATACGGAAACCAACAGAAAACGGCTTCGCTTCCATGTAAACGCCACGGTCGTGCAGCATTTCAAAGGTATCACGAGCACTGTGACCTACCGCTAGAACAACGTGACGAGATTTAATCTCTTCACCGTTTGATAGCGTTACGCCTGTGATTTGGCCATCTTCCATATGCAGATCGTCAACACGAGTGCTAAAGCGGATCTCACCACCTAGCTCGATGATTTTCGCGCGCATCTTCTCGATCATAGTAACCAGTTTGAAGGTACCGATGTGTGGCTTACTTACGTATAGAATTTCTTCTGGTGCGCCTGCTGCTACAAACTCAGTGATCACTTTACGACCGTAGAAGTTTGGATCTTTCACTTGGCTGTAGAGCTTACCATCAGAGAAAGTACCCGCGCCGCCCTCGCCAAACTGTACGTTTGATTCTGGGTTTAGTGTGCGCTTACGCCAAAAGCCGAACGTGTCTTTAGTACGCTCACGTACTTCTTTACCACGCTCAACGATGATTGGGTTAAAGCCCATTTGAGCCAAAACCAAGCCTGCAAATAGACCACAAGGACCAAAACCGATCACCACTGGGCGTTCTGTTAGGTTCTCTGGTGCTTTCGCTACAAACTTGTATTCCATATCTGGTGTTTGGCGAACGTGCGGATCTTTTTCAAATTTCGCTAGCAACGCTTCTTCATCACCTTCAACGATGATATCTAGCGTGTAAATAAGATGAATATTGGTTTTCTTACGAGCATCGTAGCCGCGTCTAAAGACATTAAAAGAGATAACTTTCTCAGCAGCAATGCCAAGCTTTTTAGTAATCGCGTCCAATAGCGCGCCTTCCTCATGATCAAGAGGAAGTTTAATTTCATTAATACGAATCATGTGATGTCTCGTTATGGTAGGTGTCTTAGCCAGAACTGCTATTTTCTCCTCGTTAATATCAAGGGTGAAAAAGCAGTCAGCTCACAATGGCGCGCATTTTACGAGAAATTGATTTGTCTGTCATACTAAATCCAAGTTGCGCGGCGGAATTAACGTAGCGAATGTTGAATTTTGCCTTGGGATGAGTATTATCCCCATTCTTCAATTTTGACTAACTTAAGAGCTGATTATCATGGCGTTTGTCGTAACCGATAACTGTATCCAATGTAAATACACTGACTGTGTCGCGGTATGCCCTGCTGATGCCTTCCACGAAGGCCCAAACTTTATGGTAATCAACCCGATTGAGTGCATCGACTGTGGTTTGTGCGTGGACGAATGTGCCGCAGCCGCCATCTTCCAAGAAGACGAGCTTCCAGAAGATCAAGTGATCTACAAAGAGCTCAACGCAGAACTTGCAGAAATCTGGCCGGTACAAACTGAAGTGAAGCCAGCAATGGATGAAGCGGAAAAGTGGAACGGCGTGCCAAACAAGTTGGACATGCTAGAAAAATAAGCGCATTAAAACGAAAAAAGCGTAATGAACCTCAACTTGAAAAAGTCTGGCTCGTTACGCTTTTTTTGTATCTATGATTCGTTGCTGCGATTAGCTGTGTTGACGACGCATGTTATCCAGAATAATACCTGTCGCCATTGCCACGTTTAGAGACTCAGCACCGCCAAACGCTGGAATGGTAATCTTGTCGGTCACAAACTTCGATGCCGCTTCACGCACACCGTGAGATTCACTGCCCATCAACAAAATGCCTTCTGCTGAGAATTCCGTCTTGTGCACACTCTCGCCTTCAAGGAAAGCGCCATACACTGGCAAATTTGCCTCTTCTAGGTAGCTTGGTAAATCCACTAGGCTCACTTGCACGCGACCAAAGCTGCCCATGGTTGCACTGATGGTTTTTGGGTTGTATGGATCGGCACAATCTGTACTCGCGATGATGTGCTTGATACCGTACCAATCCGCTACGCGAATGATCGTACCTAGGTTGCCCGGATCAGAAACGCCATCCAATGCGATCATCAAGCCTTTTGCCTGAGGCACTGTTACGTTTGGAATTTCAACCACAGCAATGGCTGCATTGTTGCTCACCAGCGTACTTGCTTTAGTTAAGTCATCTAGTGACGCTTCAATACACTCGAAGCCATTTAGTTCTTGGTTGTGCTGCTCTAGAAACTCAGCAGTCGCAAAAATCTGCTTTACCATGAGTGAGCTGTTCGCCAATTCCAGTACGTTCTTTTCACCTTGAACCAGAAATAAGCCGTGCGCTTTACGCTGCTTCTTTTGACCTAAAGCACGCAGCAGTTTTAGTTGGTTTTTTGAAATCATGAAAATATCCCAGATGAAAGTTGGTGAAGTACCAGATGAAAACGGGGGGATTATAGAGTAAACCTTCGCACAGCTAAAGAGATGCCTTGCTTGAGAGAAAAGAAAAGCCCGCCAAGCTATCACTCTCGGCGAGCTTTAGGTATCTGTCGCTTCCCTATGCTGAAAGAATCGACATCACCATTCTTAAACGACTTTGGTTTTCGTCATCTCTTTGATACCAGACAAAATGAACGTCGGCAGTGAAGACACAAGAATCACACCAAATAGGTGACCAGCACTCAATGCCTCGGTGTTAAAGATCAACTGACCAAGACCGGTGTAAATCACGCCAAGAGACAGCGTCGCCGAGACCGCGACAGCACCCAATAGGTATTTATTGGTGAACGGATTCTTACGGTATAGCGAGTTAAACGTACGCGAGTCAAACAGGTGCCATAGCTGAGCAAAAATCAGCATTGCGAACGCCATTGTTTGTGCATACTGCGCGCTTTGACCACTGCTCAGTGCCCAGTTGAACGCCAAGTAGCTCATACCGCCCAATGCCAAACCGCGTGTCACAATACGTGTACCCAGATGGTCGCTGAAGAAGCTTTCGTTACGCTTACGCGGCTTACGCTCCATCAGATCTTTCTCTTCAGGTTCTACACCTAATGCCAGCGCTGGCAGACCATCTGAGACTAGGTTGATCCATAGAATCATTAGCGGCGTAAGTGGTAGAATCGCCTCTGGCCCCATCATCAAGAAGGCGAACAAGATAACCGAGACTTCACCCACGTTCGCCGTCAGTGCTTGACGAATAAACTTACGCAAGTTATCGAAGATCTGACGACCTTGGCGCACGGCTTTCACGATTGTGCTGAAGTTGTCATCCAGTAGAATCAAATCGCCCGAGTCTTTGGCTACCGATGTACCGGTGATACCCATTGCAACACCGATGTCCGCACGGCGAAGAGCTGGCGCATCGTTCACGCCGTCACCTGTCATCGCTGCCACTTCATTATTGTGTTGCTGAGCTTGAACAATGCGCAGCTTGTGTTCTGGTGTTACACGAGCAAAGACGGCAACTTCCGGACAGATTTTGCGTAGCGCTTCATCATCCATTTCATCCAGTTGTGCACCCGTAATGACCAAGTCTTTTTCACTGCGAATAATGCCGATTTCACGTGCAATTGCCGCTGCAGTAAGTGCATGGTCACCAGTGATCATCACCGTGCGAACGCCTGCGTTATAACAGCTTTCTACTGCGTCGCGAACTTCTGGACGTGGAGGGTCCATGATTCCGTACAAACCAAGTACGGTCACATCTTTTTCTAGCTCAGTAGGATCACGCTTGAGATCATCTTCAGTAAGCTCTTTATAACCTACTGCCAAAGTGCGAAGCGCTTGCTCTGCAAAGTCCTGAATTGCCGCTTCGTAGTTCGCAATCACCTCTTCTGCTGGGCTTGCTGCTAACGCTAAGCTGCCTGTCGACATCGTTGGTGCTGTAGGTAGCTCACCACCGTCGACCATAAAGCCAGAGGCATTGCGCAACACAACATCTGGCGCGCCCTTAATAGCAAGGAAGTGCTTACCATCCGGTCCTTTGACAATCACTGACGCCATCTTACGTGCAGAATCAAACGGGAACTTCTCAACGATAGAGTAACCGCCTGTCGATAACATGTCTGATTGCTCCAGACCCGCTTTTGCCGCTGCAACAATCAATGCGCCTTCGGTTGGGTTACCACGCACAGACGAGTTATCGCCATTTTTGATGTATTCCGCATCATTACACAGGGTCGCAACCACTAAGCCTTTCATCATCTCTGGGCTTTGCTTCGCATCAACCGTGTGGCCTAGCGGCTTAAATTCACCCTCAGGGCTAAAGCCTTTGCCCGAAACTTCCCAGTAACGACCACTTGCATCGTACGCTTTCATTACCTGCATTTGGTTCTGTGTCAGCGTACCGGTTTTATCTGAACAGATAACCGTGGTGGAACCCAGCGTCTCAATCGCAGATAGCTGTTTCGCCAATGCGTTGTTCTTCACCATACGTGTTGAGCCCATGGTCAAAACAATTGAGATAACTGTTGGCAAACCTTCTGGAATCGCCGCTACCGACAACGAAATACCCGTGTTCAAGATCTCCAGCCAAGGCATACCGTGATAAAGGCCAATACCACAAACCACAGCAACCACACCTAAAGCCGCGACCATCAAGGTTTTCGCGATGGTATCCATACGCTCTTGCATTGGTGTTTTGGTCTCTTCGGTGTTTGCCATCATGTCCGCAATATGGCCAACTTCGGTCTTCATGCCAGTGCTGACAACCACACCTAAGCCTGTACCAGTAGTCACAATGGTGGTCATAAAGCCCATATTACGCTGATCACCAAGGCCGACGGTTTCGTCTTCAATCACCTTAACGATTTTATCAACCGGCTCAGACTCACCAGTAAGTGCGGCTTCATCTACCGCAAGACGGTTCGCTTCAATGATGCGCACGTCCGCAGCAAGGATATCGCCCGTATTAATCTTTAGAATGTCACCCGGCACAATGTCACGTGCCAACACATCAACCCATTCGCCATTACGACGAACTTGTGCCGTTGGCGCTGCCATTTCGCGCAGCGCTTCCATGCCCTTCTGAGCTTTAAATTCTTGCCAAAATGCGATGATGGCATTGATGAAGATGATCACCGTGATGGCAATCGCATCCACAAGGTGACCAGTAAAGAAGGAAACAATCGCACCAATACCCAGAATGAAGATCAATGGGTTCTTAAATTGGTGTAGGAATAGCTCAAGGGCAGATTTGCCTTCTTGCTCTTGTAGCTCGTTTTTGCCGTGTTCAACCTGACGCTGCTCTACTTCTTCCGAAGTCAAACCTTGCTCAGTTGATACATTAAATTGAGTCAGTGTTTCTTCAACCGACTCAGTAAACCACTTTTTAGTCATGGGGGTCTCCAAAAAGCATTCAAGCGACATCAGTACAATTTCAAACTGATAAAAAGCATTCGCTGAATAGAATTGAGTTAAATCGCCTCGCTAGTCACCGTCTCACCGTTTATTTTCATTTTGAATATTTATCAAGAATCTATTCAGTGTTATGCCAGCGAGTAAAAATAACCTACCCGAACCGATGAATACTTGTAATTAACTTTCAGATAGGCAGATAGCGAATGCGGACGAATCTTTGACCCCAATCAATCTCGATTTTATTTTGCCATACAAAAGATCAATCAAGTGTAAACAAACATGAATAAGACCCCGATTAGACTGAAAAAACACTTCATTTTTCCCGAAAAGTGTAATTTTTCTACAAGATGGTTTTATTAAGAGTGGCTAACAAGCGTGACAAAAATGCAAACTATCCGAAAAGATTTGCAAGGGAAGATAGAAAAATTGCTAATAAATAATGACCAAATTTAGCTAGTCGAAATACATCACATTCGAGTTATGCAAATAGCATATTTATTCAACTTAACAACAAAGAGAAACCACAAGAGACATGGCTGAATACTGCATACAAATTTGATTGTGAGTAATGAGAAGCCACCAGCTAGACGAATAGCCAGTTGGGAGAATGGGATAAGATCTAAGAGAGTGTTTTATAGCGCAGAAACGAAAAAGCCTCGCTGTATAAGCGAGGCTTTTAAAGTCGCTAAAACCATAAGTTGTCTAGCTTCAAAAACGTAACATGTTCTTTTGGTTAGCTTCAACAAAAACACAGAGGTTAAGTGCAAGAAAGTTACACAACACTAGAAGCAGTCAAAATGTGGCTTCTAAAACAGTGGCAATCACATGATCATATTATTTCTCTTCAACAAGTCGAAAACCTACATATGGCTCTCGAATGTCTATATGTCGTGACCAGTAGGAATTAGGGACTAAGTCCTGCCCCGGTAAAAACCAACCACCGCCGACAAACAAGTAAACTGCACATTCTTGGCTTCCTTTTACTCGTTTAGGTAAACATTGGTCTACCCATTCACCTACATTTCCTAGCATATCAAAAGCGCCAAATCGATTCGGAGGAAAAGAGCCTACTGGTGCCGTTTGTTTATTACTCCAAGCAGTGCCGCAGTTACTACAGTTAGCGTTGCTGGCCTTAGGTTGTTTTCCCCAATCATAACTCTTCGACATACCTGCTCTCGCGACATACTCCCACTCAGCACGCGTAGGTAAGCGGTACTTTTTACCAAACTTGGAGTTAGCCCAATCTATATAACCCTGCACATCAGAATAACTTACATTGATAACGGGACGGGTGCCACGCCCCCATCCCATATCATCAGGGTATTGGCAGACTTCTCCCTCTACACATGGCTCTTTTATCGGACGATTTTTATATGCCCAGCTAGACTTAGGCTTTTGACAGCCTCCATCAGAAACACAAGCGTCCCATTGTTCCATCGTAACTTCAAATTTACCGATACGAAAAGAAGGGACTGTAATGGTGCGCATTATAAACTCTGGTTCACTGCAAATTTTAGTGTCATCAGGACATGTATAAAGATCAACGTTACCTTTTGGAATGTCTATCATTTCTAAAATGGAATGTTGACTCTCTGCATGCACTTTCAAAGAAATAAAAGTGATACCTACAAGCCAACAAAAAACACCAAAAATTCTTACCACATTACCCCCTCAAAAATAACTTCAAGTCGCAAGATTACGCTCAACCTTGGCAGCTCTTCATTTCGAATCAATCTTGAATAGTTTGTATGGGAAAAGCCCATGAACGAGTTTTTCACTAAGTAGAAAAGGGGCATAAATGTTTTAGCTCGTCTGCCCTATTTCCAATGACTTTCACATAAGTTCAATTAAGAAGCGACAAACTGCATCCCCATTACCCAATCCGACACCTTTACAAATTTTAGCGTATCGACGTTGTGTTTCTTGAACGCATTTACCACTCTCTCATGGACCATTATATGCGGATAGTCCGTGCATTTAGGCATAAAGACCAAGCGCTCTTTTTCTGGTATTGCAGACAATTTATCATCATCCAGATAGTACTCAGATATTGACTGCTCTTCTTCATCTGGTTCGAAGTCATCAATACTGCATTTTTCAAGGTTTAAAACATCAATCTCTTCAAAAATGTTAAACACCCAGCGTCATAGTTGATGANNTCATCAACTATGACGCTGGGGTAGATCTGAAAACTATCGTTTTCAACACTTCCCAGCGACTGTCTTATTGAATCTGAAAATACAGGATAAGCGATGCTCATATGTGCCTGCTTAATCGGTTTTTCAATTCCTCTCGCTAAATCTTCTTCACGATAGGCATTTTCAAAAAACATCGGCTCACCACCGCTTAGCTTAGTGTACTCGTAATCTCGCATAGCGGAATGTTTTTGTGGCTTGAGATACAGAGTGTTTTCATCATATGTTTTAAAAACAATGTAGTATTGATTGTTATATTGGCTCATAAGTATTCATCTTGTTACACTATTGGATGCGTTCTCTATCAAACCCGTGATGAGTGCAGAAGAATTTAAGGGGAAATAAAAACATCCCCCTTTATCACTAATATGCTTTAATTTCTCATATTATCTGATTATATGTAGTTGCCAATCTTATAAAAAGAGCGCGTTATTTATACTTATCACCTAACTTATAATCACTCAATTTAAAGAATTTAAACTCAGAGTCTTTGACGTACTTGTTGATTTTATTAACTATGCTTTCATGAATTAACAACCCGCCTCCTGCAACTTTATGAGGGCGTATGATTAGACGATTTTCTTGTGGGATCGCATCTAACACTTCATTCTTGAACTTATACGTTATGACCTCATGCCTACTGTCGTCAGGGGAGTAGTCGAGTATCTCACTACGTTCGAAATCAATACAGTCAAGGTTTTCATACGCATTAAAGAAGAAAAAATCTTCATGCCACTCTTCATAATCACCAATCAAAACTGCAGGGAACAATTGGAAGCCATTTATATTGAGCGGCAGTAATTTATCTGCAATCTCCTTAGATACTACAGGAAAAAAACTGTGGAGATTAAAGTCACTTACAATGAAAGGCATATCACCTTTTTCTGCATTAGTAAAGAATATAGGGCCATCACCAAAATCTAGTTTAGTGAAGCTGTAACGGCGACGTCCTGTATCCAATGATGCTTTTAAATGAATATAAGTGTCTCTAAATGGGACTTCAAATACCCTGTAGTATTGTTCTTCGTAACTATTCATATTCCCCTCTTTGGTGACCAACTTGTTCCTCTATGAATCACACATATTAGGGCACTCGACATGCTTACTCATCATCTAACGTTTGGCCATTCTTGGTGTTAAATCTTAAACTGGCTCTCCAAAGACAAGTTAACGGTAATGAAACCGACGAAGAGCGGTAGAATCAGAAGGTATTACTGAATATCCTTCAACATCATAATCTGGAAATATAATGTGATAGGATTCATCATAAACATTCAAAACAATACCTTTCTTAATCTATAATAAATAACTTGTTTAGGAGTAGAGTGAAACTCTAAACAAACTCCATTCCAAAACGATATTGACTAACTTTGAAAAAGTTTACTCCTTTGATATTCTTATCGAAGAAAATATCAACAACTCGCCTATGAACAAATATATTTGTAACATCAGTATTATCCATTACAAAAATTAGCCTGTCGTTCTCAGGTATTTCATCTAGAACTTCATGAGAAAGATGAAATGATTTAATAGAAGGCAGAACATCTATTCCTTGTAAGGACTTAGCCCCTCCAGGGTATACGGCAATTGATTTATTTCGGTCCCAACAATCCAAAGGTTTAAAGACATTTAGAGCCCATACATCCTCTCTGATTCCTTTATCTTCACCTTTTACAATGGCAGGATAAAATTTAGAGCCGTATAAGCCTTCTTCTAACTTAACCTTTAACTTATCCGTAACAACAATACTGCCTATTGGGAAAAATATCTCATAATCACCATTAGCAAAGCTCAAATCAGATGTTTCGGTTGTAAAGATTAAAGGTTTTTGTCCAAAATCAAGCTCTTCTGAGTCATAGTTGCGCTTTGCTGAAGAGTCATCAGGTTCAATGTCATATTCCTCATAGTCTGGATTTGCAAACAATAAATAGTAATCTTCATTGTAATCTTTCATTTTATCTACCGACTTCTAGCTTATATGGGACTTGTTTAAAACTGCTAAACTTTGCATGATCTACATTTCGATTGCAAACTCTTGATTCACCTATACTATATTTTGCAAACAAAGCGGGACCTGAGGTTTCTCCACCACAGCCTGGCTCATTTTTCTCGAATGCTTTGTAAGCTTTTGTTAAAGGTATTTCAAAATCACTAATTTTTGATAACACAGAGTGACTATACAGGCTAATATACCTTCGCACTGTTCTCTCATTACCAGTAGCACAATTATCTTCTAACTTTTTAGTTGCATTCCTCAACATATTCGCAATGTGCTTATGGTAGGATTTAGGGTGGTCATCATCACTATCATTATTGTCTACAAAACCGGGATGATTACCTCGATGAACCTGAACCCTTAAATAACAGGCGGCATCCATTTCATTAGGCAGAGCTACTAAATTCTCTTTAACGTTAATATCATACCCATAACTAATTAACTCTTTGTCTTTTTTTGATTTGATAAAGCCCTGTTGCGACAACAAATGATGCACTTGCATTTTTATCCCATGATTAATAGGGTGATTAGGATCTTTTTTAGCCGGATCCAGTACAACTTCTCTATATCCTTTAGCCATAGTGAACTCTATATATACTCTAACTCACCCCGTTTATAACGAGGCGTTTTATGTTGGTTGGAATGACAAAGCCTACAGCTTGCGTCTCGTTTCACCGCTTTCTTCTTCGCAGTCATAGTTGTAACGGGTTTGCCTTTGAATTTCCCAAGTGGGCGTTTAACCAGTTTCTCCGCTAGTTCCTGATAATCTGAAAGTACATCAATCAAGCTTTCCACTGCCTTAATAAATGAATCGAAAGCTTTAGCCGCATTTCTTATTCCTTTGACCTTCTTAGCACCAGCCGCAAAACGCGCTACTAGTGTCGCAATACGAGCCGCTGCTCCTGTGCCTAACGTACAAATAGCCAGTACAACGGTGAGAATAAGTTCTAGGATCAAATATGTGCCCGCTTTACCGCCGTAATAGAAATAGAAGTTAGGTGGAATAGCCTCAAGCATTAAGGAAAGATAAGTCACATAAGTCAGAATCGTATCGTGGTCTTCTATGATTGCCATTGCGTTAGGAAACTGCTCGTGGCCTTTTATTTCCTTTGCCCAGTCAGGGTCGAAATCCATCAACACGGTGTCAATAAAGGTTTCGACCGCATCAACGTCACCATTCGAGATTTTCTGTGGCAGTTCCAGAATCGTCTGTCGATGCTTAGCAATACACTCTAGCTTTCTTACCACATCTTGACTTTCTGCGTACAGCTTACTCACATCTTCAATTGCTTCATCGACAGATTCAAAAACACTGTCTTGGAATGAATCAAACTCTCTTCCTAATGTTTCCAATACCCAAGTTGGATTTTTCAGTTGCCCCTTCTCGTTAAGCATTGCCTTGGTGATCGAGTTGAACTTATCGACCGAATAAATCGCCAATTTATCTACAGCAGAAGAAGATAAATCTGAGATAGTGTCCGCAGCGTCTCCCCAAAAACTAGGTGACAACATATCAACAATATCAGCGCCCCAAGCTTGAGCACCGTCAATAACACCATCACCTAAAGTCCAGTAACCCTCTTCATCCCATTGTTGTTGGAACCCTTTCATGTCCTCAATTAGTACGTTGTATGCACCATCAAGTGTTGCCTCAACGCTGTCTTGGATATTAGTTATTTGCTCTTCGATTCCAGGTTCACCAATATACTCGACTGTCACTGTGTCGGTGTTCGGTTTTAATGAGTTAAAAAGAGCGACTCCACCTTCTACTTGCGTTGTTTCGTTTGCTAATTCAATAGTCTCTACTTCAGTGCTTCTAGTCGGAATAGCACTCAGCGAAGCTCCCTCTTCATGAACAATAGAATTCGTCATTATTTTGATGTTCTGTGCATAAACAGGGGTTTGCCAACGGTCTGAGTAGATCGCTCGAATTTTTACCCACTTCTGCTCTTCTAAGTCGATTTTTAAAATTGCATTTATGACAACTTCAATATTTCCTGCCTCTGCTGAATACACGTTATCCGGTGCCTGAATGACTGAAACTTCAGAGGTATCATTCATCAAGCTTTCCGCTTTGGTTTGAAGACGCTCAAACGCGCTTGAAAGGTTATCGGACAGTTTTTTCGAGTAGGTATTTATCGTACTTACGTGCGCGTCATAGATATCTGACGAGAGATAGAGGTAGTTTAATCGGCTAGCCTCAGAGCTAAGTGATTCGAGACGCCCTTTGACTTTTGAAAGTACCGCTTCAAGCTGACTACTAAGCGCTTGCTTTGCACTTTGCCAATCGTATTCTTGTAAGAACGTTTGTGGGTTCCCTTTCCCTCTTGCTCGCATGTATGCCAGCATTCGATCTGCTGTTTCATGCTTTGGTAAACGGAACAGAACCGAAAGCAATTCACCTTCCTCTAGAACCAAGGGTAAACCAAGAGAAAGAACACGATCCATACTCTCTTCAGACATGCTTTCAATCCCTGCCACTAAGGCTTCAGCAAGAATGCTGAATGAAAAGTCTGGATGACGCTGGAGAAAATGTGTTTTGACCTCTAAATCGACAATGTCTAAAAAATAACGATCGGCAGTTAGACTTTTCCCCATTGCTCCCCATCCTTCAGAGGGAGGAGCTATACGGTAGGGGTGCCAAAATGTTTGCTGACCTTGAGATGCTCTATCGAAAAAGTCTTCATCAGTTAGCGTCATCAAATAATGTGGATTATCAATTCGCACAACTTTAGGAACAAACGCATTCGTACTTTCTTTAGCCAAAATCTTAATTTGTCCCGGTTTTAAACCAGAGACTGTGCTTTTTCCAGAGTCATCAAAGTGCCCGCTCGTTAACACACTTCCTGATGGGTCGGTAATATCAAAGTCAGCATCTTTGAGCAGAATGCCGTCAGGATACCGAGCTTTCACGTAAACCGTGTATGTCCCTTCTTCATCTTCTGTCACGCTGACAGCAGGGTTTTGAACGCCACCCAAACACATTGTGTTAGCTTTGTTCATTGTCATCTGGTCAGAGAGGCGAGCGACGCCTTTTCCTTCAATCAGGACATCGGGAGAAGCTGAAATGAATTTTGCTTCCGCCTCGATAGTACCCGAGGCGACGCCTTTTTTATCACCTGCTGCATCGCCAGTACTTTTTGCAAATGTGCTGCCTTTTAATGCAATGCTATTCCCACCGTCCGCGGTCACCGTTGTTGAACCGCCAGCTAAATCAGACGATTTAGCATTATTACCGTAAGGGATAGGTACGATGGGCTTCCCCACTTTTGTTAGACAGACATCTGGCAGTGTAGCGTTTGCTTCGCCGCCCGAACCTTTATGGACAACACTGAGTCCATTTGCACTTATTGTTACTGCCATAATATGCTCTACTCAGGATTAAGTGGATTAGTTGAGCTTTACTTTAGAGCCCTGAATCTTCTGAATTTTTTCAGCACTACTACTTACATGCTTAGCCGTTGTAGTAATACGCCCATCCGTCCCACTAAATTTAGTTTGTGCCTCGCTGGAACCAATAAGCACTTCTTCCTCTGCATGAAGTGTTATTTTCTTTGCTTTAACAACAAGCTCTTGTTCTTCCAGCAAAGACATGTAGATATCAACTAATGTTGGAATGGTGAGGTCTTCGGATAGAAAAGAGATACGGCAATCGAGTTTACTATCGATGGCCATAAAAATTTCTGACCGAGTAAAAGCACGGCCTAATGATGCCCAAATTGGTTGAGAAAATGGGTTATTCTCAAAATCTACTTTTACTCGATTCTTCTCTGGATGAACTTCCACTATCCAACCAATTCGAGAGCAGGGTTTTGAAGTGATGTTAAGGTTGTCTAGGGGTAGTTCTTGATTCATAGTCGACCTAGTACTTTTTTAGATCTAACTATTTTATCCCTGAGCGGTTTGAATAGGTAATGTGGAAATGAATAGTTACTACGATTGAAGTACGGACTTAAAAGACATTAGACCCAGACAATATAACTAAATTAGCCAGTAAATTGGTTTAATCGCGTGTGTTTTTCACTTTTCTATAGATTTATCTCGCACTCATAGTTGTGAATCA
Organism: Vibrio owensii CAIM 1854 = LMG 25443; assembly: GCF_000817815.1. Classification (GTDB taxonomy): domain Bacteria; phylum Pseudomonadota; class Gammaproteobacteria; order Enterobacterales; family Vibrionaceae; genus Vibrio; species Vibrio owensii. The sequence continues at coordinate 69,168 of NZ_JPRD01000046.1, forward strand.
AATCACACAAGCGAGGTTGCGATTCTGGAAGTGCCCATCGAAATCGTCTAACGTAAATATGCTGAATGAATACAAATGGTGTGTACGTGAGAGGACTTATTGGTTTGATCGAACATAGCAAAATGGCTTTTGTTGTAAACCTACGACAAAAAAATAGACTATGAAGACTTATGGTACAAATATGAAGAAAGCCTGCAATTTATGCGAACATATATTGCAGGCTTTTAAAGGGTGGGACCCCAGCCACATCCCGGCACACAAGTCACCCGCTGCGGCTGCTTCCTTCCGGACCTGACCGAGTTCACGAGCTATTGTTGCGAGAGGACCAGGGCCCCATAATTCTGTTTTGAGAGCGCGTCTCAAATGATGTGAGGATTATTCAGCATCGCCTCTCGGATTGCAAGGGCTAAAGCGACGATTTTGCCCATTTCATTTCTGTTTGAACAAAACTCGGTCAATTCAGCGCTTTAAAGTCAACTCATACAAGGGTTTGGCTCAACGCTTGTGCGAGAAGCTTGCTTACTTGAGTACATGTCCTCATCCGCTAAATGCAATGCTTGCTCTAAGCTAACGCTGCGCTCGCGCTTAGTCGACACGCCGACAGAAATCGTTACCTGGTTCAACTCACCAAAATGTTCACCTTTGACATCAAGAGCGCTTAGCTCTTCAATCGCTCTGGTTAACTGCGTTTCTGTTGGATAACCCAGCAGGATGAACTCATCACCACCAATACGATAACTTCTACCTGCCCAAACGCGATGTATCTTTAGCGAAAGCAATTGCAGCACTTTATCCCCCGCTCTATGCCCATAAGTATCGTTGATTTGCTTAAACTTATTGATATCGAGGTACAAGATAGCCAAGTCTTTTGGCACACCTTGTCGATACTTCACTTGCAGCGAGCGACGATTTCTTAATCCGGTTAAGTTGTCGGTATTCGATTGGCGATACAGATACAGCGTCACACCAAGCGCAAACACCAATACAAAAATAAACACCGCTTGCGTCTGAGTTGCTAAACGCACTTCATATTCCAACGCAGTACGCCAATCCGGCCTCAAATCGTAATGGGCAACAATCTTCTCCAAGTCCAGCATGGATATCGCACGGCTAAAGTAAGGGGCGAGAATCTCACCGCGCTGACTGGTTGCTAAGCCAACCGACAGTTCTGATTCGTAAAACTCTCCGATGGCATCGTCTTGCTCGATGGGAATTAGCTCACTCAAACGTAAGAAATGATTGAGCATCGCGGTATCCATCGCAATGTAATCAATCTCTCTCGCCAATAAGGCATCCAACATCAACTGCTGCGAATCAAAACGATTGAGTTCCTTTAATGGGAGCATTTGTGTGAGCATTTGGTCGAAGAAGTCATCTTTCACCACACCAATACGCTCAGAAATCAGCTGAGAGACATGAGAATAGACGTTTGGTTTGTAACCAAGGCGCTTAACCATGACGGAGGTTGGGTAGTAATGAGGCTGAGGGAAGTGGCTAAATGTACGTCGCTCGCGGCTAATCGTTAAAGGAGCAAGCATATCGAACTCACCTTGGATAAACTGGTTATACATGGATTCCCAGCTCTCGTTTGGTTTGCTGATCACTTGGCAATTCAATGCCAAAATCTCGCAGCTCTTTAAGACGATATCCGCCGTCATTCCTTCAACAGAACCATCTTCTTTGTACACCACATATGGAAAGATCGATTCAAATTTGATGGTAAACGGCTTTTCTAAATCGATAGGAAGTTGCTTGATAGACTCACGCAATGCGGTTTGTCTCAACTCAAATTGGTACAAAGCCACCTTCTCTCGAAGTAACTTCTGCACTGCTTCGCTATGGATAAAATCAGCAAATCGCGACAGTTCTTCAAGGTGGGTTCCCTTTTGGCTAACAATCGATACTGGCTTTATTGAGATGTGGTCATTAAGCAGCTTGGCATCAAAGCCTTCAAGCAACATTGGTTTGAGTTGATTGATGGCATCGACAACGCCATCTACTTGTCTAGAACGTAACAGCGATACCGCCTCCTCATGCCCTTGGTAAGGCACCTGAATCAACTCAGGATAATATTGTTCAAGTAACGCTTCGTAGATGGTGTCTTGTGGGACACCAACGACGGTCGCATCACTCAAAATCGTATCACTTAAACCATACAGGTAGGTGTATTCAATGTTGGTGGGACGCGAGTAGCTAAACAGCTTCGCCCTTTCTGGGGTGTAGGTGATGTTGGCGGCAAAATCACTTTCACCACTGGCGACAGAATCTAAAATCGCATCAAAACTCGAGTAATTAACATACTGAATTGAGACACCAAAGTTCTCTGCCACCGCATCAAACAGGACACGAGTAACGACATCATCCGCCTCTGTCGCCACCTTATAATGAGAGACTTGTTCTGGTTCTGCTTTGAGACTCAGACTCAATAGAAAGCAAGCAAAAACCAACAGCCTTTGAACTACTTTAACCATGACTAACGTTTCTAAAAAGGCCCACTTTATATAGGGGCTAAGATTGAATTTTTATTATTAAATGCACAATAAATATGAAAGGCCGAACATATAACATCCGGCCTATTATTTCATAAACAAATCAATAGTCTGCCGCACGGGTCACTATTTACTCAGTGCAGCTACAACTATTTTATAACTCGGCTTGTTCATCACTACTACGTAAGATGTAGTCCGTCATCCAAGCCGTTCCTAACAAGCATATCCACACAACAAAAACAGGGTTAGGAACTTCGATATTGGGGCTAACGACCAAAGCAGCAAAGCCAACGGTTGGTAAGGTCCAACAAAGCAATTTCCCCCAGCGCAATGAATTTTTAATCTTAGTCAGCGCTTCCATCGACGCCAAAATACCCGTAATACTTAATGCTACAAGCACCGCATACGGCAAATCCGCTAGCCATAAAGGCAGTAATAACAACAAAGACCACCAAGCGTGCTTTTCCGATGGTTTCCAATGATTGGCAGACCACCACATCACAATCACAGATAAGGTTTGCACAGCGGTTAACCAAGCAGAGCCACCTAGCTTACCCCCCTCCTGCGTGACCATAATGCCTACTTGTAACGTGAGAACAATCAGGCCCGCAGTCAGCAACACGCCCAACGAACTCCGACGAGAGAACACCACCATGAGTAACGGGAAAAGGATCAGGATACCGACAGACAGCGCAATAGGCTGCATCGATAAAGTTACGCCATAAACGGTCATGGCACCGAGCAGAATCAGACCTGCGAGACCACCTTGTGGCAGTATCCACAATGCGGGGATCATTAAGGCGAGAACCGGAATCTCTCCTTCGCTCAAACTGATGGCACGAGCGCACACCACGGCAAGAAGAGTCGTAACAAGAAATTGAAGTGTCGAAAAAATCATAGCGCCTCCTGGCTTCCCCAACCAACTTGGTAACTCAACGGCATGTCAAACTGGGCATTAAAAGTCGTTGAGCGGGTCTATTTATAAACTAAGCATAAGCCTGTTTTTGTATTTCCAACTTACTCTGGTAATCAATTGCAGCTCAAAAAAGGAACACAGAAAAAGTGGTAGGTACGGACGAGCGGCAAATGATGTTAAGGAGCAAGAACTGATAGCGAAGTACAAGTCTTGTGTATTACCATTCCTTGGTAAACAACAGTGGACACTTTCAGTATGGACCAATTTTTGATGCAAATCTTTGCTGTAATTCACCAAATTCCCACAGGGCGGGTTTCTACGTATGGTGAAATTGCAAAAATGGCGGGCTACCCTGGCTACGCAAGGCACGTAGGTAAAGCGCTAGGTAATCTGCCGGAGGGCAGTAAACTGCCATGGTTTCGAGTCATTAACAGTCAAGGCAAGATTTCATTAAAAGGTCGAGACTTAGAAAGACAAAAGCAAAAGCTGGAAGCTGAAGGGATTGAAGTGTCTGAGATCGGAAAAGTCTCACTCAGAAAATACAAATGGCAGCCTTAAGCTGCCATTTTTAATTGGTTTACATTGCCAATAGCAATTAACGCGTGCCAACTAGACGAATGTTTGCTTCGTGTGTTTGCTCTGCGTCCGTAATCACTGGGATGCTAGTATCATTGATAAAACGCAACTTACCATCTACTTCGATACGAGCACGCAGGCTGTAACGATGGTTAGGTTTAATATCGTTGCTGTTGTAGCTTAGTTCAAATGCCAAAGGTACTTGCTTGCCTTCAGTTTCGAATGTTTGTTTAGCAAGAACTTTAGCTGGAGCATCCGCCAGAGAAACGTCTTCAAGTGCAACCGTTACTACTGCGTGTGGAGGCAGTGCGATACGCTCACGGTAAGCCACTGTACCTGTAATTGTCTTCATAGACGCCTCAGCCGATTCCATTTCTGTGTTTTGAGAAGTTTGGCAACCCACTAGTGCAGCACCGAATAGTAAAGAAGTAACAAGTAGTAGTGTTTTTTTCATAGTTTCCTCAACGGGTGTATCATTTCGCGCTAAGTATAGAGGGAGATTATTAAACTGTCTGCTGTACGTTTAGTGATTTGACAATAGTTTGACTAAGTTAGAAATTACCAAACAGTTGATTTTGTTTCATAATTGAAGCAGCAATAAAAATAAGGTGAGGAGACATCATGAGTAAACCATTAAGAGAATTGCTCAGCCTACTACAACTCGAAAAACTAGAAGAAGGCTTGTTCCGCGGACAAAGCGAGAACCTAGGTTTACCTCAAGTTTATGGTGGTCAGGTTATTGGACAAGCGCTATCTGCCGCGCGATACACGGTAGAAGATGCACGCACTGTTCATTCATTCCACAGTTACTTCCTATACCCTGGCGATCCTGAAAAGCCGATCATTTACGATGTAGAGAACCTGCGTGATGGCCGTAGCTTTAGTACTCGCCGCGTGAAGGCTATTCAGAACGGTCGTCCGATTTTCTACCTGACCGCTTCTTATCATGGTGACGCTCCGGGGTTTGATCACCAAAACACCATGCCAGACATTCCTGGGCCAGAGAATTTCCCTTCTGAGACGGAACTAGCAAGCCACATTGCAGAATTCTTGCCGGAGAGACTACGCAAAACGTTCTGCGGCGAAAAGCCGATTGAAACGCGTCCGGTGAATATCGTCAACCCACTGAAGCCAAAGAAAACCGAAGCGAAACAATATTTGTGGATTCGTGCCAACGGTGAAATGCCAGACAATCAGCTGATTCACCAATACCTGCTCGCTTATGCGTCGGACTGGGGCTTTCTGATCACCGCATTACACCCACACGAAGTGTCTTTGATGACACCAAACTTCCAAGTGGCAACCATCGACCACTCTATCTGGTTCCACCGTCCATTTAAGATGGATGAATGGTTGCTGTATGCCATCGAAAGCCCAACAGCAAGCAATACGCGTGGTTTGGTTCGTGGTGAGATCTACAACCAGCAAGGCCACCTTGTTGCTACCGCAGTTCAAGAAGGCGTGATGCGCTTTACCAAATAAACCATCGCGATGTTCAATCAAAAAAAGGAGTGCCGACGCACTCCTTTTTTGATTCGGGTTAGGCACCGTAAATAGGCAACTCAGTTGTATACTTGATTGGCTCCATCGCAAAGGTCGAAGTAACATTGGATAGCCCTCTTACACTATTTACCAATCGCTTGTAGAACTCATCAAAGCACTTCATGTCTTTGACCACAACCTTCATCATGTAGTCGTACTCCCCCGCCATGCGATAGAACTCCATCACTTCAGGAAAATCACTTACCGTGGTCACAAAGTGGTGATACCAACCTTCTGAATGGTCACTGGTTTTAAGTTGCACAAACGCAATAAACGACAAGTCGAGCTTTTCTGCGCTCAACAACGCCACGCGCTTTTCGATATAGCCTTCATCTTCCAGCTTTTTTAAACGCTTCCAGCAAGGCGTAGTAGTCAGGTTCACTCGCTCGGCCAAGTCATTTAGAGACAAGGTTCCGTCGTTTTGGAGGAAAGAAAGTAACTGCCTGTCAATTTTATCTAAGCTCATTCCTAGCATTTTCCTAATTTAGAGAAAATTTTTCTACCATTGATGAATAACAGAACAATAATAGCAAAGTTTTTCTCTAAGGTTATAGGTAGATTATCCCTATAGACAAAAACAACTACCCTACAGATTTTCGAGGAGTCACGTTATGTGTACTGACCACAACTGGATCAACAATGCTGTACGCAAAATCGAAGCAGACTTTCAACGTTCAGCAGATACTCACCTATTCAAATTAGACCTACCTTCTTTGGAAGGCATCGACATCTACCTAAAAGATGAAAGCACGCATCCAACGGGTTCATTGAAGCACCGTTTAGCACGTTCGCTTTTCCTTTACGCGATTTGTAATGGTTGGGTTGGTCCAGAAACCACGGTGATCGAAGCATCATCAGGCAGTACAGCGGTTTCTGAAGCGTACTTCGCGCGTCTACTTGGCTTACCGTTTATCGCAGTAATGCCAAAAACCACAGCACGCAAGAAAATTGAACAAATCGAATTCTACGGTGGTAAAGCGCACCTTGTTGACCGTTCAGACCAAATTTACGATGAGTCTCGTCGCCTAGCGAAAGAGCTAAACGGTCACTACATGGATCAATTTACTTACGCTGAGCGCGCAACCGACTGGCGTGGTAACAACAACATTGCGAACTCTATCTTTAGCCAAATGGAGCTAGAAGATCACCCGATCCCAAGTTGGGTTGTGATGAGCCCAGGTACTGGCGGTACATCTGCAACGATTGGTCGCTTTATCCGTTACCAAAAATACGACACAAAACTGTGTGTGGTTGATCCTGACAACTCAGTATTTTACGACTACTTCCAATCTGGCAATGCAGATATCAAGGGCGAAAACGGCAGCAAGATCGAAGGCATCGGCCGCCCACGTGTTGAGCCAAGCTTCATCGCTGGTGTCGTAGACGAAATGCGCAAGATCCCGGATGCAGCAAGTGTTGCAACAGCGCATTGGTTGTCTGGTTTGATCGGTCGTAAAGTTGGCGCATCGACAGGTACTAACCTATACGGCGTACTTCAGCTTGCGTGTGAAATGAAGCAACGTGGTGAGACTGGTTCTATCGTGACACTGCTTTGTGATTCAGGTGAACGTTACCTAGATACTTACTACAACACTGAGTGGGTAAAAGAAAACATCGGTGACATTCAACCTTACCTAGCACAGCTAGAAATCATCCAAGCAAAAGGTTGTGTTGAGCCAGCATGTTGCGGCCCAATCACCGAGTAAGATAGAGACTTTATTAAAAAACAGCCTGCTCAATCAGCGGGCTGTTTTTTTATCTGCTTAATACAGGAGAGTTACTTTTTCTGACGCGCTTCAAATGCTGCCAGCTGTTCAGGCGTCGCTTTTGGTTGGTGGTTTTGTTTCCACTCATCGTAAGTCATGCCGTAAACACGCTCACGAGCATCATCGATGTCGATATCCACACCAAGGTCTTCCGCTTCTGCCCTGTACCATTTGCTGAAACAGTTACGACAGAAGCCAGCAAGGATCATTAGATCGATGTTTTGCACGTCTTTGTTTGCATCCAAATGCGCCAATAGACGGCGAAACGTCGCTGCGTCCAGTTTGTCTTGCTCTTCTTGGGTTAGATTTTTGTATTTGAATTCAGCCACTTTACTTTCCTTTTATTTATCTCGCAGCTCATAGCATAGAAATGAGTGAGCCTGATGAGTCTAAAATTTGCGCCATTACAACAAATTTCCCTCTAAAACCACGCACTCACCCAAAAGACTGATATGATAACTGCCAGTTATCTTATTGATTAAATTAATACTAATTCTAAAAACGGTCTTTCACAAAGGTTATCGCCAAGTTATGAAAAACGCCATCCTATTATTATCTGCATTGACCATGAGTCTGCCAACTTTCGCCGCTCAAGAGCAAACCCACCAATCTTATTTATACCTAGGTACAGGTAACGTGGGCTTTGATACACCGAATTTTGGTTCTGATCGCGACAGTGGTTGGTCGACACCTCACATTACGGTTGGCTGGGGCTACCATGTAAACCAATACCTCGCATTTGAAGGGGTACTGCGTTATTCACAAAATGAACTTAAGAATGATGCTCTAAAAACTGACTTAGACCTTCACTATTACCAAGCAGGTATGTCTGCGGTTGTAACGAGTGATAACTTAGGTTATACGCCACTCTCACTATTTGGCCGCGTAACCGCGCTTGGCACGCAAGCTGAAATGTACGTACCGAACGAGCAAAAAGTCACAGACGATTCTGGCGCACTATTCAACATCGGCGCAGGTGTCCATTGGGATATGAGTAAAGATATCTGGCTACGTGCTGAATACATTTACAACGTCGCAGACATGGGTTTTGATGACTTCTACGACAGTTACGAAGGCGTGCAAGTGAGTTTGGGTAAACGCTTCTAATCGAACGCGTTCAAGCTGGCTTTAAACCCAGAATTGAAGACAAAGAAAAGCCGAGGTCATTGCCTCGGCTTTTATGTTTTAGAGTTCGATTAAGGGTGTGCGATACGTCCCTTAGTGTCATGGCTAAGCGCTTTATTCAGCTCAGCTTCAACATGACCAGGTGAACGCGTATTCACAGAAATTAAACGGTACATCGCTGGGATAACGAATAATGTAACTAACGTCGCGAAGCCCATACCGAAGAAGATGACCGTACCTACTGCCACGCGGCTTTCATAGCCCGCGCCTGTCGACATGATCAGCGGAATCGCACCAGCCAGCGTCGTGAATGCCGTCATCATGATTGGACGTAGACGACGTGCTGCCGCATCAGTGATCGCTTTTTCAAACTCGATACCACGGTCACGTAACTGGTTAGCAAACTCAACAATCAAGATACCGTTCTTGGTCACCATACCGATCAACATGATCATGCCGATCTGACTGTAGATGTTCATTCCTTGGCTCATAACGACTAAACCGAGGAAGCCACCAAATACACCCATAGGTACAGTGAACATCACCACCAGCGGGTTAACGAAGCTTTCGAACTGCGCTGCGAGTACTAAGTACGCCACCAAAAGAGCCAATGCGAACACGACCGCTACGCTAGCTTGGTTCTCTTTAAAGTCTTTCGACTCACCAGAGTAGCTCACTGAAATATCACCCGGTAGGCTATCAATCGCTTCTTGATCTAAGAAATCGAGTGCATCCCCTAAGGTATAACCTTCAGATAAGTTCGCCGTAATGGTGATCGACTTTTGCTTGTTATAGTGAGACAAACGAATCGATGCCGCGACTTCTTCAATCTTGGTCACTGTGTCCAAGGTCACCAACTCACCACTTGTAGTTCGCAAGTAAATTTGGCTTAGGTCTGCCGCGTTATTGAAGCTGTTCTCATCACCACGTAAGTAAACGTCATATTCTTCACCACGGTCGATGTAAGTTGTTTCACTCTTACCGCCAAGCATGATTTCCAGTGTTTCAGAGATGTCTTGTACACTCACGCCAAGTTCAGCGGCACGGCGCTTATCTACAGACACTAACAACTCAGGTGTTTTCTCGGAGTAATCGATCTCCGCACCTTCCATCATTGGTGATTCTTCGGCCTTGTTCTTAAGCATTTCTGCCCAGACCAAAAGCTCATCATAGTCCGACCCGCCAAGCACGAACTGAACTGGCTCACTCGATCCACCACGGAAGCCGGGCATGAATGGGAACACACGAACATCAGGAATACCGGCCAGTGACTTACGCACTTCATTCAACGCTTCTTGCGCGGTGACGTCACGTTCGTTCCAATCGTCCAAAATCATGATAACGAAACCCGTTTGGTCACCCGCTTGGCCACCGAAAGCTGGGGTTTGGATACTGAACGACTTCAAAAAGCCTTGGCCCAACAACGGCATTAAACGGTCTTCTACGATGTCCATGTTTGCCGACATACGGTTGTATGACGTTGCATCTGCACCACGAACAAAGGCAAAGATAACACCACGGTCTTCTTGAGGAGTTAACTGTGCAGGTACTTGATTCATCAAGCCATAGCTGCCGCCCATACACGCAACGATAACCAAAGGTGCCGCCCAGCGAACTTTCAATGCGCCGCGCAGTGCTTTGCGGTAACCCGATTCTAACTTGGCAAACAATTTATCAACCGCTCGATTAAATCGGTTTGGTTTCACATTCGCTTTTAGAATCTGACTGCCTAGAACAGGAGTCAGTGTCAGAGCAATCAGTGAGGAGAAGATCACTGACATTGCCAGCAATACGGAGAACTCGGTAAACAGCAAGCCTACCATGCCATCCATAAAGGAAATCGGTAGGAATACCATCACAAGAACAAGCGTTGTTGCAATAACCGCAAAGCCTACTTCTCGCGTACCTTTATAAGCCGCCAATAATGGTGATTCACCACGCTCAATATGGTGGAAGATGTTCTCTACCACTACGATCGCATCGTCCACAACCAGACCGATAGACAAGATCAGCGCCATCAAAGTAATCAGGTTGATAGAGAAACCAAAGTAATAAGCGGCAATGAACGAGGAAATCAGTGAAACGGGTACAGTCACAGCCGGAATCAAGGTTGCACGCGCTTGACCGATAAAGATGTACAGAACCAGAATTACCAAGCCACCCGTAATAAAGAGAGTGCTGTAAACCTCGTCAATCGAACGCTCGATAAAAACGGTAGCGTCATAATCGATCGCTAGACGAGTCCCATCAGGCAGGAACTTCTGAATCTTATCGACTTCGGAGCGAACAGCTTGTGCCACTTCTAACGGGTTTGCATCAGACTGAGGCACCACACCTAAGCTGATATTAACCACACCATCACTCTTAAAGGTCGAGTTTTCGTTTTCTGCGCCAATGAACACATCCGCTACATCTTTTAGATAGATAGGCGTGTTATCACTTGCGCGTTTCACGACAAGGTATTGGAAGTCTTCTGGCGTATTATACGTACGTGCGGTTCTCACCGACATCACGGTTGAGTCGTTACGTACTTCACCACCCGGGCTTTCTAAGTTTTCACTTCGCAGAGCGGCTGTAATGTCAGATGCTGTAACCGAGCGACCCGCCATCAGATCTGGTTTAAGCTTCACATACATTACTTTGTACAAGCCACCAGACAGATCGATAGAACTTACACCAGAGATCAGACTGAAACGGTCCATAAGAACACGTTCGGCGTAGTCTGTTAGCTGGGTTCGGTCCATTTCAGACGAGCTAAGGTTAATATAGAGGGAAGCTTCACCCGAGCCGTTGTTTTTGAATACCACAGGGTCGTCAGCTTCGTCCGGTAATGAACGCTGAGCACGAGCTACTGCATCACGAACATCACTTACACCCGTATTAAGGTCATAACCCAATTCAAAGGTGATGGTGATACGCGACATGCTGTTTCGAGTGGTGGAACTGATCTCATCAATACCACTGATACCCGAAAGTTGGTCTTCCAATACTGAAGTTATTTGGCTTTCAATGATAGTTGCAGAAGCGCCTTCGTAACGAGTGCTTATCGATACAACTGGGCTTTCGATGTCTGGCATTTCGCGCACTGCTAGTTTTGTAAACGACACAAAGCCGAATACACACAGCAGCATGCTTAATACCAACGCCGCAACGGGGCGCTTTACGGAAACGTCAGAAAGTAACATTAGTTCGCTTCCTTAGCCGCTTCGTCTTGCGTGCCCTGCTCACCACTTGCCTTAGCAGTTTTCGCTTTTCCTGGAGCAACGATCTCTTTCACTTCAACACCATCACGCATGTTTACAATGCCTTGCACGACGATCTTGTCACCGATCTCTACACCAGATTCAATCACTACTTCATTATCAACACGAGCACCCAAGAACACTTCTTGACGCTTCGCTTTGTTGTCTTCATCAATAACGTACACGAAACGCTTAGTACCTGAGTATTCCAGCGCTTGAACTGGGATAATCGGCGCTTCAATTGCAGGGAACGCCAAAGAAGCATTCATCAGCATGCCCGGCTTGAGATGGTTTTCTGGATTGTCGAATTCAATACGAATACGTAGGTTCAAAGTCTCTGCACTGATGCGAGTATCGATGCCTGTTACTTTTCCGACGAAATCAACACCGTTCCAAGCACTGGTCGTCGCGTGAACTTCCATACCGACAGACAGCATCGACAGGTAACGCTCTGGTACTTGCAGATCCAACTCCATGACAGAAAGGTCATCCAGAGTCAGTAGCTCAGAACCTGCGCTCACCATTTTTCCTCGGCTGAAATCTATAAAACCAACGGTGCCGGCAAAAGGTGCACTGATATTTAGGTCCGCTAAGTTGGCTTTTGATGCATCAAGACGTGCTTCGGCAATCTCTACGCTCGCTTTTTGTGCATCGATTTCTGTTTGAGTGATGGCATTACGTTTAACCAAACGCTGAAACTCTTTTAACTTACGTTGCTCATCTTTTAGGTAAGCTTTTGCTTCTACTAATGCCGCTTGCGCTTTATCGTCATTTAATAGAATAAGAAGTTGGTCTTGTTGAACGTTTTGGTTGGCTTTTACGGCGATCTCTTTCACCTTGCCAGCAACCTCAGAAGCAACAACAACCGATTGGGCAGCTTCAAGCTTGCCGATCAGTGACAAAGACTGGTTGATTTGATGCGTCTCTACTTGCTCAGTTACCACCGTAACTGTTGATGGACCACGTTTGGCTGCAAAAGCGGCTGGTGATGCCATTAAAATAGAAAGCGTTAAAACAGATAAAGTGGCTCTCATACTCATAATTTTGACTACTAATCAGATAAACTTATGTCATTAAACTGAATACAGTTTATCAGTTGATACGACGCCTAACGTCAAGTAGTGTAAATTCAAGTAAAAAGTCAGTTTCTCTTTTGTATAAACGACATACAAAACGCTGACTTTCTACCATCTTTGCCCAAAAAGGCAGCATTCAACGTAAAAACGTAAGAAAAACGCTTTACAGCCTGAGCGAGTTTGCTATGATGCGCTCCGCACTTGAGAGATGTGTTGGGAAACCAATCTTAAGTATAAAAACACCCTGGAGGGGTTCCCGAGTGGCCAAAGGGAGCAGACTGTAAATCTGCCGGCACTGCCTTCGATGGTTCGAATCCGTCCCCCTCCACCATATTCTTTCTTATGTTTTTCCTTTGAACATGAGAACAACTTGGAAGCTAGGTTGGGAAACTAACATCTAAGTATAAAAACACCCTGG
>NZ_JPRD01000047.1 GCF_000817815.1 Vibrio owensii CAIM 1854 = LMG 25443
GTTCTTATTTTTAAAGAGCTACTCTTCTTTGTGACTCACATCACTTCGGAAGAGGCGGCCATTCTAGCGAGATAATTTTCTGTGTCAAACACTTTTTCAAATTATTTCGTTTTTCTTTCTGACCTTGTCGACTTCGCCTTGAAGCCTTGTGAGCTCTGCCCTGTCGACAAGGAGGCATTATAGAGATCGCGCTCACATTGGCAAGCGTTATTTTGCAAAAATTGCAAAAATAATGGTTAAGCGACGACTTTTCGATCAAAGCCTTATTTATCCAACTTTACCCATAGATAGCAAACAACTTATCCACAGAGTTATCCTTTTTACCCTTATTTTTAGCCTCCATAAATAAAGAAAGCTGCTTTGCAGCAGCTTTCTTTATTAGACCTGAACACGGCTTTTACGGGCTTAACAACTAAATGCCAGAACCATCTTGTTCATTATCGTCATCTTCATGTAATCCACATTCACGTTTTAAACCGAAGAAGCGCGTTTCTTCTTCTGACATGCCCGGTTCCCACTTTCTCGTGGTGTGCGTATCGCCTACTGAAAGATAACCTTGCTCCCACAACGGGTGATAACTCAAGCCATGTTCTTCTAAATAGTAGTGGACATCTTTATTCGTCCAGTCGATCACTGGTAAGAATTTAAATACGCCATTTTGGATCGATAAGATTGGTAGACCAGCACGAGACTGACTTTGCTCTCGACGCAGCCCTGAGAACCAAGTTCCAACGTTTTGCTCTCGCAGAGCTCGTCGCATTGGTTCAACCTTATTTATCTTGTTGTACTTTTCAATTCCCTCTACGCCTTGTTCCCAAAGTTTTCCGTAACGCGCTTCTTGCCAATGGGCACTTTCTTTTGCTCGGTACACTTTAAGGTTGAGGTTCAGTTGCGCTTTCAGCTGGTCGATAAATTGATAAGTCTCTGCAAATAGATAACCGGTGTCCGTTAGGATGATAGGGATATCCGGTTTTTGTTGTGTCACAAGATGGAGCATCACTGCAGCTTGGATACCGAAACTGGATGAGACAGCGAACTCCCCTTCCAAATTATCCAATGCCCACTTTACTCTCTCTTGTGCCGAAAGCTGTTCGAGCTCGACATTGATTTGAGCAAGACGGAGGATTTGCTCCGTCTTAGTTAATGTCAGTAACTCTGCTAGCTCCGGTTTGGACGCTACAGAATCAAGCATGGAAGTCCCTCTTTGATACTAACACTTCTTGGATAATGCCAGCTCGAATCGTGAAGTCACCAAATGCTTCGCCTTCTTCACGTTCAGCAGCCCAACGAGCCACCAGCTGATCAATCTCTTCTAAGATTTGCTTATCCGTAATGTTCTCTTTATACATCTTCGGTACTCGAGTACCACCGCGGTTACCACCTAGGTGTAAGTTGTATCGACCTGGTGCTTTACCAACTAAGCCGATTTCTGCCAGCATTGCTCGACCACAACCATTTGGACACCCTGTTACTCGTAGAATGATATTGTCTTCTTCAGGTAAACCATGCTTTTCTAGAATACCTTCTACATCGGTTACGAACTGAGGTAGAAAACGCTCTGCTTCTGCCATTGCTAATGGACATGTTGGAAACGCCACACACGCCATCGAGTTCTTACGTTGTTCACTTACGCCGTCATCCATCAAACCATGTTCACGAGCAATCTTCTCGATCTTCGCTTTTTGGCTTTTTGGTACACCAGCAACAATCAGGTTTTGGTTTGCTGTCATACGGAAATCGCCTTTATGGATTTTGGCAATTCCAGCAACACCAGTCTTAAGTGGTTTACCCGGGAAATCTAATAGACGGCCGTTTTCGATGAAGAGTGCTAGGTGATGCTTACCATCGATACCTTCAACCCAACCGATACGGTCACCACGTTCCGTGAATTCGTAAGGGCGGCTTTGCTCAAATTTAACACCGGCACGTTTTTCTACTTCCGCTTTAAACACATCACTACCGACACGATCTAATGTGTATTTGGTTTTTGCATTCTTACGGTTAGAACGGTTACCCCAATCACGTTGAGTTGTTACTACAGCAGCGGCAACATCAAGTGTTTTCTCTAGTGGGATAAAACCAAAGTCATCCGCTCTACGTGGATAAGTTGACGTATCGCCATGCGTCATCGCTAGACCACCACCAACAAGCACGTTAAAACCAACCAGCTTGCCGTTATCTGCAATCGCTACGAAGTTAAGATCGTTAGCGTGTACGTCTACGTCATTTTGCGGTGGAATAACCACTGTGGTTTTAAACTTACGTGGTAGATAGTTCTTACCCAGAATCGGTTCGTCTTCTTCCGTGCTTTCTACTTTTTCACCGTCCAACCAAATCTCTGCATAAGCACGTGTCTTCGGTAGTAGATGCTCGCTGATCTTCTTCGCCCATTCGTAAGCTTCTTGGTGTAGCTCCGACTCCACTGGGTTAGTGGTACACAACACGTTACGGTTAACGTCACCCGCAGTTGCAATCGAGTCAATACCAATGCTGTTTAACGTTTGGTGCATCAACTTGATATTTGGTTTTAGCACGCCATGGAACTGGAACGTTTGACGAGTAGTAAGGCGAATACTTCCATATAAAGAGTGCTCGGTTGCAAACTTGTCGATCGCTAGCCATTGCTTTGGTGTAATGATGCCACCCGGCATACGTGCACGAAGCATGACGTTATGTAGCGGCTCCAACTTTTGTTTAGCACGCTCGTTACGGATATCGCGGTCATCTTGCTGGTACATTCCGTGAAAACGAATCAATTGGAAGTTGTCTGCAGTAAAGCCACCAGTAATGCGGTCTTGCAGATCTTGTTCAATCGTTCCACGCAGTAAATTACTTTCTCTTTTAAGGCGCTCGTTATCCGAGAGTGGACCAAGCACCTCACCTAATACTTCTTGGCTGTTTGATTGTTGATTCGCGCTCATTAGTACACATCCCTTTGGTAACGTTTCGCTTTACGTAGATCGTTGATAAATGCTTCGGCTTCTTCACGAGATAGCTTGCCTTGTTGCTCGGCGACAAATACCAGCGCATCGTGAACATCTTTTGCCATACGAGTGGCATCACCACATACATAGATGTAGGCACCATCTTGAATCCATTGCCACACTTGTTCAGCGTTTTCTAGGATGCGATGTTGAACGTAAACCTTCTCTGCTTGGTCGCGACTAAACGCAACATCAAGGCGAGTCAGCAAACCTGACTTGAGGTACTTCTGCCATTCAACTTGGTAAAGGAAATCTTGAGTAAAGGTACGGTCACCAAAGAACAACCAGTTCTTACCTTCCGCGTCACGGTTATCACGCTCTTGAATAAAGCTACGGAAAGGCGCAATACCGGTACCAGGACCAACCATGATGATTGGTGTGTTGTCATCTTGTGGCAGTTTGAAGTTATTGTTGTGCTCAACAAACACTTTCACTTCACCACCTTCTTCTAGACGTTGAGCGAGGAAACTCGATGCTCCGCCATAACGTTTTTCATCACCTTTGTCGTATTCAACCAAGCCTACGGTTAGATGGACTTCTTCATCGACTTCCGTTTGACTCGAAGCGATAGAATATAGACGAGGTGTCAATCGACGAAGTAAACCAACCAATTCTTCTGCACTTAGCTTGGTCTTCTTCTCTGCAAGCACGTCTACAACTTGGGTATTTGCAGCGTACTCACGAAGCTTGTCTTTATCTTCCACTAGCTTTTGCAGTTTCTTACTACCAGATAGCTCTGCGAATTTAGTGACAAACTGAGGGTTTGATGCGGTGATTTCGTACTTGCTAACCAATGCACTATGAATAGAAAGGCTTTCGCCATCCACTTCAACACTTTCTACACCGGATAGACCAGCCTTAGCTAAGATAGCATTGGCTAATTCTGAACTATTATCGAACCACACACCTAAAGCATCGCCGGCTTGATAAGTTAAACCTGATTCTTCAAGGTCAATCTCTACGTGGCGAACATCTTTGCCCGAATCGCGACCTGTGATTTTTTGGCTTGTCAGTAACGTTGCAGTATATGGATTTTGCTTGTTATAAGCAGAATGTCCCGGAGCTGCTTGACCAACAGGTAGTTGAACAACTTCTGCTTCATTGCCTGAAGAAAGGGCTTCTTTTACTTGTTCAAGCGCTTGCTTACGCCATTCAGCGGCCGGCGCTTCATAATCCACATCACAATCAATGCGATCAATGAAGGCAGTTGCGCCTAACTTAGACAAGTAAGTATCGAAGTCTTTGCCCGTTTGGCAGAAGAACTCGTAACTAGAATCACCAAGCGCAATCACGGCGTATTGTAGATTTGGTAACTTGGGTGCTTTTTTAGATTGAAGGAACTCATGCAGTTCAATGGCATTGTCTGGCGCTTCGCCTTCACCATTGGTCGACGCCACGATGATCACGTGAGTCTCTTTTGCTAAGTTCTTGCCTTTGTAATCACTAGCATCAAACAGCTCTACAGCAATGCCTTCTGCTTTGGCTTCTTGCTCTAGTGCCTCAGCAACGCCTTTCGCATTACCAGTTTGAGAAGCAAAAATGATGCTTAGCTTGCCTGCTGGTTTTGCAGCAACAGAAGCAGCCGCCTGTGCGATAGGCGTTGCAGCAGCTGCACTTGGTTGGTTTTGAGCGAGTCCCCAGAAGTAACCGCTGACCCATGCAAGTTGCTGTGAAGACAACTCTGAGACAGTTTGCTGGAGTGAGTTAAATTGCTGGTCATTAAGCGGGCTTGCGATTGGCGGATTACCACCTTGCCCATTATTATCTTCCGACACTTTCTTGTGAGAATATTCATTCTGTTGAAAAGACATTGTCACGACATCCCTATTCATTGCGTGACGATAGATTAACCACTCTCTCTAATAACAAGAAAGAATAGAAGAGAATGTTTTATAACTTTTTGGAAGTAAGCAAGTCGCGCTAAGACTTACCGATCTTCAATACGAACCTGCTGAAAGCCGACGGCCATTGCCGATTTGGATGCCGTATCGAGATCCTCATAATGGCACTCTTCCCCGTGACTGTCCGTTAGACAGACAAACCCGCCGCGTGCATGGCGAAACTCAACAACCCACCCACCTTCTTGAATTGAAGGTTCGATGATGGCTTCTACTAGCTGGTTGTCACGAAATAGATGTCGTAATTCATTTATTGTCATCGCAATCCCTGCTCCAACTTTTATACATTGCTCCTAGATAAGCATGGTCGAAGTCTGATACTTGGGCGAGAAATTAGATTTAATATAATGAAGTGATATAAAAAAACGCCGCTTATAAAGCGACGTTTTAAGAGATTCAGAGAAATGTGTTTAGAAGGAGTACTGAGCGCCAACGAAGAAGCCGTCCGCAAAAATGAACTCTTTACCTAGGCTTGATAGAAACTCTTCTGACTCCAAGTCGATCACTCGGTAACCACCACGGAATGTCAATTCAGACTCTTGGAAAGGAATACGGTACTGAACACCAGCCATTAGGTCAGTACTCTTAATGCCCTTGTTATCACCAAAGTTCATCTCACCAATCACATCAAAGTTTGTATTTGGAACGGTGATTTCTGCATAGCCATACCAAGCCCAAATCAGCTCATCAAAATCTTCTGTACGAGCATTGGTACCTGCGTCTACGTATTTTGTATCACTCAAATTACTAAAGGTCAGACCCGCATCAAAGTGCATTAAGTCGTGTTCAAGAATTTGGTAGTAAAGAGTGAGATCTAGTTTATCGAAACCCATGTAATCGGCATCAACGCTTGAGTAACGAAGACGCGCGTTTGGTACGTATTTTACGTCATGTTCAATCGCTGCGTAGAAAGTACCCGTTGTATCGCTATCTCTTCTTACTTCATTCACTTTGGTATCCGCAACCCAAACTTCTGCACCAACCGTGGTTGTGAAAGAAGACTCTTGTTCTGCAAAACAAGGGTAAGATGCTGCCAACGATAGTGTCGCTAAAGCGATGGTCGCTTTATATATCATGTAATTTTTACTCCGAGATAGCTGATTTCAACATTAAGGGGCATGTGAGAAATACTAACATACTCTCACAGCCCACCATCAACTAAATCTCTACAATCCGTTACTTATAACGAGGCTGAGCGACGAAGTTTTTAAAAAACCATATGCCTAATGCAATCACTATTAGCCAAGGTAATAGTTTTAGCACAGCTCCAACCATGCCCAATAAGAACATCACCACCAATGCAATGCCAGTCGCAGCAAATACAGTCACCATCGTAATACCAGTTACAAGCAGAGTTGCCGCAAATACTAAAATAAAGATCAGCTCCAACATAATCACTTCTCCTTTGTTTTAGTTTTACTAGAGCAGGTTCTGTACCAACTTATAAAAACAAGAATAACCCCATGATCTATAAGTAAAAATAAAGCCAGAGACATTTCTGCACTCTGGCTTTTCTATTTGTAAGTTGGTGATTTTCACCAACCACTGGTGAAATTTACACGTTCAATTCTTTTGGAATCTTCGCCAGTGCATCTTGCAGTACTTCTAGACCTGAACCCGGTTTGTGCGCGTTTTCACTGATGTGACGACGCCATTGACGAGCACCCGGCATGTTTTGAAACAGACCCAGCATATGACGCGAGATATGACCAAGGTAAGCACCTTTTGCCAATTGCGCTTCAATGTACGGGTACATCTCTTCAACGATTTCACTGCGCTTTTTCACTGGCGCATTTGAACCAAACAACTCTTGGTCAACAGATGCTAGCAAGTAAGGGCTTTGGTAAGCTTCACGGCCGATCATCACGCCATCTAGGTGCTGTAGATGCTCTTTCGCTTCTTCCAATGATTTCACACCACCATTAATCGCAATCGTTAAGTGCGAGAAATCTTTCTTCAGTTGGTAAGCACGTGGGTAATCCAATGGTGGGATCTCACGGTTCTCTTTCGGGCTTAAACCACTTAACCATGCTTTACGTGCGTGGATGGTGAACTGCTCACAGCCGCCTTTCTCAGAGACGATAGATACGAAATCGGTTAGGAACTCGTAAGAATCTTGGTCATCAATACCGATACGAGTTTTTACCGTAACAGGAATATCAACCACATCTTTCATCGCTGCAACGCAGTCAGCGACCAACTGAGGCTCTGCCATTAGGCATGCACCAAAGCGACCATTTTGAACGCGATCCGATGGACAACCAACGTTTAGGTTAATCTCATCGTAGCCACGCTCTTGCGCAAGCTTGGCACACGTTGCCAAATCTGTTGGGTTTGAGCCACCAAGCTGAAGGGCTAACGGATGCTCTTCCTCGTTATAAGCCAGGAAATCCCCTTTTCCATGAATGATCGCGCCTGTGGTCACCATTTCGGTGTACAGCAGGGTTTCTTTGGTCATTAAGCGATGGAAGTAGCGACAATGACGATCCGTCCAATCCAACATTGGTGCTACAGAGAGCCTGCAAGAATGAGTCATGATATAAACACCCGTTTTTACGTTGCCAAGATAGAGCGCGACGGTGCGCTCAAAAAATGAAGTCGGGTATTGTATACCCACTGTGCAGTGGATGCGAGTGTTGTGAGCTTACTTACCAATAGACATATTTCGGCATTGGGATCTCGTTCTGTGATATCGGTTACTCTCTCTGATATACACTGGCTTGCTTTAATTCATGATTTTCGTTCTGATAGTAGGTAAAATGAAGCCTTTCTAAACGAACTTCGTATAGAAATGGTTTATCATAAAGCACGTCCGATAGTTATGGTGAAAGATTTGGACCCAACAATCCTTGAACAAATTGAACATATCTGCGCTGAGCGCGGAGTAAGGTTGACGCCGCAACGCCGACGCGTTTTTGAGCTCATTTGTTCTAATCGCCGCGCCTCTAGTGCGTATGAGCTATTGGAGCAACTGAAAGAGAGTGAACCACAAGCGAAACCACCGACGGTATACCGAGCATTAGATTTTCTTCTAGAACAAGGCTTTATTCATCGAGTGGAATCTAACAACAGCTTTATCACTTGCTGTTCGTTCAACACTCAACAGCACTTTTTCCAACTGCTAATTTGCGATAAATGTGGCGATGTCGTTGAACTTGAAGACGAGACGCTGATATCCTTATTAGCCAATAACGCCGAGAAACATGGATTCAAACTGACGAATCAAGTTATCGAAACCCATGGCGAATGCCAGGCATGTTCCTCGGAGACGAAATAAGAAAGATAGAAGAACGTTATGCGCGCTGAATTTGTAAACCCGTTTTTAGCTTCTTTAATGAATGTTCTAAAAACTATGGCTTCGCTTGAACTGAAGCCACAAAAACCGCGAATCAAGAAAGATGAGATCGCACGAGGTGACGTTTCTGGTCTTATCGGTATGGTTGGTCCACAAACTCGTGGCTCAATGTCGATTACCTTTGATGAAGCGTTAGCACTGGAAATCATGCAGAACATGCTTGGTGAACGTCCAAATGGACTGAACGAAGAAGTGACGGATATGGTTGGTGAGATCACTAATATGGTGACAGGCGGTGCGAAACGCATTCTAGCGGAAAGTGGATTTGACTTTGATATGGCAACACCAGTTGTAGTATCTGGTCGAGGTCACACCATTCGCCACAAGTGTGAAGGCTCAATCATCATCATGCCTTTCTCTTCACAGTGGGGAAATGCCTTCATCGAGATTTGTTTCGAATAATAGAGAAAAAATAGGTTGGTCCGTACCAACCTATTTTGTTTCTGCCCCAGGCAATAAAAAAGGTCAGCATTTGCTGACCTTTTCTTTTTCTATTCAAACATTAAGCTTTAAACGCTTTAAATGCATTGATTAGACCATTTGTCGAGCTATCGTGTGAGTTGATTTCAGACTCATCGGCTAGCTCAGGTAGGATTTGGTTCGCTAGTTGTTTGCCTAGCTCAACACCCCATTGGTCGAAGCTGAAGATGTTCCAGATAACGCCTTGAACGAAGATTTTGTGCTCGTACATTGCGATCAGGTTACCTAGCGTGCGAGGTGTGATTTGCTTAACTAGGATAGAGTTCGTTGGGCGGTTACCTTCAAATACTTTGAACGGTACTAGAGACGCCATTTCTTCTTCGCTCTTACCTGCTTTCGCAAATTCTGCTTTTACTGTTTCTGCTGACTTACCAAATGCCAATGCTTCTGTTTGTGCAAAGAAGTTAGACATCAGTTTTTGGTGGTGGTCGCTTGCTGGGTTGTGGCTGATTGCAGGTGCAATGAAGTCACATGGGATCAGCTTAGTGCCTTGGTGAATCAGCTGGTAGAACGCGTGCTGACCGTTAGTACCTGGTTCACCCCAGATGATAGGACCAGTTTGGTAAGTCACTGCATTGCCTTCACGGTCAACGTACTTACCGTTAGATTCCATGTTACCTTGCTGGAAGTACGCCGCGAAACGATGCATGTACTGATCGTAAGGTAGGATTGCTTCAGACTCAGCGCCGTGGAAGTTGTTGTACCAAATACCGATCAAAGCAAGAATCACAGGGATGTTGCTTTCTAGATCTGTCGATACGAAGTGGTTATCCATCTCGTGAGCACCGTCTAGAAGCTCGATAAAGTTGTCGTAACCTACAGACAATGCAATTGAAAGACCGATTGCTGACCATAGTGAGTAACGACCACCAACCCAGTCCCAGAACTCAAACATGTTGTCTGTGTCGATACCAAACTCAGATACCGCAGGAGCGTTAGTAGAAAGCGCTGCGAAGTGCTTAGCAACGTGTGCTTGATCGCCAGCAGTTGCTAGGAACCAATCACGAGCAGAGTGCGCGTTTGTCATGGTTTCTTGAGTCGTGAACGTCTTAGACGCGATCAAGAATAGCGTTGTTTCTGGATCTACTTTCTTCAGCGTCTCAACGATGTGAGTACCATCAACGTTAGAAACGAAGTGTAGGTTTAGGTGGTTTTTGTATGGTGCTAGTGCTTCAGTCACCATGTAAGGACCAAGGTCAGAACCGCCGATACCGATGTTTACGATATCTGTGATTGCTTTACCTGTGTAACCTTTCCACTCACCGCCAATTACACGATCTGTGAATGATTTGATTTTCTCAAGAACTGCGTTTACCGCAGGCATTACGTCTTCGCCGCCAACCAATACTGGCTTGTTAGAACGGTTACGCAGTGCAGTGTGAAGAACAGCGCGATCTTCTGTTTTGTTGATCGCTTCACCACTGAACATCGCTTCAATTGCTGACTTAAGCTCAGTCTCATTAGCAAGAGCGAAAAGGTGCTTCAGAGTATCCTCGTTGATTAGGTTCTTTGAGTAATCGACTAGGATGTCTGAGCCGAAGCGTGCTGAGTATTTGTCGAAACGCGCTGCGTCTTGAGCAAATAGCTCTTTCAGATCCATATCTTGTGCAGATTCGAAATGCGCAGTTAGCGCTTTCCAAGCTTGTGTTTGCGTTGGATTGATATTTTTCAACATGGTCTTTATCCCGATGTTACAGTAGGTTCCATTCCTTACAGTCTAGCGAAAACTGCGGAATCCCCGATTTAGCAAATAGAATATAAATAAGATGTTAGGGCGAATTGCCACAAAACAAGTCTTTGTAATTTTTTTTCAGCCATCAATTATGACGGAGTGCCTTTACACTCACATTGAGTTAGGTCACGTTCCCTGTTTCGAATTTAAACAATTCATTTATGATGCTGAGAATCATATCATTTCGTAATGACAGGCTCTAATTGGATTAGGATAGACGCCAAATCAAATTTTTCCAAAGGAACGCATATGTGGGCACAAAAAACACTGCAATTAAAAGCGCGTCAGCGTGGTTTCCATCTGGTCACTGATGAAATTGAACAACAATTACCACAAATCCAATCGCTTTCAGTAGGTTTGTTACATTTGTTTATTCAACATACGTCCGCTAGCCTGACCTTAAATGAAAACGCTGACCCAACAGTACGTATGGACATGGAAGCCCACTTTAATAAGTTTGTGCCTGAACGAGCGCCTTACTACCAGCACACTTATGAAGGCGATGATGATATGCCAGCCCATATTAAAGCGTCTTTACTTGGCAGTAGTGTGACGATTCCTATCCAAAACGGTCAGTTAGCTTTGGGAACATGGCAGGGCATTTACTTAGGTGAGCACCGAGATTACGGTGGAAGTCGACGCATCATCGCCACCATCAACGGCGAATAAAGCAGATAAAACAAAGGCTAACTCACAAGGTTAGCCTTTGTTTTTATATCGATTTAGAACGGTTGGTTGATCATGACTCGGAAAGTGCCTTCATCTGCGCCTTTGGCCATTTCAGCACGAACCACAATCCCCTCGACTTGAAAGCGCACTGCGCCACCCACGTTCCACTTCATGTCTTCATGCAGAGTTTTTAAGTCGTAGTCATCCGCTACTCGCCCTACTTCAACAAACGCGACCCATTGCCACCAAGGCAGATCGTAGTAGTTGATGAGAGGGATATCATCGAGCGGCTGCCAGTCTGGTAGCACCCGATATTCTGCAGAATAGTGAATCGCACTGCGGCCGTGGTAGCGACCCGCGGTATAACCACGTAGACGATACAAACCACCTAAGCGAACTTGCTCTTGCTCTGGAGGACGAGCACACATTAAACCATCGCATTTGTTCCATGTCGGTGTATCCGCCGTGTAGAAATCAAACGCGAGCACTTGCTGATCGAACCAATCACCAAGTGGACCCAACGAGTAGTACTGACTGTTTTGGAATTCCCACTTCAGCCATAAGTCTTCCGACTGCAAACTTTCTGCACCCGTGGTTAGGTCAAACGAGGTATGGGAGCCTCGCGTGGTATTACGCACACTGTCGCGGTTGTCCCAATCAAATGTCAGGCTAAACCCGGTCGCCTCTTCTTTCTTGTCGTTGTAGATATCTAACTCACGAGAAGAATAGAAGGGGGTGAAGATAATTGAACTGACACCAGAATCGACTGGAGAAGCAAAACTCACATCTCTCACGGGTTGGAATGCACCAAGCAGTCCGTGTTCACGAACATTACCCCAAGGAAGCAAATACTTGAACTCGAGTTTATAGTTCTCTTCATCCCCATTGGTTATCGTTTTGTCTTCCGTTGAAGAGTTGTTTGAACCTTGATTGTCTAAGTAATATGGGTTGTCGTTAAAGCGCGCTTGATACATTTGCGTGCTAAACAAAAGATTTGATGACAAAGCGTAGTTGAAGGCAGAAAGAAAACCGACATAGCTATCTTTCTCAGAATACAGCCCCATACCAAACAATGCAGCTTGAGGTTGACCAACACCTTTTGCCACACCAGCTAAACCGATCGTGCTACCCATGGTATCCGTACTGAAATAGAACGGAACAAATGCTGAGTCTTTCTCTTTTGCGACTATCTGCGGGGATAAAAAAAGGCTGGCAGAGAATGCCAGCACTGAGAATAATCTTTTCTTCATGGGTTACTTCGAATATTCCATTTCGACGCGAGAAGTCAGTTTAGTCACCAATTCATAAGCGATAGTGCCGATGTGACTCGCCACTTCTTCTACTGGTAAATCCATACCCCACAAAATAGCTTCGTCGCTTACTTTATCAGTCGCGTCTGGACCTAAATCGACCGTCAGCATATCCATAGAAACGCGACCTGCAATTGGTACTTTGCGCCCGTTAACAAGAACTGGCGTACCATTCGGTGCTGTTCGTGGATAACCATCTCCGTACCCAACAGCAATGACACCGACTTTAGTATCTCGCTCACTGGTCCACATGCCACCATAGCCGACACTTTCACCTTTCTTCACTTCACGTACCGCGATTAAGTGCGATTTCAGTGTCATGACGGGTTTATAGCCCATGTCTTGTGCCGTTTTATCATCAAATGGAGACACGCCGTACATGATGATTCCAGGACGAACCCAGTCTAACTGGCTTTGCGGCCAAGCAAGTAAGCCTGCCGATGCCGCTAAAGAGCGCTCTCCTTGACAGCCTGCAGTAAGCGACATAAATAAGTCGATCTGCTCTGTCGTAATACTATTACCTAGCTCATCGGCACAGCCAAAATGACTCATGTAACGTAGCGGTTTCGCCACGTTTGGACACTCTTTAAGGCGTGTGATGAATTCATCGTACTGTTCTGGACGCACACCAAGTCGGTGCATGCCACTATCGATTTTGAGCCAAACGACAACTGGCGTTTCAAGCTCTGCTTGCTCCAACGCCGTCAACTGCTCTTCACAATGGACAACAGTTTGAATGTTATTGGTCACCAAAACTGGCAAATCGCCAGATGAGTAAAAACCTTCTAGTAAAAGAATCGGCTTTACCACGCCACAAGCGCGTAGCTGAAGTGCTTCTTCAATGCGAGCAACGCCAAAGGCATCAGCATGCGTAGCGTGTTTAGCTACATGACGAAGACCATGACCGTAGCCATTTGCCTTCACCACCGCCATCACTTTGCTTTCTGGTGCCTGTTCTTTCACGCGTTGTAAATTGTGCTGCAGTGCTGACAAGTCAATACATGCCATCGCAGCTTTCATGTAGCTCATTGCATTACTCATCATCGATATCAAATGCAGGGCCCGCGTAGTTATCGAAACGCGAGTGTTGACCTTGGAAGGTTAAGCGAACCGAACCGATAGGGCCGTTACGTTGCTTACCAAGAATAATTTCTGCCGTGCCTTTGTATGGGCTATCTGGGTTGTAAACCTCGTCACGGTAAATGAACATGATCAAGTCGGCATCCTGCTCGATAGAGCCCGATTCACGCAAGTCTGAGTTAACCGGACGTTTATCTGCGCGTTGCTCTAGGGAACGGTTTAGCTGTGATAGCGCAACGACAGGCACATTCAACTCTTTCGCCAACGCTTTAAGTGAGCGCGAGATTTCCGCGATTTCCAAGGTACGGTTATCCGAAAGAGCAGGCACACGCATTAGCTGAAGGTAGTCGACCATGATCATCGAAAGACCACCGTGTTCACGCGCCACACGACGAGCACGGGAACGAACTTCGGTTGGAGTTAGGCCAGAGCTGTCATCGATATACATGTTTTTCTTCTGCATTAGGATACCCATGGTAGAAGAAATACGCGCCCAATCTTCATCATCAAGCTGACCAGTACGGATCTTGGTTTGGTCAACACGAGATAGGGACGCAAGCATACGCATCATCAACTGTTCGGCCGGCATCTCTAGCGAGAAGATCAGTACCGGTTTGTCTTGGTCCATCGCCGCGTTTTCACACAAGTTCATCGCAAAAGTGGTTTTACCCATCGATGGACGTGCCGCAACGATAACCAAATCAGAACCTTGTAGGCCCGCCGTTTTTTTGTTGAGGTCGTTAAAACCAGTGTTCACACCTGTCACACCATCTTGAGGTGTTTTGTATAGCATCTCGATACGCTCTAGCGTTTTTTCGAGAATGTTATCGACGTTTTGTGGGCCTTCGTTTTCGCTAGTACGAGATTCTGCAATAGCGAAAACTTTACTCTCCGCCATATCAATTAAGTCTTCTGAGCTTCGACCTTGTGGATCATAACCAGCGTCCGCAATTTCATTTGCAACACCGATCAGGCCGCGCACGATTGCACGCTCCGCTACGATGTCCGCGTAAGCGTTGATGTTCGCTGCACTTGGTGTGTTTTTCGCAAGATCCGCAAGGTACGCAAAGCCACCCACGTCTTCCAATTGTTCGTGACGTTCAAGGTGCTCAGACAAGGTGATCAAGTCGAGAGGCTTGCCCTGCTCAAGAATGGTTTTAACGCCTTCGAAAATGAGACGATGAGGACGGCTATAGAAATCACTGCTCACAACACGCTCAGCGACCGTGTCCCAACGTTCATTGTCCAGTAAGAGACCACCAATTACTGATTGCTCGGCTTCTAGCGAGTGAGGTGGCACTTTGATTGCGTCGACCTGACTGTCTGAAGGTTTGCGATTTCTGTTTTCCGCCATGACTTTGCTCGATAACTACTAATGACCCGAGATTATAACCTTAAACTTAGCCAAGATGCTTCCCTGAAGCGACAATTACTTGTTAAGAATTCAACAAGTGAATGGCTAAGAATTCGCTTTTTATGGTGCGAAATTACTCGATTGCGGTAGAATCTCCCCAATTCATGCTGAAACAGACAGTTAATTAAGTTTGATGCGCAAATGAGAACGCCCACCACGCTTCTCCGGCTTAGGTCTAATAAAAATTAACCTATCATTGACCCAATAAAACATCTGTATCAGTATCATGCCCCTCCTTTTTTATTACGTTCGAGGTATTTGTGTCCCGATACTGGTTACTTGGCTTTAGCTTACTTTGCACGGGAGCATCGTACGCTGAAGAATCAGTACAGCCAGAGCAAGAAATTGAAGTGCCCGACCCTCTACAAACTGAGGTCGAGTTCGGCTATCAAGCTCACACAGGTAACACGGACTCTCGTTCCCTGAATGCTCGTCTGAGTGCTGAATACACTTCTGGTCGTCACCGTTCTTACGGCGAATGGAAGTACTACAACCTATATAAAGATGGGGAAGAAGATAAACGCTCTTCTACCTATACTGCGCAAAGCGACTACAAGTTAGGTCCAAAAACTTACTTGTACGGCAGCTTTAAAGGGGTTGATTCACGCTACAGTGCTTACTTTAAAGATTACACATTTTCTGGCGGTTTGGGTTACCAGTTCGCTTATACAGAAAAGTTTACTTTGGAAGCGGAGATCGGCCCTGGTTTTCGTTATCAAGAACCAAACTTAGATGAGATTGATGACGACGACATTGTCTTTCCAGACATCGTTCAGGAAGGGATCTTGCGTAGTAACATCAATACTACTTGGCAAGCTTTAGATAACTTAAGTCTCTCTGCCGATATCACTTTAGTAGCAGGTAAAAGCAACACTCGTGTTGATAGTGATCTGAGTGTGACCAATGACATTACCGAAGACATTGCTCTTAAATTAGCACACTCTCGCCAATATCACGATAAAGTGCCAGAGGGCTTGAGCAAGGCGGATAGTGTGTTTTCCGTCAACCTTTTGTTTGCCTTCTAACTCCCGCTTTTCATATTATTCAGACATAAAAAAAGCACCTCCTAAGAGGTGCTTTTTACTATTTCGCTTGGTACTGAATTACTCAGCAGCAACAACTTGTACGTTCACAGTAGCGAAAACTTCTGAGTGAAGTTGAACGCTGATCTCGAACTCACCAGTGTTACGTAGAGCACCTTCAGGAAGGCGAACTTCGCTCTTAGCAACTTCAACGCCTGCAGCTGTGATAGCGTCAGCGATGTCACGAGTACCGATAGAACCGAATAGTTTACCTTCGTCACCAGCTTTAGAAGCGATAACAACTGCTTCTAGAGCGTTAACTTTCTCAGCACGTGCTTCAGCAGCTGTTAGTTGCTCAGCAACTTTAGCTTCTAGTTCAGCGCGACGAGCTTCGAACATTTCAACGTTGCCTTTAGTTGCCATAACTGCTTTACCTTGAGGGATAAGGAAGTTACGAGCGTAGCCAGACTTAACGTTTACTGTATCGCCAAGACCACCTAGGTTACCGATTTTATCAAGTAGAATAACTTGCATTGTTTAATCCTCTTTCTTAATAAAACGAACCGATTACTGATGCTTGTCAGTGTACGGTAGTAGAGCTAGGTAGCGAGAACGCTTGATAGCGCGAGCTAGTTGACGCTGGTACTTAGCGCTTGTACCAGTGATACGGCTAGGTACGATTTTACCAGCTTCAGTGATGTAGTTTTTAAGAGTTGCTACGTCTTTGTAATCAATCTCTTGTACGCCTTCTGCAGTGAAACGGCAGAATTTACGACGACGGAAGAAACGAGCCATGGGCTATCTCCTGATCTTAAATTTGAGTAATGTTGTCGGCGTGTAACACTAATTTCCCAACGCCATTTCGGCCGGTCTGATAAGCGACAAAACCGCCTACCTTAATGTTACTGCCTTGTACTAAATTCTGAGTTAATGCTTGTGACCCAAGCCCACTAACTACTACCGGCATTCGACAATAAACTTGTCGTGGTAGATTAGCTTCGATAACAGTAGAGCGATGCTCTAGCCAAAATCGACAGTGTTCAATGCCACCAGGGCTTTTACTACGAATGGGCGGCTTGGCAATGGTGCCACTCAGCTCCATTCGATTGGTCATAAGAAATATTACTCAGCAGCTGCTTCTGGCTTAGCTTCAGCACGCTCTTCGCGACGAGGAGCACGCTCTGCACGCTCTTCTTTCTGCTTAAGCATGATAGATTGCTCAGTGATAGCCGCTTTAGTACGCATGATCATGTTACGTAGAACTGCATCGTTGAAACGGAAAGCAGTTTCTAGTTCGTCGATCACTTCTTGGCCAGCTTCAACGTTCATTAGAACGTAGTGAGCTTTGTGAAGCTTGTTGATTGGGTAAGCCAGTTGACGACGGCCCCAGTCTTCTAGACGGTGGATTTTACCGCCAGCTTCAGTGATTGAACCAGTGTAACGCTCGATCATGCCAGCAACTTGCTCGCTTTGATCAGGGTGCACCATGAATACGATTTCGTAATGACGCATTGGTTGCTCCTTACGGATTATTAGCTTCCACGATTGGCTCGGTCGTCCAGAGGAAGCAAGGAACTAAAGAAAAATGACCGAGAATTAAGGAAGACGGATAGTACAGAAAGGAAGCAAAATAGGCAAGTGATTATTTACGTCGCGCTGGCGATATTTTCTTCGCTGTGGCCGTAGAGATGACAAAGGCTGCCAACAAGGTGGCAGCCTTTTAAGATTAGGGCTTCAATGCTTATTTTGCTTTTGCTAGCTCGTCACGCATTTGGTCGATCACTTGCTTGTAATCTGGGTGGCCGAAAATCGCTGAACCCGCAACAAACATGTCTGCACCCGCTTCTGCGATTTCACGAATATTATCCACTTTCACACCACCATCAATTTCTAGGCGGATATCACGGCCAGACTCGTCGATCATCTTACGTACTGCACGCAGTTTATCTAGCGTGTGAGGGATAAATGATTGACCACCAAAGCCAGGGTTAACTGACATTAGAAGAATTAAGTCAACTTTGTCCATGATGAATTCAAGGTGCGACAACGGCGTTGCAGGGTTAAGTACCACACCCGCCTTACAGCCGTGCTCTTTAATCAACTGTAGTGTACGGTCAACGTGTTCTGATGCTTCCACATGGAAAGTAATCATCGATGCACCCGCTTTCGCGAAGTCAGGGATGATGCGGTCTACAGGTTTCACCATTAGGTGAACATCGATTGGAGCGGTAATACCGTAGTCACGAAGCGCTTTACAGATTGGCGCACCAAAAGTCAGGTTTGGTACGTAGTGGTTATCCATCACATCGAAATGCACCACATCCGCACCCGCTGCGAGTACTTTTTCTACGTCTTCACCTAGACGAGCAAAATCAGCCGATAAAATGGATGGAGCAATAAGAAAATCTTTCATACCTGACCTCAATAGTGGCGAGCAAACAACAAACAATGTTGCGCGCAATTCTACCGAAGCCAGTCAGGATATCCACTATTTAGACACAATAGTGTGAGAATTATGAGTCTGAATTATCCGTGTCGGAAGCACGGAAGAGAGCAAGCAGTTCATCGACTTTATTACGTCCGCTACCATTGCGACTGATGGTTCGCTTCACTTTGACCACATTCAATTCTGCACCGTGATATAGACGACGCGTCAATGTGGTGTCGTGATTTGAAAT
This sequence comes from Vibrio owensii CAIM 1854 = LMG 25443, assembly GCF_000817815.1. Taxonomy (GTDB): domain Bacteria; phylum Pseudomonadota; class Gammaproteobacteria; order Enterobacterales; family Vibrionaceae; genus Vibrio; species Vibrio owensii. Next base: position 18,623 of record NZ_JPRD01000047.1, read on the forward strand.
CAGAACGGGAATGCCGCGTTCGGTCGCTGCTTTCTCCGCGATGTCAGCCAGTGCCGCTTGGTCATCAAGCGTGAAGCCGTTACCTGCGTAAGAAGTAAAGTTAGCCGTATTCGACAGTGGCGCATACGGAGGATCACAGTAGACCACACTTCCCTTGCGCGCTCGACGGAAAGTCTCTGGGTAGCCTTCACATACGAAGGTCGCCTTCTTCGCTTTCTCAGCAAAGAATTCCAATTCAGCTTCTGGGAAGTAAGGTTTTTTATATGAACCAAACGGCACGTTGAAACCGCCCTTCTTGTTATAACGGCACAAGCCATTAAAACCGAAACGGTTCATATATAAGAACGCCAATGAGCGGTACATCACGTCGTCAGTTTTATTAAACTCAGCGCGAATGCTCAAATAAGCTTCTTTGCGGTTATTCTCTGCAACAAACCAACGCTTCGCTTCGGAGATGTAATCCTCAGGGCGCTCTTTCAGTAGGTTGTAGAGATTAATCAGGTCGGGGTTGATGTCTGCCAGCAAGTAGTGGTCATAGTCGGTGTTAAGAAATACCGAGCCAGCACCAACAAAAGGTTCAACTAGCTTTCGAGCCGGTGGCAAATGACGTTGGATGTCTTCAACCAGACCGTATTTTCCTCCTGCCCACTTAAGAAAGGCTCGTTGCTTTTTCATCTACTGCTCTATCTATCGACCAAAAATTAAGGCTGCGGAATGTAACATATTTTTCAACGAAGCTCAGGATTATTTCACGCGATCAATTTCACGATGTACCTGACCCAAGGATTTTGCCCAAGGACTCACCGATTTAAGCGCATCTGGCAGGCTCTCTACCGCGTCTCGAGCGAGCTGGATAGTCGGGTAATCTTGATAGGTAATGATGTACCATTCTGTTCCGCTGCGCACGGTCGGGTAAATTCTTACTTTTCCATTTAGGTCGTACTCATCAAGGAAGGTTTGCACATCTTCCATTGCCGTCATCGCTCCTAATTGCAAAGTATAAGCACGTGGTGATAACGCTTTTAGCTCTTCACGAGCAAAAGAGAACTTCACGATAGGCTTCGTTGAATTTGCTTGTGTTGTCTTTGGTTGTTCGCTTGTTTGCACGACGTTAATCAATGAAGAGTTCGAACTGCTCTGCGCTTGAGGCACTGATTCTTCCACAACTTGTTTGATTTCATTGGTATTGGCTTCTTCAGGTTTACCTTCAAGTAAGGCATCCACCACATCCGACTCAATCACAACACGCTGCTGTTTATCTTCAGTGCCAACACTTGCAACTTCCTCTGTCACTGCCGGCGGTAATGAATCTGAATCGTCCGTTGCACCAGTAAGCTCTGTCGTATCTGACGCGTCACTGATTGCGGAATCCGCACCGCTGATTTGAACTTCGGGCTCGGTTAGGGTTGGGATGGCCGTTTGCTCAATCGTACCTGTGATTTGCTGCGCTTTGTCGTCTGGGCTTGGCTGATTGTACATCCACCAATAACCACCAGCGGCCAACAATAACAGCACCAAAACAACCAATGCGATGTTAAGGGGTGAGCCTACAATTGAGCGGATAATGATCCTTTTTTCCACTTTCATCTCTCCTAACGCCATGATGTCTCCCGGAATCGGGTCGACTTTCTTAAATGCATCTCGAACGCGTTTTTCAGACTCATCGTCAACATATCGAATCACCAAAGATTCAAAGAAACGACGCGCTTCGACTTCTGACAACATCTCAATATCAAGCTCAACCGGTTTGAGCTCTTGTCCGTAACTAATACGCGACAATACCGATTCCAAACGTCCACTTTGAGTGAACAGCAAGATGTTGATTTTCCATTTTGGATTTGCTTGTGCAGCTAGCACTAGCATCCATAATTCTGAAACTAGGGTTTCACTCAGCAAATGAGCATCATCAACCACAATGGCAATGTCACACACTTCATCACCCAAGATACGTTCTAAGCTATCAAGCAATGTATCTTGTTGATTGAATAAGGCATCGGAAACTATCTGGCTCAAGATGAGCATACGACGCTGCACATCATCTTGATTGGAATGACAAAGTAGCAAACATTGGTTTTTGTTACTTGCACCGAGTTCAAGGTATCGCTGTGCCAACCAAGATTTTCCATATCCGGATTGGCCATTCACGGCGATCAAATTAGAACCAAAATTGGTTAATAAGCTTAATCTGTCTAGTAACTCGGTTTGTGAATCCAATTCAAGAACGTGAGCAAAACTCATCTAAATAACCTTAATAAACTACAAGAATGACGCCCTAAGGCGCCATTACAAGGTTAAATGTCACGACCAAAGTCGATAGCTTGTTTGATGATATCTTGCGGTGTATCCGCAATGACTTCGGCGCTACCAATTCCGGTAGGCAATACTAAGCGCAGCTGACCAGATAAGACTTTCTTATCACGCATCATGTGCGTCATAAAGTCATCAAAACTCATCGACTCTGGCGTATGCACTGGCAGTTTAGCGCGGCGCATAATACTAATAATGCGATCCAGCTGCTCTTGCGAAATCAATCCGCGTAAGTGCGAAGCTTTCGCCGCCATCACTGTCCCAGATGACACCGCTTCACCATGAAGCCAATTGCCATAACCTAGCTCAGCCTCAATTGCATGACCGAAGGTATGACCCAGATTCAACAGCGCTCGTATGCCAGACTCTTTTTCATCAAGAGCCACAACTTCTGCTTTGATTTCACAGCAACGTGCGATGGCATAAGTCAGTGCTTCTTCATCCAGTGCGTACAGTCGGTCGAGGTTCTCTTCCAGCCAATCAAAGAAATCTGCATCATAAATAATGCCGTATTTGATGACTTCGGCAATGCCCGCTGCGAACTCGCGTTCAGGAAGCGTTGATAAGCAGTTGGTATCAATGATAACGGCTTTAGGTTGGTAGAAAGCACCAATCATGTTTTTGCCTAGCGGATGGTTAACTGCGGTTTTACCACCAACAGATGAATCTACTTGAGACAACAATGTGGTTGGGATCTGGATGAAATCCACACCACGTTGGTAACATGCAGACGCAAACCCAACGAGATCGCCAATAACACCGCCACCTAACGCAATAATCACTACATCACGTGCGTAGCTTCCTTCTAGCAGGAAGTTCATGACTTGATTAAACGTGTCTAGGCTTTTGTATTGCTCACCATCAGGCAATTCAAGTAATGAGGCATCACAACCGAGCTGTTCAAGCTGACCAAGAATTTTTTCCGCATACAGTGGAGCAACCGTGACATTACTGATCACGACAACTTTCTGATTTGCGTTTTTGTTTGAAAGAATTTGAGAAAGGTACGCCGGGTCTTCAAATAACCCGGCGCCAATTGAGATTGGGTAGCTACGCTCTGCTAGATTGACCGTAATCCGTTCCATCGGTGTGCTCCAATTTGAAAAAGATAAATGCTTATCTCTCTTCTAGCATTTTTACGATCTGGTTGGCTACCACTTTTGCACTCTGATCGTCAGTACGAACCGTGTAATCCGCTACTTCTTCGTATAGAGGGTTACGTTCGCCTGCCAAACTTTCCAATACTTCACGAGGGTTGTCAGTTTGAAGTAGAGGACGCTTCTTGTCGCGGTTAGTGCGAGCAAGTTGCTTTTCAATAGTCGTTTCTAGGTAAACAACAACACCACGTGCAGAAAGGCGATTGCGGTTTTCTTTGCTCTTCACAGAACCACCGCCGGTTGCTAGCACGATGCCTTGCTCTTGAGTCAGGTCTTCAAGTACTGCTTCTTCGCGTTTGCGGAAGCCGTCTTCACCTTCTACATCAAAAACCCAAGAGATGTCTGCACCAGTGCGTTCTTCAATCACTGTATCAGAGTCCACGAACTCCATATGCAGCTGCTGTGCTAGATGTCTACCAATTGTACTTTTGCCGGCGCCCATTGGGCCAACAAGGAAAATATTACGTTTCTCAGCCATATTTAGCGGTAATTTACAACGTTAATTCAATAAGATCGCCACAAGAAAACACAGCCAAACTGCTGTTTCACAAGGCTTGTGGCACCAATTCCTCACAGATAATTCGTGATAAGACCCGAAATTATCCAAGCATGGTGCCACTAATGCAACTTTATTTTTGATCTAATCGATTTTTTACTCACTGAGCGCCTACTGAATCACAACTTTAGGCGTGACAAAAATCAACAGTTCACTTTTGCCGACATTTTCATAACTTCGACGAAAAAGTGCCCCTAACAGCGGTAAATCACCTAATAAAGGCACCTTATCGACGGAGTTTGTGATGCTATGTTGAAAAATACCACCCAACACAACCGTTTCACCGTTATTGACTAAAACTTGTGTGCCAATGCGTTGAGTATCGATCGCGACTGCTTCACCTGTGCCTGTTTTTACAACTTGACCCGGTCTGTCTTGCGTAACGCTCAAATCCAACACTAAACGATTGTCAGGGGTAATCTGTGGTGTCACTTTTAAGCTCAATACGGCTTTTTTGAACGTGACAGACGTTGCGCCACTGGAAGAAGACTCAAGGTACGGGATTTCGGTACCTTGCTCGATATAAGCAGGCTTCTTGTTAGTGGTAATCAATCGCGGGCTCGAAATGATTTCGGCTTTGGACTCTTGTTGCAGCGCAGAAAGCTCTAAATCAAGCAGTGTGTCTGAGCCTAACTTCGCAACTTGGAAAGCAAGACTGGTCGCATTCGGGCTAGTTGCAGCCAAGTTCACGTTTAGGAAGTCATCAATACCAACACTGCTGCCACCGTCATCACCTTCGCCATCACCACCGCCATCGTACAGGCCAATTGTCGCAAGGTTATTCTCAATCGAACCACCGACAGTGTGGCTGCCGTTAATAGAGGTGAAGCCCCAGCGCACACCAAGTTCGTCCATATTACCTTCATTGATGGTGACGATTCGCGCTTCAATCTGAACTTGTTTGACCGGAATATCCAAAGACTCAATGATCTCTCGGATAACCTCAATGTTCTCTGGTAGCTCTCTAATTAATAGTGAGTTCGTCCGCTCATCAATGGTCATGCTGCCACGTTCTGAGAGCATACTGATATTACCCTCGCCATTAATCATCTCGGCAATGTCTGATGCTTTAGCAAAGTTAACTTTGATGATCTCAGAAGAAAGCTCCCCCATCTCCTGCTCAAGTTTCTGTTTTTCTAATTGTTGCTTTTCACGCAGATCCAGTTCGTCTTTCGGAGCCACCAAAATCACGTTGCCATCAACACGCTTATCCAAGCCTTTTACTTGAAGAATGATATCGAGCACTTGCTGCCAAGGCACACCATCAAGACGCAAAGTTAAGTTGCCTTCAACGGAATCAGATACCACTAAGTTAAATTGGTTGTAGTCGGCGATGAGTTGCAATACGTTTCGCACGGGGATGTCTTGGAAGTTAATTGAAATCAGCTTCCCTTCTTTTTCTAGAATGCTCTTATCCGGAGCTTTTTCATTGGCTTTTATCTTACCGACTTTGATCTCTAGGTAACGTCCAGTCAGGCGGTAATCGTGAGTGTATTCCTCATCAATATAAGCAACTAAACGTGTGGTTGAGGTCTCTCGGAATATTTCAATACTCTCTACGACCGTAGAAAAGTCTTTTACATCCAGAAGGTAAAGCTGGTCGTCTTTTACAGATGTGTTGAGTAAGTCGATACTCAAGCCTTCCTGTACGCGCTTGATATCAACGATTGCTGCAGGGGACGCAAGTTCTACAACAATCACGGCATCTTTGTCTTTGTTTGTGCGAAAGTCGATGGTCTTTAGCGAGTTAGACTTTACTTCCTGTGCTGCTACAAAAGGGGCTAAAAGTAAAAAGAACCACAAAGAGAAGATCCCTGCTAGCTTCCTTGGTGTCAGTGTTAATCCTTGTCTCATTTTCATCATTACTCAATATCAAAAATAAATGCTGCTATGCCTATCTCAAAGCCAACTTAACTTTGCGCTTTTGCCAACACCCTAAACCGTCGGGTAAGGTTTCATTAATTAATAAATAGTTGTGGGATACGTGGGTCACCTTGCCATTGTTACGACCAAGGTACTGACCCGGCTTCACCTTATAAACGGTGCCATTTGGTGCTTGGACCAAACCAGAAACATTGCTCCCCATCCCCATAACACCTTTTAAGCGCAGTTTATTGAGAGGAAAGCGTTCTAACTTACCTACCCGCTTTCTTGATGGCGGTTGCCAACAATCTTGTCTGGCTAAAGGTTGAGTGGCGATGGTGGCTTCTTTAGGAAGCTCAAAAGGCACACGTAGAATCTCGGGCTCATAACTGATGACAACATAGTCTTCTGCGGGCTGTAATTTGGCGACGTCACGGCGTGCTTGGTTTTCTACACCACGAATAAAGTCTGTCAGTGATTCATCATTGGCTTGGCAACCCGCTAGCGCCCCTGCAATACAAACCATCAGCAAAGATTTATTTCGCATCTTTCTTTTCCTCTGGTTTGAACTGGTAGGTATTCGCTTTTACACGGAAGTGCAAAGTTTCACTCTCTTGACTCACTCGTTGCCAAGTCACGTCTTTAAACGTGATGATGCGAGGCAATGTGGCGATGGCTTGAGAGAAACGGCCGATATCATGAAAGTCTCCAGTGAGTTCAATATTCAGCGGCAGACGATAAAGAAAGTGCTCTGACTGTTTCTCTCCCCAATCAATGCGGGTAAATGTCAGTTTGTTATCGATGCCCAGTTCATTCACCGAAGCCAGCATGGTGGCCAGCTCTTTTTGCGCAGGTAGCTGTTGCAGCAGCAGTTCGTAACGAGTGGTGAGCTCATCGAGTTGTGATTGCAGTTGAGGCAAAGCCGCCACTTTATTGGCCTTGATTCTTAGCGCAACTTTTAAGGTTTGCTCCTCTTGAATCAAATTGTCCAAATGCGCTTGCTCTGGCTTTAAATAGAACCAGTAACCGAAACCTTGAATCAGCAACACGAGCATTAAGAGAACCACTAACTGCGGCACCAATGGCCATTCAGCGATTTCATCCATTTCAAGGTCTTGCCAATTAACCATGCTGTTTACCTCCTTCTTTTATAGAGGCACCTTTAAACATGAAGGAGACTTTGAACGTCTGAAACTCTTTACCGAAACGGGCTTTACCATGAACAATGGAGTGCATCTCGACGTCTAACAATTTTGCAGAACGCTCCATGTTATCGAGCATCGTCGCGAGACGCGGCGTACTGTCTGAAATTCCTGAGATCTCGATTTCGTAGTCATTCATCTTAATCTTGTCGACATACACGCCTTCAGGGATCACTGATGGCATCAAGTTCATAAACTCAGTGGTTTTATTGCGCCCGTTTTGTAACCCTTCAACGATCTTTAAACGCTCTAAAATCTTGCCGTGCTCTTGCTCAGCAATCTTCATTGCTTCAATTCGCTTATCAAGCTGAGATATATAGTGAGCTAAATAGTCTAGGCGCTGTTGTTGCTGGTCTTGTTGGTATTGGTAGTACTTACCGATGCCCCACTGCACGCCCAGCGCAGCAATCGCACCAAGAACAATCAAACCAATAAAACGTCGACGATGTTCTTCACGTTGATTTTCGCGCCAAGCGAGGAGGTTAATGTGATGCAGCATCGTCACCTCCCAACCATTGAATACCGCGCACCGCTAAACCTGCAGCTGCGGTGAAATGCTGCCAATCTGCCGCTCGGCGTTTACGTTTAGAGACTTTCATTTCAAACAAACTAAGAGGATTGAGAAGTTCACACTCTAGTGCCAATTGACTTGATAGTTCCTCAGCTAACATTGGCGTAGCCGCCCCCTCACCGGAAAGCCAAATACCTTTGATATCTTGGCTACCATTGAACGAGGTATAGAGCTGCATCTGACGCTTAACACGTTCAACCATTTGTCGATTGAACGCTTCAGTTGCGGTTTGGATATCGTCACTGAGTGGATCGTGTTGAGACAAGTCGTTTGTTGTGCGGGTACCGCAAGGAAACTCCTTATGGAATAACTCTCCTTGCTCGGTAAACATAGTGAAAGAGCTGCTCATCGCACCAATGTCCAACAAGCAATGCTTATTCTTTTCTGGAAAACGTTCTGCGGTTAGCTTCCATATATGACCAAGACTTTGTGAGTGCACATCCACCAGCACGGTTTTTAGGCCGGACTTTGTTAATGTATCCACTCGGCTATCCACCACTTCTCTGCGTGTTGCAAACACTTGGTAGCTCTCTGTGCCGCCCATCTGCTCATCCGTCTCAACCTTTACAAAATCGAGGCTGAGCTCTTCAACCGGAAAGGGAGACTGATGCGCAAAGGCTTGCATCACCGCAAATTCCTTTTCGCTTTCTTCTAGGTTCTGCTCTATTTGTAGCTTTTTGCTGATCACGGCATTGTCTGGAACCGAAATTGCGACCTTTCGAGCTCGAATTGGGAGCTCTTTTCTCATCTCTTTAAGGGTCTTTACAATTTCTTGATGATTTATGGTGTTATTTTCAGCGACAATACGTTCCTTAAGTATTATTTCTTTGTAACCCAATAAAGCGTAACTGTTGCCATTGGGTTTAAGTACCACGGCTTTGAGGCTGTTATGGCCAATATCTATACCCGTAACTAATAGCTTATCCATCTCTACTCTCGCTCCGAAATTCCTGCGTGTGGTTGTAAATAGCACCCAGAGAATTTTCTTCGTGCAAAGGTTGTTATTAGCATCCAAATAAGAGTTAATATCTCTTATGTGCTAAATTTTTGACCTAAGAGTACAAGGGTTTGCCGTTACACAGCCTCAACCAATCAGGGATTCTCCGGTGAAGTTCATAAAGCGTTTATTATTTTTAACATTGATTTGCATAATTCTTGGAGTCACCACAATTTTTGGCTTCTATCAATACGTGAAGCCTGAATTGCCAGATGTTGCAACTCTAAAAGATGTTGAATTACAAACACCTATGCAGGTATTTAGTCAAGACGGGAAACTGATCGCACAGTTTGGTGAGAAACGCCGAATTCCTGTTACCTACGACGAAATTCCACAAGATTTGATTCACGCGCTGATTGCGACCGAAGATAGCCGCTTTTACGAGCACCCTGGTATCGACCCAATCGGTATTACTCGTGCCGCTGTCGTCGTAGCTCTATCCGGTTCTGCTAAGCAAGGAGCGAGTACCATCACTCAGCAGCTAGCACGTAACTTCTTCCTCTCCAATGAGAAGAAGATAATGCGTAAAATCAAAGAGATCTTTATTGCAATCCACATTGAGCAGCTTTTGACTAAGCAAGAGATCATGGAGCTTTACGTTAACAAGATCTTCCTTGGTTACCGCTCATACGGTTTCGGTGCGGCCGCTCAGGTTTACTTTGGTAAGAGCCTGAACGAACTGACGCTAAGTGAAATCGCAACGCTTGCTGGTATGCCAAAAGCACCATCAACCATGAACCCACTCTATTCACTAGAGCGTGCGACAAACCGTCGTAATGTCGTTCTGATGCGTATGCTCGATGAGAAATACATCACTCAAGAGCAATATGATGAAGCGCGTGCTGAACCTATTGTCGCTCGTTACCACAGTGCTGAAATCGAGCTTTCTGCGCCATACGTGGCTGAACTAGCACGTTCATGGGCAGTGAAAGAGTACGGCACTGAAAAAGCGTACACTTCTGGTTTGAACATCTACATGACGGTAGATTCAAAGTTGCAAGACGCAGCAAACAAAGCAGCGATCAATAACATCCTTGCTTACGATGAGCGTCACGGTTACCGAGGTGCAGAAAAAGTACTTTGGAAAGAAGGTGAAAGCGCTTGGGATACTGAGCAAATTGAAAAACACCTTAAGAAGCAGCCAACTTATGGCCAACTTTACCCAGCAGTCGTGACTAAAGTTGACGACAAAACTGCACAAGTTTGGGTGAAGAACAACGATGAGCAAACCATCGCTTGGACAGGCATGAACTGGGCTCGCAAATACCTAACGGATGAACGTCAAGGTGCGGTGCCTAAGTCAGCAAAACAGATTTTAGAATCAGGCCAACAAGTATGGGTTCGTGAAATCAGCACAACCGATAAAGAAGGCAACACCGTTAACAGTTGGAAGCTAAGCCAAGTACCAAGTGCCAACACTGCATTTGTGGCAATGAACCCAGAAAACGGTGCAGTACTTTCTCTGGTTGGTGGTTTCAACTTTGTTCATAGCAAGTTTAACCGTGCGACCATGTCTGTGCGTCAGGTAGGTTCAAGTATCAAACCTTTCATCTACTCAGCAGCACTAAACAAAGGTTTAACGCTTGCTTCACTTGTTAACGATGCACCAATCAACAAGTGGGATGCTGGTTCTGGTTCAGCATGGCGTCCGAAGAACTCACCACCGACTTACATTGGCCCTACTCGCCTACGTATCGGTCTTGCACAATCTAAGAACGTTATGGCGGTTCGTACGCTACGTGAAGTTGGCTTAGACGAAACCCGTGAATACCTAACTCGCTTTGGCTTTGATATTGACCAAGTGCCACGCTCAGAAACTATCGCGCTTGGTGCTGGTAGCTTAACGCCAATGAAAGTGGCTCAAGGCTACTCGGTGTTTGCGAATGGCGGTTACTATGTAGAACCGTTCTACATTGACCATGTTGAAGACTCGTTCGGTGAAGTGTTGTTTAAGGCAAACCCGAAAGTCATCTGCCAACAAGATTGTCCTCAAATGGAAACACACGTTCCTGCAGAAGATAAGTTTGCTGCTGAATTTGGCGAGCAAGACGTCGCGACAGAGAACATCGCTCCAGACAACGCACTTGAAAACGACACGCCGCAATACGCGAAACAAGTTATCTCAGCGCAAAACGCATTCCTGATGCGTGAAATGATGTACAGCAACATCTGGGGTGGCGGTAGCTGGCGTGATGGTACGGGTTGGAACGGTACTGGCTGGCGTGCACAAAAGCTTGAGCGTCGTGACATTGGTGGTAAAACCGGTACAACCAACGATTCGAAAGACACTTGGTACAACGGTTACGGCCCTGGCATCGTTGCGATTGCATGGGTTGGTTTTGATGACCACTCTCGTACACTAGGCCGCACAACAGTAAACAGCAACCTAGGTAAAGGCCAGATCTCTGGCGCTGAATCTGGTGCTAAAACGGCTGAGCCTGCGTGGATTGACTTCATGCGCGTTGCTCTTGAAGGTACTCCACAACAAAGTAAGAACATCCCAGGTGACATCGTACGTGTTCGTATCGACCGTGATAGCGGCCTACTGACACACAAAGTCGATGGTTCATCGATGTTTGAATATTTCGAGAAGGGAACTGAACCTACGGAGTACGTAGGTAACAGCCTTGAAGATAGCATCTACTCAGGTGGTGGCAGCGGTTCAGAAGAACTGTTCTAATCTCATCATTGAGAGACTAAAAAGGGAGCCATTGAGCTCTAATGCCGTTCACTTA
>NZ_JPRD01000048.1 GCF_000817815.1 Vibrio owensii CAIM 1854 = LMG 25443
TTTAACTGATCGGCATTAGCGCATCAGCACTCCTTTTTTCTCAAGCTTGTTATTGATTAAACCGTTTGGTCTGAAATCAAATTGTGTTTATTCAGCAGTCGATACATGGTTGCACGTGATACACCCAGCTCTTTTGCTGCGTTAGAGACCTGACCAGAGTGCGACTCTAACACCACCAGCAACGCATCTCGTTCGCTCTTCTCACGAATAGACTTCAAGCTACGTTTCGAGTCATTTCGTTGAGGAAGATCTAAGTGATGCTCTTCAATCAGTACGCTATCAGACATCAAAACCGCGCGTTTCACTTGGTTCATCAACTCTCGTACATTGCCTGGCCAGAAGTAACGAGTCAGCGATTTCAAAGCGTCTTCAGAAAAGCTCTTAGCTTGCGAGTTGTACTCTTTTGAAAACTCTTGAAGATAGAAACGTGCCAGCATACCGATGTCGCTTGCTCTTTCTTTTAGGCTCGGTACGTTAATGCGCAGTACATTGATGTAATGGTAAAGCTCTTCGTTAAAGTCACCATCAATCAGCGCCTTTTCAACATCTGAAGAGTTAGCAGCAAGAACACGAACATTAACGCTCTTCGCACCATCACGAGTTTCAATTGTGCCTTCTTGCAAGAAACGTAGCAGGTTCATCTGCTGTTCTTTTGAAATGGTTAGGATGTCATTGAAAAGAACCGTACCGCCATCCGCTTGCTCAAGCAGGCTTTGGCCCATGTCCTCATCGGCTTGAATACCAAACACTTCCGCTTGGAAACGTTGTTCATTAAGCGCACGACAGTTGATCGACAAGAATGGCTTATGCGAACGTGACGACACTTTGTGAATTGCACGAGCGACAGCCTCTTTTCCCGTACCACTTTCGCCATAGATAAGAATACTCACATCCGTTGGACCTATACGCTTTACTTGGTCACGCAGGCGTTTCATTGGGATAGATTCGCCAATCAGCCCCATATCTAGGCTGTTACCGAAGCTCGGCCATACTTTCTTCTCTAGTTTTAGCATGCCCAATTGGTGACCAATGGTGCTGAGTAGCTGCGCATCTGGAATTGGCGCAGTAAAGAAGTCGATACAGAAGTTCACGATGAACTGACAGATGGTATCAGTTCCGAGTTGAGATTCTCGGATGAACGCTAACCAACGCACGTGTTTATGAGAACTCACTAAGTTTGCTAAACCATTAAGGCTGAACTCATCATGGCTGAGGTCAACTATACCGATGCATGGTCCAATATCTTCTAACAATGTGTTGGCTTTACGTAAGTCACCCACTTGGTGACACTTCCATCCCACTTGTTCTAGTACTGATAACCAAGGTTCATAAGTACCGCCAACTACGACTAGCGATCCCGGAATGGAATCCATCTTAAACTGCCCAGCCATTCTCTAACCCTTATTGATTGTTGATAGAAATTTCGCTCCACAAACCCATCTTTGCGAACGGATAACATTATCGAGACTACGACTGATGAAGTCTGTCTCAATATTAAGACTATGCAACAGATTGAGATTTGGCGAATGCTTATTTACCTTTCCTATCCAAACTTAAATGCAAATAGTTGAATTGGTTCAAATTAAAGATACAAAAAAACCACCCGCAGGTGGTTTTTTCATTACTCAGCAAGGAGATTACGCTTGTGGGCGCATCGCTGGGAATAGGATCACGTCACGGATAGTGTGCGTGTTAGTCAGCAGCATAACTAGGCGGTCGATACCGATACCTTGACCTGCTGTTGGCGGTAGGCCGTGCTCTAGAGCTGTGATGTAGTCTGCATCGTAGAACATTGCTTCGTCGTCACCAGACTCTTTCGCTTCAACCTGTGCTTTAAAGCGTGCATCTTGGTCTTCTGCATCGTTAAGCTCTGAGAAGCCGTTTGCTACTTCACGGCCACCGATGAAAAATTCAAAGCGGTCTGTGAAGAACGGGTTGTCATCGCTACGACGAGCCAGTGGAGAGATATCTGCTGGGTAGCCCGTGATGAACGTTGGCTGCATTAGCTTAGGTTCAGCTGTTTCACCAAAGATCTCTTCAAGAAGCTGACCACATGTCCAGAAAGGTTCTACTTCAACGTGAACAGATTTCGCGATAGAAACCATTAGGTCACGGTTTTGAATGTCTTCTTCTGTTAGCGCTTGGATTTGCGCGTGGTCTGGGTTGTAGTGCTTGATAGCTTCGAACATGCTCATACGAGTGTAAGTGCCACCAAACTCAACCGTGTCTTCACCGTAAGGCATTGACGTTGAACCTAGAACTTCTAGAGCAACAGAGCTTAGTAGTTCTTCAGTTAGGTCCATCAGATCTTTGTAGTCTGCGTACGCCATGTAGAATTCCATCATTGTGAATTCTGGGTTGTGACGTGGAGAAAGACCTTCGTTACGGAAGTTACGGTTGATTTCGAATACGCGATCGAAACCACCAACAACTAGACGCTTCAGGTATAGCTCTGGCGCGATACGCAGGTACATTGGCATGTCTAGTGCGTTGTGGTGCGTGATGAATGGACGCGCACTCGCACCGCCAGGGATAACGTGCATCATTGGCGTTTCAACTTCCATGAACTGTTTAGAGATCATGAAGTTACGGATTGCAGACATTACTTTAGAACGTACTACAAACGCTTGACGAGAATCTTCGTTAACGATTAGGTCAACGTAACGTTGACGGTAACGCATCTCTTGGTCAGTTAGACCGTGGAATTTCTCTGGAAGTGGACGTAGTGCTTTAGTTAGCAACTCGTACTCTTCCATGTTCACGTATAGGTCGCCTTTACCAGACTTGTGAAGTGCACCTTTCACACCGATGATGTCACCGATATCTAGGCCTTGGTATTGGTCTTTCAGTACTTTTTGTACCGCTTTGTCAGCGTAAGCTTGGATACGGCCAGAAGTTTCTTGGATTACCAAGAATGGACCACGTTTAGCCATGATACGGCCAGCGATTGCTACTACGTGGTTAAGCTCTTCTAGCTCTTCCTTCGTCTTTTCACCGAACTCTTTCTGAAGGTCGCCCGCTAGTGCGTCACGACGGAAGTCGTTTGGATGGCCGTTCGCTTTGCAGCTCTTTCGGATTGCATCCAGTTTAGCGCGGCGTTCAGCAATTAGCTTGTTCTCTTCTTGTGCAGAGGCTTCTTGTACAGTTTCGTTTTGAACAGCATCAGTCATTTTCGATGTATCCTGTTTTTTGTCGGTGAAAAGCTTTATAGACCTGATTTCAGGCTAGCTTCAATAAATTTGTCCAGATCGCCATCAAGAACCGCTTGAGTATTGCGGTTTTCAACGCCCGTACGGAGGTCTTTAATGCGTGAGTCATCCAATACGTAAGAACGGATCTGGCTACCCCAGCCAATGTCAGACTTAGCGTCTTCATTAGCTTGTTTTTCCGCGTTTTGCTTTTGCAATTCAAGCTCAAATAGCTTCGCTCGAAGCTGTTTCATTGCCTGATCTTTGTTCTTATGTTGAGAACGGTCGTTCTGACATTGCACTACTGTGTTCGTTGGAACGTGCGTAATACGTACCGCAGATTCAGTGGTGTTAACGTGCTGACCACCAGCACCTGACGCACGGTAAACGTCGATACGTAGGTCAGAAGGGTTAATGTCGATAGCGATGTTTTCATCAATCTCTGGGTAGATAAACGCAGAAGCAAATGACGTGTGACGACGGCCGCCTGAATCGAATGGCGATTTACGTACTAGACGGTGAACACCTGTTTCTGTACGTAGCCAACCGTAAGCGTACTCACCAGAAATCTTAACTGTCGCGCCTTTAAGGCCGGCAACTTCACCTTCAGATACTTCGATAACCTCTGCCTTGAAGCCTTTTGCTTCAGCCCAGCGCAGGTACATACGTAGCATCATGTTGGTCCAGTCTTGTGCCTCGGTACCACCAGAGCCTGCTTGCAAGTCAATGTAGCAATCAGAGCTGTCGTGGTCGCCAGAGAACATACGACGAAATTCAAGCTGTTCTAGCTTCTGTTCCAACTCAGCAAGTTCTGGTTCGATTTCGTCAAACGTTTCTTGATCTTCTTCTTCAACCGCAAGCTCTAGAAGACCATCAACGTCTTCTACACCTTGTTCTAGTTGAACGATCGTTTCAACAACCGCTTCTAGTGATGCACGCTCTTTGCCCAGTGCTTGTGCACGTTCTGGCTCGTTCCATACATCCGGCTGTTCAAGTTCTGCGTTGACTTCTTCTAGACGCTCTTTCTTAGCGTCATAGTCAAAGATACCCCCTCAGGACATTCGTGCGCTCAGACACGTCCTGCAGACGGTTTTTAATTGGATTGATTTCAAACATGTTGGCTCAACATTTTAGAATAGAATTTAACCGAGAAATTCTACTCAAAAATGTGACGGAGATACAGGAAAATTTCGGCTGGGAAATCAGATTGCAATTAGAGAGAGCACGGTCATGAAATTTTTGCCCCACTTAAAGGCAACCGTACTCTATAAGAAGTGATTTTCTCGGTATTACTTGGCTTCGATGTGATCAATCATTAGCTGTAATGATTGATTGCCACGAAATTCATTCACATCCAACTTATACGCGAGACGTACTGTTTTGACCGATGCATCCGGCCAACGACGCAAATCAACGTTAAACGCAATCCCATCAATCATCACATTGGTTGGATGACCTTTGTAAAGCGGTTCTAACATCAGCTTAAGGTGCTTCTCACCCACGAGCTTTTGATGCAGCACTTTAAATTCGCCATCAAAGATGGGTTCTGGAAATGCTTGACCAAAAGGACCACCAGAGCGCAATTGCTCCGCAACGTGCATTGAAAACTCTTCAGGCTTAAGTTCACCATCAGACATGATCACGCCTTTTAGCGCTGCTTCATCCAACTCTTTCTTCACGACATCATCAAACCAACGGCTGAAACGCTCAAAGTCTTGCTCTTTGATGGTTAAACCTGCCGCCATTGCGTGACCACCAAATTTGATGATCAAACCTGGGTTTTGCGTATCGATAAAGTCCAACGCATCACGCATGTGTAAGCCAGGAATCGAACGACAAGAACCTTTGATCGTCCCTTCTCCACCATCAGCAAAAGCAATAACAGGACGGTGGAACTTCTCTTTGATGCGTGAAGCCAGAATACCAATCACACCTTGGTGCCAATCGCGTTGGAATAAAGCTAAGCCGTAAGGCAGTTCACTGTTTTCACCAAACTGAAGACGCTCACAAAAAGCCATCGCTTCTTGTTTCATGCCTTCCTCAATCTCTTTACGAGTTTGGTTCAAACCGTCTAGCTCACTCGCCATGCGACGAGCAGCATGGATGTTGTTACACATCAGCAGCTCAACACCGAAAGACATGTCATCAAGGCGACCTGCGGCGTTAATTCGTGGGCCTAAAGCAAAACCAAAATCTGATGCGACTAAACGACGAGCATCGCGCTTCGCCACTTCGATCAACGCCTGAATGCCCGGACGAGCTTTACCTGCACGGATGCGCTGCAAGCCTTGGTGAACAAGAATGCGGTTGTTCTCATCAAGTGGAACAACGTCGGCGACCGTACCAAGTGCAACAAGGTCAATCAGTTCCATCAATTTAGGCTCTTGCATGCCTTGCTGCGCGAACCAATTCTGTTTGCGCATGTACACACACAGCGCCATCATCAGATAGAAAGCAACGCCAACCCCCGCCAATGCTTTCGATGGGAAAGCACAACTGTCGAGGTTCGGGTTCACCATGGCATCCACATCCGGTAGCACTTGGCCCGGTAAGTGGTGGTCAGTCACCAGTACAGTAATGCCGTTTTCTTTGGCGTAGCGGACACCTTCAATCGACGAGACACCGTTGTCTACCGTCATGATCATCTCAGCACCCAGCTCTAACGCTTGATCTACTACTTCCGGACTGAGGCCGTAGCCATCTTCAAAACGGTTTGGTACTAGGTAATCGACATTATTACTGCCAAGCATACGCAATGCGAGAACAGACAGAGCCGAGCTGGTTGCGCCATCAGCGTCAAAGTCACCTACGACAATAATGCGTTTTTTCTTATCAATCGCTTGGAATAAGAGCTCGACCGCTTTATCAATACCGCCAAGTTGTTGGTAAGAGTGCAAGCCACGCGCAGAGGTCTCTAGCTGTGCTACATCCGTAATACCACGGTTGATGTAAATACGCTTAAGAATGGCAGGAATAGAATCGGGAAGAAGAGAAAGATCCGGTTCGGGACGTCGTTGAATTTCTATCATGTTTGAAAAGAGCCAGTGAATATCACTGGCTCTGCTCCTTAAAGGATTATTGTTGCTCTAAACGTTTTAGCAGATCTGCCGGTGGAAGGTAACCACCTACTAGCTCACCGTTTGGTAGGAAGATCGCTGGTGTACCAGAAATACCAAGCTCACGGCCTAGGTTGTAATGCGCTTGGATTGTCTCTTTACACTGCTTAAGATCTTTCGCTGGGTTATCAAACGTGCGATCTACTTTTGCGTTGTGCATTGCTGATTTCGGA
Organism: Vibrio owensii CAIM 1854 = LMG 25443; assembly: GCF_000817815.1. Lineage (GTDB taxonomy): Bacteria > Pseudomonadota > Gammaproteobacteria > Enterobacterales > Vibrionaceae > Vibrio > Vibrio owensii. The sequence goes on from NZ_JPRD01000048.1 coordinate 6,478, forward strand.
TCTTCTGCACACCAAATTGTCGCCATCTGTTCAGCAACTGGACCTGTTGCACCTTGGCGAGGGTAAGCCATGTAGCGAACCGTAATGCCTAGGTCATTGTAACCTTGCATTTGGCTGTGTAGGCGCACACAGTAACCACAAGTGATGTCTGTGAATACCGTCACAACGTATTTCTCGTTGTCCGCTTTGTATTCGATCACGCTGTCGGAGAACTTCGCGATTTTTGCTGCGTTCAAAGGCGCTTGACGTTCAGCAATTACGTCTTTGTAACCACCGTTATCATCGATGGCGTAAAGTGTACCGGCAATAAAGTGGTTACCATCGTTTGATGCGAACAGCACACCACCATTGGTTTGAATTTCTAAAAGACCAGCAACGTCTGATGGTTGGATATCAAGAATAGACACACCCAACTTAGAAAACTTCGCTTTTAGCGCTGCTTCATCAAAGTTCTGTTTTGCCGCTGGCGCGACTTGTTGTGCAGGAGTTTCCGTTTTTGCCTGACTTTCTTCAGCACCACAAGCGGCAACGAAAAACGGTAAAGTCAGCAGAGTTAGTCGGCGTAATACGCTCATTAAATTCACCTTAAAATAAAATCCTTTCATCCAATGAGATAATGGATGAACCAAACCATCATTATGCTCTTGGGTGGTGTTGACTGTGGATCTGTTTCAATCGCTCAGTCGCCACGTGAGTATAAATTTGCGTGGTCGATAAGTCACTATGCCCCAACAGCATCTGTACGACCCTGAGATCTGCGCCATAGTTCAATAAGTGCGTTGCAAAAGCATGGCGCAATACGTGCGGTGACAATTGGTCGGTATCAATACCCGCAATCACAGCGTAGTACTTAATACGGTGCCAAAAGGTTTGGCGGGTCATTTGTCTCGCACGCTTGCTTGGGAATACCACGTCCGACGTAGTCTCTCCCAATAGAGCAGACCGACCTTGCTGGATAAAAGTTTCAATCCAATCGACCGCGTTTTCTCCCATAGGAACCAGGCGTTCTTTACCACCTTTACCGGTCACGCGCACTACCCCTTGGCGCAAACTGACGTTTTCCATTGTCAGACTGACCAACTCTGTCACACGCAAACCCGTAGCATAAAGCAGCTCTAACATGGCTTTATCACGCAGTTCGACCGGGTCATTTGGGTCTGGTGCATCGAGCAGTGCGTCCACTTGTTCTTCACTGATGTCTTTAGGTAGGCGCTGTGGCAACTTTGGGCTTACCAGCAATGCACTCGGATCATCCGCGCGTACTTTTTCTCGGTGAATGTATTGGAACAAACGGCGAATCGCCGACAGCATGCGCGCGCGGGATGTCTGCTTGTAATCTAAATCGACAAGGTAGCTTTGGTACTCTTGCAAGCCAGACAGACTGATGAAATCAAGTCGGTAGCTGTGTTGCTCCATCCACGCGAGCAGTTTCATTAAATCATTTCGGTAGGAAGCTAACGTGTTCTCCGATAGACCACGCTCCATCCACATCGCATCTAAGAATTGCTCAACAAGACCAAAATCTTGTTGATTGACAGGCTGTTGTGCCGTCATGAACGCTTCCTTATCTGTTTATATTTACAGTATTGAGAGTAAGGCAAGTGCCCAACCAATACCATAAAAAAATCATCTCCCTCGGGATATTCGCTGCAATCTTCCCCGTTTTATGGTTAGAATCTGCCACAACAGCAACACAAAAAACGACGAATATAATGAAAATCGGACTCTTTTACGGCTCAACAACCTGCTACACAGAAATGGCAGCAGAGAAAATTCGCAATATCATTGGTGAAGACCTTGTCGACATTCACAACGTGAAAGAGACACCGCTGTCACTGATGGCAGACTACGATTTACTGCTGATTGGCATCTCGACTTGGGACTTCGGTGAAATCCAAGAAGACTGGAGTGCCATTTGGGAAAACATTGCAACCACACCACTAAAAGGCAAAGTGGTAGCCCTGTTTGGCTTGGGTGATCAAGAAGGCTACGGCGAATGGTACCTTGATGCGATGGGCCTACTGCATGACGAGCTAAAAGCAACGGGCGCGCAGTTTATCGGTTACTGGCCAAATGAAGGTTATGAGTTCGAGGCATCGAAAGCATTGACTGAAGATGGCAGCCAATTTGTCGGCTTAGCGCTGGATGAAGATTCCCAATACGAACTGAGTGACGAACGCATCGATAAATGGTGTGAGCAAGTGTTGGTTGAGTTTCACGACACGCTATAAGTCGGTATCAACTGATAGAACCACAGACAAACAAAAAGCCCGGTGAATCGCTTCACCGGGCTTTTTTAATCTTGCGAGTCAGCAATTATGCCGCTTCTTCTGTCAACTCAGGTTGAGAAGATTTAGCAACAAAGAACATGCAAACAATCGCTGCAAACGTTGGTAGAACCCAACCCATGCCCACTTCGAACAGTGGCAGCATGTTAAATGCTGAAACGTCTAGACCTGCTACTTTCGCTGCATCAATCAATGCAAACAGCAGTGATACTAGCAATACAGAGCGGTACGCTACACGCGGGTTTGGTAGCTTGCTGCGTACGAATGTTAGCGCAACCAAGGCTACTGCAACTGGGTACAACGCAAACAGTACAGGAACTGATAGTGAAATTAGCTGAGAAAGACCTACGTTTGCAATCAGTGCACAAGCAGCACCGTTGATGATAACCCACTGCTTGTATGTCAGTTTCGTCTTAGAGCTGAAGAAATCTGAACATGCAGAGATAAGGCCGATAGCCGTAGTCAAACATGCAAGCAATACGATGATTGAAAGTACGATCTGACCGTAAGGGCCAAATAGCGCTTGAACGTACTGGCTTAGTACTGCACCACCGTTGTCTGCACCTGCTGCGATAGTTGCACTCGTCGCACCTAGGTAGAACAATGAGATGTAAACGAACGCAAGACCTGCTGCTGCAATACAACCTGCACAGATTAGGTATTTTGTCGTCGCTGCACGCTCAGTGATGCCTTTGCTACGAAGTGCGTCTACCATTAGCATACCGAACATCAACGATGCGAACGTATCCATGGTGTTGTAGCCTTCAAGGAAGCCTTTGGTCAGCGGTTGAGTTAGGTACTCGCCGTGTGCACCCATCATTTCACCTTGCGGGTCAACGAATACCGCAATCGCTAGAACGATAAGGCCAAGGAAAAGCACAGGCGTTAGCACTTTACCAATCAAGTCAATCAAACGACCTTGGAACCAAGCGAAAGTCATTGCTACCGCGAAGAACAAGATTGAGAATGACGTCAGGTGTGCTTGAGAGGCATCTAGGAAGAATGGTTTCACTGCCATCTCGTAAGCCACAAGGCCAGTACGAGGCGCAGCAAATGCAGGACCGATGATGATGAAGATCAACGCCGCCATTAGAACCGCTGCTTTCTTAGGAAGATCTTGAGTCAAGTGATCCCAAGAACCGCCCGCTACAGCAATAGCAACAATAGTAATAAGAGGTAGACCTACCGCTGTTAGCAAGAAACCGAACATTGCTGGCATCAGATGGTCACCCGCTAGCTGACCCGCTAGTGGTGGGAAAATGATGTTGCCGGCACCCAAAAAGAACGCAAATAGCATAAAGCCTACTGCGATAATATCTGTTAGTTTTAACGTCTGCTTCACAGATAACCCTTTTTCTGAATTGATGAATGTTGTGTATGCATCGACCACTTTTTGTATACCCAAAGTTAATGAGTACCTGTGGTTCAATCTATAAATTTCCGCCGCATAATGACGAAGTAACCATCATTTGGCAACCTTTAAGAAAAAAACACCATATTAATTTAGTTCACCAACTTAAAAGCAGTGGAAATCACTACCTTGAGTTTTATGACTAGTTCTTTGTCTCGATCAATTGAGAATACAATTTAATAACCAACAAGATAACAATCTATACAATTAAGAAACAATAGAGCATTTATCTCCATTATTGAGTAAATATAAAACAATCATGAAGAGCGAAAGATTCCAGACTAAGGGCTTCAAGTTCAAGCAATTTTCCATTCACGGTAGCGAGAGCGGCATGCCCGTCAGTACCGATGGCGTGATGCTCGGCGCTTGGGCAAACTGTCCACCACAGAGTAAAATTTTGGATATTGGTACTGGCACAGGGTTGTTGGCATTAATGTGCGCTCAGCGGTTTCCTAACGCACAGATCACTGCCCTTGATATTGAAATCTCGGCGGTCGAAGCAGCACAGAAAAACTTCGCCCAATCTTCGTGGTCAGACAGACTCTGCGTTCGCCACACCGATGTGTTGCAGTTTGAACCGAAACAGCGCTTTGAACACATCATCTGCAACCCGCCTTACTTCAACAGTGGCGAGCAATCGAAACAAAGCCAACGAGCAACGGCAAGACACACTGATACCTTGCAACACGCCGCATTACTCAAACGCTGTTATGAGTTACTTGAACAAGATGGTAGCGCCAGTTTCGTTCTACCAATTACCGAGGGCGAACAATTTATTGCTATGGCGCAACAACAAGGGTGGCACTTATCGCGTATCTGTCGCGTGCAACCATCACAGAAAAAGCCCGTGCACCGTTTACTGTTTGAATTAGCCAAACAAGCTTGTGATACTCAGGAAACGCATTTGATCATCCATTCAAGCGAGGGTTATAGCGACGACTTTACTCAGCTAACTCGCGAGTTTTATCTTAAGATGTGAAATAACATGTGATCCTTGTCACCAATCACTTTATAATGTGCGACCTTTTTATATTCTATGCTGCTGTGGCGAACCATTAACCAAGCTTTGCTTGTGGAGAACTCATTGTGATCAGAACCTTTGCTGAACTTGATCTAGACCAAAACCTACTAGAAGCCATCGAAGAGATGGGCTACGAACGCCCAACTAAAATTCAGGCAGAAGCGATTCCACAAGCGTTAGATGGTCGTGACATTCTAGCGTCAGCACCAACTGGTACTGGTAAAACGGCAGCGTTCGTCCTGCCAGCACTGCAATACCTGCAAGATTTCCCACGTCGTAAACCTGGGCCTGCACGTATTCTGATCCTAACGCCAACTCGTGAACTTGCGATGCAGGTAGCGGATCAAGCTCGCGCTCTGGCGAAAAACACCAAGCTAAACATCTTCACCATCACTGGTGGCGTTCAATACCAAGAGCACGCAGATATCCTAGCAACCACACAAGATATCGTGGTAGCAACACCAGGTCGTCTACGTGAATACATTGATGCAGAGCGTTTTGACTGTCGTGCGATTGAATGGCTAATCCTTGATGAAGCAGACCGCATGCTAGACATGGGCTTTGCGCCAACGGTTGACCGTCTGTCTAACGAATGTCGCTGGCGTAAACAAACCCTTCTGTTCTCAGCAACACTAGAAGGCAAAGGCGTAGAAGGTTTCACAGCAGACCTACTGAACGAACCAGCAGAGATCGACGCGAAATCGCCACTACGTGAGCGTAAGAAGATTGCACAGTGGTACCACCGTGCTGATGACGCTGAGCATAAACTTGCCCTGCTAAAACACATCATCACAGAGCAAGCAGAACGCACTATCGTGTTCTTGAAGACTCGCGAGCGTTTAGCAGAGCTTCGTGCTCAACTAGAAAGCGCACAGATTCCATGTTCTTGGATTCAAGGTGAAATGCCTCAAGATCGCCGTAACAACGCCATTGCTCGTTTCCGTGAAGGCACTGTAAACGTGCTACTAGCGACTGACGTAGCTGCACGTGGTATCGACCTTCCAGACGTATCACACGTAATCAACTACGACATGCCACGTACGGCAGACGTGTACCTTCACCGTATCGGCCGTACGGCTCGTGCAGGTAAGAAAGGTAATGCTATCTCAATCGTAGAAGCGCACGACCAACCAATGATGGACCGCGTTGCTCGTTACGTGAAAGAAGACATTAAAGAGCGTTTCGTGAAAGAGATGCGCCCGAAACACAAAAAACCTGTGTTCAAGAAGAAAAAGAAAAAAGACGACAAGAAGAAAGTAGCGAAAAAGAAAACCGCTAAGAAGAAGTAATCACGTCTGATTGATTTCAAATCTAAAAGAGCCGCAATCGCGGCTCTTTTTGTTTTTCGTCTATAGTTGATGGGCAGGAAGAGTTTTATCTTCATAAGCATCCGCGAAGCCATGGTTACGGTCACGGTGCCCCGCTTCATCCTCTCGAATACGCAAAATCACATCTCTTAGCATCGCATCAGTTGGCAGCTTGTAGTAATCAATCGCCAGAGTCGGGGCTAGTACGTTCTCCACTTCCCCGCTATCAATTTTCTCTAGGTACTCAGTGTAGCTATTACACGCTTCTTCTTCGAAGTAACCAACAACACGGTGAGCGATTTTAGAAGACAGCAGATAGATGACGCTGTACACGACAATGAAAACCCCTTGTCCCAACAACACCAATAAACGCTCAACCAAACTTGGCTTGGCAATGTCGAGGAAAATCATTAGGTGCATCCGCTCGTTCTCAGCCTCGTCGAGGAGTTCTCGTATCCAACCTTCATCGTCTTTCATTCGACGCAGCGCTTTAAGGTGATTGAACATCCCAGCCACCATACCTGGCACCGCAGCGATCGTTTCGAGAATCACAGCGCGCTTCGCGTATTTCTTGCCATAAAAGATGTTCAGAGTGAATTTCAGCAACTTGGTAATACGCAGTGCAATGTACTCCGATAACTTAGAGGCTTTTTTATGTGTGAGCTTGAAGTCTGACATAGGAGAACTCCTTTATTTTTAAAGTTGCATTTAAAATACAACTTTAAACTTTATTACTCAACTATTTTTTAAGATATAAACTTTTTATGTAAAAACTTCGATTAAGATCAGATCGAACAGGCATAAAAAAAGCCGGATAACTATCCGGCTTTTTGGCGTACTTTACTTCGCTGAGTCATCCACTCGCGATTAACTTACTTAAATCAGTTTTGCTCTTCTCGTTTGAACACCAAATCAGTTGGGGTCGACTCTTCTTCAACGAAGTAGTAACCCGCAACATCAAACTTAGTGAGGTCAGCAACGCTTTCGATACGGTTTTCGATGATATAGCGAGCCATCATGCCGCGCGCTTTCTTCGCGTAGAAGCTGATCACCTTGTATTGACCATTCTTACAATCTTTGAAGATTGGCGTGATCACTTGTGCATCCAAGTTCTTTGGCTTCACCGCTTTGAAGTATTCGTTCGATGCTAGGTTGATCAGTACGTTGTCGCCTTGCGCAGCAATCGCTTCATTCAGCTTATCGGTAATGACATTACCCCAGAACTGGTAAAGGTTAGTGCCCTTGTCGTTTGCTAGCTTAGTGCCCATTTCAAGACGGTATGGCTGCATCAAATCAAGCGGCTTAAGCAGACCGTAAAGGCCAGATAGCATTCGTAGATGCTCTTGCGCGTAATCGAAATCGGCATCAGAAAGAGTTTCCGCTTCAAGACCAGTGTACACATCACCTTTAAACGCAAGAATCGCTTGGCGCGCGTTGTCGGTAGTGAAGGTTTCACTCCACTCTTGGAAACGACCAACGTTCAAATCAGCGATTTTGTCGCTCACTTTCATCAATGATGAAACATCGGCAGGTGTTAATTTACGGCATACCTCGATCAGCTCTTTTGAATAGCTAACCAAGTCTGGTTGAGTAAACTTCTCGGTTGCAAGTGTAGACTCGTAATCAAGCGTTTTAGCTGGAGAAACGACGATAAGCATGACTTTAACTTCCCTAATTTTGTTTTCCATTAGGGTACAAAAAAAGCCATGCATTGTCTGCATGGCTTTTTGAATCGTGTTGATAGCTTTCAACGATGATTGGACATCAATTAGCTATCTTTCTTGTTGTTATCCCAGATACCTTCCTCTAGCTGAGATTTCAGCTCAGGGAAATCATTCGGATCAAACGTTGGTACTTTGCCTTCGCTTAACTGACGGTTGTAGTCTTTCGCCAGTTTAATCACGATGCCAGATAGCAAGATGATCGCCACCAAGTTCACAATCGCCATCAGACCCATAGAGACGTCAGCAAGTGACCAAACCACAGGTAGAGAAGCTAGCGCACCAAACATAACCATACCTAGTACAACGATACGGAAGATACCTAGGCCCGCTTTGTGGTTGTGCTCTAGGAAGATTAGGTTTGTTTCAGCATACGAGTAGTTAGCAATGATTGAGGTGAATGCGAAGAAGAAGATCGCAACCGCAACAAAGATGCCGCCCCAATCACCCACTTGCGAGCTCAATGCACGCTGAGTTAGCTCAATACCCGTCACTTCTGTTGCTTGACCCACGTACTCACCTGACATCAGGATGATAGCAACTGTCGCCGAACAGATAACGATCGTATCCATGAACACGCCTAGCATCTGTACGTAACCTTGAGATGCTGGGTGTGGTGGGTAAGGCGTTGCTGATGCTGCCGCGTTTGGCGCAGAACCCATACCCGCTTCGTTCGAGAACAGACCACGTTTGATGCCGTTGATCATCGCCTGTGCGATGGCATAACCAAGACCACCAGCTGCTGCTTCTTGCAGGCCGAATGCGCTCTTGAAGATAAGCATTAGAACGTCTGGTAGCTTCTCTAAGTTAGAAAGCATCACGAACATCGCAAGAACGAGGTAAGCCAGAGCCATTACCGGAACAACCAACTCAGCAACTTTCGCGATACGCTTAATACCACCAAAGATAACGACAGCGGACAAAGCAACAACTGCGATACCTACGTAAAGGTCATCCCAACCAAATGCGTTGCTCATTGCATTCGCGATAGAGTTTGCTTGAACGGCGTTAAATACCAAACCAAAAGCGATGATTAGGAAAATTGAGAACAACACGCCCATCCAGCGCATGCCCAAGCCTTTTTCCATGTAGTAAGCAGGACCACCGCGGTAGTTGCCATCATCATCTTTGGTTTTGTATAGCTGCGCCAGTGTGCTTTCTGCAAACGACGTCGCCATACCAAGCATCGCAATCAACCACATCCAGAAGATTGCACCAGGGCCACCCGCAGTCAGTGCAACTGCAACACCCGCCATGTTACCCGTACCAACACGTGCAGCAAGACTAGTACAAAGCGCTTGGAAAGAAGAGATACCAGCTTTGTCTGCTTTACGACTGTTCTTTAGAACAGAGAACATGTGGCCGAAATGGCGGAATTGAATGAATCCCAATCGAACGGTGAAGTAGATTCCTACACCAACAAGAAGATAAACAAGAATCGAGCCCCAAAGGAGGTCGTTCATCAAATTGATTAAGTCTGTCATGTGTACCTCAAAGTGAGTTGCGCCGGTCTTTGCTTCCGAGCCATCCACCAGATTGCATGCTAAGTGTCAAAGTCTGCTTAGCTTTTTGAATAATGTTTATTGCGCAATCTAGAATCGTAAACGTCGCTTCATGCATCCATTTTACGTACCAGCGTATTTTTTGACGGGCGGATAATGCAGCCTCAACAAGCAAAAATCAATATGCAACCAGTAAAATAACCTTGTTATTTTTCACTATAAAGTCACCAAAAGTTAACATAAAAGGAAAACTTAACGCTCACAAACAGCAACATCTTGTTTATCAAAACTCAACATAAAAAGCACCAACACCGTTAACGAAATGACATACCATTTATTTTTGATGAGGCTAGTAATCACAAGGTATCTGATAAAAATTTCCTGTGTTGGTTTGTTACCATTGGATACATTTTCATCAAAGCGATGCTATGCAACCTTAGTATTCAAAAATTGAGTAAAATAAGCAGTTCGAATTAACATACCAAATCTCTTCATTTAATCGTTTTCGTGAGATCGTTCGCTTATTTTTTGTGCATTTTCAACGCATGCAAAATGTGATTCTGTAAGTATTTTTGCACGAAAATGTCATGTTACCGACACAAATGCGAAATATATCATGGTTATCCTCACGCCTATTGTGGTACTAAAAAAGCTCCACAAGGACTGGTTACAACAGTTTAGATAGAAAAAGGTAAAGGTGGCTTATGGAAGGCTTTCAACTCGACGACCTGTTTGGTCTGGATACTACCTCAACAAGCAAATCTCGCGCGAAACCAGTGAAGCGTAAGTGGCGAGAAATTGAAGAAATGAACGATAGACGCAACTTGCTCAAGGAGCTGCGTGAACTGGACGTCTGTCACGACATCACTCTGGATGACATCAAACTATAATTTGCGCAAAAGGCACCTCAATGGTGCCTTTTGTCTTTTATAGATACAGCAAAATTGGGTGACTTTTATGCGAGTTTCATAAGCATGTCACCCATTCTTACCTATTGAGAATTTCCCTCTGTTTTCACTCATATTTGTAACGAAGTAATTTCCAAACAATTCTCACCAAATAAGAAAGCGGCAAAATAAACCACATAAACGCAATCGTTTACTTTGCCATTTTTCTGGTTTAGACGAACTCAACATCGTTTTGATGCACTCGAGCGGCAAGTTGTTTATAGCGATCCGCGATGGTGTTACCAAAGACTGGGTCATCTTCATTCTCATGCCACAAGCTTTCAACGTATTGCCAATCTTGGGAAGTAAATAACTCTTCAATCAAAGGTAAAATCTGGCGCTCTTCCAACTCAAGGTGGCGTTTTTGCGTCACAATAAAGTCTTCTAGCTGGTTTATGAACATTTCTTGAGGGACAACCGCATCCTGCAAGATCATCTCTATCAACAGTGAGAACTCTTTGGTTTTGCTCGCCAGCACTTGGTGTTCTAACTCCAAGTCTTCCATGGTCTTTTGCTGACCATAGTGTTCGAGGAAATAGTGATAGAGGATATCTTCCTTAGGGTGGTGAATTTTTTCAGAATGGTTAGAGAGGTAATCCACGATCTCACTCACCAACGCATAGTTGATGGCGCGTTCTTGTTTAATCTCATTTAATTTGTGGCGCAATATCGCCAGCAGACGGACCATATAGCCGTGTTCGCGTCGAATTCTTTCGATCATCATAGCGTCTCTCCTTAACACCTACTTTTTATAAGTGTATATGAGAAACCCAATACCTGACTCGACGGTGTTCAAAAAAACAGCGATCGTCTTCCCACGATCGCTGTACTGATTTATTTATCTATATATAAGAAGGAAATTGAGATTTACACCGTCATAGGTAAGTGCCAATTGATGGCTTCTTTACCTTGCTGAAGCAGAATCTGGTTCGCTTGCGAGAATGGCTTACTACCAAAGAATCCACGATGCGCCGATAACGGCGATGGATGCGGCGCTGCCAAGACATGGTGTTTATTGCGATCGATAAAACGACCTTTCTTCTGTGCATGTGAGCCCCACAGCAGGAACACCACACCTTCTTGATGCTGGTTAATGGCTTCAATAACGCGGTCAGTAAAGGTTTCCCAGCCGGTTTTCGAATGTGAGTGTGCTTTGCCCTGCTCTACTGTTAACACGGTATTGAGTAGCAACACCCCTTGTTCAGCCCAGCTTTGTAGAAAGCCATGTTGAGGAATTTGGAAACCCTCAATATCCTGCGCCAGTTCTTTGTACATATTCACCAAAGACGGTGGCGTTTTAATGCCAGGCAGCACAGAGAAACACAAACCATGCGCTTGATTGGGACCGTGGTAAGGGTCTTGCCCCAGAATCACTACTTTAACGTCTTTGAACTCGGTAAAACGAAACGCATTAAATACGTCTATAGCTGGCGGATAAATGGCTTTGCCTGCCGCTCGTTCTGCTTCAACAAAATTCAAAGTATCGACAAAGTAGCTCTGCTCTTTCTCTTCGCCGATCACATCGTGCCAAGTGGGTAACTGATTCATGGAAAGTTCCTGTCCTAATGTTTCCCTCTATTCTAACGAGCGAAACTCAAACAAACAAAAACTTACCACCAGCTTGAGACGGCTTCTCAAAAACTGATGAACAGCCAATCCGCATTGACCTTGCTGGTTTGGCTAAAACCAAAGTAACCAATACTAATAATGATGACGCTAATTACGCTGCGGCGTTCGAAAGTGCCCTTGTCCTGAGATATGGCGGTTTGGAGTAGGTAAACGTAATACTCGTCGAGAGTGTGTCGCTGGGATAAAAGAAACTGGTCGAGACATATTGTCATCCTCCTAACTAGCTTCGCCTAATTACAACGTTGAGTTCAGGCGTTTAAAACAAGCGCATAACCGCTCAATGGTTTTAGCTAAGAAAGAAGGATGCCAACTTTGCCATCCCGTTAGGAATTAACCACTTCTTCCATGTGGAATTGGCGTAAAGTGTTGATTTCTTGCTGCCAAATATCTGGGTCAATTGTTTCTAAAATCAGAGGGATACCATCAAAACGTGGATCTTTAGCGATGTACTCAAAACAGCTCCAGCCGATCTCGCCTTTGCCTAATGAGTGGTGACGGTCAACCTTGCTAGCGAATTCGACTTTTGAATCATTTAGATGCATTGCTCTTAAATAGTGCATGCCTACGATACGATCGAACTCAGCAAAGGTATGCTCACAATCCTCTTTAGTACGCAGATCGTAACCTGCGGTAAACGTGTGGCAAGTATCGAGGCACACACCAACACGTTCTTTGTCTTCGACTTGCTCGATGATTTCAGCCAGATGCTCAAACTTCCAACCTAAGTTAGTGCCTTGACCTGCCGTATTCTCAATCACTGCGATCACATTCGGCACAGCTTTGTGCGCAAGGTTGATCGACTCGGCGATCGTCGACAAACACTCCTGTTCCGACACTTTCTTTAAGTGGCTACCAGGGTGGAAGTTGAGCAAGGTTAAACCTAATTGGTTACAACGCTCCATCTCATCAATAAATGCCGCGCGGGATTTATTCAGCTTCTCTTCTTCTGGAGCGCCCAAGTTAATCAAATAAGAGTCATGGGGAAGAATGTGCTCTGCGCCGAAGCCAAGCATTTTGCAGTTTGCTTTGAATGCACTAATGGTTTTTTCTTCGAGTGGTTTTGCAACCCATTGACGTTGGTTCTTAGTAAACAGAGCAAACGCATTCGCACCAATTTCACGAGCACGAAGAGGCGCTTGATCAACCCCTCCAGCCGCAGATACGTGAGCACCAATAAATTTGTTTCCAAACTTGTTTTTCATGTTTGTCATTTAATCACTTTAGACTTTCAGTATGGCTACCTAAATACAGGCAGTTGCGTAAACAAGGTTAAGTTTTGAGCTTATTTTGTAGTAAATTTACAACAAAATTAACTTTTAAATATTTTTTATATTATCAAATAAATTGTAAATAGTATGTTTTCAAACATTTTATTGATTTAACTCAAGAAAATCACCTTCAAAAAATTAAGGTTTTTGGTTGTTTTTTGACTTAAATCAATATTAAAATAATGGATATTGGCTATATAATACTTAGCTCGACAAAAATTCGAAAATTAACACCAATAATCACCACGTAAGTGGTCTAGGAGATAGTGATGATCCAAGGTATCCAAATTACTAAAGCAGCTAACGACGAACTACTAAACTCAATCTGGCTACTAGATAGCGAGAAGAACGAAGCGCGTTGTGTTGCAGCAGCATCAACTTACGAAGCTGACCAAGTTATCGCAATCAGCGACCTAGGTGAATACGAAAGCCGTGAAGTAGCAATCGAAACTGCTCCTCGCATCGAAGGTGGTCAACACCTAAACGTGAACGTTCTTAAGCGTGAAACTCTAGAAGATGCAGTTGCACACCCAGAGAACTACCCACAGCTAACTATCCGTGTTTCTGGTTACGCAGTACGTTTCAACTCGCTAACTCCAGAACAGCAACGTGACGTAATCGCTCGTACTTTTACTGAGTCTCTATAATCTCTCAGTAAACTAGCTTGCTAGAATTTAAAAAGCTTGGTCAGTAATGGCCAAGCTTTTTTTGTTTCTGGATCCTTCGAAACCCTTCCGATAGTAGAAAGCAACTCGCCTTTAAGGTGCATTTCTTTGCGAAGGATCTTTCTGAAACGCTTGTGCTAAGGAGGTTGGATCAAGCCTATCTCTTTGCAGTGACGCCCCTTCTGCCCACCAAATCAATTGATGCATAGTGCGATTCATATAGCTGTCCCACTGCACCTGATCCGACTCATCCGCAGCAACGCCCTGTTCATCAAACACCTCTTGTGCTTTCGGAATATGGATCATTGCCGACACAGGCAAGCACCCCAGCTCAGATAAGAAAGTACGCATCGACACTGCAGCACGAGCACCACCCCATTGCCCAGCAGAGTAGGTCACGATCGCACTTGGCTTATAGGAAAACAGCGAACTGCCAAAATGGTTAAGCATGTTTGCCAAGGCTGGACTCATCGAATGGTTGTATTCTGGGCTAACCATCACATACCCATCGGCATGTTTGATTTTGTTTGCCAGCTCGCTTAGGTGCTCTGGCACTTTAGAGCGGTGATAAGCAAACTCGGGCTTAAACACATCGCCAAAGTCATAGTCCAATGGGTCAATGATTTCGACAGTATGTTGCGAATGCTGACTCACGATGAGTTTTTCACACGCTCTACTGACTCGCATTCCTAAACGGGCTGGTCGTGGTGGCGTGCTGTCTCTCACTGAGCCAAGAAAAATCAAAAAATGCATGCTTCTCTTTCCATCTCATTTAGTTAAGTTCGTTTCTCAATCATAAAGAGAGTTAAAACTTACCGGCAATAAAAAAGGTGAATGATTGCTCATTCACCTCTCGTTATTTGTGTTTTTGATACTTACTGTGCTATTGAAGTTTACTGCACGCGGCGCAGTACTTGCTTCAGTGCGTCAAAGTCTGCGTCGAGATCTTCTGATAACAGTTCCATCGCAGCGTGCTTCGCTAGTGGCGCAGGAAGGTCGATATCTGATTCTAGAATATCATCCACCACTTCTTTGAACTTCGCAGGGTGAGCAGTACATAGGAATAGACCGGTTTCACCGTCTTGCAGTTGTTCTTCAAGCACGCGGTAAGCAATAGCACCGTGCGGTTCACACAGGTAACCTAAAGCATGTAAGTCTTTCACTGACTGAGCGCTTTGCTCATCAGATACAGCGCCTTTTCCTAGCGTCTCCAAGCCCCACTCTTTCACACGACACAACTCTTCGATACGAGGCCAGTTGTTTGGTTGACTCACGTCCATCGCGTTCGATGTTGTTGCGACTGTTGGTTTTGGCTCCCATTTACCTGTTTCTAGGTAGCGAGGAACAGTATCATTAGCATTAGTTGCAGCGATAAAACGTTTGATAGGCAGACCCAGTGCTTTTGCCAGTAGACCAGCAGTTAGGTTACCAAAGTTACCACTTGGTACAGACACGACTAGGTTTTCACGCTCTTGCTTACTCATTTGCGCGGCAGCTTCAAAGTAGTAACAGATTTGTGCCATCAAGCGGCTGATGTTGATTGAGTTTGCAGAGTTCAGACCGATCTCTTCACGCAATGCCGAATCATCAAAAGCTTGCTTAACCAGAGCCTGACACGCGTCGAAGTCACCATCGATCGCGACAGTGTGAATGTTTTTACCAAGCGTACAGAATAGCTTTTCTTGCAGTGGGCTGATCTTGCCTTTCGGGTAAAGAATCACAACGTTGATGTCTTCCATGCCGTAGAAAGCATGCGCAACGGCTGCGCCAGTATCGCCAGAAGTTGCAGTCAGAATGGTGATCTTGCCGCCGTCCGAAACAGCTGCAAGAGATTGCGCCATAAAGCGACCACCAAAGTCTTTAAATGCAAGCGTTGGACCATGGAACAGTTCCAGAGCGTAAACACCGTCTTTCACTTGATTAATTGGCGCAGGGAATTGGAATGCAGCGTCAACCAATGCGTTAACTTGCTCTTCCGCCAGCTCATCACCAATCAGTGCAGATAGGATTTTCGTGCTACGAGAGACGAAGTCTTCTGCCAGTAGCGCATCAACGTCTTCAAATTTTGGTAATTCCGATGGGAAAAATAGACCTTGGTTACGACCTAACCCTTGGCGAACGGCTTGACCAAAGGAAACTTGTTCATCATTTTCTTTTATATTGTAAAGCTTCATAGCTCACTTCCTGTTACTTTCGAACCCTGCTTATCTAAACGACAAACGTGGACGAATCCTTCTTCGTTTTGTACGTAGTTCTGTTCTAACCAGCGAGCAACTCGCTCAGCGACATCTTTCTCTTTGCAAATACTGAACAGTGTCGGACCACTGCCAGAAATACCGGTTGCCAATGCACCCGCAGACGCTGCGTATTGACGTGCATTTGCAAAACCCGGAAGCAGTTTCTCACGATACGGTTCTGCGATCACGTCTTTGATCATTTTTGCAGCAAGTTCTGGCTGACCAGAATGACACGCATGGATAAAGCCTGCAAGGTGGCGACCATGAGCAATGATATCTTGTCGACGGTATTGAGATGGTAGGATCTCACGCGCTTCTGCTGTGGATACTTTGATACCCGGATACGCCATCACCCAGTACCAATCATCAAAGCAAGGCACTTCTTGACTGATGATACCCAACTCTTCAAGCATCAATTGCACACCGCCAAGGTAACATGGTGCGACGTTGTCGTAGTGAATACCACCAGAGATCTTGCCTTCCATTTCTCCCATCAGTGCCAGTAACTCTGTCTCGTTAAGTGGCTGTCCATGGAATCGGTTCAATGCATCTAATGCCGCAACGATAGAACACGCACTTGAGCCTAAACCAGAGCCAATTGGCATGTTCTTTTCTAGCGTCATCTCAAGTGGTTTTAGCTCGACGCCTTTTTTGTCTAGCTCACGAGCAAACACCACCCAACAATCGTAAACGATGTTCTCTTTCGGCTCGGNNCAACAAAATCACCCGCCGTCTTTAGACTGAACGGCTCAGCTCCGAACTTAACCAATACTCGGTCGCCCAATAGTGTGCCATCAACTGGGGACACCGCCGCCCCCAGAACGTCGAAACCAACGCTTACATTACCAATTGACGCAGGAGCATAAACCACTACATCCATATCACTTGAACTCATTGTTGTTATACCCCTAGCTTCCAACCTAAAGTACGCATCACATCCGAGAATACGCCAGCAGCCGTAACCTCAGTACCCGCACCGTAACCACGCAATACTAGTGGAATTGGTTGGTAGTAGCGGCTGTAGAATGCCAGTGCGTTTTCACCATCTTTAATCTTGAACATCGGGTCGTTTTCATCGACTGCAGCAATGCTTACTGTGCATTTACCATCGACAATTTCACCGACGTAGCGCAGAACTTTACCTTCTTCCGCTGCTTTAGCTGACAGCTCTTTAAAGTACGCGTCCGCTTCTGGTAAACGTTCCATAAACTCATCAACGCTGCCTGAGTCGTCAAAGCCTGGTGGCAGAGCTTGATCAACCACAACGTCTTCTAGTTCTAGAGACATGCCTGCTTCACGAGCAAGGATCAGAAGCTTACGCGCCACATCCATACCCGATAGATCATCACGCGGATCCGGTTCCGTAAAGCCGTTTTGTTTCGCGATGTTTGTCGCTTCACTTAGGCTCATGCCTTCATCTAATTTGCCAAAGATGTATGACAGAGAGCCAGAAAGGATGCCGCTAAAGCGCTCTAGTTCATCACCCGCTGAGATTAGGTTTTGTAGGTTTTCGATAACTGGTAGACCTGCGCCTACAGTTGTTTCGTACATCAATTTACGACGAGAGCTGCGCGCTACATCGCGAAGTTGATGGTAGTAAGCCATGCTTGCTGTGTTTGCTTTTTTGTTTGGCGTTACGACGTGGAAGCCTGCCGCTAGGAAGTCAGCGTATTGATTTGCAATGCTCTCACTTGAAGTACAGTCAACTAACACTGGGTTAATGATGTGATTACGTTGCACCAGTGAAATCAGGCGCGCTAGGCTGAATTCTTCAGTTGAAGCCGACATACGGTCACGCCAATGCTCTAGAGGCAGACCTTCACTATCAAGCAGAAGACCTTTGCTGTTTGCCAAGCCACATACGCGGATCACGATGCCTTTCTCTGCAAGCTTCGCCTGTTGACGCTCAATCTGGTCCACCAGCTCACCACCAACGCCACCAATACCAACCACGAAGACGTCTAGGAAGTGCTTAGAGTTGAATAGGTTCTCGTGACACGCTTTGATTGCTTCAGAGATTTTGTCTTCAGGAATCACGGCTGAGATAGCACGCTCAGATGAGCCCTGTGCAATTGCCACAATGTTTACGTTCACTTCAGCAAGAGATGAGAAGAAGCGAGATGCAACACCACGAGAGGTACGCATACCATCCCCCACTAGCGTCACGATAGAAACATCATCAATAAAATCGACGGGTTCAAGAAGGCCATCTTTCAATTCCAACTCAAATGCATCCGCTAACACTTGCTGCGCTTTTGCCTTGTCTTGAGCTTCGATACAGAAACTGATGCTGTATTCAGAAGAAGATTGAGTGATCAGAACGATAGACACACCGGCTGATGACATTGCACCGAATACTCGGCTTGCCATGCCAACCATGCCCTTCATACCCGGGCCAGACACGTTAACCATTGTCAGATCGTTTAGTGTCGTGATGCCTTTGATGGCTAGGTTATCTTCGCCTGTGTCTTGACCAATCAGCGTACCCGCGCCTTGTGGGTTAAAGCTGTTTTTGATCAGGCATGGGATATGGAATTGTGCGATTGGTGCGATGGTTTTCGGGTGCAGAACGGAAGCACCGAAGTAAGAAAGCTCCATCGCTTCTTGATAGCTAAGAGATTTAAGCAGGCGTGCGTCTTCTACTAAGCGAGGGTCACAGTTGTACACACCATCAACGTCTGTCCAGATCTCACAGCAATCTGCGCGCAGACACGCCGCAAGAACCGCCGCTGAGTAGTCTGAACCATTACGACCTAGTGTAACTAGTTCACCTTTCTCGTTACCGGCAGTAAAACCAGGCATGATGTTCACATGACCTTGAGGAAGAGGATTCTGGCGGAAGTTCTGAGTAGAAACTTCAACATCGACCATGGCTTCTAGGTGATCGCCTTTAGCGTAGAGGTATTCAACTGGGTCGATAAGATGCGCAGGTTGGCCTTTCGCTTCAAGCACTGCCTTCATCAATTGAATCGAAACGCGTTCGCCTTTGCTGATGATGCGTGCATTGACGTTATTTGGGCACATGCCAAGAAGGTTGATGCCATGAACGAACTGGCGTAGTTGAGAAAGCGACGTTTTAACTTGGTTGTCAAACGCTGCGCCATCAATGTTCGGCAACACTGCTTGAATATCACCAAACAGAGCTTTAAAAGAAGCTTCTAGCTCATTGATTTGCAGCTCAGCTTCACCATTACGGAGTGCACCTTCAATCACCGCAACCAGCTTATTGGTCGTTTTACCTGGTGCAGAAAGTACGACTGCGACTTCTTCTTGTTGCGCATTATTGGCGATGATATCCGCCGCTCTCAAAAAGCGATCTGCATCTGCTAATGATGAACCGCCAAACTTTAATACTCGCATCCCTTCCTCCGATGTATCTTCTTAGATCTGTCTAAATTCTGTATAAAAAAGCATAAAAAAAGGCCTGTATCTTGTTGGATACAGGCCTTTTTTGTGAATTTCTTTCGCTCAGCAGCCTGCCCCAACATTGGTCGTGTCGGTAATAATAATGGTTGTGGTCATTACTACTTGGCTGTGAGATGTCATAAATAAATATTCAACGATAATTATGTGTTTGCTTAACTCTACGTTTACCGAGTTTCGTAAACAGAGTCAACAAAAAATTGTTTATTTTCCGGCCTTGTAGAGATTTATGCTACGCAATGTCATTGATATTTCAATGTAATTACAATGATTTACCAAGGTGACACTAAAGGTGACTTTTTTCTACAACCAACTCATCTAACTTAAAACCGAGCCTTCTAACCATCTTTCATCTGATCTTGAACGCTGCGCGTAAGATCAAAGTGTCGATCTTTACTGATGCTAATTAACAAACACTTAACTGTGATCAATGTTCCTAGGATCGAATTAAAAGGAAAATAAGTGAGCTAGCTTTCATATTCTATGCTTTAATAGTGAGAAGCTTTTAGCACATACTAATAACAAAGTTAGACACAAGGAGTGGTCAACATGAAAAAATGGATTTTTCTGTTACTGTTCGCCGTGCCTAGCGTTTGTCTAGCGACTGATCTTCCGCCTCTTCCGGGCAAAACATCTTCGTCTCCACACAAACTTTTCATCTCTAGTGAAAATTACCAAGCCGACAGTTTTGATGTTTGGAATATCGATGGCGGCTACGCTTACGAGTTGTTTGATTCCGTTGATCTTTATGTGGGTGCTCGCGTTAATAACTCACCTACTCAAAACCAAAGTGGTCTTCTTAGTGGTATCAGCTACCACTTTAATGATCGCGTGACGGTGAAGAGTACGGTTCGTTCTTATAAAGGCGAAACAACAGAAGGCATCCGAGAAGAAGAAAGCAGCCTTGCTGCAGAAGTCTCTAGCCGCGTAAAAATCACTGAAAATCTAGATCTTCACGCCACACTCGACTATCAAGATTGGCAACAAGGCTTCGAAGTTGGATTAGGTTTCCGCTTCTAGAAATCCAACGCCTCTTTCGAGATCAACACCCCATTCCAATCCGCATACACGTAATGCTTAGGCTGGACGATCTGGTTCTGCATTGTCAGGGTGACATTGACTTCACCCACATCGCGTTTCTCCGTTTTAAACGGACAAGTCCCTAACGCTTGAACACCAATATCCATTTGTGACATCTGCGCCACATCACGAATTGCGCCGTAAACAATGATGCCTTCCCAGCCATTTTCAATCCCTAGAATTGCCAGTTGGTCGCCAAGCAGCGCTTTTTGGCAGGAGCCGTGGCCATCCACTATCAACACTTTTCCGGTGCCGTCTTCGCTGAGAACTTCGCGCACTTTTGAATTATCGTGGTAGCAGCGCACAGTAACAATTTCGCCATGGAAAGCGGTACGTTGACCGAAGTTCTGCAACGGTAAATTTAGCAAGGTGACTTGGTCTTCAAACTGGTCACAAATGTCTGGTGTTATGTCTCTCATAGTTCCTCCGTGAATTGTCCCACTCAAGCTGTTGCTCAAGTGAGTAATATCCTTTTATACGAGCCGCAGTGTTATCGCGCCTAGCTTGTGCATGACCTCTGGGTTAGCACAAGCAATCAGGTAAAGTTCGTCATCAATGACGTAATAGATGGCATTTTGCTGGTACTGATTCGCCAATGCTATCGCTGCTTTTGGAGTGAGCTCCGCTGCGTAACTCTCCTCAAACCATTCAAAAGCTTGATCGCCTACCGTGACAGGCACGTATTTAACGTGGTTTAATTGTTTTTCGAGCTTATGATTACTTATGCAATTCTCTTCTTTTGACCGTAAATTACTGTAAGGGTTCCAAGCAGTTATCACCGCGTAGCTGGCAACCTTCCATTCGGCATGAAAACGGAAGAAAGATTCTGAATAAGCATTCCATAACGATGCGTCTATGTTCGTATTACTTTTTTCTATCATAACTCTTAAACGATTAATAACAGTTACATTTCATCAATTGATGTAAATCAACAAAGTGAATGGAATTAACATTTGAGCATTGTTAGCATGCTGTTAACAATATAAAATCCGCTCCATATCTTAGGGTGTTTACGTTTCAGGCCCCGTAAATACAGGGAATCGAAAGGTAAACAAGCCCTATAGAATAAACGTCGCCATCGGATACTGGTGAGTTGGCAAAATTCCAAGGAAGGCGGATAACTGAAAGAAGTGTTTTTTTGATCAACTTGATTTATTATCAAAATCACATTACCTGTATGTTATATTTTTGCCTAGAATTTATTCTATTAGCACAATTTTGTCACAAATTTAGGTACCGCCAATGCAAACCCCGCAGATTCTTATCGTAGAAGATGAGCAAGTAACTCGTAACACTCTTAAGAGTATTTTTGAAGCAGAGGGATACGCTGTTTTTGAAGCCAGTGACGGTGAAGAGATGCACCAAGTGTTGTCTGAAAATTCAATCAACTTGGTAATTATGGACATTAATCTTCCAGGCAAGAATGGTCTTCTTCTAGCACGTGAACTTCGCGAACAGGCGAACATCGCTCTGATGTTCCTAACTGGTCGTGACAATGAAGTAGACAAGATCCTAGGTCTTGAAATCGGTGCTGATGACTACATCACTAAACCATTCAACCCACGTGAATTGACTATCCGTGCTCGTAACCTGCTAAGCCGCTCTATGAGCACTAACGCAGTACAAGAAGAGAAACGCTCGGTAGAAAAATACGAATTCAACGGTTGGGTTCTAGACATCAACAGCCGCTCTCTAGTGAGCCCAGCTGGTGATAGCTACAAACTACCTCGCTCTGAGTTCCGTGCACTACTGCACTTCTGTGAGAACCCAGGCAAGATTCAAACTCGTGCTGATCTTCTTAAGAAGATGACTGGCCGTGAGCTTAAGCCACACGACCGTACTGTAGACGTAACGATTCGTCGTATTCGTAAGCACTTTGAATCTGTATCAGGTACACCTGAAATCATCGCGACAATTCACGGTGAAGGTTACCGCTTCTGTGGCGATCTAGAAGACTAATCCGCCTCAGCATAAACAATAAGGGCTTGCTCTATGAGCAAGCCCTTTTTCTATCTGCCGTTTAGCGGTGTTAGTAAACTTTGTCGATCTTAATGCCTTTCTCGACCAACCAACCTTTCTTGCCTGCATCATCAAGCAGCAGTGCTAAATCAACGCGCTTTTCCATATCCGCTTCAATTTGCCATACGAATGCCACTTCCCACTGATTCTCACTGTGCGTGCGCAGCTCTAGCAAGTCTCCATCGATTTCCCACTCAGAGTCACCTTGCTTAATGATCAACGAATCAACGGTCAAGTTTGCTGGAAGTTCTTTATCGGCCTTCAAGTACAATGCGCCATGCACATTCTGTTCTTGAACTTCACCAATGGTTGGCATCAGGTTTACCCATAAGTTACTTTTCAACTCAACATTCATCTTGTTCATGGTGATTTGACTGTCTTCTTGCCAGTCCACTTGAGGAGCAGAGCTACAACCTGCCAGTAGTGCAATTGCCAATGCTGCCGATGCAAATTTCTTCATGTTATTTCCTCTGTTCCAACCAACTTTTTAATACTTGTATATCGTTTTGATACTCGTTTTTAATTTCTTCTACCCAATCTGAAATGTTCTCCCACCATGCGGGCATATCTGGAGACTGCGCTTTCTGTGCAACGCTTTGAATGTGTTTAAGGCCAATTGAGCCTGCCGCACCTTTTATTTTGTGCGCTTCAGAGACAATGCCATCTTGGTCTTTGGCCGTCATATTTGAATCAAGCACTTCAATGTAATCTGGCATCATGTCTTCAAACATCTTGATGCTATCGTAAACAGGCTTAACTCCAACGATATCCACGTAAGATTCGAGCATATCTAAATCGAGCAAATGCGTATTGAGCACTGGTGATGGCGTTGGGGCAACTTCTTCGATCACCTCAGGTTCTGCAACCACTTCCTGCTGACTCTCAATACGTTCAACAAAAAACTTATCAATCACGGCTTGCATTGCTTGAACCGCAAGTGGCTTACTGATGGCATCGTCCATGCCGTTATCTAGATACTCACGACGATCTTTCATCACATTCGCAGTGAGTGCCACCAGCGGCGGTAAGTTGTCGTAGTGTTCGCGGTAGTACTTAGCTACATCGAAGCCCGTCATGTCTGGCAATTGGATGTCTAGCAGTGCTAAGTCATATTCATCCGGTACAAAGTTCACGAGTGCTTCTTCACCGGTCATTGCTACGGTAACGGTGTGACCTAAGCTCTCAAGTAAGGACTTAGCAACAGTCACGTTAAGTTCGATGTCTTCGACCATAAAGATGTTGAGGTGCACTTTATCGCGCTTAGCATCGATAATTGGCTCTTCTAATTCAACGATAGGTACATGAATCGATACGGTAAAGGTACTACCAAAGCCTTCTTCACTTGCTACCGTAATGTCGCCATCCATCATATTGATCAGTTGCTTAGATACCGCCAAACCAATGCCTGTACCAACCGCATGTAGGTTATCTTTGCCAGATTTCACTTGGTAGTACATCGCAAAGATCTTATCTAACTCCTCATCAGGGATACCGATGCCAGTATCTTCCACTTCCATAATGATGGTCGCGTAATCTTCTTCAACATCGGCGCTCACTGTCATCACCACACCACCTTCTTTGGTGAACTTCATGGCGTTGCTGACAAGGTTCCAAATAACCTGACGCAGACGTGTGGCATCGACTTCAATCGCTTTAGGCAATGAACTTAAACGCTCTAGGTCAAAGCGCAGGCCTTTTTGCTCTGCCATCAGTGCTGAGATGCTTTCGATTTCAGCGACGAAGTCTTCAAAGTTCAACGGCGCAGGCAACAGCTCCAATTTGCGACGGTCGAATTTGTCCATGTCGATGATGTCGTTGAAGATGTTGCCCAAAGTAATGGCACTGACGTTGATGGTTTGCATGTGCTTGCGCTGCTCGTCCGTCAGTTGGCTATCAAGCAACATACGGCTCAGACCAACGATGCCGTTTAATGGCGTACGAAGCTCATGACTGATTGTAGAAATAAACGTGGTTTTATCTCGGCTGGCTTTTTCTAGAGACTCTTCATGGCGTTTACGCTCAGTGATATCACGACCGAAGCCCACTAGACCAAGGTGGCGGCCATCTTTGCTGTAAAACGGCACCTTACGCAGTTCAAAGTAATGCTTACGTCCATCTGGGTATTCCAGCCATTGCTCGTAAGTAATCGCTTGATTGTCAGCAAAGACTTTTTGGTCGGTATCGACGATGTGTTCAGCCACTTCTTTGCTATAGACATCCCACGGGCTCAAGCCGACTAACTGGTGCTCTTTCTTACCAGTTAGCTCTTCCATCGCGCGGTTACAGCCAGAGAAAACACCGTCAGCATTACGGTAGTAAATTAGGTCTGGAGAGGCATCGATAAAAGAACGCAACAACGCCGTACGCTCGGCAAGCTCTAGCTGAGTGCGTTCACGTTGGAACACCTCATTCTCGAGGTCTTGCATCGCTTCTTCGCGAGCTTCTTCCGCTTTAATACGCTCTTCAATCTCTTGGTTGAGCTTTTCAATGTTCTGCTGCAGTTGAAAGTTCAACTCTTGGTCACGTGAGCGCATGTCTTTCAGTTTGGAGACAAGCTTCGTCAACCTTTGACGTGACTCTTCTAGTTGATCTACGACCACTGATAAGAAATAAACGGCCCACGGCGTGATGAGAAGACCAAAGAACACCGAACGAACGATATCGATGTCATCGACATTACCTTTGAGCGCGAGGGTAATACCCACTTGCACCACGACAGCTAAGGCGACCAGCGCAAGCGCCAGTAATATCGAGAAACGGACAATCCCCAGCTTAACCAAAAGGTCAACGTAATACTGGGCGAGATTTTTCATGGGCTTCATTCACTACTCCATGGAACAAGCTAGATACCGAGCCCTGATGATTGGAAAAGTAAAACCGCAAAGAAACGGTGTCTCTACGGTTTAAATGTTTGAAATACACACAGATGAAATAGCGATGCTTCAGGGCTCTTCAACGCTTCATACTATGTAGTTGCAGTTTAGCGTGTTTAATACGGTGATTTAAACCGCCTGCTCTCAACTTAGAGCAAGCGGTCACAAAGCGTTAGTAAGAACTTGGGTGAAGATGGGTTCGATCTCGACCATCTGCCTTCGCTTGGTAAAGCGCGCTGTCGGCCATGGCGACGCCCATTTCAGGTTCATCACCGTGATGAGGGACATAAGAAACGAAGCCAATGCTGACCGTCAGTCGATTTGAAACATTCGAACAACCATGCTCAATTGCCAACTCGTGGATTTGATCGTGAATACGTTGGGCAACTTTATGCGCTCCCTCAGTGGTTGTATTTGGAAGGATGAATGCAAACTCTTCTCCGCCGTATCGAGCCACACAATCGGAAGAGCGGCTCACCACTTGTTGGAATACCGCAGCCACTTTGACGAGGGCTTCATCACCTTGTTGGTGACCATAACAGTCGTTGTAATCTTTGAAGAAATCGATATCACATAACATGATTGTCAGTGGTAACTTCTCACGAATGTGGTGATACCAAAGGGTATGAAGCTGCTCATCAAAACGACGACGGTTGGCCACTTTGGTAAGACTGTCAGAGAAGCTCAGTTTCTCTAGCTCAAGATTCGCCTCTTCGAGCTTCTGCTCAGCAAGATAACGCTCTGAGATATCACGAGCCATGATCAGCACACCATTAGTGCCGGACGCTTTATCTTTGAACGGCGACTTCACCACATCAAACCACGTGTAATAGCCATCGCTGCTGCTCACTTTATCGATGTAGCGTATAGGCTGAGTTTGCTTCAAAGCTTGCAAATCACTTGCTTCTAAGCGGATGTAGATATCTTCAGGAATAACGTCTTGTAGGCGCTTACCAATAAGGTCGCTCACATCAGGAATCCCGAGTGCATTCACAAATGGCTTGTTGCATGCCTGATAAACCATGTTCTCATTGAAGATACCAATAGAATCAGGACTGGCATCCAAAATCGTTTGTAGGATCGTATCACGCTGAGCCAACGCCACTTCGGTGTCTTTACGACGCTCCATTTCATCACGAAGGTTTTGTTGCATCTTGTGCCATTCCGTCACGTCATGGCTAATGGATAGCGTGCCGATCATCTCACCGGCTTGCGAAACCAGCGAGCTTTGGTTCACTTCAAGCAAACAACTTCGGCCTTGAGGATCGGTTGTCCAACGGCGTTCACTTTTACGAGTCGCGATTGGGCGAGCTTTAGACGTACACGCCTCTTCTCTGCGCCCTTCCCAAAACAGATCAAATGCGCGGTTGGTCGTTAATACTTTACCTTGTTGATCTTGCAAACAGATCAGCTCAGACAGAGAGTCGATAGCAGAGCGAGCTATCCCAAGTTGTTCAAGCTCTTGCTGTTGTTCAGTATGAGTCACTTGATGTGGCTGAGCATACACAATCCAAACTCGGTGACCGCGAAGCAAACTCTTTCGACCCGACAACTCAACTTTGATGCTCTCGGTCTCGGACAATCGCCAGCCGAACAATTGCTGACGGAAGTGTCGACTAGAAAAGCTATCAAGTAGTGTTACCAGTTCTTCAGTATGAAAGGAAGCAGGATAAAGAAAGCCAGAACCTAATGAACGAATGCCAAGTAATTGCATGGCTGAGTCATTAGAAAGCAATAACTGTCCGTGACTAGCATCGATCACTAGTACGGGATAAGGAGAGTCAGTAACCAGCTGTTTCAAGCCGAACTGGAAGCGTATATAGATCAGCGTGACGGCGATTACGCATACCACAGAGAGCAGGACCACAAATCCGTAGTCGCCCTGCCCATCCCAGAGCCAATTGAGTAACTGATCCATTTTTCCGACCTTTAAAGCAAATCGGGAGAAATATAACAGTTCTTAATCGATCATTCCGCTTTTAATTCTGGTTTGCTATAGATGAAAGCATCGCCGGTTAAGCTACCTTGTGCGCCATCTTTATCTAATGCACGACCAATTTCAGTCATCGCCAACCAGCGGTTCTCACACCATAATGGCGATAATAAGGTTGGACGACGCGCAGCAGAAGAAACACGGTGGTAGATCACCTCTTTTGGTGTCATGCGGATCAATTCACTGGCAGTTGCGACGTAAGTTTCTAACTCTGGCGCTTCTAACCTTCCGGCACGCCATGCTTTTGCCATGGTGCTACCTTCGACAATGTGCAAGCCGTGCAGCTTAATGCCATCAGTGCCAACTTCGAGTACTTTACGCATCGTTTCAATGTTGTCATCGCGACTTTCTTTCGGCAAACCAACAATCAGATGGGTACACACTTTAATGCCCAGAGCACGAGCGCGTTTGGTAATTTCGGCGTAGCACTCAAAATCATGACCACGGTTGATACGCTTGAGGGTGTCATTGTTGGCAGTTTGAAGACCGAGCTCTAGCCAAATCTCATAACCTTGATTCACATAGTCCGACAACAGATCTAATACTGCATCAGGAACGCAATCTGGACGAGTGCCCACACAAAGGCCAACAATGTCTGCCGCCTTCAGAGCTTCCTCGTACATGTTTTTGAGGACTTGTACTTCTGCATAGGTACTGGTGTACGCCTGAAAATATGCCAGATACTTCTTCGCTCGATGGATCTCTCCCGCGCGGTCTTTCAATTGATCGTGGATGCTTTTGATCTGCACTTCTTCGTCAGCAAACGAAGCCACATTACAGAATGTACAACCACCTCGGCCAATCGTACCGTCGCGGTTTGGGCAGCTAAAGCCACCATGTAAAGTCAGCTTATGGACTTTTTCGCCGTAACGACGCTGAAGATCTTGGCCTAATGTGTTGACCAACTCATGTAACTGCATAGATTCTCACCAATAGTAAACCGTAATAAATCTCACTACGATTCATGTAACTAAATTACATCCCTGCAAGAAAAAACAAATAATTCTAGTCAATTCAAACAAACAGGTAGCGGTGTGAAATCAATAAAACTGCATAAAACCAACTTAAAACCTGCAATGTTGCGCAAATGTTAAACAAAAAGTGAATATTTAAACGAAAAAATTGGGTCACAAAAGCGACTTTTCGTTGCATTCTCAAGTCACAAAATTGTAGGATACTTACACAACCCCGTCGTTTTTGTGACTTTTATTACAACATCAACTGCGGGAATTGTCGGCGATACCCCGCTCCCACCTATATAAGTCACTAAATTGTGGCAATAAATAAAGGGATATCACCAAGGATTGTTTTTCTCGCAAAATTTTTCCTGCGAGATACGGAAAGGAATCAAGACTGGTCAACCTCGGCCAGTGGCGAATCATAAATATAAAGGACAAGACGCAAAGAGCGCACCTAAGGCAGTCGAGATCTGTCCGGGATTCTTGCGTCGACATTGAACTGGAAGGATGTATCTATGGTAGATAGAGAGCAAAATTCACAGGGTCTGTACACTCCGGAGCTGGAGCATGACGCTTGTGGTATCGGTTTTGTTGCTCACCTTAAAAACCGTAAATCTCATGAAGTAGTGACTCAAGCATTGGATATGCTGGCTCGCATGGAACACCGTGGTGGTCAAGGTTGTGACCCATGCAGCGGTGACGGTGCGGGTATCTTGCTACAAAAACCTCATGAATTCCTATTAGAAGAAGCCGTTAAGTTAGGCATTAAACTGCCTTCGTTTGAAAAGTATGGTGTTGGTGTCGTTCTTTTCCCGAAAGACGAATACAAACGCGAGCAATGCCGTGACATTCTAGAACGTAACGCACAACGTCTAGATCTTGAAGTTATCGGCTACCGCGTATTGCCAACCGATAACTCAATGATCGGTGCAGACCCACTAAGCACAGAGCCTCAGTTTGAGCATGTGTTTATCTCTGGTGGCCCTGGCATCACACCTGAAGAGCTAGAGCGCAAACTGTACGTACTTCGTAACTACACTGTACGTGTTTGCCTAGAAAGCGTTTCGAACATTGGTGACGACTTCTACATTAACTCCATGTCTTACAAGACATTGGTGTACAAAGGTCAGTTAACGACCGAGCAAGTACCTCAGTACTTCCTTGATCTGCAAAACCCGACCATGGTGACTGCACTGGCACTTGTACACTCTCGTTTCTCTACCAACACCTTCCCGAAATGGCGTCTTGCACAGCCTTTCCGTTACATTGCCCACAACGGTGAAATCAATACAGTTCGCGGTAACTTGAACTGGATGAAAGCCCGTGAAGCAATCCTAGAATCAGACCTGTTTACTCAGGCTGAAATCGACATGCTTCTTCCAATCTGTCAGGAAGGCAGCTCGGATTCATCTAACTTTGACATGGCACTTGAGCTCCTAGTTCTTTCTGGTCGCAGCCTGCCACACGCATTGATGATGATGATCCCGGAAGCATGGCAAGAAAACAAAAACATGGATCCTAAACGTCGCGCGTTCTATCAGTACCACGCGAACATCATGGAACCATGGGATGGTCCTGCTTCAGTATGTTTTACTGATGGTGTTCAAGTTGGTGCGACACTAGACCGTAACGGTTTGCGCCCTTCTCGCTACACAGTGACCAAAGATAACTTCCTAGTGATGGCATCTGAATCTGGTGTTGTGGATATTGAACCAGAGAACGTAGAGTTCCGTGGTCGTCTACAACCAGGTCGTATCTTTGTTGCAGACCTAGAGCAAGGTCGCATCATCTCTGATGAAGAAGTGAAAGACACTATTGCAACGGCGCAGCCTTACGAGAAGTGGGTAGAAGAAAACCTACTGAGCTTGAAGAAGCTGCCAGATGCGAGCAACCAGTTCAGCCAACCTTCTCCAGAACGTTTGCTACACCGTCAACAAGCTTTCGGTGTGAGCACTGAAGAAGTGAACGAAATCATCGTTCCAATGGCAAATGATGCGAAAGAGCCATTGTCAGCAATGGGTGCCGACTGGCCTCTTGCGGTTCTATCTCATCAGTCTCAGCATCTTTCAAACTACTTCAAGCAACTGTTCGCACAGGTAACCAACCCACCGATCGACCCGATCCGTGAGCGTATGGTTATGTCACTGAACACTTACTTGGGTAAAGACCAAAACCTTCTGACTGAAACACCACTTCACTGTCAGAAAGTAGAATTGGAATCGCCTGTTCTGGCGAACTCTGAGCTTGAAAAACTGCGTGCGATCGATAACGAGCACCTACAAGCGAAGACGCTGGATATCGTATTCCAAGCTAATGAAGATCAAGGTAAGCTTGAGCGTGCACTAAAACGTATCTGCCAATACGCAGAAGACGCGGTTATCGATGGTTACTCAATCATCCTACTAACTGACCGTGCAGTGAACTCAAACCACGCGGCGATCCCAGCAATGCTGGCAGTTGGTGCAGTGCACCACCACTTGATCCGTAAAGGTCTACGTGCGAAGTGTGACATCGTGGTTGAAACCGGTGACGCGCGTGAAACGCACCACTTTGCAACGCTACTTGGTTACGGTGCGAATGCGGTTAACCCTTACCTAGTGATTGAAACCATCATTGAACTTCAACGTACGAAGAAGTTGGATCCAGAAGCGAACCCTCGTGATCTGTTCAACAACTACCGTAAAGCGATCAATGGCGGTCTCCTGAAGATCTTCTCGAAGATGGGTATCTCTACGCTACAGTCATACCACGGCGCGCAAATCTTCGAAGCGTTGGGCATCCACAAGTCAGTGGTCGACAAGTACTTCACTGGTACGGTTTCTCGTATCCAAGGTCTCACCCTTGATGATATCGCCAAAGAAGTGTTGATCCGTCACCGCATCGGTTACCCACAACGCGAAATCCCAATTCAAATGCTGGATGTTGGTGGTGTTTACCAATGGAAACAGCGTGGTGAGAAGCACCTATTCAACCCAGAGACTATTTCTCTACTGCAAGAGTCTACGCGTAATAAGAACTACGATCAGTTCAAGCAGTACGCGACAGCCGTAGATAAACAAGGTGACAACGCGGTAACCCTGCGTAGCCAACTTGAGTTCATTAAGAACCCAGCCGGTTCTATCTCTATCGACGAAGTCGAGCCAATTGAAAGCATCGTGAAACGCTTCGCGACCGGTGCAATGTCATTCGGTTCTATTTCTTACGAAGCACACTCCACACTGGCTGTTGCGATGAACCGCCTTGGCGCGAAATCGAACTCTGGTGAAGGTGGTGAAGACCCAATGCGTTTCGAACGCAAAGACAACGGCGATTGGGAACGCTCTGCAATCAAGCAGGTGGCTTCAGGTCGTTTCGGCGTAACCTCTTACTACCTAACTAACGCTGAAGAGCTGCAAATCAAAATGGCTCAAGGTGCGAAGCCAGGTGAAGGTGGTCAGCTACCAGGCGATAAAGTAGATGACTGGATCGGTGCAACACGTCACTCGACTCCGGGCGTTGGCCTTATCTCGCCTCCACCACACCACGATATCTACTCAATCGAAGATTTGGCTCAGCTTATCTACGACTTGAAGAACGCGAACCGCGCAGGCCGTGTAAACGTGAAGCTGGTATCAGAAGCAGGCGTAGGTACGATCGCTTCTGGTGTAGCGAAAGCGAAAGCGGACGTTGTACTAATCGCAGGTTTCGACGGCGGTACTGGTGCATCACCAATGTCTTCAATCCGCCATACTGGTCTTCCTTGGGAACTTGGTTTGGCAGAAACGCACCAAACGCTACTGAAGAACGGTCTACGTAACCGTATCGTGGTTCAAGCGGATGGCCAGATGAAGACACCTCGCGACCTTGCAGTGGCAACACTACTTGGTGCAGAAGAATGGGGCGTGGCAACCGCAGCCTTGGTGGTTGAAGGTTGTATCATGATGCGTAAGTGTCATAAGAACACCTGTCCTGTCGGTATCGCGACTCAAAACAAGACACTTCGTGAGCGCTTTGATGGTCGCGTAGAAGACGTCGTAACCTTCTTCCAATACATGGCACAAGGTCTACGCGAAATCATGGCTGAACTTGGCTTCCGCACTATCGATGAGATGGTCGGTCAAGGTCAGAAGCTGAAGATTCGCCAAGACGTTTCTCACTGGAAATACAAGAACCTAGATCTGTCTCCTGTTCTTCACGTTGAGCAACCACGTGAAGCTGATGGTGTATTCAACCAAGCTCAGCAGAACCACAACTTAGAAGAAGTGCTAGACCGTAAGCTGATTCAAGCAGCGATTCCTGCACTCGAGAAAGGCGAAGCGGTGAATGCCGAGTTCCCTATCGTTAACACGGACCGCTCTGCAGGTACCATGTTGTCGAACGAAATCTCGAAAGTGTACAAAGATGCCGGTCTACCTCAGCCAATGAACGTGAAGTTCAAAGGCTCTGCGGGTCAGTCATTCGGTGCATTCCTAGCTAAGGGCGTGAAGTTCGAAGTGGAAGGCGACGCGAACGACTACTGGGGTAAAGGCTTATCTGGCGGTACGTTAGTACTTTACCCAGATGCGAAATCAAGCATTGTCGCGGAAGACAACATCGTGGTTGGTAACGTGTGTTTCTACGGTGCAACTTCGGGTGAGTCTTTCATTCGCGGTATGGCTGGTGAACGTTTCTGTGTTCGTAACTCAGGTGCGAAAGTAGTAGTAGAAGGCGTCGGTGACCACGGTTGTGAATACATGACGGGCGGTGCAGCAATTATCCTTGGTTCAACAGGTCGTAACTTTGCCGCAGGTATGAGTGGCGGCGTGGCGTACGTATGGGATAAATCAGGCGACTTTGAGTCAAAACTGAACCCAGAGCTAGTAGACCTAGATCCAATCGAGCAAGAAGACAGAGATCTATTACTCGACATGCTAACTAAGCATGTTCAATTCACAGGAAGTGAAGTCGCTCAGTCTTTCCTAGACAACTTTGAAGCAAGCCTAGCCTCTATGGTTAAGGTAATGCCGCGTGACTACAAAGCGGTTCTTCAAAAGCGTAAAGCTGAAGCACAGTCTCAAGGAAACGAAACTCAAGTGGAGGCCGTATAATGGGTAAGCCTACTGGATTTTTAGAGCATGGTCGTGAACTACCACAGAAGATCGACCCAGCTGAACGCATCAAGAACAACAAAGAGTTCGTTCTGAACGAGGAGTTTGGTGACAAGATCAATACTCAGGCTTCTCGTTGTATGGATTGTGGTGTGCCGTTTTGTCATAACGGCTGCCCTATCGGTAACATCATCCCAGAGTTTAACGATGCGGTTTATCGTGATAGCTGGGAAGAAGCTTGGAACATTCTAAGCTCAACCAATAACTTCCCAGAGTTTACTGGTCGTGTTTGCCCTGCTCCGTGTGAAAGTGCTTGTGTACTTGGCATCAACCAAGACCCAATCACTATCTGTAATATCGAGAAAACCATCGTAGAAACAGCGTATCGTGAAGGGTACGCCAAACCAAAAACACCACGTTCTCGCACTGGCAAAACCGTTGCGATCATCGGTTCAGGTCCTGCTGGCCTTGCGGCTGCTGAGCAGCTAAACAGCGCCGGTCATACTGTGACGGTATTCGAGCGAGACGAGAAAGTAGGCGGTCTGCTGCGTTTTGGTATCCCAGATTTCAAACTGGGTATGGACGTGATTGATCGTAAGATCAACCTGATGGCAGAAGCGGGTATTGAATTCAAAGTTAACCAACACGTTGGTGTTGACGTGAATGCTCAGCAGTTGCGTCAAGAATTCGATGTGGTTCTACTAACGGGTGGTTCAACCGTTCCTCGTGATTTGCCAGTTCCGGGTCGTGAACTAAAAGGCGTTCACTTCGCAATGGAATTCCTAGGTCAAAACAACCGCCGAGCCAACGACATGGATCTTAAGGGTGAAGAACTTCACGCCGCGGGTAAGCATGTTGTGGTGATCGGTGGTGGTGATACCGGCTCTGACTGTGTGGGTACATCTAACCGTCATGGCGCAGCAAGCATCACTCAGGTTGAAATCATGCCAATTCCACCAGAGAAACGTCCTGCCAATATGCCATGGCCACAGTACCCGATGATCCTACGTACTTCGACGTCTCATGAAGAAGGCGTTGATCGTCACTGGAATATCCTAACCAAAGAGTTCATCGGCAATGACAAAGGTGAAGTTACAGGCCTTCGTTTAGCTGATATCGTTTGGCAAGATGCGAAACCAGGCGAGCGTCCAAGCTTCAAAGAAGTAGAAGGCAGCGAACGTGTGATTCCATGTGATATGGCATTTCTAGCGATGGGCTTCCTACACCCTGAACCAACAGGCGTACTTGCTCAACTGGATATCGCGCTAGATGATCGCGGTAACGTAGCAACTCAAGGTTTTGCTACTAACCAAGAAGGTGTATTTGCTGCTGGTGATATGCGAACAGGCCAATCTTTGGTGGTTCGTTGTATCAATGAAGGCCGCGAATGTGCCCGTGCTATCGATGATTACCTAATGGGTGGCACGAACCTAGAAGCAAAAGCAGATTCACTGATGCTTTCAGCTTAAAGGGAGTGCGCTCACTTCCTCTTTTCGAGGCATAAATCCAGCCATCAGTACTATCGATGGCTGGTTGTCAGGAAAGAAAACAGTTCCTTCCAATCTTTTTATTTTGACCAGCATTTTGTGCTGGTCTTTTTTATTCCCTTCAGAATCAAATGTTACTTTTTTGTAACAATCACTTTTCTATCTCACTGTTTTTCTTGAACTATTTCAGCCAATTAAATGGTAAATCGCATATTCACGCGATGATTCACTAATAACTTGACCTTTTTTACAATAAGCTATAGCTTGTGAAGTTGGTGAAAATAAAACACACAATTTTTGTTAAGATATTTGACGAATTTTATTGAATAGATATACATAAAACTTAGAAAGTGACGCATAGTTAGTCATCATTATCAACTTGAGCAGTGTTGATATATCTGTCGGGATGACAGATAAGCAAAGGGAGAATTGCAATGGCTCTTTATGATCCAAGTCTTGAGAAAGACAACTGTGGATTTGGCTTGATCGCACACATGGAAGGCGAGCAAAGTCACAAGCTGGTACGTACAGCAATTTCTGCACTTGATCGCATGACCCACCGTGGTGGTATCGCCGCTGATGGTAAAACCGGTGATGGTTGTGGTCTTCTTTTACAAAAGCCCGATTCCTATTTACGCCTTATCGCTGAAGAAAATGGCTTCAACCTTGGCAAGCAATACGCCGTAGGGATGATTTTCTTCAACCAAGACCCGGTGAAAGCTCAACTCGCCAAAGACATCATCAACAAAGAGCTCGCACAAGAGACTCTGACGGTGGCAGGGTGGCGTGAAGTACCGACCAATTCAGAAGTACTTGGCCCAATCGCCGCCGATTCACTTCCAGACATTCAACAAGTCTTTATCTCTGCTCCGGCAGGTTGGCGCGAGCGTGACATTGAGCGTCGTCTCTACATCGCACGCCGTCGCATCGAGAAACAAATCACCGAAGATCCTGATTTCTACATCTGTAGCTTGTCGACACAAGTTTTGGTGTACAAAGGCTTGTGCATGCCTGCGGACTTACCGCGCTTCTATCTTGATCTTGCTGACCTACGCATGGAATCTGCTATCTGCCTGTTCCACCAGCGTTTTTCTACCAACACGCAACCGCGTTGGCCATTAGCCCAACCGTTCCGTTACCTTGCTCATAATGGTGAGATCAACACTATTGAAGGTAATCGCCAATGGGCACGAGCGCGAGCTTACAAGTTCTCGTCACCGCTGCTGCCAGACCTACAAACCGCAGCACCGTTTGTGAACGAGACAGGTTCAGATTCTTCCAGCTTAGATAATATGTTGGATCTATTCCTTTCTGGCGGTATGGATATCTTCCGTGCCATGCGCATGCTTGTGCCACCAGCATGGCAGAACCACCCAGACATGGACCCGGATCTGCGAGCGTTTTACGACTTCAACTCCAAACATATGGAGCCATGGGATGGTCCGGCAGGTATAGTACTGTCCGACGGCCGTTACGCTGCCTGTAACCTAGATCGAAATGGTTTGCGCCCTGCACGTTATGTGATTACTAAAGACAAATTTATCACTCTGGCATCAGAGGTAGGGATTTGGGATTACGCTCCCGACGAAGTTGCCGAGAAAGGCCGTGTTGGTCCGGGTGAGCTGCTGGTTGTCGATACTCGTAAAGGGAAACTCTGGCAGTCTAGCGAGATCGATAACGATCTGAAATCTCGCCACCCTTACCGCGAATGGATGGAAAACAACGTTCGCAAACTCACACCTTTTGCTCAGCTACCTGAAGATCAAGTGGGGGAGCGCAGCTTTGATGAAGACTTGCTTAAGACTTATCAAAAGCAATTCGCCATGAGCAATGAAGAAGTCGATCAAGTACTGCGTGTCCTTGGTGATATGGGACAAGAAGCGGTCGGCTCCATGGGTGATGACACCCCGATGGCCGTTCTGTCCTCGAAAGAGCGCTTGGTAACGGATTACTTCCGTCAGAAGTTCGCTCAGGTAACCAACCCGCCAATCGATCCATTGCGTGAAAAGCACGTCATGTCACTGGCGACCAGTATTGGTCAGGAGATGAACGTCTTCTGTGAAACCGATGGCCACGCCTACCGAGTGACCTTCGATTCGCCAGTGTTACTTTACTCAGACATGCAGCAGTTACTCGAGCTTGGTGACGATCACTACCGTAATACCATTCTCGACATCAACTACGATCCACAACAGAAAGATCTCAAACAGGCTATTGATGATCTGTGTGAACAAGCAGAACAGGTCGTACGTGAAGGCACGGTTCTAGTGGTGCTTTCAGATCGCGCTTTAGTCAAAGGCAAGCTGCCAATTCCTGCAGCAATGGCCGTCGGTGCGGTTCAAACTCGCTTGATCGATGCCAACTTACGTTGTGATGCCAACATTGTTGTTGAGACCGCAACAGCTCGTGACCCACACCAATTTGCTGTCTTGCTTGGCTTTGGTGCTACTGCGATTTATCCATACCTTGCTTATGAAGCACTAGGTAAGCTGATTGATGATAAAGCGCTAGAAAAAGACTACCGCGATGTGATGCAAAACTACCAATACGGCATCAACAAGGGTCTGTACAAGATCATGTCGAAAATGGGTATTTCTACCATCGCCTCTTACCGCTGCTCGCAACTGTTTGAAGCGGTTGGCTTGAGCCAAGAAGTGGTCGATTTGTGCTTTAAAGGTGTTACAACTCGTATTGAAGGCGCGAACTTCGACGACTTCCAACAAGATTTGTACAACCTTTCTCGTAAAGCTTGGGCAAAACGT
The DNA here is from genome assembly GCF_000817815.1 of Vibrio owensii CAIM 1854 = LMG 25443. GTDB lineage: Bacteria > Pseudomonadota > Gammaproteobacteria > Enterobacterales > Vibrionaceae > Vibrio > Vibrio owensii. Next base: position 44,136 of record NZ_JPRD01000048.1, read on the forward strand.
AAGGCCATCGAGCATGGTGGTTTATTGAAATATGTCCACGGTGGTGAATATCACGCCTACAACCCAGACGTGGTTGGCACACTGCAAACTGCGGTTAAATCAGGCGAAAGTAACGATTATCAGAGCTTTGCTAAGCAGGTGAACCAACGCCCTGTTGCCATGCTGCGTGACTTAATGGCGCTGAAAAAATCAGACTCACCGCTACCTTTAGAGCAAATTGAGCCTAGCACTGAGCTCTTCAAACGCTTTGATTCTGCGGCGATGTCCATTGGTGCACTTAGTCCAGAAGCGCACGAAGCACTTGCAACAGCGATGAACCGTCTTGGTGGTTACTCCAACTCGGGTGAAGGCGGTGAAGATCCTCGTCGCTTCGGTACCGAGCGTAACTCGCGCATCAAGCAGATTGCTTCCGGGCGATTTGGTGTTACCCCTCACTACCTAACCAATGCTGACGTGCTGCAGATCAAGGTCGCACAGGGTGCGAAGCCGGGCGAAGGTGGTCAGTTACCGGGACACAAAGTCACCGCAGAAATTGCAAAACTGCGTTATTCGGTACAGGGGGTGACTCTGATCTCCCCTCCTCCACACCACGATATTTATTCGATTGAAGATTTGGCCCAGTTGATCTTCGACCTAAAACAAGTCAATCCAAATGCATTGGTTTCGGTGAAGTTAGTTTCTGAACCAGGCGTCGGCACCATCGCAACAGGTGTAGCGAAAGCTTACGCTGATCTCATTACCATCTCGGGTTACGACGGCGGTACCGCAGCAAGTCCATTAACTTCAGTGAAATACGCAGGTAGCCCTTGGGAATTGGGGTTGGCAGAAACCCAACAAGCACTGGTTGCTAATGGTCTGCGCCACAAGATCCGCCTGCAAGTAGATGGTGGTCTAAAAACTGGTCTAGACGTGGTGAAAGCGGCAATTCTCGGTGCAGAAAGCTTCGGTTTTGGTACTGCGCCAATGGTGGCAATGGGTTGTAAGTTCCTACGTATTTGTCACCTCAACAACTGTGCTACTGGCGTTGCAACTCAAGACGAGACGTTGCGTAAAGAGTACTTCAAAGGCCTACCGGAAATGGTGATGAACTATTTCATTGGTCTGGCGGACGAAGTGCGCGGATTACTCGCTGAACTTGGTGTTGAAAAACTGACTGACTTGATTGGTCGCACGGATTTGTTGGAAACCGTTGAAGGTCTTACGGCGAAACAAACCAAGCTAGATCTGTCGAATATCCTTGAGGCGCCAGTCTCTCCAGAGGAACACCCTCTTTACTGGACACAGCCAAATACACCATTTGATAAAGCAGAGCTAAACAACAAGATCATCGAAGACGCACTACAAGCGGTTGAAAAACGTCAATCTGCTAGCTTCTTCTACAACGTGATCAACACCGACCGTTCTGTGGGTGCTCGCCTATCAGGTGAAATCGCTCAGCGCTACGGCAACCAAGGCATGGCGGCAACGCCAATCAAACTGCATTTGGATGGCACTGCAGGCCAGTCATTTGGCGTTTGGAACGCGGGGGGCGTAGAGCTTTACCTCACTGGTGATGCCAACGACTACGTAGGTAAAGGCATGGCTGGCGGTAAGGTGGTTATCAAACCTCACCTTGGCACTGCATTTAAGTGTAATGAAGCGACCATCATTGGTAACACCTGTTTGTACGGCGCGACCGGCGGTAAGCTGTTTGCGGCAGGTAAAGCAGGTGAGCGTTTCGGCGTACGTAACTCAGGTACGATTGCTGTCATTGAAGGCGCTGGCGATAACGCTTGTGAGTACATGACTGGCGGTATTGTTGCCATTCTTGGCGCGACAGGCGTGAACTTTGGCGCAGGCATGACTGGCGGTTTTGCTTACGTATTGGATGAGAACCAAGACTTCCAAGGTCGCGTGAACAACGAATCGGTTGAAGCGATTTCTCTGTCGGATCTCTACATCCATCAAGAGCACTTACGTGGTCTGATTGCCGAGCATCTCGAAGAAACCAGCTCTAGCCACGCAGAAGATATCTTGGCGAACTTTGATGAATGGATTCCAAAGTTCTACTTGGTGAAACCACAAGCGGCGGACTTGCGCACGCTACTTGGTCACCAGAGTCGCAGTGCCGCAGAACTGCGCGTTCAAGCCCAGTAATCATGGAGGATGTTTGAATCATGAGTCAGAACGTTTATCAATTTATCGATGTTCAACGCGTAGATCCTGCGAAGAAGCCTATCAAAGTTCGTAAGATCGAATTCGTTGAAATCTATGAACCTTTTACCAAACAACAAGCGACAGCGCAGGCGGATCGCTGCTTAGATTGTGGTAACCCATATTGTGAATGGAAGTGCCCAGTCCACAACTACATCCCACAATGGCTAAAGCTTGCCAATGAAGGTCGTATCCTCGAAGCCGTAGAGCTATCGCACCAAACTAACAGTTTGCCTGAAGTTTGTGGTCGAGTGTGTCCACAAGATCGTCTGTGTGAAGGCTCTTGTACTCTCAATGAAGACTTTGGCGCCGTCACTATAGGTAACGTTGAAAAATACATTACCGACAAAGCCTTCGAAATGGGCTGGAAACCTGACATGTCCAAGGTGGAGTGGACCGATAAAAAGGTTGCCATCATTGGTGCAGGCCCAGCAGGCTTGGCTGCCGCTGATATCCTAGTCCGCAATGGCGTGAAACCTGTCGTATTTGACCGCTACCCTGAAATTGGGGGCCTACTGACCTTCGGTATCCCTTCATTCAAACTTGAAAAAGGCGTGATGGAAAATCGTCGTCGCGTCTTCACCGAGATGGGCGTAGAGTTCCAGATGAATGTCGAAGTAGGTAAAGATGTGCAGATGCAAGAGCTACTTGATGAGTATGATGCCGTCTTTTTGGGTGTTGGTACTTACAAGTACATGCGTGCAGGACTAGAAAATGAGGGTGCGCCGGGTGTCTACGATGCTCTGCCATTCTTGATTTCAAATACTTACAAGGTCATGGGCTTGGAGCACGACAAACCTTTTATCGACATGGCAAAACAACGCGTAGTGGTACTCGGTGGTGGTGATACCGCAATGGACTGTGTTCGTACCTCTATCCGCCAAGGCGCATCAAACGTTGTATGTGCTTACCGTCGTGATGAAGCCAATATGCCTGGCTCTCGACGCGAGGTGAAAAACGCTAAGGAAGAAGGCGTGAAGTTCATGTTCAACCTTCAGCCTTTAGGAATTGAAGTGGATGCGTCAGGCAAAGTATCAGGGGTCAAAGTGGTGAAAACTGCCCTTGGTGAGCCTGATGAAGCGGGTCGTCGCCGTCCAGAACCAGTAGAAGGCAGCGAGCACGTTCTACCAGCAGACGTCGTTATCATGGCGTTTGGCTTCCAACCACACAAAATGGATTGGCTAGCTCCGTTTGATGTCGAGTTGGATCAATGGGGTCGTATCAAAGCTCCTGCGAAACAAGAGTTCCAATTCCAGACCAGCAACAAAAAGATCTTCGCTGGTGGCGATGCGGTACGAGGCTCAGATCTGGTCGTGACCGCGATTGATGAAGGTCGAAAAGCCGCAGAAGGTATTCTCGATTACCTTGAAGTTTAATCACTGTTAACGTCTCAAAAAGGATCCTACTATTGGATCCTTTTTTCTTTTATTACATATAATTAAATTCCTAAGATAAGGGATAAAACCAATGAAAAAAGCCGCTCTCCTTTCCATTAGTTTGCTCGGCTTAACCGCTTGTAGCCAAGGAGTCACAACCATGACTGATCGTTCTCAATCACCTTGTGGTGACAAACCAAACTGTGTCTCCACCCAAGACACGCGTGAAGAATACAACCTCACGCCATTCACCCTAACCGAATCCACGAACATCGATTCGATTGAGCAAGTGGCGCTTGAACTGCCGGGGGCGAAAACAGCGGTGAAAGAAGGTAATTACCTACGTATCGAATGCACATCCAAAATAATGCGCTTTGTGGACGATTTAGAGCTTAAGATCGAAGGCGACCAGCTTATTGTTCGTTCTGAATCTCGCGTTGGCTATTCAGACTTTGGTGTGAACCGTAAGCGTGCTGAACAATTACGTTCACTGCTGGCGAATGCTGAGTTAATCAAATAACGACCACATATTGGTGCAGAGTGGTATACTCTCGCCAACTTAAATTTTTATCGAAAGAGAGTGTTATGAAAGTTGGTATCATCGGTGCGATGGAACAAGAAGTCACCATCCTGAAAGAAGCTATGACAAACTGCCAAACAGTAAGCAAAGCAGGTTGTACGTTTTTCTCTGGTCAGATTAACGACGTTGATGTGGTACTGCTTCAATCTGGCATCGGTAAAGTAGCGGCTGCAGTAGGCACAACTATTCTGCTAGACGAGTACCAACCAGATGTGGTTATCAACACTGGCTCTGCGGGCGGTTTCGATTCAAGCCTAAACCTAGGCGACGTTGTAATCTCAACAGAAGTTCGTCACCACGATGCAGACGTAACTGCATTTGGCTACGAAATGGGTCAAATGGCAGGCCAACCAGCAGCATTCAAAGCGGATGAGAAGTTAATGGACCTTGCTGAAAAAGCACTGGCTCAAATGGAAAACACTCACGCAGTTCGCGGCCTGATCTGTACTGGTGATGCGTTTGTTTGCACAGCAGAACGCCAAGAGTTTATCCGTAAACACTTCCCTTCAGTTATCGCTGTAGAAATGGAAGCATCTGCTATCGCTCAAACTTGTCACCAATTCAACACGCCGTTTGTTGTTGTGCGCGCTATCTCTGACGTAGCAGACAAAGAATCACCAATGAGCTTCGAAGAGTTCCTACCGCTAGCAGCGAAAAGCTCTTCAGAAATGGTATGCAAAATGTTGGAACTGACTAAGTAAGTCCCCAGAATTTCATGGAAGAAATATTTCAACAGCTCTATGCCAATGGTGCGCTCCTCGTCATGTGGGGCGCATTACTATTCCATTTATTAATCCCCATTCCTCACGCTGCTCATCCTGTGACTTTATGGCATAAATTCGCAGAACAACTGGCGAATAAAGTTAATAACAACCACAACTACTCACAAAGCATTCTCTCTGGCGGGCTCGCACTTCTTCTTATGCTTGTACCCTGCTTGATATTACTGCTCGCGATGAAGCCCTTAGTTTGGCAAGCTCCCTTATTTGAGTTGGCATTACTGCTTATTGCTCTCGACTGGCGAAACAACGAATCACTTGCGAAACAACTCGTCACCGCGATGTCGAATGAGAACAAAGTGCAGTGCCGAGCATTACTCAAGCCTTACCTTAATCGAGATACCGAGAGCTTATCGCTGCTTGGTATTGGTAAAGCAGGAGCAGAGACCATCATCATGGGTTACGGACGTAACGTTGTGTGCGTGTTGTTCTGGTATGGATTGACTGGTGGAATTGGTGCATTAATGTATCGCTTAACGGCAGAGCTCGGTCGCGCTTGGTCCCCAAGTCGCCGCCAGTATTCACCTTTTGGTAAGCCTGCTATTCAGCTAACGGCTGCATTGGAGATTGTTCCTTTACGCTTGTTTGCCGTGTTCATTAGCATGGGTAAAAACCTATCGAGTGTTTCGACTGCCATGCTTCAACAAGCGAAGTCTTGGCCACTTCCAGGGCCAGCTTGGTTGTTGTGCTCGATTGGTAACAAGCTTCAATTGTCACTTGGCGGCCCAGCGCTGTACCAAGGTCAACGAGCTGAACGAGCGAAAATTGGTGGTCGTATAGCGCCATCTGCTATTCATTTAGCACAAATCCAAACCCTAATTGTATGGCGTATTTTTGCTTGGATCGTTATCCAAAGCCTGATTCTCGGACTCATTTATCAAGGACTATGATGAACAAACTTTGCTTTGCTCTTCCTCTTATCTTCTCTGCCGCTTCTTTTGCCAATGAACCAGCTCAACGCGTCATCAGCTTGGCACCACACTCAACAGAAATCGCCTATGCTGCAGGTCTTGGCGACAAACTCGTAGCCGTCAGCGAGATGAGTGACTACCCAGAGCAAGCTAAAGGTTTAGAGAAGGTGTCAAACTATCAAGGCATCAAGTTAGAGCGCATCATTGCCCTTCAACCCGATTTAGTTATCGCTTGGCCAGCAGGTAATCCAGCCAAAGAACTTGAAAAGCTCAAGCAGTTTGGCATTCCTATCTACTACTCAACTACTGGAACGTTAGAAGACATCGCTACGAACATTGAACAACTTAGCCAGTACAGTGAGAAGCCAGAAGTTGGGCAAAAAGCCGCCGCAGAATTCCGCGCGCAGTTAGGAGCATTAAAAGAAAAATACAATACCGAGGATAAAGTCAGTTACTTCTATCAATTGAGTGAGAAGCCGATCATCACCGTTGCGGGTAAGAACTGGCCAAGTGAAGTCTTCACCTTCTGTGGTGGAGAGAATATCTTTGCTAAAGGTAGTGCTCCTTACCCACAAGTCAGCATCGAGCAAGTGATTACTCACCAACCCGAAGTCCTGTTTACCTCTCGCCATGCCATGAGTAATGATGGCATGTGGGCTGAATGGAAAAACGACATCCCTGCGTTAAAAAACAACCACGTTTGGTCACTCAATTCCGATTGGATCAACCGCCCAACCCCAAGAACCTTAAACGCGATCACAGAGGTGTGTGAACACTTTGAAACCGTCCGGCAAAAACGCTAACGTTTTCGTTGGAAATCCCGTACAATTTCCGTCCCATTTCTGTTCCCCCACAATTTGTTTAAAAGGTACCAAGTAACATGGACTCCATGCTGCTTTATATGATCGATTTATTCGGTACTGCTGTCTTTGCGGTTTCTGGCGTTTTACTCGCAGGCCGATTAAAGATGGATCCTTTCGGTGTGATCGTACTCGGTAGTGTGACAGCTATTGGCGGCGGCACTATTCGTGATATGGCGCTTGGCGCAACCCCGGTCTTCTGGATCACTGACACCACTTATCTTTGGGTAATTTTCATCACTTGTTTGCTCACGATGATTCTCATTCGTCGCCCTAAGCGCTTGCCTTGGTGGGTTCTACCTGTCTGTGACGCCATTGGTTTGGCGGTATTCGTCGGTATCGGTGTCGAGAAAGCTCTCGCCTACAATGCTTCTGGCATGGTAGCGGTGATCATGGGCGTTATCACTGGTTGCGGTGGCGGCATTATCCGTGATGTGCTGGCTCGCGAGGTACCCATGGTACTGCGAAGTGAAGTCTATGCGACCGCATGTATCATTGGCGGAATTTTCCATACAACTGCACTGAGTATGGGACACGACCATTCAGTCGCCCTACTCGCAGGTGTCATCTCAACTTTGATTATTCGCCTTGGTGCGATTCGCTGGCACTTGTCACTGCCAACCTTTGCTATCAATCGTTGATCGATACGAATCAATTTACGCAAAAGAGCTGACTGAAACGTCGGCTCTTTTTGTTTGTAAAATAACCTGTCGCTTCTCATCTCAAGCTTGGCTATATTAGGCCTATTATTCCCAACATTCATGGATAGACATGTTACTGGAAGGCATCGAAACACTATTAGTTTTAAGTAAAGCGAAAACGATGAGTCGCACTGGGAGTTTGCTGTATATCAGCCAATCTGCGGTGAGTAAACGTATCGCGAACCTAGAGAAAAAACTGGGAAAGAAGCTAGTAGAACCGTCAGGGAGAACCATTAGACTCACACCTGATGGCATGGCTTTGATCGAGAATATCGGCCCATCTTTTAACGAGTTACGTGGCCTTATCTATGAACAGCAAGAGCTAGAGGACACATCATTAATCACCCTCGATAGCTCAAAGTCTCTTATTGCGGGTTATCTTGGAAAAACCATTGGTGATTACCTCAAGCAAGATCAGTACTTAACCATAACCACCAACCACAGCCCTAGAATCGTTGAGCGAGTTCAATCCGGTAAAGCGACCATTGGGCTTTGTGCTGGTTTGCTTCCACCACATCACGGCTTGATGGCTTTCCACTTATGTGATGAACCTTTCTTCCTCGTTAGTGATCAGCCACTGAATGAACTACCGAAAAAAGTCATCACAAATGATTTAACTAACCCGTCCAATAGCTACCAACTGCCGGCATTAGAGAAAATAGGTATCAAACCATTGATGGAAATGGATGCCTACACAGCGGCAGCACAACTTGCACTGGGAGGAGCAGCACCAGCATTAATCCCATTATCGATCGTTAGAGCGTTAAAGATCCCTGACCATAACTGCTTTATGTTCGAACAACTAACATCTTTAATTCGACCGGTTCATATCTGCGTTAGGCAAAACGTGTACCAGTCACCAAGAGTTAAAACAGTGATAGAAACCATTGGTGATGTTGTTGCCAAAGAAGTTTTGTCGCCATCAACATAGACATGGTAATGACTAAAGGTCGAATCCATTTTTGACCTTTAGTGACAACAACTTTGGCACCAAGTTGAGCACCAATAAAGCCACCTACAGCCATGGTCAGACCGATTTCCCACACAGGCAAACCAGCAAGAATAAAGAACAGCAGAGCCGCGATATTTGAGGTGAAGTTGAGAATCTTAGTACGAGCGGTCGCATCAACCAAAGAGAAGTGACCAAGTGCGACAAAGCAAAGCGCAAAGATAGAGCCAGTACCTGGACCAAAAAAGCCATCGTAAAAGCCCACGCCACCACCAACACATAAAGCAAACATCGCTTCAGAGAGCTTTGGTTCTCCTTCAGCTGTTTTATTGGTTGAAGAGAGCAAAAAATAGAGTGAAATCGCGATAAGCAATACCGGGATAAGACTGGTGAGTACACCGGCATCGATAAACTGTACGGCCTCAGCACCAATGGCAGAACCAATAAAAGTACAGAGAATCGCTAGGCGCATCTCTTTGAGACTAACAATGCCGTTACGAACAAAATACCAACTGGCAGAAAAGCTTCCGAAAGAGCTTTGGAGTTTGTTGGTCGCTAATGCTTGAGTCGGGCTTAGCCCCGCAGCCAACAAAGCAGGTAGAGTCAAGAGACCACCGCCACCAGCCATCGCATCAATAAATCCCGCAGCGGATGCGACAAAAAACAATGCAATTAAGATTTCGAACGTAACTTCCACTTGTGCGCCCTTGTAAATATTTGTAACCAAGATGGAACAACGATAGCACTGCCACGCAAACGCACAAAAGGAAACTCAAGACACCAACCTATTCCAGATTTTCATCAATTAGAAAGTTCTAAGAAATGATACGTCAAATGTATCAATTACATTTCCAATAGAATTGACTCTCAAGAGCATTTCAATTTTTTGATGGGAAAGAAAAACACTGGCCTAATCTAGTAAATTCAATCTCATAGAAAGTGAAAACAATGGATGCTTTAGGGATTCGCCCATCAATAAAAGAGCAACAGTTACGCTCTCGTATCGAACAGACCGTAAATCTAAAACAACTTTTCAAAGTCATAGACTCTAGGCCTGAAACTTCGGGCGCTGGAGTTATTTATATCGCGGGCGATTCAACGATAATCTCTCTTCGAAAGTTCAACTCCAGTTGTCGCGTCAACCCTATCAGCATTATTTTAAAAGAGCCGACGTCTCCTATGTCTGCTGATAGCTACGCTAAAGAACTGAAGTCTTCGCATAGAGAGTCTAAGTTAGCTTCTGAGCTTATTGGAGCAAGCTTAAGCTGTGCTTCAGCTGCTTTAGGTTGGATTGTGGTCGTTGGCAGCGTTGGCGCGATTCCAATTTCGGGAGGTACGAGTGCTGCCGTTACTTATTTGGGATACAGTGCTGCTGCAGCCTCTACAGTCCAGTGCATGGTGGGCATAGGCAGGAGTGGTGCTGAGAGTTTTGCTCCTGACAAGCTAGATGAACTGGACTCGCAAGCTTGGTATCAAAATACATCTAAAGCCCTCGATTACATATCTCTAGTCGGCGTTGGAGCCTCTGGCACAGCCACAATAAAAACTATAAATAATCTACAGAAGAGCTCAGGAAAAAGCTTAAGTGAAGTCTTAAAAGGCTTAAATCGACACGAACGAGCAAGGCTTACTAAAGAAATTTCGAAGCAAAACATTCCAAACTTATCTGCAAAAGCTTTTAAACAACTAGTACGTTCAGGAAGCGTAAAACGAAGATACTCTTCACAAGAGATCAGTAATGCCATCCAACTTCAACTAAAAGATGCCATTGGTGCAACTATCAGTTTCGTGGGTAGTGCAGCCTCCGGTAACGTCGGTGCTATTGCAGTGGGTGTATACGAGGAGTTTTCCATTGAATAGTAGAGAAAAAGAAGTCTTCGTTCTGTCCGCTAAAAGCATCGCCACAGCTTTAAGTGCAATAATGCTTTTAACAATGGGGGGAGGATTAAATATTTTCTTTCTGGATCAACTAATCGATATTTCAACCACTTACGGTCCGTTCTACTTTTGGGTAGTAATGATGGGTATTGGTGCACTTTTGGTAACGATTCCATTTGGGATGATCATTATTCATGGTTTAAAGTTCTTAAATCCAATCAATATTTTCAATGCCACGATACAGATTTTCATAGCGATATGTTTTGGAGTTTCAGAAGCAAAATTAGGAGACCTATTCTGGTTGGTAGCCCTTGCTCTCCCTATTCTTGCTCTTTATTTGATGAATACTCCTTCCTACAAATGCTTCATGACCTTTTACTATGAACTAGCTCAGAGTCGTAGAGAGCACCGAAGACTAATGAAAAATATCAACAAGTAGAACAAGTTGCTTAATTAAACAAAAAAGCCCGCTCAAATGAGCGGGCAATGAGGTTGTCATATAAGCCCTATTTTTCGGGCTTACTGATTTTTATCTATTACGCTTCTAGGCTAGCTTTCACTTTTGCGTGTAGCTCTTGAACCGAAGTTACCGTGCTCTTCGCATCTGCAGTGTGTGCCATACAAGTTGCGAATGCAGCGTTTAGCGTTGTCGTGTAGTTCACTTTCTCAGCCAGTGCACCGCGACGAAGAACTTTCGAGTCTTCAATCGCTTGACGGCCAGCGGCAGTGTTCACGATGTAGGTGTACTCGTTGTTCTTGATACGGTCAAGAATGTGAGGACGACCTTCGTGTACTTTGTTTACTAGACGTGGGTTAATACCCGCTTCGCCAAGAATCACTGCTGTGCCGTGTGTTGCATCCAGCTGGTAACCAAGTTTTGTCAACTTAGACGCTAGGTCCACAACGCGCTCTTTGTCACCTGCACGAACAGACAGTAGTGCACGACCACCTTCTGGGTAAATGTTGCCACAACCCAATTCTGCTTTCGCGTAAGCTTCTGCAAACGTTGCACCAACACCCATAACCTCACCAGTAGAGCGCATTTCTGGGCCTAACAGTGGATCTACACCAGGGAATTTGTTGAATGGAAGTACAACTTCCTTCACTGAGTAGTAAGGTGGGATGATTTCTTTCGTAAAGCCTTGAGCTTCAAGCGATTGACCCGCCATTACACGTGCAGCAATCTTAGCGATTGGTGCACCTGTTGCTTTAGATACGAACGGTACTGTACGCGCTGCACGAGGGTTCACCTCGATTAGGTATACTTGGTTGTTCTTAACCGCAAACTGCGTGTTCATCAGACCACGAACACCCAACTCGAACGCCAGCTTTTCAACTTGCTCGCGCATTACGTCTTGGATTTCTTGGCTTAGCGTGTATGCAGGAAGAGAACATGCTGAGTCACCAGAGTGAACACCCGCTTGCTCGATGTGCTCCATGATACCGCCGATAACCACACGCTCACCGTCACAGATAGCATCGATATCGACTTCAACTGCGTCGTCTAGGAAGCTATCTAGTAGAACTGGAGATTCGTTTGATACGCTAACAGCTTCATTGAAGTAGCGACGTAGATCTTGCTCGTCGTATACGATTTCCATCGCACGACCACCAAGTACGTAAGAAGGACGTACAACCAGTGGGTAACCGATTTCACGAGATTTCTCTACCGCTTGCTCCATCGTCGTTACTGTCGCGTTTTCTGGCTGTAGAAGACCTAGACGGTCAACAGCAACTTGGAAACGCTCACGGTCTTCTGCACGGTCGATTGCATCTGGGCTAGTACCGATGATTGGCACGCCAGCCGCTTCAAGTGCACGAGCCAGTTTAAGTGGTGTTTGACCACCGTACTGAACGATAACGCCTTTTGGCTTCTCAACACGAGCGATTGCTAGTACGTCTTCCAGTGTTACTGGTTCGAAGTAAAGACGGTCAGACGTGTCGTAGTCTGTTGAAACTGTCTCAGGGTTACAGTTAACCATGATAGTTTCATAACCATCTTCACGTAGTGCTAGCGATGCGTGTACACAACAGTAGTCAAATTCGATACCTTGGCCGATACGGTTTGGACCGCCGCCTAGAATCATGATCTTGTCTTTGTCTGTTGGGTTCGCCTCACACTCGTCATCGTAAGATGAGTACATGTAAGCTGTATCAGAAGAGAACTCTGCCGCACACGTATCAACGCGCTTGTACACTGGGTGGATGTCGTACTGGTCACGTAGACGACGGATTTCGCTTTCCGCTACACCTAGAATCTTAGATAGGCGCGCATCAGCAAAACCTTTACGCTTCAGCTTGTTAAGTTCTTCTTTGTTTAGACCAGCGAAGCCTTTTGCTTTTAGGTCTTGCTCAAGCTTCACGATGTCTTCGATTTGAACTAGGAACCAGCGATCGATTTGCGTTAGGTTGAATACGCCATCTACTGACATACCCGCACGGAATGCATCCGCGATGTACCAAATACGCTCTGCGCCTGCTTCTTTCAGCTCATGACGGATTTTCGTTAGTGCGTCTGGTGCATCTAGGTCAACCATCTCATCAAAGCCTGTCGCGCCAACTTCTAGACCGCGAAGTGCTTTTTGTAGTGATTCTTGTTGGTTACGACCAATTGCCATCACCTCACCAACTGACTTCATTTGCGTCGTTAGACGGTCGTTAGCACCTGCAAATTTCTCGAAGTTAAAGCGAGGAATCTTAGTTACTACGTAGTCGATGGTTGGTTCGAATGATGCTGGCGTAGCGCCGCCAGTAATGTCGTTCATTAGCTCGTCTAGCGTAAAGCCAACAGCCAGTTTCGCTGCAATCTTAGCGATTGGGAAACCTGTTGCTTTTGAAGCTAGAGCTGAAGAGCGAGATACACGTGGGTTCATCTCGATGATAACCATACGGCCATCTTTCGGGTTGATACCAAACTGTACGTTTGAACCACCAGTTTCAACGCCAATCTCACGCAGTACTGCTAGAGATGCGTTACGCATTAGCTGGTATTCTTTGTCTGTTAGTGTTTGCGCTGGTGCAACCGTGATTGAGTCACCCGTGTGGATGCCCATTGGGTCGAAGTTTTCAATCGCACATACGATGATACAGTTGTCCGCTTTGTCACGAACCACTTCCATCTCATACTCTTTCCAACCGATAAGAGATTCATCGATAAGAAGTTCGTTGGTTGGAGATAGGTCCAAACCACGACGACAGATTTCTTCGAACTCTTCTTTGTTGTATGCGATACCGCCACCAGTACCACCCATAGTAAATGATGGACGGATGATACAAGGGAAGCCAACCATATCGAGTACAGCGTAAGCTTCTTCCATCGTTTTTGCAGTATCTGCACGTGGACACTCAAGGCCGATAGACTTCATCGCTTTATCGAAACGCGAACGGTCTTCTGCTTTGTCGATTGCGTCAGCAGTCGCACCAATCATCTCAACGCCGAACTCTTCAAGAACACCGTGCTTCTCTAGGTCTAGTGCACAGTTCAATGCAGTTTGACCACCCATTGTAGGTAGTACTGCATCCGGCTTTTCTTTCGCGATGATGTTGCGAACCACTTCCCATTGGATTGGCTCGATGTAAGTTGCATCCGCCATGTCTGGGTCAGTCATGATGGTTGCAGGGTTAGAGTTTACTAGGATAACTCGGTAACCCTCTTCACGCAGTGCTTTACACGCTTGTGCGCCAGAGTAGTCAAACTCACATGCCTGACCGATAACAATCGGACCAGCACCAAGAATAAGAATACTTTGAATGTCAGTACGTTTTGGCATTATCTACTACTCCGAATTAAGCGCTGTGTTTTTTGATTAGTTCGATAAAGTGGTCAAATAGCGGTGCCGCGTCGTGTGGACCTGGGCTCGCTTCAGGGTGACCTTGGAAGCTAAATGCTGGCTTGTCTGTGCGGTGAATACCTTGTAGAGAGCCATCAAATAGCGATACGTGAGTAGCACGTAGATTTTCAGGTAGTGTTGCTTCGTCTGCGGCAAAACCGTGGTTCTGCGACGTAATCATCACAACATTACGCTCCAAATCTTTTACTGGATGGTTTGCGCCGTGGTGACCAAACTTCATTTTCACTGTTTGTGCACCCGATGCTAGCGCAAGGATTTGGTGGCCTAGACAGATACCAAAGATTGGCAGGCCTTTTTCTAGGAATACTTTTGTCGCTTCAATCGCGTAAGTACATGGTTCTGGGTCACCAGGGCCGTTTGATAGGAAAACGCCATCTGGATTTAGAGCCAGAACTTCTTCTGCTGAAGTTTCAGCAGGAACAACCGTTAGGCGGCAGCCTCGGTCAACCAACATGCGCAGGATGTTACGTTTTGCGCCGAAGTCGTAGGCAACAACGTGATATGGCAATTCGCTGTCGTCTTTCGCTTCTGGAAGTCCACCCTCAAGCGTCCACGAACCTTGTTTCCATTGATACGCTTCTTTTGTTGTAACCTCTTTCGCAAGATCCATTCCTTTCAAACCAGGGAATTCTTTTGCTTTCGCTAGTGCCAAAGCTTCGTCTAGATTCTCTCCGTTTATAGAAGAGCCAGCTACGATACAACCGTTTTGAGCACCTTTTTCACGCAGGATACGAGTTAGCTTACGCGTGTCGATGTCTGCAATGCCGACGATGTTTTGCGACTTAAGGTAATCAGAAAGGGATTGTTCATTACGGAAGTTAGAAGCGATAAGAGGGAGATCGCGAATCACAAGGCCTTGTGCGTGGATTGAAGAAGATTCTTCGTCTTCGGAATTGGTTCCGGTATTGCCAATGTGAGGATAAGTAAGAGTAACGATTTGTTGAGAATAGGAAGGATCAGTGAGAATTTCTTGGTACCCCGTCATCGAGGTATTAAAAACAACTTCACCAACGGAAATACCATCTGCTCCAATGGAAACACCGCGGAACACTGTCCCATCTTCTAGGACTAACAGTGCTAATTTACCCAAGACAACCTCCAGAATAAAAATGCATAAAAAATAAATTAAGCTGCAAATTTGCCTTCCTTTACCTTGATAATTTACATAAACAGGTATTTTTGACAAATTGGCGGTATTCTAAAGACGGACTTTGAAACTGTCAACACACATTGAAAAATAAATTGGTACTTTCTAGCGAGTAATGACGTTTCAACAGAAAAAGCCCTAAAAAAGTAAGTTTTAGCTATCTACAGATCACTTACCATGACTTTTTTGTGAATTTTACAAATTTGAACTTATTGAAGATCACAAAATTTTGTGAGATTTTTGCGCAAACGTTCATCCTGCAAATTCAACCGCAACTTTTAGAGCTTACAGCCATTTTTATACACCAAGCACACAAAATAATAATAAAACCATGAGAAATCTTGCGACCTTATGGAACCATTTTGTTTACATAATTTTCTCCAAAAACAAAAAAGCCGGCTTACGCCGGCGAATAATTATGTATTTACAGTTCATTAAGCCCGAGAACATCTGTCATGGTATAAAAACCTGCTGGCTTAGCATGCAACCAAACTGCGGCCTTTACAGCGCCATTAGCAAAGGTCATACGATCCGTTGCTTTGTGGGTAATTTCGACACGCTCACCGATATCAGCAAACATTGCAGTATGCTCACCGACGATATCACCAGCGCGAATAGTCGCAAAGCCGATCTCATCTTTCGTACGTTCGCCCGTGATACCTTCACGTGCATAGACCGCAACGTCACTCAATTTGTTACCCATCGCGCCAGCAATGGCTTCACCCATACCAATAGCGGTACCAGACGGAGCATCAACTTTATGACGGTGATGCGCTTCTACGATTTCTATATCACAGTAATCGCCCATCACTTTGGCTGCTTTTTCAAGAAGCTTAAAGACTAGGTTCACACCTACAGAGTAGTTCGGAGCCATAACAACAGGAATTTGCTTTGCTGCTTCATCAATCAGGTCACGTTCTTCTTTACTAAAACCCGTAGTACCGATGACAATGCTCTTACCATGTTGTTTACACAGCTCTAGATTCGCTAACGTGCTCACTGGAGCAGTAAAATCGATTACAACGTCAAAGTTGTCGACTTCCTTGGCTAAATCATCCGTCAGAAAGACATCAAACTTACCTTCACCACACAGTTCACCTACATCAACACCAACTAGAGACGATTCTGGACGTTCAGAACCAGCAGTAACGGATGCTTCTGGATTGATATGTGATGCTTTAACTAGGTTGCGACCCATACGGCCGGCAGCTCCTGCGATTGCAATACGAACCATTGCGCTTTCTCTCCTTCTCTGGATAAACGAGGCTTACCTCGCCTTCTCTCGTTTCGCTGTATCTTTTTAAACTAACAATATCCCGTGTTAACCACAAGACAGTTAGATGCAGGTTAAGAAAACTCTTTAACCACACGCTCCAGAATCGGCACGTTCGCCTCAGGAAAGGCGTATTCAGGCAGAGCACTGATATCAACCCAACGTCCTTCTTGACCTTCACGGCCATACGGTTGGTTCTTGAATTGTGAAACGGTCATAAAATCAAACTTCAAAGACTTGTCTGGATAGTCATACTCCAAGCGCTCAAACAAAGCTTGTTCAGTGACGGTAATACCAATCTCTTCCTCAAGCTCACGAATCATCGCTTGCTCAACACTTTCACCTTGCTCAACTTTGCCGCCAGGGAATTCCCAAAAACCACCTTTGTGTTTGTCGCTTGGGCGTTTGGTGATGAAGATTTGCGACTTGTCTTGGTTAAAGATGATCGCCGCAACAATGTGAATTCTTTTCATTAGATTCGTTCCTAGATCTATCGATACAAAAAGAGCCGCCTAAGCGACTCTTTATTTATGTTTTCAGACTGTATTAGTCAATTTTACCGTGGCATTGTTTGTACTTTTTGCCGCTACCACATGGGCAAGGCTCATTACGACCCACTTTACGCTCTTCACGAACCATTGGTTGGTTAGAGCCTTCTTCCGATTCTTCACCTTCCGAAAGTGGGTTCTGTGCTGCCGCGTGTTGAGCTTGTGCACGACGAGCTGCTTCTTCAGCTTGTGCACGACGTTGCTCTTCCATACGCTCAACTTCTTCTTGTTGTTGAACTCGAACACGAGATAGAACAGTGATAACGTCTGTTTTCAGCGCTTCTAGTAGACCTTCAAACAGTTCAAACGATTCACGCTTGTACTCTTGTTTCGGGTTCTTCTGCGCGTAACCACGTAGGTGGATACCTTGACGTAGGTGATCCATTGCCGCTAGGTGCTCTTTCCAAAGCGTGTCTAGCGTTTGAAGCATAACTGACTTCTCAAAGTTACGAAGCACTTGTGCACCCACAACTTCTTCTTTCGCTTTGTAGACTTCAACTGCTAGGTTGATGATCTTCTCACGTAATGCTTCTTCGTATAGCTTGTCGTCTTCCTCAAGCCATTGCTTAATAGGAGCATCTAGATCGAAGTCTGCTTTCAAGCGCTCTTGAAGACCTTCCACATCCCACATATCTTCTAGAGATTGTGGTGGAATGTATTCGTCGATGATCGCAGTAACAACATCTTCACGGTTTTGCTCGATCATGTCGCTAATGTCGTCAACACTCATTAGCTCATCACGCAATTCGTAAACCACTTTACGTTGATCGTTCGCTACGTCATCGTATTCAAGAAGCTGTTTACGGATATCGAAGTTACGACCTTCCACTTTACGCTGTGCTTTTTCGATTGAACGAGACAGCATCTTAGATTCGATCGCTTCACCTTCTTCCATACCGCTTTGGATAAGGCTAGCCATACGGTCCGAAGTAAAGATACGCAGTAGTGAATCTTCCATTGATAGGTAGAAACGAGATGAACCTGCGTCACCTTGACGACCAGAACGGCCACGCAGCTGGTTATCGATACGACGAGATTCGTGACGCTCAGTACCGATGATGTGTAGACCACCAGCTTCTAGTACTTGATCGTGAACTTGTTTCCACTCAGCTTTGATAGCATCGATCTGTTCTTTGGTTGGATCTTGAAGCGCTTCTACTTTCGCTTGCCAGCTACCACCTAACACGATATCGGTACCACGACCAGCCATGTTAGTTGCGATGGTTACCGCACCAGGTGTACCTGCTTCTGCAACGATCTCTGCTTCGCGTTCGTGGAACTTAGCGTTTAGTACGTTGTGCTTAATCTTCGCTTTCTTAAGTGCATTAGAAAGAAGCTCTGATTTCTCGATAGAAACCGTCCCCACTAGAGATGGTTGACCTTTCTCTACACGCTCTTTGATGTCTTCGATGATTGCAGCAAATTTCTCAGCTTCAGTACGGTAAACCACGTCTGGCATATCGTTACGGATCATAGGTTTGTTGGTTGGGATAACCACTGTCTCTAGACCGTAAATCGATTGGAATTCGAATGCTTCTGTATCTGCTGTACCTGTCATGCCTGACAGTTTTTCGTATAGACGGAAGTAGTTCTGGAAAGTAATCGAAGCCAGCGTTTGGTTTTCGTTTTGAATCTTAACGCCTTCTTTCGCTTCAACCGCTTGGTGAAGACCTTCAGACCAACGACGACCAGCCATTGTACGACCGGTATGTTCATCAACGATAACCACTTCACCGTCATCATTGACGATGTAATCTACATTGCGTTCAAACAATACGTGTGCACGAAGAGCTGCATTAACGTGGTGCAGTAGGCTGATGTTAGTTGGAGAGTAAAGTGTATCGCCCTCTTCCATCAGACCATTTTTCACCATTAATTCTTCAACGAATTCTTGACCCGTTTCTGTTAGGTGAACTTGTTTAGATTTCTCGTCAACTGTGTAGTGACCGTCGCCGCGGTACTCTTCAGAGTCTTCTTTATCTTGCTTTTGCAGATGTGGAATAAGTAGGTTGATACGAGTATATAGTTCTGAGCTATCTTCAGCAGGACCAGAGATAATCAGTGGGGTACGAGCTTCATCGATAAGGATTGAGTCCACCTCATCGACTACAGCGAAGAAGCGCTCACGTTGAACACGGTCTTCATTGCGGAAAGCCATGTTGTCACGTAGGTAGTCAAAGCCAAACTCGTTGTTTGTTCCGTATAGGATATCAGCTTGGTAAGCTTCTTTTTTCGCTTGAGGAGGCATGTTTGGCACGTTCACGCCAACGGTCATACCTAAGAATTCAAATAGTGGACGGTTTGTCTCAGCATCACGTGTTGCTAGGTAATCATTCACCGTTACTACGTGTACACCTTTACCAGGAAGTGCGTTTAGGTAAGCTGGAAGGGTTGCAGTTAGAGTTTTACCTTCACCAGTACGCATTTCCGCGATTTGGCCGCCGTTCAGCACCATACCACCGATAAGCTGAACGTCGAAGTGACGCATACCGTAAACACGCTTAGATGCTTCACGAACAGTAGCAAAAGCTTCTGGAAGTAGCTTATCAAGAGTTTCGCCTTGCTCTAGGCGTTCACGGAACTCAACAGTTTTAGCTTTTAGCTCTTCATCTGAAAGTGCTTCGAACGTTGGTTCGTAGTTATTGATCTCTTTTACAATTTTTCTAAGGCGGCGCAGTGTTCGGTCGTTGCGACTGCCAATTACTTTTGTCAGTAGCTTAGCTATCATTTTTCGTGAATCTCTCTTTAATCAGACCGTTCCCGATCTACTCGTAATGCCTTCAGTCTCTGCCAGTTTGGAACTAAGAATACTGAGATAAATCATTTATCAAAGATATTGAGTTCAAACATCCATATTTCAAGGCTAAATTTTGAATCAATGTGGCTTAGTGTAAGGATTTTTCATCGATACAACCATAAATAGACGTATTTGTTTGAAGCACTCGTAAGTTTTTAGACAAACTGATGGCGGATTAGCCAGTATTGCATAAGGCTCAAGACGTAAAGTCAGCATTTTCAAAACAATCCGCCCTAACTTGCTAAACCCAAATTGTCAGACTGAACTGAAAATAAAGGCCATAATGTAAACTATACCTAAGCAGAAAGCTGCTCTAGAATACCAATATCTCAACAAAATTAGATTTTACCTATGCGTGATCATCGCCCAACCTCAACAGACGATCTTATTGCTGAATCTCAATTTAAACAGATTCAAGAGCATGCTGGAGAGATCCTACAGCTGAACCAAGCCGTTCAAGAGATCTTACCAAAAGGAACGGCAGATCATTGCCGAGTAGCGAATGTGCGTAATGGTCATTTATTGATTGATGTATCGAGTGCTGCGATCAAAATGAAGATCGACTACGATCGACTAATGATACTAAATAAATTGCGAACGCAAGGTTTTGCCAAATTAATGAGTGTGGAAGTTCGGATTAATCCGTCTTTATATCGTAATCGGTTTGAGCAAGAGAACAAACCTAAGCGTCCGCCATTAACTGAATCGGCGGCAAACTCGCTGTTAATCATTGCTGATATGGCGCCACCAAAGATCCAAGAACGTTTGAAGCGCCTTGCCGATATGGCAGAAAAGAATAGCGAAAAATAGATAACAAAGTTTCAGATACTAAAAAGCCAGGCATTGCCTGACTTTTTTTAATTTGTTTGCGTTGGCGTATTTTACGCTAGAACCATGTTTGGTTGTGCAAAAGCAACTGGTGAACCTTCTTCTTCTTCGAATGTTGTCCATTCCCATGCTTCTTGATCTGCAAGAACAGCACGTAGAAGTTGGTTGTTCAGACCATGGCCTGATTTGAACGCACGGAATTCACCGATAATTGCATGACCACACATGTAAAGGTCACCAATCGCGTCCAATACTTTGTGAGTAACAAATTCATTATCAAAGCGTAGACCTTCTTCATTAAGAATACGGTAATCATCCAGTACGATTGCGTTATCAAAGCTACCACCAAGAACTAGGTTCTGAGATTGTAGATATTCGATATCACGCATGAAACCAAACGTACGTGCACGAGAGATCTCGCGAACGAAACCTTGAGATGAGAAATCAAACAGAAGACGTTGCTCGTCTGATTCGATCGCAGGGTGGTTGAATTCAATTTCGAAGTCCATACGGAAGCCGTTAAATGGAACAAACTCTGCCCACTTATCGCCATCTTCAAAACGAACTGGTTTCTTAATACGGATAAAACGCTTAGGTGCATTTTGCGTTTCGATACCTGCTTGTTGTAGCAAGTATACGAATGGGCTAGCGCTACCATCCATGATTGGAATTTCAGGTGCGTCAACTTCAACAATAATGTTGTCGATGCCCATACCAGCAAGTGCCGCGTTCAAGTGTTCAACAGTTGAAATACGCACGCCTTCGTCGTTCACTAGTGCTGTACACAGCATAGTGTCACGAACAGACGCAGGATCAGCTGGAAAATCTACAGGTGGGTTTACATCTGTACGACGGTAAATGATACCTGTATTAGCAGCAGCTGGGCGCAGAGTAAGCGTGACTTTACGACCAGAGTGGAGACCCACACCAGTTGTTTTCACTATTTCTTTCAGAGTACGTTGTCTGATCATCTGCTTGCCTCTCTAAAATGTGCTACAAAACACGGCCGTCTGTAACGTCGACCGTGAATGCTACCATAATTTTGAGCTATGTCAAATTTATGGGTTAAAGATTAATCAGCCTGACGACGCAAAAATGCCGGTATATCTAAATAACCGCTTTCTTTCTCTTGCTTTGGTGCTGCAGAGCTTTGGCTCGCAGAAGAAGCAGGAGATGAAACTGTGTTTGTCGGCTGAGGAGTTACCTGTGGCTTCTCTTGCACTGGAGTAGTTTGCAAGGTCTGTGCCGGTTTCTCTTCAGCTTGTGGCGCTGCAGCTTGCTGTTGTGGTTGAGTTTGCGGAGCAGCTGTTGGAGCTACTTTCGCTTTGCCACCCGCAACTAGCGTGATGTCTGGTTTTTTCTCGTTGCCGATGCCCGTCGCAACAACTGTTACACGGATTTCGTCAGTCATATCTGGGTCTAGAGAAGTACCGATAACCACTGTCGCATTGTCAGAAGCAAATGCTTTCACTGTGTTACCCACTGTCTCAAACTCGTCCAGACGCATGTCCAAACCAGCAGTGATGTTAACAAGAACACCACGAGCGCCTGCTAGATCGATGTCTTCTAGAAGCGGGCTAGAAATTGCCATTTCTGCTGCTTCTTCCGCACGATCTTCGCCTTTCGCGATGCCGCTACCCATCATTGCATGACCCATCTCAGACATCACAGTACGTACGTCTGCGAAGTCGACGTTGATCATGCCAGGACGAGTGATTAGCTCTGCAATACCTTGAACCGCGTTCTTAAGAACGTCGTTCGCGCTTGCAAATGCTTCTAGCAGTGTTACACCACGACCAAGTACTTTAAGCAGCTTCTCGTTTGGAATCGTGATCAAAGAGTCAACGTGCTTAGACAGTTCGTCGATACCTTGCTCAGCAAATGCCAAACGTTTTTTGCCTTCAAAGCTGAACGGTTTTGTTACTACCGCAACAGTAAGAATGCCAAGCTCTTTAGCTACTTCAGCAATAACAGGTGCTGCACCAGTACCTGTACCACCACCCATACCAGCTGCGATAAACACCATATCGGCACCGGTTAGGGAATCTTTAATTCGATCTCTGTCTTCGAGAGCTGCCTCACGGCCGACCTGTGGATTCGCACCTGCACCCAGACCTTTAGTGATATCACCACCAATCTGAATGACATTGCCAACGCTTGTCTTACGAAGTGCTTGCGCATCAGTGTTGACGCTGATGAATTCCACACCTTCGATGGATTCACGCACCATGTGTTCAACAGCGTTACCACCGCCGCCACCAACTCCAACGACCTTGATTACTGCATCGTCAGACATTTCCATCATCGGTTCAAACATGTGTTGTCTCCGTTTATCCTGCAACTCAGGTTAAAACTCTTTTTGTATCCAATTACGCAATTTACCGAAAAAGCCAGTAACAGATGAGCGCTTAGGTTCATTATAATCGCTATCGTCGCTAGACTGCATGTCTCTTGCGTAATGAAGTAATCCAACTGCCGTAGAATGGTACGGCTCTTTTACATAGTCAGTTAAGCCGCTGACTTCGAGCGGTTTGCCGACCCTTACTTGGTTGCGGAATACGCGTTCCGCACATTCTACCACTCCTTCGATTTGCGCAGCACCGCCGGTGAGAACTACACCCGCGGCGAGATGGTGCTTGATGCCCTCTTCGCGCAATTTCGCTTGTACAGAGTCGATAGTTTGGTTAACCAGTCCCATAAGCTCTGAGTATCGCGGCTCAATCACTTCTGACAAAGTCTGACGTTGCAGACTACGTGAAGGTCGGCCACCCACGCTTGGAACGTTAACCGTGTCATCCTTACTGACTAGTTCACTCAAGGCACAGCCATATTTGACTTTTATTTCTTCAGCATCGCTCACTGGCGTACCAAAAGCAAAGGCAATATCGCTAGTTACCGCATTTCCTGCATAAGAAAATACTTCAGTGTGACGTAACGCACCACCGGTCCAGATAGAAACATCCATCGTACCAGCGCCGATATCGACCACACAAACCCCAAGCTCTCTTTCGTCCTCGGTAATTACCGCATTACTTGCAGCAAGCCCAGAAAACACAAGTTGCTCTACTTTAAGGCCGCAGCGTTCTACTGCCTTAATAATATTGCGTGCCATATCATTATGGCATGAGATCAAATGGACACTCACTTCCATTCTCACTCCTGATAAACCAAGTGGGTTTTTAATGCCCTCTTGGTAGTCGATGGTGAACTCTTGCGGAATCACATGAAGGATTCGCTGTTCATCACCGATTTTAATCGATTTTGCAGTATGGATAGCGCGATCCATATCTTCTTGAGAAACTTCCTCGTCCGATATAGTGCCCATGCCTTTTTCAATTCGGCTTGCGATATGCTTACCAGACAACGAAATGAATACTCGGCTGATTTGGCATTCCGCCATTAACTCAGCTTGATCAACTGCGCGTTGTACTGATTTTACAACCGACTCCAAATCATTCACGCCGCCTTTATCCATGCCACGTGAAGGGCTGCTACCCGCACCAATAATATTTATTTGGCCATCCGGTAGAATCTCACCCACTAGAGCTGATACGGTTGCAGTGCCTATATCAAGACCAACAATAATGTTGTCATCAGCGGCCTTAGTCATTCGTACTCTCTTGTTCTAACTCATGTTCAGGAAACCACCCAACGGCGGCTCCAGTATCGTACCTAAGATCGATATAACTGATTCTTTGAGTGTCACTGCCAAGCTTGTTATAAAGCGAGAAAAAACGCTCTATACGCTCATCCAGAGACTCTTTACCGAGCTCTAGTCGAATACCGTTATCAAGGATGATTTGCCAAGCTCGTCGCTCGTTTAATACTAGAGACGATATAGCGAGACCCAATGTTTGGAACTTAGGTCGGAGTTCGCGATAGGTTTGCAAGACTTCCGGCCCGGTTTCATTGGGTCCATATAACTTAACTTTCTCTTCCTTTAGCAGGCCGACATCGCCTTCGAATACCAAACCATTATTGTCTAACAGTTCGTTGCCATTCCAGATGGCTACAGGGCGATGTTCTGTCAAAAATACTTTTACCGTGTCCGGCCACTGCTTGCGAATTGCGGCATGCGCAACCCAAGGAATGGCTTCTACACTATGCTGCAGCACATCAATGTCTTGCGACATAAAGGTGCCGATATGATCAATCTGGCTAAACGCCGCTTGAACATCGTCTGCAGTGACGTACTCCAATTTACCTTGAAGCACAATTTTGGAGAGAGGTAACCTTTGGTCATCCCACATCCAACTGATCGCTGAGTACAAAACAGAACTAATTAAGGTCACCACGACAACGAAAAATAGCGCACCTAAAATTTTATCTTGGCGACCACGATTGTTATCCGTGTTAAGTCGCTCTTCATTCAGTGCAATATTCAACAACGTCTTCGTTTCCTGACTTTTGTCCTGTACTTTTCACCGATTTAGCTAACATCGGCAAAAGTATTGACTTTAACCTTGGGATTATACTGAGCTCTTGTAAACTATCAAACACTGATAGCGATAAATCACAACGTTCTTGACGCAAAATCGAGATCTAGGTCTTTCTCTGTGCTTTGCGTCAATCGTCGCTGTTAGCCGAGCATCTTGTTAATGTTTAATTCAAGTGCTGCAAGTTGCTTCGCTACTTTACCGACATCACCCGCGCCTTGCGTCAAAATCAGGTCGCCGTCTTGTATAACGTTAGCTAAAACTGAAGGCAATTGCTCTATTTCAGGAACAAAAATTGGATCCACCTTCCCACGACTGCGGATAGTTCGGCATAAAGCACGGCCATCAGCACCTGCAATTGGCTTTTCACCAGCCGCGTAAACGTCCAACATGATGAGAACGTCAACCTGCTCAAGTACATTCGCAAAGTCATCGTATAAATCACGAGTTCGGCTATAACGGTGCGGTTGGAAAATCATCACCAAACGCTTGTCTTGCCATCCGCTGCGCGCAGCATTAATGGTTACGTCCACTTCTGTTGGGTGGTGACCGTAGTCATCAACAAGCATTGCATGACCGTTGCCAGTATCAAACTCGCCTAAATGATCAAAGCGACGACCTGTACCTTGAGTACCTGCCATTGCTTTTAGGATTGCTTCATCACTGATGTCGTCTTCTGTCGCTACGGCAATCGCTGCTGATGCATTGAGTGCATTGTGACGACCAGGGATGTTTAGTGTGATATCCAGATTCGCACGACCTTCGCGTACCACGGTGAATTTGCCTTGCTGGCCTTCTTGATGGTAATTCTCGATACGTACGTCGGCATCCTCAGAGAAGCCGTAAGTAATCACTTGGCGGCTAATACGCGGAATCAGCTCACGAATCACAGGATCGTCGATGCATACAATCGCTTGACCATAAAACGGTAGGTTGTGAAGGAAATCGATGAAGGTTTGCTTCAAGGTTTCAAAGTCACCACCGTAAGTATCCATGTGGTCAGCTTCGATGTTTGTTACGATGCTCACCATAGGTTGCAGGTGCAAGAATGAAGCATCACTTTCGTCTGCTTCAGCAATCAAAATTCGGCTAGAACCTAGGCGCGCATTTGTACCCGCGCTCTTTACCAGACCACCGTTTACAAACGTTGGATCAAGGCCTGCTTCAGAATAGATCTGAGTGACAAGAGCGGTCGTCGTCGTTTTGCCGTGTGTACCTGCGACAGCAATACCGTGACGGAATCGCATCAATTCAGCCAACATCTCTGCGCGGCGTACGATAGGGATACGTAATTCACGTGCCGCCATCACTTCTGGGTTTTCTTCGTTGATCGCCGTTGACACAACAACCACACTGGCTTTTTCTACATTGCTCGCTTGGTGGCCGATAAATACGGTTGCACCTTTTGATACCAAACGCTCTGTCACTGGGTTCTCTGATAGGTCAGAACCTGTGATTTGGTAGCCTTCGTTCAACAGCACTTCTGCAATGCCGCTCATGCCCGCACCACCAATACCGATGAAGTGGATGGATTTCACGCGGCGCATCTCTGGCACCATTGCGCGAATCTGAGCTAAGTCTTGTGTATGTTGGATTGTCATCAATTCTATTCTCAATAATTCGTTAACGCTTTTCGGTCAAAGCGACAATGGCTTGTGCGACAACTCGGTCAGCATTCAATTTTGCAGCGCCACGCGCTTGCTCAGCCATTGTAAGTAAAGCTTGTCGATCCAATTGTTGGATCTGCTGAGTAAGTGACTCAACGGTTAAATCTGGTTGTTCAATCATTTTCGCCGCGCCGCAATCCACCAAGTGGTCAGCATTCAGTGCCTGCTGGCGGTCTTTATGCATAAACGGAACAAAAATAGCGCCTACACCTGCCGCTGATACTTCAGAAACGGTTAACGCTCCAGAGCGACAAACTAGAAGGTCAGCCCATGCGTAAGCTTCTGCCACGTCATCAATGAACTCCGTTACTTCTGCATTTACCACACCATTAGCTTGGTATGCTGCGTTCACCTCTTCAGCGGAGCCTTTGCCCGCTTGATGACGAATACAGTAATCATCGCCCAATTTTGCCATCACTTCTGGCAAAGTTTGGTTAAGAATACGTGCGCCTTGGCTGCCACCCATCACCAAAATGCGAATTGGACCTTGGCGTTCTTGCATGCGCTCGATTGGCGCAGTTAATTGAGTCACGTCTTCACGAACTGGGTTACCAACTACTTCAGCATTTGGAAAAGCGCCAGGGAAAGCCTGAAAAACCTTCTTAGCGATTTTTGATAACCATTGGTTCGTTAAACCTGCGACTGCATTTTGCTCATGCAGAACAACAGGAATGCCGCTCATCCAAGCGGCAATACCACCAGGACCACTCACATAACCGCCCATGCCAAGCACTGCATCTGGCTGCCAGCGTTTCATGTGCGCACGAGCCTGCATGATGGCATTGATAATTTGAAATGGTGCCGCAAGAAGACGCTTAACGCCTTGACCTCGTAGACCTTTTACTTTGATAAAGTCGATTTCAATGCCGTGTTTTGGCACTAAATCCGCTTCCATTCTATCCGCGGTGCCTAACCAGCGAATCTCCCAACCTTGCTCTTGTAACTGCTTCGCTACCGCAAGACCTGGGAACACGTGACCGCCAGTACCACCAGCCATCACCATCAAACGTTTATTTTTCTTCATCGATTTGTTGTTCTGATTCTTTCTGACCGCGCTTTAAGCGGCACTCGTGATCGATTCGCAGCAAGATAGATACTGCCACGGACATGATAATAAGACTCGAACCACCGTAACTGATCAGCGGTAGAGTAAGACCTTTGGTCGGAACGATACCAGCAGCTGCGCCGACGTTAACCAAAGTCTGAAAAGCAAACCAAATACCGATACCAAATGCGAGGTAACCACCAAACATTTCGCCTTCATCAAAAGCACGCTTGCCGATGTAAACGGCTTTAAGTACCAAGCTGAAGATCAGCATCAACACCAATACTACGCCTACAAAGCCAAGCTCTTCTGCTAACACCGCAAATACGAAGTCGGTGTGTGCTTCTGGTAGATATTCGAGTTTTTGAATTGAGTTACCGAGACCTTGGCCAAACCACTCACCACGACCAAACGCCATGAGTGACTGAGTGAGCTGATAACCGCTGCCGAATGGGTCTTCCCAAGGGTCTAAGAATGACGTCACACGGCGAATACGATATGGCTCTACCAAGATGAGGCCAACTACGGCACCGATACCGGCAATCATCAGAGCTAAGAATTGCGTCAGTTTAGCGCCGGCAATGAATAGCATACCGAACAAGGTCACCAACATTACGACTACGGTACCTAAATCGGGCTGCCCTAGAAGCAATACGGCGAAGAAGGCGAACACCATTATCGGCTTCATAAAACCGCCGAAGAAGGTTTGACGCACTTCATCTTGCTTACGCACCAGATAACCGGACATAAAGACAAACAAGGAGAGCTTCGCCACCTCGGCTGGCTGCAAGTTGAAAAGGCCAAGCGGTATCCAGCGGGATGCACCGTTTACCGATTTACCTGCCACCAATACGATGATGAGCAATCCAAAAGCTATCCATAGAAGGTAGTGACTTCTCTTAAACCATTGCTCTAGAGGTACTTGGAGGATAACGGAGGAAACACCAATCGCCAGCACCAAGAAAGTGGCGTGACGGAACATGAAGTGAAACGGTTGGTCCGTTAAACGTGAGCTGATCGGGAATGATGCCGACGTCACCATCACCAAGCCAGTTAACATCAAACCCAGCGCAATCCAGACAAGTTGACGATCAAAGAGCGCCTCTGGTGCAGGATGCTTAAGCCAAGTGCCAATGCTGCGTTTAACGTTACCTAAACCCACGAAGTGTGTGACCTTTAATTATGCGTATTTCTCAGCAAGAGCTGCAAATGCGTCACCTCTTGCCATAAAGTTGTCGAACTGATCAAAGCTAGCACATGCCGGAGATAGCATCACCATATCGCCCGTTTTTAACTGCGAAGATATCTGTTGAATCACATCTTCCATGGTGTCGAAACGAGTTGCTGATTCATGCAGTGGCATAAATTCATCGCCATCTGCACCGAAGCAGCACAATTGTAGGTTCAGCGTTGCAAAGATCGGTTTTAATGGAGTGAAGTCCGCACCTTTGCCGACACCACCAACGAGTAAGTAAAGTTTACCCGTTGATTCAAGGCCAGAGAGTGCAGCCATAGTGCTCGCAATATTGGTTGCTTTTGAGTCATTCACCCATTTTACGCCACGATTA
Source organism: Vibrio owensii CAIM 1854 = LMG 25443 (assembly GCF_000817815.1). Classification (GTDB taxonomy): domain Bacteria; phylum Pseudomonadota; class Gammaproteobacteria; order Enterobacterales; family Vibrionaceae; genus Vibrio; species Vibrio owensii. The sequence goes on from NZ_JPRD01000048.1 coordinate 73,523, forward strand.
TCCGCAACCACTTGGCATCGATGTGTCAAACCCGTGTAAGTTTTCAGTGCATTCAATGATTTGTGATAATCCACACCCGCCGCTTTAAGCAGAGCAAGCACCACAAGTGCGTTAGCAAGGTTGTGCTGACCAACCAACTTCAATTCATCACTGGCAATCACACGCTGGCCATGATCAAGCAGCCAAGTACGATTACCGTCAACTTCAAGGCCGTATGCTTGTTCATCACTACCAAACGTCACCAACGGTGTTTCAGTCTCAGGGAAGGTTTCTCGATCATCACGGTTAACCACTGCCAGTTCTGCGTTATCAAAAATACGCAGCTTAGCTTGTCGGTAGTCCGCCATGCCGTCATAACGATCCATGTGGTCTTCCGAAAGGTTTAGAAACGCCGCCGCTTTAAGCTTCAAGCTTGATGTGGTTTCTAGTTGGAAGCTAGACAGTTCAAGTACATACAAATCTGCGTCTTGCCCTAGCAAATCGAGAGCAGGAACCCCGATATTGCCACCAACACCAACCGTTAACCCGGCAGCTTTTGCTAGCACGCCGGTTAGGTCTGTGACCGTGCTTTTACCATTAGATCCGGTAATCGCAATAACTGGCTTATCGGCGGCCCACGCGAAAAGTTCGATATCACCAACGACGGGCGTACCTTTCGCAATGATGGTTTGAATCTCTGGCGTTGCCAGTGCAATTCCAGGGTTAGTCACCACTAGGTCAGCATCTGCCAACCACTCAGTATTCCAACTGCCACTGTGCAGCTCTACCTGCTCAGGTAAACGCTCCGCTCCCGGTGGATTCGCACGCGTATCGATGACTTTAACCGCCAGTTGCGGCTGATTTTTTGCAAGGTGTTTAACGACAGAGAGCCCGGTAATACCGAGCCCTACAACGACGACCTTATGTATGTTTTGCCAACGTTCCATATTTGATCACGCAATTTGTCTTGTTCTTGGAAAGTGCGATTAACGCACTTTCAGTGTCGCTAGACCAATCAGAACAAGAACCATAGAAATAATCCAGAAGCGCACGATTACGCGAGGCTCTGGCCAACCTTTTAATTCGTAGTGGTGGTGAATCGGTGCCATGCGGAAAATACGCTGGCCGCGAAGTTTGTAAGAACCTACCTGTAGAATTACCGATAGTGTCTCCATTACAAATACACCGCCCATGATCACCAGTACCAACTCTTGACGAACCAATACTGCGATTGTGCCAAGCGCACCACCGAGTGCTAGTGAACCCACATCGCCCATGAACACTTGTGCTGGGTATGTGTTAAACCACAAGAAACCAAGACCTGCACCAACAATTGCCGTACATACCACAACCAATTCAGAAGCGTGCGGTAGGTAAGGAATATGAAGGTATTCAGAGAAGTTAACGTTACCTGTTGCCCATGCAATCACCGCAAAACCAGCCGCAACAAGAACTGTAGGCATGATTGCCAAACCATCTAGACCATCGGTGAGGTTTACTGCGTTACTGGTACCCACGATTACAAAGTAAGTCAGGATAATGTACATCAAACCAAGTTGCGGCATGATGTCTTTAAAGAACGGCACAACAAGTTGAGTTGCGGCAGTGTCTTTGCCGTAAGCGTACAACGCAAACGCCACTACAAACGCAATTAACGATTGCCAAAAGTACTTCCAACGAGCAATCAAACCGTCAGTGTTCTTACGCACGACCTTACGATAGTCATCGACAAAGCCGATAGCACCATAACCAAGCAGCACCGTCAGTACCGCCCATACGTATGGGTTCGATAAGTCAGTCCATAAAAGAATAGTGATAGAGATAGCAGCCAAAATCATGATACCGCCCATTGTTGGGGTACCACGTTTGCTAAAGTGGGATTCTGGACCTTCGTTACGAACAACCTGACCAATTTGGAGCATCTGTAGACGCTTGATCATGATAGGTCCCATCCATAGAGAGAGACCTAGAGCGGTAAGTACGCTGAGGATTGCTCGAAAAGACAGGTATTCAAACAATCGGAAAAAAGATAGGTATGGCTGTAGCAGCTCGGCAAGCCAAATAATCATTAATAATACTCCTTCAAAGCAGCAGCGACTTCAAACATACGTGCACCGTTCGCGCCTTTCACCAGCATTGTGTGGTGTTCAGGACCCGCTTGGTCTAGATGCTGCTTGATGTAGTCAATCATCTCTTGATGTGTCTCGAAATGGATGCCATCGCAAAGCTCGCTAATGACCTTCGCATCTGCACCATACGTGAGAACATGTTCAAATTTTTGTGGGGCAGCATGTTCCCCGACTTGACGATGAAGTGCAAGACTTTCCTCACCCAACTCCGCCATATTGCCTAAAATCAACCAACGCTGTCCCTGAAAAGCCGACAATAGATCTACTGCCGCTTTCATTGCCGGAACGCTCGCGTTGTAGCTATCATCAATCAATTTGACGTTATCGCTAAGCTCTTCCACTTCAACACGACCCTTGACCTTGTTTAAGTGCTTCAGACCCGTTCGAACCTCTTCTAAGGTTGCGCCAAATTGCAACGCGATGATAGAAGCAGCAATCGCATTCGCCACGTTGTGTTGACCAATAATACCCAGAGACAGTTCAATTTCTTGTGAAGTTGCTGCGATATGTAAGTCAAAGCTTGCTTCGCCTGCGGCGTTCAACACGATGTTAGAAGCGTAGAAATCTGCGTCAGTATTATTTTGCGAAAAAGTAATGACTTTCTTATCTGCTAATACTCGGTCCCACTTGGCTTCACCATTGCTGTCTAAGTTAACAATCGCAATGCCACCAGCAGCTAGCCCTTGGTAGATTTCACCTTTAGCTTGTTTAACGCCATCGATAGAACCGAATCCTTCTAGGTGCGCTGCCGCCACGTTGTTGACCATCGCGATGTCAGGCTTAACCAGTTGAGTCGTGTATTCAATTTCACCAACATGGTTCGCACCCAGCTCAATCACTGCGAAGTCATCGTCTTGTTGAGAGCGCAGCAACGTCAGTGGCACGCCGATGTCATTGTTGAAGTTGCCCGCAGTAAACAGAACTTTGCCTTTCAGCTGCAAAATACTAGCAACCATCTCTTTCACGGTGGTTTTACCGCAGCTACCTGTGATCGCGACCGTCGGCGTTTGACATGCTTGGTGAATCCAAGCTGCCACTTGACCTAATGCTACCTTACTATCGGCAACAACGACTTGAGGCACATTCACATTAAGCGTTTTTTGTACCAATAAAGCACCCGCTCCCGACTCAACCGCCTGTTGGCAGAAATCGTGAGCATCAAAACGCTCTCCAACCAAAGCAACAAACAGAGCACCTTGTTCGATAGCTCGAGTGTCGGTCGAAACAGATTCAATAGAGAGGTCGTTGCCAACCAGTTCACCGCCAGTGATATCGGCAATTTGAGAAAGCGTTACTGTGATCATGATGAAAGCCCCAATAGTGTCATGGCTGACTCGCGGTCAGAGTAATGGATGGTTCCAGAATTTAAAATTTGGTAGTCCTCATGGCCTTTGCCCGCCAGAAGGATAATGTCTTGTGAAGAGGCATGCTCAAGTGCGTAAGACAACGCTTTAAAACGGTCATGTTGCACAATCGCCTCAGCTGGTTTCGTTAGACCTGCCAACATGTCTTTCATGATCAGCGCTGGATCTTCGCTACGAGGGTTGTCATCGGTAAGTACCACTTTGTCACCCAAACGCTCGGCAATTTCCGCCATCATTGGGCGCTTACCAGCATCACGATCACCACCACAGCCGAAGATAGCCCAAAGCTCACCTTGGCAATGCACACGCAATGCTTGCAGGGCTTTTTCTAGCGCGTCAGGCGTGTGAGCGTAATCCACCACTACTTTGGCATTGTCGTCAGCCTGGAACAGTTCCATACGACCAAGAACGGGTTGCAATTGACCAGCCGTCGCCAGCAAATCTTGCTTGCTAAAACCGAGACTAAGTAACGTCGTGAATGCCAACATCAGGTTCGCGGCATTGAACTCTCCGATAAGTGGCGCATGCAAAGTACCTTCACCAAATTTGCCATCAAACTCAATCGTGATACCAGATTCAGCATAAGCGATGTGGTTTGCATATACGCTTTGAGAAAATTCATTGTTTGGTTTGAGAGATACAGCAAGCGCGTTAGTCAGTTGTTTTGCCCACGACGCTCCCATCATGTCATCGACATTGATGATCGCATGCTCGCATTGATGGGCGGTAAACAACGTCAGCTTGGCATTGGCATACTCTTCCATCGTGCCATGGTAATCAAGATGATCACGGCTCAGGTTAGTGAACACGCCAGCGGCAAAAGACAGCGCTTTAACGCGACCTTGAATTAAGCCGTGGGAAGAAACTTCAAGCGCCGTGTATTGTGCTTTTTGTTCCGCTAAAGACGACAATGTCTTTTGGATTTCAACCGCATTACCCGTGGTATTCGCGGCTTCTTGTAGATTATCTAGAAAGCCATTCCCTGTCGTACCCATGACCGCTGCTTTTGAACCGACCAAATCAATCCATTGAGCAATAAGCTGAGTGATGGTGGTCTTGCCGTTGGTACCAGTGACACCAATCAAATCCATCGTCGGGTAGGTATACAAATGACCCGCAATTTCAGATAGGCACTTATCCAGTGCATCAAGGTAAATCACTGGAACATCATCAACAATCTCAATTGTGCCATGCGCTTTTTGCTCACAAGCTTGAGCAATCACCGCATTCGCACCTTGCTCAATCGCGGTTGGGATAAATTTACGTCCATCCACAACATGGCCAATGATAGCTACAAAGGTTGTTCCAGACTGAACTCGTCGACTGTCGAGCTCTAATTCAGAAACAAGAATGGACGACAAGCTCGGGCAATCTACCCAAGTGGAAAGCAGCGTGTCCATACTGATGGCTTTAGTCATATTTATTCTCCGAGCATTAGCTCAGCTTTCTTCATTTTGTTTCTCAGTACGCGGATAAGCCTACTGTTGGAATTTATTTTCGTCAGGGGCAACGTTCAGAATTTGCAGTGCGCCTTTCATGATTTCAGAGAAAACCGGCGAGGCTACCGAACCACCGTAGTAGTCGTCACCTTGTGGTTCATTAACCACAACCACAAGCGCTAAACGTGGGTCACTTACTGGCGCAACACCTGCTGTATAGTTGATGTACTCATCACTATAGCCACCTGCACTTGCCTTACGCGCAGTACCTGTTTTGGCACCAACTCGGTAACCTGGAACCGCAGCACGACGAGCAGAACCGCCTTTTTGCGTTACCGTTTCAAGCATGTCTAAGACGAGACGAGCATTCTCTTTGCTCACGACTTGGCGAGCCATGTCATTATCGTTACTTTCGATGATATGAATCGGCTCATACTTGCCCAAGTTACCTAGCGTCGCATAGGCATGCGCTAGTTGGATTGGCGTAACTGACAAACCATAACCAAACGAGATGGTCGCACGCTCAATCGGAGACCAACGCGATCGGCTCGGGAAAATACCAACTACTTCACCAACCAAGTTCAAACCTGACAGCTCGCCAAGACCAACAGAACTGTACAAGCCAAGTAAAGCTTCAACCGGCATTTGCATCGCCAGCTTGGTCACACCGATGTTACTCGATTTCTTTAGAATCGTAGTTAGGCTCGCTTTGCCGACTTTTGGCGCATCACGAACGCGGCTACCACCGAGTTGAAGAATACCGTTACCCGTATCAACGATCGTATCTTTGTCTGCCACCCCATTTTCTAATGCGGCCAAAACAACAAAAGGCTTAATGGTTGAGCCAGGTTCCAATGAGTCAGTAATCACACGGTTACGCATTTTGTAACTTTGCCAATCACTGCGGTTATTCGGGTTGTAAGAAGGTGCATTCACCATCGCGAGAACCGCACCCGTTTTAACGTCAAGAATCACAACCGATCCAGATGTTGCACGGTGATCGGCTACAGCCTGCTTGATAGCACGATACGCCACCGCTTGTATGCGCTGATCAATTGTCAGTTGCAGTGGTTTACCTTCTTGTTTCTCTTCAAGAGCAATGTTTTCTACCACGCGCCCATAACGGTCTTTACGGATGGTTTTCTTACCTGCTGCGCCAGTTAACCACTCGTCATAGCTTCGTTCCACGCCTTCTAAGCCATGGCCGTCAATGCCTGTTACACCAACTAAGTGAGCACTAACCTCACCGGCCGGGTAGTAACGACGAGACTCCGACTTCAAGCCAACACCAGGTAGTTTGAGTTCACGAATGTAGTTCGCCATTGCAGGGCTAACTTGGCGTTGTAGATAGATAAAACGACGTTTTTCGTTCTTTTTGATTTTGTTGATCAGACCTTGACGATCCAAACCAAGTACATCAGCGAGTGCGTACCAACTCTTAGTTTGCTGCAAAGCGCCTTCTTTGAAGATGGTCTTAGGATCTGCCCAAACAGCCTCAACAGGAACACTCACCGCGAGAGGCTCGCCGTTACGATCAGAGATAATACCGCGCGCCGAAGGAATGGCTTTAACGCGGACAGAACGAAGGTCACCTTGCTTGATCAGGTTATCAGGCTCGATAATTTGAATATAGGCCACTCGCCCAACGAGAAGAGCAAAGGCACAGAAGACAAAAAACAGCAGTAACTGAAAGCGCCAGCGAATCAAAAACGACTCGGGCTCTTCAACGACTTCTGCTTCTTTAGGTTCTTTGGTGGGTTGCGGTTTTGCCGCAGCTACTTTTTTTTCTTTCGCAGCAGGCTTGCGCGTATTTCCTTGTTTAGATTTGGCTTTTTTTCCAATCATTTTAACGTGATAACCACTTCTTTATCGCCATCTGGTCGTTTCATTTCAAGGTCCTTCTTTGCCAAGTCTTGAACGCGACTATGTTCCGCGAGGGCTGTTTCTTCCAACATCAGGTTGCGCCATTCGCTGTCCAATCGCTCTCGCTCAACCAATGTATGATCTTTTTCAGTGATCGCTTGACGCGCATGATGAGTGGCAAACACCACTCCCATTGCAGTTGCGAAGATCAATATCATCAACAACAACGACCAGCGACCGACGGTAATCAAGTCCGTCGCAATCAACTTAGCAAGATTAGGAGTGGTTTTCGTCATAATAATTAAAGCTTTTCTGCAATTCTTAGCACTGAGCTTCGAGAGCGCGGGTTCATGTCAATTTCTTGTTTCGTTGGTTTATTCGCTTTACCAATCGGCTTCATGTTTGCACTGCCAAGCGCTCGGATTTGTTCTTCCGTCATAGGAATGCCATGTGGCACTTCTGGGCCTTTGCTCTCTTTACGAATGAAGCGTTTCACCATGCGATCTTCCAATGAGTGGAAACTGATCACAGACAAACGTCCTTCAGGAGCCAAAATGCTTGCCGCGCCTTTTAGCGCTGTATCAATTTCTTCTAATTCACTGTTGATGTAAATGCGAAAAGCCTGAAAAGCACGGGTTGCTGGGTGTTTTTTCTCTTTAAAGCTCTTTGGTGCCGCATCTGAGATCAGTTTTGCGAGCTGACCAGTACGAACCATTGGCTCATTTTCTTCATCTTCGCGATAAGCAACAATAGCTTTTGCGATACGGCGAGCATGCTTATCTTCACCAAACTCACGAATCACCCAAGTGATATCATCAAGATCTGCTTCCATTAGCCATTGAGACACCGGGATACCAGATGTTGGGTCCATACGCATGTCTAATGGGCCGTCTTTCATAAAGCTAAAACCACGTTCAGCATCATCAAGTTGCGGAGACGACACACCAAGGTCTAGCAAGACACCATCGACTTTACCAACAAGGCCATAATCTTCTGCGTACTGCGCCATGCCTGAGAATGGACCATGGATGATGGTGAAACGAGGATCGTCGATTTTAGCCGCTTCTGCGATAGCTTGCGGGTCACGGTCGATGCTGTAAAGTCGGCCGTTTTCACCGAGTTTCGACAAGATAGTTCGGCTGTGACCGCCACGGCCAAATGTTCCATCGATATAGATACCATCGGGTTTGATAGCCAAGCCATCAATGGATTCATTTAATAACACGGAGATATGTTGAAATGTTTCGGTCATAGCTGTCTCGTTGAATGATCTTGAAGCGATTCTTTAGTGTACTGATTTCCCACATCATCGCCACCTCAAGTCTAAAGTTAGACGTGATTCAGCGCCAAGTTTATTGGTAATGACATAGTTTGCGTCAATTAAATGCAAAAAACCCATCACTACCGAAGTAGAGATGGGTCTCGAATAGGTGGAGCCGACACATAAGCCGGGTTCTGTTCCGCTTGCGCGGCGGTAGCCATTCGTCTAGGCCAGCAATCACTCACTGGCTCGAGCAACCTACCCGCCTCCTTACGCGAGCAACGCAATGTGGAGGCCTATTTGGTCTTGCTTCAGGTGGAGTTTACCCTGCTACGAACTATTACTAGTCGTCCGGTGCGCTCTTACCGCACCCTTTCACCCTTACCTGTGCCCTAGGGCCATCGGCGGTCTTCTCTCTGCTGCACTTGTCGTAGGCTTGCGCCCCCCAGGCGTTACCTGGCACCTTGCTCTATGAAGCCCGGACTTTCCTCCCCTTTGTCAGTCTCCCGAAGGACGTCAACGTCAGTCTCCCAAAGGGACTTCGACGTCAGTCTCCCGAAGGACATCAACAAAGCAGCGACTACCCAGTCAGCTCCGAGGGCGGATTGTATAGAGTTATCCCCCCAGAGTCTAGTGAGATCACAGAAATGCTGAAAACGGTTGGTTAAGTGGTCAAAAAGGCAGCATCCCGAAGAGCCAGCACTCATAAAAAAAGGAGTCGCGTTAACAACTCCCTTCTCAATCTTATCTAAATATCTCTGAAAACTAACGGCTCTTGCACGAAACGACTAAAGCGCACTTCTCTAATCCCGCCTCTCGAAGCGAAGCGTTCTTTATGCTTAGTCCAGATTCTCCAATCCCCACTTATACAGTGCATTTTTCTTTAGGCTGTAGATTTCTGCAGCAAGTGCCGCGGCTTTCTTCAATGGAAGCTCTTTAGTCAAAATACCCAGTGTGCGGGTTGCTTCGTCTGGCAGAGTATCTTCTGTGGAGTCACGGTGACCGTGAATAAGCAGAACCATCTCACCGCGCTGTTGGTTATCATCGCTTTTTACCCACTCAATCAGCTCACCTAGTGGCATTCCTTGAATGGTTTCAAAGGTTTTAGTTAACTCTCGTGCCAAGACAACTTCTCGTTCTGGGCCAAGAACGTCTAACATATCTTGTAGAGAGTCTAAAATGCGATGCGGCGATTCATAGAAGATACAAGTGCGTTCCACTGACGCAATTTCCAAGAACTTGTCTTTACGGCCTTTGCTTTTCGGTGGTAGAAAGCCTTCGAAACTAAAGCGATCAGAAGGCAAGCCCGACGCACTTAACGCAGTGATGACCGCACACGCACCAGGAAGAGGCACAACTCTAACGCCCGCTTGACGACATTTTGTCACCAAATGGTATCCTGGATCGCTTATTAGCGGCGTACCAGCATCAGACACCAATGCGATAGATTGACCTGATAATAGCTTTTCAACCAGTACTTGCGCTTTTTGCTGCTCGTTATGATCGTGCAACGCGAAAGTTTTGGTTTGGATATTGAAGTGAGACAGTAATTTGCCCGTATGTCGAGTATCCTCAGCGGCAATGATGTCCACATTCGACAGAACTTCGATAGCACGTTGTGTGATATCCGCTAAATTTCCGATTGGAGTCGGTACGATGTAAAGAGTTGGCCCCTCATTCGGCAACTTATTTTTATCTGTCATTTGTTTACCATCACTTCAACGATTAATATAGAGACAATTTTGTACAAAATTATAGAGAACTCACGGCAATGATGAACCATAAGAGACTCAGTGTACCACGCTTACTTACTCCTGTTGCACTGGCAATTACGCTCGCCGCCTGTTCTTCAGGCCCGCGCCAACCAGATAGCGTTGATATTACACTTGAGCCGACACAGTCTGTTCAGAACTACATGATTCAAGCGGATAGCACCGAAGGTAGCTTACAAAACGACTGGTTGATCATGGCAACCAAAGCGGCAATTCAAGCGAACGAATTGGATCAAGCGGAGTTGCTGATCAAGCGTCTTTCTCGTCAGCAATTGACCGAAGTTCAACAAGCAGAGTGGCAATTAGCCCGTGCGACCATACAGCAAAAGAAAGGCAATTACCCACAATTGCTGCAAACGCTGAACTTCCAACCTAACTGGAAACTGCCAAGTGAGCAGTGGAAAGACTACTACGAACTACGTGCAGATGCTTACCAAAGCATGAATCGACCGTTCGAAGCAAACCGCCAGTTGGTTGCGCAGGGTCAATATGCTTCATCAGCAGAACAACGTGAGATCTCTAGCCGTATTTGGATGAACTTTGCCAGCTATTCAGAAAGTGAACTAACGGCACTGCAAACGGCACCGAATGAAGATGTACTTGATGGCTGGTTGCAACTAGCAATCTACTCAAAGACCCTTTCAAGCAACATTCCACAACTAAAGAACACGCTTGAACGTTGGCTAAGTGAAAACCCATCTCACCCAGCAGCGGTTTACACACCAGTTGAAATTCAAAACATTCTGTCTTTAGAAATCGTTAAGCCAAACAACACGGCTCTACTACTGCCTCTTACAGGCAAGTTTGCTCCGCAAGCACAGCTGATTCGTGATGGCTTCATCTTTGCAATGATGAACGATGACATGCGCGATCCAAGCGCGACGCTAACTGTGATCGATACTCACGCTTATTCGGCGGATCAAATCAAACAGCGTCTAATCAACGAGAACATCGACTTTGTTGTTGGTCCTTTGCAAAAAGAAAACGTTGAGAAGCTACAAGCGACCTTGGATGGCTCAGAAACTGGCGTGAAGATCCCAGCTCTAGCATTGAACATTCCTGAAGACGTTCAACCAGGTACAGACATGTGTTATCTAGCACTGTCTCCTGAACAAGAAGTGGCGCAAGCAGCAAAATACTTGTTCAATCAAGGCTACCAATTCCCAATGATCTTGGCACCAAATGGCGCTTACGGTCAGCGTGTGGTTGAAGCGTTTAATGAAGAATGGCGCAAGTACAGCTCAAACAAAGTGGCTTCGAGCTACTTTGGCGACAAGCGTCAGCTTCAGAAGAACATTAACAGCGTATTTGGCTTACAAGAGAGCCAACAACGTATCGCACAAATGCAGTCTCTAATGCGTATTTCTTTAGAGAGCCCACCACGCAGCCGTCGTGATGTGGACGCGGTGTACATTGTTGCTCGCAGCTCTGAACTTACGCTTATTAAGCCATTTATTGAAGTGGCGATTAACCCAGACGCTAAACCACCTAAATTGTTCTCAAACTCACGCAGTAACAGCGGTGGTGCGACATACGAAGATCTATCAGGCGTGGCTTACAGTGACATTCCAATGCTGATCAATCCAGATCCAACCATCGAAGCAGAAATGAATGAGCTATGGGCAGATCAATCTAACATGGAAAAACGCTTGGAAGCGCTGGGTATGGACGCGTACAAACTGATTGGTGAATTGCCACAAATGAAGCTTCTGCCGGGTTACTCGGTAAGCGGTCAGACGGGCGTGCTTAGCATCGACAACAACTGTGTTGTAGAACGTGAGCTAGACTGGGCTGAGCGTGGGGCTCTTTAGTAAGAGACAAATCGGCAACCAATATGAAACCCTGGCGAAGCAGTATTTGCAGCGCCAGGGTTTGCGCTTTTTAGATCAAAATTTTCTGACTAAAGTCGGTGAAATTGATTTAATCTTCCAACAAGGTGAAACTATCGTCTTTGTTGAGGTCAAATATCGTAAGAATGATAGCTTTGGCTCAGCAGCAGAAATGGTCACCCGCGCAAAAATGCGTAAACTAGTCAAAACAGCCCAAATTTGGCTAAGCCAGCAAAAGCGCTCGGCAAACAATATCGATTATCGGTTTGATGTGGTCGCCATTCACGACAATGGTCGAGACATTAACTGGATACAAAATGCAATCTCTGAAGGATAAACGATGCTAGACAGCATTAAAGACAGTTTTACAGAAAGTATTCAAATTCAAATTGCGGCAGCAGAAGCGTTGCCAGATGCCATTACTCACGCCGCTCAAGCTATGGTGTCGAGCCTACTCAATGGCAATAAAATCCTATGCTGTGGTAACGGTGGCAGTGCATCGAACTCGCAACAGTTTGTATCTTGCCTTTTGAACCGATTCGAAACTGAGCGCCCTAGCCTTCCAGCAATGGCTTTAACAGCAGATAACACAACATTGACTGCTGTAGCGAACGATTACCACTACCAAGAGATCTTCTCTAAGCAAGTACGCGCCTTTGGTCAGCCTGGCGACATTTTATTAGCCATTTCGACCAGTGGTAACAGCAAAAACGTTCTTAAAGCGATGGAAGCAGCTGTAACACGCGATATGACCATCATCGCCCTAACGGGCAAAGACGGTGGTGAAATGGCTGGCCTGCTTGGCGAGAATGATGTTGAGATCCGCATCCCATCACATCGTACAGCGCGCATTCATGAAGTGCACATGGTGACACTTCACTGTCTGTGTGATCTAATCGACCAAGTACTTTTCCCAGCTCACGAAGAATAACCGAATTGAGAGTTTAGAATTATGATACGTAGTCTTGTCATTTTGTGCGCAGCGCTGAGCATGAGCGGCTGTGCAGGTTTGTTTATTGCAGGGGCAGCAACCACTGCCAATCTCGTTACAGATACGCGCACGACCAAAGAAATTTGGCAAGACAACAACATCGAATTCGAAGTCGCTGCAATTGGCAATAAAGCCCCTTTCAAAGGCAAAGCACGCGTCGTTGCAAGCTCATACAACGGTACTGTCGTATTAATGGGCCAAGCCCCAACTCAAGACCTCATCAACGAGTTTGAAAGCAAAGCTCGTGAAGTAAATGGGGTGAAGAACATCCATAACCAAATTAAGCAAAAAGAGCCTCTGAGCGTGACACAAATCAGCAACGACAGCTGGATCACGACTAAAGTGAAATCAGCATTGCTTACCGACAGTGAGCTTAATGGCGTGAAAGTGAAAGTCATCACTGAAGACAGTGATGTATTCTTGTTTGGTTATGTAACGCCAGAACAAAGTGAGAGAGCAACAGAGATCACACGCAATATCTCAGGCGTAAAACAAGTAATCAAAGGCTTCCAATATGGTGATGAAAAACCACTAGAAGTTGAAGAGCCAGAGGCGGCAAATACAGTGCCGGCAGAGACAGAAAAAGAGACGACGGTAAACGAGCTTGGATAAGTGACTAAGCCTGTTATCAAAAAGGCTGAATTAGATAAGAAAAAAGCAGCGTATCGACGCTGCTTTTTTTATTTGATAACTCGTAAGCTTGGTCTGCCTTTCGGGCGAGGTGTTTCTTCCTCTTCAGACTCAGAGTCCACGATTTCAGATTCATCATTCACCGTGGTGAAAGTTGGAGACTGCTCTTCTTCGACAATCCCTTCCTCTTCAATATGGGTGTATGCTTCTTCTGGTTCAAACATGGTGCCAGCACCATTCTCACGTGCGTAAATCGCTTGTACAGCGTAAACAGGCACGATAACCGAATGCGGACGACCACTAAAACGAGCGTGGAAGGTAATCGCATCATTACCCAACTCAAGTTGACCAACAGCACGTGGAGCAATGTTCAAGATGATTTGACCATCTTGAACAAACTCAACTGGTACACGTACACCTGGCATGGTTGCATCAACCACCAAGTGTGGAGTTAAGTCATTGTCTACTAGCCACTCGTAGAATGCGCGAAGCATGTACGGACGGCGAGCAGTCATTTTTGCAATATCCATAACGTGTTATCTAAATCGCTTAGCGAACTAGACGCATTTCACGTTCAGCTTCAGTTAGAGAAGCAAGGAATGAATCACGTTCAAATACGCGGTTCATGTAAACTTTGATCTCTTTAGAACCAGGGCCTACAAGGTCGATACCTAGTTGAGGTAGACGCCACAATAGTGGAGCTAGGTAACAATCGATTAGGCTGAACTCTTCACTCATGAAGTATTCGTATTCTGCAAAGATTGGTGCAAGAGTCAGAAGATCGTTACGTAGTTTAGTACGTGCTTTTTCTGATTCTTCCGCGTTACCTTTAACAACCTTTTCAGCTAGTGAGTACCAGTTGCGTTCAATACGGTACATCATCAGACGGCTGTTACCACGAGCAACTGGGTAAACAGGCATTAGAGGTGGATGAGGGAAACGCTCGTCCAAGTACTCCATGATGATTTTTGAATCGTAAAGAGCTAGCTCACGGTCCACAAGAGTTGGTACTGACTTGTATGGGTTCAGTTCCACAAGCTCAGCAGGAAGGTTAGCTTCATCAACAAGCTCAACTTCAACACTTACGCCTTTTTCAGCTAATACGATGCGAACCTGATGGCTATACAAATCTGATGCACTTGAGAAAAGAGTCATCACAGAACGTTTATTGGCAGCTACAGCCATGGAGCCCTCCAGCACACTTACAAATAAAAATAATGGAGGCTAAGCCTCCATTATTCGTCAATTAAAATTGGGAATTAGCACGGTATGATAGCACAATTAATGCACATCACGCCAATACTCTTTCTTGAGCATCACGACAACAATTGTTAGTAGAACTAGGAAGCCCATTACCCACCAACCAAGCGCATGACGCTCTAGCTGAACTGGGTCACCAGAGTAAACTAGGAAGTTCACTAGGTCGCCAACTGCTTTATCATACTCGCCAGAGCTTAGCTCACCCGTTCCGTTAGTTTCAGTACCAACAACCACTTGTACTTCTTCACCGTCCACAACTTTTGTGCCGTAAACTGGCGTCGGGATACCTTGAAGCTCTTCAAGAACGTGCGGCATACCAACACTTGGGAAAACAATGTTGTTCACGCCGAATGGACGAGATGGGTCAACATAGAAAGAGCGCAGGTAAGTGTACAGCCAGTCTGCACCACGAACTCGAGCAACAAGTGTTAGATCCGGTGGCGGCGCACCAAACCAGTCACCCGCTTGCTTCGCAGGCATCGCATTAACCATTAGGTCACCGATTTTCGCTTCAGGATCAAAAATCAGGTTTTCCTTCATTAGATCAGCAGGAATATCCAAGTCTGTCGCTACTCGCTCGTAACGCTGGTATTGCGTTGAGTGACAAGCAAAACAGTAGTTCATGAATAGCTTCGCGCCGTTTTGCAGCGAAGCTTTATCCGATAGGTCCACGTTCGCCTTGTCTAGCGGTACGTTGGCACCCGCTGCCATCGCGAGAGATGGCAACATAGCAAATAGAATTACAATCCACTTCTTCATTTGAATGTCACCCTCTCTGGTAATGGTTTGGTTGCTTCATTTTTGCTGTAGAAGAACAGCAGTACAAAGAACATGAAGTAACACAAGCTAAAGATCTGAGACAGAATTGTGTACAGCGGCGTTGCCGGCAGTGCACCCAAAATACCCAGAGCGATAAAGGCGATAGTGAACTGAACAATATTCAACAGGTGCAGTTTGCTACGGTAACGGTATGAACGCACTTTACAACGGTCCAACCAAGGTAGAACAAACAGTACTGCAATTGACGCACCCATTAGGATTACACCCAATAGTTTGTCTGGAACCGCACGCAAGATTGCGTAGAATGGAGTGAAGTACCATACAGGAGCGATGTGCTCGGGTGTCTTCAGTGGGTTTGCAGCTTCAAAGTTAGGCGGCTCAAGGAAATATCCACCCATCTCTGGGTTGAAGAACAGCACGTAACAGAAGAAGAACAAGAAACCAGCGACACCAACCAAGTCCTTAACCGTACCGTACGGGTGGAAAGGAATCGAATCGATGATGTCGTATTTCTTCGTGTAGTAATCGTGGAACTTGAATTGCGTTTCGTAATCGTCGCCCATTGAACCTTTTGGCAACTTAGTCTCGATACCATCCGGGTTGTTAGAGCCAACTTCGTGCAGTGCCAATACGTGCAACACAACAAGAAGAAGTAGAACGATAGGTAGTGCAATAACGTGTAGTGCGAAGAAACGGTTCAGCGTTGCACCAGAGATGATGTAGTCACCACGGATCCAAAGTGTTAAGTCGTCACCGATGACAGGAATCGCACCAAACAGAGAAATGATTACCTGAGCACCCCAGTATGACATCTGACCCCATGGTAATAGGTAACCCATGAAGGCTTCTGCCATTAGAACCAAGAAGATCAACATACCGAAGATCCAAAGTAGCTCACGAGGCTTTTGGTATGAACCGTAAATCAGACCACGGAACATGTGCAGGTAAACAACAACGAAAAACGCTGATGCGCCAGTTGAGTGCATGTAACGCAACAACCAGCCGTAATCAACGTCACGCATGATGTATTCGATAGAAGCAAACGCACCATCACCAGATGGAACGTAGTTCATTGTTAACCAGATACCCGTTAGGATTTGGTTAACCAGTACCAACATTGCCAGAGAACCGAAAAGGTACCAAAAGTTGAAGTTCTTAGGCATTGGGTATTCAGACAAATGCTTTTTATAAGCATTCATCGCGGGAATTCGTTTTTCAACCCAGTCTAGTAGTGCTTGCATTATGCGTCTCCCTCATCAACACCGATCATGAGCTTCGTATCACTCAAATACATGTGCTTAGGAACCACAAGGTTCAGAGGTGCAGGAACACCTTGGAACACTCGACCAGCCATATCGAATTTAGAACCATGACATGGGCAGAAGAAGCCAGACTTAACGCCTTGGACTTGCTCTGAGAACGTGTCAGGTAGATAGGTCGGTGAACAACCTAAGTGAGTACAGAAGCCAACTGCCACGAAATACTCAGGCTTGATCGAACGATGCGCATTCTGAGCATAAACTGGCTGTTGTTCCATTTCTGATTGTGGGTCACGAAGCTGTCCGTCGATGTTCTTTAGGTTATCCACCACTTCTTGAGTACGACGTACAACCCATACAGGTTTACCTTGCCACTCAACACGAACCATCTGACCGGCTTCGATTTTACTGATATCCACTTCCACCGGCGCACCTGCAGCTTTTGCTTTGGCGCTCGGATTCCATGATTTGATAAAAGGCACGGCGACGGCAGCTGCCCCTAATCCACCAACAACTGCCGTTGTAGCGGTTAGAAAACGCCTGCGACCGTTATTTAAAGGCGCGTTGCTCATCCAAACATTCTCCCATTTGCTCCCTTTGGATCGTTATTATTCCGCTTATAAGAGCATGGCTAACAAATAATGAATTTAGTTCTATTTATTGGGGGGAAATGATAAAGAAAACCCTACTTTTTGACAAGATAAAGCTACCTTTTTGTAACAATTGTGAGGCAAATCGCTCACGCCGTCACAAAAGCGGCAAAATTATAAAAAATAGATGTGATTTGTAACAAGAAAGCGAAACGAAGAATGGCTAGAAACGAGATAAAAAGCCTTGTATTTCGGCTGTTTTCAGCCAATTAGATAGAAAGATCTTTCAAGAATGTGAAGGAGTCCTCCACTTTTGTTATCTCAGCTTTGTAGCACGAAGAAAACCAAAAAACTTGCAGATAAAACGATCAAATGTTGCGAGGATATTAAGCAAGAATGTGAAAACAAATGCGAGAGGAAAATCGAACTTTTTCAGGCTTTAGAAAAACAAAAAGCTCGGCATATAGCCGAGCTTTGATGCACAGTTTCCAAAGTAACTCTGGAACAGCATAAATTTCCGATAAGAGGAAATTAACGCTTAGAGAACTGTGGACGACGACGTGCTTTACGTAGACCAACTTTCTTACGTTCAACGCAACGAGCGTCACGAGTAACGTAACCAGCTGCACGTAGAGTAGGACGTAGAGACTCATCGTACTCCATAAGAGCGCGAGTGATACCGTGACGGATAGCACCAGCTTGACCAGAAATACCGCCACCTTTAACAGTAACGTATAGGTCTAGCTTCTCAGTTAGTTCAACTAGCTCAAGAGGTTGTTTAACAACCATGCGAGAAGTTGGACGACCGAAGTACTCATCAAGGCTACGCTTGTTGATTACGATGTTGCCGCTGCCTGGTTTGATGAAAACACGCGCAGCTGAGCTTTTGCGACGGCCAGTGCCGTAGTATTGATTCTCTGCCATTTTCGAAATCCCCAATTAGATGTCTAGTACTTGTGGTTGTTGAGCAACATGGTTGTGCTCAGCGCCCGCGTAAACTTTAAGCTTACGGTACATAGCACGGCCTAGAGGACCACGTGGAAGCATGCCTTTAACTGCTAGCTCAAGAACCATCTCAGGTTTACGATCGATCAACTTTTCAAAAGTGATAGATTTTAGACCACCTGGGAATTCAGAGTGACGGTAGTACACTTTGCCTTTAGCTTTGTTGCCAGTTACAGCAACTTTCTCAGCGTTGATAACGATGATGTAATCACCAGTGTCAACGTGAGGAGTGTATTCAGCTTTATGTTTGCCACGTAGGCGAGATGCAATTTCACTTGCTAGACGGCCAAGAGTTTTACCCTCTGCGTCTACAACATACCAGTCGCGTTTTACAGTTTCTGGTTTAGCAACGAAAGTTTTCATGCTAATAATAACCCGTTAATTAAATTTTAAACTTTAAAGGAACACAGTATTGTGTTCCCACACTGTCTAAGAGCCCAGTCATCACCCCTTCGAGTCGTTGGTACTCTCGACCTTCTATGCCGAAATAACTTCGATATTCAGGTCTGCAGTAACGGTGGGTCGCAGGATTATAGAGAAGAGCGAAGAAAAAATCACCTTTTTTTGCGCCAAATCACTAATTTTTTCTTCACTTTTTTAAGATGAGTTGCTGTTTTTTACGCCAGATGCTCTCTAGCAAGGTATTCGTGACTCTGCATTTCTGTCAGTCGAGACAAGCAACGTTTAAATTCGAACTCTAACTGTCCTTGTGTATAAAGGAACTCCATTGCAACTTCAGCAGAAATAATCAACTTAACGTTACGTTCATAGAATTCATCGACCAATGCAATAAAGCGTCTCGCTGCATCATCTATCTTGCTATCCATTTGCTTCACGTCTGCTAGCAAGACTGTATGGTAGATGCGCGATAATTCAATGTAATCGTTTTGACTGCGTGGGGTTTGACACAGTTGTTCAAAAGAAGCATGTAGCACGCCATCGCTGGCCTCTATTACCGCCACTTCTCGATGGTTGATTTCAATGCTGTGTGCTGCAACTTTTCTTTCACCAATCAACTGTTGGTAATACGTATTAAGATTGATAGACGCCTGCTCGTCCAACGGATAATGATAGATTTCGGCTTGTTGCAGCGTTCTTAGGCGGTAATCCACGCCACTGTCGACATTAAGCACATCACAGCGCTGAATGATCATGTCTATCGCTGGTAAAAAGCGCGCACGTTGTAAGCCATTACGATACAAGTTTTCAGGCTCAATGTTCGACGTCGCGACTAAAATCATTTGTCGCTTAAACATCTCTTGCAACAAGGTCGCTAAGATCATCGCATCTGTGATATCGGAAACGAAGAATTCATCAAAACAGACCACATCCGCTTCTTTCTTGAATAGATCGGCCACTTTTGACAGCGGGTTTTCCACTTCACCTAAACGTTTGAGCTCATCATGCACACGATACATAAAACGGTGAAAATGCACGCGCATCTTTCTTTCTGTCGGCAAGGCGTCAAAAAACGCATCCATGAGGTAAGTTTTGCCCCGCCCTACTCCTCCCCAAAAGTACAGGCCTTTTGGTGGTTCTGGCATTTCAGGCTTTTTACCCAGTAATTTCTGCCAAGTGCTAAGCTGAGGAATAGGCGCAGACTGGAATTCTGCAATCGCATGGTAAAGGTTGTCTAATGCAACGACAGCATTATGTTGTGCTTCGTCACGCTGGAATCCATGCTCTGCTATGTCTTGTTGGTATCGTTGTAATGGTGTCATGGCATTGAGTCGTATCAGAGGTACAGAAAAAATTGTCACCTCGGGGTCAGCTTTTAGAATAGAGAGATATGGATATCAGTCCCCGAAGACTTACCGCTATTTTTCTTTATCGGCTGTTCAAGCCATAGTAACATGGACTAGCACCGCGTGTAACTAAGTAGTAAAAGACTTGTTAAAACAACTATAAGGAGCAGTTATGCCTTGGATTTATGCCATTGTGGGTTTGCTGGTCGGTACAATCGTAGGCGTAGTCATTAGTAGACTAACCACCCCCGAATACAAAAAACAAAAGTCTGTGCAAAAAGAGCTGGAAGCAGCCAAGTTTGAGCTAGAGCAACAACGTCAAGAGCTCGTCGATCACTTTGCACAAACTGCAGAAATGTTGGATACCTTAGGTAAAGACTACACCAAGCTGTACCAACACATGGCGAAGACGTCTTCAGAACTTCTGCCTAACTTGCCTGAGCAAGACAATCCGTTCGATAAGAAGACTGCTATGTCGACTGAACAGATTGAAGAAGACCAATCTAACGTCAACGAACAACCAAAAGACTACGCCAACGGCGCAACGGGTCTTTTAAAGGATCAGGAAAAAGAAATCATCGACGCACCAGAAGCTGTCACTGCTAAAGCGTCTTAATCCCCCCTTTCCTACCTAACTGGGTCAATACATACACATTTCTTATCAATTTGTATTGACCCTTTTTGAACTTTTCTTAAGCAACTCATCTCTAACAACCTGTGTGCTGTCGCCACCTTTTGATTATCCGAATTAATCCCTATATAACTAAATAACCGTATAGAACTAACTGTTCGGATATTTCTTTTTGACAGACCTGTTTCAAGAGGAGTTATTGGATGAAAAAACCATTGCTTGCGCTAACCGTTCTATCTTTAAGCTTGGGTTCAATCATCACCCCAATTACTGCGACTGCGGCACTGCCGTTAAGTGTGGATGGGGAGCAGTTACCTAGCCTTGCCCCGATGCTCGAAAAAGTGACCCCTGCGGTTGTGAGTATTGCGGTTGAAGGTAAACAAGTTCAAACCAGCCGTATCCCAGAGCAGTTTCAGTTCTTCTTTGGGCCTGAGTTTCCAACAGAGCAAACTCGTGAGCGTCCATTCAGAGGCTTGGGCTCTGGCGTTATTATTAACGCGGACAAAGGGCAAATCGTCACAAACTACCATGTAATTAAAGGCGCTGATGACATCCGTGTCCGTTTGTACGATGGTCGAGAGTACGATGCAGAATTAGTAGGTGGAGATGAAATGTCAGACATTGCTCTACTCAAACTGGAGAAAGCAAAAGATCTGACTCAGATTAAAGTCGCCGATTCAGACAAGCTACGCGTTGGTGATTTCACGGTTGCGATTGGTAACCCATTTGGCCTTGGTCAAACCGTCACTTCGGGTATCGTCTCGGCACTCGGTCGAAGCGGCTTGAATGTCGAGAATTTCGAGAACTTCATCCAAACAGATGCGGCCATCAACAGCGGTAACTCAGGCGGTGCTTTAGTCAACCTTAATGGTGAACTGATCGGTATCAATACCGCGATTCTTGGTCCGAATGGCGGCAATGTTGGTATCGGTTTTGCTATTCCATCTAACATGATGAAAAACCTAACTGACCAAATTCTAGAGTTTGGTGAAGTGAAACGCGGCATGCTGGGCGTACAAGGTGGCGAGGTCACTTCAGAACTGGCAGAAGCATTAGGTTATGAATCGAGTAAAGGCGCGTTTGTTAGCCAAGTAGTGCCTGATAGCGCTGCAGATAAAGCAGGCCTGAAAGCTGGTGATGTGATTACTTCCGTAAACGGTAAGTCGATTGATACCTTCTCCGAGTTACGCGCAAAAGTCGCAACGCTCGGTGCGGGCAAAGAGATCACATTGGGTGTGATTCGTGATGGTAAGAAGAAATCCTTCGATGTGACGTTAGGTGAATCTACCAATGTGAAAGCGAAGGCGGAAACGCTTCACGAAGGCCTTAAAGGCGCAGAACTCAGCAACACCACGCCAAGCGATAAAATCCAAGGAGTTAAGGTGACGAGTGTGGCTGAAAACTCTCCAGCGGCACAATACCAACTTGAGCAAGACGATATCATTATTGGTGTTAACCGTAAGCGTGTGAAGAATTTAGCAGAACTGCGCGCGATTGTTGAGAAACACAAAGGTGTGCTCGCGATAAACGTTCAACGTGGTGATCGGACGGTTTACTTAGTCATCCGTTAATAGACATCATTCAACAATCACATAGCTGACAGCAAACGAGCGCTAGCAACATATTTATCAGTGATAGCGCTCGAATACTTTCCTTCTTATGTCATGGTTTTTTAAAAGGGCAAGACGATCGCGTCTTGCCCTTTTGTTATTTTTCAATGTAATGCTATCCTTCAGTTTTCTATGCCAATTGGGCGCTCAATCATGGAGAGGTTATGCTTAGCTTTTTGTTACGTTCTGTCTTTTTAGGCTTAGCAACTGCCGTTATCGTATTACTCGCCGTTCCATCTTTGCGCAGCAATGTTATCCCAACCGCCCTTGTTGACCCGCAACCGAGCAATATCGCATCGCTAGAAGTGTCTTTTAACCAAGCGGTAAGAAAGGCAGCACCTGCGGTGGTGAATATCTACAGCCGCAAATATGTGGAAAATGATCGCAGCAAGCTGTCGACTCAAGGACTAGGTTCTGGGGTTATCGTGAGCGAAAAAGGTTACATCATTACCAACTATCACGTTGTCGCTCAAGCTGATCAAATCGTCGTAGCCTTGCAAGATGGCCGTGTTGCTGCTGCTCAATTGGTAGGTACAGACAAGCGTACAGACATTGCGATCTTACGTGTTGAAGGCTCTAATCTGCCCGTTATCCCATTAAATGCTGACTATAAACCTCAAGTGGGTGATGTGGTGCTTGCCATTGGTAACCCATACAACTTAGGCCAGACGACTACCTTCGGCATTATCTCTGCGACAGGCCGCTCGTCCATCAGTGATGGTCGCCAAGCCTTTATCCAAACCGATGCCGCTATCAATGAGGGCAACTCCGGTGGCGCATTGGTGAATACTCAAGGTGAACTGGTCGGTATCAATACCGCTTCATTCCAACAGGCGACTGACCTTGAGACCTACGGTATCTCATTTGCAATTCCAGCACCGCTAGCAAACAAAATCATGCAGAAGATCATCGCTGATGGCCGCGTGATCCGTGGTTATATCGGTATTGATGGGCAAGATATTAATGCGGTAACTGCTCGCTTGTTAGGTAACGAGCACATTGGCGGTATTGTGGTTCTTGGTATCGATCCAAATGGTCCCGCAAGTGCGGCTGGTTTTGAGAAACAAGACATCATCATTAGTATTAACGGCACTAAAGTTCAAGGACGCCAAAGCGTCATGGACATCGTTACTGACTTACGCCCAGGTACCTCTGTGGATGTAGGGATTATCCGCAAGGGTAAAGAAATGAATTTAAAAGTCACCATCGCCGAAGACAAACAAGAAGCATAAAAAAATCCCAGCCATTGGCTGGGATTTTTGTTTGTGTGTTATTCGCTGTCGCTTGGTTCTTCTGAAACTTCTGCGCTTCCGCCCATCTCGATTTCAATTCGCGTTACGCGCTGTAGGCCGCGTGGTAGTAAGCTACCTCGACGTCCACGTTCACCACGGAAGTTTTCTAAGTCTGCTGGTTTCAAACCTAGCTTACGCTTACCCGCATAAAGCGTTAGAGAAGCACCTTGTGGCAATGCCATCAAGTGAGACAGAACCTCTTCACGCTCTTTCGCTTTCGCTGCAGGAATGTTGATGATCTTGTTACCCTTACCTTTCGCCAATTGCGGCAGGTCTTTAATTGGGAACAACAACATGCGGCCTTGGTTGGTAATCGCGAGAATTTCATCAGAATCCAAATCAGCAATCGTCTTCGGTGTCATCACCTCAGAGTTGGCAGGTAGCGTCACCAAGGCTTTACCGCTTCGGTTCTTAGACAGTAGCTCAGAGCCTTTACATACAAAGCCGTAACCCGCGTCAGAGCCAACTAGCCACAGTTGCTCATCTTCACCCATGATCACTTGGCGAATGCTGCTACCCGCTGTGATATTCAAGCGACCTGTAATCGGTTCGCCTTGGCTTCGAGCGGATGGCAATGAATGCGACTCTAATGAGTAGCTTCGACCATCGCTACCGAAGAATACCGCTTGCTGGTTACTCTTACCACGCGCATGCGCTAAGTAGTTATCACCAGATTTATAGCTTAAGCCTTCTGCGTCTACATCGTGACCTTTCGCATGGCGAATCCAGCCTTTCTCTGAAAGTACCACTGTGATTGGCTCACTTGGTACTAGGTCGCGTTCTGTTAGCGCTTTTGCTTCTGCACGCTCAACCAATGGAGAACGACGGTCATCACCGTATTTCTCTGCGTCTGCTTTGATTTCTTTCTTTAGTAGTGTGTTTAGACGACGCTCAGAACCCAATAGCTGCTCTAGCTTCTCACGTTCTTTTTCTAGCTCGTCTTGCTCACCACGGATCTTCATCTCTTCTAGTTTTGCTAGGTGACGAAGTTTAGTATCCAGAATTGCATCCGCTTGGATATCGGTAATCCCAAAACGCTCCATCAGCACAGCTTTTGGATCGTCTTCAGTACGAATGATCTCAATCACTTCATCTAGGTTTAGGTAAGCAACCAACAAACCTTCCAAGATGTGTAGACGAGCCATTACTTTGTCTAGGCGGTGTTGCAGACGACGACGAACAGTCGTACGACGGAATTCAATCCACTCAGACAGAATTTGTACCAGACCTTTAACTTGAGGACGGTTATCCAAACCAATCATGTTCAAGTTAACACGGTAGCTGCGCTCAAGGTCGGTTGAAGCGAACAAGTGATTCATCAACAAGTCACAGTCAACGCGGTTTGACTTTGGCACCACTACGATACGTGTTGGGTTTTCGTGATCCGATTCGTCACGAAGGTCGTCTACCATTGGTAGTTTCTTCGCGCGCATTTGGTTCGCGATTTGTTCTAGTAACTTCGCACCCGATACTTGGTGTGGCAGAGAAGTAATGACGATGTCAGAACCTTCTTTGTGCCATACCGCACGCATCTTGATGCTACCGCGACCGTTACGGTAAATCTTTTCGATATCCGCTTGTGGTGAAGTAATTTCCGCTTCTGTTGGGTAATCTGGACCTTTCACAAACTGCATCACATCAGGCAGTTCTGCTTTCGGGTTGTCGATTAAGTGGATGGTTGCATCCGCCACTTCACGAACGTTGTGAGGCGGAATATCCGTCGCCATACCAACCGCGATACCAGTTACACCGTTTAGCAAGATATGAGGCAGACGTGCAGGCAACATTTGTGGCTCTTTCATCGTGCCATCAAAGTTAGGTTGCCATTCAACCGTGCCTTGACCCAGCTCACCTAGCAGTACTTCAGCAAACTTAGACAGTTTCGCTTCGGTATAACGCATTGCCGCGAATGATTTCGGATCATCTGGCGCACCCCAGTTACCTTGACCATCTACCAATGGGTAACGGTAAGAGAATGGCTGAGCCATGAGTACCATCGCTTCGTAACACGCAGAGTCACCATGCGGGTGGTATTTACCCAGTACGTCACCAACGGTACGTGCTGATTTTTTGTATTTCGCTGATGCCGAAAGACCAAGCTCCGACATTGCGTAAATGATGCGTCGTTGAACCGGCTTCAAACCATCGCCAATGTATGGCAATGCGCGATCCATGATTACGTACATCGAGTAGTTCAGATAAGCGTCTTCAGTGAACTTGCGCATTGGCAACTGTTCAACGCCATCATAAGTAATTTCTGTAGACATCCGTTAAACCTCTGCCATATCGCCGTTGCTTTGTAGCCAAGAACGACGGTCATCTGCTCGTTTCTTACCAAGCAGCATGTCCATCATTTCCATGGTCGCCGCTGAGTCATCAATGGTTAACTGAACCAGACGACGCGTATTTGGATCCATGGTTGTTTCACGCAACTGAAGTGGGTTCATCTCACCCAGACCTTTGAATCGTTGCACGTTGATTTTGGCTTTCTTCTTCGACAAGCGCTCTAATACGCCATCTTTTTCGTCATCGTCTAGGGCATAGAATACTTCTTTACCACAGTCGATACGGTACAGAGGCGGCATCGCTACGTAGATATGACCAGCTTCAACCAGCGCACGGAAGTGACGTGTGAACAGTGCACACAATAGCGTTGCGATGTGCAGACCATCCGAGTCCGCATCGGCAAGGATACAGATCTTACCGTAGCGAAGGCTGTCTAAGTTGTCGCTGTCTGGGTCAATACCCAAAGCAACTGAGATATCGTGCACTTCTTGAGAAGCCAGAACTTGGTCTGCAGAGACTTCCCATGTGTTTAGGATCTTACCGCGCAGTGGCATGACCGCTTGGAACTCACGATCACGTGCTTGTTTAGCTGAACCGCCCGCCGAGTCACCCTCCACGAAGAAGATTTCGGTGCGGTTAAGGTCTTGCACAGAACAGTCTGTCAGCTTACCCGGCAGTGCTGGGCCTGAAGCAACCTTCTTACGCACAACCTTTTTGCTCGCACGCATACGGCGATGGGCGTTCGCGATACAGACTTCGGCAAGTTGCTCTGCAAGTTGTGGTTTTTCGTTCAACCAAAGGCTGAACGAATCTTTCACCACGCCAGATACAAACGCAGCGGTTTGACGAGAAGAGAGACGCTCTTTGGTCTGACCCGCAAACTGAGGATCTTGAATCTTAACTGATAACACGTATGAACAACGGTCGAAAACGTCATCACCAGTTAGCTTCACGCCACGAGGCAGCAAGTTGCGGAATTCACAGAACTCACGCATCGCATCAAGCAAACCTTGGCGCAAACCATTAACGTGCGTACCACCTTGTGCGGTTGGGATAAGGTTCACGTAACTTTCCGTGATCATCTCACCGCCTTCTGGCTGCCAGATCACCGCCCAGTTTGCCGCTTCGGTTTCCGCTGAAAACTCACCAGTAAATGGTTCTTCTGGCAGAACGGTATAGCCTTTTACACCTTCCGCTAGATAGTCTTTCAAACCATCTTCGTAGAACCACTTGTAGTCTTTGTTGTTTACTTTATCTGTGAAAGTAATTTCTAGGCCGGGACAAAGTACCGCTTTCGCTCGTAGGTTATTCACCAGACGAGTTACTGAGAAGTTTGCAGAATCAAAGTACTTCGCGTCTGGCCAGAAGTGCACACTGGTACCACGGTTACGACGACCACATGTGCCGACAACCGTTAGGTCAGAAACTTTATCACCGTGTTCAAAAGCAATCTCATACACTTGACCATCACGACGGACGGTCACTTCAACACGCTTAGACAGCGCGTTTACAACGGAGATACCTACACCGTGCAGACCACCAGAGAATTGGTAGTTCTTATTAGAGAATTTACCACCTGCGTGAAGCTTACATAGGATCAGTTCAACACCTGATACCTTTTCTTCTGGGTGGATATCAACAGGCATGCCTCGACCATCATCGATCACTTCTAGTGATTGGTCAGCATGTAGGATGACTTGTACTTTTGAGGCATGTCCGGCTAGCGCTTCATCGACACTGTTATCGATAACTTCTTGGCCCAAGTGGTTTGGGCGCGCTGTATCCGTATACATCCCTGGTCGGCGACGTACTGGCTCTAAGCCATTCAGTACTTCAATGGCACCAGCATTATATTGTTCAGTCATAATACGGAATTGTTCTCAAAGTTTACTTGTAACCCGAGCCTCGCAATTGTGCGAGCCATACTCGAGAAACGAAAAAGCTACCTCGTCTGCATGCTTATCAAAGATAAGGTCACGCATAACAAAGTAGTCAGGGCTTCATACCCTTAAGATCTTTTTGGCAAAACATAGTCGGAAAGCCTGCCAACTATGTCAAGAAACGGTTGGATATAGCAATGAAAACTATGAGCCTATTCCAATCGTCTCGTTAGTATTACAGTTTTAGGAATTCAATGATTTGAGCAGGGTAACGCTCAAAGCCTACAAAACTGTGATCACCGCCTTCTTCTACCGTTTGTTTCGCGTTTGCGAACTTTTCTACGGCTTGGCGGTAGTCTAAAACCTCGTCTTCCGTTTGCTGTAAAAGCCAGAAGCTCTCAGGCGACGCGATGCTTTGTACATCAAGTGCTTTTAGCTCGTCAATATGACAGGCCTCAAGTGTATAGGTTTCGTGCGTATATGGGTTAGTTTGTTCACCGAGGTAATCCACCAGCAATTCATAAGGCTTCACTGCTGGGTTAACAACTACAGCAGGAAAGCCAAACTTTGCATTAAGCCAAGTCGACATGTAGCCCCCCAAAGAACTCCCCACTAAACCAATGTTGTAGTCGTCTTTGTATTGCTCAACGATGTCCAGCAGGCTTTGAGCAGCAAGTTGAGGGAAACACGGCAATTGAGGCACGATAACCTTGATGTCCGGTCGTTGCTGCTCACAGAACGCTTTCATTAAATTCGCCTTCATCGAAAGCGGCGAACTGTTAAAGCCATGGATATAAAGCAACAAAGAAGGTTTACTCATGATCACCTCAAGTTAAAAAAGTAAGCCCGAACATAAGGTTCGGGCGTGATAATGATTAGTATCCGTTTGAGGTAAAGTCTGGCTGGAATTGGCCATCTGGTAAACGGTTGACCTCAGTCGTAATGTCGCCATTACTGTGCAACTCAAGTTCTCGCCAACCTGGAGACTCGATATCTAAGGCGAAGTCATCGGAATTCGGTTTGAACTGTACACAAGTTGACGGCGTTGCCATCACACGGATGCCATTATAAAGAACATTCATGTCTTGGTGCACATGACCACATAAAATGCCTTTTACGTTCTCAAAACGGTCCACAACTTGCCAAAATGCTTCTGCATCTTTCAACGTGTGTTGGTCAAGCCACGCACTACCAACTAAAAGCGGGTGGTGGTGTAAAAGCACCAAGGTGTGTCTTTGCGGGTTTTCCGCTAACTTTTCTTCAAGCAGAGACAATTGCTGATCACTTAAGCGTCCGTGAGGTACGCCTACCACTTGTGAATCCAATAGAATCAACTGCCAATGCTCGCCAAGCATTAGATGCTCAACGGCTTGAATTTGAGGAGATGGCAGTACACTGCCCATGTTTGGCTTGTAGTCGTGGTTACCGGGAAGCCAGAAACAATCTTTTTTCAGCGGCGCGATGCCTTCAGCAAAGCGCTGATAAGACTCTGCACTGTGGTCCTGTGAAATATCGCCAGTTGCCAAAACGTATTCAAACTGCACCTGACGATGAAGAACCTCTTGTATCACAGCAGCAAAGCTGTCGGCGGTTCTTACGCTCAGCAAGCTGCCCTCATCGGCTTCAAACAGATGAGTATCCGTGATTTGTAATAGCTTTATGCTGTCACTAGATGATTGCAAAATGAAAACCTGATTCGTCCACTATATTGTTTTTTGTTATTTTCCCTTAGCGACGTGACAATCAATTGAAGGCAAGTGGCGTTCTACTAATACCACTTCGTAAACAGAACGTCAGCCATTCACCAAGGAACGTATTAAGCTGATGCTTTTCATCTTTCTGCATCAACTGGTCGTTGGGATAATCATATTTAGCTTTGATGCGAGAAAACTCTCCGCTTGAGCATACTTCGGCGACTCTCGCATCGTGATAAAGCCTGACAGACATCGTAGGTAAAGGAAACACTGGTGTTTCATCACTCTGACATATCTCAACAACTGTGGTGTATTTTGTGATTTCATTCACGGTCAGTTGGTAAACTATGTTCGCCGCTTGGTAGCAACGAACATCACCAACTTCGGCAGAGACAGGCAGCAAAGCGTTCAGCTTGGCGTAGTTGGTCTCATAAGTTCTCATCAGACCCGCTAAGTCAACATGGTATCGCTGTTTTTCAGCTACTTGCGCCATTATTATTTCTCCACCTTTGAGGTTTGTCCCCATTGCGATGTCAATTCTTGGTGATTCAATTGTAACCATTGAAGTGCAATGATTGAGGCACCATTTTCGAATTTTCCATCCTTCACCCATTGATACGCAGTTTCACGGCTGATCACATGAACTCGAATATCTTCATTTTCATAGTCTAAACCATGAATGCCATGCGCTTTAGTTGCATCGACTTCACCGATGAACACATCAAGCTTTTCAGAACAACCACCAGAAGAAGGGTAATAAGAGGTAACCGAAGCCACACGTCCGACTTGGATACCCGCTTCTTCTTCCGCTTCTCGACGAATCACTTCTTCTGATGATTCGTCACGATCAATCATGCCAGCGACAATTTCTAGCTGCCAAGGATGCGAATGTTCTAATGCGCCAACGCGGATCTGTTCAATGATCACTACCTGATCAGTCACAGGATCATACGGGAGCATGGCAGCAGCATGACCACGTTCGAACATTTCTCGTTCGACAATCCCACTCCATCCGCCTGCGAATAATCTATGCTTAAAACGGTATTTCACCATTTTAAAGAAGCCTTTAAACACGGTTTCTTTTGAGATTATTTCCACATCTTGGGGAGTAAAATCATTTTGTTGCTTGTCACACTGTTGCATTCAACACCTCTCTGAGTGAATCTTGTAGTTTACTCATTGTTATTCGCTTGCTCAAAGGACTTGGCTCAACTTTTTGTACAATAGTTATAAATTATTTTAAGCGTTTCCCAATTATTTATTGCACAAGTGGATAATTACGTGTAAAAAAGTGCAAAGTTTCGAGTAAATATCGTCCAAATTGAGTTAAACTACTGAGAATTAACCAATCTATATACCGCGGGAATGGAAAATGAAAAAACTGCTTCCACTATTTATCAGTGCAGCGCTAGGCAGTATGAGCACATCTGCATGGGCAGACTCTCTTGCTGAAATCTATGACTTAGCAAAACAAAACGACCCTCAATTGCTCAGTGTAGCAGCGCAGCGTGATCAAGCTTTTGAAGCAATCAACTCTAGCCGCAGTGCCCTACTACCACAAATCAACCTAACAGCGGGTTACGACATCGCTCGTGGTGATACTGACTACGACAACAATACCCCTACGTTACAAGATCGTGACAACGACCAAAACGTGTTGTCTGCAGGTGTTGGCTTCTCGCAAGAGTTGTACAACCGTGCATCATGGATCACGCTAGACACGGCTGAGAAAACGGCTCGTCGTGCAGACGCAACGTACGCAGCAACACAACAAGGTTTGATCCTTCGTGTTTCTCAAGCTTACTTCGAAGTACTGCGTGCACAAGACAACCTTGTGTTCGTTCGTGCAGAAAAAGCAGCCGTTGGCCGTCAGCTAGAACAAACTAAGCAACGTTTTGAAGTAGGTCTATCGGCAATCACTGACGTACATGATGCACAAGCACAGTACGATGCAGTACTAGCCGATGAAGTATTGGCAGAAAACGATCTGATCAACAGCTACGAATCACTACGTGAAATCACAGGCCAAGAGCACAAGAACCTGAACGTTCTAGACACCGCTCGTTTCTCTGCAAGCCGCTCTTCTGAGCCAGCAGAAGCTCTGATTGAAGAAGCGAAAACAACTAACCTGAGCCTACTGTCTGCACGTATCGCACAAGACATCGCTCGCGACAACATCTCGCTAGCAAGCTCTGGTCACCTACCAACGCTATCTCTTGACGGTGGTTACAACTACTCTGACACAGCAGAGAGCACAGCGGACAACACAACGGATGGCTTCAATGTTGGTGTTAACCTAGCAGTGCCTCTATACACTGGTGGTCGTACAACGTCTGAAGTGAAACAAGCGGAATTCGGTTACGTATCTGCGAGTGAAGATCTAGAAGCAGAATACCGTAGTGTTGTGAAAGAAGTGCGTGCACAGAACAACAACATCAACGCTTCTATCGGCGCACTAAAAGCGTACGAGCAATCTGTAGTGTCAGCACAGTCTGCGCTTGAAGCAACAGAAGCTGGTTTCGATGTAGGTACGCGTACTATCGTTGACGTACTAGACGCAACTCGTCGTCTATACGATGCGAACAAGAACCTATCAGACGCTCGTTACAACTACATTCTTGCTGGCCTTCAGCTACGTCAAGCTGTAGGTACACTGAGCGAGCAAGATATCCTAGATGTTGATGCAGGCCTTAAGCCAGTAAAATAAACATCGATAACGAAGTAACACGCAAAACACCAGCTGATTTTTCAGCTGGCGTTTTTTATTGCCGCTAGACAAGCCATTCCCCCTCTAACTCCCCCTTGAAAACGGGAAGGACTGGAATGACTTTGTGGTTAGATTCACTCGTCCAAAAACAACAAAGGCCGCTCGAAAGCGGCCTTTAATAATTAGTTTGTCGTAATCAGCTTGGTGAGGAAGGAATTAACCTTTCCCACCTTTGATAGCATTGATGATTTCGCTGGTTGAACAACCGTCTTCAAAGTTCAGTACGCGAACTTCACCGCCTGCAGCAATCACTTCTTTACCACCAGCTATCTCTTCTGGTTTGTAATCGCCACCTTTTACTAGCAAGCTTGGCAACACTTCAGAGATCAAACGCTGAGGCGTGTCTTCGCTAAATGGAACTACCCAATCAACCGCACCAAGACCTGCCAATACCGCCATACGACGATCGGTTGGGTTTACTGGACGACCAGGGCCTTTTAGGCGCTTCACTGATTCATCGGTATTTACCGCAACGATAAGGCGGTCGCCTAGCTCAGCAGCGTGGTTTAAGTAAGACACATGACCTGCGTGCAGAATGTCGAAACAACCATTGGTCATCACAACCTTCTCGCCTTTCGCACGTGCTTTCTTCACTGCTTCAATCAGTGCTTGTTCTGAAATCACACCGTAGTCTGTATCTTGGCTACCGTGAATCGCTTCTGCTAACTCAATCTCAGAAAGCGTTGATGTACCCAGTTTACCAACTACAACACCTGCGGCTGCGTTTGCCAGTGCACACGCTTCTTCAAACGATTTACCCGCAGCAACAGATGCCGCAAGAACAGAGATAACCGTGTCGCCAGCGCCTGTCACGTCGTACACTTCTTTTGCTTGGGTCGGCAAATGGAACGGCTCTTGGCCACGGCGAATCAAGGTCATACCGTTTTCGCTGCGTGTTACCAATAGCGCTTCAAATTCGAACTCTTCAACCAAAGCCAGCGCTTTCTCGACTAGCTCTTGGTCAGATTTCACTTTGCCCACTACGTCTTCAAACTCTTTCATGTTTGGCGTAAGCAGTGTTGCGCCGCGGTAACGCTCAAAATCCGCACCTTTCGGGTCAATGAAGACAGGGATGTTTGCTGCGCGCGCTTTTTGGATGTAAGCCTGAACGTGTTCTAGGGAACCTTTCGCGTAATCAGACATGATCACCGCTTTCACACTTGGTAGTGCGGTTTCCATACGAGACAACACTGGTTCTGCATCTGTGTTCTCGAACTTGTCTTCGAAGTCCAGACGGATAAGTTGCTGACCACGGCTCATCACGCGTAGTTTAGTGATGGTCGGATATTCTGGCAGCGCGACGAAATCGCATTTCACTTTTAGCGAGTTCAGCGTTTCCGTCAGTACTTTCGCTGGCTCATCCATACCCGTTAGACCAACAATGTGAGCGTGACCGCCAAGTGAAGCAATGTTCATTGCCACGTTCGCAGCACCACCCGGACGCTCTTCATTGTTTTCTACTTTCACAACAGGTACTGGCGCTTCAGGAGAGATACGTCCAGTCGGGCCATACCAGTAACGATCTAGCATGACATCACCGATGATTAGCACACCAGCGCTGTTGTAATCAGGTAGAATTGGTTTCATTATTGGTCTCCAAAAATTAAATCGTGGTGAGTTTAACACAGCCTTTTTCTAGGCTGAACCTTGTGCACTACTTCTGCTTAGGCAAACCATTGATTCCATGCTTGCTTCACCCACTCTCGCTCTGCAACAAATTTCTCTTCCGCCACATCGGCATCCAAGTTGAGCAAGTTTCGACGATGAATCTCATCGCGCATTGATGTGTATGCGCGCGTCAATTGCATCGCTTGATCTTCTTCCATGACACCTTGTGCAATCAGGGTTTCAAAAATACGCACGTTATCGCACCAGCGAATCAGCTTCGGCTTACTGTGACTGTAGTTGAGCACAAGGTATTGAGCGAGAAATTCAATATCGGTAATACCGCCGTTGTCTTGCTTCAGCATAAAACGACCGGATTTTTTCCCACCCAAGTGGTCACGCATTTTCTCACGCATATCGACCACGTCTTTCTTCAGCGCGTCTTGGTCACGCTGTTTACACAACACATCATGACGGGTGTTGTGGAAGGCGATAGCCAAAGGCTCATCACCATAAATCATACGCGCACGAACAAGAGCTTGATGCTCCCATGTCCATGCATCTTTGTGTTGATAGTCATCAAAAGCATCGGTTGGGCTAACCAATAACCCAGAAGCACCAGATGGACGTAAGCGAGTATCCACTTCGTACAGAATGCCTGATGCAGTGCGGGTTGAGAAAATATGAATGATGCGCTGCGCTAAACGAAGATAGAACTGGCGACCATCAATTTCTTTCTTACCATCGGTGTAGACGTTCACTGGGCAATCGTGCATAAACACGATATCGAGGTCTGAGTTATAACCCAGCTCCCAACCGCCAACTTTTCCGTAACCAATCACGGCGAAACCTTTACCTTCACGATCTTTCACATGCGTTGGTTCGCCATATTTTTCCGACACTTGTAACCAAGCTTGGTTCACTACCGCTTCCACAATTGCTTCTGCCAAGTAGGTTAAGTGGTCACTCACTTTCATCACAGGAAGGACACCAGCAATATCAGCAGCGGCAATACGCAAGATGCAGATTTGTTTAAACTGGCGCAGCGCTTCCATCTGCTGCTCCATATCATCCTCTGGGATGCGGGCAAGGAAGTCACGTAGCTCTGTTCGGTAGCTATCAAGTGGAATTGGGTTGTACAAATGCTGAGGGTCGATCAACTCATCAAGCAGAATTGGATAACGCGATAGCTGTTCAGAAATCATTGGGCTAGCTGTACACAGACGAACCAATTGCACTAACGCAGCCGGATGTTCATCCAACAGCTCAAGGTACGTTGTTCGCGTACAGATGTTATGCAGCAAATGCAAAACTCGCGGCAAGCCAAACTGCGCATCCGGATGAGCAAACACCGCATCGAAGACTTTTGGCATTAGCTTGGTCAGCACTTCTCGCCCACGTGGTCCAAGCGTCTTCTTCGCCAGATCCGCTTTGAACTGCATAATGGTTTTCGCCAAGTTTTCTGGATTCTCGGCTTTGATATCCTCTTGTAGAACGTGTTCAAGCACATCTTGCTTGGTCGCCATGTCCCACAATTCGTGGAAATGACGAGCGACGGCTTCCGCTTCGTCCTCTTCATCATCACCAATCAAACTTTCAAATACCTTGTGCACGTTTGCCATGTGTTGTTGCGTTTGAGCAATGAGCGCATCCCAACTATCAAAGCGCATCGCAGTAGCAAGTTTCAATTGCTCGTCTGCACAATCGGGCAAGGTTTGCGTTTGCTTGTCCGCCATCGCTTGTAGCAGGTTTTCTAACTGGCGCAGGTACTTATAAGCCACTTCAAGGTTATCGACCTCTGGTTGCGTAAGCTGACCCAGCTCACCAATGGCATTCAAGGTTTCTAGCAGGCCTCGACCACGTAAAGATGGCTCGCGACCACCACGAATTAACTGGAACACTTGAGCGATAAACTCAATCTCACGAATGCCGCCCGCACCCAACTTGATGTTATTGCTCAAACCACGACGGCGCACTTCACTGCTGATCATGGATTTCATCCGGCGCAGAGATTGAATCGCACTGAAGTCTATATAACGGCGGAAAACAAACGGACGCAGCATCTGGCGCAACTCTTGATATTGCGGATACATTTCACTGCCCATCACGCGCGCTTTAATCATCGCATAACGTTCCCAATCCCTTCCTTGTTCTTGGTAGTAATCTTCGAGCGCGGCATAGCTCATCACCAACGGACCACTTTCACCAAATGGACGTAAACGCATATCCACGCGGTAACAGAAGCCGTCAAAGGTTTGTTGGTCGAGTGCTTTAATGATGCGTTGCCCCAAACGGGTAAAGAACTGCGCGTTGGCAATGCTGCGGCGCGCGCCTTGCGTCTCACCGTTTTCTGGGTATGTGAAAATCAGATCGATGTCAGAAGAGAAGTTAAGCTCACCACCGCCAAGCTTACCCATGCCAATGATCAGCATAGGTTGCGCTTCACCCTCGGCATTGGTTGGCGTGCCCCACTCATTACAGCAAATCTTGTATTGCCATTGATAAGTTTCGAAGATCATCGCCTCTGCCAATTGAGACAAATGACTGAGCGACTCTTCTAGTGTCCAAGTGTGGGTAAAGTCTTTCCACGCAATGTAGACCATTTCGCGGTTACGGAACTGACGCAGCACACGGTGGCCTGCCATTTCATCTTGGCATTCAGCTAAGAGATCGGCGAGGCGTGTACGATAAGCTTGTTGTCGACTACTTTCTGCCAGCATGCTTGGCAAGTTTTGTGCGAGTGTCTCATCACGATGAATCGCTTCGGTAATGAACTTACTTAACCCAGACACAAAACGAAATTGCTCAGCAATCTCGGTTGGCCATTGTTGAAAGTATCCCGCTTGCTCGGCGTTTTGAACCGCAGAATCCGCGACAGAAATCAGTGACGAAGGCAGCTGCATTTTTCTTCCTTGTGTGAAAAGCACTGTGGTTTGAGAGGTATACACTCTTTTATACCAGAGTTGGCATAAATAAAAACGCCCACAAAAGGTTTGTGGGCGTTTTATCAAAGCTTGCTGAAACTAGACTTCGAAAGATTTAATCTTCTTGTCGAGCTCTTCTGCATTGTTCTGCATCATCTCAGAGGTCTCTAGCAACTCGCTGACCACCACGACCGATGCTTCCACAAGCTCACGAACATTAGTTAAGTTCTGGCTCATTTCTTCTGCGACGCTGCTTTGCTGACCTGATGCCGTTGCAATCTGGAAGTTCATATCGTTAATTTGCGTGACTTGACCAACAATGCCGTCAAGCTCAGTGCCAGCATTTGAAACTAGCTCAACACCTTCAGCTGCCTCAACCACGCTCTTCTCCATCAACTCTACCGCTGAGGTTGCGCTCGCTTGAAGCTGAGTGATCATCTCTTGGATTTCTACCGTTGCTTGCTGCGTACGTTGAGCAAGGTTACGAACTTCATCGGCTACTACTGCAAAGCCACGGCCCGCTTCACCCGCACGTGCCGCTTCAATTGCCGCATTCAGTGCAAGCAAGTTGGTTTGTTCTGAAATACCTTGAATGGTGCCAACTACGCTGCCGATGGCATCAACACGCTCTTCCACTTGGTTTACCGCGCTTGCTGAAGAAGCGATATCAGAAGACAGTTCACTCATCTTAGACACGGTTTTCTGTAAGAACTGCTGACCAGTCACAGCTTGTGTCGACGCTTGCTCGGTAAGAGACGATGCCGTTTGTGCATGCTCTGCCACCGTTTGAACCGTAGATGACATCTCGCTCATTGCGGTAGCTAGCTGATCGATCTCGTTGAACTCTTCTTGTGCTGATTCTTTGGTTTCTGACATGCTGAGCGTCATCACTTCCGTCAGAGTAGAAAGCTCATCAGAAGCATTGATCTGCATCTGAATCACATCATGCAGCTGACGACGCGTTTTCTCTAGCTCACGAGCGACATCGCCATACTCATCTTTACAATCCATGCCAAATGGCACAGACAGATTTTTGCTTGCCATCAACTTGATTGCATCATTCAAGTACTGTGTTTGACGCAGCATGACACGAGCAGCGGCGAGCAATAGCACCACAAACACAACAATGAGTATCGCGGTTTGCCACGCCACTTGCGTTAGGTAGGCTTCGTAATGTTGTTGGGCAACTTGCTCGTTCTGTGTTGCCGCCAATAATGAGTTATAGAACGTGCTCGCGTCCCATAATTGTTTTGCCACAATCAGGATGGTACTGAATACCATCAACATGACCATTTTCGGAACGAGCTTGATGTCGGATATCACCCTTTCCCACGGCTTAAATGCCAGCTTTTCCATTGTCAGTTCTCCACCGAGTCTTATATAGTCTTTATCTTACTTATAGTTATGCTCGCGCTTGATTCTGGTTGCGCGATTTATTTCGAGCTTCGTATGAAAAACTATGATATCAAAGACAGCACTAAACCGATGGGGTTGCTATCACTAATCTTGTCCTTCATGGCGCTATTTGTGATCTCTGGCCTGTTGTTTTTCCCGCTTGATCACGAAACCCGTCAAGTCTTTATCGGTCTGGATTTTATAATCTGTAGTATTTTTATACTGCAGCTCACTATAGATTTGATCCGAGCCACAGATCGTAAGTTGTTTCTCAAGCACCACTGGATCGATTTTGTGGCGAGCATCCCAATGATTGAGCCTTTGCGCTTCGCTCGCTTATTCCATATCTTGCGCGTCATTCTGGTACTGCGCTCTTCCAAATTCATTCTTTTCCAGCTCAAGCAAAACCGTCGTGAAACCACATTAGCGTCCATTTTGTTGTTAATGGTGGTGCTGATTACTTTAGGTTCTAGTGCGATGCTGTTTATTGAAGGGCAGAATCCTGATGCCAACATCCAGACGGGAACAGACGCATTGTGGTGGGCCTTTGTGACTATTTCGACCGTTGGTTATGGTGACCATTATCCAGTGACGACGGGAGGTAAGCTGCTTGCCGTGCTGATCATCATATGTGGTGTTGGTATCTTCGGTATGATTTCAGGTTTAATCACCTCGTTCCTGACCGCTCCCACTCGTCAGCAAGATAACCGGTCGAAGAATAAAGAGAAGCTGTTGGAACAAGTATTGGATAGGCAGGAACAGATACTAGATAGACTCCAATCCATCGAAGACGAACTCAATGAACAGAAACAACGGACAAAAAAATAGGACCTTCAGGTCCTATTTTTTTGTAGTCATCTTATTCTTGCCAATAGGGCTCAACTTCCACGCTGATAGCGCGAGTCTGATCCATCGCGTGCAAGATGGAGCGCTCTTGACGGTGCAGCCAACGCTCTAACTGTTCTTGCTCTTCCCCTTCTAGCATGCCAACTAATGGCAGCAAATGGTTGAGCATGAGCAGGTCGTCAATGCCATGCACTAAGTCCGCCCATGGTAGACGGAAGCTGGTGCGCTCTTCGGCATCGTACAAGCTCGCGAAGCCAATACCAGTGTAAAGATTACGCAGCAGACGGTAACGTTGATCGACATATTCTTGTGCTGACAAATCACGCTCAGCCGGGAAAGCTTCCATCAACTCAGCCCAAGTGCGATCCAGTTGCTTCACTGAGAACGGTTGGATGTTACTCGACATCTTTTCACGCGCTTTGTCATCAAGGAATGGCTGCCAGCCACGCGTTAAGATCCAACGGCTCAAATCCAATAGCAAACCAGTGTAGCGAGCAGAACTTAGCAGCTCTAGCACTTCTTCACGGCTTGGTAGCTCGCCCAGTTGTTGAGTTAACTCAGAAACAAGGAACTTACGTGCGTCCAGTTTGCGCAGCACGTTGCCTTTATCGTCCAGTAGCTCTTCTAAATGCGCGTGCTCATCGAGCCACTCAAGTTCTTCTTCCAACCATTTCATTTCTTGGCGCAGAATCGCACTTGCTCGGCGCGGTACCATGCTGCCAAAGATAGTGAAAGTTTGGCGGATAAAGCGAATTGCGTTGACGATTTCTCTTAGTGATTCGACACAATCACGCTCTGCGTAGATTTGCTCATGGTAATGCCAGTGTGCTAACGCATGCTCTAATGAGTTAATTAGGCAGTATTCCACGGTGTCGTTTTTGCTGCTGTCGACCAATGCCAGCGGCTTCACTTCATCACCCGTATAGCCACTTGCCAAACGGTAGCCTTTGGCCGCTTTGCTTAAGTTGCCTAGACGCATACCACCCGCTTCACATAGGCTACGAGCAAGGGTAAACAGTGCATCTGTTTGACCAGATTTGAGTTCAAGTTCCACTTCACAGATAGGGTCTTGCTTTTCTTCTCCGTCTTCACCTAGGGCAATCACGGCACCTTGGTCGAACGCAACTTCGATTTGGCTGCCATCAGGCATACCAATCAGCCATTGTTCACGAGTGAAGTTAGTAGAGAATAGAGGCGTCAGCTCCGCTTGCAGTGTTGCGATATCTTTACCTGCTGGCCAGATATCAGAAGGATGAAGCGTGAGGTCCGGCTCATTACTGGTGTGCTCGGCATTGTATTCTGGTCTTTGATGAAGGCCAGCAACAACGCGTCCTGCTGTTTTTACAGTCTGGACAAAAACATCATCAAAACGGCGAATTCTTAAACCAATGTCGTGCTTTCTTAACCATTTATCAGCGGTATCAAAGTAGGTGTTACCTAAGTCACGACTACTGTGCTGAAGTACTTTTGTTTCGGAAATTTTAGCTCTTAAAGTTTCTGAAAATTCAGGAGAAACAAAAAACTTCAGTTCTATCTCGGTTTCCATAGCTATACCTTTCAAAGCAGATAGAAACAGGATATTGCCTAATTTCTCACACGGCAAGAAAGAAATATCACCCGAATGATGATCTAAAACAGTTTTAATGAGCGATTTAATGCGTTAACATGCGCGCCTTTATAGCCATCGTTCAACATTTCGCCAAGAAATGGTGTATGTTTTTTTAAGGTTATAGTTATTAGGTTGAATGACCATGCCAGTAAATACAATTATGGGGTTATTTGCAAAGTCCCCAATTAAGCCTTTGCAGCGCCACGTTGTGTGTGTCAACGAATGTTGTTCACACCTGGTTAAGTTCTTTGAAGTTTCTTCAAAGGGTGACTGGGAAAAAGCAGCTGAAATTCGTGCTCAGATTTCTCACCTAGAGAAAGAAGCGGACGTGCTGAAACGTGAAATCCGTCTAAAACTGCCTCGCGGTTTGTTTATGCCAGTCGATCGTACTGACATGCTTGAGCTTCTAACTCAACAAGACAAACTTGCTAACCTGGCAAAAGACATTGCTGGCCGTGTATATGGTCGACAACTTGTCATTCCTGAGGCTCTCCAACCAAACTTCCTCGCATACGTTCAACGTTGTCTTGATGCGGCTGATCAGGCGCAAAAAGTGATCAACGAACTTGATGAACTTCTAGAGACCGGCTTCAAAGGCCGTGAAGTAACGCTCGTTGCTGAAATGATTCATCAGTTGGACGTAATTGAAGATGACACCGATGCAATGCAGATTGAACTTCGCCAACAACTGATGGCGATTGAAGCTGACATGAATCCTATCGATGTCATGTTCTTGTACAAGATTCTTGAATGGGTAGGTGGTATTGCCGACCAAGCGCAGCGCGTAGGTGCTCGTTTGGAAGTCATGCTATCTCGATCTTAAAACATAAGTTAACGACATAACGAAGAGCATTACTAACGCGTGTCAGATGGACGATGACTATTTTCACCGTCTTATGGGCTGACGCGCGCAAAATTTTGCTCCGCTTGTTATAAAACAACTAGGTATTACGATGGATATCCTTGCGAACTACGGCACTGTCCTGATTATTGTTGCAGCGATTTTTGGTTTCATGATGGCAATTGGTATTGGCGCGAACGACGTTGCTAATGCTATGGGTACATCTGTTGGCTCAAAAGCGCTTACCGTTAAACAAGCGATCATTATTGCAATGATCTTTGAATTTGCGGGCGCATATCTTGCAGGCGGTGAAGTAACCGACACTATCCGTAAAGGTGTTATCGAAACATCTCTATTTGCTAGCCAACCTGACATTCTTGTCTACGGCATGATGTCAGCGCTTCTTGCGGCTGGTACTTGGCTTCTACTTGCTTCTTACATGGGCTGGCCTGTATCAACGACTCACTCAATCATCGGTGCAATCATCGGTTTTGCGTGTGTGTCTGTAGGTACAGAAGCAGTTGACTGGAGCAGTGTTCAAGGGATTGTCGGTAGCTGGATTATTACTCCGGTTATCTCAGGCTTCTTTGCTTACGTTATCTTTGTCAGCGCACAGCGTCTGATCTTTGATACTGAGAACCCACTATTCAACGCGAAACGTTTCGTTCCAGTGTACATGTTCATCACGACTATGGTGATTGCGCTTGTAACGATTAAGAAAGGTCTGAAACACGTTGGCCTTC
Source organism: Vibrio owensii CAIM 1854 = LMG 25443 (assembly GCF_000817815.1). Taxonomy (GTDB): domain Bacteria; phylum Pseudomonadota; class Gammaproteobacteria; order Enterobacterales; family Vibrionaceae; genus Vibrio; species Vibrio owensii. Next base: position 115,542 of record NZ_JPRD01000048.1, read on the forward strand.
ACCTAAGTAATGGTGAAGCGTGGATGTGGGCAGCAATCGTCTCTGCTGCAGTAATGGCAGGTGGTTACTTCTACATTCAGAAGAAATTCGCGAACCGCGAAGAAGACCGCAGCTTTGCTGGCGTAGAAGGCATCTTCAGCGTACTAATGGTTATCACAGCGTGTGCAATGGCATTCGCACACGGTTCAAACGACGTAGCTAACGCGATCGGTCCACTGTCTGCCGTTGTTTCAACGGTTGAACACATGGGTGAAGTTACAGCGAAAAGCACAATCGCATGGTGGATTCTTCCTCTAGGTGGTTTTGGTATCGTAGTTGGTCTAGCAACGCTAGGTCATAAAGTTATGGCTACCGTTGGTACTGGTATTACTGAACTAACACCAAGCCGTGGCTTTGCAGCTCAGCTAGCAACAGCATGTACAGTAGTTCTAGCATCAGGTACTGGTCTACCTATCTCTACTACTCAAACTCTAGTAGGTGCGGTTCTAGGTGTAGGTTTCGCTCGCGGTATCGCAGCACTTAACCTAGGCGTGGTTCGTAACATCGTTGCATCTTGGATCGTTACGCTACCAGCAGGCGCACTATTGGCAGTAGTATTCTTCTACGGCATCCAAGCGATGTTCTCGTAAGAGTAAACACCGTCAATACAATGTAAGCGCTTTGTCATTATTGACTCAAACGCACAGAAAGGGAGGCTTTGCCTCCCTTCTTTGTTGCACCGAAGTTTGAAACTGCATAATATTCGTCTATTTCCGGCTCCAATAATTCGGTGCCAAAGCTGTATCCAAGAAAATCGTTAAGGGATTTACTGTGAAAAAACTAATCATCACGGTTTTGTTTACTTTGCTAGCAGCGCCAGCGGCACTAGCGGCAGACCGTTATATTTCTGATGACCTATTCACTTTTATGCACTCTGGTCCAAACAACACTTACCGCATTATGGGCAGTGTTAACGCAGGCTCTAAAGTACAACTTCTTCAAACAAACAAAGACACGGGTTACACACAAATCCGTGACGCTCGTGGCCGTACAGGCTGGGTGCAAAGCAAGTTTGTTACGAACCAAGAAAGCATGGCAATTCGCCTTCCTCGCGTAGAGAAAGAGCTGAAAGAAGTGAAAGAGCAACTAGCAAACGCACGCCAGAACTCAGACACCGAAAAAGCGGGTCTAGTGACATCACTAGAAACACGCAACCAACAGATTTCTGATCTAGAGAAGAAATACTCTGAAATCAGCGACCAGCTTACTTCTGTTGAAACAGAAAACCGCGAACTTCGCGCTAAGCTAGATACGCAAAAAGACGACATGCTACTGAAGTACTTCACTTACGGTGGTGGTGTTGCAGGTCTTGGTCTGCTATTTGGTTTGGTACTGCCACACCTAATTCCTCGCAGAAAGAAATCGCCAGCAGGTTGGGCATAATTGCCTTCAGCTGAACGGATAAAGAAAAGCCAGTCGTAATCGACTGGCTTTTTTGTTGGCTTGTTAAGTAGGATTCTTGTTACTCACCCATTGAACTGGATGCTCGGCGTCTGTCCGTTGCCCCGTAAATCTTGCCATCTTTTAGCTCAATGGCGTTCAAGCCACTCACAACTGGAATCACGTGTACTGGGTAGCCAAGTTCCATAAACTCCGGTACCAGCATTTCTGCGAACGTTTTCTTCTCCACCAGCAAGCCCGTCGGGTCATAAGGCTTAGTGCGGTCTATTTTGGTGCCGTACTGAATGTTCGGCAAATCGATGGCCTCTTGCGCTGATAAGTTCCAATCCAGCACCCCAACGACGGTTTTCAACACATAACCCGGGATTTGGGAACTGCCTGGAGAACCGACCACCAAACGCAGGTTGTCGTCACTGTCCATCACCATTAATGGCGTAATGGCGGAACGTGGACGTTTACCCGCTTCAATCGAGTTCTGAGTTGGTTTACCGTTAACCGTTGGCTGAGGTGAGAAGTTTGCCATCTGCGCATTCAAAATAACGCCATCAACCATCACACCAGAACCCATACCAGTGCCTACCGTGCTGGTCATGGCAATGGCATTCCCTTCCCTATCGACGATAGAGATGTGTCCGGTATCTTTGCTCTCAAAACCTTGGTACTGCGCGTACTGTGTTGCGGTGACTTGCCCTGCTTTTGGATTTTCTTTTGCTACCCCTTCACTTGGAATAAGTCCACGACGCTCATCTAAGTACTCTTTGGACAGCAATTCAGCCGTTGGCGGTTCGACAAAATCTGGGTCGCCGGCATACGCGATACGGTCAGCCTTAGCAATACGCATCGCCTCAGTCATTAAGCGCCAAGGCTCAACATTCGTCTTCGCCATTTGTGAGAGTTCGTAAGGCTCAAGTAACTCAAGGCTTTGAGAGACCATCAGACCACCGGATGCTGGATAACCAAACGAAACGATTTTATTCCCACGGTAATCGCTCTCAATAACCTCTCGTTGCTTTACTTGATAGTTTTTGAAATCGTCTAGTGACAACTTCTCATGTTGATCATCAATGCGGCTATTGACCGTGTCTACGATGTGCTTACCAAACTCACCGCCATACAAATAGCTATCACCTTGTTGAGCAATGTTTCTCAATGTTTCAGCCATCTTCGGGTTCTTCATCAAGGTGCCCGTCGGCTTGATTTCGTCTCCTTGCCAATACAAGGCTTTGACTTCCGGGTCTTGCTCAAGTCGGCTTTGCTCTCGTACAACAATGTCATAAGTATAGCTGTTCATCGCATATCCTTCGCTCGCCAGTTCAATGGCAGGCTTAATGAGCTCTGACCATGGCAGCTTTCCGTATTGCTCGTGAGTGGTGTAAAGCAAGCGCAGCGTTCCCGGCACGGCAATAGAGCGAGGGCCAAGTATCTCATTACGGCTAAGCACTTCTCCGTTTTCCACAAACATTTCTGGGTTTGCACTAGAAGGTGCTTCATCGCGTCCATCCAAGGCGAGAAACTTTTGTTTATCGTGCTGATAGAACAGAGCGAACGTGCCGCCACCAATGCCTGTCATGTCAGGCTCTACAACGGACATCACCATTTGCATCGCAACCATGGCATCGACCGCGTTGCCACCTTGCTTCAATACGGAATAGCCAGTACTGCTGACATAAGGGTTGGTTGCACTCACCATAAAATGTTCACCAGTATTATCTGGCGTAATTGGGAAAGGTTCTGGCTTTGCGGCATGGCTCACCGCGGCAATCAAGCTCAAAGAAAAAGTAAGAATACGCATACGTTCCGGATAGACTCCTGTATTTATAAGATGTCTAACGTTGACTCAATGCTTATTGCGAAGTTCGTCAATATGGCGTTTTTTTACACAACACTGACTGGGGAACACCTATCAATAAGTACGCCGTATTGGAGTCATTTAAACGACAGGCATAAGGTATATTTTGTTTCTTTGAACCCTGAGTTGGCATCACTAAAATGGATAAACGAACCGCTCTACAGATGTAAAAATCCAGAAGTAAAAAAGCCAGCGGCAAAAGCTCACTGGCTAGATGTGATTTGGAAGAAAAAACCGCTTTAGTTGAAGCTTAGCCTTTCCATTCATAGAGAGCTGGGATACGGATTTTCTCTCCTTGGAATTCGACGATCACCGCTCGCGGTTGGATCTCTTTCAAAGTGATCTGCCCATCAACCACATCACCTTGATGGTACTCAACGTTATTGATCTTCACCCAACGACGATTCACGTCACTCGAGTACATGTGCGTTTGCAAGTTCATAGCCGGTAATCGTCCATGCCATTGCCGAGCGTCACGCTCAAGATCATCAGCCGATGATGCATTATCTGCAGATGGTTGATCGTTGTTTGCTAACGCGTTCTCTACCTTCAATGCTAAATCTGGAGATAAAGAAGACAAATCAAGATCGTCCAGTGATAAGCCGAGATCATCATGGCTTTGCATTTTCGGACTGGTAGGCGCGGTTTTCTGAGGTACTTCTAACAAGTCTTGCTCACCCGGAACCGAATCATTATTGGCATACCCTTTATCAACGAACGTCCCAAACTCTTGTGAGAGTTCGGCAGTCGGCCAATCTCGTTGCAACTGCGCCAGTTGTGGCTCCTCGGGGTAACTCAAGCTTTCGAACTTAGGCTTAACCACTGGTTTTACTGGCTCAACGATCGGCTGCGCTTTTTCAACCACAACAGGCTCTGGGGCATCTTGGGCAAAGAGATCCAAATACCACGCCGCGCCAACCGCCGTAATGCTCACTGGCAATAGAAAGAGTCCAACATGCTTCATGACTGACATTATGCGTCCTCCTCATCAATTTGCTTTAGCTGTGGTGCATCCATTTGTACGCTCTGCTGCAATCGCTCCAGTGTACGTTGCCCTGCGATACCATCAACACCAATGCCTTGCCAACGTTGGAACAACTCCACACGCTCTTTTAGTGCGCCGTCATAGATATCAGAACCTAGCGGTTGCTCATTCACAGCCTGTGCCAAGAGTTGGTCAAGAACATCAATCGCTGGTCCTTCCATATCTAAGCGCAACGTATCCTTGAGCGGCGCTTGCCACAACTCAATGATGTTGCCTTGCCACAATGGTTTAAGCCAAGAAACGGGGAGCCGCAAACGCTGACTGCCGTTGAGCACTTCGACCTTGTCATCACCAATGGCATACAAAACAACATAACCGACTTGGCCTTGATAGTTGAGCTCTAAGATAACCGGACGATTTTGCTGCACCAACAACGGCCATGTCGCCATTTTACGCTCGCATCGTATGGTGGATTGAGGCTCTGATAAACATAAATTATCACGTACCGAAGCACGATAACCCCAAAGCTTATACAGTTCATTCACCGCTAGATTCGATTGTTTTTGTTCTAGCAACATGTTGCGCTGCTCATTGGTCAATTGCTCATTAACCACAGGCGCAGCAATTTGAGGGACTGTCGCTTGAACGACTTGAACAGGCGCAGTGCTTACCGTCGACTTTAAAGGCATTTGCTGCATCACAGCCCAACCAATACCGACAGCAGCGCAAACACCGATGGCAGCCGAGCCCCATGTCGGCCACTCAAAACTGCGGCGAATGGGTTTGTCTTGCTGATAAATCTCCGCTTGGAACTGCATTACCTCTTCACACGCTTGATGAACAGTTTGCTTATCCACGACCACATTGCCTTTGTAATAGCTCATGTTCAGGGATTTATCGCAAATCAAGTTAATCAGACGCGGAATACCGTGACTGTATTTAGCAATCAATTTGGTAGAACTGCGGTCAAACAGCTGTTTATCACCACCAGCGGTGTGCAAACGGAACGTGATGTAATCTGCGGTTTCTTTCTCATCAAGTGGCAGCAAGTGATAACGGCCAGTAATGCGCTGAGCAAGTTGACGCAGTTGCGTAGTTTGCAACAAGCGCTGTAATTCAGGCTGCCCCACCAAAAGCACTTTAAGCAGCTTACGTGTATCCGTTTCTAAGTTGGTTAACAGGCGTAATTGCTCAAGCACATCGGCAGCCAAGTGCTGAGCCTCATCGATAACCAATAAGGTTGTCCAACCTGACTTGTGATTATTCAACAAGTACTCATGAATCACTTGGTTAAGCTGCTTTAATGTCGCATCTTGCGGATAGGTGACTTTGAATTCATCACAAACGGCTTCGAGTAAATCTCGACTTGAGAACGTTGGATTGAGGATCAACCCCGCTTTGGTGTTCTCGTCTAAGTTTGCCAACATGGCTTTTGCGACCGTGGTTTTACCTGTCCCTACCTCGCCCGTCAGCATGGCAAAACCACCACCATCGCCTAACCCCGCCTGAAGATGCGTAATCGCCTCTTTATGACGTTGGCTCAGATACAGATAACGCGAGTTTGGAACAATCGAAAATGGCAGTTCAACAAACCCGAAAAAGTCCTTATACATTAGGATCTCCAGCTAAAACCCACCCGCAATCAAATCGGGATATTCCTTATTAGACTTAAACAAAGCGCTAAGTTCTTTTAGATGTGAAGAAAAGTACCATTGCTTGCTACAATGTCCAACGTCATATCCATAAATTAAGAGGTAATGCGTGCAAGTTTATTTAGTTGGTGGTGCAGTTCGAGATCATTTGCTCGGAATCGACAGTTATGACAAAGATTGGGTGGTCGTCGGCTCGACACCAGAAATGATGCAAAGCCAAGGCTACACGGCTGTCGGGAAAGACTTTCCTGTATTTCTTCACCCCAAGACTAAAGAAGAGCACGCCCTTGCACGAACCGAAAGAAAATCTGGGGCGGGTTACACTGGCTTTGAATGTTTCTTTGATCAAAGCGTCACGCTTGAAGAAGACCTAATTCGCCGCGACCTCACTATCAACGCCATGGCGATGGATGAAGATGGCAACTTGTATGACCCATACGGCGGCCAAAGAGATACCGATGCAAAAGTACTTCGTCATGTCTCGCAGGCTTTTGTTGAAGACCCTTTGCGTGTTTTACGTGTTGCTCGCTTCGCGGCTAAGTTAGCGCACTTGGGTTTTAGTGTCGCAGAGGAAACCATGCTGCTGATGCGCGATATGGCCGAATCCGGCGAGCTAAGTACGCTAACGCCAGAACGTGTTTGGCAGGAATGGCACAAGTCGCTTTCTACCTCCCGCCCTGACGTGTTTTTATCCGTTTTAAGAGATTGCGGTGCATTAGCCGTTGTCTTGCCAGAAATTGACGCGCTATTTGGTGTACCTCAACCAGAAAAATGGCATCCGGAAATCGACACGGGCATTCACACCTTAATGGTGGCACAGCAGGCAGCGAAGCTAAGTGATTCACTACCCGTTCGATTTGCTGCGCAAGTACATGATTTAGGCAAAGGCATCACGCCAGAAAGCGAATGGCCAAGTCATAAAATGCATTGTCATACAGGATTAAAACTGATTAAAAAGCTGTGCGACCGTGTACGCGTACCTAATGAGTTTCGTGACTTAGCCCTAATGGTGTGCGAGCAGCACTCTAACATCCATCGAGCAGTTGAACTTAAGCCTCAAACTATCATCAAAATCCTAAACAAGTTTGATGTGTGGCGTAAATCAGAACGTTTACAAGATATTTTAATCTGTTGCCAAGCCGATCATGCTGGTCGAAAGGGGCTAGAAGACCAACCTTACCCGCAAGCAGAGCTGTTTATGCAAGCTTACCAAGCGGCGGCATCTGTCGATGTACAAGCGATCATTAAAGACGGCTTCAAAGGCCCAGCAATTCGTGATGAACAAGAGAAGCGTCGCGTTGAAGCAGTCAGAGTTACGCTAGGAAAATAAACCGATAAGTACATAACAGACAAACAAAAACGCCCGCTGTAGAAAGTGGGCGTTTTCATTCGGATTGAGTTTAAGCAGTCAGCAAGAAAGCAAACAAGCCAAAACCTAGAATCAGACGATAGATAACGAATGGTGTCATGCCTATGCGTGAAATCATCTTCAAGAAGAAGTGAATACAGATGTACGCACTGATAAACGAAGTCACAATGCCCGTTAATAGGAAGCCAACGTGTACTGGTTCACCGCTTGTCACCAACTTCATACCTAGGTAACCACCCGCCAAAGTAATGATTGGGATAGACATTAGGAATGAGAAACGTGCCGCCGCTTCACGAGTAAAGCCAAGGTAAAGTGCCGCCGTGATTGTCGCACCAGAGCGTGAAGTACCAGGAATCATAGCGAGTGCTTGAGCGATACCGATAAACAGAGCCTTCTTCCAGCCCGTTTGGTATTCATCAGCCACTAGCTCTGCATTTTTATCTACCCACCAAAGCAGCAAGCCGAAGATGATAGTCGTGGTTGCAATCACGTAGGCACTACGTAGGTAAACCTCAATGATGTCTTTCATCAACAAGCCAAACACACAGGCTGGAATCGTTGCAATGACGATCATCCATGCCAGTTTAGCCTCTTTGCTGCGATCACCTTTAAAGATCGAAGCAAACAGCGCTTGGAAAAGCGTGATCACTTCTTGACGGAAGTAGATCACCACCGCCATCAATGTACCAACGTGAACGGCAACATCAAAGGCCAAACCTTGGTCTTCCCAACCAAGAATGGCAGAAGGCAGGATCAAGTGCGCAGAGCTGGAAATTGGTAAAAACTCTGTCAGACCCTGAATCAGAGCCAAAATAAAGGCTTCAAAGTAACTCATGTAAACAACTCAGATTAAAGTGAAAAAGAAACTGGTTTGAGTGAATCGACAGGCTGCATCACCTGCCAAATATCTGCGATTGTTCTTCCATCGCCGGGGATCACCAATTGAGGTTCGAGATCATACAGGGGCTTTGTTACAAAAGGATATTTGTAGATATCACTGCGAGGTAGCTCAGGTTTTTGCTGCGAAATACACTCACCAAACAAGACTATATCGAGATCTAAAGTTCGATCCTGATACTTCTGTGCGTTTTCTTCACGCCCCCACTGAAATTCAATCTCGCGTAAGCGGTGACTCAACTCTTCGAGTGATAACTCCGTGGAAAAACTAATCACGAAGTTGTAGAAGTTTTGACTGCTAAAGCCGATTGGCTCGCATTCGTATATCGGCGAAACTCTCAGATCACATCCCAGCTTTTGCAGCTCTTGATAAGCCACAAGTGCGTGATGTTCTCGGTCAATATTGGTCCCTACACCGATATACGTTTTGATCATGCCTGACCTCGCTCAATCACAACGCCAACAGCGCGTGCTTGAGGAACAGCACCAGGTTTCGCTAAACGGATCTTCACCCAAGGAACAGAGAAACGTTGCATGATAAGCTCTGCGACTTCTTCTGCCACGCGCTCAACCAACAAGAAGCGACCATTTTCGATGTGATTTAATACCGCTTCGCTCACTTGTGAGTAATCCAACGCATCTTGAACATCATCACTCTTGCCCGCCGGCTTGTTATCGTGCGCCATTTCGATGTCCAGAACCAGCTTCTGCTTGATTTGCTGTTCCCAATCGTAAACGCCGATGGTGGTGATCACTTCTAACTGTTCAATAAAAACTTTATCCAGAGCCATCTTATGTCCTTCTATTACAGAGGTCGGATACCCGATTTGGGCATTTTGATCGTACTATTCTATACCCAAGCAACCTGCTACGGCCTTTAACCACGTCAATTGGTGGCAAAAAGTCGCTTGGGTATAAACTGCGAAGACTCTTTATATACAAGAAATCCCATAATGCAAGCTCTATCGCAGAGAGTATTTTTGCTCAAAGCCGAATCGCGGTATGATAGCAATTACTCAGGAACTGAGCATTAAATTCCAATCCATCAAGGACTTCTATGGACGCACTGGCACTAATAATGACAATGGCCGCCTATTTGCTGGGTTCGATCTCCAGTGCGGTTCTAATTTGTCGTTTGCTGAGACTGCCAGATCCACGCAAAGTTGGCTCGAATAACCCAGGCGCCACCAACGTATTACGTATTGGTGGTAAAGGGGCAGCGATTGCCGTATTGCTTTGCGATATGCTCAAAGGCACCATTCCAGTGTGGGGTGGCTACTTCCTTGGTATCGACCCAATCATCCTTGGTGTTATCGCCATCGCGGCCTGTCTTGGCCATATGTATCCGATCTTCTTTCACTTTAAAGGTGGCAAAGGCGTTGCAACGGCACTAGGCGCAATTGCACCTATTGGTTTGGATTTAACTGGGCTGGTGATGCTCACTTGGCTCTCTGTGGCGGCTTTATTCCGTTACTCTTCCTTGGCCGCATTGGTGACGGTTCTGGTTACTCCTTTTTATACTTGGATGTTCAAACCCCAGTACACTCTGCCTGTGGCCATGTTGTGTTGTTTAATCGTATTTAAGCACCATCAAAACATCCGCCGCTTACTGTCTGGTGAAGAGCCCAAGATTGGCGAGAAGAAACTGATAGAAAAAAACTCGGCTTAATGCCGAGTTTTTTGTATTTGAATCATGCTGTTCAAGATTTTATGCATGTACTTTGTTGAGGAAATTCAACAGCATTTGGTTAACGAACTCTGGCTGTTCTAAAGAGCTGATATGTCCCGCTTCAGGAATCTCCACTAACTCGCTGCCCGTAATGCAATCATTCATTAAGTAAGATTCAAACACTGGACGTGGCTTATCCTCACGACCAACCGCAATCAACGTTGGCAGTGCGAACATCTCAGAATCTTCAATCACATCACGACGGCCAAACACCATACGTCCAATACGAGCGACTTCGACGGCACGCTCACCTTGCAGAGCTTCCAGACTTTGTTTGAATGAAGCGACTAACTCAGGATTCACTTGCTCAGCATTATTGGCAAAAAATAGCGGAGTGACTGCCTCAATAATTGGCGCTGGCACGGCTTGCACTTGGCTAATCGTATCTAACATCACAAAGTACTTCTTGTGCGTCACTTCAGGCTCAAGCCCAATGAAGGTATCCATCAACACTAATGACTTCACACGCTGTGGCGCTTGAGAAGTCAGCTCTGCTCCCCACATGCCGCCAACAGACAAACCAACAATAGAGAACTGTTCGATCTCCAAATGATCCATCAATGCCAGCATGTGCTGAGCGTAATCCACCAAAGAACGGGTTGAAGCTGGCGCAGCATCTGACTTACCATGCCCCCAAAGGTCTGGCACAATACAACGGTACGATTGGCTCAACACTTCAATTTGTGGAGCCCACATTTGGCAATCCCAAAGGTAGCTGTGACCAAACAGAAGTACAGGACCTTCGCCCTTATCTAAGTAAGCAAGTTCTTGGCCTTCAATTTCAAACTTATTCATTGTTATATCCATTTCTTATTCTTGCGCATCATCCTATCACCAAAACAATATAGAACTGCTCGCATCAGTCAGACTTTCACATTAATTACACGAAGCCTTTCAATTCGTTAGCTAAAAATAAAGGCCTCTGATGAGCAGAGACCTTTATTGTCGTGAATCTATTTCAAACCTTCAGCAGAGGTTTGCTTACGCGATTGGCGTCAGTTGGTCGATTGGCCAACGTGGTCGCGCTTCCACGGCCATGTCTGACACTTCGCCATTCTTCAGGCGCTGCATACCAGCGTAAGCGATCATCGCACCGTTGTCGGTACAGAATTCCGTGCGTGGGTAGTAAACTTCACCACCTACTTTCTTCGCCAGCTTCTCAAGCTCAGCACGCAAACGACGGTTAGCACTTACGCCGCCAGCAATAACTATGCGCTTCATGCCTGTTTGCTCTAGTGCACGCTTACATTTGATTGCGAGTGTTGCACACACGGCCTCTTCGAATGCTAAAGCGATGTCCGCGCGTGTTTGCTCGTCATCACCGTTTGCCGCAATAGTGTTAGCAGTAAAAGTCTTTAGACCAGAGAAGCTCATGTCCAAACCCGGCACGTTGGTCATTGGACGTGGGAACTTAAAGCGACCCGGTGTGCCTTTTTCTGCCAGTTTAGACAGCAGTGGACCACCTGGGTAATCCAAGCCCATTAGCTTGGCGGTTTTATCGAACGCTTCACCCGCTGCGTCATCAATCGATTCGCCTAGGATTTTGTACTCGCCGATGCCTTTCACTTCCACCATCATTGAGTGGCCACCTGATACCAATACCGCCACAAACGGGAACGGTGGTGGGTTATCTTCTAACATAGGCGCAAGAAGGTGACCTTCCATATGGTGAACAGGTACCGCAGGCACGCCCCAAGCGTAAGCGATACTGCGACCAATCGTTGCACCAACAAGCAAAGCACCAACAAGACCAGGGCCTGCCGTGTACGCCACACCATCGATGTCTTTTGGGGTTAGGTTTGCTTCTTTTAGCGCTTCTTTAATAAGAGGAATGGTTTTCTTAACGTGGTCACGTGAAGCCAACTCAGGCACCACGCCACCGTAATCCGCGTGAAGTTTTACTTGGCTGTAAAGCTGGTGTGATAGCAGACCTTTTTCATCGTCGTAAATCGCGATGCCAGTCTCGTCACATGAGGTTTCAATACCGATAATGCGCATGGTTTTCTCAGTGGGCTTTCTATATAGAGGAAATTTGGGCGTCATATTACCTTGCCTTGATGCTTCAAACAAATTTTGTACAGACAATAAGCGATAAAAGGCTTTACAAAGCTTATGTGATCGGATTAAAATTCCGCACCATTTTTGATCAAGCTGGTAATAGACCAAACAATTGTGATTTGGTTTACTGAAATCCAGCGTTAACGAATAACCCCTGAGGTGAAAGGCATATGCCAGTAGTTAAAGTACGTGAAAACGAACCGTTCGACGTTGCTCTACGTCGTTTCAAGCGCTCTTGCGAAAAAGCAGGTATCCTTTCTGAAGTGCGTCGTCGTGAGCACTACGAAAAACCAACTACAGTTCGCAAACGCGCTAAAGCAGCAGCTCAAAAGCGTCACGCTAAGAAGCTTGCTCGCGAAAACGCTCGTCGCGTTCGCCTGTACTAATAACTGAGCTCCGGAAAGGAATTTAGTTATGGCTCTGATTGATAAACTCAAAGAAGAGCAAAAATTAGCGATGAAAGCCAAGGACAAATTGCGCCTTGGTACTATTCGTTTAGCTCTATCAGCAATTAAGCAACGTGAAGTTGACGAACAGATCACTCTGGGCGACGACGACATTCTTGCTGTATTGACTAAGATGGTTAAACAACGTCGCGACTCTGTAACGCAATTTGAAGCAGCGGGTCGTCAAGATCTAGCTGATGCGGAACAAGCTGAAATTACGGTTCTTGAGGACTTTATGCCTCAACCACTGACGGACGAAGAAGTTGCAGCTCTTATCGAGAATGCAATTGCGGAATCTGGTGCAGCTGGCATGCAAGACATGGGCAAAGTAATGGGCGTTCTGAAACCGCAAATTCAAGGGCGTGCAGATATGGGTAAAGTAAGCGGTCTAGTTCGCGCTAAATTGGCTTAATACCCCACCCAATTGCAGCAAGCCGTGCTATCCTTTGGAACGCACGGCTTGTTTGTATCTGGCAGAATGGAATAACAAAAAGCCGTACACATGCTTTTCTCTGTAACCCATTCACACCAATCATGATTTTCTTTTTTTGTTAGGTTTTATGGCTGGACACATCCCTCGCAGTTTTATTGATGACCTCCTAGCTCGACTCGATATTGTCGATATCATCGACGCGCGCGTAAAACTTAAGAAAAAAGGCAAAAACTACGGTGCTTGCTGCCCTTTTCATAACGAAAAGACCCCTTCTTTCAGTGTCAGCCAAGAGAAACAGTTTTATCACTGCTTTGGTTGTGGCGCGCACGGCAATGCCATCGACTTCATTATGGAGTTCGAACGTTTAGAGTTTGTCGAAGCGATTGAAGAGCTGGCGTCTTACCTTGGTTTGGACGTACCACGCGAACAGCGCAGTGGTGGCGGTGGTCAGTTTAAATCTGGCCCTCAAGCAAGCAGCAGTGAAAAACGCAGTCTTTACGATTTGATGGGCAGCATTGCTCAGTTCTATCGTAACCAACTCAAGCAGCCAGCAAGCAAAGTGGCGATTGAGTACCTGAAAGATCGCGGTCTATCTGGCGAAATCGTACAGAAGTTTGGCATCGGCTATGTGGCTGATGAATGGGATTTAGTCCGTAAAAACTTCGGCCAGAACAAAGACAACCAAGACATTCTGGTAACTGGTGGCATGTTGATCGAGAACGACAAAGGTAACCGTTATGACCGCTTTCGTGGTCGTATCATGTTTCCGATTCGTGATCGTCGTGGCCGAGTGATTGGATTTGGTGGTCGCGTCCTTGGCGACGGTACTCCGAAATACCTAAACTCACCAGAAACGCCTATCTTCCATAAAGGTAAAGAGCTTTACGGCCTTTATGAAGTTTTACAAGCATATCGTGAACCACCACGAATTTTAGTGGTTGAAGGTTACATGGATGTGGTGGCTTTGGCGCAATATGGCGTAGATTACTCTGTCGCTTCATTGGGCACGTCAACGACAGGTGACCACATTCAAATGTTGTTCCGACAAACCAACACCGTTGTGTGTTGTTATGATGGCGACCGAGCAGGTAAAGAAGCCGCATGGCGCGCGTTAGAGAACGCACTTCAATACCTAAAAACAGGTAACACATTGAAGTTCTTGTTCTTGCCTGATGGAGAAGACCCGGACAGCTACGTTCGCAAATACGGCAAGCAAGCCTTCGAACAACAAATTGAACAAGCGACACCGCTTTCGAGCTATCTTTTCGATAACCTGATTGAATTGCACCAAATCAACTTGGGCAACAATGAAGGTAAATCCGCACTGCGTGCCTACGCGAGTGCCTTAATCGACAAGATACCTGATCCCTACTTTCAGGAGTTACTCGAAAAGCTGCTTGATGAACGCACGGGCTTTGATAACCGCTTACGCCAACCGCGTAAGAAGACGAGCGAAACTCGACCTCAGCCGCACAAAGAGATCAAACGAACTCCAATGCGCGAGGTAATCGCTCTACTTATTCAAAATCCGAGCTATGCTCAAATGGTACCTGATTTGTCTTCGGTAAGAGATTTATCAATACCAGGACTAAGTTTATTTGTTGATGTACTTGATAAATGTCAGGCACATCCCCATATCAACACAGGCCAATTATTAGAGCATTGGCGAAATAGCCAAAATGAGACCCTTCTGTCTCGTCTAGCGAGCTGGGATATTCCCCTCGTAGAAGACAACCTAGAAGAAATATTTTTAGACTCACTGGATAAAATTATTGCCCAGTGCGTAGAAAAGCAAATTGAAAACCTGCAGGCCAAAGCAAGAAGTGTCGGTTTATCAGCCGAAGAGAAAAGGGAGCTGCTAGCTTTAATGCTAGATTTAAAAGCGTAACCCTGATTAATTAGTCAGCAACAATTAAATTTGCTATAGTAAGTGGTTTGCATTTCGCATACTAATTCCTTCACCAGATTACGAAGTTGGATACCGTCTATGGATCAAAATCCGCAGTCACAGCTAAAGTTACTTGTTATTAAAGGCAAGGAACAAGGCTATCTGACCTACGCCGAAGTAAATGACCACCTGCCTGCTGAAATCGTAGATTCAGAACAGGTAGAAGACATCATTCAGATGATCAACGATATGGGTATCAAGGTAGTAGAAACTGCCCCTGATGCCGATGATCTAGCACTGAACGATGACACAAACATTACCGATGAAGATGCAGCAGAAGCTGCAGCAGCAGCACTTTCTAGCGTAGAAAGTGAAATTGGTCGTACAACAGACCCAGTACGTATGTACATGCGTGAAATGGGTACTGTAGAGCTGCTGACTCGCGAAGGCGAAATCGACATCGCAAAACGTATTGAAGAAGGTATTAACCAAGTTCAATCGTCTGTTGCTGAATACCCTGGCACTATCCCATACATTCTTGAGCAATTTGACAAAGTTCAAGCAGAAGAACTTCGTCTAACAGACCTAATCTCTGGATTTGTTGACCCTGATGCAGACGACACAGCTGCACCAACAGCAACGCACATCGGTTCTGAACTGACTGAATCTCAGCTAGAAGAAGAAGATGAGGAAGACGTTGATGAAGACGAAGAAAGCGATGACGATTCAGATGATTCTGAAGAAGATGTTGGTATCGACCCAGAACTAGCGCTTGAGAAATTCAACCAGCTACGCAGCACGTACCAAAATCTTCAGCTTGCAATCAACGAGCACGGTTACGAGAGCCCGAAAGCAACAGTAGCTAACGAGTTGATGCTAGACGTATTCAAAGAATTCCGTCTAACGCCAAAACAGTTTGACCACCTAGTGAATGAACTGCGCACGGCGATGGATCGCGTTCGTACTCAAGAACGTTTGATCATGAAGGCTGCTGTTGAATACGGCAAAATGCCGAAGAAATCATTCATTGCACTGTTCACAGGCAACGAATCAAGCGAAGCATGGTTGGATGAAATCCTATCATCTGACAAGCCATACGCTGAAAAAATCAAACGTAGCGAAGAAGAAATCCGTCGTTCAATCACTAAACTAAAAATGATTGAAGAAGAGACTTCTCTAAACGTTCAAAACATTAAAGACATCAGCCGTCGCATGTCTATCGGTGAAGCAAAAGCTCGCCGTGCGAAGAAAGAGATGGTTGAAGCGAACTTACGTCTAGTAATTTCTATCGCGAAGAAATACACCAACCGTGGTCTACAGTTCTTGGATCTAATCCAAGAAGGTAACATCGGTCTGATGAAAGCGGTAGATAAGTTCGAATACCGTCGTGGTTACAAGTTCTCGACTTACGCAACGTGGTGGATCCGTCAGGCAATCACTCGTTCAATCGCGGACCAAGCACGTACGATTCGTATTCCGGTACACATGATCGAAACGATCAACAAGCTAAACCGTATCTCTCGCCAAATGCTGCAAGAGATGGGTCGTGAGCCGCTACCGGAAGAACTGGCAGAGCGCATGCAGATGCCAGAAGACAAGATTCGTAAAGTACTGAAAATCGCTAAAGAGCCAATCTCTATGGAGACACCAATCGGTGACGACGAAGATTCGCATCTAGGTGATTTCATCGAAGATACTACGCTAGAACTACCGCTAGACTCTGCAACTGCGACAAGCCTGAAAATGGCAACAAAAGACGTACTTGCAGGCCTAACGCCACGTGAAGCAAAAGTTCTTCGTATGCGCTTTGGTATCGACATGAACACTGACCACACTCTAGAAGAAGTTGGTAAGCAGTTCGACGTTACTCGTGAACGTATCCGTCAGATCGAAGCGAAAGCACTGCGTAAACTACGTCACCCAAGCCGCTCAGAAACACTGCGCAGCTTCCTAGACGAGTAATCGAAGCGATTAAAATCAAAAAAGGTGACCGTTGGTCACCTTTTTTATTATCCGTGAAGCTAAGTGAATAAAAACTAAGCGCAATTGCCCTACCTAGTGGCTAGACACCTTGCAACGCTTCCCCTATAATCGTTGACCTATTAAGGCCCCTTAGCTCAGTGGTTAGAGCAGTCGACTCATAATCGATTGGTCCCCAGTTCAAGTCTGGGAGGGGCCACCAAATTCAGAAGGCTCGTAGAGAAATCTACGGGCCTTTGTTGTATCTGGAAGACAGAGATTCCACCCAATACCAACGACTCAACATTAACTTTAGAGCTAGTTTAGAACTGAGGTTTGTTTAGAGCTAAGGGCGCTCTAACCCAAGTTTGCTGACTTGGTAATCCTCTGTCGCTGCAACTAAGTCCGGACGGTTAATAACTTTCCACAAGAAATAAGGCGGGATCAGAAACGCGACGAAGTAAAACGATTCGTGGAAGAAGATATGCGCGATATTTTCTTGATGCTCGCACAGTGCCGCAAGGGCACAGAAATCCAATAAGATACTCAAAACCCCGAACACCACAGAGACCACGATGGTCAAACCCAGTAACTCTCTGAGGTAATGTTTAAATGCCATTCTAGTAATTCCTTCTAGCTAATCAGTGCGGTCAAAATTACGCCTCTAACTCCTTCTCTGAATTGACTTTTATCAACTTCATCGCCAAACAAATAAGAACTTAGTTTTATAAAAGATCACTTGCACAAATCAGAGAAAGAGCGGCAATTAAAATGCAATTAATTGAACATTAAAAAAGCCAGTCAAATGACTGGCTTCTACTGTTATTCAGGATTAGCAAGAAATAGAGTTAATCCGACAAGTAATATTGAACGGTTGAAACAACGCGTACTTTCTTAATATACGGCGTGTTGCTATCACGATCATAAATAGAGAACTGGCCTTGCGTCGCACGCTTGATTTTACCAAGCGAGCTTTGCGAATCTTTGGCGAACTTCTCTGCCACTTCACGAGCGTTCTTGGTCGCTTCCTCAATCATATCTGGCTTGATGTCATTGAGCTTAGTAAAGCTGTACTCAACACGATTAGCATAAGGGTCTTGGTTAAGCAAAACGCCCTGTTTACCTAGCTCACCAATTTCATTGATCGCCGCTCTGACGACATCAATATTCTGGCTATAAACCGTCACCGTTCGATTGGCTAAGTAACGATACTCAATGTCCTGTTCATTGCCGTATTGCTGCGCTTTGCGGTCTGTTACAGCAGGAGAGGAAAGAGAAAAGTTTGATTCATCCAACCCTTTAGCAGCCAGAAAGTCGAGCACCAATTTGGTTTGCTGATCAATCTCATCAAACATCGTCGGCATATCATTACTCGCAACAGTAAACTGAATTGGCCAAATCACCGTATCCGCTGGGTACTCACGCTCAGATAAGCCTTTTACCGTCACGACGCGTTCATAGGCTTTGTATTTTACCGCGGTCTGTTGAATGAAAAAGCCCAACACACCTAACCCAATGATTAAGCACAGCCCTAGCCACAGTGATGACTTATTGGAAATCCGCTCCATTCATGCTCCTAATTTCGTTAAACCAATCAATTTGTTATCTAGATAACATAGCCCAGATACCGCAGGAAAATAGCGACTGAAAGCTAAGTTTTTGTCATATCGCTCGAAATGATAAGCGCAATAGCATAAAATCGAACAGTGTTTTATTTTCGAGTTTCATTACCATGTTAAAAACAAAGTTGATGGTGTTGCTCAGGGGCCTACTCGTCTCCGCGTCTTGTTTGAGTGCTGACGAGATTGCCTCTGAAGAGATGAGTGAAGAACAAGTTGTCGAAAACGCAGCTCTAGACGAGTCAGCGATTGCTTGTACTGAGGAACATTGCGAAGGCAAGGGCTTTGATGGGCGTATTCTGTTAGACAACGAGCCAACCAAGCAAGTATTGAGCTCTCTCGAAAGCCTGGGGGAAACACTGAACTCGTTGAGTTTCTTAATGTTCGCTGGGGATAAAACCTAACGCAACCATTAGGAACTCTCGCCTCAATGCCTTTGGTCAATAAAGCTTCATTGGTTTGTCACCAAAGGCTCATGCTTTTGCCTCTTAACTGTAATCTGTAATTTCTACTATCCAATCAGCAACTTGTACGCTGAGGTAAATATGGATAGTTCGACCCCTTTTCGTCTCCCACGTAAAACGCCGTTTGGCATTGGTGAAAACGTTGCTGAATGGGCAACTGGTTTAAACCAACTTGATAAGTTCTACGCCCAACGCCCCGTTAATGCCGATACCAAGACTTTTCTCCGCTTCACGCTGGATATCTTAGGTATCGATTATCGCATTGCTCATGGTTCACTCGACTCAGTTCCTAAACAAGGTGCTACCGTCATTGTGGCGAACCACTCGCTTGGTTGTGTGGAAGGCGTGATCTTGGCTGAACTGCTCTTGATGGTCAGAGACGATATCCAAATCCTAGCCAATCAATACCTCAAAACCGTGCCGGAGTTAGATCAGCTCTTTATTGGTGTTGATGTATTTGAAGGCAAAGACGCCGTCAAATCGAATATGAAAGCCCTCAGAGCGGCCAATAGACACCTCGCAAATGGCGGCTTATTGCTTGTCTTTCCTGCCGGTGAAGTGTCCCAGTTAGTCGATGCCAAACAGCAACGCTTGGAAGACAAAGCGTGGACTCGAAGCGTAAGCAACCTAATCCGCAAAAACAAAGCAACGACAGTTCCAGTATTCATCAGTGGTCAGAACTCGAAACGCTTCTATATGGCAGGGAAAATCCATCCACTTTTGCGTACCCTAATGCTCGGGCGGGAGCTACTGAACAAACATGCACAGACCATCAAGCTTTCGTTTGGGCAAGCCATAAAGTTTAAAGAGCTCAACACACTTAACAATGATCAGGTCGTTAACTATTTGCGCCTCAATACTTATTTACTTAATCGTGACACCCAACCAATCAAGCCCTCGTCCTCTTCGAAAATGCTCTCTCCAATTGCGGCAGGGTTACCCATAGGCGAATTGCTTGAAGAACTGAACAACCTACCAGAAGAAGCAAAGCTACTCGAAAGTGGAGAGTTCGATGTCTATTGTGCTGAGGCGAAGAGCATTCCTTCTCTACTGCATGAAATTGGTCGTCTACGTGAATTCAATTTTCGTCAAGTTGGTGAAGGCACTGGATTAGCGATAGATATTGATCACTTCGATCATGACTATCTGCACCTATTTGTGTGGGACAGAGAAAACCAATGCTTGGTCGGCGCTTATCGCTTAGGTCTGGTTGATCAACTGATTGAGAAGCGTGGTGTAGAAGGTCTGTATTCACGTACGCTGTTTAACTATGACCAATGCTTTTTAGATCAGATGGGAAAATCGATCGAGATGGGGCGTTCGGTGATCGCTCAGCAATATCAAAAGAGCATGAGTGCATTATTGCTACTGTGGAAAGGCATTGCGACCTTCGTACATCAAAACCCAGATTACACACACCTATTTGGTCCAGTCAGTATCAGCAATGACTACAGCGACACAGCACGCCAGTTGTTGGCTCAATCAATGACACTGCACCACTATGACAAAGACTGTGCTGAATACGTCACGCCTTCTAACCCACTTCCCGAGCACCACCGTGACTGGAACACCAGCATGCTTACTGCTCTGGGAGATTTACAGTTACTATCACGCGTAATTGCCAGAATCGATGAAGGAAAAGGTGTCCCCGTTTTACTGCGTCAGTACTTAAGCCTCAATGGCAAACTGGTGTGCTTCAATGTCGACCCTGCATTCAATAACGCTCTAGATGGGTTAATTACGGTGGACTTGCGCGATGTTCAAGAAAAGACGTTGGCAAGGTATATGGGACGCGAACAAACTCATGAGTACCTCACCCACCATGCAATTAGCAGCCATAAGTAAGAGCAGTGAGTAAGAAGGGAGTTGTGAGTCAATAAAAAGCAGTGTAGCGACTCTCTTTTACTTTTCTATCAATTAGATAAGAGCACTTCGTGAAGTACGCCTAAAAGACTCTTATAAATACATCCTATCGAAGAGTCGCAATGACATTGATCACACCAATCCCGTCGCAAACTTTCACAAAACACTAAAGTCAACTCAGATCACATTTTATATCCAGACCAAATCAACACAAAATGTGACATCGATCGTTACTGGTATTTAATTTGAATTTCAAAAGAAATCAAAAGTGATCAAGATCACAAAGTATTTTGATTTTAAATTTGTCAGAAGATCGAATTGATCACTAAGATTTTTATTGACAGATTTGAAAGTGGCTTTTTGTTATTAAGTTACAAGTTAATAAGTTGAACTTGGTCACTTAAAAACCGTTTCTCAGCCTAAGAAATGCGGGCGTAGATCACGAAAAACCCGTTGTCAGTTCCAATTGGAAAATGTGTGGTAAATTGATTGGGTACTAAGCAATCAAACAAACGGTTTTGGCGAACCGTTTACTACAACAAGATTCATCAGAACATCGAACGGGGAATTGTTATGATATCACCAGATGCCAAGATCAAGATACAAAATTTTGGTCGTTTTCTGTCAAACATGGTAATGCCAAACATCGGCGCGTTTATCGCGTGGGGCTTTATCACTGCTCTATTTATCCCAACTGGATGGCTACCAAACGAAACGTTAGCCTCTATGGTTGGCCCAATGATTACCTACTTGCTGCCACTACTTATCGGTTACACCGGTGGTAAATTAATTGGTGGTGATCGTGGTGCGGTAGTCGGTGCAATCACAACAATGGGTGTGATTGTCGGCACAGACATCCCAATGTTTATGGGTGCAATGATGGTCGGCCCAATGGGCGGCTGGGCTATCAAGAAATTCGATAACTACATCGATGGTAAAGTAAAAAGTGGCTTCGAGATGTTGGTTAACAACTTCTCTGCGGGCATCATCGGCATGCTATGTGCGATCCTTGCTTTCATCTTTATCGGTCCATTCGTAAAAATTCTTTCTGGTGGCTTGGCGGCAGGCGTTAACTTCCTAGTTTCTGCTCACCTACTACCACTAACTTCAATCTTCGTTGAACCTGCGAAGATCCTGTTCCTAAACAACGCGATCAACCACGGTATCTTCTCTCCGCTAGGTATCCAACAAGCGTCTGAAACAGGTCAATCGTTCTTCTTCCTAATCGAAGCAAACCCAGGCCCTGGCCTAGGTATCCTGCTAGCTTACATGGTGTTTGGTAAAGGTACGGCTCGTCAAACTGCAGGTGGTGCGTCAATCATCCACTTCTTCGGCGGTATCCACGAGATTTACTTCCCATACATCCTAATGAACCCTCGCCTAATCCTTGCGGCTATCGCAGGCGGTATGACTGGCGTATTCGTTCTAACTATCTTTAACGCAGGTATCGTTTCTCCAGCATCGCCAGGTTCAATCTTTGCAATCTTGTTGATGACTCAGAAAGGCTCAATCGTTGGTGTTCTAGCGTCTATCGCAGCAGCAACAGGCGTGTCATTCGCCGTAGCAGCACTGCTAATGAAGACACAAACGTCAACAGAAGAAGACGGTGATGAAGCAGCACTAGAAAAAGCAACATCACAAATGAAAGACATGAAATCTGCATCTAAAAACGATGCGGTGGTAAACAGCCAAAGCAAAGGTGACGTAGACCTAGCGACAGTACAAAGCATCATTGTCGCTTGTGATGCGGGCATGGGCTCGAGTGCAATGGGCGCGAGCATGCTACGCAAAAAGGTTCAAGACGCAGGTCTGAACATCCACGTAACCAACCTTGCCATTAACAGCTTACCAGAGAGTGCAGATATCGTGATTACTCATAAAGACTTAACGGATCGTGCACGTAAGCATGCTCCAAACGCGCACCACATTTCATTGACTAACTTCTTAGACAGCGAAATGTACAACCAGCTAGTCACCAAACTACTAGCCGCACAAAACCAATCCGCAGCCAATGACGACCAAATGGTAAAAGTCTCCGTCATGGCGGCGAACGACGACAGCTTTGAGCCACAACAACCATCGGTATTCCAAATCCAGCGTGAGAACATTCACCTAGGTTTGAAAGCAGCCAACAAAGAAGAAGCAATTCGCTTTGCAGGCAACAAATTGGTTGAACTTGGCTACGCAGAACCAGAATACGTAGACGCGATGTTTGAGCGTGAAGCGTTGGTTTCAACTTACCTAGGCGAATCTATCGCTGTACCTCACGGTACGGTAGAAGCGAAAGACCGCGTGAAGAAAACCGGCATTGTAATCTGCCAATACCCATCGGGTATCCAATTTACTGAAGACGACGATGATGTAGCGAAACTGGTTATCGGTATTGCCGCTAAGAACGATGAGCACATCCAGGTGATTACCACCATTACAAACGCGCTCGATGAGCCGGAGGCAATTGAGAAGCTAACTAGCACCAACGATGTGGAAGAGATTCTGAACATCCTTGGCGGCCAGCAAGCGGCTTAAACACTCCCTTTTATTTGCTCCTGAGCAAACCGAGGTCAGCTGTCACCCCCTATGCGGTTGGCCTCACCCTAAATTCGTTTAGTCAACATTTCAGACATTGGTAGGTAAGAATTATGAAAAACGCAGTTCATTTTGGCGCAGGTAACATTGGTCGTGGCTTCATCGGTAAACTATTAGCAGACGCAGAAGTCGAGGTGACATTTGCAGACGTTGACGCTCCACTCGTCGACCAACTGAGTCACAAGCAAGAATATAAAGTAAAAGTGGTCGGTACTGAGTGCCAAATCGACACAGTAACTCACGTCACCGCGGTTAACTCAGCTAGTGAAGATGTCATCGACCGCATTGTAAAAACCGACTTGGTAACAACAGCAGTGGGCCCTAACGTACTGGACATCATTGCAAAAACCATCGCTACCGGCATTGCTAAGCGCTTTGCAGCAGGTAACGATAAACCATTGAACATCATCGCGTGTGAAAACATGGTTCGTGGCACCACACACCTAAAAGGTGAGGTGTACAAACACTTAGATGAATCATTGCATTCAAAAGCAGACGAGTTGGTTGGCTTTGTCGATTCAGCGGTAGACCGCATCGTACCACCAGCAGAAGCGGCGAACGATGACCCACTAGAAGTGACGGTAGAAAGCTTTAGCGAATGGATTGTGGATGAGCAGCAATTCAAGGGCGAAATCCCTAACATCGCAGGCATGGAAAGAACCAACAACCTAATGGCATTCGTAGAACGCAAGCTGTTCACTCTCAATACTGGTCACTGCATTACCGCTTACCTAGGTTGCTTGAAAGGCCATCGTACCATTCGTGAAGCGATTGAAGACCCAAGCATTCATGCTGAAGTAAAACAGGCGATGCAAGAGAGTGGTGAAGTGCTGATCAAACGCTACGGCTTCGACCGTGACATGCACAATGCTTACATCGAGAAAATTCTGGGACGCTTTGCCAACCCTTACTTAGTGGATGAGGTTGATCGCGTAGGTCGTCAACCAATTCGTAAATTAGGTGCAAACGATAGATTAGTGAAGCCTTTACTCGGTACAATTGAGTATGGCACTGAAAATAAAACACTTTTGAAAGGCATTGCCGCTGCGTTGAAGTACACTAACGACACTGACCCACAAGCCGTAGAGCTACAAAACTCATTAAAAGAAGTGGGTGTGAAGAAGACGTTAGCGACATACACAGGTCTTGTAGAAAACAGTGCTGAAGTGACTCAAATCGAGACACTTTACAACCAACTTTGATTTACCTAGGGGAGCTTGGCTCCCCTTCTATATCCATCTCCATTGAAGAGTTGGAATAGCTAATAATTAGAAATGTATTCAGTATATGGCAGATAACATCAACGAAACCGAGATCATTGAGCGATTAAACAGCGCACCATCGGTACGAGGCTTTTTCATTGCAGCAGTCGACGTTTTTAACGATTCGATCGACGGGTTAGTGCAAAGAATTTTTCGTAAAGATAACTTCGCTGTTCAATCGGTTGTCGGTCCGCTGTTACAAGACTCGGGACCGCTGGGCGATCTGTCTGTTCGTTTGAAGTTATTGTTTGGCTTGGGTGTCCTTCCCGATGATATTTACCACGACATCGAAGACATCATTAAGCTCAAAAACCATCTCAATAGCGACGCTTCTGACTATGAGTTCACTGACCCTAATATTCTAGATCCAATCAAAAAGCTGCATTTGGTGAAGAAGATGGGCATGGTGCAACTGGAAGTTAACGAACCAGATGACGACATCGACCTTGAGTTTTATCAGCTACAACTGCAACGTCAACAACAAATCATTAAGTCAGGGCTCTCGCTTGCGATTGTCGAGATCTGCAATGAACTCGGCAAAGAGAGCCCATTCTAACGCCACACTTTATACCCAAGCCACCTTCAAAAGGATTCGAGGTTGCTTAGGTATAACAAAACAACAATGTCAGCCGCTCTACACCCAAAACGTAGGAGCCCTACCCAATGTTAAAAGCTGTACTTTTTGATATGGATGGACTGATTTTCGATACCGAATCCATCTACAAGCAAAGTTGGCAATACGCCGCTACCGAGCAAGGCTTAACCATCACCGATGATTTCTACCAACAGTTCATCGGTGTCCAAGACCCTGAATGTGAAAGAATACTCTCTGAGCATTTTCAAGACACCATCGATATGCCTCGCTATAAAGCCGTGCGAGATGAACACTTCCATAATCTAAGAAATCAAGGCATTGCGCTCAAACCCGGATTCGACGCACTGTTTTATGCCATCAAACAACATGGCTTATTAACCGCGATTGTCACCTCTTCTCACCTTCCAGAGGTGAAACATAATTTCGCAGGCAGCGAGTACCTTGCGCAGTTCGATTTAGTGATTACCGCCGAAGATGTAGAACGTGGCAAACCAAACCCTGATTGCTATCAGATGGCTTATCGCCACTTAGGTGTGGACGCCAAGCAATGCTTAGTCTTGGAAGATTCGAACAACGGCATCAAAGCTGCACTCGCTGCGAAATGCCAAGCTGTAATGATTCCGGATTTACTTCCACCTCTGCCAGAGCTCGAAGACAAAGTCATCATTAAAGCGTCTCTTGAGGAAGTGATTCCACTGCTGAGTCAGCTTTAGCCGCTGGCAGTATCAAACAAAACTGGGTTTGGCCATCTTCTGAAGTGACGCTGATGCTTCCATCGTAGGCGTGAACTATCGATTGAGTGATTGACAAACCCAGCCCAGCTCCCACACTACCCGAGTGCTGGCGAGACTTGTCGACCCGATAAAAGCGGTCAAACAAATACGGCAGGTTTTGCTTGGGAATCACCTCACCAACGTTGCTGACGGTTATCTTCACAAGTTCACCAACCTGCTCAATATCAACCGAAATCGTCGTCTCGTCATACGCATGGCGAATCGCGTTGGACAATAAGTTACTGATTGCGCGCTCAAACATGTTTCGGTCCATATACAACATCGCCTCACCTGAAGTGGTAATGGCCAACGCTGAATCTTCCACCAGTATTTCGAAGTACTCGATCAAATGAGCCACTTGTTCATGAGCTGCGAAGCGCTCGTTGTGTCGATGGATCAGTTTGTTTTCTGCTTTGGCGATATACAGTAAGTCATTGATGGTTTTAGTTATCCGTTCAAGCTCTTCCAAAGTAGAAGCAATCGCTTCTTGATACTCCTCAGAACTGCGGGCAGCACCAAGGATTACTTGGTTTTGAGTGGTGATGTTAGTCAGCGGCGTTTTAAGCTCATGAGCAATATCAGAGGAGAACTCACTCAAAC
Source organism: Vibrio owensii CAIM 1854 = LMG 25443 (assembly GCF_000817815.1). Lineage (GTDB taxonomy): Bacteria > Pseudomonadota > Gammaproteobacteria > Enterobacterales > Vibrionaceae > Vibrio > Vibrio owensii. Next base: position 142,009 of record NZ_JPRD01000048.1, read on the forward strand.
GATGAAAGCCGGTTTGTAATCGATCCAACATCGCATTGTGCTTTATCGCTAACTCTCTTAGCTCGATCGGCAACGTCTCAGGGTCAATACGAATATCTAACTGTTCAGGAGTAATATGTTGGATGTGTTTGTTTAAGGTAAGAATCGGCCTCAAACCTCGATTTACTATGGTTCGGCTATACAGAGCAGAAGCTAAAAACGCAAAGCCCAGCGACCAGAATAGAATCCACCCGAGTTTATTGAGGAACAGTATATGGTGGTTAATGCTGGTGCCTATCACCACAGTGACATCTTTGGCTTTAAAGGCGAAGGCTCGAATATCCAAAGAATCTTCATGCCACTCAATTGCGTTGTTTTGATTCAAAATCTGCGGCGAACTCAGCGTGAGAGACAGTTTGTTAGGAATAGAAAGCGTTGAGTTTTTGTAGGTCTGCTCTCCCTCCTCAAACGCCCACATGTAAGCGGAGCTGTTGTCGATAAGCAAATAAGCCGACTCAGGAGAAACCATCATGGTCTTCTCTATCGCATTATATTTGCTGACCATTTCGTTATAGTCTTGAGTAAAGAAATGGCGCTCGATGGTGTAATAGAGGATAAAGGCTAAAGCGAGGTACACCACCAGCGTCGTGCCGACAAACATCAGCACCAGTTTATTTTGCATGGATAGGTTGGCTGGGCGTTTAAACATCTGGCGCTTCCAGCTTATACCCCATCCCTCTAATAGTATGAATTAGAGGCGTTTCAAATGGCTTGTCGACTTTATTGCGCAGTCGTTTGATGGCGACATCAATCACGTTCGTATCGCTATCAAAGTTCATGTCCCACACCAATGACGCAATGGTGGTCCGTGATAACACCTGACCTTCTTTACGCATCAGCAGTTCAAGCAGCGCATACTCCTTTGCCGTTAGCGTAATACTTTGCCCTCCTCGCATTGCCACTCGCTTCATCATATCAAGCTCTAGATCCGCAATTTGCAGTGTCTGAGGAGAAGTCTGTACACGAGAAGAAGTATGATGACGAAAGATATTCTGGATGCGCGCCAGCAGCTCAGCAAACGCATAAGGTTTTACCACGTAGTCGTTGGCTCCTAACTCAAAGCCACGCACGCGATCTTCTATCTGCTCTTTGGCAGTGAGCATGATAACTGGGGTGTGAATGTCACTACTGCGCAGCGTGTTGAGCACTTGCCAACCATCGAGCTTGGGCAGCATGATGTCGAGAAGAATAAGATCATAAGGTTCACTGGTAGCGTGATATAAGCCATCTACACCGTCGCGAACCCAATCAACAACATAGCCCGATTCCACTAGCCCTTTTTGCAAGTATTCCCCTGCTTTAACTTCATCTTCTACAATCAGTAGTTTCAATTTCAGCCCTCTATCTCAACGGGATGTGCTCAGCATTGACGATCGCAAAAAGAGTACGATACAAATTGCATCATACTCTTTTCATTCAAGGTTTTTATCGATTACTGTCGCGCTGTGCGTAGTTCACTTTCACGTTCACAGTACCCAGATATTCCAACTGTCCCTGCTCGTTCATGCGCTCTTGTACCGTAACAAAACCACCGTCCTGCAGGTGCGTGCTGTTTCTTGCGACATCGAAAGTCACGATGTTCAACTCTTTATTAAGCTCATGAGACGACATGTCTTTTAAAGAGTTTAGTTCAGCTAACGCTTGTTGATAAGCCGCATCCGAGGTTGCCGTTGGCTCAACAGAAATGGTCTTCATTTCTTCACGGCTAATGTATTTTCCACCAGTGAAAGTCGGTTGAGCGAATGCTGATGCGCTAGTGATTGCCATTGTTGTTACAAGGAGAGCGGTTTTCAGTACTTTCATGTTGATGACCTTTGAGTGTGTTTGTTTTCAATGGCTTCATTATTCAACAACACACCTGACACCAACCTATCTCGAAGATGACATTTTTGTCATAAACCAAAATAGCGATTGATTACCGATAACCCCCCAAATTACAGCTCGTAAGTCAGACCAAAATGGAACTTATAGTCGTCTTTCTCTGGCACCACACCTTCCGCATCAGCTTTGGTATCCGAAACATGATCCCAAATCGCTTTAATGCTTAGATCTAGATCATCGACAAGATCGATATCAAAACCGAGCTCGTTGGTATGCCGAGTACCACCAGCATCGTTGCTCGCCCAGTTGAGGTTATAGGTATGACTGAAATCGATGTCATCGGTCAGCTCATACTCAAAGTTAGATTCGAAGGTCAAGGTGTTACTGGTCGCATCGCCAGATTCCCCTTCCTCTACCGTTTTAAAATCGGTGTACTGGTAACCCGGACCGATGGAGACATCCCATTCTGTCTGTGAATTAGCAATGATGAAATAACCCATCTGCATCGAGGCATTAACTTGATAATCAATGTTTTGGAACTCATCCCTGAGCAGCGAGAGCTTAAGTGGCCTAAAGAAGAGTCGGTTACTTAGGTAAATGTCATAGGAGCCATCAAACGAACTGTTATTCGCGGTGGTCTCATCATTGGTCTTGGAGTTTTCGTGTTTGGTTTTCAGTTTAGTCCGCGAGCCCACGGTATTCCTTTCCGCTTCTACTTCACCAAGGAGTGAGAACTCATCAGTGTTGCCTTTGCTGATGTCCAAGCCCAAAAAGATCTCAGTCGTCCAGTGGTCTGAGTCTGTCTCTGAACCACGATAGATCGACACGACTTCTGTCACAGGGAATGCGATCTCTTCACCATCATTGCTGAGGTATAACTTGTCTTCGCGGATCGATAAATAACCATCGTAGATATCGCCACTGGAAGTTCGGATGGTAAAGAAACTTGCTGTCTCTAGCACCGCAATGTCTTCCAGTTCGATCTCTTGATCGCCAAGATCATCACTATCGAATTCAACTTCTTGATCGAACGAGTTAGTTTCTTCCTTGATCGTGCCAGTCAGTTCCCCTTTGATCACTTCACCAGATTTGAGTTGTAACCAGTCATCGCTTTCATCGATGAATACTGTTTGGCTTTTGCGCTCTTCTGTTTGTGTTTCTTCCTCTGCCATCACTGATGGATGGTAAAGCGAGGACGCGATACATAAAGCCAAGAGTTTGATTTTCATAGTGACCTTTTCAGTTCAATGGAAACCACATCCGTTGGGCTTACGATAGTGATGCTCACCGCTCGGCGTGTCAGAAAGTAAACAATTGAATGTCAACGTATTGCGCATCATAACCATGTCTACAGACATAAAAAAAGCGAAGTCATGTGACTTCGCTTTAGGTTCTCGCTACTTACATAGCGCAACATAAACAAGTGTAATCTTAATCACACCTTGCGTTGCTTACTCTACCGTTACCGCTTTCGCTAGGTTACGAGGTTGGTCTACGTCCGTACCTTTGATCAACGCTACGTAGTAAGACAGTAGCTGCATTGGGATGGTGTAGTAGATCGCCGCCGTGATTTCACTAACATGTGGCATAGTGATGATCTTCATGGTCTCATCGCCTTCGAAACCTGCGTCAGCATCTGCGAATACGTAAAGCAGACCACCACGAGCACGTACTTCTTCAACGTTTGATTTCAGTTTCTCTAGAAGATCGTTGCTTGGTGCAACAACTACAACTGGCATATCTGCATCGATCAACGCTAGAGGACCGTGTTTCAGCTCACCCGCTGCGTACGCTTCTGCGTGAATGTAAGAGATCTCTTTCAGTTTTAGAGACGCTTCCATCGCGATTGGGTAGAACTCGCCACGACCTAGGAATAGAGTGTGGTGCTTATCAGCAAAGTCTGGTGCTAGTGCTTCGATTTCTTTTTCGAAAGACAGCGCTGCGTTGATTTGCTTCGGTAGAGCATGAAGCGCTTCTACGATCTCTTTTTCTTTCTCTTTGCTGATGCGGTTTTGTTGCTTACCAAGAGCAGTTACCAGCATCAGTAGTGCTGAAAGCTGAGTCGTGAACGCTTTAGTTGATGCAACACCAATTTCCACACCAGCACGGGTCATAAATGCGAAATCAGATTCACGAACCAAAGAAGAACCCGCTACGTTACAGATGGTCATTGCCGCCATGTAACCTTTCTCTTTTGCTAGGCGAAGTGCTGCTAGCGTATCTGCTGTTTCACCAGATTGAGAAAGCGTGATCAATAGGCTGTTTGGACGCGTCACAAACTTGCGGTAACGGAATTCAGAAGCGATTTCTACGTCACAGCTTACACCTGCAATGTCTTCGAACCAGTAACGCGCTGTCATACCTGCGTTGTAAGACGTACCACATGCAACGATCTGTACGTGCTCAACTTTGCTTAGGATTTCTGCCGCGTTTACACCGATTGCCTCAGTAACAACAGAATCCGCCGTGATACGACCTTCCATTGTGTTGATCAACGCAGTTGGTTGCTCGTAAATTTCTTTCTGCATGAAGTGACGGTATTGGCCTTTGTCACCCGCATCGTGTTCCGCGTTTGATTCTGTGATTTCGCGTTCTACGCGCTCACCTGTTGCATCAAATACAGTCACGTCACGACGAGTGATCTCAGCAACATCACCTTCTTCTAGGTACATGAAACGACGTGTCACGTTAAGTAGCGCAAGTTGGTCAGAAGCAAGGAAGTTTTCACCCACACCAAAACCAATGACGATTGGGCTGCCTGAGCGTGCTACGACGATGCGTGAAGGATCTTTACGATCCAGCGCTACCGTGCCGTATGCACCATCCAATTGTTTTGCTGTCTTCTGTACCGCTTCTAGTAGCGTTTCTGAAGTGCGAAGTTCCCACTCAACCATGTGAGCAATAACTTCAGTATCCGTTTGAGATTCAAACACGTAACCACGAGATTGAAGTAATTCACGTAGCTCTTCGTGGTTTTCGATAATGCCATTGTGTACCACTGCGATGTCACCAGACATGTGTGGGTGTGCATTCACTTCTGAAGGTTCACCGTGTGTTGCCCAACGAGTGTGCGCAATACCAGTACCACCGATCACTTTTGCTTCGTCTACTGCGTCTGCCAGCTCTTGTACCTTACCTAGACGACGAATACGCGTTAGGTTTGTCTCACCATCAACAATCGCAACGCCCGCAGAATCGTAACCGCGGTATTCCAAGCGACGTAGGCCTTCAACTAAAATTTCTGCAACATCTCGTTGTGCTACTGCACCTACGATTCCACACATGTGTTTATCTCCGTTTGTAGTTTTGTTCTTCCCTGACCATGATTTCAAATAGAGGCAGCAAGCAAAGGCCTTTATCCAGAGGGAAGTGAAATATGAAACTGTTTACATTATTAGATTAGGCGCAAATGACTTTAACGCCATGTTGTTCAATCTGTATTTTGTGTTCTGGTTGTAACTCTGCATCAGTAACCAACACATTAATTTGGTCCCAAGCGAGTTCTAAATTCGGGATTTTGCGTCCTACTTTCTCTGACTCAATCATGACGATGACTTCACGAGACACTTCTGCCATGACCTTGCTTAAGCCAACTAATTCGTTAAACGTGGTGGTACCGCGTTCTAAATCGATGCCATCAGCACCAATAAACAACTGGTCAAAGTCGTAAGCTCTTAATACAGATTCGGCTACTTTGCCTTGGAAGGATTCTGAGTGCGTATCCCAAGTTCCGCCTGTCATTAACAGGGTTGGTTCGCTCTCTAATTCGTTAAGTGCATTGGCGACATGCAACGAGTTGGTCATAACAACCAAACCGCGTTTGTCGTTTAATTGCTGAATCAGCGCAGCCGTTGTACTGCCACTGTCGATCACAATTCGGTTATGTTCTCGGATCAGTGATGCCGCTGCTTTTGCCAGACTTAACTTTCGACTCGAAACATTCGGACTCATTTCTTCGTGGATAACTTCCGTTGGAATCGCAATTGCACCACCATAACGGCGCAAAAGTTGTCCGTTTTTCTCTAAAGAAGCTAAATCCTTTCTAATCGTGACCTCTGAGGTTTCAAATTTCTGCGCTAGCTCATCTACGCTAACTTCCCCAAGCTCATTTACTAGGTTAGAAATGGCGTGTCTTCTTAGTTGAGTGTTTCGTTTCGACATTTAAATTTTGATTTTAAGTTTCGATTTGAAATTTATTATAGTCAAAACGAAACTTTTAAGTCCATTTATTTCGATCCAAAAAATTAATATTTCTCGATAAAACCTTGTCCTAAGACAATTCTTAAACAGTGATATTGGATTCATTCGGTGGTAGAATTCGCCACCGAAAAGAAAAAAAATTACAGAATTGACGGTTATTTTTTTGCAACTTTCTGCATATAAAGTGGGATTAGTCACAAAAAGGTAACCATAATCGCCGATCTTTTAGTCATAAAATGACTAAACTTGGTGAAAGACTTTCAGAATCTGAAGTTCCAATAATGTGGCGGAAAATCGGTGGGTGGCAGGCACTAAATGTCATCAAAGCGCCCTAACTTCAGAGTAAACAACCGACTTTCAAATTGTAACTATACTTACCGGAGAGTATCTTCCATGAAAAAGACCAAAATCGTATGTACGATTGGCCCTAAAACTGAATCTGTAGAGAAGCTAACTGAACTAGTAAACGCTGGCATGAACGTTATGCGTCTTAACTTCTCTCACGGTGACTACGCAGAGCACGGCACTCGTATCGCGAACTTCCGCCAAGTAATGGAAGCTACAGGCAAACAACTTGCAATCCTTCTAGACACTAAAGGTCCAGAAATCCGCACTATCAAACTAGAAGACGGCAACGACGTTGATCTAGTAGCTGGTCAAGAATTCACTTTCACAACTGACATTTCAGTTGTAGGTAACAAAGACAAAGTTGCAGTAACTTACGCTGGTTTTGCTAACGACCTAAACGTTGGTAACACTATACTAGTAGACGACGGTCTAATCGAAATGGAAGTTCTTGCAACTTCTGAAACTGAAGTTAAGTGTAAAGTTCTTAACAACGGTGCTCTAGGCGAAAACAAAGGTGTTAACCTTCCTGGCGTTTCTGTAAACCTACCTGCACTATCTGAAAAAGATAAGAACGACCTTAAATTCGGTTGTGAGCAAGGCGTTGACTTCGTAGCTGCTTCTTTCATCCGTAAAGCTTCTGACGTTCAAGAAATCCGTGAAGTACTTGCTGCAAACGGCGGCGAGAACATCCACATCATCTCTAAGATCGAAAACCAAGAAGGTGTTGATAACTTCGACGAGATCCTAGAACTTTCTGACGGCATCATGGTTGCTCGTGGTGACCTAGGTGTTGAAATCCCAGCTGAAGAAGTAATCTTCGCTCAGAAAATGATGATCGAGAAGTGTAACCGTGCACGTAAGATGGTTATCACTGCAACTCAAATGCTTGATTCTATGATCAATAACCCACGTCCTACTCGTGCGGAAGCAGGCGACGTTGCTAACGCAGTAATGGACGGTACTGACGCAGTAATGCTTTCTGGTGAAACTGCTAAAGGTAAGTACCCAGTTGAAGCGGTAACTATCATGGCTCAAATCGCGAACCGTACTGATTCAGCTCTAAAAGCTGAGCTAGGTTCTCGTCTAGACAGCCCACGTCTACGCATCACTGAAGCAGTATGTAAAGGCGCAGTAGATACAGCTGAGAAACTAGCTGCTCCACTTATCGTTGTTGCAACTGAAGGCGGTAAATCTGCACGTTCAGTACGTAAGTACTTCCCAACTGCAAACATCCTAGCACTAACAACTAACACTAAGACTGCTGCACAGCTAGTTCTAACTAAAGGTGTTACTCCAGTAGTTGTTGAGTCAATCGACAGCACTGACGCGTTCTACGTAGCAGGTAAAGAACTTGCTCTAGAATCTGGTCTAGGTAACAAAGGCGACATCGTTGTTATGGTTTCTGGTGCTCTAGTAGCTTCAGGTACAACGAACACGGCTTCTGTACACGTTCTATAAGACTGACGTATTCAATCATCAGTTCAATAAAAAAGAGGGCTTCGGCCCTCTTTTTTTATATATTTTATCTTGCCCTCATAATCAGTACGCTGTATTATCAACCACAACCGAACTACGTACTGTTTAGTTGTCGTCACGATAATAAAATTTCATGAGGTTGCTTGTGTCTAGTCCTACCCTAACCGATAAAGTTGCAAAAATGATCTGTCAGGACATCCTGACAGGTGCTCTAAAACCAGGCCAAAAGCTTGTGGTTGCTGACCTGAAAGAGAAATACAACGTTGGTGCATCACCTATCCGCGAAGCCCTTGTGCAACTGTCTTGGAGCAAGTATGTAAAGCTTGAGCCACAAAAAGGCTGTTGGGTTGCACCCGTGTGCAAAAAAGAATTGAACGATCTATACGAAAGCCTTCGTGTGGTTTCTTCTGTATTGCTTAAGAAAGCAATCTTGGCGGGTGATGAAAGCTGGGAGTTGGATGTACTGACGTCTTACCACAAGCTATCTCGTCTGAACTTTGATGAAACTTTCTGCTGGCAAGAGTGGGAAGAGCGTCATCACCAGTTCCATGTTTCTCTGCTTGAAGGCGCGGATTCAAAGAACATGTTTGAGTTCTTTAGTGACCTGATTAACCAGATCAAGCGTTACCGTTACTTTGCAATGCAAACGTTAAACTCAGAACAAGACGCACTGTTCAACATTGATGAGCACGAGATGATCATGAAGCTTGTTCTTGCGAAGAACAGCGAAGAAGCAATGGACTTACTTGATAAGCACTTGTTGAGCTCAATGCAACGCATCGAAACAGCGTTAGAGCTAGAAACCGCTTAATTCGGTTCAGCAGTGAATAGAAAAACTTCTGCCTATCTGTTTACCGCAATAATCTCTAAGCAATGTCATCGAAACTGTGACAAATCGACACTCGGTTGCGCCCTGCACTCTTTGATTCGTACAGGGCGATATCCGCGCATTTATAGCTGCGTGTTCGGTCTCCAGTGAGATCACTGTAACCCACACTCACTGTCACTGCTTTTTCACTGTTTAACTCTACGGCAACTCGAAGTCGATTCAATACCACTTCCGCTTCTTGCGTCGTCGTATGTGGCATGATCACGGCAAATTCTTCTCCGCCGACACGAGCAACAAAGTCGGTATTTCTTACTCCATTCGACAACGTGTCTGCCACGCCGCAAATCACTTTATCACCTTCATCATGACCCATTTCATCATTGATGCGTTTGAAGTGGTCGATATCAAACAGTGCAAGGCAAGTCGTTGGCGTATCCGGATAACGTTCAACCATATTGGCATATTGCGCAAGCTGCTCTTCAAACTTACGACGATTCCATAAGCTGGTTAAGCCGTCTTTCTCACTCAAGTTTCGCAGTTTCTCTTCTAGCTCTTTACGCTCAGAAATGTCCACCAGCGAGGTAATGTAGTAGCTAACTTTGCCAGACTTCGCCATGATGGCCTGAATGCGCATGATAGCGGTAAATACGTGGTTGAGCTTAGTGCGACAACGCACTTCCCCCTCCCACACTTGCTCGATACCAAGCTTATTCCAAATCGCCAGAATCTCTTCGATGTCTTCAGGAATGAAGATTAGGTTATGTGCATTCCAACCACGCAATCGCGAAGAGGTATAGCCCATCATGTTTTCAAACTCTTGGTTCACCATCATGATTCGATGTGACGTATCCGAAATCATCACTGCTGTCATACCATCCAACGCGGCGCGGGCAAGTTTAGATTCAATGCTATGACGACGATAATGCAGTGCCAGCGAAGTGATAGGCAGAGCAAACACCAACATTAAACTCAGCACAAAGAAGGCTTCTTGGACTAAGTCATCGATATCTCGGTCAGCTCGCTCCAACAATTGCTCTTGAGAGAGGTCAATAAGTAAATGGAGAGGCTCACCTGGCACAAATTCAATCGTGTTGAAGGCAATCAGATGTTTACCATCATACTTATAGCCCATCTTCTGCGAGCCTATGTTTTGCCAGATATCAGGATGGAGCAAACCAAAGTTAAATCGAGCACGATCTGGGATAATATCGCCGTACAGTTTGTCGCTGTGAGAGCTTGCTGCGTAATAACCCGATTGGTTAATCAGCTCGATGTTGAAATCTCTGACTGGGGAATAATTCAAACGAGAAGAAAGGTATTTTACGTCGATATTGAGGATCAAATAGCCTTCACGAATGTCATTCATAGCCACTGGCATCATAATGCGAACAGAAGGGCTGTACGGGTAAACAAGATTGCCGTTCTCTTGCTCGAGCTCAATTCCCCAAGAGCCGATTTGGTCATTTTTTAAATTCTGAGCATATTGGAAATACTCGCGATCGGATTTGTCTTGCAGAGTACGAGCGGCGGCTGCAGTGCCAGTTTTGAAGTCATAGTTGATTCTGACATTCTCTTGCCCATCGACGTTAAGGAAGCGAATCTGTCGATACCATTTCTGGTTAACCGCAACAGAACTCCACACCTCCTCTAAAATGGCGAGATTCTTTGGGTTTGGGTGGCGCAGGTAATCATATAGGCTTTGGCTATGACCGAGCAGGTCACTGATGGAAGATATTTGGTCTTGAACGTTGTTGTATTCACGCTCTGAGTAAGCCAGTTGATGAAGGGCTTCTTTAGCCGTATTTTCTACATTAGCCGCTAACAGAGTCTGGTATTTCTGGTAGTAGTAGATAGAGATGAGCGCGCTAAAAAATAGCGTGGTTGCCAGCAAAGCGCTGACCAACTTCCTTACTTTCACGCGTCCTACTACCCAATTTGTTTACGAAAGCAGCAATTATATCATTAATTGTTATTTTCTAAACAAAAAGCCATCGATGAACGATGGCTTTTCTTAAATGCATTCAGTGTAATTACGGTTTGAGGCAACGCTCTCCACGTGCCACACCGACCACACCACTTCGAGCGACTTCGACCACTTCGGTAACTTCAGAGATAGCTTGGATAAACGCATCCAGCTTTTCACTCGTACCTGCAAGTTGAACCGTATATTGAGCAGCCGTGACATCAACAATCTGACCACGGAAGATATCCGCCGTGCGTTTTACTTCTGCACGCGCAAAACCGCTCGCTTTAACCTTCACCATCATCAACTCACGTTCGATGTGATCAAACTCAGTCACTTCTTGCACTTTCAGTACATCAATCAGTTTGTGTAGTTGCTTTTGGATCTGCTCAAGCTGCATTTCATCCGAGTTCGTCGTGATGTTTAAGCGCGATAGCGTCTCATCATCGGTTGGTGAAACGTTCAGAGACTCGATGTTGTAACCACGCTGAGAAAACAGACCAACAACTCTAGACAACGCACCTGGTTGGTTTTCCATTAACAAAGAAATAATGTGTCTCATATTAAGTACGCTCCGTTTTGCTTAGCCACATCTTGTCCATACCCTCGCCTTTGATCTGCATTGGGTATACGTGTTCGGTTTCGTCTACGTTGATGTCAACAAACACCAAGCGATCTTTCATGTCTAACGCTTTTTGTAGACCCGCTTCAAGCTGATCTGGCGTTTCAATGCGAATACCGACGTGACCATAAGCTTCTGCAATCGCTGCAAAATCAGGAACAGAACTCATGTATGAGTTAGAGTGACGGCCTTGGTAAATAATGTCTTGCCACTGTTTTACCATGCCTAAGAATCGGTTGTTCAAGTTGATGATCTTCACTGGAATGTCGTATTGCATTGCTGTCGACAGTTCTTGGATGTTCATCTGAATACTGCCGTCACCAGTTACCACCACCACTTCTTCTTCTGGCATCGCGAACTTCACGCCCATACCAGCAGGCAGACCAAAGCCCATCGTGCCGAGACCACCAGAGTTAATCCAACGGCGTGGCTTATTAAATGGGTAGTAAAGCGCAGCGAACATTTGATGCTGGCCTACATCCGACGCCACATAAGCATCACCGTTGGTCAGTTTATGCAGTGTTTCAATAACCTGTTGAGGTTTGATACGTTCAGGCGACGTTTCGTATGCAAGACAGTTACGTTCACGCCAAACTTGAATGTCGTCCCACCATTGACCAATTGCTTCTTGGTCATTGCTACTGCTTTGCTCATTCAGCAAGCCAACCATGGTCGCTAGCACTTTATCGGCTGAGCCTACAATAGGCAGATCCACTTTCACGTTTTTAGAGATTGAAGATGGATCGATATCGATGTGCATGACTTTCGCGTTAGGACAGTACTTCTCGAGGTTGTTGGTTGTACGGTCATCAAAACGAACACCAATACCGAAGATAAGGTCAGCTTCATGCATCGCCATATTGGCTTCATATGTACCGTGCATCCCGAGCATACCTAGAGAGTTTTTGTGTGTGCCCGGAAATGCCCCTAAGCCCATCAAAGTGCTCACAACTGGCAGATTCAATTCGTCTGACAATGCTTGAATATGCTCGTGGGCACCAGAAATAACGGCACCGCCACCGATGTACAAAACAGGCTTCTTCGCCTCAAGCAAGGCTTTGAGTGCTTTCTTGATTTGGCCTTTATGGCCAGACGTGGTTGGCTTGTAGGAACGCATTGAGATGCTTTCCGGATACTCGTAAGGGAGCTTGATTTGCGGGTTAAGGATATCCTTTGGCAAATCAATCACAACCGGACCTGGTCGACCAGTCGTCGAGATATAAAACGCTTTTTTGATCGTCTCTGGAATGTCTTCCGCTTTCTTAACTAAGAAGCTGTGTTTCACCACTGGGCGAGATACACCCACGATGTCACACTCTTGGAATGCATCATTACCGATGAGATTGTTTGGTACGTTACCAGAAATAACGATCATTGGAATTGAGTCCATGTACGCCGTAGCAATACCGGTGATGGTGTTGGTTGCACCTGGACCCGAACATACTAGTACTACACCCGGCTTACCCGTTGCTCGAGCATAACCATCTGCCATATGCGTAGCAGCTTGCTCGTGTCTTACTAATACGTGTTTGATTTGGTCTGTTTTGGCGTGCAGGGCATCGTAGATATCTAAAACGGAACCACCTGGGTAACCAAAGATTTGTTCTACGCTCTCTTCGATCAGAGATTGCACAACCATCTCTGCGCCTGACAACATTGCTGTCATAATTGCTCTCCTTACCAGTTTTCCTCACCGTAAGGCCAACGGTTTGGTCTGGTTTTACATAGTCTAGGTCTTATTCGTAGCCTAATAGAAATACTTCCACTTTTTCAGCTATGTCTTGCGTCTGTCATAACAAAACGCAAGGTAACACAACAAATGTAACGTTTTATTATCAACGGGTCTAATGAGAGTTGAATCAAATTTTAAACAAGATGCTGTAAATCAGAACAAAGGTAGGGTTTGACGCTATCAAGCGCGTTCAATTTGGAATCAATAAAAGAAAGAAGAAGAAAATAAAGTGAATAATTTCACTCAAAATAGCCACTTCGAGTGATTATTTCTCTTTATCAAGGGGAAAGAAGTGTGAAAGACAGTCATAAAAAATCCCCAGCAGCACAATATTAGGCAACTGGGGATAATTTCATCAATCTGAAATCTAAGTCAGCTTAAGTTACTTTTTATCTGACTTTTCGTTGTACATTTCTTCGATTTCATCTTGGTATTTGTCATTAATGACTTTACGACGAAGTTTTTGCGTTGGGGTCAACTCACCATCATCCATCGAGAACGCTTTTGGTAACAGTTTGAATTTCTTAACTTGTTCAAACTTAGCCAGTTCTTTTTGCAGGTCATTAACGCGCTTTTCAAGCATCTCAACGATTTGGTGGTGTTTGATCAATTCCACACGATCGTGATACTTGATGTTCAGCTCTTTCGCGTACTCTTCTAGCGAGTCATAACACGGAACAATAAGCGCTGATACAAACTTACGTGTATCGGCAATAACCGCGATTTGCTCGATGAAATGGTCTTTACCGATCGCACCTTCGACAACTTGAGGCGCAATGTACTTACCGTTTGAGGTCTTCATCAGCTCTTTAATGCGGTCAGTAATGAACAAGTTGCCATTTTCATCAATGTAACCGGCATCGCCCGTCTTCAAGAAGCCGTGTTCGTCGAATGTCTTCTCGGTTTCTTCTGGCATTTTGTAGTAGCCACGCATCACCATTGGGCCACGCACCAAGATCTCGTTGTTTTCGCCGATCTTAACTTGTGCACCTGGCATCGCCATACCGATAGAGCTTGGGTCAAAACACTGGTCATCCCAACAAGAAACCGTTGCCGTGGTCTCCGTCATGCCATAACCAAGCTTCACGTTGATGCCAATCGCATGGAAGAAACGACCAATGGTCTCATCCAACTTCGCACCACCACATGGCATGAAGTTAATGCGACCACCTAGCAGTGCTCGTAGCTTGCTTAGCACCAGTTTATCCGCCAGAGCGTATGACTTACGCAGCATCAACGAAGGTTTACGACCTTCTTGGTGACAAGCCGCCATCTTGGCGCCCATGTTAACGGCCCAAGTGAACATGATCTTACGGTGAACAGGTGCTCGTGATACTTTCTCATGAATTGCTGAGAAGATTTTCTCGTAGAAGCGTGGTACCGCACTCATGACTGTAGGGCGTACTTCACTCAGAGCATCACGTACTTGCATGGTCTCTTGTAGGTAGCAGTTCGTCGCGCCTTTGTAGAGCACGTAGAACGTCCAAGCACGCTCAAATACATGTGATAACGGAAGGAAACACAAAGACACGTCATCTTCAGTCAAACTTAAACGCTCATCGTGGCCTTCAAGCTGAGCCGAAATGTTCGCGTAATCCAACATAACGCCTTTTGGCTGCCCAGTTGTACCAGAGGTATAAATCAACGTGAGAAGGTCTTCTTCTTGCGCTTGATCTAAACGAGAAGTTAACTCGAGCTGCTGACTATCATCACCTTTGGCAATGAAGTCATCCCACGTCATTGCAAACGCGTGTTCGCCGAGTTCAATGTCATCCGACATCGCAACGATCAGTTCTAGCTGCTGGCATTCATCAAAGATGCTAACGGCTGCGTCAAATTGAGGTTGCTCACCGACAAACAGCACTTTTGCGTCTGCATTATCGATGATGTAAGCAGACTGCGCTGCTGTGTTGGTTGGGTAGATCGGAACGGTTACGCCACGTAACTGCAACGCTGCAAAGTCAGCGATAGTCCACTGCGGCATGTTGTTTGAGAAAATACCGATCTTATCTTGAACGCCCAATCCTTGAGCCAAAAGTGCAAGCGACAAAGCATCCACTTGCTGACCAAATTGCTCCCAAGTAATACCTTGCCATGCGTCGCCTACTTTATGTTTGAGCGCAACACGAGTACCACCCTTCGCAATTTGTTCACGAATACGTTTAACGATATGAAAATCTAACTTGGCCATTCTTTACATTACCTTTTGGCTTACAGGCGTAAGCTATTTGAGCGCACAAGTGTAACCTCGACGCTTAAAAACGCAACTGACCATTATCAAACTTATCATTATTAAGAGAGCACTATCACTAATGAGAGCATAGCTCATGTTTAACTGATGAAGGTTTAATCAACTTAAGTCGCTGTTTCAGCTGTTATTTAGCGGATATAAAAAGACCCCGAGAGACGGCAATCTCTCGGGGCCAAGGAATTGTAAAAATTGATGATTACAAATCCAGTCTGACCAGTTAGTCAGGCTAAAAGTTAGGCTTATTTAAGCGCTACAACTTCACCACAAGTGATCATTAGTTGATCACGTAGCCAGATGTGGCCTTTGTCTTTCTCACTTGATTCGTGCCAGCTTAGGTAGCCGCTGATTTCTTTGTTTTCAAATGGGAAATCTAAGATTTGTAGCTGATCGCTGTTTACTGCGTTTTCAGCCATCCAACGTGGTGCGATAGTCACAAGCTCAGACTGGCTTACTACGTATAGTAGGTTGCTTAGACTTGAACCTTCGTATGCCGCTTGGCAATCAAGTTCACGGTAAGCTTGCTCAGAGAAGCTACGTTGACCATGTACACGTGATAGTTTCGCGTGTTTCTCGTTGATCAGTTGTTCTGCAGATACACCGCCTTGGATGCGAGGGTGTGTCTTAGATGCAATCACAACTAGCTCATCTTTGAAGATTTCAGTGCTTGAGAAACCTTGGTCATCGAAACGAGCGTAGTCGATTACGAAGTCGATTTCTTGGTAGCGCATGCGCTCAGAAAGAAGACGATCAAATTCCGCATCTAGGTGAAGCTGTACGCTTGGCGCTTGCTCATTGACGTTCGCCATGATGCGAGGTGCAAAACGCATGTCACATGGGCTACAAATCGCTAGCTTAAATAGACGAGTTGAAGACTCAGGTTGGAATACTGAGCTTGGTAGTTCGTTACGGATAAGCTGTAGTGCTTGGCGGATTGGGCCAAACAGTTGACGAGCGCGTTGAGTTGGTTGAATACCACGACCCTGACGCATGAATAGCTCATCATTAAACATTACTTTTAGGCGAGCAACCGCGTTACTTACCGCTGGTTGAGACATGCCTAGGTTGTGTGCTGCACGAGTGATATTTTGCTCTTGCATCACAGCATCAAATACAGTCAATAGGTTTAAATCTACACCACGCAATGTGCTTTCCATACGGTAGCTAGCAATTGCGCTCATCGCGTCTTTTTTATCTAACATGGAGTGCGCCTCTTATGTAATCGTCAACTTGGTTCAATGAATTCTTAACGAATAGAATCCCTTTGCGCACAAACGACCGTGGCTGGATTCAAATCATTTTTGAAGGAATAGAAAACCGAATTTGTATTATATTTATCGTCCGGATGTTTCCGGCTTGAACTGTACTATCAACTAATCAATCAAGGTTTCGCAACTAGATTGATATTTAATCATTAAATTTTAGCCAATTAGGTATTTAATCAATATTTATCATAATGTTAAGAAAAACATAAAAAAGTATAAAACAACTAAATCAGAGATTTCTGACAACCTATTTAGCACGTTAATGACAATCTACAGGGGTTATACAATCCATTTGCGGAAATTATTGTTTCCATTTCACTTCAAAAACCAGCATCAATAGTTCCGTTCACAAAACACACAAATCAGTTAAAGAGGCAGCAAAATCGCAGTGAATAGAAATGATTTTGAGGGCATAAAAATGCAGCCAATCAGGTCATGAATGACTGCAAGAGAAATATGGGGTGAGAGTTAAATATTGGCTACGTAACTTGGAAAATCCACTTGTTCCCAAAGTTGTTCAGAAAGCTTCTCCGGCGCGTCCCATGCACCCTGTAATACCCAACTCGCGATAGCTTTGGCTACATCTGGATACTTTACGCTTTCGGCATATTGCTCCTTCAACCACTGACGTACGATCGAAATATCCAGATTATCCATAGAAGTCGCCAAGCCAAGATCTTCTAACGTGGCGACATTACTCTGTTGCTCAAATTGTCCCGCCAGTGGTTTAAGCAGTAACTTCTTACCAAGCGATAGGGCCTCTGAAGGAAGCTCAAACCCACCGTTGGCAATCACGCCACTACAACGCTGCAAATGATATTGGAAATTGGTATGACACAACGGACGCAATTCAATGTTTTCGATACGCTCACACTCAATCACATTTGGGTGGTAGCAGACGAAAGATTGTTGATTAAAATGAAATAGCAAATCACTGATGTCTTCAATTGATTCAAACGGCAGGTACACCAAAACAAAGTCTTCACAGCCTGAGGCATGGTCAAGTGTATGAACAATAGGAGGAAGGATGGGCTGATCAAAGTGGTACCAATGCAAGCCTAAGTGATGTTGCGAAGGAGCAAAGTGTTCAATCACCGATTTATCAAACCAACTCGCACCTTTTAATGGAACCGGATAGCGAAATGCATTTTGATGACTGATCCCAATACAAGGTTTGTTTTGCTTACGAGCCGCCCAAGCAGAAACGGGTTCAAAGTCATTGATGACTAAATCATAAGAAGAAAGATCAAGCTGCTTCACTTCTTTAAAAAACTGAATGAGATTATTGTTCAAAGCGGTTTTGGTGTAGTTCACCGATCCTTTTTCCGTCACAAAAGTGAATCCGCGACGCGTCTGATAGTCCCCAAATGCTTCTATAGAAAAGTACTTTTCTGGCTCACGTCCTGAAAAAAGAAAATCGACCTGCACATCGTGCACTTTGAATGCTTCACTCATGGCTCTTGCCCGAGCGATATGGCCATTCCCCGTACCTTGAACACCGTAAAGGATTTTCATCCACTAGCCTCCTACTATAGCAATTGCTACAGAACCACAAAGGCTGCCCAACAAGGCGCCAATAATGATGTCCGTAAAGAAATGCACGCCGAGCAAAATTCGTGACGTGCCAATTAAGCTCGCCCATACAAAGGCGAAAGTTCCAAGCTCTGGATAAAAGTGATTGATGATGGTCGCCATAACAAAACCGGCAGCGGTGTGACCGGAGGGTAAGCTATAGCGATCAGACGGCGTGATAAATGCAGGTAGAAGTGCACTCAATTCTTCAGGACGACGACGCTTAAAGCTGTTCTTAAGCATCCAATAAATCGGCAGTTCAAACGCAAACGCGGTAAGCCCTGCGAGTAAAAACCATTGTCCATGCTGCTTATCAAGGAACCAGGCCAGTAAACCTAGTACCAAGTAAAGGTGCCCATCCCCACTGTGGGAAACGCCTTTACTGATATTTGCGACTTGTTGGTTAAAGCGGTGCTGTAAGCACACACTAGAAAACGCCAAATCAAATTTAACGATGCTTGCCATTGGCTGTGAAATTGTCTCTAAAGCTCGCATGTGACTTCCCTATACTTTGACAACGCCCTTGTATGAAAAGTAGGCGTAGAAAGTGACAGCTACATGACGAGAATTTGGACAATTAATGACACGTGATGGCTTGGGAGAAAGAGAGAAATAACCAATGATTAGATGGTACTAAAAAGCTCGGTGACAAATACATGATCGACCGAGCTTTATCATTGAGAGGAGGTGGTGACTTAAGATTGGTTCGAGCTCGCCATCGGAACATCGATATACCATACTTTTCTTTTTTTACGGCATGCTCTGAGTGAACCCGCGGTAATATGGCCGTCTTTCGTCAGCTCATAACTCAAATCACGGCAAGTGTAGTTACCGAACAGCTCACTTTCGGCCGGCTCTACTGGCGCAGGTTCATCACCACATAACAAAGGGTTTGGCTTGATAGAAAGAATATCGTGATTGACTTGGTTAGTGCGCGCATAGTCCTTATGAACATAACCTCGAACCATGCCCTTTTGCTCGACTAACAACCAAGGCTCACCCTCAACTTTTGCAATCGCATTAAACTCTTCATCCTTATTTAGCTCCCCAAGCTTTTCTCCGTCTAAGCTTGGCTTTGAGCGTAAATTCAGGTTGGCTTTAGAGCGGTATGACACATCCATAAACTCTAGTGTTTTGGAAGTGTCCACTCCGTCGACGATTGGGCGACTGACTTCCGCCTCTTTCCATTGGTTAGGCTGAACTCGAATCTTCCACCATGAATATGTATCGGGGTCTTTGCCTTTGAACTTGTTACGGTTGTCAGACTCCAACGCCACCAGCATCTGATTCAGAAATGAAGCTCGCCCATCTTCACTCAGGTACTGATCCATCTGTTGATTGATCACCATAACGCTTTCAGCATGATCATTCATCATCACAGAAGAAACCGTATGGGGCTGAGAACCAAACTGCAACAGTTGGCACCCAGATAAAGAAACCACAGCGATTGCCAGCGCAGAACGTCCAAATTGTTTTGCTAAATCCATTAATCCCTGACCTATTTACTTTGAAACTCTATAAATGCATCCGCTCTACTATAAAACGCTCTGATGGAATTATGCCAACCAATTGACCCCTTTGTGTGATACCTCGCAAAGCGTGCGGTATAAAATAGGAAAAGAACTTTCCCAGCAGCGTAACCTTTACCGCCGTCATTACCTTCTTAGCGTATATATCTCCAAAAATAGTCATTCAACAAAAGTATCACTTCTCACTTATTTATTATCATACTCATCCGATATGAATAAAAAATCGACTTTAGGGTTGACGTGTTCCATTGAGTGCGGTACTAATTTGTTAACTTAATTTTGTGGAATGCTTAACAACTATGTCAGCACGTTTTTCTATCCTGCTTAGCCTCCTCCTGATCGTGACCAATTCGCGCGGGTAGGCTGTGGAAGAAAAATAACCACACCAATTTCTAAGAAACCCGCATGCAAATGCGGGTTTTTTTATATCTAAATACCGGAAGTAAACGATTAAATTGCACGAAAAGTGCAGAAATCATGAAGGAAGCAAACATGAACGATCAGGTCATTATATTCGACACCACATTGCGTGATGGCGAACAAGCGTTGTCAGCAAGCTTGACGGTTAAAGAAAAACTGCAAATTGCCTATGCGCTGGAAAGGCTAGGCGTTGATGTTATCGAAGCGGGTTTTCCTGTTTCTTCTCCTGGTGATTTCGAATCCGTACAAACTATTGCAAAACACATTAAAAACAGCCGAGTTTGTGCCCTTTCGCGTGCCGTTGCGAAAGATATCGATGCTGCCGCTGAAGCGCTAAAAGTCGCAGATGCATTCCGAATCCACACCTTCATTTCTACCTCTACTGTCCACGTTCAAGACAAACTGCGCCGTAGCTACGACGATGTTGTAGAAATGGGCGTGAAAGCCGTAAGACACGCACGTAATTACACCGATGACGTTGAGTTTTCTTGTGAAGACGCAGGTCGCACGCCAATCGACAACCTATGTCGCATGGTTGAAGCGGCCATTGATGCTGGCGCAAGCACCATCAATATTCCAGACACCGTTGGCTACACAGTACCAAGCGAGTTTGGTGGCATCATTGAGACCCTATTCAACCGTGTACCAAACATCGACAAAGCGATTATCTCTGTTCACTGTCACGATGACTTGGGCATGTCTGTTGCGAACTCTATCGCTGCCGTGCAAGCAGGTGCTCGACAAGTAGAAGGTACCATTAACGGTATCGGTGAGCGTGCAGGTAACTGTTCTCTAGAAGAAATCGCGATGATCCTAAAAACTCGCCAAGAGTTCATGGGCGTGCATACGGGTCTAAAACATGACGAAATCCACCGTACCAGCAAGTTGGTCAGCCAGCTATGTAACATGCCAATCCAGAGCAACAAAGCGATCGTTGGTGCTAACGCGTTCAGCCACTCTTCAGGTATTCACCAAGATGGCATGTTAAAGAACAAGAACACTTACGAGATCATGACGCCTGAGTCGATTGGCCTTAAGAACCAAGCATTGAACCTAACCAGTCGCAGTGGCCGTGCTGCGGTTAAGAGCCACATGGACGCGATGGGCTACAAAGAAGAAGAGTACAACCTAGATGCGTTGTACGAGGACTTCTTGAAACTTGCTGACCGCAAAGGTCAGGTGTTCGACTACGATCTAGAAGCGCTAATGCACTTCTCGAACTTGCGCGAAGAAGACGACTTCTACAAGTTGAACTACCTAAGCGTGCAATCTGGCAGCGTAATGGCAACCACCAGCGTCAAAATGCAATGTGGCGATGAAGAAATGTGTGAAGCTGCCGTCGGTAATGGTCCAGTTGATGCGCTATACCAATGTATCTACCGCGTGACAGGTTACGAAATCGTCCTAGACAAGTTTGACCTAACCGCAAAAGGCGAAGGTGAAGACGGCCTTGGTCAAGCAGACATCATCGCTAACTACAAAGGCCGTAAGTACCACGGTACCGGCGTTTCTACCGATATCGTAGAAGCATCTGGCCAAGCGCTATTACACGTCATCAACAGCATTCATCGTGCCGACA
This sequence comes from Vibrio owensii CAIM 1854 = LMG 25443, assembly GCF_000817815.1. GTDB lineage: Bacteria > Pseudomonadota > Gammaproteobacteria > Enterobacterales > Vibrionaceae > Vibrio > Vibrio owensii. Next base: position 163,652 of record NZ_JPRD01000048.1, read on the forward strand.
AGATTGAAGAGATGAAGCAAAAGAGAATTGCGACGGTTTAATGATTAATTCATTGGAGCTTGAGCCTCACAACTCAGGCTCCAACCAAATTCGTTTTAGACAAGCTCAAAAATTTTGAAAACTCAAAGGATTACCATGACAGACAAATCATACAAAATCGCCGTTTTACCAGGCGACGGCATCGGCCCAGAAGTAATGGCGCAAGCACATAAAGTGTTAGATGCAATCGAAAAGAAACACGGCATTGCGTTTGAGCGTGACGAGCATGATGTGGGCGGAATTGCGATTGATAATCACGGCTGTCCACTTCCAGAAAGCACAGTAAAAGCGTGTGAAGAGTCTGATGCAGTCCTATTCGGCTCAGTTGGCGGCCCTAAGTGGGAGCACTTACCACCAAACGACCAGCCTGAGCGCGGTGCCCTACTGCCGCTACGTAAACACTTCCAATTATTCTGTAACTTACGCCCAGCGCAAATCCACTCAGGCCTTGAAGCTTTCTCACCACTACGTGCAGACATCTCAGGTCGCGGTTTTGATATCGTTGTTGTCCGTGAACTGACGGGCGGCATCTACTTCGGCCAACCAAAAGGTCGTGAAGGTGAAGGTCCAACAGAGAAAGCGTTCGACACTGAGGTGTACCACCGTTACGAAATCGAACGTATTGCAAAAATCGCTTTTGAGTCTGCTCGTCTACGTCGCAAGAAAGTGTGCTCTATCGACAAAGCGAACGTTCTACAAAGTTCTATCTTATGGCGTGAAGTGGTCGAAGAAATCGCAAAAGACTACCCAGATGTCGAGCTGTCACACATGTACATTGATAACGCGACTATGCAGCTTATCAAAGACCCTGCTCAGTTCGACGTAATGTTATGTTCAAACATCTTCGGCGACATCATTTCTGATGAGTGCGCGATGATCACAGGCTCTATGGGTATGTTGCCATCAGCAAGCCTAAACGAAAGCAAATTCGGTCTGTACGAGCCAGCAGGCGGCAGTGCACCAGATATCGCAGGTAAGAACATCGCTAACCCAGTGGCACAAATCTTATCTGCTGCACTGATGTTGCGTTACAGCCTAGGTGAAGAAACGGCGGCACAAGACATCGAAACGGCAGTTTCAAAAGCATTATCAGCGGGTGAGCTAACGGGTGACCTTGCTGGTGACAACCCAGCACTTTCGACGTCTGAGATGGGCGATAAGATCGCTGAGTACATCTTAAACTCTTAATACAGCACGACTTGATAATAATTATTTGCTCCTGATGAGCCGTTGTCGGGAGCTATACACGAGATAGCAAACAATGGGCAAAACACTATACGAAAAAGTCTACGACGCACACGTTGCCGTCGCAGCAGAAGGGGAAAACCCAATCTTGTACATCGACCGTCACTTGGTACACGAAGTGACGTCTCCGCAAGCATTTGACGGCTTGCGTGAAAAAGGTCGTAAAGTGCGCCAGGTCAGCAAAACTTTTGCCACCATGGACCACAACGTTTCGACAACCACCAAAGACATCAACGCATCCGGTGAGATGGCTCGTATCCAGATGGAGACGCTATCGAAAAACTGTGAAGAGTTTGGTGTTACGCTTTACGACATTAACCACAAATACCAAGGTATTGTGCACGTTATGGGCCCAGAGCTTGGTATTACCCTACCAGGCATGACCATTGTTTGTGGTGACTCGCACACGGCTACACACGGTGCGTTCGGCTCTCTAGCTTTTGGTATTGGTACATCAGAAGTTGAGCACGTATTAGCGACTCAAACGCTAAAACAAGCGCGCGCTAAAACGATGAAGATCGAAGTGAAAGGCAAAGTGGCACCGGGCATCACGGCTAAAGACATCGTGCTAGCCATCATCGGTGAAACTACGGCTGCTGGCGGTACAGGCTACGTGGTTGAATTTTGTGGTGAAGCGATCACAGACCTTTCAATGGAAGGCCGCATGACCGTATGTAACATGGCAATTGAGCTAGGTGCGAAAGCCGGTTTGATTGCGCCAGATGAAACCACATTCGAATACATCAAAGGCCGTAAATTCTCACCTCAAGGTACCGACTTTGATGCAGCAGTAGAGTACTGGAAGACATTAAAAACTGACGATGATGCTCAGTTTGATGCGGTCGTGACGCTAAATGCTGCCGATATCAAACCACAAGTCACTTGGGGTACTAACCCAGGCCAAGTTATCGCGGTAGACCAACCGATCCCAGCACCAGAGAGCTTTGCCGATCCAGTAGAAAAAGCCTCTGCAGAAAAAGCGTTGGCTTACATGGGTCTAGAAGCAGGCAAATCATTGTCTGATTACAACGTCGATAAAGTCTTCGTTGGTTCTTGTACTAACTCACGTATCGAAGACATGCGCGCAGCCGCAGAAGTGGCGAAAGGTCGCAAAGTCGCATCTCACGTTCAAGCGCTAATCGTTCCTGGCTCTGAGCAAGTAAAAGCGCAAGCAGAAGCGGAAGGTTTGGATGTTATCTTTAAAGAAGCGGGTTTTGAGTGGCGCCTACCAGGTTGCTCGATGTGTCTAGCAATGAACAATGACCGTTTGGGTCCTCATGAGCGCTGTGCATCCACATCAAACCGTAACTTTGAAGGCCGCCAAGGTCGTGATGGCCGTACCCACCTAGTGAGCCCTGCGATGGCAGCGGCAGCAGCAATTGCTGGTCACTTTGTTGATATTCGTGAGTTGGATTAGGTTAAGGAGAGAACAGATGTCAGGTTTTAAACAACACACAGGCTTAGTTGTTCCTCTAGATGCAGCGAACGTAGATACTGATGCCATCATTCCAAAGCAGTTCCTACAAAAGGTCTCTCGCCTAGGTTTCGGTAAGCACCTATTCCATGACTGGCGATTCCTAGATGATGCAGGCGAACAACCGAACCCAGAGTTCGTGATGAACGCTCCGCGCTACCAAGGCGCTTCTATCTTGCTAGCACGTGAAAACTTCGGTTGTGGTTCTTCTCGTGAGCACGCACCGTGGGCACTAGCGGATTACGGCATCAAAGCGATGATCGCACCAAGCTTTGCCGATATTTTTTACGGCAACTCGATCAACAACCAAATGGTGCCAGTTCGTTTGACTGAGCAAGAAGTGGATGAAATCTTCCAGTTTGTTGAGGCGAATGAAGGCGCAGAAGTGGAAGTAGACCTAGAAGCGAATGTGGTTCGCGCCAACGGCAAAGAGTACAGCTTTGAAATCGACTCATTCCGTCGTCACTGCCTGCTAAACGGTTTGGACAATATCGGTCTTACCCTTCAACACGAAGATAAGATTGCCGAGTACGAAGCGAATATCCCAAGCTTTCTCAACTAATTAAAATCGCAACTTAAACAAACAAAAGGTTGGCTTATGCCAGCCTTTTTTCTTTTATTTTCATTGCCTCAAGAAAGAAACTTCGCCTTGTGCAGGTCTACAATATCAATAAGGTTTTAACCCAAAGGTATCTCTATGAAACGTCTGTTATTACTCTTGTGTGCGCTCGTTTCTTTCTCGACATTTGCCGCACCTAAATCCGACTTATGGCCGTATTGGAAACAATCGAATCAAGCCAATCAAAGTCAAATCTCTCATCAAGATTGGCAGCAATTGCTCGATGCTTATTTAGTTGAACAAGGCGAGAATACCTTGTTTCGTTACAGCCAAGTCACCTCAGCCGATAAAACTAAGCTGAAACAATATATCCAACGTTTGGCAAAACTCGACCCTCGACAATACAACCAAGCGGAGCAATACGCCTACTGGGTAAACCTTTACAACGCCATCACTGTAGACTTAATTCTAGATAACTATCCTGTCGAATCGATTACCAAACTTGGTGGGCTATTTAGCTTTGGCCCTTGGGGAGACGATGTGGTCGTGGTCAACGGGAAAGATCTGACTTTAAACGATATTGAACATCGCATTTTACGTCCAATTTGGAATGACTCTAGAACACATTACGCAGTTAACTGTGCCAGCCTAGGATGCCCTAATCTGCAGTCTCAAGCATTCACTGCTGAAAACACGCAAGCTCTACTAGATAGTGCCGCCAAAACATTTATCAACAGCAACAAAGGCGTATCCATTCAAGGTAACACGGCACAGCTGTCTTCTATTTATTATTGGTTTGCAACGGACTTTGGTGGAGAAAAACAAATCTTCAACCACATCGCAAAATACGCACCGCAATACAAAAATTTCTCTGGTAACGTGAAATACGAATACGATTGGGACTTGAATCAGGCCAACTAAACTGGGGGATTTGAGGTCAATTAGCGTTAGGATCATGATAAGCCAAAAGCTAAAGACGCCGGCAACTCAAAGACTAAGACATGAAAAAAGGGCACTCTGTGCCCTTTTTAAATCCAATACTTGATAGAAAACGTCCGCCTACTTGAAGCCTTTGACTTTCTTAATCAAATCGTAAGCGTTTTGAATCTCTTGAGATTTCTCTTTCGCGACGTTCATCATCTCTGGTGGTAGACCTTTTGCCATCAATTTATCTGGGTGATGTTCATTCATTAATTTACGGTAAGCACGTTTGACCGTTTTGCCGTCCGCATCTGAAGAGACGTCAAGGATTTTGTAGGCATCCGCCAGTTGATCCGCTTGTGAGGCTTGCTGCCAACCTGCCCCTGAAGATTGATATTGCCCTTGTTGCTGACCATGGAAACCACCTTGGCTTTGAAAACGAAACGCGGCTTCTTGCATGTTCAGGCGACGTTCTAATTGCTCCGAAGAGAACCCTAAACCACGGGCAATTTTGTGCAATACACTGCGCTCACTCGGGTGGATGGAACCATCAGCAAATGCCGCTGAGATTTGTAGTTCCAAAAAGAACTGCAACAAGTCAAAACGCCCTGCTGAAGAGATTTTTACGCGAACCAATACATCTTCAAGTGGGAAATCACTCTCTTTACCATCACGGAACGCTTCTTGTGCTGCACGACGTTGCTCGCCATGCAAACTCATGCGGTCCATCATTGCAGACGCAAGTTGAATCTCTTCTTTGGTCACTTGACCTTTGGCTTTTGCCACATGTCCCATAACTGCGAATGCAGCCTTAAAAAATTCTTCTTGGCGCTGGGCTTGGCTTGGACCTTTACCAAAGCCTCCGGTAGAAAACCCCGCTTGGCTTAAACGACGCGCTTTATCGAATTGGTGACCGATAAATAGGCCAAACAACAAACCGAATGGACCACCGAGTAACAAGCCAAAAAAGGCACCCAAAATTTTGCCAAAAATATGCATTATGTGTTCTCTATCAATGAATTTTTATCGACGACGGCGGTCTTATAGTGCCGGACGCAACGATTTCCTTTATGATAATGGAATTAGTTTTTTTATGATCAGGCTATTTCGCCTGCTTATCTTTGCAGCTATTTTATATCGGCATTATGCCACAGCGAATCCATGCTCTGGGATAATTGCAAACTATAGTTGATTCATTTGGCTATAAAGCGAGGGTACAACAAGCCCTATAGCCATCGAGTAGTAGTGACACAGGAAAGTTCAATTCAATGCAACATTTCTCCCGCACATGTTTAGCGGCCTCTATCAGCACCGCCTTGTTTGTACCCACCACTCAAGCTGAAGCGAATATCAATGATAGTGTGCAGGAAATGCCCACCACAGATCAATGTTTGGTCGAAACAAGTGGTGAGGAGGACGCGCTTAACTCCGAAGTCGTAGTACAAGCAGACCGCTTACAAGCCATCAATGGTGACAAAGCTCAGTACTCTGGCAACGTAGAAGTCACGCAAGGTCCGAAGAAAATCACCGCGGATAGCGTAACGCTTCACCAACAAGACAATGTCGTTGTCGCTGAAGGTAACGTAACCTTCAACGATGGCAAAGTAAAAGCACGCTCAGATCGCGTCACCAACGACATTAATCAAGATACTTTCTCGCTAGAAAACACCGATTACCAATTCCTCTGCCAACAAGGCCGCGGTACAGCTGCGTACATTGCACGCACGGGCCAATCTGTTTATGAACTAGAAGATGGTTCAATTACCTCTTGCCCACAAGGTGATAACTCTTGGCGATTAGTGGCATCAGGAATCGATGTTGACCAAGACGAAGAAACAGCAACCCTGCACCACCCTCGTTTTGAGGTGTTGGATGTACCAGTATTCTATGTGCCTTACTTGACGATGCCAATTGGCGATACGCGTAAAACAGGTTTCCTCTTCCCTTCTATGTCGTACGGTTCAAGCGATGGTATGGAAGTTGAAATTCCGTTCTACTGGAACATTGCTCCTCAATACGACATGACAATTACGCCTCTGTACATGCAAAAGCGTGGTACTAAGCTAGATACTGACTTCCGCTATCTAACCAATGGCTGGGGTGACGGTGAGCTTAAAGGCGAATACATGGGCAGCGATAAACGCTACCAAGACGAATCGCGCTGGGGTTACCAATTCAAACACGATGGTATTATCAATAAACAATGGGTTGTCAGGCTTGATTACTCTAAGGTAAGTGATATCGACTATTTCCGAGATCTCGACTCTGATATTGGTAACCGCGAAGATGGTCAATTGCTACAAGAAGGTGAAGTTCAATACCGTTCTGACTTCTGGGATGCGTCACTGCGAGTACGTGATTTCCAAATCCTACTCCAAGAAGACAACCAACCATATCGCTTGCTTCCTCAGCTCGACCTTAACTACTACACGCCGCTTTGGGGTAACTACGTTAACTTCGATGTAAAGAGCCAAGTGAGCCGCTTCGACACCGATGACACTGCAAAACCAAACGCAACTCGTGTTCACGTCGAACCAGGTATAACAATCCCGCTGTCAAACTCGTGGGCAGATTGGACGACAGAAGCACGCATCTTATCGACTTACTACTCTCAAGACCTTACTGGCCTAACTGATACCGACTTGCGTGACACACTGGATGAAAACGTGTCACGTGTGATCCCAGAGTTCCGCACGCACGCTCGCATGTACTTAGAGCGTGATACTAGCTGGATCGAAGGTTACACACAGACGTTAGAACCACAGTTACAGTACTTGTATGTTCCTGATGAAGATCAGAGCAACATTTACAACTACGACACCACCTTGCTGCAAACCGATTATTACGGTCTATTCCGCAGTCGCAAATACAGTGGCATCGATAAAATTGCTTCAGCAAACCAGTTAAGCTACGGTGCAAGTACTCGCTTTTTTGATGATGACTACAAAGAGCGCTTGAACGTCTCGTTTGGTCAGATCTATTACTTTGATAAGAAGACTAAGATCAGTAACAACCCAAGCTTGCCAGATGAAACATCAAACTACTCATCGTGGGCAGTTGAGACTGACTTCAACTACAACGATTACCTGTTCTACCACGGTGGTATCCAGTACGACATCGACTTGAGCTCGATGCAGCTTGCAAACAGCACATTGGAATACCAATTCAATGGTGGCTTTATTCAAGGTAACTACCGTTATGTAACGCGTGAATACATTGAAGATACGATCATTGTCGAAAACCTAGATACGATCACTCGTAAAGGTATTTCACAAGCAGGTATCGTGGCGGCATACGAGTTCAACCCGAACTGGTCTGCAAGTGGCCAGTACTACTACGATCTGAATGAAAACATTGATATGGAATGGCTTGCTAGCGTTCGTTACCAATCAGATTGTTGGTACTTTGGTCTGACTTACTCAAACCAACTACTGGGTTGGGATGACAGAGCAATCGGCAGTGATGGTGCATCACCAGAATACGAAAACAACATCAGTGTGAACTTCGGTATTCAAGGCTTTGCAACCAACCAACGCGCAGATTTGGCCGCGAAAGAACTTGATGGCTCAGACAACGCGATTAAATACGGTCGTCCATTCTATTTGAACAATTAATTGAATTAAGCGTCTTACCTATAACAAGACGCTTAAACACCATTACTGACGGAATTTTTAATGAAAATTTGGAAATCACTCTTATTCACCACCCTACTATCTTGTGGTGTGACAGCAGCGCCAGTAGAGCTTGATAAGGTTGCAGTCATCGTTAACGATGGCGTAATTCTACAAAGCGACATCAATACCGCGATGAAAACGCTGCAAGCTAATGCTCGCCAAAGTGGCAAGAGTCTCCCTTCGGCAAGTGTGCTGAAAGACCAAGTGGTAGAGAAACTGATCATCGACACATTGCAAGGCCAAGAGGCGGAGCGTATCGGTGTTCGTATTGATGACAACCGCCTGAACCAAGCGATCGCTGAAATTGCTCGCAACAACAATCAAAGCGTGGAGCAGTTAGCTTCGTCGGTTCAAGCTGAAGGTCTCAGCTACCCAGAATTCCGTGAGCAGATTCGTAAAGAGATTGCTGCTTCTGAAGCTCGTAATGCACTTGTTCGTCGTCGTATCAACATTTTGCCAGCTGAAGTCGATAGCCTTGCCGACCAATTAGCGACCGAAACTAACGCTACAGTTCAATACAAGATTGGCCACATCCAACTTCGTTTCTCTGACGATAAAGACAAGTCAGAAGTTGAAGCAGAAGCCAATGCATTGGTTAAGAAACTAAAAGACGGTGCAGACTTCTCTGAAATGGCATACACCTACTCAAAAGGTCCTAAAGCACTACAAGGTGGTGATTGGGGTTGGATGCGGAAAGAAGAAATGCCAACCATCTTTGCAGACCAGATCAAGATGCAAAACAAAGGCAGCATTATTGGCCCATTCCGCAGCGGCATCGGCTTCCACATCCTAAAAGTAGAGGATGTGAAAGGTCTTGAGACCGTAGCGGTAACAGAGGTAAATGCTCGCCACATTCTGATCAAACCAACCGTTATCTTGAGTGACGAAGGTGCACAGAAAGAGCTAAACGAGTTCATTCGTCGCATCAAAGCAGGTGAAGCTACCTTTGCTCAACTGGCAACACAGTACAGCCAAGATCCTGGTTCAGCGGCTCAAAATGGTGAGCTAGGTTACCAAACACCTGATTTGTACGTACCAGAATTTAAGCACCAAGTAGAAACACTACCTGTAGGCTCAATCAGTGAACCTTTCAAAACGGTACACGGTTGGCACATTGTTGAAGTTCTAGACCGTCGCCAAGTTGACCGTACAGACTCAGCAATGAAGAACAAAGCTTACCGAATTCTATTTAACCGTAAGTTTAATGAAGAAGCTGGCGCATGGATGCAAGAGCTACGCGCAAGCGCATTCGTTGAAATCGTGGATGACAATGATGGCAACTAATTCGATTCGCAGAATCGTCGTGACCGCAGGGGAACCTGCGGGTATCGGCCCGGATTTGGTACTGGCTCTATCTAAGGAAGACTGGGCACACCAAATCGTCGTCTGCGCAGACAAAAATATGCTGTTGGAACGTGCCAACTTGCTTGGCATTGATGTTCAACTGACTGATTACAATCCAGAAGAAGCACCAAAGGTACAAAAAGCAGGCACCTTGATCGTTGACCATATCGAAATGGCAGAAAATGTCATCGCGGGTCAACTCAATGAAGCCAACGGCCACTACGTGTTAAAAACACTAGAAAGAGCCGCTTTGGGCTGTATGAATGCTGAATTTGATGCTATTGTCACCGGCCCTGTACATAAGGGGGTGATCAATCGCTCTGGTGTTGCGTTCAGTGGGCATACTGAATTCTTCGCCGAGAAGTCCAACACACCGTTGGTCGTGATGATGCTAGCCACCGAAGGGCTGCGAGTTGCTCTAGTAACAACGCATATTCCTTTGGCTTACGTATCTAAAGCCGTCACGGAAGAGCGATTAGAAAAAATCATCGATATTCTTCATAAAGATCTTGTAGAAAAATTTGCCATCTCCCAACCAAACATCTATGTTTGCGGGCTAAATCCACATGCGGGAGAAGATGGCTGTTTGGGTCGCGAAGAGATCGAGACCATCACTCCGACGTTGGAAAAGATTCGACAAGAAAAAGGAATCAATCTGATCGGTCCATTACCGGCAGACACCATTTTCAATGAAAAGTATTTAAACGATGCTGATGCTGTTTTAGGCATGTACCACGATCAAGTATTGCCAGTTTTGAAATACAAAGGCTTTGGTCGTTCAGTAAACATTACTCTTGGTCTACCTTTTATAAGAACCTCGGTGGATCACGGTACTGCATTAGAACTGGCAGGGACAGGTCAAGCGGATACAGGGAGCTTCCGAACAGCGCTCACGCATGCGATAGAATTGGTAGAGAAGAAACAATGAGAAATGATGTCCATTTAGGACACAAAGCGCGTAAACGTTTTGGTCAAAACTTCCTGAACGACCCATACATTATTGATGGCATCGTATCAGCAATTAACCCAAGACCAGGGCAAAACCTGGTTGAAATCGGCCCTGGTCTAGGTGCAATCACCGAGCCTGTTGGTCGCGAAGTCGACAAGTTCACGGTTATCGAATTGGACCGTGACCTAGCAGAACGTCTACGTAACCACCCTGAATTGGCAGACAAACTTACGATTCATGAAGGCGATGCAATGCGCTTTGACTTCACGCAGTTAGTGAAGCCAAACAACAAGCTACGTATCTTCGGTAACTTGCCATACAACATCTCTACACCATTGATGTTCCACCTGTTTGAATTCCATAAAGACATTCAAGACATGCACTTTATGCTTCAAAAAGAAGTGGTAAATCGCTTAGCGGCAGGTCCTGGTAGCAAAGCATACGGCCGTCTAACTGTAATGGCACAGTACTACTGTAAAGTGGTACCAGTACTAGAAGTGCCGCCAACGGCATTTGTTCCGCCACCGAAAGTAGACTCAGCCGTAGTACGCTTGGTTCCTTACGAAGAGCTGCCGCACCCAGCAAAAGATCTACGTTTATTGGAGCGTGTATGTCGCGAAGGTTTTAACCAACGCCGTAAGACTGTACGTAACTGCTACAAGTCGCTACTAAGTACTGAAGTACTTGAAGAACTGGGTATCAACCCTAGCATGCGTCCAGAGAACCTAACGCTACAACAATTCGTCGCCATGGCGAACTGGCTCGCGGATAACCCGCAGCAATAAGAACTCAAACGATAAGCCAAACCCTTGCCGGTTTGGCTTATTATTATTGGGATACAACGTTTCTCGAGGAGTGCACATGGACGTCATTCAACCTTGCATCAAAATCCAAGTTCATACCAAATACATTGAAGAACAGTCCAACCCAGAACTGCAGCGATATGTCTTCGCTTATATCATCACAATAAAAAACCTCAGCCAACAAACTGTCCAATTAGTTAGCCGTCGCTGGTTAATCACTGATTCAAACGGTAAACAAATGACGGTCGAAGGTGAAGGTGTGGTTGGTCAACAGCCGTTTATTCCAGGTAATGACGAGTACACTTACAGCAGCGGAACTGCGCTTGAAACACCGGTTGGTGTTATGCAAGGACACTACATGTTGTTGGATGAAAAAGGACAGCAATTTATCACCGAGATTGATCCATTCCGTTTAGCGGTTCCAAACGTCTTAAATTAATCAGGAGATTCAGTGGCGACTTATATTGTTGGTGATATTCAGGGCTGTTTTGATGAGCTTCAGCAGCTACTGGAACAGGTTAGTTTCTCTTCACAACACGACCAGCTTTGGCTAGCGGGAGATCTCGTCGCTCGCGGACCTAAATCTCTAGAAACATTGCGTTTTGTTAAGTCTCTGGGTGACAGTGCTAAAGTGGTACTTGGTAATCATGACCTACACCTAATGGCGGTGTCGCAAGGGCTGAAAAAAGTCAAAGACAAGGACAAGACTGCACCTATTTTTTCTGCTCCAGATAAACAAGAGCTGCTTACTTGGTTGGCTCAGCAACCTCTTATGGCCGAGCATGACGAGTTCGTTATGTGCCACGCTGGTATCTCTCCACTGTGGGCTCTTGATACTGCAAGAGCGTGCGCACGTGAAGTTGAAAGCATCATACAAAGTAAAGAGCTACCTTGGCTGCTAGAAAACATGTACAGCAACCAACCCGATCTTTGGGATGAGTCCTTGTCGGGTCTCGATCGTTATCGCTACACCATCAATGCGTTTACTCGCATGCGTTTTTGCTTTACTGATGGTCGCTTAGATATGGACTGTAAACTGCCACCGCAAGAAGTGTCGGAAGATGAGCTTGTGCCTTGGTTTAAGCTGCCACAACGAGTCCCACTAGAAAAAGCTGTGCTATTTGGGCACTGGGCCGCACTACAAGGTCATATCGATGAAAGCATAATTGGTCTTGATACTGGCTGCGTTTGGGGCGGTTCGCTCACCATGATTCGTTGGGAAGACAAGCAAGTCTTCACTCAAGAAGCACTCAGTTAACGGCTCTGATTGCCGGACGAGAAAACAAAAAGCACCGCATTGACGGTGCTTTTCTTATTGGGCTCAATTTGATTATTTTTCTAAAATCGTAAAACGCATGCTATAAGCGTTTTTCTCATCCGCTTGGTACGCTTCAGAGTACGTTTCTTTGAACTCAGTTCCCCAATTTGGGAACTGAGTATCTCCATCAATTTCAGCTTCAATATGAGTAACATACAGTTTATTAGCCATAGGTAGGCACGCTGCATAAATCGCTCCGCCACCAATGATCATGACTTCTTCTACTTCACCAGCAACCTCAAGTGCTTGCTCAATTGACGTGACCGTCGAAACACCTTCAATGGAAAGTGAAGCATCACGGCTGATGACAATGTTCAAACGACCAGGTAATGGACGCCCAATAGACTCATAGGTTTTACGCCCCATAACAACTGGCTTGCCCATGGTGCAACGCTTAAACCATGCAAAATCGGCAGGAAGGTGCCAAGGCATCTGGTTGTCTTTACCGATGATTCGGTTGTCTGCCATCGCGGCAATCATGCTGATGATCATATTGGATCCTTATACTATGGGTCTGCGGCGATAGAATAACAGCCCCAGAACCGCCAAGCCAACCGCTAAGCCAGCAATAATAAACATCGCCTTAAGAAAGTTTTCCATGCACGTCGCAATAAGTTCAGGTGAGTAACCCAAGTGGCGTACATTTCTTTGGCAATCAGGCATTTAAAAACGAATTAAGATTAATAATGGGTTTTAAAACCTTAACGATAAGTTACACCTGAATAATCCAATAACATTCAACCAAGATTAATAATAATCATATTCGCGGTTAAAACATTCTGTAATAGCGTTTAATTGCAACCTCAACAATCGGATGGATACATGGAACACAAATATGCTTCAGCAATATTGCTTTCAGCATGTGCATTATTTGCTAATAACGCACATGCTACAGATTCAAGTAGTGAAACAATCCCAAAATACAAACCTCATGCGTGTCTTGTTTTAGTTTCTACTGGGCAGCAGTTTTGTCAGCAAAAAGGGGAAGAACCCCTATCTCGCTTGCCTGATGAGTTTTATCGCCAACCAGTCTATGTTCAAGCTGAGCAAGGAACAGAAGTCATCCTATCAGATGTCGATAACTTGGCAGATAAAACAAGAAAAGTCTATGTGGTGGGCACTGTTCTTAATGAAGAGCTGAAAAACGCTGAATCATCGAAAGGAGAAATTATTGATGTTTCAGCACCAGCCTCAATGAAAGTCGTTGGTAGTGATAAAAACCTTGGCTGTTTACGAAACATTTCGACTGATCAGATGTACTGTCTTCCAAAAGATAGAAAAGTTAACAGACTGCCTGATTTCATTTACGACCAACCGATCGAGGTTAGACCTACCTTCGGTTTAAAAGTAAAAGTATCGGCACAAGAGGAACTACTATCGGAAGCCTCTTACTCATTTGAGCAAACAACCACAAATGATCGCCTACAGAAAATCACCACGAATAATGGCTTAGAACTTAACTTACAAAAAGTAAAATCTATGGCTGTTGTTGACTCTGGAGCTCAAAAGGCTTGCTTAACGAGTCGTCAAACTGGCGTTCAATTTTGTCTAGCAGAAAAAGGAACTGGAGAAGCATACCCAAGTGAATTCGATAACCTTTATCCATCACCAAATTACCTACCAAGCTGGATTCGAGGGCATGAAGTTGATGCAAAATCGAATTCACCAATAGGCATGCATATTTCCAACACATATAACGTAATTGGATATCAATACACTTGGTTCCCACCGGGCGAAGTTAGTAACAATAAGCTTTCTCAGCAAGTCACTGTTGGTGGTGAGGAAGTAGATTTATCCCAACCTAACTCCTTTAATATCTTTAACTGCAAAAATAGCTCGAGAGATTGCTGACCACATAGAGAAGAAAGGGCACAGTGTCAGTGCCCTTTATATCAATTTAAACTATTGGTCTGCGGCGATAGAATAACAGCCCCGGAACCGCCAAGCCAACCGCTAAGCCAGCAATAATAAACATCGCCTTAAGAAAGTTTTCCATGCACGTCGCAATAAGCTCAGGTGAGTAACCTAAGTGGTTTATCTCTACCATGGCGATCATGGCCTTATATGCGAATACACCCGGAACCATAGGAATCAAAGCAGCCACAGTGAAGACTTTAGGGTGAGCAAGAAAACGATGGGACCAATGCACACCAATCAAACCTACTAGCGTCGCTGCAAAAAACGTTGCCCATTCAATTGGCAAGCCAAAGTGCATCATTAGGTAACGACTGCCATGACCAATCGCACCACCTACCGCGCAGTACTTGAGTGCTTTCTGCGGCACATTAAACACCATAGCAAAACCAACGGCAGGAATAGCGGCGAAGAACATATCGTTCAACAGCCCTAAGATGAGTTCAAATACGCTCATTAGCTCATCCACCCCCAAATCCCCGTTACTTCCATTGCCGCAACAATACCGAGACAAGTCGCTAAGGTTAATAAGCTCGCCATGGTAAATCGCGCAATGCCCATGTTGATATGGCCTTTTAGCATATCGGCAACTGAGTTAATCAGTGGGAAACCGGGTACTAGCATCAATACCGAAGATGCCATCGCAACGGTTGGCAAGTTACCAATGTCAAAAATGACCGCTTGAGCAGAGATTAGGGTGGTCACAAACGCTGTGACAGCGAAGTTGAGAAGAGGATTAAAGTGGCGGTGACCAATTTCTTGTCGAACGGTCATACCGCCTGCAGAAGCAAGAAACGTCATGACAAACACACCTAAGTCTCCACCCGCTAAGTGGCTGAAGGCCGCACAAGAAAGGCCGATCATGAACACCACTAACCAACGGTTATAGCGCTCAGGGCTAATGGTGTTGAGTTTCTTCTGCGCCATTCTCACATCGAGCAAGCCGCGCTCCATCATGATACAAATTCGTTGGATCTGGGTGATCACTCGCATGTTTATCCCGCGATCGGCACAACTTCTGGTCGTTGTAATGCAATGATCGTCTTTGACTGTCGTTACAACCAAAGCATTCGCAGATAATGCCACTGCCACTTCGCTGACACCACAGGCAATACCGATGCGCTGCATGATGTCACTCACAAGCGTACTTTCTGCCCCGTGGGCTAAGAGCATTTGCCCTGCTTGGGCAACGAGCCGAGAAATGGCCCTTTGGTTGGATGCCGTCGTTGCACAAGACGGTATAACTTCCGATGTCATAAATACTTCCTAAGTCCGTTAAGCTCATTATTGTGCCGCAAATCACATCGTCTAAACATGATTTAGATACAAAAAAAGCCGCAATAAACATTGCGGCTTAATGAATTAGCTAGCGATTAGTCGCGGACGTAAACAACGTGACCGTCGTCTTCTTCATCGTCCCAATCATCCCAATCGTCGTCATCTTCTTCAGTGATAACGTCTTTACCAGCGATTGCGTCTTTATGGTAATCATCCCACATGAAGTTCACTTTATCTTCTTCAGCAACTTCTTCCTCTTCGCGAGGTAGGTTTTCCATAAAGTCTGCTAACTTGTAGCAAAGCTCTTTTGTACCGTTACGGTTGATCGCTGAGATCTTAAAGAACTCGTCTTCCCAACCTAGCGCGTCCAAGATCTCTTGGATCTTTTCATTCGCTTCTTCTTCCGGCATCAGATCCGTTTTGTTGAAAACTAGCCAACGAGGTTTACCTGCTAGTTTCTCACTGTACTGCTCTAGTTCATCAATGATGGTTAGGGCATTTTGAATTGGATCTGACTGATCGATAGGCATGATATCAATCATGTGTAGCAATACGCGACAACGCTCTAGGTGCTTAAGGAAGCGAATACCTAGACCAGCACCGTCAGCTGCGCCTTCGATTAGACCAGGGATATCTGCAACCACAAAGCTCTTCTCAGGAACCACACTCACCACACCCAAGCTTGGGATCAGCGTTGTAAATGGGTAATCTGCTACTTTTGGTTTTGCTGCTGATACTGCGCGGATAAAGGTTGATTTACCTGCGTTAGGTAGACCAAGCATACCAACGTCAGCCAATAGCAATAGCTCTAGACGGATTTCACGGATTTCACCTTTAGTACCTAGCGTTCTCTGACGAGGCGCGCGGTTTACTGAAGATTTAAAACGCGTGTTACCAAGACCGTGCCAGCCGCCTTTCGCGACCATCACTTTCTTACCGTGTTCTGCTACTTCTGCAACGATTTCGTTAGTGTGGATATCAACTGCGCGAGTACCCACTGGTACGCGAAGTGTGATGTCTTTACCACGTTTACCAGTACAGTTACCGCCGCGACCGTTTTCACCGCGTTCTGCTTCGTAAAAGCGTTGGAAACGGTAATCGATCAGGGTATTTAGGTTTTCATCGGCTTGGATGTATACATCACCACCATCACCACCGTCGCCACCATCTGGGCCACCTTTAGTGATGAATTTTTCACGCCAGAAACTTACAACGCCGCTACCGCCGTCACCAGCCTGAACTTTTACTACCGCTTCATCTACGAACTTCATCTTTTACTCCGACTACTTCGTGCGTGGATTAAATCTGATTTGCCATCAAACAATTTTAGCAGATGACAGATCTAAGCTCCCAGATTCCAACCGCTCAGGGACAAAACGAGAAACTTGAATATGTCGACTGCTACAAATAAAAAACCCCGCCGAATCGGCAGGGCTTTTGAATTCAGCTATAAAGCTTTAGTAATTAACCTAAAAGGTAAAATTACTCAGCTTCGATGCTTACAAACTTACGGTTCTTAGGACCTTTAACCTCGAACTTCACCTTACCTTCAGTAAGAGCGAATAGAGTGTGGTCTTTACCGATACCTACGTTGTTACCAGCGTGGAACTTAGTACCACGTTGACGAACGATGATGTTACCTGCAAGAACAGATTCACCACCGAAACGTTTAACACCTAGACGTTTGCTTTCTGAATCGCGGCCGTTACGAGTAGAACCACCAGCTTTTTTGTGTGCCATTGTTAAACTCTCCTAATAGATTAAGCGTTGATACCAGTGATCTTCACTTCAGTGAACCACTGACGATGACCCTGTTGCTTACGAGAGTGCTTACGACGACGGAACTTAACGATTTTAACTTTATCGCCACGACCGTGTTGTACAACTTCAGCAACAACTTTGCCGCCCTCTACAAGAGGAGCGCCAACTTGGATTTCTTCGCCGTTAGCAACAAGAAGAACTTTATCAAATTCAACAGTTGCGCCCGTTTCAACGTCTAATTTCTCTAAACGAAGAGTTTGACCTTCGCTTACACGGTGTTGTTTACCACCAGATTGGAAAACAGCGTACATATTTTACTCCGCTTTTTCCGCACAGCCTTTTCATGAGGGTGTGCGCTAAACTAATCATCAATAGGGCGCAGATTCTACAGAAGAGATGCCCCTATGACAAGCCATATTTTGAAAAAATTGGCGAAAAGCTAATCGCCAAAGAAAAGTGCGGCAATCATGCCCTTTAGTAATGTATTAATCAACGTTTTTTAGTGTATTATTCGACAATTATATAAATCGAATAAGCCTTGCAGGGTCTAACTTCAGCCGGATATACGATGGATTTTAAAACTATCCAAGCGCTTACTGCCGATGACATGGCAAAAGTGAATGAAACAATTCAAGCCCAACTAAATTCTGATGTCTCTTTAATCAACCAACTCGGTTTCTATATCGTGAGTGGTGGAGGCAAACGCTTAAGACCACTTCTGGCGATATTGTCAGCACGTGCTCTTGGTTACCAAGGTAACGGCCATACAATGGCAGCTGCGTTTATCGAGTTCATCCATACGGCAACTTTGTTGCACGATGATGTGGTAGACGAATCAGACATGCGCCGCGGTAAAGCGACAGCAAACGCTGCGTTTGGTAATGCCGCTAGCGTGTTAGTTGGGGACTTTATTTATACTCGCTCATTCCAAATGATGACTGAGCTAGGATCAATGAAGATCCTTAAACTGATGAGCGACGCAGTTAATGTGATCGCAGAGGGTGAGGTTCAGCAGTTGATGAACTGTAATGATCCTGACACGACAGAAGAAAGCTACATGCAGGTCATCTACTCTAAGACCGCACGTTTGTTTGAATCCGCTACACAGATTGGTGCGATTCTTAACGATGCGCCGGAAGAAGTAGAAGTGGCATTCCAGAACTACGGTAAATATTTGGGCACAGCATTCCAACTGATCGACGACGTGATGGATTACACGTCTGACGGTGAGGATATGGGTAAGAATGTTGGTGATGATTTGGCTGAAGGCAAACCAACGCTTCCTCTACTTCATGCAATGCGCAATACCACGCCAGAGAATGCGCAGATGATTCGTGAAGCGATTGAGAAGGCCAATGGCATGGATCGACTAGAAGACATTCTAGCGGTAATGCAGGAAGCTGGCTCGCTGGAATACACCACGCAAAAAGCAATGGATGAAGCAGATAAAGCGATTGCAGAGCTCGCAATCCTTCCAGAATCTGATTATAAGCAAGCGCTGATTACTCTAGCCCACATGGCAGTTAAGCGTACCAGCTAAGCTAGTAAAAGAAGACCCTGATGAAACAAGGAAGAGTGTTACTCTAATGCCGTTCACTTA
>NZ_JPRD01000049.1 GCF_000817815.1 Vibrio owensii CAIM 1854 = LMG 25443
GTCGATGATATTGAGGCGGTCGAGTTGAGCTAGCTTTTGTATCAGCTCTAACTCATCAAAGGTGTATTGCTCGATGATTTGTTCGAAGCGATAACCATTGACCACACAAACCGCAACCAACAATAAGCCTTTATCATCAACCAACTGTTTTTCTTGTTCTAGCGTGAGCGACTCCAGCCCTTTGTTGTGTGCTGCTGCCAGTTTAAATAGCTCTGCCATTTCTAACCCAATCAGCTGACAGATACGCTCCAAGCGGTCGAGGCTGATTTGACTGCCTTCTGCCAATAAGCGTTTTACTGAGCCCTCGCTTAGCTCCAAATGCTGTGCGACATCGACATAGTGCAAACCAGACTGCTTGAGCTGGCGTTTGAGCTCTTTAATTAGGTCGTGACTTTCCGACATATTAACCTTCTACTTCTTGGCGCAACTGATCTAGGTAAGACTGCATAAACGCTTTACGCTTCAAACCTTCTTCATAGGCTGCTTTGGTGTTCATCGTCTCGACTATTTTAAACAATTTGGTTTGGAAATGATCGATGGTGAATCGTTTATCTTCCAATTCTCGATGCTCTGCAAACATGTCCTGTTCGTTATATAAGACGGCATCAAACAACGTGCTCACTTGAATACAACGTGTCACACCAATTGCGCCAAGCGCGTCTAAGCGGTCTGCGTCTTGGACGACCTGAGCTTCCAAAGTATTAGGTGTAATGTTGGCGCTAAAGCTGTGAGATTCTATAGCGTGGGCGATAGCGTCATGGTATTGAGCAGGGTAGTCGATGCTTTCTAGAAACGAAATCGCTTTGGTTGCCGCAATTGTTGAGCTTTGCTTACGGTTCGGGTGATCTTTTGGGTAAGTAAAGCAATCGTGCAGATACGCAGCAGGCAATACAACGGCTAAATCTGCGCCTTCTTGTTCTGCTAGCTGACGAGCGGTTTTGACTACGCGTCGGACGTGACTGAGGTCGTGAGCGGCATCAGTTTGCATCTCTTGCTGCATAAACTGTAGGAACTGAGGCTCAAATTGGCTGAGCTCAGCTAGGTTAAGTTGAGACATGGATTTCTTCTAAAAAATAAAGGCTTAGACAGAGTATGCCTAAGCCTTTATTAAATTGCCAAATGAGACGTTGTTATTGAGATGTTGCGAAGAAAGCCTTGTTGTTTTACTGGGTGCGAGTGAATCGGAACGTTTGTACTTTTTGTTCTGCTCCGTCGATGTAAGCGTAGCTATCGATGGTCCAAACGTTTGGACCTGCAAAACCTAGCTCGACACGCACATCACCCGTTGGAATACCTTGGTAAATGACGTCGTTAATGTTCATCGGGTAGAAGTTGTAGCGATGGTTTTGTGATTGTTGTTCACCAGCAAAAGCAACCGATACATCTTTTGCTTCATTAGTCAGCGTTAGTTGGTAGCCTGCTTGTGGATCGAACGTGAACGCGGCATTAAGGTCAACGCCTTGCGAGTTGGTCACCTTAACATTTGCTTCTGTTGTTTTTGCTAGTGAGCCGTGTGCCGACAGACCTTCTAAACCTTTAAAGTCGCGATTGTGGTTCTGGATATTTACGTTCCAATCACCAACAAAGTTATCGATCTCTTGCCACTGCTGCGGGGCATTGGTTGCTGCTGTGTTCTGACCACCGTTAATACCACTAATCGCGTCATTGCGGCTGTCGTGGCGAATGTTGTCACGGTTATTGTGAATATCCGCGCCAGCACCTGCGACACCACCGGCTACACCACCCGCAACTGCGCCTTTCACGGCGAGCTCAGCATCACCCGTCAAAGCGCCCATAGTCAGACCTAAAAGTGCACCACCTGCAGCGCCTTGTTTTGTTAATGCGTTTGGATCATCTTCTCCCGGAGTCACGCATCCTGCAAGTAGGGGAAGAGATAGCGCCGCGACCAATGTAGTTTTGTTGAAAATGTTCATGTATTTCACTCCGAGATGTTTGGTTCGAAGCTATTATTGAACGCTGTTTGATTAGGAATCCACTTATCTCGCTGATAACCGACAGTTATCACGCAAAAGTTTTGTTTACTATAGGGCTCAAAGTTTTTCTGTTTGGCTCGAGTTGAGGGAAGCAAAGAAAAGGGTCAACATTGCTGTTGACCCTAGGTTTTGTTTTATTCTTTATTTTATAAGCACTAATTTTGACGTTGTTAGTGTTAAATCTGTGTTTGGGCGATTTGTGGCTTTTTAGTATAAAGCTCAACTAACTCCCTAACTTTAGTGTTTGTTACGAAGGAGTGCAAATATTTATTACGCAAACTGTCTATATTTTGAAATTTAATTTGAATGCAATTCACAAAATTTCACATTCAAAAACACATTCAAACCACGAAGTGTCTCAAGTTTGAGCCCACCATAATTAGGATCTATCTTTCATGATCCAGATCAGTATTGATATCTCTTTAGAGGGATAGCATTCACGCGAAAATTGATAATTATAAATTGAGTCCGAGATATGCAGGATTTATATGAGCTAGAACGTAAGTTGGTGGAATACGGCGCAGATATGAAAGGCTTAAAGGTTGTACCTGCCATTGTTGATGAAGATGGCAAGGTTGTCTATTTAGGGAATACGCCTTCGTTGCTAAGGAATGTCATTAGTTGCCGTAGACACCTAACACAGCGCGTGAAGAAATAAAAAAAGGGTCTGATTTAATCAGACCCTTTTTTTGTTTAAAAGCTCAGTGATTAGCGCTTGTAAGTCACTTGCTCTTGCTCACCAAGGTGAATGTGTGTTGTCGCAGGCTGTGTTTCTGCAATCACTTTACCGTGACGAACAGAGTAGCGAACCGGAACTTGGCGACGTACTGCGTCAAACCCATTTTCTGCAGGAAGAATCAGTAAACTACCTGGCTTACCTGTTTCAATGCCGTGCTTGTCTTGAATATTCAGTGTACGTGCTGAATTCGTGCTGATCAGATCCAGTGAGTTGTTGATTTGGTCGTAACCCATCACCTGACACACGTGCAGACCCATATGCAGCACTTGTAGCATGTTTGCAGTACCTAGTGGGTACCAAGGGTCAAATACATCATCGTGACCAAAACAGACGTTGATGTTGGCATTCAGCATTTCTTTCACACGAGTCACACCACGGCGTTTCGGGTAATCATCGAAGCGGCCTTGAAGGTGAATGTTCACCAATGGGTTTGCAACGAAGTTGATGCCAGACATGCGTAGCAGACGGAACAGGCGAGATGCGTAAGCACCGTTGTAAGAGCCCATAGCCGTTGTATGGCTTGCAGTTACCTTGTGGCCCATGTTGAACTTGTGCGCTAGCGCTGCAAGCGTTTCAACAAAACGTGATTGCTCGTCATCGATCTCATCACAGTGTACGTCGATCAAACGGTCGTATTTCTGTGCCAGTTCGAAAACATAGTGCAGAGACTCGATGCCGTACTCACGAGTGAATTCAAAGTGAGGGATTGCACCAATAACGTCAGCACCTAGTTGAACTGCTTCTTCTAGCAATTCTTTACCGTTCGGGTAAGACAAAATGCCTTCTTGTGGAAACGCAACGATTTGGATGTCTACCCACTCTTTCATTTCTTCACGAACTTCTACCATCGCTTTTAGGGCAATTAGGGTAGGGTCAGAAACGTCAACGTGAGTACGAACGTGCTGTACGCCGTTTGCAATTTGCCACTTAAGTGTTTGCTTTGCGCGTGATTTCACGTCTTCAATCGACAGCGTTTCTTTGCGTTCAGCCCAACGCTCGATACCTTCGAAAAGCGTACCAGAGATGTTCCAGCTTGGTTCACCGGCGGTTTGCGTGGTGTCTAGGTGAATGTGCGGCTCACAGAAAGGAGCGACAGCCATGCCGCCCTCCGCATCAAGAACATCACCTGTGTAATTTAGTTCTACATTATTGTCTTCAATACGCTTGAATTGACCATCCTCAATCAAAATTTGCTGGAGACCTTCCTGTCCCTTTAGCGTTGCGTTCTTGATCAATAGTGTCGTCATGATGGTTCCTTACGCTGGCTGTTGTGCCAGTGTCTTTTTATTAAGAATAGGATTTAGAATCAGGTAGCTGATTGTGCCGCCTAGTACCGCATTCACAGGCACGATACCCGGAAGGAAGTGACCTGCTGCAACACCAATCGCCACAGCGATAATGCCAGCCCAGTTAACCGTTTGGAACTCTGCTGCTGCGAAATTTGTGTAACGTTTACGGTTCATGAAGAAGTCCGCAATGATTACGCCGCCAATTGGTGGAATTGCAAGCGATAGGAAGGTTAACCAGCCTACAAAGTTATTGTACAACCATAGTGCACACAATGTACCTACTAAACCGTTCGCCATTGAGATGTATTTACTTGGCAAACCAGTGATGTTGGAAAAGCCTAGACCCGATGCGTAAAGCGCGTTGTCGTTGGTTGTCCAGATGTTCAAGCCAAGAACGATGATAGCTGGAATAAGAAGACCTTGCGCGATCATCACTTCTGAAATGTCCGATTGACCGGTTACCGCTGCACCAGCTGCGCCGAAGATGAACATTAGTGAGTTACCGATAAAGAACGCCACCATCGTGACCATCACTGCGCCTTTTGGCTTCTTGCCGAATCGAACAAAGTCTGCGGTTAGGGTACCCGCACTGATGAACGAGCCAACCACCATTGCTAGCGCTACTGAAAAGTCGATAGGTTGTGCCGGTTGTACTTTTTGCAGTTCAGCCACGCCGCCAACACTGTTTACTGCTTCAATCACAGAGTAACCGCCAAGAAGGGCAATCGCCGGAACTGCAATCGCAGATAACACCATAAGCGCAGAGATGCCGAAGTAAACCGTTGCGGTCATGAGTAGACCAGAAATGATTATAAGCGTGTTTGTATCGATGCCTGTTGCTTTGTTTACTGGAATCGCAAACATTGCTACGCCAACACCAAACCAACCAACTTGTGTACCGCCAAGAAGTGCGGAGGGAAGCCAAGAGCCTTTAGAGCCAAAAGAGAAACGAGCAAGGAGGTGAGTGGAGAGACCAGTAGAAGCGCCGATGTAACCGAGGAAAGAAGTGTAGATACCGAGGATTAGGTTACCAATGAGAACAGCGAGGAAGAAATCATCAAAAGAAAGGCCAGTACCGAGCGAGCCGCCCGTCCACATACTTGCGGAGAAGAAAGTGAGTCCCAACATAACCATGGTTAATGATGCCACGCCCTTTCTGGCAGTGTTAGGAACCGGTCCGAGACTGTAGTTATTGTCTGCAGCCATTTTTACCTCCGCATAAAAATTAAAACTAATTATAGATCCCAATTTCTGGGCAAACGGCGCGTATTATCGTGATGTAAATCTCATAGTCAATGAGTTTTTTGTCATTTAAACGTTCACTCAAGTCTTTGTGTTTTTTTATTCCATTAAAAACATAAGGTTATGTTTTATTTGAAGAGCAAAAAAGTTTGTTAATTGATTGCTTCATGCAAGAGTAATCTGTCATGAAATCGGTATCATTGAGCACTTTCTTATATCACCTTTGCTTTACACGCTTTCTTTATAAACTCAACCATTGTTACCTCTTATGTTTTTTAAGCAAACGTTTTCTTTCTGGTTGGGTGTTGTGTTGCGCATAAATTAAACATAATTAAGTTTAATCACTGATGTTTATGCGGCTTAAATAAGGAATATAGTCTCAGGTGGTTATTTTTAATGGTTAACTTGGCGAAATCTGGAGTGAAATCGTTTGTAAGTTTTAGGGGTTTTGACTTTGATACTGGGATTTTGCTGCAGCTTGAATAGAGAGTACTGAGTGCGAGAAGGAGGAAGGCGAAGAAAGGAATCAGGAAAACACAGATAAAAAAATAGCCAACCGCAAAGAGTGCGAATGGCTTATATACTTGTGAACAAATTCAAGTTCACTAACAACGTCAGTTGGCTAGGTGACCCTCGGCTTAAGAAGGGTCACTATAGATAATGCAGTTAGCGTGCCAACTTTAAAACCACCGTAAAAACGCGGTTTCTGTGATATAGGTTGCCTAATTTATTGTGTTAATTGCAAAATGCAAATGCGGATTGCAATTTGTAATTAATATGCTAATGATGAATTAATTAACAAGGGCAATCATTTTTACAACATTACTAGGCTGGCAGTACCCAAGAAAGCAAAGAAACCGACGACATCAGTAACGGTCGTCAGGATGACTGAACCTGCCAAGGCTGGGTCTAGCTTTAGTTTATCCAGAACAATAGGGATCAGAACGCCAAATAATGCTGCGGTAACGATATTGACGATGATGGCCAACGCGATGGTTCCACCTAGAACGGGAGATTGGAACCAAAGTCCTGCTAACCCACCGATGATCAGCGCCCACAACAAAGCGTTAAGAGAGCCGATACCCAGTTCGTTTTTAAGCAGCGCAAAACGGTTACCTGGGGTGATCTGATTTAATGCCATAGCACGAACCATCAAGGTCAGTGTTTGACTGCCCGCAATCCCCCCCATAGAGGCGACGATTGGCATCAGAACAGCAAGAGCAACCACTTGTGAAATCACGTCTTCAAACAAACCGATGGTGACAGAGGCTAGAATTGCAGTCAGTAAGTTGATACCGAGCCAAACGCCGCGCTTTTGCGAGCTCTTTAGAGTAGGCGCGAACAAGTCATCGCCCTCATCCATACCGGTACCCGCCATCAAGCGTGCTTCGTAGATTTCACGTTGCGTGCTCAGAGCAAACTGCCAATCTACTTCCCCAATTAAGGTTTGGTCAGCATCCGTCACTGGCAAAGCAGGAAGAGGGCTGTGCTCTAGCGCTTCGACCGCTTCTGGTAACTCCATTTTACTGTCGAGTACTGTGACGGTTTCTATCGCTAAGGTTTTAAGGCGAACGTCTTCCTCACTACGCAAGATTTCATAGTAGTTCACCGCGCCACGAAACTGTTTCTTACGGTTGATGAGATACACTTGTTGCGGTGTATCGTAGCTGTAACGCTCCATTAGGCGTCGAGCTTTGCCAACCGTGATATTAAAAGGGAGGGTGATGATCTTACGCTCAGCCCAGCGGCCAAGTTCTTCGTCTTCGTATTCATTTGCTTGATCGTAGAGGTCGAGTTCATCTTTCTCAATCAGTTCTAACGCTTCATTGATAAACTCTTCAGGCAGAGAGTCTGCCCATTCGATCAGAGATAAGTTATCTAGCTTGGCTAAGGTAAGCTTTAACTCAACTTCAGAAAGCGCTTCGATGATCGAAAGACGCACTTCTGCACGCATTTCGGTTAGCACATCGATGTGCAGTTCCATAGGTAACGCACGCCACAAGCGCACACGATCATCGATCGGGAAGGCTTCGAGGATCAATGCAACCGCACCGGGCTCGAGACCGCATTCGATAGAATCATTCAAAGCGGTGACTTGTTCCGCTTCGTCTGCTTGGACAATTTGTTCGATTAGAGTGGAGAGGTCTTGAAACTTACTCACCGAGCACCCCGACAGTCAGATTATTCTTATAGGCAGCTGATCAAGGTACTCGAAAATAGCAGAAAAACAATAGCCTATTGGTCAGTTATCTGTAGGTAAGGTGAGACCAATTGGCGAATGTTCACTTTTGCGCCAATACGAGCGGCGAGTAAGTACATACCGCCAATTTTTCTGTGTAGGAATAGGGCATCGGCTGGTGGCGTGTGCCAGTACTCTTGCTCCATGCTCAGAATAGTGCCAGCCTCGCGAAGCTTTTGTGCTAAGCCGCTAGTTTTGAAATCATACGGCTCATCGACCAACATAGGTTCACATGCCATTTTCACTAGATCGAGAATCGCTTGGCGCTGGTCTGGTAGTATGGTTTGGCTGAAGAAACCTATTTGTTCAAGCGCATCATTCAAGCCTTGTTCGTCATTATTTACGACAGATGCAAAAGCTTGACGATAGCCAGTACTGAATCGTTCGCTGTATTCGCGGGTCGCACCAAAGTCTAGCAAGCCGATTTGACGAGTGTTTTCGATATATAAGTAGTTGGCGAAGTTGGGATCGGTTTGCACCATCTTAAATTCGAACAGCTCTCGAAACAGTAATTCGAGTAGGCTGTGCATGACAAAATCTCGCGTACTCTGATCATAATGTTCGATTTGCTCAATCGGGCTGCCATCAATGAATTCCATCGCGAGAACGGAGTCTGAGCTGCTTTCGGTGTGAATCTTCGGCACCACAAAATGAGGGTGCTCCTTCAAAGCGTCATGATAACGAATGGCAAATTGCGCCTCTCGTGCGTAATCGGCTTCATCATGCAGTTGCTTTTTCGCTTCTTCCAGCAAGCCTTTGTAATCAACGGACTCTGGAATCAACCCAACGACTTTAAGTAGTGTGCCGACATTATCGACGTCGCTATCGATACTTTTTCGTATGCCAGGATATTGTACTTTGACGGCTAGGTTATCACCTGCATCGCTGTAGGCCTGATGCACTTGTCCGATTGAGGCGCTGGCAATAGGTTTGAAGTTAAAGGACAGGAACTCGGCTTTCCAGTTAGCACCAAGCGAACCTTCCATAACACCGTTCAGTTGCTTCGCTGGCATTGGGTCTGCGTTGGAGCGAAGACGGGAAAGAATATCAGCGAGTTCAGGTTCAAGTACATCACCAGCATCCATTGATAGCATTTGACCGAGCTTCATTGCTGCGCCACGTAGATGGGCGAGCTGGTCGGTTAAGCGCGCGATGTTCTGTGGCGTCAGCAATAGGTCTTTCGCTTTTGGTTTGTTGCCTTTGGCGATCTGCTTCGTGCCTTCTGCAATCACATTGCCTGCGACACGGGTAGCAAGTGAAGCGAACTTGCTGAATCTTGAGATACGATGGGTAGGTAGGCTTCTTTCCTTTGCCGACATGAATCTTCTCCGTTGTTTACTAACTAATTGTTATACGGGAAAAGTACGTGCTTGGATACAAATGAAAAGAAAACCGCCAGCGTAACTGGCGGTTTGTGAGTTTAGATAGAGTAGAAGAAGTACAGTTGAGACTTCATTCGGATGATGATCCCGCGAATCACATCCAAGAAGGCCATGAAGCCTATCGGTTTTTCACCGCTGACCCATGCAAGGCCAACAGAGCCAACAGGGATGTCGTAGCCTTCTGGCTCATCAATCTTAAGACGAACAAAGTGGTGTTTGTTCTGCAAGTTCTTACCGGTTGTGACGCGAACAGAGTCATCGAAGCCCATTAGGTTACCTTGTGATTCACCTGTTGCCTCAACAATGCCCTCGACAGTCGCTGAGAAGATCTTACCTGGATAAACCGAAGAGGAGAATTCCGCAGGTTGACCCGGTTTGATGTTACGAATCGCTTGGTGGTTCACTCGCATCAGTACGTACTTCTCGTTGGTGTACATATTAATACGTGGCATCGCTGATACGCGCTGACCTTCACGCAAGATAAAGTTAGTCACAAAGCCATCGCTAGGAGCGTGCACTTTGGTGCTGTTCAAATCCCATTGTGCTTTTGCAATTTGCTCTTCCGCTTGACGCAATTCCGCCTGTTTCGTTTCAACCGCTAACTCCGCTTTATGAATCGCTAGCTTCGCACGTGAAATATCGACTTGTTTCTTCTTGATTTGAGATTCAAGAGTCAACACATTGTGGCGAGCCATGTCTACCGTGCTCGACTGTTTGTCGATGTCGCTTTCCGTAATGGTGTTTTGCACCACTCGGTTTTGCTCAACATAACGATCTAGCATCTTTTTCTGCAATTTGTAGTCAACTTTCGCGGCTTCCAATTGGCTCTTTGATGTTTCCAGATCTTGCACTAGCGCTTCGTGGTTAGCTTCTTCAATCTCGATGTCGCCTTTGGCCGTCGCTAATGCAACGCGAGCAGAATCAGCGGATACGTTCGCTTGATTTAATGCAATTTCGTATTGCGTTGGGTCAAGTTCATAAATGAGCTGACCTTTTTCAACTTGTTGATTCGGCTTGATGTAAATATGGTCAACTTTGCCTTTCACGTTCGTTGAATCTGGACGCAATTGAACATGAGGAGATTGCACCACTGAACCGCCGGATAAATCCATCGGTGTGAAGTTAATCAAGCCCACCCATACAAACATCAGCCAACCCAAACCGCCAAGATAAGCGAACGATTTGGTCGCTTTGTTCCAAGGCATGCCGACTAAACGCAGTAAATAGATGAAGAGTGCCCAAACCGCTAAACCTTCTAACATTACGCCTCCTCTTGTGGCTGTGCTTCTGTTTGCGGTTTACTTTTCCATGTATCACGCAGATTGATGATGGCTTTTTCCATATCAACGAATGCAAAAATCACGGCTAGCACCCATACCCAGTGCCAGACAAAACCTATCCAGGTGAGGGCGGTGATCAACCCTATCTGGTGGTGGTCTTTGCTATGTGCCTTATTAATTGGTAACTCATGGATTTTCCAAAAGCCGTAACACGCGCCTGCAACACTCGCGATTAAAACGACGGCAGCAACGACATGCAACGCTGTATCTGCGCCGGTTCCGACAAATGGGACACTCAGTAAACTCATTAAACACTCCTCTATCAAACTGTTGGCTTATTGTGATCTGGAATTGAAATAGGTGAGTCTTTGTGACAAATTCAATCACTAGAGGATTAAATTTGATGTGATTGGTTATGAGAACAGTTCGGTTTATTCGCGCTATGGGTATTTTAAACATGAATAACCTTGCGTTATCTAAGTACAATTTGAGCTCAGATGAGCTTGGTATACCTGCTTCGGTGTTTCATAACCCGATGGGCTTAATTCCTTTGAGGGCGGTGTCCGAATGGTATCGACGTGTTGAAGAGCGAAGCAATGACCCTGATGTGATATTGAACCTTAGCCGAGACATCGAGCTGCAAAAGCTTGGCCCTGTGGGGCGTTGGCTGTTTTCTGGCAATGACTTAGCTAGCACGATTCGAAGAGTCAATTATGGTACGAGTAATCTTCAATCTGGTGCCTTCTTTGCGGGTGAACAATCCGGAAAAATCATCAAATGGACCTATCATAATCCCTTTATTGAAACCTCAGTCAAAGTGCACGACAGCATTCGTTGTGCAATATTCATGATCAAAATCTTACGCGAGTTTTTGGGTGAAGATTATCAACCTTTGCGAGTGATGATTTCTGGCTCTAGGAAAAACAGTGCGATCTATAAAGAGTACTTCGGCTGTGAAGTGGAATGGAGCCAACCCAAGACAGAAATATGGATTAACGGCGATGACCGTCTTGCTTCGCGGCAGGTAAATCATCGTGAAGACAACCGTTTAGCGATGAGTTTTTCCGATTTGGATGATTTACTTAACATGCCCGATCCAGAAGATGAGCTGAAAGTGATTTATGAAGTGGTGAATTACAGTAGCCACTATGGACTTCCTACACTTGAACGCGTTTCGACGTTATTGGGTTTATCTGAGCAGCAGTTTCAACGCCGCTTACACAAATTAGGGCTTAACTTTTCAACCGTGTCTGGCTATGTACTGAGTAATGTCGCGGCAGAGTTGTTGAGTAAGCAGAATAGTATTGACGATATTGCACTGCGGCTTGGCTACACCAATGTGGCGAGTTTCAATCGCATGTTCAAAAAGCACCGAGGCTTAACACCGAAACAGTATGCAGCGCGACTAGAAAAATAGTCTGACAAGGCGTGTATTAACAAAAAAGCCCTCTAGGTTGAGGGCTTTGGTTTTTGTGCGTTATTTAGACGCTTATTCTTCAGGACGCCAGCTGAGTGCACTCGCAACAGCACCGATGGCAACCACATCTTTTTGTTTATCGTTAAGCTCTGGCAACATCTGTACGGCAATTGTGCCGTTCGTCTGCACTGCTGCTACTTCTTGTGTGCCTTGCTTGAAGCTGTAACCCAATGGAATGTCTACCGCCATCATGGAATCAGGGCTCGTGTGTACGGTTTCCACATTGAAATGTGTGTTGCCAACTCGAACGACGCCTGTCTCTTTTTTCTCAAGGCTGATGTCGATAAGTGCAGATTTTGGCTCCATCGCAAACTCACCGACTTTTTTACCATCTTGAGTAATGTCACAGGTGTATGGATCGTTGCCACCAAAATCAACGCCCATGTAGTTAACCGACATGCCGCCGCCTGTGCAGTTTAGGAGCCAAGTTTCACCGCTGTCTATGCGAGTCACTTCTGCGCCCATTGTGCCTTCTTTAAATGAGATGCGATTGAACCAGCTTGAGTTTGAAGCACTGCGTGAATATTTGCCTTTGTACTTGCCAGCAAAATCAAAATGGCCGTCCGCACCGAATCCCCAAAAATCGCCGTCGGTTTTCACCAACATTTCTGGTTGCGCTTTTACTGCATCAGTACGATCCATGACAGCAAGGCCACCACAACCAACAAGGAATAGGGGAGCGAGTAAAGTAAGTTTCTTCATGTTTTTCATTTTTTATAGCTTGGTTACATCTAAAGTTTGATCGGTGAATTGGATGTTCTGAATGTCGTATAGCTCGTCAGTGCCTGTGCTAGGACACTCAACAGAGACGTTCTTCGCTTTGATTACGATACATTCCGCCAGTTTGTGCGGCACGATGTAGGTGTTGACGCCGCCTTCACCATAAATAC
Organism: Vibrio owensii CAIM 1854 = LMG 25443; assembly: GCF_000817815.1. Classification (GTDB taxonomy): domain Bacteria; phylum Pseudomonadota; class Gammaproteobacteria; order Enterobacterales; family Vibrionaceae; genus Vibrio; species Vibrio owensii. The sequence goes on from NZ_JPRD01000049.1 coordinate 12,533, forward strand.
TGTTGTCTTTGCTGTTGCCTTCAAACGTATTGTCTTGGTCATTACCGATGACGTTGATTGCGTCGTCGCCAACGATTTTCACTTTTGTCAGCCACTGAGATTTGTAGGTGTACGCTTCTACCAAACGGTCTTTGTTTGGTGACATACGGAAGGTAGGTACTGTGCCCGGATTCGTCTTCTCTGTGTAAAGCTTGACGCCTGCAGAATCGATGTTCGCAGTGTATTGCAGATATCCGTGGAATAAGCCGCTAATCCAATCAACCGCTTGTGGATCTTGGGTTTGCATTTCCTCACGCGTTAATGCTTGGTAGCCGTCTAAGCCTTGCCCGTTTGCTTTTGCTACGCCCATGTACGCTTCAAAAGCGGCAGCAAAATATTCGTGAGAGTAAGAAGGGCCTGTTTGCTTAACACGTTCTGGATCGAAGTCGTCTGATTCCCAATCTTCCCAATCATCTTGTGTAGGGCGCCATACCGTTGGCTTGCTAGCTTGGATATCGTTATAGATGCTTAACGCATGAGCTTGAATGTCGTTTTGCAGTGTCGCAGTCGACGCGTTAGGTGCAATGCCTTGCGCTTGGACCAAGTGTAGAATTTCTTCAAAAGCGGCATCACGGTCGGCGTGGTTGCCAAGATTGGCACAGTAATCAGCAAAGTTGTTCATGTAATGGCAGTCGCCTTCAACCGTGAGTTCTCGGTACATTAGAGATTGGCTGTTCATGAGCCAGTTTGGCGTGTCTTTGCTGCTCATTAGTGTCGCATCACGGTCGGCTAATGTCTTAGCGATACCAGACTTGTCGGCGCCGTACTTAGAATCCGGTTGGTTTGTGAGTAGGTGTTGGATGATTTTTGCGGCACGAAAGATTTTTTCATTATTCACACCGTCATCAACCGCCACAATGTGAAATGCATCGTCGCTGTTTGCTTCAGAAAGGGAGATTTTTACATAGTGGGTGAAGCCAGCATCTGCAGCTACTTTTAACTCGGCTGGAAATTCTGTAGAAACGACAGTAGGGATAATAACGGTGTTCAATGTTGGGATTGGTGGCGTTGGAGGTGTGGTTGTCGAGGTTTTCGAATTTGAGTCACTACCACCGCAAGCTGTTAGGCTAACCGCACACAACATGGCTAAAGGCGTTAATCGAGCGAATTTCATTCTTGTATTACTCACAGGCTGAGGGTTCGGTGGGAATTTAGGGGGAACAGAAAAATCTGTCTATATGAGCAAGCTGAGTCATAATGATTAGAAATGTTTTGTTGTAAGGTTTTTAATTCGATAAATCCAAAATAATAAAGGATTTATATATCGCCATGGTTGGTTTTAATTATTTAATGTTCTGTCTTTGATTTATAAATTGGTTTTTTACTCTAATTGTCTTATTTTTAGTGTGGTTGGCTTTTATAAATGTATGGTTTGTAAGTGTTTGTAAGCGATCTCTTGTAGGAAAAAGTGCCGTGTATGTGGGTTGCGCCCTACAAAACGAACGATATACTTCTCCTGTTTTATAGATGGAGTGAATGGTTCATGGGTGGCAATAAAATCTTGCTAGTAGAGGATGATTCTGAGATTGCTCGACTAACCAAAATGTATCTAGAAGCGGAAGGCTATCTAGTTACAGTGGTCGATAATGGTCTAAACGCGTTAGAGGCAATTAAAGAACTCAAGCCGGAATTAGTGCTGTTGGATTTGATGCTACCCGGCAAAAATGGCGCGGAAATATGCCAAGAGGCGCGAGAGTTCTACCACGGAATCATTATTGTTCTAACCGCAACGGATGATGAGATGAGTGAAGTCAGCTTGTTTAAGTTTGGGGCTGATGATTACCTGACCAAACCGATCAAAGGTAATATTCTGCTCGCTCGCATTGAAGCCGCATTGCGCCGCTATCGCCGTCAAGTTGATACTGTAGAAGAGACTGAATTGAGTCGATATGGTATTGACCTCTGCACCCGTCGTTCCAAAGCTTACTACTTGGAACAAGACATCGATCTCACGGACTCTGAATTTGAGATCCTAGAGCTCCTAATGCTCAACGTCGATAAGCCTGTCTCTCGAGAGTCATGCTGCCGCCTTGCCCGAGGTATTGAATATTGCATTACCGATCGTTCCATTGACATGCGAATCTCCTCACTCAGGAAAAAATTTTCCAAGGCTCATATCCATACCGCAACCATAAAAACCGTGCGTAATCGCGGCTATATGCTTACAGGGAAGTAGCGCATGTTTTCCATGTTTACTCGTCTTTACGTGGGGTTGGTGACTGGCCTCGCGTTAACGGTCGCGTTGTTCCTTTTCATGGGCGACGAGTACATGCGTAAAACAGAAGCAGGTATTTTCTTAAGTGATGGTGCTTACTTTGTTGACCAATATATCGAGCAACGAGGCTCACCCGACTCACTGTACAAAAAGCTCACCGCCAACGGAAAACAAGATTTCTTTATCTTCGATCTCACATTGTTGAAAAACTGGGATGGTTCACCCCCGTGCTTGGACTGCGAGTTGCTTTATCGTATGCAAGGGGTACCCGTTTATTTAATCGATGACAGTATCTACGCTGCGGTATTCCCGCTTCCTAATACGTCAGAGAGCTTGGTCTTTAAAGAAAAGCGTGACTTTTTCAGTCCAGATATCGATTGGGATGAAGATTCCGAGATCATTTTCGTTCTCACTCTGTTACTTACTGTGGTGTGCAGTTTAGGTGTCATGGTTTACATACCTGTGCGTCGCCTTGATCGCCAGATCCGACAACTAACAGCCGCACAACAACAGTTTGGATCTGGTGAGTTGAATACGCGAGTCGATCTAAAGCAATTTTCGCAACCTGTGAAAGAACTTGCCCAAGGCTTCAACAGCATGTCAGAAGACATAGAAAGGCGAGTACGCCAGACACACATCTTTACCCAAGCTATCCCTCACGAAGTTCGCACTCCGCTCAGCCGAATTCAGTTAGCGACGGATTTAGCAAGGCGCACCAGCGGTGAAATGCAGGCTGAGCTGCATGATGATATTGAACGGTACGTTGATGTCGTGACGGATTTAACGTCCGACATTGTCATGCTGTCTCGTTTGAGCGTAAAAAACCATTCTTTGAGCGATTCTGTTGAAACTATTGAACTGCCGCTTTGGTGCAAAAGCCGAATGAATTACCGAGGCTTAGAGTTCGCCAAGCTGACGGTAGAAAATGAACTCGCGTATCAATCCATTCACTTGCAACCGACTTTAGGTAACCTTGTCCTCGATAACTTGCTGCAGAACGCAAAACGTTACGGTGAATCTTGCGTTGAGGTGACGATTCGATCGGTTGAGCATTTCTGGATTGTTGATATCGAAGATGATGGCCCGGGCATCCCTGAAGCAATGCGAGAAGAAGTGTTTGTTCCATTTTCTCGTTTAGACAAAAGCCGCAACGCCGACGTGAAAGGTTTTGGTTTAGGACTTGCCATCGCTACCAGTGCAGCGAGGCAATTAGGTTGGGAACTTTCCGTCGGCGAGAGTCACTTAGGCGGGGCACGTTTTACGGTACTTATTTCTGCCAACGATTAGGATAGGCACTGCGGTAATCTGGCTCAGCAATACCTTCATACAAATCGTCACAAGCTTGCAGTGGGCCTACGACGGTTCGGTAGGGTAAGACACCAGCCCAAACAGGAATGTCCATGTCTTCCGCATCATCATTGACGCCAAAATTGCTGATTTTCACGGATGCTTCTGTGAGTGGAATGCGCAGTAGCATAGTGGCTTTGAGCTCTTTCTCATTACTCAAACGGATTTCTTCGGTTCTCCCCGGAGCGATCTGTTCGATAAAGTGATTCAGTAATCTGTCTTTCTCTTGGTTACAATCCACAATCTCAAACTGACCAAAGACCACGGCGCTACGATAATGCGCGCTATGATGAAATGCACTTCGAGCCAATACCCAACCATCAAACAAAGTAAAGGTAAGGCACGTTTGCACTCCTTGTTTGAGTGAGCGTAACAATCGACTGTTGTTGGCACCATGGATATACACGTAATCATCGACACGCCATGCCAACATGGGAATAACTACAGGGCCAGACTCGTTGGTTATTGCAACATGAGCGATTAGGCTTTCATCTATGATGGCGTGCAGTTTGCTAACATCAGAGACGGCTTTATGTACGCCTTTCTTAATTTCCGTTCTATTGGTATTGGATAACATTTTCTCTCCTTATTTGCTCACATGGACGAGCACTTGCTCCTCAATCTCTGATTGCAATGTAGCGTTTAACTGGTAGCTTAAAGAGAGCCAGTTTTAACTAATGGATGGATCCAGTTTGTCTTTGATTGATATCGGTGACCTGCATTTAAAAGAAAGTGATGGAACGCGTCAGCAAGCGTTGTTTTTTGCAATCCGCGAGAAGATTGTTCAAGGGTTGTGGGCGAAGAATGGGAAATTACCCTCTACACGAAAGCTATCACAAGAGCTTAACCTTAGTCGGAATACCGTAATTTCAGCCTACGAGCAGTTAGTGGCGGAAGGGTACTTGAACAGTCAGAAAGGTTCGGGCTTTTATGTTGCCGTAGAACTGCCGGAGCAGTATCTACCTGAACCGAGTTCAATCAAGACGGACTCTTCACCGAAAACCAACTTTGATATCAACTGCGCATTTGCACCGGGTGTGCCTGATTTGGAAGCGTTTCCGATGGCGCAATGGCAAAAGTTACTTGCTCGCCATCTCTCCCGTTCCTGCTTGTTGGGGAATCAAGATATCCAGGGCAGTTGGACATTACGCAGTGCTTTAGCTGACTACCTTGCATCAAGCCGCTCAGTGAATTGCTCCCCAGAGCGCATCATTATTACCTCTGGGGCGCAGCAGGCGTTGTCTATTGCGACGATGGTTGTTCTCAAGCAAGGTGATAAGGTTCTGATGGAGCAACCGGGTTACGCGCAAATGCGGAAGTTGATTCAATTCCAGCAGTATCAATTTGAGCCTTTATTCGTCCGAGAGAAACTAGGCTTTGATGTAGAAGCGGTGACCACAAGCGATGTCGATGCGCTGTATATCACCCCAAGTAATCAATATCCGATGGGCACCACACTCAATACTGAGCAAAGAGGGAAGATCATCAACTGGGCAGTCGAACAGTCACGCTGGATCATCGAGGACGATTATGACAGCGAATTCCAGTTTGCTCATCGCCCCTATACCAGCTTACAAGGGCTAGCGGCTCAAATGGGGCGAGATGATCGCGTGTTGTATGTGGGTTCTTTCAGTAAAGTGATGTTTAATGGCTTACGGCTTGGCTACCTTGTGGTTCCTGAACGTTTAGTGGAGCAATGTTTAGTGGTTAAAGATGCGTTAAGTGGTGATTCACCTACGCACACACAAGAAGCGTTGGCAGATTTTATTACTGAAGGTGGGTTATTACGTCATATCCGAAAAATGCGCCGACTGTACAAAACTAAGCATGAGCAGATGTATTTGGCGGTTGAAAAGCACTTTGGCGATAGAGTTGCGGTGATCAGTCAGGCTGCTGGTCTCCATATCACTTTAAAGTGGCAGCAGGGTATTGATGAACACGAATGGACGCAGCGTGCTCAGTCAAAAGGTATTGTGCTGCGTCCGATGAGTTTTTATGAGCATTCAGATTTTAGAACGCGAGATTGGCAAGGTGCAGTCTTAGGCTACGGCAATGTCGCGCTGTGTGAGATTGATGCTCTGGTTGAACAGCTTTCTGAGTTGTTTTAGTTGCTGAAGTATCACTTTAACTAACGTTGAATTGATGCTTCACAGGTGCTTGAGATAACAAAAACAAGATGTTCGATTTTCTGCTCTATTTCGTCTGAGGATGGAAGTGGTTTCATGTTGAATACGAATGGCCACAAAAACAGACCATTGAACAGGCTAGAATATGTATTAGAAAGCAAAGCACTATCAATGTGTTGTATTGCATTGGCCTGTTGTGCTTCCTCAAACCATTTCGCTAGGACGTGAGAACGATACAGCTTTGTTATGATTTGTTGAGCCATTTCTGGTTGGCGCAAAAACTCAGCCATCACCACCCGAGTAAACGGAATTCCATAAGTTTTGTAAAGAATTTCCACTTCATTCCGAGTTATGGCTGTCAGTTGTTCAGCTAGGCTCTTATGTGCATCAAACGGATAATGATTTTTTTCATCGACGCTTGATTTGATGATGGCAAGTATCGACTCAAACAATACTTCCTTACTCTTAAAGTGACGATAAAGAGTTCGCTTTGATACCCCTGCAGACGCGCATACTCTATCCATATTCGCCTTGGTAAACCCATGTTCAATAAACTCTTCTTTAGCCGCAATAATAATGGCTAAACGCTTTTCTTCTATGAGTGCCATGGTCTCTCTCCTTTATGCGTTCCGGCCAATCTAACAAATTGATACAAACAGGTAAACTTTTGAGTTTACCCTTTGTTGAATTGGCCTTAAAATAAACTCCGAAGTTTACCTTTTTACAAAAATGTCACATAACTGTTGGCCGGTAGGTTTATCGGTCACGCTCTTGGAGTGAAGTATCTATGGTCGTAGCAAAAGTTGGCCAAAAAGTTCTTAAATTGAGTGTAACCTCGGCATTGTTGATGTCCGTTATTAACCTTAGCGGCTGTGGTAGTGAGGCGAATCCTTCAGTGGTTGTCCCTACTGCTAAGCCTGCACTTACGGAGGTAGTTAGTACCCAGTCAGCAACGGAGCTCAGCTTTAATGGCATCGTGCGTGCTGCAGATAGTGCAGATCTTTCTTTCCGAGTAAGTGGAAAACTGACCAATATTTTCGTTAAGGAAGGAGATGAAGTAAGCAAGGGGCAACTGCTTGCTTCCTTAGATGATCGAGATGCAAAAAACGCATTGGTGTCAGCGCAATTAGAGTTTGAGAATGTGTCTCGTGAGTACGAGCGAGCTCAAGCTGTATTTAAGAAAAGCCAAGCAATTTCAAAGGCTGACCTAGATACCATCACGACACGCTATAACCTTGCTCGTACACGTGTGGAAGATGCAAAACGTCATCTAGAATACACCCAAATCTTTGCTCCTTTTGATGGTGTGGTTGGACGCAAGTTGGTTGACAATTACATTCAGGTCCAAGCAAATGCACCGATCTTGATTGTTCATAATATTAATGATCTTGAGGTGGTCATCCACATTCCGCATAAAGTGATGCTCTCTGGTAAAGAGGAGACTAAAGCGATTGCTGAAATCTCAGCCATTCCAGGTCAATCTTTTCCATTAAAGCTGCGTACAGTGGCGACCGTTGCAGACCCTGTGTCTCAGACTTATCCAGTTGTGTTGGGCTTCGAACACTTGAATGGTTTCCATGTATTACCGGGAATGGCGGTGAAAGTGTTGCCTGTTTCTTCCTCTGGTAAAGCTCAGAATCAACAAATTACTTTACCGCTGACGTCTATTGTCCCAGATAACCAAGGCAAGCAATTTGTCTGGGTTGTTGGTAATGACAACAAAGCACAGAAGCGTTATGTGGCAATTGGTGCGCTCAGCAAAGATCGCATTATTGTCACGGAACACCTTTCGTTGGGTGAGAAGGTGATCATTGCTGGGGTATCAAGTGTGAGAGAGGGGATGGAAGTTCGCCCTTACACGGATGATCGCGCTGGAGCACAATGATGGACATTGCACGTTATACCATAGCCAAGCGAACGAGTGTTTGGGTGCTGATTGCTCTGATACTGTTAGGCGGTTACATCAGTTACCTCAAACTAGGCCGCTTTGAGGACCCTGAGTTTGTTATTCGTCAGGCGGTGATTGCAACCCCATACTCAGGTGCGACGGCACAGGAAGTCTCTGATGAAGTGACCGATGTTATCGAAGGTGCTGTTCAGGCTTTGCAAGAAGTCAAAGAAGTGAAATCCGTCTCGATGCAAGGAATGTCAGAGGTCACGGTCGAGATCAAGTTGGAGTTTGCAGGCAGCGCCGCAGAGCTACAGCAAGTATGGGATAAACTTCGCCGTAAAGTGACAGACGCACAGCGCCAGCTTCCACCGGGAGCAGGGCCATCAATTGTGAATGATGACTTTGCGGATGTGTATGCCTTGTTCTTTGCCGTTACTGGTGAAGGGGTCAGCGATAAGCAATTGCAAGATTATGTCGATGGTTTACGTCGTGAAATCGTACTTGTTCCGGGTGTAGCGAAAACAGCGACGCTGGCACAACAGCAAGAAACCATCTTCGTAGAAATCTCAAGTGAGCGGTTAGCCGAATTTGGTGTATCAGTTGAGAAAGTGTTTCAGGTTCTGCAAAAGCAAAACTTAGTCACAGTAGCTGGCAGCATCGAAACCAATGCGATGCGCATTCCTGTGATCCCAAGTTCCAATATTGACTCAGTTGCTGACCTGAAAAACCTGCAGGTAGGGCTGGGTAACAACAATACTGTACTTCGTTTAGGCGACATTGCAGACATCACTCGCGGTTACCAAACGCCAGCAACCATGTTGATGCGTTTCAATGGTGAGCGAGCTGTGGGCTTTGGTATCTCCAACGTATCCGGCGGTAACGTTGTGGATATGGGAGACGCAGTTAAAGCACGTTTGGCTGAGTTGGAAAGTCAGCGTCCATTGGGGATGGAGCTGAATGTGATTTCGATGCAGTCAGACTCGGTGCGCGCATCGGTGGCGAACTTTATCGACAACTTGATCGCTGCGGTTGGCATTGTATTCGTCGTGCTTCTGCTGTTTATGGGGGGACGCTCGGGCGTCATTATCGGCTTTGTTCTTCTACTAACGGTCGCAGGTACCCTGTGCATCATGCTCATTGAAGATATTGCAATGCAGCGAATCTCTCTTGGGGCGTTGATCATTGCCTTGGGTATGCTGGTGGATAATGCCATTGTAGTGACCGACGGTATCTTGGTTCGTTTTCAACAAGATCCAGACGCTGATCGCAACGCTGTGGTGTCTGAAGTTGTCGATGCAACCAAGTGGCCGTTGTTAGGAGGAACCGTCGTTGGTATCTGTGCATTCAGTGCAATTGGTTTATCGCCTTCAGGCATGGGGGAATACGCAGGTTCTCTGTTTTGGGTGATCCTTTACTCAATGCTCCTTAGTTGGGTATTCGCAGTCACAGTAACACCAATGCTGTGTCACGATTTCCTCAAAGTAAAAGCGGCAAATGCAGATAAGAAGCCTAGTCGCGTCGTGGCAAGCTACAAGTCACTGCTCGCATGGGTATTAAAATACCGCATCATCAGTTGTGCACTGTTGCTGGGAATGATGACAGCAGCAATTTGGGGCGTGAAGTTTGTACCACCGGGCTTTATGCCAGAGTCTCAACGCCCGCAATTTGTTGTGGATGTTTACTTGCCGCAAGGCTCTGATATCAAACGTACTGAAGCTGTGGTCGCGAGTATTGAGCAAGATGTGAAAGCCAAAGAGGGAATTACCAACATCACCAGTTTTATTGGTGGCGGCGGCTTACGTTTCATGCTGACCTACGCGCCAGAAGCTCGTAACCCAAGTTACGGTCAACTGCTGATTGATATTGACGATTACACAAAGATCGCCCCGTTACTGGGTGAGCTACAAAGCGAGTTAGAAGCCAAATACCCAGATGCGTCCATCAAAGTGTGGAAGTTCATGCTTGGTCGCGGAGGCGGTAAGAAGATAGAAGCCGGTTTCAAAGGGCCTGATAGTGCGGTGTTGCGCCAACTAGCAGAGCAAGCGAAAGCTATCATGCTAGCAGACAGCAACTTGATAGCGGTTCAGGATGATTGGCGTCAACAAGTTCCTGTGCTTCGCCCGGCATATTCTGCCGAAGAAGCGCAAAGATACGGGCTGACAACGATGGAAATTAATCAAGCCATTGCACAAACCTTAACAGGCCGAAATGTGGGCGTGTATCGAGAGGGAGATGATTTGATCCCAATCGTTGTCCGTGCGCCAGAAAATGAGCGCAGCCACCAACGTGCGATTGAAAATACAGAAGTTTTTAGCCCAACGGTCGGTGCTTATATTCCGGTAAGTCAACTAGTGAACTCTGTGGATGTGGTATACCAAGATGCCATTTTGCGTCGAATTGACCGCATGCCGACGATTCTGGTGCAAGCGGATCCAGCTCCGGGTGTATTAACAGCGGATGCATTCAAGCAAGTACGTTCTCAAATTGAAGCTATCGAGTTGCCAGCAGGGTACGAGTTGAAATGGTATGGGGAATATAAAGCGTCGAAAGATGCCAATGAAGGACTGGTAATCTCAGCGCCATATGGGTTTGCCGCGATGATCCTTTCGGTGATTTTTATGTTCAACGCACTGCGTCAGCCATTGGTGATTTGGCTAACGGCACCGCTCGCGGTTGTCGGCGTCACCGTGGGGCTTATCATCTTCCAAACACCGTTTGAGTTTATGGCTATTCTCGGCTTCTTAAGCTTGATTGGTATGATGGTGAAAAACGCGATTGTATTGGTGGACCAAGCGGATGTTGAAATTCGTGAAGGTAAAACGCCGTATACCGCGATTATTGATGCAGCACTAAGTCGTGCCCGTCCGGTTCTACTGGGCGCATTCACGACTATTTTGGGTGTTGCCCCGTTGTTGGTTGACCCGTTCTTTAAGAGCATGGCGGTGACCATTATGTTCGGTCTATTGTTTGCCACGATTCTTACTTTGGTTGTCATCCCGCTGTTTTACGCCATTTTCTTCCGCGTAAAAATAGAGACGGCATAAAATACCGTTAAAACTTAAGAAGGAGCCATTTGGCTCCTTCTTTTTTGGGTACTTGTTTTGCTTATTCAGTCACCCGTCTAGTGTGCTTTTTTCGCCATTGCTTCCACGGTAAAGAGAGCATGGCAAAAATAGTAACGGCGTAGAGCATAGACCAACCCAAACAAATGAATACTGCTGTACACAATACAAGAGAAATTCCTGCGAGGATCTTTCCCCAACCTTGTAGCAATTTGTAAGCAGCAAGCATGGCTAAAAGATAGACCAGCACAAAAATACCATTCGCAAGCTTAAGGAAGAACTCCAAATCTAATCCGGATAGCGAGCCAATAATACAAGAAGCAAGCAATATAGCGCCGACGATTAACGTGGCATTTGCTGGAACGCCTCGAACTGACACTCTCGCGATGGCGCTGGTTGGCTTGTGTTCTCTTGCTTGCGCCCACACCATTCGAGCTAGGCTTTGAGTGTAGAGGTTCACACTCGCAAAACACGCAGAGAAACCGATAACACTGATTAGCCATTTGGCGTGATCACCAAATAGATGGGCACTTAGCCAAGGAATTGATGCGCTGTCGAACTCTGCACTGCCGTAAGCACCAAATTTTAGTATCACAACAGAACATGCCCAATAGGTCGCGCCGGCGACAAAACAGCCAACGATAATCGCAATTGGGAAGTCTCGCTGTGGGTTCTTAAACTCTTCGCCCATATGAGCAAAAGCTTCTATTCCAACAAAACACCAGAACATCACGCCCAAAGCTGCTGCAATCGACCACGTTGAATCCATCGTAATGACAGGCATGGTTAAATCGACAGAACCAACATCGCCTTTCCACAGAAATGCACCGACTAGAGCAAAAATGCTCAGTGCGATAATGGTTTGTAAGCGACCAGATGACTTGGTGCCGAGCAAGTTGACCACCATTAACAGAGCGACCGTGAGAATTTGAGCGAAAAGGTGATTACTAATGGACTCTGGTAACAGTTGTTGTAAAAAGCCTGCAGCAAGTGCGACAGCGGCAGGCACACCAACAGGAATGACGCTAACGAACAACCACGCCACGCTGCTCTCTAGCTTACTGTTGAAGGCTTTGCGGACGAAAAATGCTGTGCCGCCAGCACTTGGGTAGCGTTTGCCTAATTGAGCGAAGGTAAGGGCGATAGGGCAAATAGCGATAAATAGAATAATCCAAGCCCAAAGCGAAAAGTGACCTGCAATGCCAGCGGCAATCGCTGGGATCATAAATAGACCCGTGCCCATTAAGGTTGTTGAGAGCTGACCGATTCCGGATATCAGCGTAATGTCTTTTTTGAGTTGTTCCATAACGACCTCTGAACGTCTAGGTAATGCAAGCCACAAGCATATCTAAATTCTGCACAGCAAAATGATGTTGTCGACCGTCAAAATGACGGTTGTTTTGCCGATAAACCGCAAATTGTCGGTTTTCAATAAGTTGTAATTGAGTAGAATGACAAAATTAAGGAAAGCTTGGTGATGTTATGGACAAATTTGATCATCAGATCATAGACCTCTTACGGCAGAACGCCCGTCTCTCTATTACTGAAATCTCAGAGCAAGTTAACTTGTCACGTTCTGCTGTGACCGCACGAATCAAAAAGCTAGAAAAAGACCAAGTGATCCTTGGCTATCATGCCGATATTGCAACATCGAAAGAGTCGACGATTTGCGCGTATATGGCGCTGAAGTTTGATACATCAGCTTCTAGCCATCACTGTGATAACTACGCGAATGATCTGTACAAAATCGATGGCGTGAAATGGTGCCATGCGATCAGTGGTGAAACCGATATGATGTTATTCGTCGAAGTGCCAAATATCGCTCGCCTCAACGAGATTCGAGACTATATCCAAAGTTATCCAGAACTTCGTAACGTGATGACACATACCGTGTTAACGGAGTTTTTCAATACCACAGGGAGCAAGTTCGTAAAATGACCGAGAAAGACATCGTCCTCAATTTCTGGAAAGTAATGGCAAGCAATGACTTCTATGCGGCAGCGGAACTCCTTGCGCCCGATTGTGAAGTTGTTTGGCCGCTGACAAAAGAAGTGATTCGTGGCAGAAGGAATTTTGCCCAATTGAATTCTGCTTACCCAGCAGAAGGTGAGTGGACTTTTACGATTGAGCGTATTGTGGGGGAAGGCGAACAGGTGGTCACTGATGTGATTGTTAGCGATGGGGTTCGCTCTGATCGCGCGATTACTTTCCACACTGTGCGAGATGGATTGATTTGCAAGCAAGTTGAATATTGGCCAGAAGAGTATGCAGCAGCAGATTGGCGCTCAAAGTGGGTAGAACGTGCTAAATAACATTAACCTGAATCTGCTGCGCTCTTTACATGTATTACTTGAAGAGTGCCATGTGAGCAGAACTGCCGAGCGTTTGCACATCACCCAATCCGCAGTAAGCCGTCAATTAGCGCAGTTACGTGAATTGTGCGGCGACCCTTTATTGGTTCGGCAGGGTAACCAACTCATTCCAACACCAAGAGCATTGCTTCTAAAAGAGAAGTTAGATGACTTATTAGCGGAATTCGATCACCTTCTCGATGACAAGCCTTTTGAACCTGAGGATTGGAAAGCGGAGTTAGTATTTGCATCAAGTGATTATGTCGCTCAATACGTCCTCCCTGACATTGCCTCTCATTTGAGTGGCTTTGCTCCTCAGTTAGATATGGCGTACCGACTGTGGCAGCCAGACTTTCTCGATAAGCTTCACGAGACTGGTATTCATATCGCGTCTTCCATGTATCCAGAAAAGCCTCAGGGGGTATCTAGTGTGAAGATTGGTGAAGACTCATCAGTTTGTTTGATGAAAGCTGCTCATCCGTTAGCAAAGCAAGACAGTATCAGTGTTGAAGATTTAATTTCTTACTCCCACATTAAAGTCACAGGCGGTGGAGATAAAGATTCCTACACCGACTTAGCATTAAGAGAACTAGGGCATACACGTCATATTACGTTCAAAGTGCCTTTCTTCTCTGCTGCCATCAATCGCTTAGTTTCTAGTGAACATCTGATGGTGGTTCCAGAGCATATTGCGGTCAATCTTGCGAAGCATTGGGATTTAGCCCATAAAGCACTGCCTCTCGAAACGCCTATTCATCAGTATTGGTTAATGTGGCATCCAAAATACGATACCGATCCTGCGCATAAATGGGTGCGCGAAGAGATTCGTTCGGTCATGCAGATTTCAGAGTATTCCATCCGATAATAAATGCCTTATTAGGTTATGATTTGAAATCATGCTTAGTATGAAAAACTTTGATTTCTAATTATACCTGTTCCGTTGATAGATTAGCGTCAAAGAGGGGAGATTCTTATGACACTAACAGTTTGGTTATCACTTTTTACCGTGTGTTTATTAGGGGCAATGTCGCCAGGTCCAAGTTTAGCGATTGTCGCTAAGCACTCATTAGCTGGTGGCCGCGTGAATGGTTTGGCTACCGCATGGGCGCACGCGTTTGGTATTGGTATTTATGCGTTCATTACCTTGATAGGTTTGGCAGTGGTACTTCAACAAAGCCCGTTGCTATTTAAGACTATTAGTTTGGCAGGTGCTGCTTACTTGGCGTATCTCGGTTTCAATGCATTGCGCTCAAAAGGAGGTGTGGCAGCGAAGCTCGAATCCGGTGAAGAGACGACGGTTTTACAATCGGCGCGAGAAGGCTTTCTTATTTCGATTCTAAGCCCGAAGATTGCTCTGTTCTTCATCGCATTGTTCAGTCAGTTTGTGGCACTGGGTAACGATCTGAGCAACCAAATGATTATCGTCGCGACACCGTTTGTCGTCGATGGTTTGTGGTACACGTTCATCACATTGGTGCTGTCGAACTCGCGCGTCGTTGACCGTATTCGCTCAAAAGCGGTACTGATTGACCGACTATCTGGCATCGTTTTGATGCTATTAGCTGTGCGAGTGGTTGTGACGATTTAACTAAGTCGAACGCATTGTATAAAAAGCAAAAAGGCTACCGCGATGGTAGCCTTTTTTTGTATATGGCAGACAAAAAAACATCCTAACTCTTAACGAGATAGGATGTCAGCAAAGAAGGTTGCTCAGGAACATAGGGGGAGTGTGGAACCTTCAGAAGCGTTAGCGACGAACTTCTTCAAACTCGCCTTCAATCGCGTCGGATTTGCCCGTATTGAATTCATACTCTTCATGCATTTCTTGTTGCATTTGCTTCACGCGCTTTTCAATACGTTTACCAGTAATCAGTGCAGCGATGGTCAATGGAATCGCCATGATTAGGCTGAATACCAAAGTAAAAAAGCCAGTAATCAGTGCTAGTGCAGTAACGATAATTCGATTCATAATCATGACCTCTCTTTCAATCTATGGGTTCATATTACGAGTTTGAATATGAACGAAACATGAATATACCGTTCAATTTCGCATCGATTTGTCTGAGGAATGTCAAAGTGTCTTAAAAACGAAAAAACGCCTGAGGGTCATCAGGCGTATAAGCGGGGAAGTATATTAGTAATGCGCAAGGCGCTTATTATTTAAAACAAATGCTGGGGTGTTGCTCGTTACACATTGTGGTTAACGTTGTGGAGCAAGGTTCACCTTATTGAGGGAATGTTTGGTAACGAACGCCCATCATTTGTTCCATACAGTGCACAACTTGGCAGCTGTAACCGAATTCGTTGTCGTACCAGATGTACAGTACACAACGCTTGTCTTGAGCGATGGTCGCTTGACCATCTACCACACCTGCGTGGCGAGAGCCAACTAGGTCGCTTGATACGATTTCTGTCGAATCTGTGTAATCGATCTGCGCAGAAAGCTCAGAGTTCAATGCCATTTCACGTAGGTATTCGTTTAGCGAATCACGGTCTACATCTTCACCTAAGTTTAGGTTCGCAACTGCCATTGATACGTTTGGAGTAGGTACACGAATTGCGTTGCCTGTAAGCTTACCTGCAAGTTCCGGCAGTGCTTTTGCTACCGCTTTCGCTGCACCTGTTGATGTTAGAACCATGTTCAATGAAGCGCTGCGACCACGACGATCGCCTGAGTGGAAGTTGTCGATTAGGTTTTGATCGTTGGTGTAAGAGTGAACGGTCTCAATGTGGCCAGAAAGCACGCCGTACTTATCGTTAAGTGCTTTTAGAACCGGAGTGATGGCGTTAGTCGTACAACTCGCTGCAGAGATGATAGTGTCATCTTCTTGAATCACAGATTCATTCACACCAAATACGACGTTCTTGATGTCACCTTTACCTGGTGCAGTAAGTAGTACTTTCTCTGCTCCGTTACATGCCACATGTTGGCTAAGACCTTCGGCATCACGCCAAACACCTGTGTTATCAACAACAAGTGCGTTGTTGATACCGTAAACAGAATAGTCCACATCACTTGGGCTGTTAGCGTAAATGATTTGAATGTAGTTACCGTTCACGATTAGCGCTTTACGCTCTTCGTCAATCACGATGCTGCCGTTGAATTGTCCATGAACAGAGTCACGACGCAGCAAGCTAGCACGCTTTTCTAAGTCGCCTTTCTTACCGCCACGCACAACAATTGCACGCAGACGCAGTGGGTAACCAGGACCGCTCTTTTCAATCAGCAGGCGAGTCAATAGGCGACCGATACGACCGAAACCATAAAGAACCACATCACGAGCAGCCAGAGATGAATCTGCATCGCGAGCACCATGTAAAGCGGTGTGTAAGAAGTCGTTAAGTGCAGCTGTGTCTTCGTGATCTTTCCAGTACATACCAGCAAGCTGACCAACATCTACTCTGCAAGATGAAATGCTCATTTCGCACAATGCTTGGATGATTGGCATGGTTTGTTCTAGAGAGAGAGGGCTTCCGGTGTAACGTCTTGCAATACGGTGAGTTTTGAGAATGTCGATGGTTGTTGCGTTGATAAGTGTTTTACCAAACAGAACCACTTCGATTCCTTTTTGACGATACAGCTTACCAATAAGAGGGGAGATAGATTCAGCAATCGTTTGGCTAGTTTGCCAGTCTTGGAGATATTTCTCTGGACTCATTGTTGTTTTGGACCTTTCACGTTTTGGGGGCTGACCTTACTTTCTGCTGTTACCTCAACGGTAGAGCGTGAAGTGAGGGTGTTTTGTAATTGGGTTGTAATAATTATGTGTGCGGATTGTACGGGTGGAGGTCTTATTCTGCTAGGAAAAATAAATCCAGTTTAAAGTGTCGTGAATCGTCTTTTTGATGGTCGATTAATGTGACTAAGGCAGGGTTTGATGGGGATTGACTTTTTACAAATATGAAACTTAATTCGCGATGATAAAGGATCGTTTCAAATATGAAGGTTGTAACAATGATAGGGTGCATTTGGTTTTTGTGATTCTTGTTATCTTTAACACGAAAATAGTAAACGTTTTAGGCGCTTTTTAGCGGTAGATCGGGATTCACCAATGGTATGAGTCGATTTAACCAAATCTGTTTAAAAATGATGCTGCAAAATTTTGCAAGTAGTCACACTTTTTGTTTGGTTAACCTTGGTGCAACAAAGGGCTCTAAGTGTTGTTTTTGCCTATTTGAGCAGATAAGCGAAGCAAAAGCGCCAATAAAACCCTTCGCATAAGTTCATATTCAATCTATGAAAGTAGTCTAGTATTAATTCGAGGGCCTTTTCTTAACTCGGGCGAACGGATGATAAAACTTTCTATAAAATTACGTTTAGCTCTACTCGCACTGTTACCTGCGGTGGTTATTTCTGTGTTCGCCGTTCACCAATTCTCTGTTAACTCCCAACGAGTCGTCAGACTCAACCAAACCGTCAGTAATATTCAAGGCTTAAAGCTGATTTCAGAAGCCTCTCACTTTGTATACGAGATGGAGAAAGAGCGGCACCAATATGGAGAAGAACAGCCTCTTCCTATTGAAGTCAAAGTTCAACGAGATAAAGCGCTCGCCATTTATGACAAATTCATGAAAAACAGCCACACCTTGGAGTACTCCGATGATTTAAAGCGAGCCATGTTAGATGTGATCTCTGGTGACATAAGTGACAGTGTGGATGCGGGAGATTGGTCATTTCGTCTCTTACAGGAAATGTCTGAAGCGCTGGTTCAGCATTACCATCTATTCGAAAGTGACGAGGCGCATTGGATGCAAGACTTCATTGCTTATCTCGCACAGCTTTCTTATTGGACGCAAAAAGAGGCATGGTTGACCTATCGCTTGGTGTTAGAGCCAGAAAGCAAGCCGAATCAAGGGATGTTTTTCCAAGCCATTGAGCGACAACAGCAAAGTTTGGAAGGGTTCCTAAAGCTAGGGGCTTCAAATGAGCAAGTTGATAAACTACTGAGCTTGTACACATCGCCGCGCTATCTCTCTAGCATTGAAGCTCGTGGACGTTTGATGGCTGGTGAGTTGTCGCAATCGGACTATGTGACTTATCTGAGAGACCTTGACCACCGCGTGCAACGTTTACAAGTGATGACTGAAGGGTTCACTCAGCAAGTTGAGAGTGCGCTATTAGTCCAAGTCAGCTCTCAAAAACAAAGCATCACGTTGATGACATCGGGAGTCATGGTTATCATCGTCTTATTGTGTTGGTTGGGATTTGGTACTTGGTATCGAGTGCACAGCAAACTGGACGCTATCATTCACTCTCTCAACACTCTCATCCATGAGCATGTGAAAGGAGAGAAGGTTGCCGTTGACGGTAATGATGAATTCACCATTTTCGCGCAGCAAGTCAATCGCATGATGGAAGAGCAAAACCGACAAACAGAAGAGATTCTTAAAACCAAAGAGTCAGCCATCTCTGCAAACCGCGCAAAATCGGTCTTTCTTGCCAGCATGTCCCATGAAATACGAACTCCGCTAAATGGCATTATTGGGATGACGGAGATACTGTCGCAAAGTGATCTTTCCGATCATCAGAAAGAAGTCTTAACCGATATCGATACTTCGTCTCATACGTTGTTGACTCTACTAAACGACATTCTTGATTTATCGAAAATTGAATCCGGACACTTGCAACTTTCCTTAATAGAGACGGACATTCGCGAGGTCGTCTATCAGTCGATGATTTTATTTCAATCCAAGGCAACGTCTAAGCAATTGGAATTAAACATCAACCTGGATGAACGTATTCCTCCGCGCATTATGGTCGACGATCACCGCATCAAACAGATCATCATGAACTTAGTTTCGAATGCGGTGAAGTTCACCCATGAAGGGCACATTTCAGTCGATGTTGATTATCAAGAGTCGACGACGCAAAAGAGCGTTTTCCTAACGTTCAGAGTGACAGACACAGGGGTAGGTATTGAGCGAGACAAACTGAATACCATATTCGAACCTTTTACTCAGGAAGATGAAGGCATCTCACGCCAGTTTGGTGGCACCGGATTAGGTTTAGCGATTTGTCGTCAATTGGTTGCCATGATGGGGGGCAAACTCACTGCGACATCATCTAAAGGGATTGGAACCAGTTTCGAATTCTCAATCGAAGTGGAAGTGCTTCCAATTGTTGGCTGGCGTTCAGAAATAATCCGAACCGGTATACTCATCGCAGACCAATACCCTTACACCGACCAAATCGTTAAAGAATGCCGCTTGGCAGGAATACAACTCTCAGAGGTTAAGCACATTGAGGATTTGACCTCCTCCGCAAGAGAATCTGAAGTCATTTTTTACTGTCATGATGGCAAAAGTAAGCTGGATTCAGCTATTGATGAGTTAGAGAATTACGTCGACGCGAGCCGAATCATTGTTTGCCAACATCACCTTACCACCACCTATACCAACTCAGAACGAATTCATGCGGTGCTGACTCAGCCATTTCTTGGTAATCGCTTTAGGCATGCCATTGATGAGCTTGCTCAAGTTGAACAGAATGCTAAAAGTTACCATGTCACGCAATCGGCTGTGATTCACAATATTAATCAGTCACGCACGCACCGTCGCATTTTGATTGCCGAAGACAATTTGATGAACCAAAAGATAGCCAGTTTCTTTCTAGATAAAGCTGGATACGATTATCTCATCGCGAGTAATGGGCAGGAAGCTCTGGAGGCAATCACTACAGGCGAGCAGTTTGATGCCATTTTGATGGACTGCATGATGCCAGTAATGGACGGGTTGACTGCGACAAAAGAGATTCGTCGTTGGGAGAAAGAAGTCGGGAGCGACAAAATCACAATCATTGCTCTTACAGCTAGCGTGCTAGAAGAAGATATCCAAAACTGTTTTGCTGCAGGGATGGATGCATACTTACCGAAACCTTACAAATCGAATCAACTATTTGAGTTGTTTAATGAACTAAAGCTTGCTTAAATCGCACTTGAAAGCCGGACTCTTTACGGCTTTTAGAACGATAAAGAAAAGGAAGTAACATGTTCAAACTTGCTGTAATCGGGACAAACTGGATCTCTCAACAATTTGTTGAAGCCGCGATTCAGACCAAAGAATTTTGCCTTCAAGCTGTTTACTCACGCGATGTAGAGAAAGCGCGAGAATTTGGCTCACCTTACAACGCAGAAGCATACTACGACAGCCTAGAGGCGCTGGGTGCCGATGAGAACATTGATGCAGTGTACATTGCAAGCCCTAACTCATTTCACGCGCCTCAAGCAATGCAAATGCTTAAAGCCGGTAAGCATGTGATTTGTGAAAAGCCAATGGCGTCTAATTATTCTCTTGCTCAAGCGATGTTCAAAACGGCTGAAGAAAATAACGTCGTATTGTTTGAAGCCTTCATGTCGCCATACACACCAAACTTCCAAGTGCTAAAAGATAGCCTTCCGACGATTGCTCCTCTTCGTCATGCCACCATTAGCTACTGTCAGTATTCTTCTCGTTACCAGAAATACCTCAACGGTGAGAACCCAAATACCTTCAATCCAGAGTTTTCCAACGGTTCTATCATGGACATTGGCTACTACTGTGTTGGTTCTGCTGTTGAGTTGTTTGGAGAGCCTAACAGCGTACAAGCAAGTGCTCATGTTCTGCCCTCAGGCGTTGATGGTTGTGGCAGCGTGACGCTCGCTTACGATGGCTTTAATGTGAACCTATTGCACTCGAAGGTGAGTGATTCACTTATCCCAAGCGAATTCCAAGGTGAACAGGGCAGTGTGCTGGTGGATATGATTGCCACAGGTCGTGGCGTTGAACGCATTCTACGTGGCGAAGACAAAGAGGTTCTCACGCAACCTCAAGAAGAGAACCACATGTTCTATGAAGCGCAGGCGTTTGCTAAGCAACTAAAACTTGGCGCGATTGACCCTCAAATGAAGCAGCGCTCATTGACTGTCGCCAAAGTACTAACTGAAGTGAGAAGACAAACTGGTGTTGTGTTTCCTGCCGATAAAATCGCATTAGGTTAATTTACTCAACTTCCTCATCAAACACTAAAAAGCCCTCGTTATGAGGGCTTTGTTTTGTGCGATATTCTTAAATTATTTTTAAGCGGATGCAAGCTTATGAATGGTTTTGCGATACGTAATATAAGCGGCAATGCCAGCCATTATGTTACCGAGACATGCACCAATAAGTAGTCCTTTGATTCCGCCCATTTGTGCACCGACCCACAGGCAAGGAAGGAAAAACAAGAACAGACGCAATGCTGAAATCGTTAACGCGGTGTATGACTTGCCTAAAGCGTTGCAGATAGACACCATCAGCATACACACGCCCAAAGAGCCTAAGCTAATTGGCACTATCATCAGGTGCATTTCAAGTACGTTGGTCACTTCTGCATCGCTAGTCATCAGCAGCGCAAGTGGGTTTGCGGCGATAAATGTAATCACTGCAATCAATAGCTGGAAACCTAGAATGAATTTCACCGCGATAGAAATCAGCGATTGGATATCAGTATAGTTTTTCGCACCCAATAAACGACCAACCATTGGTGGCATAGACATGGTTAATGCCAATACAGAAACGATGGCGAAGAACTCGTAGCGAGATCCCAAGGCCCAAGAAGCGACAGCGGCAGTACCAAAGCCTGCAAGTAGCTTGGTCGCTAACATAGATGATAGCGGTGGCAGAAGCTGGCTGATCATCGCTGGGCCCATGATATTACCAATCGAAGTGATGCTCTTAACCACATTCAAATCCTGCCACTGGAAGGTTGCCCAATGGTTTTTTTGAACACGAGGTGCGACGACCAATATACCGAAACCAAAGGCGATGATAGTGGCAATTGCTGCGCCGTTAATCCCCAAATCAAACGTGAAGATAAATAACGGATCGAGCACTAAGTTCACACCGCTGGTGACCATCATCATGGTGCCAGGTAGCATGGTGTTGCCATTGGCGCGGCAGATACTGTAGTAGAAATACAGCACCGCACCTACCCAAGAGCTCAATAGCCACCAAGGCCAGTAACTGTCGATGATTGGCATCACGGTATCAGGTGCGCTCAACAGCGAGAGAATAGGGTAGCGCAATAGCCAGATAAGCAAGCCAAATACAGCCACGCCCACAGAGCCAATCATCAGGACGAGACCGCCTAACTGTTTTGCATAGCGAGTGTCATTTGCGCCTAGCGCTTTTGAAATAACAGCGGTGGTAGCAATACCGAGGCCAACCTGAATGCCAATGACCACCATTTGCAAAGGCAGAGTAAAGCCTTGAGCCGCAAGTGGCAAAATGCCCAGTTGACCGATGAAGGCACTGTCAACAAGTTGAAAGCTCATCAATGACAACACACCAAAGAGCATTGGCCATGTCATAGTAAACAGTTGTTTTGCTAACGTCGGTTGTGCGTTAGAAGAAGTAGAAGGCATAGGAACGTTGAGTGTGTTTAGAACAGAAATTGATTTTATTGTACACAGTGTACAACAAAGAGACAAAAAGAAACCCCGAGCAAGTTATCCCTGCTCGGGGTTGAATTCTGAAACTAATTCGACTTATTTTTTGCCGCTAGTTTGCTTGTCTTCTTCAGTCAGTTCGCGGATACGACGGCTGATGTCACGACGTGCTTTAGAGATTTCTGCACTCTTGATGATGTGATCGTCAACGCGGTCTTCGTAATCTGCTTTCATGTTTTTGATGATTGCTAGGATTTCATCGTGAGTCATTTCTGGCTTGATGTAGTCTAGTAGGTTTTCTAGTAGATCTACACGTTTACGGTTGTCACGAACTTTTTTCTCGTTATCAAGCAGCTCACGTTTTAGTTTGTTTTTACGACGAGCTTGGTTCACGATTTCAAATACGCTACTCATGGTTCCCTTTCCTAATTTGTGAATATCTGACTCGATTAAAGCACAACATCTCGTGGCATAACAGTCTTTAGATCAAACGTCATGCTGGGTTGAGCATTTATCCATCAATTCTGATGAGCTATTAACAATCGAGTGTTAAAAGCGTGAATGTTGCTCACTTGAACGCAGGGACTCGTTGTCATGGTGATGCCTTCGCTATATTATCAGCGTCATTCAATACAAAAATATGAAGCTCGAAATGAACTCTGGGACTATTGCGGAGCAAGTTGAAAGCCAAGATGTCGAAACCCAAAACGACTCTCTGGCGGCCAAGCTCAAAGCATCCTATGTTGCGGCGAGAACGCAACTTGAAATCACTGAAGTCGAACTCAATCGTTCGAAGATAATGATGATTGATGAGAATGGAAAAATGACCAAGGTGTCGATTCTCTCAGAGCATTAAGACCTAACCCGATTCGCAAAGGGTGTCAGGTCCATGCACTATGCTTTAGCCTGATACCCAAATTCAAATGCAACAATAATAAGGAAATGCATTATGAAAGTTGAGCTAACGGCAATTGAAGCACGAGTAATTGGCTGCTTAATCGAAAAAGAAGTGACCACCCCCGACCAATACCCTCTAAGCCTTAACGCGCTGACTAACGCATGTAACCAAAAAAGTAACCGCGAACCAGTAATGTCGCTATCCGAAGCCGATGTTCTGGATGCGGTTGATGCGCTAATTGAACGCCGTCTAGTCAGCGACGAAAGTGGTTTTAACAGCCGCGTGAGCAAATACCAACACCGATTCTGCAATACTGAGTTTGGCGATCTAAAACTGACGGAACAAGAAAAGGGCATCGTATGCTGCATGTTGCTTCGTGGTGCGCAAACTCCAGGTGAAATCCGCACTCGTACTAATCGTCTAGCTACTTTCAATGATGTAAAAGAAGTCGAAAACGTACTTGAGCATCTAGCAAGTGATGAGAAAGGCCCGCTTGTGGTTAAACTTCCTCGTGAAGCTGGCAAACGTGAGTCACGCTACATGCACCTATTCTGTGGTGAAGTGGATGTGAGTGAGTTAGCAGTAGCAAGTGCAGCCCCTTCTTCTGCGGGTTCTGAGCGTATTGCTCAATTAGAACAAGAAGTCGCGGAACTTCGTGAAGAGCTTGCAGCGCTAAAAGAGCAGGTTGAATCTCTACTTTCATGAGTGAGACTGCCGAGCAGAATTGGAGCGTCTACCTGATTCGTAATAACCGCAATGCATTGTATTGCGGTGTGACGAACAATGTTGAGCGACGCTTCAAGCAGCACGAGAGTGGGAAAGGCGCGAAAGCCTTAAAAGGAAAAGGGCCACTAACGTTAGAGTGGTCCTGTTCTTTTGAGAACAAAAGCATGGCAATGAAGGCTGAATATTTCATCAAGCAGCTTACCAAGACGAAGAAAGAACTGTTGGTGCAAAAAAGCGCGGATATTCAGGTAGGTGAAGACCAATTGCTTGCATTTCAAACGCGTAAATAACAACGCTAAGAGATCATCCAGTTGCTTGATAGGCGTTTGAGTTAAATCTAGCAAGTACAACCCTCAATCGGTCAAAAAGTGCAAAATTGTGCAGCTAGTTCAACGTTTGTCCTCTAAATTAATACCTAATTATGTCAAAAAATAAACCGCCTTCAAATGGCGGTTTATTTTTGGCGCTTGTGGGTATCATTTCGGGCGCTTGTACCACATAATACGTTGATGTCCGTTCGGCTTTATATCAAAAATATTTATATAGAAACGGACAATTTATGGAAGATGAAATTAATAGGGTAAAGGATGACTCGGCTAGGTAATAAAATAGAGCAGCTCCATGCTCCATAAAAAACTAAATGAGCAACAAATGAATAAAGCGTTACTATTTTCCTTAATTTCTATGGTGAGTTTTTCTCCAGTTACCCACTCCACTCAAGTGTTGAATGGGTACTGGGCATATCAAGAATTCTTAGATGAATTTCCTGAGCAGAGAAAACTGACCAATGCGTTGGCGGAAGCCGTTCGAGAGCGTCCTGTTCCGCTTTCTAAAGCCAAAAAGCGTCCACTCAAAATATCGGTTGTTTATCCAGGGCAACAAGTGTCCGATTATTGGGTAAGAAACATCGCTGCATTTGAAAAAAGATTAGACAAGTTGAATATCAACTATCAAATCAACCAAGTATTTACACGACCAAATGCCGATATTAAGCAACAGAGCTTGTCATTAATGGAGGCGCTGAAGAGCAAATCCGATTATTTGATTTTCACGCTTGATACAACAAGACACCGTAAATTTGTTGAGCACGTATTAGATTCCACCAACACCAAATTAATCTTACAAAATATCACCACGCCAGTGCGTGAATGGGATAAACATCAGCCATTTTTATATGTTGGGTTTGACCACGCAGAAGGCAGTCGTGAACTCGCAACAGAATTCGGAAAGTACTTCCCAAAACACACATATTACAGTGTGCTTTACTTTTCTGAAGGGTACATTAGCGACGTAAGAGGTGACACTTTCATTCACCAAGTTAACCGTGACAATAACTTTGAGCTACAATCAGCGTACTACACGAAAGCAACCAAGCAATCCGGCTATGAGGCCGCGAAGGCGAGTTTAGCGAAACACCCAGACGTTGACTTTATTTATGCGTGTTCGACCGATGTGGCTTTAGGCGCTGTTGATGCATTGGCTGAGTTGGGTCGTGACGACATTATGGTTAATGGATGGGGTGGAGGCTCTGCTGAGCTAGACGCTATTCAAAAAGGCGATTTAGACATTACCGTCATGCGTATGAATGACGATACTGGCATCGCCATGGCAGAAGCCATTAAGTGGGACTTGGAAGGAAAGCCAGTGCCAACCGTATACTCCGGTGACTTTGAAATTGTCACAAAGGCGGATTCACCGGAACGAATCGAAGCGCTTAAAAAGCGTGCATTTAGATATTCAGATAATTGATGACGACAACGCGATCAAACATAAAAAAGCGTCGCTCTCTGGCGACGCTCATTACAAAGATCATCATCCTTGTTCTTGCTCCGATCATTCTAGGGATTTTCATTCAGAGCTACTACTTCTCCAAGCAGATAATCTGGCAAGAAGTAGACAGGACGAAGCAACAAACCTCTGCACTGATCCACAATATATTTGATAGCCACTTTGCGGCGATTCAAATACATCATGACAGCAATTCCAAAAGTGAAGTGATTCGTGACTTTTACACCAGTCGAAATACGGATGCGCTCAACTTCTTCTTCCTCAGCATCGACCAGAGTGACCCGTCACATACACCAGAATTTCGCTTTCTGACCGATCACAAAGGCATTATTTGGGACGATGGCAATGCACACTTCTATGGTGTGAATGACCTGATTCTGGATAGCCTTGCGAATCGAGTGACCTTTAGCAACAACTGGTACTACGTGAATGTGATGACTTCCATTGGGTCAAGGCACATGCTGATTCGTCGAGTTCCTGTATTAGACCCACCAACTGGCGAGGTGCTTGGCTTTTCGTTCAATGCCGTTGTGTTGGACAACAACTTTGCGTTGATGGAAAAACTCAAGAGTGAGAGTAACGTCGATAACGTCGTCTTGATTGCCAATAACGTGCCTCTGGCTAACTCTTTGATTGGTGATGAGCCTTATGATGTGGTGGATGTCCTTCACCGTAAAGCTTCAGACAGAAGACTTGATAAGCTGTTGGTGATTGAAACGCCAATTGAAGTGAATGCTGTGACGACCGAGCTTTACCTGCTGACGGTACAAGATAACCAGAGCGTCGTGACGTTACAGATCCAACACATTTTGGCCATGCTCGCTTCTATCATCGGTATGATCATGATTGCGCTCATGACCAAAGAATGGATTGAAAGCAAAGTGGCGGCTCAGTTGGAGTCTTTGATGTCCTATACCCGCTCTGCGCGAGAGGAGAAGGGGTTTGAACGATTTGGTGGCTCGGATATCGAAGAGTTTGATCACATAGGCTCAACCCTAGAAAGTACCTTTGAAGAGCTAGAAGCTCAGAAAAAGTCGTTCCGAGACCTGTTTAATTTTGCGCTATCGCCAATCATGGTTTGGTCTGAAGAAAGCATCTTGATTCAAATGAACCCAGCAGCGCGCACCAAGTGAGACTATCAGGTTGTTCGTTACAGACAGGGATCGCTAATAATGTTGCTAATACGGGCGCAAAGTGCATCGCTGTACCAGCGACAAGGAGATAAGGCAGACCGCTACCCACAACGATACCCAGTAAGTATTTGCTCGGTACAGCACGGATGTTATCCATAGACTTTAGAACGAATGGTAGCAGCACAATGGCAGGGATAAGAAAGCGCGCTAACGCAATGTCGGCGGGTAGGAGGTTTGATATCGCGCCTCCGCGTAGTGAGAGAAAAAAGCCTGACCAAAGAAATAACGTTGTGATGATTGCGGCGTATCCAAGTGCCATAAGGCGTTCCGTGCGTTTGTAAATAATGTGTTAATTATCGAATGAAAGTGACGCTCAATGGTGGCAAAATATGACCGAATATAATTAGAACTTAGCGATTTTAATCTTAGAATGAATATTGTTTGGTGAAATTTGGCAGGGAGGGCGTAATGGATAAAATTGATCGACTGTTATTGGATTTGATCCAACAAGACGCCACAATGACGGCAAGCGAGCTCGCGGATAAGGTTGGGCTTTCTGCTTCGCCTTGCGCGCGAAGAATAAAACGCTTAGAGCAAGAGGGCGTGATCAGTGGTTACCGAGCAATGATTTCTCGCGAACAAGCAGGTATTGCGATGACAGTGTTCGTAGAAGTCAGTCTAAACAACCATCAAGCGACCTCTATTGATGATTTTGAGCAAGCGATTAGCGATATGGAAGAGGTGATTTCATGTCATGTAGTTTCTGGCGCTTATGATTACTTGTTAGAGGTCGTGAGTAAAGATCTCACTGGGTACGAAGCTTTCACGCGTAAACTACAACGACTTGAAAACGTCAAAGACATCCATACGCATCTGGCCATCCGCCAAGTGAAGGGTAATGGTAACCTGCCAATTTACTCATAAATACGGCGATTCACGGCTAACCCATACAAAGGTAAAAAGGCATTATGAAGTGGCTCGATAGATTACGCATCGCACACTATCACCGCAAAAGACACAAGCAGTTTGGCGACGACAAAGCCAGAACACTTGGTTGGCAAGACACTTTTAGCCAAATCACGCGCTTTGAAGCTCTATGCCGGGATCTAGAGTTAGATGGTAAAAGCGTTCTCGATATTGGTTGTGGTTATGGAGACTTATTGACCTTCATCGAACAAAAGGGCAGCAGCCCAAGCCTTTATGTTGGCATCGATCAGCAAAAACAGTTTGTCGCGGAGTCTCGCAAGCGCAGTTTCCGGACAAAGACTCAATTTATTCGTAGTGACTTTTCGAAATTGGTGTTGCCAAAGTCGGACTACGTGATTGCTTCGGGCTCATTGAATTACCAGTCCGCAAACCCGAATCATACAGTAGAGATGATAGAGAAGATGTATCATGCGGCGAACATCGCATGTACGTTTAATCTTCTGGATGAGGCCAAATTACCGAGCATGAGATTACTAGAATCTCATAACAAAGAGGGCGTGTTGCGTTACTGCAAATTGTTGAGTGAGAGGAGTTATCTCATCGAGGGATATTCCGACCACGATTTCACGGTGGTGATGCCTAAGCTGAACAAATAGCGCGCAATAAAAAACGGAGCCAGTTTCCTGCCTCCGTTTGCGTATTCTTTTAAGCCTTATTGGTATTTGTATTTTGAGATCTCACAGTTGCCTGTGTGTCTATCTACCTTGAATGAGAACGCGGCTGAATGGTATTCCCTCCCATCGCTCCAAATTGTTTCTCCAAAGATTTTACAAAGGTCCAAATCACTGATTGAACCAAACTCTTTAACGTGCCTAACTACTGACAAAAACTTGGCTCTGGTAGCATTAGGACAATCCCTGTTACTTAAACGATTGATAACCATTGGTTTAGCATCATCTCCAGCCAAATGTGACTTTATATTAAATTTTGTTAATGGGTAAATTACCCAAAAACTGGTCGCAAGTAAAGCGTTATTGTGACGTACATCTCTATTATTTGACCTGTTTGTCTATTAATTGCTCAATTTTAAAAAGGGAACAATCCCAATATGAACAGATTTAATCGGAAACATTTTTTGCGTAATTTATCACTTCGATTTCTTTACCGTATTGGTTAGCTAAGGTGAGATATTTACCCGCTAAAACGCGGAACTCTTCCTGCATCTCAAGGGTGTTGGTGAGATACCAGTTGGCGGAAATTTCATTCGATTTGGAGCCACCTTTCTGGCAGTAAAAAACAATACGTTTCCAATTCTCTGCGATGTTTTGTGAGTGGTGCATCAAGGCATTAATGGAACGCGACATCTCAATAAACTCTTGTTGTTGCTCTTTGGACTCCAACAATTGCTTTTTCAACATGGTTTTATTGGAAGGGGTTCGCCAAAGATTGGTGAGCTCATCAACTGAGAAGGTTTGCGAGAGCAACTGGTGCTCATTGTGCTCTCTCAACCTCTCATTAAACAAATTTGCATGCTCATTGTAGTTGGACTCTAAACGGTTGAATTGGGTAAGATTGTCATTCCACGATGCGTGATCACATTGAAGATTTGCCAAAGCGGGAAAAGGCAGGAGTAACAATATCCAACTGAACTTGTTCATCATTCTTTTCATGCTTACGGCTTTCAGGTTCATTGTTTTGCAATGAATGGTTTTACGATTATTGGTTTTGAAATTATTTGTTTTCACGTTAATTGGTTTCGCGTCAGCTATGCATCTTCTATCAGTATAGTTAGTGTGGAAGCGTCTACTGCATAAGGAACAAAAAAGGAATTGAACATGAAGAAAGCCCTGATAGCGTTGGCCATTTTGCTTCTATTAGGCGGAGCAGGGGCCGGGTATTACTTTTTCTTTATGCAAAAAGACGAGCCAGTGGTTGAGCAAAAGCCAGAGCCTGAGCAACCAAGCGAGCCAGAAGAAAAGCCAAAGCCGATCATGGATCTCGAAGCTCCAGCACCGGAAATCACCGAATACTACGTGACTGAGCGACGCATTAACGTGTACAACAAGCCGGAGCACCAAGCCTTAATCGTTGATACTCTCTACAAAGGTGAGAAAGTCTCTGTGCTTGAAAAAGCCGATGGTTGGTTCCGCCTATCAGATTACATCGTGTATGAAGAGGGTGGGGAAGAAACCGCTGAGTGGGTCGATTCAAAAGGCTTGTCTGATGCAGAGCCAGTTATCAAAGAACAAGAGCGTTTGGAAATCTTAGATGGCTACCTGCAAAAATCAGACGATTTAAAAACGCATTTGGACATGTTCCGCAACAAAACGCAGCAATTGCTTGATGATGAAACCTGTGACCCTAGTGATTTCGAAGAACTCGGTGGTTGGGTTCGCTCAGTTACCTATAAGAAGCGTAACGTGTACTTCATCTATTGTGGCGGGCTGGAACAAGAAAACAAAATCTACTTAGATGTGGATAAAGGCGAAATATTTTATCGATGAATATAGCCTCAACCCTTATGGCCATTGCTTTCCACGATTGAAAACAGAGATTTATAACTTTTTAGTTGTTAAGTATAAGCAATAGGAATACTATCTCCGAGCTGAGTTGAAGAACTCGGCTCGTTTTGTTTTAAGTGAGCTATCATGCCTTGGATTTACGTTAGAAAACTGTTTTTGTTGCTTCTTACAATGGCTTTGTCGCCAATGCAGGCGTCGGCTGCACAAACAGAACAAAAATCCTATTTGCCTCACTTTTCTAAACTGCAGCCATTTACGGCGAGCAGCTCTGCGTCGAACTCTCCGGTTGATTTCTCTGAACTGACGGAAGAAAGCACGCAGTCTCCAGTTTCTGAAGGGCATGCGCTTCAAGATTCACTGGCCATCTTTAATTCTCAGCGCTGGACATCGCATCTGCGTGAGAATATCGACGATGAACACATTGATTTCATTGGCGATTTAAATGCACCTTTCTACGCTGATGCTGGCTACGCTTATAGCCTAATGGACATCAGCTGGCGTCAAAACCAATCCGTATTTAATCACTTCGTTAGCGACCATCGTCTTTCCGGCTGGAAAGAAACCAATGCCATGTACGTCGCCCTCAATAGTCAGTTTTCTGCGTAAGCACCATCACTCTGCACATCTTGTGCGTTCTTAACACGACAACTCTTCGACAGAGCGATTGAAGCTCTGGGCATTCTGTACCTGCATTTTAGTCAGGTGAGCGTTTTGTCGTGTCTTGAATCCAATTATTGAAAACTTCACTGTTTAGTGAAGGGATGATGTTTACATGAAGAAAACACCAAAACCACAAAAAAACAGAAAAGTGCTGAATCATTACTCAGCATGGAAATACGTCGTACTTATCACGACCATTATCATTTTAACCTTAAGTGCTATTCCAACTTGGTTTGGTGAGCAGCCTTCTATTCAGGTGACGTTTGCTGACCAAAACAACAGCGCAATGTCTGTGGTTCAGTTAGACCAATTGCTGAAAACGCACCACATTCCTGCGTCTAAGATCATTGAGAAAGACGGCAAAACCACCATCGTTTTTGATGGTGAAGACGCACAAAGTAAAGCGCGTGCATTACTTAACGAACAACTAGACAAAGATGACAACATTACGTTCTCTTACGTTTCTGTTGCGCCTGAATGGTTGAATGAAATGGGCTTTAGCCCTATCAAACTTGGTCTCGACCTTCGCGGTGGTGTGCAGTTCCTACTGAACGTAGATGTGAACAAAGCTTTCGAAGAACAACGTGATGCATTAGTAGACGAGATCAAAGCAAGCCTTCGTGAAGATCGTGTTCGTGGCGTTCAAGTTCGTGCAGAAGCGCACAACCACATCGCAGTAAACAGCGAAAACGAAGCGGGCCTAAAAGCGGCGAGCCAGTTCATTCGTCAGAACTACCCAGGTTGGACAATGACAAGTTCAGACCGTGGTTTTGAACTTCAACCAAGTGAACAGAACATCCAAGAATTTCAAACCACGACACTTCAACAAAACTTGAAGATCATGCGTGGCCGTATCGAAGAGCTTGGTATTACTGAAGCGTTGGTTCAACGCCAAGGTAAAGAGAGCATTCGTATTGAGCTACCAGGTGTTCAAGACCCTGCTCAAGCCAAAAACGTTATCGGTGCAACAGCGAGCCTTGCGTTCTACGAAGTAAAAGACGCGGGCCAAGCACGTAGTAGCCAAGATCTCGTTCTGAAGGACAACGATGGTCGCACAGTAATCCTAACTAAACGTCCAGTACTAACGGGTGAGCACATCGTAAACGCACGTGCTGGTGTCGACAAAATGGGCATGTCTGAAGTAAACATCTCCCTAGACCACGCGGGTGGTAAGAAGATGAGTGACTTCTCTGCAACACACATCGGCAAACCAATGGCGACCGTATACCGCGAGTACAAAACTGACGAACGTGGTATGACAGAGCGTAGTGAGCGCGTCATCAGTGTTGCAACTATCCAGTCTCAACTTGGTAGCCAATTCCGCATCACAGGTGCGGGCAGCATGGATGAAGCACAGCAACTTGCATTGCTTCTACGCGCGGGTTCTCTAACTGCGCCAGTAACCATTGTTGAAGAACGCACAATCGGTGCTTCTCTAGGTGCAGAAAACATCCAAAACGGTTTTGCTGCTCTAGCATTGGGTATGGGTCTAACACTGACATTTATGGCACTTTGGTACCGTCGTCTTGGTTGGGTTGCGAACGTGGCTTTGTGTGCAAACATGCTTTGCTTGCTTGGTCTAATCGCACTGCTTCCTGGTGCCGTGCTAACGCTCCCTGGTATTGCCGGTTTGGTTCTAACTGTCGGTATGGCGGTAGATACCAACGTAATCATCTTCGAACGTATCAAAGATAAAATGCGTGAAGGTCGTAGTTTTGCACAAGCTATCGACTTAGGCTTCGACAGCGCGTTCGCTACTATCCTTGATGCCAACATCACAACCATGATCACTGCTGTGATTCTATACGCGATTGGTAACGGTCCAATCCAAGGCTTTGCACTAACGCTAGGATTGGGCCTGATGACCAGTATGTTTACTGGCGTATTCGCTTCTCGTGCAATGATCAATTTAATTTGGGGCCGCGATGGCCGTCGTGATGTGAGGGTTTAATCATGGTCGAAATGTTAAAACAAAATATCCGCAAGATTCGTTACTTCACGACTGTAGTATCGGTAATTCTAACAATTATTGCTCTGGTTGCTCTTGGTATGAAAGGGCTTAACCTAGGTCTAGACTTCACTGGCGGTATGGTTACTGAAGTGAAAGTCGATAAACAACTGACTAACCACGATCTGCTTAACGCACTTCAACCTAAGCTTGGTGAATCAACATCAGTAACACGCTCAGGTGAAGATGGCCGTTGGGTGATTCGCTACTCTGCGCCTGCAGAAGGTCAAACACTACCGAGCGTAGCTGATGTGCTTAAGCCTATTTCACACCAAGTGGATGTA
Source organism: Vibrio owensii CAIM 1854 = LMG 25443 (assembly GCF_000817815.1). Lineage (GTDB taxonomy): Bacteria > Pseudomonadota > Gammaproteobacteria > Enterobacterales > Vibrionaceae > Vibrio > Vibrio owensii. The sequence continues at coordinate 45,914 of NZ_JPRD01000049.1, forward strand.
GTGAGTAACAGCATCGTTGGTGCGCAAGTGGGTCAAGACCTGTTCGATCAAGGTGGTTTGGCACTATTAGTATCGGTACTAACGATTCTTGGTTACTTGTGTTTCCGCTTTGAATGGCGTCTGGCGAGTGGTTCTCTATTCGCATTAGCCCACGACGTTATCTTGGTATTAGGCTTCTTTGCGATTACACAAATGGAGTTCAACCTAACGGTGTTTGCAGCGATTCTGGCGATTCTTGGTTACTCGCTCAATGACTCGATCATCATCGCAGACCGAATTCGTGAATTGCTGGTGGCTAAGCAAAACTGGAAAACAGAGCAAATCAACGACGAAGCGGTATTGGCGACATTCTCTCGTACAATGGTGACATCAGGTACGACTCTGATCACTGTTGGGGCGTTGTGGATTATGGGCGGCTCGGCTCTGGCTGGCTTCTCAACAGCGATGTTTATTGGCGTACTTTCAGGTACGTGGTCATCCATCTCGATTGGTACGGTGCTTCCTGAATGGTTGAAGCTAGAACCAAAACACTACCTACCAGTAGAGATCGACACTGCACCATAATGCTTGGTGTTTAAGGTAAAAGTGCTTGCGCCACTCAATTTGAGTGGCGCTTTTTTATCTAGAGAAACGAGAAAAGAAATAGAAGAGGGGGGTTATTTCACGCGCATCAAGCGATGTTTGACTGCACCTAAATCAAACTCAATGATTTGCGAACGCTTCATTGAGTCAACTTTGGTAAGCATCGCCTCTTTATATCCTTTCTTTTTCATCCATTGTAATGGCTCAGAAAAACTGTCTTCATTGACGACATAAGACTCGCCTTTATGTTCGCCCGCGTAGACGTTGACAACCCACACTCGGGCCTGAAAATCCAACACTTCACCAATAGATTGCTTGAGCTTGTTTAAAATGTTCTTCATAACTTAGGCTTTTCTAACTCATTAATAGCCATACACCCACACCCATCATCAAGGTGCCAGCGATTCGGTTCATTAAGCGTACGTTTTTTGATTGCCCCAGTAAACGCTTCAATCCTTTGCCGCCCGTTGCGTAAAGAGACATACAAATGAACTCAAACATCAAAATAATAGAAACCAGTATGACAAGCTGAGGTGCAAGAGCAGCACTCTGATCGATAAAAGGAGGCAGAAGAGAGATCATAAACGCCCAGCCCTTCGGGTTCGCGATAGCGGTAACAAAGCCCTGCAAGACCAAATCCCAGTTGCCGCTGGTAGGGATATCAACGTTCTCAACATTGATCGCGAGTTTGCCTCTTGAGCGCAACATTTCGATACCCAAGTAGAGTAGGTAACCACCACCAATCAATTTAAGTGCGGTAAATAACCAAGGGTAGTTAAGCATAATGGCTGCGATACCGAGTACTGCTGCGACAGAAACGAGAGCAACACCAACTAATTCGCCTGCCATCATCCATAGGGTTCGTCGATATCCGACACTCATCCCTAGTGTTAGAGCAAGCGTCATGCACATCCCAGGCGTAATAGAGACAAAAAAGAAGGTGGGGATGAACATGGTTAACAAGGCTGTATTCATGAATATTGATGATTGTATAAGTAAACAACTAGGCCACAAAGATAGTGCAAAAGGAGAAGAGATGCCACCTCTAAACAATCTTGAACACGCCAGTATAGAGTTAACATTCAATTATTTAATAAAACTTAAATAGTAATTAAATGCATGCGACATATTAGTGCGACTTTGCACCAAAGAATGACATTTATAAATAAACGTGGCTGATTGGAATTAAGGTTAAAAGAATGTTTACTTGATATTTAATATTTTCACAATAAACAAATTTATCATCAAGTGACGTTTGTTTTAATAAATTAAATACTCAATAAAATGCTAACCAAATGATATATTTCATATTTATTAGTAAGTCGGTTAGAAGTATTGCTCTAATGATTTAATCGCAATTTATTACTTGATTGAAGAAGGATGATCTTAAACTCTTAGTTAATGTAACGCACATAAAAATGCGTGCAATTTACTGAATAAGCAGTGTTTTTTAAATTTAATAATGACCTTGTAGTTAAGGTTTTTTCTTTTAAAACATGGGTTTATGTTGAGTTAACGTTTTTATAACATTTCATTGCGAGTGAGATCTAAATCAATCTTATGCAAATGAATGAGTTTTTTATTTGAAATGTAATATTTCTAGGTTAACTTAAAATAAAAGGCAGCAGAGGATTTGTTGCCACAAGAATAAATTAACACGTCAGTTGGCGATACATTTCGCCAGTGTCTTAATTCGCTTTTTTAATGCCGTTAAGAATGGAGTCTTCAATGAAGAAAGTCGCTTTGATCACAGGATCAAAAGGCGGAATTGGTTCTGCTATTTCCTCTCAATTAGTGAATGATGGTTATCGAGTAATAGCTACTTATTATACTGGTAATTATGAATGTGCTTTGGAATGGTTTAATGAAAAAGGGTTTACGAAAGATCAGGTACGCCTTTTTGAATTGGATGTCACCAACACAGCGCAATGTGCTGAAAAATTAGCACTTTTGCTTGAGGAAGAGGGAACCGTTGATGTCGTGATCAACAATGCAGGTATCACACGTGATGGCGTGTTTAAAAAGATGACTGCACAAGCTTGGAACGATGTAATCAACACCAACCTCAACAGCTTATTCAATGTCACACAGCCTTTATTCGCAACGATGTGCGAAAAGGGTGGTGGTCGCATCATTAACATCTCTTCTGTAAATGGCCTTAAAGGTCAGTTCGGTCAAGCAAACTACTCAGCGGCTAAGGCTGGCATGATTGGTTTCTCTAAAGCATTGGCATACGAAGGTGCTCGTTCTGGCGTAACCGTGAACGTGATTGCTCCGGGATACACCGGCACGCCAATGGTTGAACAGATGAAGCCAGAAGTGCTTGAGTCTATTACCAACCAAATTCCAATGAAGCGTTTAGCTACGCCTGAAGAAATTGCAGCATCAGTAAGCTTCTTAGTGAGTGATGCCGGCGCGTACATCACTGGCGAGACATTGTCAGTGAACGGCGGCCTATACATGAGCTAAGGAGTGGGATGATGGAAAAAGTATTTATCGTTGCAGCGAAACGCACACCTATCGGTGCGTTTGGCGGAAGCTTAAAAAACACATCAGCAGGCGATCTAGCTGCGGTTGCGATCAAAGGTGCTCTTGAGGCCGCATCACTATCTGGCGAGAAAGTTGATGAGGTCATCGTTGGTAACGTGATTGCTGCAGGGCAAGGCATGGGTGTTGGGCGTCAAGCGGCATTGTTTGCTGGCATTCCAGAGTCAGTCCCTGCATACGGCGTCAACATGGTTTGTGGCAGTGGTATGAAAACTGTCATGGATGGCGTTTCTCATATTCGCAGTGGCGACGCAGAAATCGTTGTGGCCGCTGGTGTAGAAGTGATGTCACAAATCCCATTCATTGTGCCTAGCGTTGTACGTGATGGTAATAAGATGGGCAACATGGAGTTGAAAGATCTCCTTATTGCTGACGGTTTGACGGACGTTTATAACCAGTACCACATGGGCGTAACCGCAGAAAATGTGGCTAAGGAAGTGGGCTTATCGCGTCAACAACAAGACGAATACGCACTTTCAAGCCAACAGAAAGCCGTGGCTGCGATTGAAGCGGGTAAGTTCAAAGATGAAATTGTCCCAGTAGAAGTCAAGCAGCGCCGCGAAACCTTGGTATTTGACACGGATGAATATCCAAAAGCGAACGCGACGTTAGAAGGTTTGAGCAAGCTACGTCCTGCGTTTGACCGTGAAGGTACAGTAACCGCAGGTAATGCTTCAGGTATCAACGACGGTGCAAGTGCCATCATTTTAGCTTCAGAAAGCGCTGTTCAAGCGCATGGTCTAACGCCAATTGCTGAAGTGGTGAGCTACGCTCAATCCGGTTTGGATCCTAAGATTATGGGTCTTGGTCCTGTGGAATCAGTGAACAAGGCGCTGCAAAAAGCCGAGCTGAAAACCAGCGACATTGATGTTTATGAACTGAATGAAGCCTTTGCTGCGCAAGCACTAGGTGTGATTCATAAACTGGCAGAAACCAACCAAGTACCAGTGAGCTCAATTCAAGATAAAGCCAACTTTAATGGTGGTGCTATCGCATTGGGCCACCCACTCGGTGCATCGGGTAACCGCATTCTGGTTACGCTAGTACACGAACTTCACAAACAAGACGGTCAGTACGGTGTTGCTTCACTTTGTGTAGGCGGCGGTATGGGCACGGCTGTGGTTGTAAAAGCAGTTAAGTAGTTATTTAAACGGACATTTTTAATTCTTTCTCTAGGAGATAAACCATGTACACTGATTTCTTCAAAACTTTTAGCGATCAAACTGAAAAGAATCTAGAACCATACTTGAAGTTCAACAAGCTAGTGACAAAGAACGTGGAAGTTCTTACAGAGCTTCAACTGAACGCAATCCGCACTTACAGTGAAGTTGGCCTAAACCAGATGAAAGCAGCGTCTGAAATCAAAGACGTGACTTCTCTAACGGCTTTCAACAGCCAACAGCTAGCTGTTCTTACTAAGCTTTCTCAGCAAATGATGGACGACAGCAACAAGCTGCAATCTATCGCGAAAGAATTCAAAGAAGACGTTGAGCAAATGACTTCGGAAAACCTTAAGACTGTTACTCCTGCGTAATACGTCCGCTTATCGCCGCCCGAGATCTTGGGCGGCGTTGTTTTTTCCGAATACAGGAGTAAGACTATGTTTCAACACTTCTTTTCGGACTATCTTGTAAAGCTTCAGGAAACCAATCATCAGTGGTGGCATGATTTCGAAGTGAACAAGGCAGTCGTGAATTCTCCTTTGAATAAGGCCATGCAAGAAGTGAACTTCGAAGATACTGCCAAACTGTTCGAGCAAGCGGCAAACCAGCCAGCGGCGATTTTAAAGTTACAAGCCGAATGGTGGGAGCAACAGCTTCAAATATGGCAGAACGTGGCACTGGCGGGCAACCAAACACAAATCATCGAAGCCGAGAAGGGCGACAAGCGTTTCTCAAACGATGCTTGGCAACAAGAAGCCATGTACAGCTTCATCAAACAATCCTACTTATTGTTCAGCAAGACATACCTCGACACGCTCGATTCTATCGAAGGTCTTGATGAGAAGACGAAAGAACGTATTACTTTCTTTTCTCGCCAAGCTATCAATGCACTCTCTCCATCTAACTTCATTGCGACTAACCCAGAGCTGCTTAAACTCACTCTTGAGCAAAATGGTGAAAACCTGCTGAAGGGGCTGGAAAAGCTAAAAGAAGATGTTGAGTCGAGTGCCGATATTCTCAAAGTGCGCATGACCAACAATAATGCCTTCCGCGTGGGGGATGATGTTGCGACAACGCCGGGTGACGTGGTTTTCCAAAACGAACTGTTTGAGTTGATTCAATATCGTCCTTTGACAGAAAAAGTGAATGCAACGCCACTGCTGATCGTCCCGCCGTTTATCAATAAGTACTACATCCTTGATCTAACGGCGAAGAACTCTATGGTTCGTTGGTTGCTAGAGCAAGGCCACAGCGTATTTATGATGTCTTGGCGCAATCCGGGTAAAGAGCAGGCTCACGTTGAGTTTGGCGATTACGTAACGGAAGGCGTGGCGAAAGCGGTCACGGCAATTGAAGACATTACGGGTCAAGAGCAGATCAACGCAGCGGGTTATTGTATCGGTGGTACGGTTCTGGCGAGCACGGTCGCTTACTACGCGGCGAAGCGTATGAAGAAGCGCATTAAGTCGGCAACCTTCTTTACCACGCTACTGGACTTCTCTCAGCCGGGCGAAGTAGGGGCGTACATCAACGATACCATCATCAGTGCAATTGAAACGCAAAACAACGCGAAAGGTTACATGGATGGTCGCTCTCTTAGCGTGACGTTCAGTTTGCTGCGTGAGAACAGCTTATATTGGAACTACTACGTTGATAACTACCTCAAAGGCAACAGTCCTGTAGACTTCGACCTTCTTTATTGGAATAGCGATAGCACCAATGTGAGTGCAGCTTCCCACAACTTCTTATTGCGTGAACTCTATCTAGAGAACAAGCTTGTTCAAGACAAGGGCGTGAAGATCGGTGGCGTGTGGATCGACCTGAATAAGATTAAGATCCCGAGCTACTTTGTATCGACTAAAGAAGACCATATCGCATTGTGGCAAGGAACCTATCGTGGTGCACTCAATACTGGCGGCAACAAGACCTTTGTGTTGGGTGAGTCTGGCCACATCGCGGGTATCGTTAACCATCCTGCTAAAAACAAGTATGGCTACTGGTTAAATGACAACCTTGATGACTCGGCTGATGAATGGTTTAACAACGCTAATCACCAGGAAGGCTCTTGGTGGACGCATTGGCATCAATGGCTGTTGCAATTCAACCCAGAAGAGCAAGTGGAGCCGTTCCCAGTGGGTTCAGAGCAGAATCCTGTGATTGAAGACGCTCCTGGTCAGTACGTAAGACAAGTATTGCCAATCAAAGAGTCCTAAGCTGCTCCTCACAGCAGTCTCATTTGGCGGCCTACCATGGTCGCCTTTTTTGTTTCTGGCGTACCTCAAGGAAGCTGAAGAGGCTCAGTGAAGGAGTGAAGGAGTGAAGGAGTGAAGCACGGAAGCTTGAGTTGTGGTAATGAGAGTTTGAGTCGGTGGGAGGGGATTGAAAACAGAACTTCTTAGAGCATTGTCAGCGGAATTGAATTGTCAGAACCACAAAGAAAAAACGCCAAGCAAATGCTTGGCGTTTTCCGTCAACAAAATAGGCAAAAATGTCGACTGATTTGAGGCAGATTAAACCTCTTTATCCTTACCTAGTGAGAGTAGCCATAGAGAGACTGCTGCTACTCCGACAAAGCCGGAAAGAATAATGACTGGCATTGCACTGTACCCAAGGAAATGCCAGATAAAGGATTCAAGATTACTCATTGTCTTTGTTTCTCCTTATTGCCAGCCTTCAACGCCGTGCATGTCAGGCAGTTTGTGTGCGATACCTTTGTGACAGTCTACACACGTTTTCTCGCCTGAAGCCAGAGCGGTTGAGTGTTGTTCAGCTGCACGTTTACCCTGTTGAGAGTAATCCATGAAGTCGAACTCGTGACAGTTACGACACTCAAGTGAGTCGTTTTTCTTCATTCGTGCCCATTCACGTTCTGCCAAGTGCTCACGACGTGCTTGGAATTTCTCCGGCGTGTCGATCGTCTTCGTTACGAAGTGCGCAAATAGCTCTTTAGATGCCTGAACTTTACGAACGATTTTATCAGTCCATTCGTGTGGTACGTGACAGTCTGAACAGATCGCACGAACACCAGAGCGGTTCGAGTAGTGAATCGTTTCTTGAATTTCAGCAACGATTGGAGCGTGACAGCCAGAACAGAACTCTTCTGTGTTGGTCGCTTCCATACCCGTGTTGAACGCGCCCCAAAATAGAAGACCACCAGTAAAGCCTAAGAATAAAACGATACCAGCGGCAGCTTTACTCGGGCTCGACAGTCTCTTCCAAAACGCTTTAAGTATTTTCATAAGTAACCTCTTAGTACTCGCGTTTCAATTACTGAAGCGAATCGACTGCCTTAAACTCGTTTTCCACTAGTGGAGTAGCACTTGTTTGTGGAACGTGACATTGCAAACAGAAGTAACGACGTGGCGACATATCTGCCAGTACCGCGTCTTCACGGTTAACGTAGTGCGTTACACTGATTTTGGTAGCGCCTGCGTCTTTAGCATTTTTCCAGCTGTGACATGCTAGACATTTGTTTGCGTTCAAAGACACTTCGTAGTTACGGATGCTATGTGGGATCAGTGGCGGCTGATATACAAAGCTGTCTGCAACGATTTGGTCTTTTGGAAAGTCTTTGAAATCATCTGCAGGACGCGTGTCTTCAAGTTGTGCAGTACCACGTAGCGAGTCTAGACCGCCTGTGCCACCTGGATTGTCCAGCTCAGCTTGTGCAACGCCTGTCAACAAAGCACCTACAGATAAAAGTGCGATAAGGTATTTTTTCATCATTTCATCTCCGCCTTATGGCTTAAATTCTTTTTAGGCCGCCGAGTAGACGGCCCTTGCATTCGTTATTTGACGGTTAAGCGACTTTGGTGATTTTGACTGGACACTTCTTAAAGTCTGTCTGTTTTGACAGTGGGTCAGTCGCATCAAGGATCAACTTGTTAATCAAAATACGGGCATCAAAGAACGGTACGAATACCAAGCCTTCAGGTGGACGGTTACGGCCGCGAGTTTCAACGCGAACGCGTACTTCACCACGTTTGTTTGCAATCAGAACTTCTTCTCCGCGACGAACGTTACGTTTCTTCGCATCCGCAGGGTGCATGTAAACCACCGCGTCAGGAACCGCTTTGTAAAGCTCTGGTACACGACGAGTCATAGTACCGGTGTGCCAGTGCTCAAGAACACGGCCAGTACATAGCCATAGGTCAAACTCTTCGTTCGGCACCTCTGGTGGCGCTTCGTATGGTGCAGAGATGATCTTCGCTTTACCATCAGCATTGCCGTAGAAGTCCCAACCTGAACCAGCTTTCGCGTACGGGTCAGAGCCTTCTTTAAAGCGCCATTGTGTTTCTTTGCCATCAACAACCGGCCAACGTAGACCACGTACTGTGTGGTAAACATCGTATGGTGCTAAGTCGTGACCGTGACCACGACCAAACGTCGCGTACTCTTCGAACAGACCTTTCTGTACGTAGTAGCCGAAGTGGTGTGCGTCATCGTTCATCTCACGCGCTTCTTCAATAGGGAACTTGTCGACTTGACCGTTCTTGAACAGCATGTCGTACATTGTCTTACCGCGGTATTCTGGTGCTTTTGCAAGTAGCTCTTCTGGCCACACTTCTTCCATCTTGAAGCGTTTTGCAAATTCCATTACCTGCCATAGGTCAGACTTCGCATCGCCAATAGTCTCAACTTGTTGGTACCAAGCCTGAGTACGACGCTCTGCGTTACCGTAAGCACCTTCTTTCTCGATCCACATTGCTGTAGGAAGGATAAGGTCAGCTGCTTGCGCTGTTGCTGTTGGGTATGGGTCAGATACAACGATGAAGTTCTCTGGGTTACGGTAACCAGGAAGACGTTCAGTGTTGATGTTCGGACCTGCTTGCATGTTGTTGTTACATTGAACCCAGTAACAGTTAAGAACGCCGTCATGCAACATACGGTCTTGAAGTACTGCGTGGAAGCCAGGTTTTGGTGGAATAGTACCTTCTGGTAGTTTCCAGATGTCTTCTGCGATCTTACGGTGTTTAGGGTTAGCAACCACCATGTCTGCTGGTAGACGGTGAGCAAACGTACCAACCTCACGAGCCGTACCACACGCTGATGGCTGACCTGTTAGTGAGAATGGGCTGTTACCCGGAGTCGCAATCTTACCGGTTAGTAGGTGGATGTTGTAAACCAAGTTGTTCATCCATACACCACGAGTATGTTGGTTCATACCCATCGTCCATAGAGACATAACTTTCGTGTTTGGATCCGCGTATTGCTTCGCAAGCTCAATCAGTTTTTCTTTCTCTACACCAGAGATTTCAGATGCTTTCTCTACAGTGTATGGTGCAACTGACTTCTTGTACTCTTCGAAAGAGATAGAAGTTAGCTTGCCAGAGTTCGGGTTCTTCGCTGCTTTTTGTAGCGGATCATCGTCACGTAGACCGTAGCCGATGTCAGTATCTGCTTGAGTGAAGTTCGTGTGCTTGTTCACGAAGTCCCAGTTTACTGCATCGTTTTCGATGATGTAGTTTGCGATGAAGTTAGCAATCGCAAGGTCAGACTGAGGATTGAAAATGTAGCCGTGGTCTGCCAACTCAAATGAACGGTGGTAGTAAGTAGAAAGCACGTTCACTTTAACGTGAGGGTGGCTTAGGCGACGGTCGGTAATACGAGTCCAAAGAACTGGGTGCATTTCTGCCATGTTTGAACCCCAAAGAACGAAGGCATCTGCGTTCTCGAAGTCATCGTAACAACCCATTGGTTCATCGATACCAAATGCACGCATGAAGCCTACTACTGCAGACGCCATACAGTGACGTGCGTTCGGGTCGATGTTGTTAGAACGGAAGCCCGCTTTCATCATTTTAGCGGCAGCGTAACCTTCCATTACGGTCCATTGACCAGAACCAAACATACCGATGCTTGTTGGGCCTTTCTTCTCTAGAGAAGCTTTCCATTTCTCAGCCATGATGTCGAAAGCCGCATCCCAAGATACAGGAGTGAAGTCGCCATCTTTGTTGTATTTGCCATCTTTCATTCGAAGAAGAGGCTGAGTCAGACGGTCTTGACCGTACATGATCTTAGAAAGGAAGTAACCTTTGATACAGTTAAGGCCTTTGTTTACTGGTGCTTCAGGGTCACCCTGAGTTGCTACCACTTTGCCGTTTTGTGTACCAACAAGAACAGAACAGCCTGTACCACAGAAACGACAAGGCGCTTTGTCCCATGTGATTTTAGTTTGATCAGAGCTTGCAATCAGATTGGTTGCAGAAGCCGGTAGTGTAATACCTGCGACAGCAGCAGCTGATGCAGCCGCGTTTGCTTTCACAAACGCACGTCTTGTCATTTTCATACTTCACCCTCGATTTGGGAATGTTGTGTTCCAGTGTCTTTTTCTTCCGTTTCTCCAAGCCCAGTTTCGATTTGGTGATAAACCAGTACTGTGCTCAAGACATTCGGTAAATTATTAATCGCATCGATAGTGTCGGTGATGAAACCTTGGTTCTCAGTTTCTAGCACCACCACGATTTTGCCTTCTGGGCTGTCACCGTAGATTTCCGCGTTTTCGTACGCTTCAATCTGGGTTTTGACCTCAGCCAGATGTTCAGGCAGAACATGGACTACCAGACTCGAAATGTGCACTTCGTTTAGTGACATACATCTCTCTCGTTTTATCGCCTTTCGCGCCGACCACTAACGGCTAGGCTGTTATATTGCTCACATTGATGGATGAAGTAGGGCACACTGAAACACAGGCGCCGCAGCCGTTACACTCATCAAGGTCTAAATTTGGTTGTGCTACTTTGCCAAGTTCTAACTTGAACTGGATTGCCATCGGGTCGCACATGTCCCCACAGCTTCGGCATTCGACATTTTGTTTTGCTAAACAGCTTTCGTTGATGCTTGCTTTTGCGTGCCATGGTTGTTCAGCTTCTGCTAAGAATAGCGGTTCTGGACAAGCTTCAGCGCACTGGTAACAAAACGTGCATTCATCAATCGAAAAATCGACCGCAGGAAATCCGCCGTCGCTTTTGGTTATAATCTTAGTTTCACAAGCCTCGATGCATTTACCGCAGCGAGTGCAATCGTCTGTGAATTGAGTCGGCTTAGCTAACCAAGGAAGACGTACCGAATTATCTGGCTGCGCTTTACGTGCAAAAAGTCTTCTTCTAGAAAGGTCTACCACTTAGTCACCTCGGAAATTGAAACCCAAACTAAGCATAGTCCACAATTTCATTAATAAACTGTCATTTAAGTACACGAAATTGTAGTTTTTGACATATATCTATAAATACCTCTTAGGGGGTAATTAGGACGCAATATTGTTTTGGATCAATAAATTCCGTCGCAGGTGATCACATATTGATAAAGTTGAAAGATAATACGTGTTGTATAAAGGCAAACATGGTTATCAAATGAGCGGAGTTCAGAGTTGTTTAAAAATGTGAAAAAGTCAGTAACGCGCACGATTGCGTCTGCCATGATGTTGATTTTGCTTCTTTCTGTCGCAACCACTGGCTTTGCTATTTTCACTCTTGCGTCGAGCTTAAATGACGCAGAGGCCGTCAACGTTTCTGGCTCTATGCGAATGCAGAGCTATCGCTTAGCCCATGATATTCAAAGCGAATCTGTCGATTATTCTTCACATATTGATTTATTTGAGCAGTCTATTTATTCCCACTCGATGCTCGCACTGCAACATTGGTCGGTCCCTGAAGATATTACAAAAGATTACTATCGACTGATTCTTCGCTGGCACGAGCTGAAAACCGTATTAAAGAGCCAAGACAGAGATCAGTATTTGGTGTTAGTGGCTGGTTTTGTTCAACAAATTGATGGTTTCGTGTTTAAGCTACAGAACTATTCTGAACAAAAACTGATTAACTTAGCGTGGATTGGTGGATTAGGGCTCGGCGGGATCTTGTGCGTGAGCATGTTTGTTGTGCACTTTGTGAGGCTAGAAGTCGTAAGACCATTACGCGCATTAGTGTTTGCCAGCGAGCAGATCCAGAACCGTTCTTTTGACGTTTCATTGAATGTATCGAGTGACAATGAAATGGGCATTTTAACTCGAACTTTCAATCGGATGGCGACTGATTTAGGGAAGTTATATCGAGGGTTAGAGCTGGCGGTGGATGAGAAAACGCGCAAGCTTCAACATGCAAACCAAACACTCCAAGTACTGTATGATTCATCAAAAGAGTTGACCGCTTCTCGTATTCATCAAGAAAATTTCCAAGCGATTTTACAACATATTGCAAGTTTGGAAGGAATTCGTGCTGTTAAGCTCGAAATTGATCAAATTGGGGAACCAAATTGGATCCTTACGGAAGGGGAAGAGTGTCGTCATGAGTGTGACAATGAATGCCACAGTAAGCCGCTTACTTTAGATGGCGAGCATCTTGGCTTCTTGCATTGGAAAGTAGGGCTACCTTGCCCAAATGAGTCCCTTATTGATAACTTTGTTCAAATCTTATCTCGTGCGGTATATTACAACCGAGCGCAACGACAAGCCGAGCAATTATTGCTGATGGAAGAGCGTGCCACCATTGCTCGTGAGCTTCATGATTCATTGGCTCAAGCCTTGTCTTATCTGAAGATTCAAGTGTCGCTGTTAAAACGCAGTGTGAAGAACATCCCTGATGAGGAAGCGATCGCGCAAACTAATCAAGTGATTGCTGAATTAGATACCGGGCTTTCAGCGGCCTACACCCAGTTACGTGAATTGCTGACTACATTCCGTCTCACGATAAAAGAGGGCAGTTTTGGTCAGGCACTTCAAGAGATGGTTTCGACGCTAGACGATCAAACGGCGGCTGAAATCTCTCTCAATAACAAGCTATCTTCAACAGAATTAGATGCGCACCAACAAGTACATCTACTACAGTTGATCAGAGAAGCGACAATTAATGCGATCAAGCACGCTCAAGCTAAAAATATTGAGATTCAATGTCTTGATTCTGAAGGGACAGTCACAGTGACGGTCACCGATGATGGTATAGGCTTTGAGCAACAAGATGAAAAATTAAATCATTACGGTATGAGCATCATGCAAGAGCGTGCAGCAAGGTTGCACGCCGACCTCAGAATAGAGGCAGCGAAGAATAGTGGCTGTATCGTAAGACTAGAATTCCAACATAGTAAGGAAGTAAACATTGACAGTGTGTAAAGTAATGCTGGTGGATGATCACCCACTCATGAGACGTGGTATTCATCAGCTTCTCAGTTTCGAGCCAGAGTTTGAAGTGGTTGCAGAGGCGAGCAGCGGCGCAGATGCGGTTGCTAAAGCTCACGAACTAGAACTGGATTTGGTACTTCTTGATCTGAACATGAAGGGCATGTCGGGCCTAGATACGCTGAAAGCGCTGCGCGCGGATGGCTGTGAAGCTCGTATCGTTATCCTAACGGTATCAGATAGCCCTGCGGACATCGAAGCGATCGTGCGAAGTGGTGCTGATGGTTACTTGTTGAAAGATACCGAGCCAGATGAGTTGGTTGAGTTGCTAAAACAAGCACACGAGGGTGACAAGGCATACAGCCAAGCCGTGGCTAAGTACCTGAACGAACGTGAAGGGCAAGAAGACGTGTTTGACACGCTTACTGACCGAGAAACGCAGATCTTGCAAGAGGTCGCACGTGGCTTCCGTAATAAGCAAATTGCAGATCGTCTGTTTATCTCTGAGTCAACGGTGAAAGTGCACATGAAGAGCTTGTTGAAAAAGCTCAAAGTGCCTTCTCGCACCGCCGCGACTGTGCTTTACCTAGAGCGTTTTGGCGAAATCAAATAACCGCCCAAAGCTAAGCGCATCTTAAGCACAAAAAAACCGCCAATCACTGGCGGTTTTTTATTTGTCTGGGCGAATCGAATACAAATCACTGTTATGCTTGCCGCACTCCAAGTAGTAATGATGTGCCGCGTTCTTATCTTCCGCGACGACTCTCATACTGTGCATTTTCCCCTGTTCAAAGTAACGAATCTCGTACTCTACACTCGTATCAAGTTGCTCAGCAGCAGCCATGCTACGCCTCCATAAACTATCCTGATGTTATTGATGCAAATTATATGCCATATAAGGAACGCCGTTTCGTTCAAGTTTTGGTCGATAATTGCGCACTAACTCACTTTTTTGCGAATAGTTGTGATAAAAAAGTTAATTTCAAACTCTATATACTACATGAGTGGCAATGTCACTTTGCCGTACTGACGAAAGTTTGCCGCAATAATAAGTGATTAAGATTGAGTATAGAACTTAATCAATGGAAAAGGGAATATGGATCGGTGATGAAATTAAAAAGTTTATCTAATAACGCGGTTCGATACGGATGTATTTTGATATCTATTCTGGTACTCGCTGGCTGCGCGAAAAAGTTTTTATACAGCAATATTGATTGGGTCGTGATTGAATATTTGGATGACTACGTCTCATTAGATGGTGAGCAAGAAGCTCTGTTGGAAGAACGTATCTTATTATTGGCGGATTGGCATAAAGAAGAGGAATTACCCTTATATATCGATCACTTAAAACAATTAGAGTCACTGAATAAAGACAACGTGACACTAGAGTCATTGCAAGCTAACCGAGATCAAATGCGAGACCATTACCAACGTCTTGTCTCGAAAGCCGCGCCAGACCTGTTCTCGCTGAGTATGCAGTTAGACAGTAAGCAAGAATCGGAGTTCGTCGATAGCGTAAAAGAGCGTTACAAAGAACGAGATGAAAAATATGCAGGGAAAACGGAACAAGAGCTGCGAGAAATTGTCTTAGAGAATACAGAGGAGTGGATGGAAGAATGGTTAGGTAAATTATCTAACAAGCAAAAAGCACGTGCCAAACAGCTTTCTCAAGATGTGATAATTAATAGCCCATTATGGCGTGATTATCGTTCCTCTATAATTCAGGAATTAGAGTATCTTTTCGAAAATAAAAACAATAGCGTGGTTTACCAGCAGGTATTCATGCAGCTCCTGTTTGAGCCGGAAAGTTATTATAGTGATCAACTGACCAAGAATATTGATCATAATATCACTCTAACGGATCAATTCACCCTAGATATTTCTCAAACAATGAGTGATAAACAGTGGCGACATTTCCACGGAAAAATCCGCGAATGGCGTGAACTTGCTGAAGACTTATTGAATTAATTCTCGATAAAACAATCCCTTAATGTGAGTGCTGATGTGGCGTGTCAGCACTTTCTGATGAAAAACTGATTCAAAGCAAATTCTTATTGTGGCATGAGCGTAACATGGCTTGTCGAACCATGTTGGATAGGATCCTCGCACACCTTACATCCCTGTGCGTGGCATCCTTCGCTCAAAACAATGAGAATAATTATGAAGCATTTAGTTGAAAGATTTCTTCGCTACGTCACGTTCGATACTCAATCTAATCCCCACGAATCAGCTTGCCCAAGCAGCGGCGGGCAACTTGTATTTGCTCAGCAGCTTAAAAAAGAAATGATTGAACTTGGTTTAAGCAATGTGACCTTGAGTGACAATGGCTACCTAATGGCTAAGCTGCCATCTAACGTTGATTATGATGTGCCAGCAATTGGTTTTATCGCACACATGGACACGGCTCCTGATGCTTCAGGTAAGAACGTAAAACCACAATTTATTGAAGATTACCAAGGTGGCGATATCGCACTTGGTCTAGGTGATGAAGTGCTTTCTCCAGTGCAGTATCCAGATTTGCATGAGCTTCATGGCCACAACCTGATTACCACAGATGGCACAACGCTTCTTGGCGCTGACAACAAAGCGGGCATTGCAGAGATTCTTTCTGCGGTCGCGATGTTGATTGAAAACCCAGAAATCCCACATGGTGACATCTGTATTGGTTTTACTCCTGACGAAGAAATTGGCCGTGGTGCTGACTTGTTTGATGTTGAGAAGTTTGGTGCTGAGTGGGCTTACACTATTGATGGTGGTCCGCAAGGTGAGTTGGAATACGAAAACTTCAACGCAACCAGTGCAGACGTTATCTTCCATGGCGTGAGCGTTCACCCGGGCACCGCAAAAGGTAAATTGGTTAATGCAATGAACTTGGCGGCTAAATTCCAAGTGCAGATGCCAGAAGATCAAACGCCAGAAACCACAGAAGGCTATGAAGGCTTCTTCCACCTAAAATCTGGTGAACTTGGTGTCGCTCGCAGTGAGCTAGGTTACATCATCCGTGACTTCGACCGTGAAGGTCTGGAAAGCCGTAAAGCCTTTATGCAGAGGCTCGTTGATGACATGAACGCAGGCTTGAAGCACGGTTCGGTTGAGTTGAAGTTAACTGACAGCTATTACAACATGCGTGAAATGGTTGAGCCATACCCTCACATTATCGACTTAGCGAAGCAAGCGATGGAAGCGTGCGATGTTGAACCTCTGATCAAGCCAATTCGCGGTGGTACAGATGGCGCGCGTTTGTCGTTCATGGGCTTGCCTTGTCCAAACATCTTCACGGGGGGTTATAACTTCCACGGTATCCATGAGTTTATTTCAGTGGAGATGATGGAGAAGTCGGTACAAGTGATCGTTAAGATTGCAGAACTAACGGCGAAGAAACACGGTTAATCTTACCGCTGGTTAATCTCACGATTAAGAAACAAAAAAGCCCAGACGTGTGTCTGGGCTTTTTCATTTGTTTTTTCGATTAGGGTTGCCTGAGTGCTCAAACAAAAGCTCAGTGATAACTTAGCGAACGCTTTTCTCTTCGATTTCGCTGATTGGTAGCCAATTCACTTCTACGCCTGCTTGGTCGAACATGTCTTGGCTCACTTGAATCTTGTCGCCCCAGCGAGATAAGAAATCTTCAGATTGTTCAGGGCAACTTACGCGTGCAATACCTGTTTGAATGATTTTCGCAGCGCAGTTCGGGCAAGGGAAGTGGGTAACCCAAATATCACAACCGTCTAAATCGCGTTTAGAGAACAAAATCGCGTTCTCTTCAGCGTGCAACGTTTTTAGATACTTCAGTTCACGTTCATCTGTATCCACACTGTCGGAAACACCGTGTGGGTAGCCGTTAAAGCCAACAGAAACAATGCGGTTGTTTTTAGTGATTACCGCGCCAACTTGTGTTGATGGATCTTTACTCCAAGACGCCACAAGCTCAGCCATTTGGTAAAAACGTTTCTCCCATTTAGAAATCATAGTAATCCTCTCGGTCGAAAGCTTTGAATTACTTGCATGATAACGCATTTTGTTTAAAAAAATAGTCAAATCATACGCTGCGCTTACGAAGTTTTCGTTTTACTAGGTTATCGGCCTATCATTGTGCAAATAATCTCCGTTCTCTAACCCACAACATTTACACGACTTTCATTGCGATTCGAGCACAGGATCGCAACAAATATAGCCTGCTAATTACGATGTTTGCGAGTCGTTTCATTGGCTTACACTTTGATACACTTTCCCCGGTTTCCTTTAAAGTTTTCGGACAAAGCACCCTGTAAGGTTAGGGTATTGTCAAACGAATCCTGTTCTATAAAGACGGTATATACATGCAAAAGAAACCACTCGTCGCATTAATGGCGGCAACAGCTATCCTCGCAGGATGCGGAGAAGCAAACAATGCCCAGAAGGGGGGCCAAGCTCCTCTTGTTGTGACTCAAGATGTCACAATTATCGACTACCAGCCGAGCAAATCTTACATCGGTCGCATTGAAGCAGTAGAAGATACAAATATCACGGCACAAGTCTCTGGCTATCTTGAAGCTCGCCATTTTGATGAAGGTCAAATGGTCGAGAAAGGACAACTGCTTTACTCCATCGAGCCTTCTTCTTTTGAAGCGCAAGTGGCGAGTGCAAAAGCGGCCTTAGCTCAAGCTAAAGCTGCCTTGAAGAAAGCGGAACTTGACCACGAACGAGGTAAGAACTTGTTGCCACGCGGCAGTATTTCTCAATCTGAATTTGATGCGTTAACGGCCACTCTTCTTGGCGCGCGTGCTGAGTTAGAAGCAGCAAACGCTCAGCTCAAGCTTGCAGAAGTAAACCTTTCTTACACGCAAATTCGTGCGCCATTTAGCGGCCGCATCAGCGACAGTAAAGTAAGTACGGGTGACCTGCTTTCTCCTTCTTCTGGCATTTTAACAACGCTTGTTAGCTTAGACCCAGTGCATACTTCATTCAGCGTTAGTGAACGTGAGCGCTTAACGCTTGGTATGGATCGCATCAAGGGTGACGGCAGTGATGAGTCGAGTGGTGTAGAGGTTCAACTTGAACTGGAAAACGGTGAGTACTTTGAGCACCTAGGTCAGTTAGACTTCTTGGGCAACCGTATCAATACCCAAACAGGTACGATTGCGATGCGTGCACTGGTACCAAACCCAGAACAACAACTTCTTCCTGGTCAGCACATTAAAGTGAATCTACGAGATAAGAACGCGAAAGACGTTATCGTGATTCCTCGTCGTGCGGTGCAAACTGACCTAGAGGGTGATTTTGCAATGGTGATGACTGAAGGCAATGTTGCAGAGCGTCGCAACGTGAAACTTGGCCCTCAAGTAGAGCAGGGCATCATCATCAATGAAGGTTTGGAACAAGACGACACTGTAATCACACAGGGTCTACAACGTGTACGTAACGGTGTAGAAGTGCGCATTCAATCTCCTGCTGAAGACAAGCAGTAGGAGGCGCAATGTTAAGTCGTTTCTTTATTCAAAGACCAAAATTCGCACTGGTTATTTCGATCATATTGACGTTGGCAGGTGCCATCTCTTTAGCGATCTTGCCAGTTGCTGAATATCCAAAAATCAGTCCGCCATCGGTGAGCGTGACCGCATTCTACACGGGCGCAAGTGCAGAGGTTGTGGAACAAGCAATAGCTGACCCGATAGAAACCTCCGTAAACGGTGTAGAAGACATGATCTACATGTCGTCTAAGAGCGCGAACGATGGTTCTTACAGCTTAAACGTCACCTTCGATGTGGGCACTGACCCAGACATGGCGCAGGTTAACGTGCAAAACCGTGTATCACAGATTGAGTCCAAACTGCCTCAAGAAGTGCGCATGGTAGGCGTAACGGTGAAAAAGCGTTCTCCTGACTTGCTGATGGTTCTGAACTTCTACTCACCAGACGGTAAGTACGACGATAAGTTCCTTATCAACTACATCAACTTGAACGTAAAAGACCAGCTGGCGCGTGTTAAAGGCATCAGTGAAGTTAACGTTATCGGTGGCGGTGAATACGCGATGCGTGTTTGGTTAGACCCAGAAAAAATGGCTAACCTGAACCTCACGACAACCGACGTTTACTCGGCATTGGCAGAACAGAACGTACAGGTAGCGGCAGGTCGTATCGGTGCTGCGCCGTACAACAACCCTCAAGAAGTTCAGTTCAACTTGGTGACCAAAGGTCGTCTTGAGAGCGTGAGCGAGTTTGAGGATGTAGTACTTCGCGCAAACTCAGATGGCTCTACGGTATACCTAAAAGACGTGGCTCGTGTTGAGCTTGGTAAGAAGTTCTACGATGGTAACGGTAAGTTCCGTGGTCAAGATGCGTCGATCGTCGCATTGTCACTACAGTCAGACGCGAACGCACTGGAAAGTGGCCAGGCAGTTATGGACTTGCTTGAGCGCTTAAGCACTAACTTCCCTGAAGGTATGGCTTACGAGACCAGTTACGATACGACTGTATTCGTTGCTGAGTCGATCAAGGGCGTAGTGAAAACGCTGATTGAAGCTATCTTGCTGGTAATCGCAGTAACCTACCTGTTCCTTGGTAGTGCGCGTGCAACCTTGATTCCGGTTGTTGCGATTCCTGTATCCCTTATCGGTACATTCGCCATCATGCAGGCGACGGGCTTTACCATCAACACGGTAACCCTATTCGGTTTGATCCTCGCCATCGGTATCGTGGTAGATGACGCGATTCTGGTTATCGAAAACGTGGATACCACCATGGCGAAAGACCCAACCATTTCACCGCGTAAAGCAACTTTGTTGGCGATGAAAGAAGTAACGGGTCCAATCATTACCTCGACCTTGGTTCTATTGGCGGTATTCCTACCAGTAGCCATGCTTCCGGGTATTACTGGTATCATGTATCGTCAGTTCGCATTGACGATCTGTATCTCAGTAGCTATCTCGTCTATTAACGCACTAACTCTGTCTCCAGCACTATGTTCGTTGGTACTGAAGCAGGGTGGCGGCAACACAGCAAACTGGTTCCAAGCGTTCAACCGTGGTCTAGAGCGCGTAACTGCGCGTTACGGTCAAATTGCGGGCTTCTTGGTTAAGAAGTCTATGTTGCTGATTGCTTTCTTCTTCGTGGCGGTTGCGGCAGTAACGTTCTTCGCGAAAACAACGTCAACGGCGTTTGTTCCTCAAGAAGATAAAGGCATCTTGTTGGTGAACGTTCAGCTTCCGGATTCGGCGTCGCTTTCTCGTACCGAGGAAGTAACCAATGAATTGATGAAGATGGTTGAGCAAGAGCCGGGCGTAGATGGCGTAACCGTTGCGAATGGTTACTCATTCATGACGGGTGCAGCAGCATCAAACGGTGCGTCTCTGTTTATCAAACTGCATGATTGGGACACGCGTAACTCGCTTGACGGTGAACACGCTGCTAACGCAATTGCTAACCGCATCAACGGCCGTGCTGCGATGGAACTGCCTCAAGCGGTAGTATTCGCGATGGGACCTCCTGCAGTACCGGGTATGGGCGCAGCGTCAGGCTTCGAGTTTGTACTGGAAGACACCCTAGGCCGTAGCCGTACTGATTTGTCGATGGTAATGGGTGAGATGATTCAGGCCGCTAACCAAGCGCCAGAAATCGCGTATACCTTCAGTACTTTCCGTGCAAACGTACCGCATTACTATGTGGATATTGACCGTGAAAAAGCACAGCAGTTGGGTATTCCACTGTCGTCAATTTTCCAAACACTGCAAGGTAACCTTGGTTCGTTGTACGTGAACGACTTCACCATGTTTGGTAAGAACTTCCGCGTAACCATGCAAGCAGACAGTGAGCACCGTAGCAGCATGGACGATCTGGAACGTTTCCACGTTCGTTCTTTAAGTGGCGATATGGTGCCGCTGAGCACGTTAGTAAGTTACGAGCAAGTATTTGAGCCAGATGTTGCATGGCGTTACAACATGTACCGTAGTGCGATCATTCAAGGCCAACCAGCACCGGGCTATTCAAGTGGTGATGCGATCGCAGCGATGGAGCGTGTTGCAGCTGAAGTTCTACCGCAAGGTTACACTTATGAATGGACGGGTATGGCTTACCAAGAAGTATTGGCAGGCAACCAAGCAATCTACGCGTTTGCGTTGGCATTGATCTTTATCTACTTGTTCATGGTAGCTCAGTACGAGAGTTGGAGTATCCCTCTGGCGATCATTCTTGTGGTACCTGTGGCAACGTTAGGTTCTTTCCTTGCGTTGAACCTAACCGGAACGCCACTTAACTTGTACGCTCAGATAGGTCTCGTCTTGCTCATAGCGCTCGCGGCGAAGAACGCAATCCTGATTGTGGAATTCGCCAAACAAGAGCGTGAAGAGAAAGATGTGGATATTGATAATGCGGCAGTAGAAGGTGGTAAGCTTCGTTTCCGTGCGGTGAACATGACTTCTTGGTCGTTCATCTTGGGTATCTTCCCGTTGATCTTCGCAGCAGGTGCGGGTCACGTGAGCCAAAACTCGTTGGGTATTTCCCTAATCGGTGGTCTGTTGTGTGTACTTCTAGCTGGTACCTTCCTGATCCCTGGCTTCTACGCTCTGGTACAGAGAAAGCGTGAGAAGATCCACGGTGGTAGCACTAAGCTTGTTCCTCTTGATGACGAATAAGCACTGAGTTTCCTCAGATAGAAAAAGCCCGAAGCATGAGAGTGCTTCGGGCTTTTTGTTTATCTAGCAATAATGATTGCGAGGGAAGGTAGATTACACGCTGCGTGTTTTGAATTCAGCAACAGCATCATCCATTTCATGGGCTTGAGCTGAAACAGAGTTCACCTCATGTAAGCATTCTTGTGCTGATTGCATGTTGTTCTCTGAAATCACGTTTAGCTCAGTAATCGAATCGCTCACCTGATTCATCACGATGCCTTGCTCTTCAATGGCTGATGCGATGCGCTCAGAGTTGCCTTGAATTGCGTGCATGTCTGCGATGATTTGTTGAAGGCTTGAATCTAGCTTCTCCGATGCTTGTAGGGTTTGCTGACCCTGATCATTACACTGGTCGATATCAGATACCACCATCGACATCTGAGATTGAATATCAGACACCACGCGGGTGATTTCTTCTGTCGATTGATGAGTGCGACTTGCCAGTGCACGTACTTCATCGGCCACTACAGCGAAGCCGCGACCTTGTTCTCCGGCACGTGCTGCTTCAATCGCTGCGTTAAGCGCGAGTAGGTTAGTTTGTTCAGCGATATCTTGGATGATATTTACTGCGCCGCCAATTTTCGCTACGTGCTCGTTGAGAGAGCCAATGGACTGCTGACTGTTTGAAAGAATACCGGTCAACTGGCCTACGTTTGATACTGTTGTCTCGACAACGGTGCGACCTTGTTCTGCATTGTTTGCTGCTTGGTGAACGCCTTCAACTGCCACAGAGGTGCTTTCAGAAATTTCACCAATGGTTGCGACCATTTGCTGAACGGCGGTTGCCATCGACGAAGTATGATCGGCTTGGGCATGGAATTGTTCCATTACGCCTTCTAGCTCACGGTGCATGTTGTCTGTACTTGCCGATAGTTGCGCTGACTTCTCTTGTGTTCCGTGGATAAGGTGCTCAAGTTTGTCTAACAGATCGTTTAAATGATGGCTGATGTCTGCCAGTTCATCTTTCCCCGCAAGTTCAGAGCGCAGGCCCATGTTGTTGCTTTCACTAATGTTTTTAATGGTGGTAAGCAAGCTGCTAACGCGAGTATTGATCGAACGTGAAATTTGGAAGATCAAGGCAAAGATGATGACGAGCACCACCGCTGTGATGACTTGCTTCACCAAGTTGTTTTGGCTATCACGAGCTTGTGCCGCATCGCTCAGGGCAGATGAAAAGGTTTTGAACTGCTGTTCTACCGCGTGTGACAGAGCACGAGTATCACCCAATAAACCCTTATTGTAAACCACGCCGATAGTTTGCTTTTGCGCAGCAAGCTGACGCGCACTTTCAATCAAAGCAGGTACGTATAGGCCTTTTAGAAGGCTTTCGTCCATTTCACCGGCTTTAACAAGTTCTGAGAATTTAGTCAGAGCCATAACTTGTTGATAATCAGCATTTTGCTCTGAAGCGAAAAGCTCTCGCTCAAAACTTGCCCATAAGCCGCTTTCCGAATCTAGACCGTAGCGTCCGTAGGCAGAAACTAAAGTCTGGAAACCTTTTTGATAGGCCAATAAGTCTTGCTTGAATTGGTGGCTAGAAGGAAGGTCATAACGGTTAAGGATGCCAGCCAATTCTTGTTCAATCACCAAGAACTTATCGACGTTACCATCGAACTTATCAAGGTACTTGATGTTACTACGCAACAAGAAGTCTTTTTCATTACGGCGTAGGTTAAGGAGACGAATCTCTAAATCACCAACGAGCTTAACAGCATGACCGAGCTCTTGGCTTTGGTTAGCGAAGTGTGACGAGGTACCCAGCAGGGTCATAATGCCCAGAATGGCGATCACTCCTAAGGAGTAGAGCTTGTGCCTAATAGTCATAAAGTTTGTCCTGAATAGTTGACTAAAGTAAGGAGCCCAAAAAGGTTCCCAATGGCTAGCTCTGACGTTTATTAGTACAGCACTCTTTGGCGTTGCTGTTTTTTTGTCGCTTGCTTGTTTTTGCTATCAAGTCTACGACGTTGCGAAGCGCGAGTTGGTTTGGTTTTAATACGCTTCTTTTCTTGTCGGCTTGCAGATTGTATTAACGCTTGTAATCGATTTAGTGCGTCTTCTTTGTTCTGCTCTTGCGTCCGAAACTGTTGTGCTTTGATGATGATGACGCCATCTTTGGATATTCGGTTGTCAGAAAGGGCAAGTAATCGCTCTTTATAGAATTCCGGCAGCGTGGAATGACGTACGTCAAAGCGCAAATGTATCGCGGACGATACCTTATTAACGTTTTGCCCACCACTTCCTTGAGCCCTGATGGGAGATAATTGGATTTCCCAATCTTGAATTGTGACGGAGTTCGAAATTTTGAGCATGTTTACTAAATGCCAATAAGGAATGTTGTAATGGCTGATAAATTACCATCAGAGATGTACAAATAGAAGAATTGACATGAATACGATAGACTTAAGCCCCTATAAAGGGTTGATTTTCGATATGGACGGCACCTTAATCGACACCATGCCAGCGCATCTAGCAGCGTGGCAAGCGACGGCAGACCGTTTCGATTTCCCTTTCAACCAAGATTGGTTGCACAGTTTAGGCGGTATGCCAAGCTTCAAAATCGTTGGCGAAGTGAACCGTCAACACGGTTTGTCTCTCGACCCTAAAACCGTATCTCGATTCAAAATGGACACGTTCGCAGAGATGGAACAACACGGAGAAATAATCTCGTGTACCAACATCGTGTTGGATGAACATCTAGGTAATAAGAAAATCGCAGTTGGAACCGGTAGCCAACGAGACAGTGCACTGCGTCTATTGGCGAAAGCAGGCATCTTGAAGAAGCTAAATGCTGTCGTCACAGCGACGGACGTCGAAAACCACAAACCTTTCCCAGATACATTCCTTATGGCCGCAGAACAACTTGGCTTAAGCGCACAAGACTGTGTGGTGTTTGAAGATACCGAGTTAGGCAAGAAAGCCGCTCACGCAGCAGGTATGGATTGTGTGATGGTGGAAGGGGATAAGTTAGTCTTTTATCCAAAAGCTTAATTCGCCATTGCTCAGAAGAGCTCATTCAATAAAAAACGCCGCAATCAATGCGGCGTTTTTTGTTCTAGTTGAGGATTATTGGATGTCCAATAGTTCCACATCAAAGATCAGTACACTTGCTGGTGGGATAGGGCCCGTACCGTTTTTACCGTAACCAAGTGTGCTTGGTACGAACAGGCGGATTTTCTCACCCACAACCATGTACTGCAGACCTTCTTGCCAGCCTTTAATCACTTGGTTTAGGCCGAATGTGATTGGCTCGCCGCGCTCTACAGAGCTATCGAAAACTGTGCCGTCGATCAGTGTGCCGTGGTAGTGCACTTTCACTTTGCTCGTTGCGGTCGGGTGTACATCACCAGTACCTTTCTCAAGCACTAGGTATTGCAGGCCACTCTCTGTGGTAATTACACCTTCTTTCTTGCTGTTCTCAAGCAGGAATTCTTGGCCTTTGGCAAAGTTCTCGTCAGCCACTTTGTGGTTGGTCCAAGTGCGGTAGATAAAAAATGCCGCTAGGACGAAAATAATAAGAGGAAACAGAAATTTAGACACAGTAGCTCCTTGTCTTATTTTGGTTGTTTTAGCAGATAGTTGATGGTGTCAGCCATAGCTTCAACGGTTTCGTGACCACCAGTGATCACTTGGTATTTACCGTTTACGATAAACGCTGGAACTGAGTTAATTTGACCACGAGTTGTGATCTCTTCTGCTTTGGTGATGTATTCAAACAGTTTTGCTTGTTGCGCGTCATCTAGTTTGTATGGGCTTACTAGGTTGCGAGACTCAAATGCTTTCTCAACTGCCGCTTGGCGTTCGTCTGCTGTTGCATCTGCACCCATTTGAACTGCGGCAAACAGCTCTTCCATAAATGCTTTGTCTGGTGTGCCGTTAACTTGCATTGCTGCTGTGTAGAAGATGATCGCGCTGATCTGTGCACTCTCGTTAAAGGTAACGTGCATCTTCTCAACTTTTTGTTCTGTCAACGATTCAATCTGGGGAACGAACTGTTCCATCGTACGACAGTGGCCGCAAGTTAGAGAGAAAACTTCAGTAACTGGCGCTAGGTTGTATTCAGCAAGAGAAACAGGCAGCTCTTCGTACTGCTTGCCTTGTTGTGGCTGACTATTGCCGTTATCACAAGCTGTAAGGGCAAATACTGCCGCAAAAAGTGCAGCGCCTTTAGAAATAGTTTTAAACATGGGTCAGGCTCTAAATAGTAAAATTGTTGCTAGTTTATCGGTTAACGGTATCGACGAAAACCATTAATACGGCTTGTTACACTAAAGTGAGACAATCGGAGAAAGTTTAGACAAAACATGGCTATGACGAGTCAATTAACGGCTTCAATGCTTGAAAAATCGAAGATTTCGACCGTTACAAAGATCGCTCTTGATAAGTGCAACATTGGTATTCTGTCAATCATCATTGATGACGTTAGACAAATGAGAAGTGAAGTCATAACGTTGGCACGATAGGTGCTTGGTAAATGGGATGAAATGGTAAAAAGCACTAAAGTTTGGACGATTTGAGCCGACACAGTGAACAGGAATTCATTCTACGTTGGTAACGGTATGAAGCATTGGTTTTTAGTGGCATGCGGCCTTTTAGCTGGATGTGGCAGCATTAATTCAGATATGGTTCCGGGCGGTAATATGTTGGATACCGCTCCTCGAACTAACTCAGAACTTAGACACCCAGAGTGGGGTTATGCGAAGTCTTACGCATCAACACCTCGCTATGTGGCTCAAGCACCGAGCACTATGGGAAAAAAGTCACAGGGCGTGACGTCACTGGAGATGTTTTTAAATAGGCATCAAATCGCCCACGAAACCATCAGTGGCGACCACCTTATGGTGCGTTTGAAAGAACAGGTACACTTCCAAACTGGGTCTGCGAGATTATCATCACAGTCAGAAGATTGGTTACGTAATCTAGGGCATTATCTTGCTGGACGTGCGGATGTCGATGTAGTGATTGATGGCCATGCGGACAGCACAGGCGCAGCAACCTTTAATGATTCTCTGTCTGAGAAACGTGCTCGCGAAGTTGAAAAGCAATTGTTAGCCACAAGCTTGCCGCGCCAACGAGTCTTCTCGCGTGGTTTTGGTGAATATGTACCCCAGTGCAGTAATGCAACGGCAAGTGGTAAGGCGTGTAACCGCCGCGTGGAATTGATGTTGATTGTCGATCTGTAAATTCCCATTGAATCGAAACAAAAGAAAAGAGGCACCGTATGGTGCCTCTTTTACATCCGCCAATGTTCTTAGGGGGAACTAGGCAAATTCTTTTTCAATGTAAGCGACGATGTCTGAAGATTCGTAAAGCCATTGCGTTTCGCCATCTTTTTCAATGCGAAGACAAGGTACTTTCACTCGCCCGCCACCTTGCTCAAGTGCTTCACGATGTACTAGGTCGTTTTTCGCATCACGTAATTCAATGTTCACGGATTGACGCTTCATGGCACGGCGAACTTTTACGCAGAAAGGACAAGCTTCAAATTGGTATAGCGCGTAGTTCTTCGCTTTGTCATCAACGCTTTTTTGTGCCTCTGCTGAGCGTTTAACGCCACGAGGGGAGAATACAGCGTTGAGAAGTAAGATGATTTTTCCCAAAATCCAACGGATAAACTTCATAATGATCCCTTGATGTTCAGTAGATGAGTGTCCTTGAATGTCATGCAACGAGCTATAAATTACAGGCCATATATAACAGCCAAAGCAAGCCGTTGCATGAAAGGAAGTAGTCTATCAGGTGTTTGGTTTTGACAAAACCATGTTTTTTATGAGGAAAGCAGGCGCTTTATCCAGCTAATTAACCCACTGGCTTTTGCTGGGGTTGCTTCTTTGCCAGGACCGAAACTTAATATTAATTCGATACGTTCTGTGTAGTTAAATATTGACCAGATTTTGGTAAGTTGCGACAGAGGTTAAAAAATATGGCACGGTAAACTATACGTTATTGAGTGGGTGAGAGTAAGTGCATCAGTTAAGTGATCTGGCGCGAAATGTGTATAACGCATCGTCATTTCTACATCTGCATGCCCTAGTACATCTTGAAATACTAATACGTTACCTCTGTTTATCATGAAGTTACTGGCGAATGTGCGAAACATTAACGCCAATACTTCTCTAGTAGGTGGTAAGTTTTAAGTAACATTCTATCGATAGAGACGGTAATACACACTATGGCTTGCCTCCAATGTCGTTTTGTTTAAGTGACATTGCTGCTTGATAATAATCTTGAGCTGTAATGCATAACCCCAAATCTACCAGTTCGAGTTTTTGCTTATTACTTAAGTTCTTGGTCATTTGTGTCTTATCTCATACTTAGCTTTTTTAGAGTAGGAGCGGTATGCATTTATTTTTCAACTCGGTGAGGGAATTATCGCGTTTGCTCGGTTCATTCCGGTACCGCGTTCCTCCCACGATAACTCGCCTCAAAACGAAAATGGTTTTTGCACCAGATTCGTTTCTCACTTTGTGCCATCCATTTTTCTGTTTGGCTCAGTTTCTGTGAACAATCACCCGACGCAAAAGCATTCCTGTGGCAGTGTCATAGTAACAATGAGATTTCGATTGTGCCTGCTAGGTGGTTGGTAAATCGCGTCCTTTCTTCTAGCCAGTCATTGGTTTCATTTAACACTTTATATACTGTCGAGCGTGCACTTCCTAGTTGCCGCGCAATGTCAGTCGCTCCTACGCCCCGAGCAAAATATGTGGATAAATAAAAATTTGTGACGCATCGTCTCAAAACTATAAATTGAATAAATATTCAAAGCTCTTTGTGTGAAATATATTGAAACAAAATGAAATATATAGACACAAATATTCGTTGTGTGCCTTTTAGAGGGAAGGGTAATTGATTACATTGCGTTATTTAACTAATTTATAAGCATGGTGTTTTGTATATGTTTTTTTTTGATAAAATTCTCATTATTCAATTCTCTGAAAAAGCCTTTGTTCTTTTAGTCCTTATAGAGTCTCGAATTAAGAAAAACAACAACAAATAGAAAATGAATTTATATGTATATTTTTATTATCGCAAAAGCGTGGCGATGTTTGAAAGTATCTCAATTATATGAAAATAATTGATGTGAAATTTATTTGTGTAGTTTGATTTATGGATCGCTAATTAATGTATGGCTAATTAATATTGACATAATATAAATGCAGGAAATGATTCAAAATCTAACTTATAAATCAAATAAATTTAGCGTAAGTTTTTTCATGACTTAAAAAGAGGAATAGGCCGTTATTAATCGTAAGGGAAATAAACACTACATGTAACAACTTACATAATCATCAACAAAAATAAGGTTGAATAATCATGGCTAATACAATTATAAATAATAAGTTTGATCCGTCAAAAAGAGTATTTTTGAAATACTCGTCACTCTCTGCTATCACCGTTGCGGCAAGTACGGTCTTTGTGCCTAATCAAGTTTTTGCTGCTGTAAATAACACTTCACTATCATCGAAGTCTCTAACTTTAGAAGAGTTAGAAAATATTAATTTCTATACAAAAGAGACGAGCGCTCTTGCGTTTGCTGGGTATCCTAGTCAGACCTTCGAACAAGCTATTGATGAAGTACAGTACATAGCAAATGTAATGCTCAACGAATCTATCAAGCATGTGTTTTGTCAAAATCATAGCGGAATAGCTTCTGAGATGGGAGACGCTATATGGCCAAAAGAAGCAATTATTAATATGGCTGATAATAATGACTCCGTTTGGCAAATCATAAGTAGACATCGAGTGTACTTAGAAGAAATTATGCCTGAGTATATTGCACAAATGATACAAAGCTCATTCCAAGATGAAGCTAAATTAAGCCAGATAAGTCGTGATGAAAGACATCAGCTTAACTCTTGGGATATGTATGGTATTTTAAAGAATATAGCGGAAGAAGAAGAATCTCAAAAGTTTCATAATCTTATGGCTGATTTCTACAATATAGCCGTGGATTTTGCAACCGATTCTGGAGCAAGTAAACTGGCTCAGTATAAATTATCCAACCCGACATCATGGGCGGTAGATTTATATAAATCGGTTCTCGAGGATGTAAGAGTAGAAGCAAGAATGGATTCTATGCTCATAGAGAATGACCTCTATGAAGAAAATCAACATAATACACTTAGCCTCGTGAGTGCTATGAAGATTTTGAATAGTCAGGGCTCAGGTGGATTGTCAGACGAGAGTATAAAGAGGTTCGAAGACACTTTGTACAATACATTTGTTTTAGCAACAAGCTTGAGCACAAAGTGGGGAAGTCGTTCTGACGAATACTCTGCAGTAAACAATCAACATGTAATAAATGAAACGCTCGAACTACTAAAGAATGATAGCAATGCTGATATACAAGAGTTTTGGCGTCAATTTTTTAATGAAAATGATGAAAGTGAATTTATTTCTGTACTTACTAATATGGACTCAGAAACCAGCATTTATAGTGAGGATAGTGTCCGAAAAATTTCAAATATTTATCCAATGTTCAACGATCCCGTTTCCGAGTTCGCTACCTCTGATAAAATACAAACTAGACAGAGTTTCGTAAATCACAGCCTAAGAGGATCGAATCCCATTATACGATTTACCCAAAGTCGTTTAACCAAGATGATTACTGTTAGTGGTGGTAGAACAAACGCTCCATCTGCGATACTAAATATGCTTCTTTTCATTGTTGGGACCAGTCACTATGCATGGGCGACTACAGGCTCCGATGAAGAACAAATGGGGTTTGCAGATAAGCTTGGTATTGGTATTTCAATGTTTGAAACGACTGCTAGCCTTGGCTATTACGCTGCGGTTAAAGCGATTTCTAAGTACATGACTAAAAAGCTACCATCCGAAATAGCCAAAGGGGCTATGTATTTTCAAAGGTATGCAAACTTTTGGTTGGGTATGAAAAACACGAATAAAGTGATTTCAAGATTCACAACCAAAATCGCCGATGCCATCTTTAGCAACTCAGCTGTAGGCAAATTCCTTGCGAAAGCATCTCTTGTTCTTTCAGTGGTGAGTTTAGGTTTTGGTATAGCGGCTTTAGTTGAAGCTGGATATTCTGGAGATACAGCAGATATTGTATTTGAAACGCTAAATGTAGTTGTATCAACGGTAGGTGTAATTGCAGGGGTTGGGGCATTAGTCGGCGCTTCATTTGCAGGACCATTAGGTATAGCAGTACTTGCTGTTGGTGCTGTCATTATGATAGCGCGGTGGATCTATGACTTAACAAGACCAGTGTATGTCGCAACACCTATCAAGGACTTCACCAATACTGTCGTTGAGCCAAACGGCTATATTTTTGACGAAAAAGGTAAATTCATTTCAGTCGTAAAAGATGAGCGAGGTTTCAGTTACCTTCAGAATACATCATTGAAAACACTAGAACTTACCTCAGAAGACAACGCTACATTCGAACTAGACCAGTCGATATCAAACTCTCGAGCGGTCGCAGTATCACATTCCAATGAACGATATGGTGTTGTGTATTCTTTTGAACGATATCTAAATAAAGATAATGCTAAGGCTTGTTATCAGGATTACAACTTAGTGTCTTCGAATGGTTTTGTTCAAGAGCTTGATTGGGATGGCTCAGCAGACCGAGATATCACTTCTGTTATCGCTGTTGTCGAGTCAGCAGATCGGTTCTCGAATACAGCAGCACTGTTTTTGTGCAAACTAAGGAGTGGCTCTACCGCCGTTTATATGACAGATGGTTTAGATAGTATGCCAACCTATAAAGTCTCAGGGTTTGATGCTGATGATGGAGATCTTCAAGATGTTGTCGCCATTAATGGTCAAAACGATATTGCACTGTTAATCGCCACCAAAAAGAACTTATACAGAGTAAATCGAAACTATACAGTAACAAAGATCAACTCACGCGCTCTTACTGAAGACCAAAGTATCATTCATAGTGTCGAACTTCTAGCTGCTGGGGATATTGCGCACTTACTATTGAGATATAACCAACAAGATGATCTTACATTAAGACAAGCTCAATTATATACAGTGAGTCGTAGTAGTGATTGGAGCGATTACGATACGATTAGAGAAAGCGCCTTCTTTGAACTAAATACAGGCGATAGAGTGCTAAGCAGAGCGGCTATTTATGATTCAACTCTTTGTAATGATTTCTTAGTTGTAGGCGTTAATAGCTATAGACGAATGAAAGCAACGTTGGACGAAGCTGGGGCTAAAATTATAGGGTTTGGTAACGGTATAGAGCTACCAACCATTTATCCTATAGATGAGGCGATTCTACTTAAAAATACCTATTTTGGTACTGCCATATAAGTGAAAAAGGCCACCTTAATCACAGGGTGGCCTTTTTGATTACATCGTACCGTCCTTAAATAATCTCTACGTTAAGCACACTCAGTGCGCTTACGCACTAACCTTCAAACCAAATATCGGACCCTCTTCATGAAGTACACATTTACAGCAGCACCTGTAAAGGACAAGGATTGGCGTGAAGCATCGAAAGTAGCATGGCAGTTTCTTGTAGAGAACCGTCACTGCGAAATTTTATACTATGAGGATGTAGCTGCACATGTAGGCACAAACTCACGAAATGTTCATCGTGCTCTTGCTTATATTTTGGAGTTTTGTGAGCGCTATAGCCTTCCACCTTTAGCTGGGCTTGTGATAAATAAAACCATGCACCGCCATCAAAATCGGCGCATGCCGGGAGGCGGCTTTCGAATACATCATCTTAGTAACTTCTATTACCCAGAAAGTATTGGATTTGAATCTCTATATCTGCAAGCACTTAAAGAAATCGAGATAATCGAATGGGAGAATGTCCAGTACCAACCCAAACAAAGTAGTTACCTGGAACTAAAGCGATATTTGCATGCTCAAAGCCTAGAAAAAGGTAAAGTTCCAGCCCAAATCTCCAGGGGCTGCCTACAGCAATTAGTACGCACAACGAGAAATAACCAAAAAGGCATGAACAACAAAGATAGGTGCGCATGAGCCTAGTTACTTACTCTCAATGAGATATGACATTAGCACATAATAAATTTGACATTTCTAACTTGCGGAATCGAGTGACATTTTAAAATTGTTGCAACAATTGTATTTGATTCTTGGCTCGTTCCTTACCGATTACGTTAAATCGCAAAGTAAAGGCGGACTTTTAGCTCTAATCTCCTTGTCTGCTCACCAAAAGAGCAAAATCGATGATTTTCTTCCTAACGTACTTTTTAATTGTGCAATTTGGTTAAACTGCATTTCAATTAATGTATTTTAATTCAATTGTTTACGCTATATTTCTGCATGGTAGGGGCTTTGTTATGTAAATCGATGGAACTAAATAAAGAAGCCACGATCTGATCGGCTACACCCATCAGATCGTATCCTCATGCCTAACCCTAGTTACAAAACAACCAACTGGAAGCGCAGTACAACAAAGCCTCAATCAACGTTGGTAGATCCCGTCGATTCAGCGACTTAGTCATTACTACCGCACTACACCTGTATAAGCCGTCGAACTAAGGAAGTTGAGGTTTTATTTATAACCAAAGCCAGCGGAGTAATACAATATCTGGCAATTGATGCCACTGGCCTCAAGGTTTATGGCGAGGAGCATGGTACTGATGGGAAGCGCAGAGTCCGGCGTAAGCTGCATATCGCAGTAAATACAAGACCCACGAAGTGGTCGCAGCAGAGCTGAGCCTATCTAACGCCACCGATGTCGAAGTGATCCCCAACTTACTCAAGCAGACACGTCGTACAATAATTGAGATATCAGGTGATGGCGCTTATGACACAAGAAATTGCCATGATGCTATACAGATTAAGGGAGCAGTTCCGCTTATCCCGCCTCGAGAAGGAGCAATCTCCTGGGAGCAAGGAACTACTCGCAATTTAGCAGTAGGCAGTCAGAAGCTCTACGGCTCCAATAAAAAGTGGAAAAAGCGGTATGGCTATCACCAGCGCTCGCTATCAGAGGCAGCCATGTATAGAGTGAAACAGTTAGTTAGGTGGCAAATTAAGCCTGAGAAACTACAACGCTCTAGTTGGTGAGACTTACACGATGATCAAAGCGCTGGATAAGCTTACATGGTTAGGTATGCCAGAAACTCAGTATATCGTTTAAGAATCAAGCACTATGGGATAAACATGCCTTCTGACGGAATTAAGCAACAGAGCCTGACGTTCGTTCTTTTGTTGCTTTATCGACCTTAGATTGAGTTCTAAGGTAGAGATAGGAACGAAACTGTTTGAGCTTATCGGTCATAATTTTTCTCCTTACGAGAATGCTCTTTCACTTTCATCGGCTCCGAGCAAAACCGAACTCAGCCAGTTTGCGAGAAGTCGGGTGTGTTTGGGAAATATTTATCTCCACTAAATTTTTAGTGGGGTTTCCCCGTAAATAAAACTGATGCAGTGGAGCACGTTTCCAACGTTCTGTTGCGGCGTTTTATCTGCCTAGGCACAAATTAACAAATAGCGAAATTTATATGTATATTCATACATGTTTTTTTGAGTTGGTGTCAAAGTTAAGGACTCCAACTTTGTGTCGAGGTCGACTTTTGTCGGTTGTAGAAGAAACTAGGGAAAGGAGGCGTTTAGGTAATTGTTAGATGTTTTTATGACTTCGATATCTAACGTTCAGAGCCTTCTAAACTCTAAAGCACCAGATTTAGTGGCGGCATTTGTGGCGGCACTCGTTATTTTAGGTCAGTTTTTGTCGGTTATTTTTATGTTTAATTACTGTATTTATAAACAGTCAAATCTGAATAATGTATTGATTTAAAAAGATTTTGTTGTTTTTTTATGAAATCCAACGGATAAACTTCATAATGATCCCTTGATGTTCAGTGGATGAGTGTCCTTGAATGTCATGCAACGAACTATAAATAACAGGTTATGTGTAACAACCAAAGCAAGCCGTTGCATGAAAGGAAGTAGTCTATCAGGTGTTTGGTTTTGACAAAACCATGTTTTTTATAAGGAAAATAGGCGCTTTATCCAGCTAATTAACCCACTAGCTTTTGCTGGGTTTGCTTCTTTACCGAGGTAAAAACTCTGCATTAAGTCGGTACGGAAAGCATCGAGATCCATACGCTTGATCACTAACTCGTGTTGCAGAATGCTTTGCGTTTGCTCAGCATGGTCGTGCGCAAGGCTAAAGTCCATGTTGAGATAACCTTGAGTATATAACCACAAATGTGTCACCAGAACGAGGTCTTCAGCGGACTGATTAGTGAACTTTTCTGCGTGCTCATCACCTAGCGTGTCACTCAAGACTTGCTGCATGTGATGAGTCGACGTGGCGTGCTGCTCATAGAGTGCACTAGCTTCGATGTGAGATTTGGTTAAAAGCCCAAGTAGATGCAGCGCAGGGGCTGTCTCAGGCTTATTTTCACATACTCTAATGAACAATGGGGCTTGTTCCTTTGTCCAACGTCGCCTTGCTGCTTTGTGCTCGTTAACGAAGGGAATGTTTGTGAACCCCATTTGTTGGATCAGTTCATTAAGAGGCGTCATTACTTTGCAATTCCTTCACCGTCACTTCGACGTGTTGTTCGTTAATATCAACGAAAATAGAGGTGCCGGTAATCATAACAGATAGACTAGTGCCGCGGTCAAGGTGCTGTGAAATCAAGTCGATAGCGTCGTAATCTAGACTTGCCACATCCACTGGAAGCATGCCAAATTTGCCTGCCATTTTATTCCACCAAACCGATGCTTTCGTGTTGTACGTGTATACCTTTACATGCTTAGCAAGGCGTGATGCTTTCTTGATGCGGTCTGGTTCTGGCTCACCGATTTCAATCCAATGTGTAATGGATTGGTCATCTTCAACGCGCCACAAGTCCGGTTCTTCTGTCGTAGAAAGACCCTTAGTAAACTCAAGTTCTTTTTGGGCATTCAAACAGTAAGCCAAAATGCGCGCTAACATGCGCTGTGGTTTTTCTGAAGGGTGTAGGGCAATGGTCAGGTTTTTTGAATCGTAGTAATCGTTGTTCATATCGGAGATCGCGATACGAAACTTGTATATCGTCGGTTTAAGAGCCATAAGAGTGATCAATAATTTGAGGGCAAAAAAATAGCCAGCTAAAAAGCTGGCTACCATATCAAAATCTTAAAAGGATTAAACTAGAGTGATTTTCTCAGCTTGTGGACCTTTTTGACCTTGAGTGATTTCGAATTCTACTTTCTGGCCTTCAACAAGAGTACGGAAGCCGTCACCTTGGATTGCAGAGAAGTGAGCGAAAACGTCAGGACCGTTTTCTTGTTGGATGAAGCCGAAGCCTTTAGTTTCGTTGAACCACTTAACTGTACCAGTAGCTTTGTTAGACATGTTTATTTCCTAAATATCTAATTTTATGTAAATCTTCGCCTAATCGGCGCTTATAGCGTGGAAAAATAAATTGCTATTGCGTACCACAGGACGGGGGAATTACGAGTAATCCAACGAAATGTGAAAACAAAGAACTTTACTTTCTAGCCGTGTTCGAGTCTAGGTTAATTACGGGTATAGTCAACATTTATTGCTCTATCAAAGGCAAATATTTGTATCTAGTCACTTTTTATACAGTGTTTTTTTGATGAAATTTCAAATAAATGACGTTGATGTGAAGTTTTTGAAGAATAAAATGAAAATAATTCTACAAATTTGACTATTTTATCTAATTATTGTCCAATCTGGTTCGACCATTACGGAGGATCTATGGGAAAGAAAAAACTCAATCCTCAGCCAAATGAATTGAATCAAGATACCGAGTTTGGCAGAGGGGAAATCAAAGACAACGCACTTAAAGCGGTCGTCACCAGTCAACTGTTTAGAACGCGAGTTGTGAAAGCCAAAAAAGGCAAAGGCAGCTTCAACCGGAAAGCGAAGCATAGAGGCAAAGAGCCCTATTCAAAGTTCTCACTAAAGTGGATTTTGAATAGGGCTTTTTTCTTGTCTGAAGGTAATGCCGAAGCGGTGTTCTAGCGTTCTATTTTTGGCGAGTAAATCGAGTAGGCTGTAATTTGTCCTGCAACGATGGCTGAGAACATAAACAGTGCTGATAGACCAATACTCGGAATCGGAAGGATCGATTGTTCAAATACCGACTGACTTGCACTGACCAAGACGCGACTGCCCGGAACCAGGATAATGATGCCTTGAACAATGTAGATAGAACCGGTCAGCTCCATCTTTTTTGCAATCCATGTGCCGTAAAGTGTAATCAGAACAGTCGTTACCCAAGTTCCAACCACCCAGCCACTTTCGAAGCCGAGATAGAATGGCCCCCACATCCCCAGCATCGCGACAGGAAGTCCAAGTAGGATATCGATAGGGCGAGCGTTAAAAATCACACCAAGACATGCTGAAATTAAGAACAAGCCACTAATGTGCATCCAAATCGGAATTTCATTGGTGTAAGCAATAGACTGAGCTTGTCCCCAAATCGCTTCGCCAATGTTCAGCCCCATGGTGATACCAACAAACAGTTTGATCAGCGTGAGAGCGCATTGCCCCAATAAGCTAGTGCCCGAAACCAAATCATTAAACGCCAAACATTCGAGTGAGTTAGCGATGGAGAGGCCGGGCACGAATAAGACAATCGTCGCGATACATAGCGCCCAAACAGGGATTGGAAGTCCAGTGCTAGATAGATAAGCGACAATAATGCCAGTGAACAAAGCTGCGATAAACTCAACCGCAATTGCACGTCTCGCTCGGCAAACTTGCTGACATCCCCAGACCATAAAACCGAGAATAAAAGCAAAGCCGACCGCCTCTAAGGTGCTGCCAACCAGCATCAAGTAAGCGGGCGGAATGCCCATGTTTGCCAACGCGATAACCCACGACGGATAACCAGCAGGTTCAGGAACGGGTTCGCTACTCGGTTGGTTGATACGGATGATGGTATTCGCGAGCAAGCTGAGATTAATTGATGCCGGTTTAAGGCGCTTGAGGACGACAGCGTTGTTGTCATCAGGAAATTGATAGTTGATCGCGGTGGGTGTAGCTTGAATCATCACATCTACGCCATGTTTTTGCGCGTAGTGTTGAGTGTATTTCTCTACTTTGTAAGGCGCACAGCCACTACGATGCAGCGTATCGCCAATTTCGACGATTTTGTTAATTCTATATTGAGAAGGCATGGCGAAAGCGAAAATTTCGGGTCACAAAAAAATTGCGCGTAAGTTAACAAAGTGATTCTTATCGAGCGAATAATCATTACTTTTTTTATGTGATTTTGTGGGCTGTGTCAGGTGTTTTTGCGCGCAATGATAAAACCTAAGAAAGCAGAATGTATTTATCGCACTTTTATCCATATAAATTTCATAATAATTCGCGATGGATTAATAAAATATTATGGTAATAAAGTACCGTTTTGCAGCACAAAGGTACTAATTTAGATTCATATCAATAAGAGTCACTTCCCATCATTAAAAGCTCTGCTATACCTTTAGTTCGAATTAAGTCTTAGATAATACTTTCGGATAGGTTGGCGAGAAGTAGGTATGGCTCTCATACGTTATAGTACTTATGGTTGGAAAAGCGCAACATTTGGCATCGCTCTGATGATCGTGAGTGTGTTTTATAGCGCAGCATCCCAAAGTCATGAGACCAAACAAGGCTCTTTGATTGTTGCCAATTCCAAAGCTTGGAAACCATTCTCTTATCTTACTCCAGACGGCGAGCCACAGGGCATTTTGATTGATTTTTGGCGTGAGTACTCTGTTCGCAATGATGTGCACGTTAAATTCCTTCTGCTTGATTGGGAAGAGTCTTTACTCGCAGTGAAGGAGGGGGGTGCAGACGTTCATGCGGGGCTAATATATTCCGAAGCACGAAGCCAGTACTTGAATTTTGGTACGGTGATCATGCCGATTGATACTCAGCTTTACGTGAATAAAGATGTGTTTGGTTTGGACATCAACTCAGTGCTTGAAGGCGAATCTGCGATGGAAATTGGCGTAGTTCGTGGTGGATTCGAAGAGCATTTTATTCGTAAACGTTACCCAAACGCGGCGGTAAAGCTCTATTCGAATAATGATGCAATGTTAGATGCGGTGGCAAAAAAGAAAGTCTTCCTCTTTGTTGCTGACACTCAAGTGTCAAACTTTTACATGGCCACGACACCCGAGCCTGTGGCTTTTTTACCTGCCGTTCACCTTTACAGCAAAAACTTACGAATTGCCTCGGGAGAGGGCAGCCCTAAATCGATTGATGAGATCTCCAGAAACTTTGAGAGAGTGATGGAAGCGGATAAGGATCGCATACTCAGCCGTTGGATTCATATCAAAACTGTTTATCCGGCCTATCTGGCGCCCTTGGCCGTGTTCGCTTTGGTTATTGCCGCCATGTTCCATATCTTTTCATTGAAAAGCACGGTGGCGTTGCGAACTCGGCAGTTAACTTTAGCCAACCAACAGTTGTTTGAGTTGACCCTAACAGACCCTCTTACCAAGCTTTATAACCGACGTCATTTGATTGAAAGGTTGGCGACATTAAGCACAGTAAAAAGAGACCTGACGGTTATGGTGTTTGATATTGATGACTTCAAATCCATCAATGATCAATTTGGTCATTTAGCTGGAGATCAAGCAATCGTTGCTGTTGCGAATACCGCGAAATCGGTAACCGATGAAAAGGTGACATTAGCTCGAATTGGCGGCGAGGAATTTGCGTTGGTGAGTGTGTCACTATCGGCAGAAGAAGCCCAAACGCTGGCGTGTGAAATCTGTACTCACGTTAATCAAATGCCAATCCCATTAAATGGTCAGAACATTCATGTGAGCATCAGTCTTGGTTGCGCGTATTATCCTAAGTTTGATGAGACGCCAAGCCTGCAAGATGCTGATCAACTTATGTATCGTGGAAAAGCCAGCGGCAAGAATCGCGCGGTGTTCCAAATCATCAACAGAAACAAAGTGGAACCATTACTTCGTAAAGCTCAGTAAAACTTTGAGCGAGCTCTCGCTGACCTTCATCCTCTCCTTGCTATACTGATTTGAACTCCCTGTTTTTATTGTCATTTCTGACGCGAATAGTGTTGGATTTCAGTGTCGAGGACGGTTATGCGTACTGCTTTGTTATCTCTATTGTGTTGGTCCATTTCATTTACTGCTGTGGCTGAAAGCGCTTTTGATATCGTGCAAAAGTCAGATCAAGCAATGCGCGGCGATTCCAGTTATACCGAATCGACCATGGAGATCATTCGTCCTGATTGGACTCGGTCGATGACCATGAAGAGCTGGACCAAAGGAACGGATTTGTCTTTGGTGTTAGTTACGGCGCCAGCCAAAGATAAGGGCAGCGCTTCTCTAAAACGACAAAGAGAAATGTGGAATTGGGTGCCGAGCATTGAACGCGTCATCAAAATTGCACCATCTATGTTGAGCCAATCGTGGATGGGCTCTGACTTCACCAATGATGACTTAATCAACCAGTCCTCTATCGTGGTCGATTATCAGCACCAATTGAAAGGTGAGGATGTATTTGATGGCGACAAGGTTTGGGTGATAGATGCGGTTGCGAAGCCCGATGCTCCTGTAGTTTGGAGCAAAGTAACGTTGTGGATTTCCAAATCGACCTACCTACAGCGCAAAGTAGAATTCTACGATGAGTTTGATGAGCGAGTGAACGTGATGACGACTTATGACGTGAAAGAGCTCGGCGGGAGAAAATTAGCTACCAGAATGGAAATGCAGCCGCTTGATAAGCCAGACAACAAAACCGTACTCATTACTCACCAAGCACAGTTTGATTTCGATATCGATGACAGTTTTTTCTCTCAGCAACAGATGAAATCGCTGCGAGACTAAGTTTGGGTAAATGAACGGTTGAAAGAATTAACGGATAATCAAACATCAACGGAAGGAAGCGAATCAATGCTTGTGAAACTGGCTTGGCGAAACCTCTGGCGACAAAAGCGCAGGACACTACTGACGGCGTCTGCGTTGGCATTGGTGTTGTTTCTTTCGCTTATTACGCGAGCGTTTCAAGAAGGCAGTTACACGTCCAATATCAAAAATGCCGCTAAGTTTTATACGGGTCTGATTCAACTGCAAAACCCCGAGTTTGGTGACTCTTCCAGCATTGATGATGTTTTGCCGCAAACCAACACCTTCATTTCGGCGGTGAAAAACAATCCCAATATTGATGTTGTATTACCTCGGGTGGAATCTTTTGCTTTAGCCGCAAAAGACGAACGCTCAAAAGGCGTGATGGTATTAGGCGTTGAGCCTGAAGCTGAAAATCAGTACTCCAATATCAGCGACAAATTGATTGAGGGAAGCTACATCCAATCAGGGCAAAAATCAGTGCTAGTTGGTGGTGGTTTAGCCAATTATTTGCAACTCAAGGTTGGCGATGAATTGGTGCTTTACGGTGCCGGGTATCGAGGACAGACCGCGGCAGGTTTGTATCAAATCTCGGGCATTCTTCATTTTCCTGTGCAGCAGCTTGATTCTCAGTTGGTGTACATGCCGCTCGATACTGCGCAAAACCTGTATTCATTGAATGACCAAGTCACCGCATGGGTTTTAAATACGGAGAGTTTAAGAGCCTTACCTAATACCGTTGAACAGCTTAAAGCCGAGTATGGCAAAAATGTCGCCGTGAAAGATTGGAAGGAGCTGTCGCCAGAGATGGCACAACAAATCGCCTTGGATAAAGCGGGCGGTATTTTCTTGATTTACATTCTCTACGGTATTGTTGGTTTTGGCTTGTTCGCGACAATCTTGATGACGACATTGGAACGCCAGCGCGAGTTCGCCGTCATGCTGGCAACCGGAATGCTGCGCTCCAAGCTCGTCCTTCTGCTCACGATAGAGTCTCTGTTTATGTCCGTTATTGGCATCATTATTGGGCTTATCGTGAGTGCTCCTGTGTTGGGGTATTTCTACTTTAATCCAATCGAAATTACCGGCGATGCTGCCAAGCTCATGCGGGAAAGTGGTTTTGAACCTATTGTGCCCGTTTCGCTCGATCCACACTTAATGCTCAATCAAATCGCCGTCGTGCTGTTGATTCTTTTGTTGTGTTTGCTTTATCCAATGGTTCGCATGCTTCGAATGCCCATTGCGGCAGGGTTAAAAGGAGGTACTCATGCTGGTTAAGTTGGCGTGGCGTAACTTGTGGCGCAACAAGTTGAGAACCTCAATCATGCTCGGAGCCATGGTATTTGGCTTGATGGGCGTGGTTGCCATGATGGGATTCATGAATGGCTTGGTCGATAGCATGATTAAGAACGCCATCTCTTGGCAAACCAGTCATTTGCAGAGCCAGCAAAAGTCCTACTTAGTCAATCCAGAGCTAAAAGATGTGATTCCCGATGCGGATAAGATAAGCATAGTACTGGCGGATAACCGAGAAGTGAAAGCCATTTCTGAGCGATTTCTAGCAGATGGCATGATAGCGTCGGCGCGCAGCACTCG
The DNA here is from genome assembly GCF_000817815.1 of Vibrio owensii CAIM 1854 = LMG 25443. GTDB lineage: Bacteria > Pseudomonadota > Gammaproteobacteria > Enterobacterales > Vibrionaceae > Vibrio > Vibrio owensii. The sequence continues at coordinate 88,347 of NZ_JPRD01000049.1, forward strand.
TGGTATTCGCATCAATGGCGTGAATATCGATCAAGAGCAAAATATCACGCCACTCTCACAACACATTGTCGACGGAGAATGGCTGAGCGAAGAAGGCAGAAATCCGATTTTAGTATCGAGCAAGATAGCAGAGCGATTAAAGCTACGTGTCGGATCCAAAGTGGTACTCACTCTGTCTGATGTGAACGGGGAGGTTGCAGGGGCGGCATTTCGTGTTCGAGGTATATTTAAAACACCATCGACAAGATTTGATGACGGGAATGTTTACGTCCGAAAAGCGGATCTTGAAAAGGTAGCGGGGCTGAGTGGCACGCACGAAATTGCGATACTCCTTACTTCTAATAACGATGCTGAGCTCAAGCAGTTACTGGCGTTCACTCACTCTATTTTGCCGGCGGAAAGTAAAGACTTGCTCAGTGTGAGACCTTGGCAGGAGATCCAACCTTTGCTCTCTACCCTGATGAGCACGATGGATATTTCTAACCAAGTGATGCTGGTGGTTTTTGTGCTGGCGATGACTCTTGGCATCGTCAATATCATGTTGATGTCGGTGTTTGAACGCACACGAGAGTTCGGTGTGTTAATGGCTGTCGGCATGCAAAAACACAAGATACGCTTGTTGATTGTTTTTGAAACCTTGTTCCTCGGATTAAGCGGTTGTGCGCTTGGATTACTCGGGAGTGTAATTATGCTCAAGGTGCTGAGTATTACCGGATTGTCGCTGGCTGGTATGGCTGAAGGGCTAGGGGCTTATGGCGTGGATACCTTGCTTTATCCACGGGTATCAATAGCGGAATATCAAATGATCATTGTCGCGATTTTTGTTGCCAGCTTTATCGCAGCCCTGTATCCCGCACGACAAATTTTGAAGCATCGACCTGTGGATGCCATGGCGGAGAAAAGCTAATGACCATCAAACTACAAAACCTAACTAAGATTTACAACGCCGATGGTGATTACCCTGTGCACGCAGTGCAGTCGGTAGACTTGGAGATTAAGCAGGGTGAATTTGTTGCGATCATGGGACCATCTGGTTCGGGAAAAACGACGTTGCTGAACATGATTGGCGGTATTGATGCCCCAAGCTCTGGCAAGGTGGAAATCGATGGTTGCATGATTTCATCGATGTCAGAAAAAGAGCTGATTGCCTATCGTCGCGATAATATAGGCTTCATCTTCCAAGACTACAGTTTGTTACCTGTGTTAACCGCGCTTGAGAATGTGGAATTCGTCATGCAGCTGCAAGGTAAAACCGAGCGAGAGTGTCGTGAACGTGCGACGTCCTTACTTGAACAAGTGGGATTGGCGGAACAGATGAATAAGGTGCCAGGTAAGATGTCCGGTGGGCAACAGCAGCGTGTTGCGGTTGCTCGTGCTTTAGCGCCAAAGCCTCGTTTTGTCATGGCGGACGAACCTACTGCCAATCTAGACGCCAAAAGCACCGCGGAGTTGCTCGACATTATGGAGCAACTTAGCGAACAAGAGGGGACGACGTTTATCTTCTCGACCCATGACCCGCGGGTGATAAAACGTGCTCACCGAATTATCGTGTTTGAAGACGGTCGTTTGGCGCGTGATTTCAGCAATATTGATAATCGCGCAGAGAGGTCGCATGCATAGAGCTGTTTCCCATTTGTCTGCGACTTGCACTAAAGCTATCCGATTGAATACTTACTTGCCCAGAACAAAAGTATATGCAGTGTTTACTAAGGCGTTAAGTCTTTCATTGCTTAGTCTTCAGGCTGGTTCTGCCTTATCTGCTGTTCCCGGATTAGAGCCTCAAAAGTCATGGGATTTGGATGGTTACATCAAATACATGGCAACCTACAGTGTTCCTGATGGCACTGATAATACGTTCGATAACCTGATACACAATCGACTTAACTTTGAATACCGTTTTTCCTCTAGCTGGCGTGTAAATGTTGGGCTACGAAATCGAGCTCTTTGGGGCGATTCTACCGACTTTCCTGGCTATGCCGATTTGGTCGCGTTGGACTCTGGTTACATGGATTTAAGCAAAAACTGGCATGAAGATGATGTGGTCATTAACAGTCAGCTTGATCGTCTATATCTCACTTGGCAGCAAGATGACTGGGGAGCGCAACTAGGGCGCTTTCGTATCAATTGGTCGATGAATACGATATGGAATCCAAACGATATCTACAATGCGTATTCGATTTACGATTTTGACTATGAAGAGCGAGCAGGCACGGATGCGGTCATGCTGAGCAGAAAATTAGGTTTTGCCGATGGGGTTGATTTGGTGTTTTCACCAGCTCGTCAGTCAGGACAAGACAGTGCCTCACTGCGTTATTTCGCCAATCAATCGGGATGGGATTATCAGTTTATTGCAGGACGAGCTCGGATGGATTACGTACTCGGCGCTGGTTTTGCAACGGATGTGTTTGATGCGGGTTTTCGTGGAGAGCTCACGTGGTTTGATCCCATTGATCCAGAATTTGAGGGTGAACCGACCAAAAAGACCACGGTTGCCAGTATTGAATCGGATTACAGCTTTGGCGGCAAGCGCAGCTGGATGGGGCGTGCTGCGTGGTTATTTATCTCTGAACCGCAAGATGCATCGAGCGCATTGGCGTATTTGAATCTTCCTCTCGATGCAAAAACGTTGAGCTTTACACGAAACACATGGTACGCCGATGTGAGCTTTGACTTAACGCCTCTAAACCGCGTCACGCTCTCAACCAGTTACTACGACGATCATTCCTATTTCCTTGGGATATCAAGTAACTACTCTCTCGCTAATGACTGGCAGTTGCTCACGGTAATCCAGAGCTTTAACGGTAGCAGTGGCAGTTTGTTTGGCGAAGTACCTGCGACTTTGTTGTTTGCTAATATTAAATACAGTTTTTAAACGTATGTTTTAAAAGTGAATTTATTTAACTGTTAGTAAGTGAAACTCTTCTATCAACTCTGATGTAAATACGATACTGAATGTTGATCCATAAATACCAACCCGCTCACGCTTTGACAGTTGAGTGCAGGGTTGATATGAAATTAAATGCAATTTCTTGGTAAAGCTAAAAAGCCTTGTCTACACTCAACGTAAAACGAATGTTATTCGTTGGGTGGCATATTAATTGAGCCACGGAGAAAAGTAGCCAAAGAGCTACACCAGTAAAGTTGGCTGATAAGGACGGGGAAATGAACAACGAGTGTTTTGCTAGGTCCCGAGGTGTCACGGATGAGATGCCAATGAAAGAAACGTTTTCTGCAGGTAAAGATCCTTATGCACATTACCTAAAAGACATCGTGGGGCTTGATTTACTCTCTCGAGAAGATGAACTGCATTATGCCAAACTCAATCGAGCGGGGGACAAAGAAGCGCGCGAGGTGATGATCGAATCTAATTTGCGCTTAGTGGTGAAGATTGCCAAAAGCTACTTAAAGCGTACTGGCAACAACTTCACGCTGCTTGATTTGATTGAAGAGGGCAACATCGGCTTGATCAAAGCCATCGACAAGTATGATCCTGAGCCGGGTTATCGTTTTTCAACTTACGCAGTGTGGTGGATTCGCGAAAACATTGAAGCGGCATTAATGAACAACGGTCGCACGGTGCGTTTGCCTGCTCACGTTTGTAAAGAGATAAATAGCCTTGCGTCGAAAAAGCATGATGCGAGCAAAACCATGAGCAAAGACATTTCGATTTCAGAGTTGTCCCATTGTTCAGGTGTAAAGGTAGAGCGTGTTGATGAGTTAGTCGCGTTGAGTGGCTTTATCGATGTTTCAACAACTGTTGACCTTAATCATGCGCCATTTGTGCTCGAACAGTGCGAAAGCGAATACACAACAGATCCACAGCAAGATTGCGAAGACCATTGCTTTACTCAAGCACTGGAACATGTTGTGAACACATTGCCTGTGAAGTTACAGCAAGTGCTGATTCATCGCTTTGGCTTGTTTGAACATAACGTGAAAACATTAGCTGAAGTCGGGGACTTACTGAATGTCTCTAATGAACGCGTGAGACAAATGCAGAAAGAGGCGGTAGAGCGAATACAAAAACGTCTTCAGTTTGATGGATGGGTTTGATACCGATAAATAGCTTCTAAAAAGCCAGCGTCATTGCTGGCTTTTTTCTATCTGCGTGTTGCTCAGTTGGTCTTTGCTTGTTCTTCGGCAAAAAGCAGTAACTCAAGTTGTGCTTTTGCGGAGGGTTCGAGTGTCCAGACACTCAACATGCGGTTAAGGGCAGCTCGATACACTGTGCTCTTGAGTAAGAAAGCCAGAGTGCTCGTGTAGTTGTTCACCACTTGAGTTTGTGTTGCCACTAACTCCGCTTTGTTTGCGATGTCGATTTGTTCGAGATTGAAATCAGGCAAAAATGCACACTCGTACCACACCTCGACAATCTCGCGGATTTCGAGTTCTTCTTCAGGCACATCAAAGTCCTGTAATGCGTGGTTTTCCGGTATCGCTGATAAATAAACCACATCCAATTTGTCAGCAACAAATGTATACATCTGAATCCTAAATACCTCTAAATCTCGGTCGAATCATCTCTCTGGTTTATATCTTTGTCAATTGTATCTGTCTGATTAAAGAGTTAATTGTGAATAAGCGCCACAGTATTAACTCAAACTGTTTAAGTATTTGTCTGTTAAGCCAAAATATTTCAAGTTGCCGTCTGGCTCTAATACCAAGCTCATGTTCGAAGTGGCGATCAAACCCGGATCATTGGTAGAGAACACCACGGTTTTGTTTAGCAATTTATCGGTGAACAAGCGGTTGAAGTACTGAGCATTTTCTTGCTCAGCGCCATTAAATGGTTCATCAATGATGATCAGTGATTGTTCACAGCTTCCAAGCCCCAGCGCGAGGCGCAATTTCTGTTGAATACCGTTAGGTAAGTTCTTGCATTTATCTACGCTTAGCTGAGTGTTCAATCCTTCTGGCAACCACGCATCGAGTTCGAAAAAGCTCACCATCTCTTGCATCTTTTCTGTAGGGATGAGTCCATTATGCAAGATGAAGTTAGTCTCCAGAGAGCCTTCAAAAATATGCAAATTAAACGGGATGTAGTTAATCGAGGTTCGGTAGCGATAACTGTTGAACTGTTTGATGTTGTAGCCGTCTACCGACACTGCGCCTTGGTATCTATCCTCTAAACCCGCAAGAATGGAGATTAGCGTGGTTTTGCCGCAACCAGTCGGTCCACAAATCACCACTTTCGCCCCTGGGGCAATTTTAAACCCGAGATTGGTTAAACCTGTTGCCGCGCCAGTGTAGCGATGGCTTACACCGCTGCCGACAATGCTGCCTTGGAACAGGCGAATAGGGGGGCTTTTCTCCAACGTTAGCTTGTCGTCATTCATAGCCATCAGGTTGTTGATTTGCGCAGAGGATGCCTTAATGGATTGGAATTTGGAAATGGAGTTGTAGATACCCATAATTGGACCTAACGCCTTCCAGACTAAAATCACGGTTGCAAGCATGGCTCCAGCGTCAGATGTGCCATCCATCACGCCGATAACCGCGGTCACGATACTTGCGGTACCGATCACCTGAATCAAACTGCCACCTGCGGCTTGAACCTTGCTGTTGGTTACCGCAACGTTTTCTGCATCGTTGGTGCTTTGCATGTGTGAAGCGCTGAAGCGAGATTGAATAACGCGCAACAGTGGCAAACCTTGGATGGTTTTGATGCCGCGAAGAATCTCATTCCATTGGTAAGAAACCATGGCGTTGGCGCGAGAGCTCTTAGACGTGGCTTGTGAGTAGATGTAACGAGAATAAACACAGAACACCAACATCAGAATCAAACCCGCCATGACGACCAGTGCAGCGGTTCCTGACATGATGGCAATCGCTACAATGAACACAATAACAAACGGCATGTCGAAGTAGCTCAAGGTTGACTCTGCCGTTACCAATCGGCGAAATGTGTCGATGTCTTTTAAACGCGCCAGCTGAGAAGACACGCCAGCGGTGGATGTCATCGCATAAGGGAGCCATAACAGCTTGGATATAACCGCTTGAGAAATGTGCACTGCCAAATCCTTACCTGACGTGGCAATGATGTTGACCCGCATTTTCTTAAAAAAGTATTCCGAGAACCCAACAATCACAGCAAACAACGTGAGCCAATAGAGCGTGGCTTGCGAGCTAGACGTCAAGGCGAAGTTGTATACACTCATGATAAAGAAGGGTTGGAGTGCGCCCAAGATACTGATGACAAAGCTGAGAATAATCAGGCTTTTGAGTTCATTGTTGTAGCGATAGAACGCGTATTTAATCCAGTTACTGCGGTCTTGAGATTCCGGTGGCGGTTCTCGGAACAAGCGCGAGTATTCGCTGATCGAAACTAACAAGCACGGCTTCTTGCAGAGCGGGTATTCAATGGTGTTGTTATTGGTGTAATCAAACAGGATCAGTTTGCCGTCTTTAGTGCCCAAGAAAATCGCAGTGAGGTTTTCTATCTCGATAAAGCAAGGATGAGGGTGTCCCTCGATGTGCTCCAACGTTTTTAATTTGGTGACGTCACAACGGTAACCAAGGCGTTCAATGGTGGCGATAAAACTGTCGCTGTCTTTTGGCTTAGGGATAAAAGCGTCACTGAGGATAGAAGGTGTGCCTTCCCATTCAAGCGCTATGAGGGTGTAAGCTAAACCACGAATCAAAGGTGACTGATTGTATCGCTCGTCATAACTGCGAGCCTCAAAGTCCAACAAGCGCTGAGGGACATTATTAAAATCAACCAAAATACTCATTGGTCACCTCCGGTAAGTTTGACGCGTTTGAGGCGATGATTGAGTTTGTCCATCTTATTGCTGACGATGATGAGGATTTTGTCGTTGGCGCGATAGGCGGTACTGGTCAAAACCAATCGAGCAAAGTCGTCATCATAAACACAGTCGATGTCGTCGAAGATCAACACACGTTTGTTCGCAAGTAACGCACGTACCAGCAACAAGGCATAAGCGACTTGGCGAGAGAATGGGTTGCGTAAATGTCCTTTGAGCTCGGTGTAAAAACCAGCGGGAAGGGCATCGATTTGTGCTTTGATGTTCATGGTTTCGCAAAGCGCAAATGCGGTGTTATTTAAGCTCGGGCGAAAACAAGTCAAGTTGTCGATGATGGTGCCTTCGACGAACGAGCTGGTCTTGTCGACCATGAGCACGCTATTGCGCCAGACATTGTAGTTGACGTCATCGAGCGGTGTCTCGTTGATTTGGATATCGAGCTTGCTGTCGGTGTTTTGCCGCGTAATGCAATTGGCGAGGTGTGTTTTGCCCGCGCCGCTTTTCCCCGTCAGTAAGTAAGCCTGACCGCGTTCAAACTCGATGCGTTGTTTTTCCGAATACTTCACCGAGATGCGCTCGACTTCTGTCGTGTCATTTTGTTGTTCTACAGATGCAGCAAGCTCCAGCAGCTCGGCGATTCGTTGAATATGAAGCTTGTTCAACTCCCAGCGGCTCACCGTGCGCATCACTTGCTGGTATGGGGCGAAGTAGCGGTTGGTAAGCATGATGATGGCTGCCATGATGCCTTGGCTCGATTGCATGTTGATAACGGCAGTTGCCAAAACTACCACCACACAAGCGATGGAGAGCTGTTGTATGAGCGACAAGATAAGGCTGAAGTTTGATTCGATCTGCTCGTATTTGATGTTCTCGACTTCACGCTCTTCCACCATTTGTGTCATCAAGCTCTCAACGCGATATTCCATATTGCGCGCTTTGATATCGAGTGGGCTAGAGATGATCTCGATGATTTTCGAAGTGGTTAACCCTTCGATGTCGGATTTGTTTTCTAGGCTGTTGATTTTTTGCTTGGAAAGACTGAGTGCGAACACTGCCAAAACGATGGAGGCGAGCAAGATAGTCACCCCTGCCCAGATGTTGATCAGACCGATAATCAGCATGGTCAGTATGCTGACTGCAAGGTTGATCAATGCCCGTACAGATTCTCCGCCAAAGAAGGATTTAATCTCTGGAATGGTAGCAATACGCTCTAGGTATTCACCGGGTTCTAGGCGACGAAACTTCGATATCTCAGCCAAACAGATGGATTGAAACACCTTGTTGGTTAGGTTGGTTTCGAACTGCTTCATGATCACCGACGAAATCTTCTCTTCCTGATTCTTTAAGTGATAGTCGAGGAAGATGGTGATCAAGATAATGGCAAACAGAAGAAACAGCGTGTCTTTAGCTTGGTTAGGTAAAACACGGTCAAAGATAATCAGAATCGAAAAGGGCAACACTAAACCAAACAGTGTTGAGATGACCGTTGAGAAAGTCAGATAACACTTGTCAGCAAAGTTAATCTTCTGGGAAAAATGCTCAGTTTGCATTGCGACCTCCTTTCTTAATCGATGGTTTGGAGAGAAGGTGTTTTGGAACTAAGTCTTGATTGCTTCTGCCTTCGATATCGCTCATCAACTGCATGATGCTTTCGATGGATTGCACCGACAGCATGCCTTTGATTTGCTCAAGATTGATCGATTCAATGATGTAGTCATAACGCGCGCTCTCGTAATCACGCAGTGCGCTAAACAGTTTACTTTCCGCTGCCAGTAAGTCGGTAATGGTTCGCGTACCAAGTTGATAGGCGCGTTGAATGCCTTTATAGGAAGCGTAGTTGGCTCGGATAATGTTCTCGTAACTGCTGATGGCGCGGGAGAAGTCATTAATGTTGAGTACCGAGGTGTTAACGCTATTGCGCGTCGTGAACAACGAATCTTGGTACAGCAGCTCGGTTCGCTCGATGGCAGTTGAAGATTTTTGATAACCGTAGTAATCCGAACCGCCGGAGAAAATCGGCACATTCAAGTTCAAACCGACGCTGGTGGAGTTACTGTCCCCTGTTGCGGTGGGGTCGGTTCGGTCATAGTTGTTCGCATCGTCGTAACGGTAACTGGCAGAGAGCGAGACGGTCGGCACAAAGTTTGAACCGCTTTCTTTCAAGCCTCTTCGGCTGCGTTCTACGGTTTTCTTCGCAACCAATAAATCGTTATTGAGCTTCAAAGCTTGTTCAAGAATCGCACGTTGTTCGGACTCGCTGATTTCTGCCAAGGGCACGCTTTCGTAGATGTCCTGCGATGGGGTGACTGGGTATTGAACTTGAATCTCTAAACCGTTCAAAATCACACGTCGATCTTTCTCTAAGGTTCTTAAGCGGTTGGCAATGCCTTCTTTCTGAGCAATTACCTCATACAACTCGCTCGCCGCAGTGTTGCCAAGCTCCACGTTGCGACGCATTTGGCGTTCACGTGTTTCAGACGATTTAAGCTCGACTTTGGTGGCTTTGATTTGCGCGTTGTTTTTCAGGTACTCGAAATATTGCGTCGCGATTTCAGAAATGGTGCTCTGAATTTTGTTCTCGTGCTTGATTTCTTCAATGTTGAAATCAAGCTTCGCGGTGCCGTATTTGAAGATGTCGCCAAGGTTAAATACCGATTGAGATAAAGACACGCTGTAGCTGTTTGAGTTGTAGCTTGAACGCGTATCCGGTGTTCCCGTTAATATGGTTTCGTTCTCATTCCATGTGGTATCAGCGGCACCGTTTAAAGAGGGCAGGAACTTAGAGCGGCTAATGTCGATGTTGTATTCGTTTTCTTCCACGCCTTTGTCACTAGCGCGCAGAGATAAATTGTTTTCCAAGCCGAGTTTGACCGCCTCAAGCAAGGTGGTCGCCATTGCCAAAGGAGCATTGCTCAATGTAAGCGCTGCCAATACGCAGCTAGTTAAGTTTCTGTACCGCCACATACTTGTTGATCACCTTGATGATTTCGTCGTTTTTATAAGGTTTGCTGATCACGTAATCCATTCCAGCTTCGATACAAGCTTGGTGTTCATTACTGCTGGTCAATGCTGTCGCACCTATGATGGTGCAAGGGTTTTGTCCGCTCTCTTGTTCGTATTGTCGAATGCGTTTGGTTGCTTCAATACCGCCCATGCCTGGCATGATGCAGTCCATAAAGATGATGTCCGAGCGCTGATTCATGAAGTGCTGAACGGCGTCTGCGCCATCGCCAACGGTGTCGGCTTCATATTCTTGCTTGCTCAAAATTCGTTTGAGTAGAATCTGTTGAACACGGTCATCCTCAACAATCAGGAATGAGCTGTTCTCCATCTGATCTTCTGAGGCTTCCGCTTCCATGATTGCTAACAGATTGGGGATGAACTCATACGGAATCGCAGGAGAGTTCAGAATCTTGTCGACAAAGGTATGGCTCTCTTGTGCTTGCTGAGTGCTAGTGACTGAAAGCAGCAATTTAGTATTCGGGTGATTGCGCAGTTGCGATTTCACCGTTTTGCTTAGTGAGGGCAGCTTGTTTGGCTCGAACGTGTCGGTCAGCATGATGGCGTCGTATTCGCCAAAGGTTTTTGCAGCAGAGAAGAGCTCGTTCGGGGTTCGAATTGGTGTGATCTCTAAGCCCAAGTTGACTAACATTTTGTTCATCACATCAATGCGCAGCTGAGAATTGGCACACAGCAACAAACGTTTATTGTCGAAGCGAGTTTTTTCGGTGTGGAAGCTTTTGGCTTTTAAATCGAGCTGAATTTGAAAACGTTCCTGATTGCCCGATTGATACCAATGGCTCTCGTAATAGCCATAATCTTTCAGTACGCTTTTCGCCAAATCGTCTTTGTTTGCAGTGTGCTGCTTATGGTCGCTCCAGTGTAGGGTATTGAGCTTGGCAAACGGCACATCCAGTGTGGTTAAGAAGTTTAGATTGATGGTCAGGCGAGTGTTTTCAATGTCTGACGCCGCGCCCGATTCAATGGTGACAAACAGTTTTTTGTCGGCTTTGAGTTGGATGGCATTCGATAGCTGTAGGAACAACACCCAGAATAAGCTGGTGGATTGCCCTTCAACACGGTTTGGTAAGTTATCCGAGATAAAGCAGTCTAGCTCACCTTCATTTCGCTGCACTTTTGAACTGATGTGAATCATCAATTCAGACAGTACATTTAGCAGTGAAAACTCTTTCGATTTGCTCTCGGTCCCTTGTGAAATGAGTCGGTTGTAGTTCTCTGCCAATTCAGACAGGGTATTGGCAGCCGAGGTTATATCTTGCGCCATCAACACGCCGCTCTCATCGGTCTCTTGTACGAGATATTGCACGCCGCCGTTAATAGTGTTGGTGATGCCACGAATCTCGTAACCAATCAGAGCATAGAGTTGCTTGTAGAGATCGTTATTGCGTTTTTGCTCTTCGAGTTTGCTGAAAATCAGTTTTAGGTGAGAGTAGATTTGACGCTGCTTCGGATTGATGCTCACTTCATTCAACAACTCTTCTAACCTTTGTAAATCCAGTTGTTTGAGCTCTTGATAAAGCCCATCGAACTCTTGGTCAATGTCTCGCTCATTCGAACTGGATTTTCTCAGTTTGAGGATTGCCACTAAGTTCGATAGAACGGCGATACCAACCAACACAACAACGACCATAAACAACCAAATGAAGAACTCGTTTTTCTCCATCATTAGGTCGCTCGCGTGGTTGTTAAACATGGTGCGATAGTTGTCGTCCATTTGTAGGTAGTTATTGGTGAGCGAGAGATACAGTGCCAACACATCGTCACGCGTTTTTGAGCTGTCCGAGAAGCGATTAATCGCCAGTTCAAGCTGCGTATATTCGGTCGCGCCCACCAAGCTAAACTCGGTTTTGTTGAGTGACGCGAGAGACTTAAACTGGTCAATTTCGTTTTTCAGAACCTCAAAATCGAGCTCTGTTGTACTACAATAACGCGCGGCTAAACAGCGCTGAAGCGTTTGGATATCAAGTTCGATGGTTTGGTTGAGTTGTTGAGCTTGAACCAATAGAGGCGCGTTTTGCACTTGCTCCACTGAATCCACTTTTTCCCAAGAGACATACAAATAAAAGGCGAGGGCAGCCAGCACCAAGCTAAAAGCAATGCTTAGGCGCATAACAGGAACGGAAATATTGTAGGAAGGTTTGCTACTCATCCATTACCTCTCATCGAACGCGTCTTCGATAGCCGACATAACCGGCTTCGCAGCGTATTCGATAACCCGACGTGACCCTGTTTTCACGTCGGCGGTAAACTCCATGTAAGGGGACAGTTTGTATTGTGTGCCTCCACGCTCTAGATAGTTTTGGCTGATTTGGATTTCAGCGAGGTAGAATTCAGCGTCCTCTTCTTCATAGGACGAACGGCTGATTGACGCGATTCGACCTTCCAAAAATCCGTACTTGGCAAAGTTGTAAGTGTCCATCTTCACTTTGACCGCCTGTCCGATTTCAACAAAGCCCATGTCTTTACGTGGAATCTTCGCTTCGCCATGAAGGGAGTTATTAATCGGCGCAATGTCCGCGATACTTTCCCCCGGCGGTATCACGGCAGAGCGGAAATTAAAGTGCACTTTATCCACCACACCATCAATAGGGGCGTAGACCACGAGGCGATCCACTTTGTCAGAGTGTTGAGGACGAAGAATGCGTTTTAACTTGAGATCTTTCTTCGCTTGAATGATTTGCGCTTGGTATTCGGAGTTGCGATTTTCCACCAAGTCTCGATACTGCTTTTCTAGTTTGTCGAGTTGGAAGCGCTCATTCATGACCGACTCATCGAGATTTTCAATCTCACGCACCATGTTTGATTCTTGAACCTGCATATTCAGAACATCGACATAAGATGCCATTTCTTCTTTATAGAGGGTGTTCTTGATATTGAGCTGCTTGCGAATCAACGAAAGCTGGTTCTCGGAACTTTTGCGGCGCTTAAACATAGAATCAATCAAAGAATTCTTATGATTGATGTCGTGGGTGATCAACTCTTCATTCGAGCGGTTTTTGGAAAACTCTTGCTGCCAGGTATTCATATTTACCTGAACCAATTCTGGATATTTTTCGATGTAGGCAGAGAAATCGGGCTCTACCATATCACGCAGGCTTTCATAACGGAGTTTGTCTAACTCAAGCTGAATGATTTCTGTGTTTACTGTATCGAGTTGAGTGTTTCTATCCAAAGAACGAATTCGCGCAATGGGTTGACCTTCGTAAACCACTTCGCCTTTGCGCACTAACATTTCTTCGAGAATACCGCCTTCAAGGTGTTGCACTTTTTCTACGTCAGATTCCAGCAATAACTCACCGCGCACCGACACCACAATGTCGATACGAGCTTGAGACGCCACGGCGATCGCCACCATTGAAAGCAAAAAGATAACCAGCAATGTTTTGTGTACGCTGGTCATTGCACTGGCTAGCACGATCGTATCGTCTGCAGTCACCTTCGAAGACTCGTTGTTGGAAACGAGTGCCTTTCTGAGGTGGTGTTCGATCTGCTTGTTACTCATGATCCACCTCGGTTATTCATCATCAGTGTTGTCATCGATAGAGTTTTCGATATCTAACAGCTGGCTTATTTGTTTGTTCACGTTATTGAGCTCAGTTTTGATGTCCTCAATCAATTCATTAGGTGCGGGAAAGTGGTGCTTACTTAAATGTTCCAGCTTTGCCATCTTGGGTGGTAAATCATCATCACAAAGTAATACGAGAATGGTTTTCAGCTTTTTTGAGTAGCCGCTCAGCTCTTCAAAACGGTTTTGTTTATGCAGCATTTCGATGTTAATCGCCGCGCTGCTGAAGTCCTTATAAAAATCTCCCAATAGCAATTGCAGCCCTTTGTGGCTGTTGTCGACTGAGCGCAACAGATTCGTCATGTTTATCATTGTTCCACCGCCCTAATTGCTTTAATGACAATAACTAAGGATCTTTAAATTGCGTTTTCAAATTTTTTTTACCTCTTTCTGGTTAAACAACATGAGTATGAAAAAAGTTGGATAAAAAAGTTGGTTTTCCAGAATGGTGTCCTTTACTGCCTCTAAACACGATCAGTTAGCTAATGGCAACGGAGGCTGTAATGGCAGGTGACAACAACCAAAATAACCAAAACAAAGACCTAAATGACGCGGTAGAACAAACGGAAACCAATGACGCGGGTACGCCCTCCCAGCAGCAGAATCAGCAAAATCAACAGAATACGATTGCTTCGACCGTAGCGACGGGTGCTGAAAATACCGATGCAGCAGACGAAGCCAATCAGGCGATGGAAGACAACCCAAGTGGTGCCGGAGCAGAGGAAGAAGCCTCGGCGTCCGGTGGTGCGGTACAAGAAGACACGCCAGAGAGTAGCGGTGGTTCGGATGCCGCTCAATCGAACGTGGTAGACAGCGTGGCATCAGACGGTGGGTCTGGTGAAGAAGCGTCTGGCAGCGGCGGTGCGGCTTCAGGTGCGGGTGCACAAGCTGTTGGTGGCGGTGATGCCTCTGGCTCTGAAGGTGGTTCGGACGCAGAAGGCAATGAAGCACAAGGACAAGCTGTACAAACTTCGGCTGCGCCAAGTGCCTCTTCATCCGATTCTGAAGGTTCACAAGGTGGTGATAACCTAGATTCAGAAACCACAGAAGAAACCTTTGCGGTGGACGTTCAAGACTCTAGCGAAGAGACCACGACGCAAGTAGAAGATGATTTTGACTCTGAAACCACGAGCGAAACGTTCCAAATTAAAGTCGAAGGTGAAAACGACGCGCCAGAGGTAGAACAAGATCTGGCTTACATCATGGATGAAGATGGCACCATTACCTTCACTCAAGAACAATTACTCGAATACGCAAGTGATGTTGATGGCGACGACCTTGTTGCGTCTAACGTCCAAGTAGGTGCGAATGCATCGGTTCAAGACAATGGTGACGGCACGTTCACCGTGGTTCCGGACGCTGATTTCAATGGTGAACTCGACTTAACGTTTGATATCAGTGATGGTCAAGAAACCGTTTCAAGTTCTATCGATTTAACCGTTCGTCCAATCAATGACGCACCAGTGCCTGAAGATAAAACCTTTGAGGTGGAAGAGGACGGAACTCTGATCTTCACCGATGCTGACCTGCTTGCTGGCGCAACGGATATTGAAGGCGACAACCTAACCGTTGAAGGCGTGAGCTACGATGGTGGCGACGGCATCCTGACCGACAACGGCAATGGGACTTACACTTTTGCGCCAAATGAAAACTTCAATGGCGATGTGAACTTCAGCTTTGATGTGTCCGACGGTACGGATACGGTTTCTGCCAACATTGATGTAAGCGTTACGCCAGTCGATGATGCGCCAGTGTCTGGTAGCCTTGCTTACTCAGTGGACGAAGATGGCTCGATTCGTTTGAGCCAAGAGCAGTTGTTGTCGCAAGGTTCCGATGTGGAAGGCGATGCACTGACGGCGTCTAACCTTTCGGTAGATGGCAATGCGACGGTGACTCAAAATGACGATGGTAGCTTCACCATCACGCCGGACGCAGATTTCAATGGTGATATCGACATTAGCTTTGATATCTCAGATGGCACTAATACCGTTCAAGCAACCGCTGACCTAACGGTTAATCCAATCAACGATTTGCCTGTCCCTCAAGACCAACAATTCAGCGTGGAAGAAGATGGCACGCTGCAATTTACGGACGCAGACCTGCTTACTGGCGCAACGGATATTGAAGGCGATAACCTAACAGTTGAAGGTGTGAGCTACGACGGTGGCGACGGCATCCTGACCGACAACGGCAATGGGACTTACACTTTTGCGCCAAATGAAAACTTCAATGGTGATGTGAACTTCAGCTTTGATGTATCCGATGGCACAGATACGGTTTCTGCCAACATTGATGTAAGCGTTACGCCTGTCGATGATGCGCCAGTATCAGGCAATCTTGCTTACTCGGTGGACGAAGATGGCTCGATTCGTTTGAGCCAAGAGCAGTTGTTGTCGCAAGCTTCCGATGTGGAAGGCGATGCACTGACGGCTTCTAACCTTTCTGTAGATGGCAATGCGACGGTGACTCAAAACGACGATGGTAGCTTCACTATCACGCCAGACGCAGATTTCAATGGTGATATCGACATCAGTTTTGATATCTCAGATGGCACGAACACCGTTCAAGCAACCGCTGACCTAACCGTTAACCCAATCAACGATTTACCTGTTCCTCAAGACCAACAATTCAGCGTGGAAGAAGATGGTACGCTGCAATTTACCGATGCGGATCTTCTTGCTGGCGCGACCGACATTGAAGGCGATGACCTTTCTGTAACGGGAATCAGCTACGAAGGAACCGACGGCGTTCTAACTGACAATGGCGATGGCACGTATAGCTTTGCGCCAAATGAGAACTTCAATGGCGATGTGAATTTCAGCTTCGACGTATCTGATGGCACAGATACAGTTTCAGCGAATGTGGATGTGAGCGTTACGCCGGTGAATGATCCTCCGGTGGCAGGCTCAACGTCTTACACGGTTCACGAAGACAACTCTATTACCATTTCTGACGCGCAGCTGTTGGCAAATTCTTCGGATTTAGAAGGGGATGTCTCGATTGATAGCGTGAGCTACTCTGGCAGCGATGGTGTGTTGCAAATCAATGGTGACGGTACGTACACCTTCTCTCCAAATGAAAACTTTAATGGTGAAGTGACGCTTGATGTCGTCGTCGCTGATGAAGAAGGCGCAACGGATGCCACCACTGCTGGTATTACGGTGCTGGAAGTGAACGACCCACCAGTCGCTGGACCAACTTCTTACACTATTGATGAAGATTCAGTTCTGACGTTTAGTGAGTCGCAAGTGCTGTTGAATGCCTCTGATGTGGAAGGCGATGTAGAGCTTGTTGGCATTAGCTATGATGGTCCGGATGGCATTTTCACCGTTAACGATGATGGCACGTGCAGCTTCGCGCCAAACGAGAACTTTAACGGACAAGTTCAACTTGATGTGACCATTCGAGATGAAGATGGAGCAGAAGTTGATACCGTCATCAATGTGAATGTATTGCCAATCAATGATGCGCCAGTATCGGGTGATTTGGCTTATAGCGTTGATGAAGACGGTGCGATTACACTCAGCCAAGAGCAGCTTCTTTCTCAAGCGTCTGATATTGAGGGCGATGACCTGACTGCTAGCGATTTGACTGTCGATGGAAACGCAACCGTTACAGCGAACGATGATGGCAGCTTCACGATTACACCAGATGCGGACTTTAATGGTGACATTGATATCCAATTCAACATTACGGACGGCACAGACACTATCCAAGCAACGGTGGATCTAACGGTTAATCCGGTTAACGATCTTCCTGTTCCTCAAGACCAGCAGTTCAGTGTTGAAGAAGATGGCACGCTGCAGTTTACCGATGCAGACTTGCTTGCTGGCGCGACCGATATCGATGGCGATAACTTAACGGTTGATGGCATTAGCTACACAGGCAGCGATGGTGTGCTGACTGACCACGGTGATGGTACTTACACCTTTGCACCAAACGAAAACTTCAACGGTGATGTCAGCTTTAGTTTTGGTGTTTCTGACGGCACTGAGACCGTACCTGCCAATGTGGACGTGAGCGTCACTCCAGTGAACGATCCTCCGGTTGCGGGTTCAACGTCTTACACGGTTGATGAAGATAATGCGATTACCATTTCCGACGAGCAGCTTCTGGCTAACTCTTCGGATGTGGAAGGCGCAGTGTCTATCGATAGCGTGACCTATTCAGGCACCGATGGCGTATTCCAAGACAACGGTGACGGCACTTACACCTTCATGCCGAATGAGAACTTCAGTGGTGATATCAGCCTTGATGTGATTGTGGCGGATGAGCAAGGTGCGATTGACGAAACGACCGCAGGCATTACGGTCATTGAAGTGAATGACCCTCCAGTTGCCGGTCCAACGTCTTACACGATTGATGAAGATTCAGTACTGACATTCAGTGAGTCACAAATTCTTGCCAACGCATCTGATATCGAGGGCGATGTAGAGCTTGTTGGCATCAGCTATGAAGGCTCGGATGGTATCTTTACCGTTAATGGCGATGGTACTTGTAGCTTTGCGCCAAACGAGAACTTCAATGGCCAAGTTCAGTTGGATGTGACCATTCAAGATGAGAATGGGGCAACCGTTGATACGCACATCAATGTCGATGTATTGCCAATCAACGATCCACCAGTATCGGGTGATTTGGCTTACACCATCAACGAAGACAGCTCAATCACGCTAAGCCAAGAGCAGCTGCTTGCCAAAGCGGGCGATATTGATAGCGAGAACCTTGAAGCCATCAATCTATCGACAGATGACAACGCGACGATTCAATACAACGATGATGGCAGCTACACCATCACACCAGATGAAAACTACAACGGTGACCTAGATCTGACCTTCGATATCATTGATAACGATGGCGGCTCGGTACAAGTTGGTCTGGATATTACGGTTAATCCTGTGAATGACTTGCCACAAGCGCAAGATCAACAGTTCACGATAGAAGAAGATGGCACCTTGCTGTTCACGGATGCAGACCTATTGGAAGGTGCATCGGATATTGATGGCGATGATCTGTCTATCGAAAACGTTCTCTACACAGGTGCGGATGGTGTACTTACCGACAATGGCGATGGCACTTACAGCTTTGCGCCGAATGAGAACTTCAACGGTGACGTCCAGTTCACATTCGATGTGTCTGACGGCACAGGTTCAACACCAGCATTCATTGATGTCAGCGTGACACCAGTGAACGATCCACCGGTTGCAGGTTCTACGTCTTACACGGTTCAAGAAGACGGTCAAATCACCATTAGTGACGAGCAGTTGTTAGCCAACTCTTCTGATGTGGAAGGCGATGTAGCCTTGGCGAATGTTAGCTACTCTGGTAACGACGGTAGCTTCGTGGACAATGGCGACGGCACATATACCTTCACGCCAAATGAGAACTTTGACGGTAACATTTCGCTCGACGTTACGGTCATCGACCAAGATGGTGCAACGGATACAACAACCGCAGGCATCGATGTTATCGCGGTGAACGACGCACCTGAAACGTCAGGCATTCAAGCTGAAGTGGATGAAGATAACGCCATCACCATCACGCAAGAGCAATTGCTTGCGAATGCGACAGACATTGAAGGTGATGACCTTGTTGCCAGCAATCTACAAACCAATGACCCGGATGCGACGATCGTAGCCAACGATGATGGTTCATTCACGATTACGCATACGGAAAACTTCAATGGTGAGTTGGACTTCACTTACAACATCAGCGATGGCGAAAATGATGTTCTGACCACGTTGGATCTGACCGTTAATCCTGTCAACGATGCGCCAGAAGCGGGTGACGAGATCTTTATTCAAGCAGAAGAAGACCAAACAGTGGGTGTTTCTCTGCGTGAAGAGCCTGCGTTACGTCTCGACCAAGCCCCTGAAAACGGCATCATTGAAGCAAATCTAAATGACGAATGGGTACAGCTAGAAGTCGGGCAGGAGGTTCCTGCAGACACGGAAGTGCGCTTCATTCCAAATGATGATGCATTGGCAAACGGTACGCATACGAGTCAAATTGGTACCTTTGACGACAACGCCAGCCTTGATGATTGGGGTACTGCTGTTGACCCTTACACACGTGAGTTTGTTGATGGTGATTTGAAAGTTACCGTTCAAAGTAATGATGACCCACTCGGTGCGTGGAATGGTAAAACACACATCGGTCACGGTATTGGTGATACTGACCGCCAAGGCTTGAGCGGTGATGAAAAACTGACTGTGACTGTTGAAGGTCAAGACATCAACGAAATCAGCTTCCACCTAGATGGTCTAGGCGGCTGGTTTATGGAGGAGTCTCGCCACTTTACCGAAGTCGAAATTCGCGCGTTTAACTCTGATGGTGACTTGATCGACTCGATGACTTACCACAAAGAAGATCGTGGTAGCTATGAGACGGATTACACCTTAACGGTGAACGAGCCAGTGTCTTACTTTGAGTTAGGAACGATTCAAGGTAACGGTACTTACGTGGTTCAAAACATGACGGTTTCGCAAACTTGTCATGATGAAGCGGTGTTCACATCTATTGGCGTGGACGGCACGGAAATCACTGAAACGGTAGAACTGAATATCCGTGAAGGTGACAGTGAAATCGAACTGACCGCTGACCTGCCAAATGTGACCATCGATACCGAAGGTTCTACGCAGTTTGCCTCTGTGGTAATCACAGAAGAACAGCTTTTAGCACAAGCGAGTGATATCGATAGCGATGTTCTTGATATTCAAAACCTAGAGCTGGTGGGGGATAACGCGGAGCACGCTACGTTAACCGACAACGGCGATGGTACATGGACAGTCACACCAGATGAGAACTTCTACGGTGAGATTGAGCTTGGTTACCAAGTTACAGATGGTGAACTCACTGACGACAACATCATCAACATCAACTTTGAAGCAGTAAACGATGCACCAATTGTTTCTGGTCCGATTGTGTTGTCGACTGATGAGGATGTGGGCATTACGTTTAGCGCGGATGATTTGCTTGCCAATGCAAGTGACGTGGAAGGCGATGCGCTGTCTATCTCTGATATCTCTTACAGCGGTGATAACGGTGAGCTTGTCGACAATGGCGACGGCACTTACACCTTTATGCCGAATGAAAACTTCAATGGTGAAGTCGACATCGATTACAAAGTCTTTGATGGCACCGATGAAGTCGATACCCATCTAGATCTGACCGTTATTCCAGTCAACGATGTGCCAGTTCCTGGTGCGCCGCTGCATACTCAAATGCTAGAAAACGGCACCATCATCATCGAAGCAAAAGACCTGTTATCAGGTGCGACTGATGTGGATGGCGACATTCTGCATATCGAGAATCTACTGCTTGTCGACCAGTCACAAGGTACGTTGACAGACAACGGCGACAACACCTTTACCTTCGAACCAACTTCGAACTTCTACGGTGAAGTGAACCTGACCTTCGACATCAGCGACGGTCAAGCAAGTGCACCAAGCACAGCGAAGATCGATGTTGAGATCGTCAACGAAGGTCCAGAGGTCAGCGGTCCTGTTGATGCGGTCGTCGATGAAGATGGCTCAATTACCATCACTCAAGAAGACTTGTTGGCGAACGCGACGGACGTGGATGGTGACAACCTTGAAGCGGTGAACCTATCGACCAACGATCCTAATGCAACCATCGTTGAGAACGCTGATGGTAGCTTCACGATTACACCGAGCGAAAACTTCTTTGGTGAAATCGAATTTACTTATGACGTAACTGACGCGATTGAAACCGTCGCTGCAGATCTAAACCTCACCGTTAACCCAGTGAACGACCTGCCAGATGTGCCTGATTTGTCCTTCACTACAGAAGACGGCGAAGCCATCACGATTACTGAAGCAGAGCTGCTGGCTCAAGCGACGGACATCGAGGGCGATGACCTGTCTGTTGTTAACGTGACGAGTTTAAGCGACACGGTTCAAGTGACAGATAATGGCGATGGCACTTACACGTTAACGCCAGAGCAGGGCTTCTTTGGTAATGTTGACCTTACGTTTGATGTGAGCGATGGCACCGATGTGGTGGCGGCAAACATCGACTTGAAAGTTGAGTTCGTCAACGATGCACCAGAAGCAGCGCCAATCGTGGCAGACCTGGACGAGGATGGCTCTATCCTCGTGACACAAGAAATGCTGCTTGAAAATGCCAGCGATCAAGATGGTGATGACCTATACGCAACGGCACTAGAAACCAATGATCCTAATGCCTCTATCGAGGATAACGGCGACGGCACCTTTACCGTTACGCCTTCACAGCATTTCAATGGAGACATCGAGTTTACTTATGAAGTGAGCGACGGTGAATTGAGTGTTGCCAATGAAATGACATTGACGGTGAACCCAGTCAATGACATTCCAATTGTTGCGCCTGGCATGTACCACATTGAAGAGGATGGCAGCATCCTGTTCACGCAAGAAGATCTTCTAAGCGGTGCGATTGATATTGATGGTGATGACCTCACTGTTACCAGCATTAATTACTCGGGTGATGAAGGTACTGTAACGGACAACGGTGACGGTACATTTAGCTTCGTACCAGAAGAGCACTTCAGTGGTGACTTGCAGTTCAGCTTTACTGTTTCTGACGGCACTGATGAAGTTGAGCAAGACATTAATGTCCATATCGAAGCCGTGGCAGATGCGCCAGACCTAGTCATCACTGATGGCGATGGTCGAAACGTGGATGATCAAGCGATCTTGGTTGAGCCAGGCGGTATTGTTGAAGTGAACATCGCCGCAGCATTGGTTGACCAAGACTTGTCAGAAACACTGACGGTGACCGTGGATGGTGTTCCAGAAGGTTCGGTGATCAGCTACGACAACGAAGGGGTACTTAACGATCAAGACAACGGTATCACCAGTTTCAACGATACTGAAATCACGGTTACGTTTGAAGGTGAAACCGCGGGTTACCAAAACACAGCGGGTTACTACAAAGTCGATGAAGATGGCAACATCACTGGCGTTGAAGTGGTGTACGAAAACGCCTCTCAAGTTGGCGGTGGCGGTGACCTCGTACCGGGACAAGATCAGTTCAGCTTCCAAATCTCGGAAGGGGAAAGCTTCAACCTATTCTTGATTCCTAACGGTCATAACTTCAATGACTTTGCATCCATGCAAGATGGTCAGTACGAGTTCCGTGCAGCAGATGGCTCTCCTGCGAACATGGATACAGTTGACCCGCAACTCGTGTTTGTTGGTGCTGATGGTTCTGAAACCGTGATTCAAAGTCAATTCGGTGATGCAGTCTTCCATGGTGGTTCAAGCTCAGAGCTTAACCAAGATGGTATTGAGCATACCCGAACCACCGTGAACGAGGATGGTGAACTGGTTTACGGCTTTGAAGATCTCTACGGTGGCGGTGATGCCGATTACACCGACTTCAACTTCACCATTGATGTAGGTGAAGTGAACAGCCAGATCTACAGCGGTGAAGTAACAGTAGGTCCAGATGGTTCTGTAACGCTTCCAACCACAGCAATTGAACAAGAGCTACAGATTCAATTGCCAGAAGACTTTAACCAACAGCTAGAAATCAATGTAACGGCAACGGCAACAGAGCTATCAAATAATGATTCTGAAACCGTTTCTCAAACCATCTATGTGAATGCAACAGGTGCCCACATTGAACATGCGCCTGAAGCATTGCCTGTTTCAGCGATGGTTGAAGAAGATGGTTCAATCCTAATCACGCAAGAAGATTTACTCGCTAATGCGCGTGACTTGGATGGAGACCAACTGACAGCGCTGAACTTAGCAACGGATGATGAAAACATCACCATCACAGACAATGGCGACGGTACTTACACCTTAACGCCAGATGCGGACTTTAATGGTGATATCACCTTTACGTTCGATGTGTCTGACGGCGATGATGTTGTCTCTACCAACCTTGAGTTATTGGTGTCACCAGTTAATGATGCGCCGGAACCACAAGATCAAGCGTTCACCGTTGGTGAAGATGGTGTGCTGACCTTTACTGATGCGGATCTGCTAACAGGTGCTACCGATATTGAAGGGGATGACCTATCTGTTGAGGGCGTCACTTACACAGGCGCAGATGGTGTTCTTACTGACAATGGTGATGGCACATATAGCTTCGCACCAAACGAGAACTTCAATGGCGACGTGAACTTCACTTTCGATGTTTCCGATGGCACGGATACTGTGACGGCAAATATCGATGTAACAGTCACGCCAGAGAACGATCCACCGGTTGCAGGCAGCACGGCTTACACCGTTCATGAAGACAATTCGATTACCATCAGTGACGAACAGCTATTGGCGAACTCATCGGATATTGAAGGCGATGTGTTGATTGATAGCGTGAGCTACAGCGGTAACGATGGTGTGTTAGAAATCAATGGCGATGGTACTTACACCTTCTCACCAAACGAGAACTTCAGTGGCGAGGTGAGCCTAGATGTTGTCGTTGTCGATGAAGAAGGTGCAACGGACTCTACCACTGCTGGCATTACTGTGATTGAGGTAAATGACCCACCAATCGCAGGTCCTACTGCATACACTATCGATGAAGACCAAGTTCTAACCTTCAGTGAATCGCAAGTGCTACTGAATGCTTCGGATGTTGAAGGGGATGTCGAGCTAGTAGGCATCAGCTACGACGGTCCAGATGGCATCTTCTCAGTAAATGGCGATGGTACATGTAGCTTTGCACCGAATGAAAACTTCAACGGTCAAGTGCAGTTGGATGTGACCATTCGCGATGAAGACGGCGCAGAGGTCGATACTTACATCACAGTCGATGTCTTACCAGTCAATGATGCACCAGTATCGGGTAACTTGGCGTACAGCGTCGACGAAGACAACTCAATCACGTTGAGCCAAGAGCAGCTTCTTGCTCAAGCATCGGATGTAGAAGGCGACGCGCTAACCGCATCTAATCTAGTGGTTGACGGTGATGCGACGGTTACGGCTAATGACGATGGTAGCTTCACTATCACGCCTGACGCGAACTTCAATGGCGACATTGATATCACGTTCGATATCAACGACGGCAACGACACTATTGTTGCAACAGCGGACCTAACCGTTAACCCAGTTAATGATTTGCCGCAGCCAGAAGATCAAGCGTTCACCATTGGTGAAGATGGCGTGTTGACCTTCACTGATCAAGACCTGCTGGATGGCGCAGCGGACATCGATGGTGATGATCTATCGGTAGAGGGCGTCACTTACACAGGCGCAGATGGTGTCCTAACCGACAACGGTGACGGCACATACAGCTTCGCTCCAAACGAAAACTTCAATGGCGACGTGAACTTCACCTTCGATGTTTCTGATGGCACGGATACCGTGACCGCGAATATCGATGTGACAGTCACGCCTGAGAACGATCCACCGGTGGCAGGCAGCACGTCTTACACAGTGCATGAAGACAACTCGATCACCATCAGTGACGAGCAATTACTGGCGAATTCATCAGACGTCGAAGGAGATGTCGCGGTTGATAGCGTTAGCTACAGCGGCACAGATGGTGTGTTCCAAGACAATGGTGACGGTACGTACACCTTCTCGCCAAACGAGAACTTCAATGGCGAAGTGAGCCTAGATGTTGTGGTTGTTGATGAAGACGGTGCAACTGCGTCAACTAATGCAAACATCGATGTATTGCCAATCAACGATGCGCCAGTATCGGGCAACTTGGCTTACAGTGTTGATGAAGACAATTCAATTACGCTAAGCCAAGAGCAGCTTCTTGCTCAAGCATCGGATGTAGAAGGCGACGCGCTAACCGCATCTAACCTAGTGGTTGACGGTGATGCAACGGTCACGGCAAACGATGATGGCAGCTTCACCATAACGCCTGATGCGAACTTCAATGGTGACATTGATATCACGTTCGATATCAACGATGGCACCGACACTATCGTTGCAACGGCTGACCTAAAGGTTAATCCAGTTAACGACCTACCACAGCCAGAAGATCAAGCGTTCACCATTGGTGAAGATGGCGTCTTGCTGTTCACTGATGAAGATCTGCTTGATGGCGCAACGGATATCGATGGCGATGACCTATCGGTTGAAGGCGTGAGCTACACAGGCGCAGATGGTGTCCTAACCGACAATGGTGATGGCACTTACAGCTTCGCGCCAAACGAAAACTTCAATGGCGATGTGAACTTTACCTTCGATGTCTCTGACGGCACGGATACCGTGACCGCAAATATCGATGTAAGCGTGACGCCAGAGAACGATCCACCAGTGGCAGGCAGCACGTCTTACACGGTGCATGAAGATAATTCGATCACCATCAGTAACGAACAACTATTGGCTAACTCATCTGACGTCGAAGGCGAAGTCGCGATTGATAGTGTCAGCTACAGTGGCGCAGATGGTGTGTTCCAAGACAATGGTGACGGCACTTACACCTTCTCGCCAAACGAGAACTTCAATGGTGAAGTGAGCCTTGACGTTGTGGTTGTCGATGAAGACGGTGCGACGGATTCAACCACCGCAGGTATTACGGTACTTGAGGTGAACGATCCGCCAATTGCCGGCGCGACCAGCTACTCAGTGAACGAAGACGAAGTCATCACCATTAGCTCTGAGCAGCTATTGGCGAATGCTTCTGATGTTGAAGGCGAAGTCGCGATTGATAGCGTCAGCTACAGCGGCTCTGACGGTATCTTTACTGACAACGGCGATGGCACATTCAGCTTCGCACCAAACGAAAACTTCAACGGTGATGTCAGCCTAGATGTTGTCGTGACCGATGAAGATGGTGCTACGGTAGCAACCAATGCAAACATTGATGTATTGCCAGTCAACGATGCTCCAGTATCAGGTGATTTGGCTTACAGCGTGGATGAAGATGGTTCTATCACTCTTAGCCAAGAGCAACTTCTTGCACAAGCGGGCGATGTGGATGGCGATGACCTAACCGCATCCAACCTGACTGTTGACGGTAATGCGACCGTTGTTGCGAATGACGATGGCAGCTTCACTATCACACCGGATGCGGACTTCAATGGCGACATTGATCTGAGCTTCGACATTACGGACGGTGATGCAACCATTCAAGCCACTGCCGATCTGACTGTGAACCCAGTGAATGACTTGCCAACGGTTGGTCAGCCACAGTTCGTCACGCAAGAAGACACCAGCTTCACCTTTACCGAAGAGCAACTGCTGCAAAATGCAGGTGATATCGATGGTGATAACCTAACGGTTGAAAACGTTGCTTCTGACAGTGGTACGTTAGTCGACAACGGTGACGGCACGTACACCTTCGCACCGAATGAAAACTTCGATGGCAACGTGAACGTAACGTTTGACGTCAACGATGGCACTGCAACCGTACCAGCAGAAGCGAACATTGATGTTCAATCTGTGGTTGATATGCCAGAGCTGTCGATTGTTTCAGACTTGGTGATTGCGTCTGATAACTTCGAGTCTGGCTCGAACGGTTGGAACGCGAACACTGAGAGCTCACAAGGCTTCGAAACGGGCGACATGCTGGGTCGCATTGGTGGCACTGGCGGTGATGAAGCGGTCAGCAAAACCTACGATATTCCAAGTGATGTTAATGAAGTGAATATCTCGTTTAGCTTCTACGAAATCGATTCATGGGATGGCGAGTCGTTCCAAATCTTTGTCGGCGGTGAACAGCTAACCACCTTGGAGAACTCCGCGTTCCGTACTCAAGATGGTACGACAACGCTTCACGACTCTGACGGTAACGAAGTGGGTGAAGTGATCCACGGAGCCTCTCAACGTGAAGGCTTCAGTGGTTGGAACGACCAAGCACACCAAGTGAACTTAACCGTTCCGGTGGAAGACGGTCAGCTTCAGTTAGGCTTTGGTTCTACGCTAAACCAAAGTATTCCTGACGAGTCATTCGGCATCGACAACATCGAAATCACGGTAGCGGACGCGGATTACCAAATCATTGGTACCGAAGATACGCCAGTGCCGCTTGATATCGATGCGGCGTTAACCGATACCGATGGTTCAGAAAACCTCGCTATCTTGATTGAAGATGTGCCAGAAGGCAGCTCGCTATCAGCGGGTGTTGATAATGGTGATGGTACTTGGTCACTGCAACCGGGCGAGCTAGAAGGGCTAGAGTTTATTCCTTCTGCGGACTTCAATGGCGATGTGACGCTAACCGTGAATGCAACCTCTACGGATGTAGATACCGGAACCACGGCGACAGCGACGCAAGATGTGACGATTCATATCTCGCCAACCAATGATGCACCAGAAGTGACGGGTGATATCACGGCGGTAACTGCCGAAGACAACAGCATTACGTTGACTCAAGAGCAGTTACTTGAGCATGCCGTTGATATCGATGGTGACGACCTAAGCGCAATCAACCTGAGCACCAATGATGAAAATGCAACGGTTGAAATGAACGAGGATGGCAGCTTCACCATTACTCCAAGCGAGAACTTCTACGGTGACATCGAGTTCACCTACGATGTGACTGACGGGGAAGAAGTGGTCGCGGCTGGTCTCGACCTAACGGTAACGCCAGTCAATGACGCACCAGAGCCACAAGATCAAGCGTTCACCGTGGGTGAGGACGGTCTTCTTACCTTTACAGATGCAGACCTATTAACAGGCGCGACGGATGTAGAAGGTGACAACCTAACAGTTGAAGGCGTGACTTACACAGGTGCAGACGGTGTCCTAACCGACAATGGTGATGGCACTTACAGCTTCGCACCGAACGAGAACTTCAATGGCGATGTGAACTTTACCTTCGATGTGTCAGACGGTACGGATACAACCTCTGCCAACATTGATGTGAGTGTGACGCCAGAGAACGATCCACCAGTTGCGGGCAGCACGTCTTACACAGTACATGAAGACAACTCGATCACCATTAGTGACGAGCAACTATTGGCTAATTCGTCGGATATCGAGGGTGATGTTGCGATCAGCAGCGTGAGTTACAGCGGTAACGACGGTGTGCTAGAAATCAATGGAGATGGTACTTACACCTTCTCACCAAACGAAAACTTTACAGGCGATGTTAGCCTAGATGTTGTCGTGGTTGATGAGGACGGCGCGGTTGATACAACAACAGCGGGTATTACCGTTCTTGAGGTGAACGATCCACCAATCGCAGGCGTAACCAGTTACACCATTGATGAAGATGAAGTCATTACCATCAGTGCAGAACAGTTGTTGGCAAACTCTTCCGATATTGAAGGTGAGGTAGCACTAGATAGCGTGAGCTACAGTGGCAGCGAAGGTATCTTTACCGACAATGGTGATGGTACGTTCAGTTTTGCACCAAACCAAAATTTCAATGGTGAAGTGAATCTTGATGTTGTAGTCGTGGACGAAGATGGTGCGACCGCTTCGACGACGGCAAACATTGATGTTCTGCCAATCAATGATGCTCCAGTATCGGGTGACTTGGCTTACAGTGTCGACGAAGACAACTCAATCACGCTAAGCCAAGAACAATTGTTGGCACAAGCAACGGATGTAGAAGGTGATGCACTAACCGCTTCTAACCTAGTGGTTGACGGTGATGCGACGGTTACGGCTAATGACGATGGTAGCTTTACCATTACGCCTGACGCGAACTTCAATGGCGACATTGATATCACGTTCGATATCAACGACGGCAGCGATACTATTGTTGCAACGGCGGACCTTACTGTTAACCCAGTTAATGACTTGCCGCAGCCGGAAGATCAAGCGTTCACCATTGGTGAAGATGGCGTGTTGACCGTCACTGACCAAGATCTGCTTGATGGTGCAACGGACATCGATGGTGATGACCTATCGGTAGAAGGTGTCACATACACTGGCGCGGACGGTGTCCTAACTGACAATGGCGATGGCACATACAGCTTTGCTCCAAACGAGAACTTCAATGGTGATGTGAACTTTACATTCGATGTTTCTGATGGCACGGACACCGTGACCGCGAATATCGATGTGAGTGTTACGCCAGAGAACGATCCTCCGGTGGCAGGCAGCACGTCTTACACTGTGCATGAAGACAACTCGATCACCATCAGTGACGAACAGCTACTAGCGAACTCATCGGATATTGAAGGTGATGTATCGATTGATAGCGTGAGCTACAGCGGTAACGATGGTGTGCTGGAAATCAACGGTGATGGCACGTACACCTTCTCGCCAAACGAAAACTTCAATGGCGAAGTGAGCCTAGATGTTGTTGTAGTCGACGAAGATGGCGCGACGGATTCAACTACCGCAGGTATCACGGTACTTGAGGTGAACGATCCGCCAATTGCAGGTCCAACTGCGTACACCATTGATGAAGACCAAGTTCTAACGTTCAGTGAATCACAAGTGCTTCTGAATGCTTCGGATGTCGAAGGTGATGTTGAGCTTGTAAGCATCAGCTACGACGGTCCAGATGGCATCTTCTCAGTAAATGGCGATGGCACTTGTAGCTTCGCACCGAATGAGAACTTCAATGGTCAAGTATCGCTAGACGTGACTATTCGTGATGAAGATGGCGCAGAAGTCGACACCTATATCACAGTGGATGTATTGCCAATCAACGACGCGCCAGTATCGGGCAACTTGGCTTACAACGTAGATGAAGATAACACGATTACATTGAGCCAAGAGCAATTGTTGTCTCAAGCGAGCGATGTGGACGGCGATGACCTTGTTGCTGAAAACTTGCTTGTAGATGGTAATGCGACAGTAACTGCTAACGACGATGGCAGCTTCACCATTACGCCTGATGCGAACTTCAATGGTGACATTGATATTACGTTTGATATCAGTGATGGTTCTGACACCTTGGTCGCGACGGCAGATCTAACGGTTAATCCAGTTAACGACCTACCACAGCCAGAAGATCAAGCGTTCACCATTGGCGAAGATGGCGTCTTGTTGTTCACTGATGAAGATCTGCTTGATGGCGCAACGGATATCGATGGCGATGACCTATCGGTAGAAGGTGTGACCTACACAGGTGCTGATGGTGTCCTAACCGACAATGGTGACGGCACTTACAGCTTCGCGCCAAACGAGAACTTCAATGGCGACGTGAACTTTACCTTCGATGTTTCCGATGGCACAGATACCGTGACGGCGAATATCGATGTAAGCGTGACGCCTGAGAACGATCCACCGGTGGCAGGTAGCACGTCTTACACCGTACACGAAGACAACTCAATCACCATCAGCGATGAGCAATTACTAGCGAATTCGTCAGATATTGAAGGCGATGTTTCGGTTGATAGCGTGAGTTACAGTGGCGCAGATGGCGTGTTCCAAGACAATGGCGATGGTACTTACACCTTCTCGCCAAACGAGAACTTCAATGGTGAAGTCAGCCTAGATGTTGTTGTGGTAGACGAAGACGGTGCGACGGATTCAACCACCGCAGGTATCACGGTACTTGAGGTGAACGATCCACCAATTGCCGGCGCAACTAGCTACTCAGTCAACGAAGACGAAGTCATCACCATCAGCTCTGAGCAGCTATTGGCGAATGCTTCTGACGTTGAAGGTGAGGTGGCGATTGATAGCGTCAGCTACAGCGGCTCTGACGGTATCTTTACTGACAATGGCGACGGTACATTCAGCTTCGCACCAAACGAAAACTTCAACGGTGATGTCAGCCTAGATGTAGTTGTGACCGATGAAGATGGTGCAACGGTAGCAACCAATGCAAACATTGATGTATTGCCAGTCAATGATGCTCCGGTATCAGGTGATTTGGCCTACAGCGTGGATGAAGATGGTGCTATCACTCTCAGCCAAGAGCAACTTCTTGCTCAAGCCGGCGACGTGGATGGTGATGACCTTACTGCATCGAACTTGACTGTTGACGGCAATGCGACCGTTGTTGCGAACGACGATGGTAGCTTCACTATCACACCAGATGCAGACTTCAATGGCGACATTGACTTGAGCTTCGACATTACGGACGGTGATGCAACCATTCAAGCCACTGCCGATCTGACTGTGAACCCAGTGAATGACTTGCCAACGGTTGGTCAGCCACAGTTTGTTACGCAAGAAGACACCAGCTTCACCTTTACCGAAGAGCAATTGCTGCAAAATGCAGGTGATATCGATGGTGATAACCTAACGGTTGAAAACGTTGCTTCTGACAGCGGTACCTTGGTTGATAACGGTGATGGCACGTACACCTTTGCGCCAAACGAAAACTTCGATGGCAACGTGAACGTGACGTTTGATGTCAACGATGGCACCGCAACCGTGCCAGCAGAAGCGAACATTGACGTTCAATCTGTGGTTGATATGCCAGAGCTGTCGATTGCGTCAGACTTGGTGATTGCGTCTGATAACTTCGAGTCTGGCTCGAACGGTTGGAACGCGAACACTGAGAGCTCACAAGGCTTCGAAACGGGCGACATGCTGGGTCGTATTGGTGGCACTGGCGGTGATGAAGCGGTCAGCAAAACTTACGATATCCCAAGCGATGTTAATGAAGTGAATATATCGTTTAGCTTCTACGAAATCGATTCTTGGGATGGCGAGTCGTTCCAAATCTTTGTCGGCGGTGAACAGCTAACCACCTTGGAAAACTCCGCGTTCCGTACTCAAGATGGTACGACAACGCTTTACGATTCTGACGGTAACGAAGTGGGTGAAGTTATCCACGGAGCCTCTCAACGTGAAGGCTTCAGTGGTTGGAACGACCAAGCTCACCAAATCAATCTGACGGTTCCTGTCGAGGATGGTGAATTGCAACTTGGCTTCGGTTCAACCTTGAATCAAGACGTTTGGGATGAATCGTTTGGTATCGACAACATCGAAATCACGGTAGCGGACGCGGATTACCAAATCATTGGTACCGAAGATACACCAGTGCCGCTTGATATCGATGCAGCGTTAACCGATACCGATGGCTCAGAAAACCTCTCTATCTTGATTGAAGATGTGCCAGAAGGTAGCGCACTATCGGCTGGTGTTGATAATGGCGACGGTACTTGGTCACTACAACCAGGCGAGCTAGAAGGGCTAGAGTTTATTCCTTCTGCAGACTTCAATGGCGATGTGACGCTAACCGTGAACGCAACCTCTACGGATGTAGATACAGGTACAACAGCAACAGCAACGCAAGATGTGACGATTCATATCTCGCCAACCAATGATGCACCAGAAGTGACGGGGGATATCAGCGCAGTCACTGCCGAAGACAATAGCATTACGCTAACTCAAGAGCAGTTACTGGAGCACGCTGTTGATATCGATGGCGATGACCTAAGTGCAATCAACCTAAGCACCAATGATGAAAATGCAACGGTTGAAATGAACGAGGATGGCAGCTTCACCATTACTCCAAGCGAGAACTTCTACGGCGACATTGAGTTTAGTTACGATGTCACGGATGGCGAAGAAGTGGTTGCGGCTGGTCTTGACCTAACCGTTACACCAGTCAATGACGCTCCAGAGCCACAAGATCAAGCGTTCACCGTGGGTGAGGACGGTATTCTTACCTTCACCGATGCGGACTTGTTAACAGGCGCGACGGATGTAGAAGGTGACAACCTAACTGTTGAAGGCGTGACTTACACAGGTGCAGACGGTGTCCTAACCGATAATGGCGATGGCACTTACAGCTTCGCACCGAACGAGAACTTCAACGGTGACGTGAACTTCACGTTTGATGTATCAGACGGTACGGATACAACCTCTGCCAACATTGATGTGAGTGTGACGCCAGAGAACGATCCTCCGGTGGCAGGCAGCACGTCTTACACTGTGCATGAAGACAACTCGATCACCATTAGTGACGAGCAACTACTGGCTAATTCGTCGGATATTGAAGGCGACGTAGCCATCAGCAGTGTGACTTACAGTGGCAACGATGGCGTCTTCCAAGACAATGGCGATGGCACGTACACCTTCTCTCCAAACGAGAACTTCAATGGCGAGGTTAGCCTAGACGTTGTAGTTGTCGATGAAGAGGGTGCGACAGACTCAACCACTGCGGGTATTACCGTTCTTGAGGTGAACGATCCACCAATCGCAGGTGCGACAAGTTACTCTGTCAATGAAGACGAAGTCATTATCTTCACGGAAGAGCAACTGCTAGCGCAATCAAGCGATGTGGAAGGCGACGTGAGCCTAGAGAGCGTCTCTTACAGTGGTAGCGACGGCATTCTAACGGCGAATGACGATGGCACTTACAGCTTCGCGCCAAATGAAAACTTCAACGGTGGCGTAAGCCTAGACGTAGTTGTCGCTGATGAAGACGGTGCCACTGCGACAACCAACGCGAACATTGATGTATTGCCAGTCAACGATGCTCCGGTATCTGGCGATTTGGCTTACAGCGTCGATGAAGACGGTTCAATCACATTGAGTCAAGAGCAGTTACTGGCTCAAGCGGGTGACGTAGACAGCGATAATCTAGAAGCAGTGAACTTAACCGCGGTAGCCAATGCAACCGTTGTTGAGAACCAAGATGGTAGCTTTACGATTACGCCTGATGCGAACTTCAATGGCGATATCGACCTAAGCTTCGACTTGATTGATAACGATGGTGCGAGCGTGGAAGTGGGCGTCGACCTAACGGTGAACCCAATTAACGATGCTCCGCAATCAACACCAGTGAATATTGCTGGTACCGAAGATACTACCATTCTTATTACGCAGGACATGTTGCTTGCTAACGCGACAGACATCGACAACACCTACGATGAACTGTCTGCTGTCGACCTAGTGATTGATGAGCAATACGGTGACTTGCTAGACAACGGTGATGGCACTTGGTCATTCACTCCAGCTGAGAACTTCAACGGTGATGTGCCAATGTCGTTCGGCGTCAGCGATGGTGATTTAGTTACGCCGGTTGAAGGCAATCTAAACGTCGAAGCGGTTAACGATGCACCAGAAGCACCAACCATCCAGATGCAAGGCGAAGAAGATGTGGTCATGGTGATTGACCCAGCTTACATCGCTGATCAAGTTACGGATCTTGATGGTGACGAAATCAGCGTAGAAAGCATCACGGTTCGTGCGCCTGCAAACGCGACATTAACTCAGCAGCCAGATGGTATGTACCACTTGGTAACCACTCAAGACTTCAATGGTTTGGTGGAACTGGGCTACACCGCGACGGATGGTGAAGAAGTGGTTGAAGGCTCGTTGAATGTGGATGTCATTCCAGTCAACGATGCTCCATTCAATGTGGGTAATGCCTTTATGGCAACCGACGAAGATGGCGCATTCACCTTCGACGCTGGCGACCTGATGAACTTGTTCGGCGACATCGACACTGAAAACCTAGTCGTATCACGCATTATCACCGCAGAAGGTGAAGATGGTGGTGAGGTAACAGACAACGGTGACGGTACTTGGACATTCACACCGACTGGCGATTTTGCAGGGGTTTCTGACTTGCAAGTTGTGGTAAGTGATGGTGAGTTTGAAACAGTACTTGATGTGCCAGTGTTTGTTCGCCCTGTTGCGGATGGCGCGGTCATCACAACCGACCATGATGGTCCGTTAGTGTTCGGTGAGGACGAAACGGGTCACCTAGGCTTGAATGTCGGTCTAATCGACGATTCAGAAACGCTAAGTAACCTAGTGATGACTGGTTTCCCTGTTGGCTTCGAAGTTACGGATGGTGTGAACACCATTACCATTACGGAACCGGGTCAATACATCGACTTGAACGAGTGGGATATTTCAGACCTGCAAATGACGCCTCCGGCTGACTTTAATGGCGAGTTCTTCGTAACCGTGACCGCAACAACGGTGGATTATGGTGACGAGCCAGAAGAGTTCGAAGATGGCATCGATTCAGGTGACTTCGAAACCCTAGCGGGTGAACCTGTTATCCTAACCGCAGATGACCTAATCGGATTGGCAGAGCACGTAGACGCTGACGCGGGTGATGAAGTGAAATTCGTTCACCTAGCTGATCGCAGCCAAGGTGAGATTGTCGATAACGGTGATGGCACATGGACATTCAATCCAGCACCAGGCTTTACTGGTGAAGCGGATATCGCTTACGTGATTGATAAAGACGGTGTGCTTCATGATGAGCAAACGGGTGTGGTCGTGAAAGAAGATGCGCCACAAGAGAATGCTTCTCCAGAGATCGACAGCATTTCTACCACAGAAATGGCTGCGGATGGCACCTTGTCGTTCACCAATGATGACATGCTATCGACCTTGAGCGATGCAGAAGGCGACAGCTTGAGCATTGAGTCAGTGAGCCTAATGGAAGGTCAAGGTGTGATAGAGACCGATAACCAAGGTAACTACCAATTCACACCAGCAGAAGGCTACACCGGAGATGTTCAAGTTGGCTTCATTGCAACTGATGGTGAAAACCGCATTGAGAGCTTCTTTAATGTCGACATCCAAGGTGAAGGTGAAACCACAACCAGCGAAGGCTACGCACTCGCTGATGATGGTTCACTAACACTAACGGAAGCACAGTTGATTGATGAGCTTGGCATTAGCCCTTCAGCAGAAGTGTTGGATGTCGCTGATGCAAACGATGCTGGTTTCTTTGCGAAATCAGGTGATGAAGAGTGGACATACTGGCCGAACGATGACTTCGATGGCAATTTGGCTATGGATGTTCAGGTCAACGACAACGGTGAAGTATCGACTCAGAATCTGAGCATCCAAGTTGCAGACGATTCAGCGCAAAGCGACGAACCACAGATCCAAACTGCTCAAGCATCATCAGAGCAGCAAGTCGGCGAAGCGCAACAGCCTGAAGAGCAAGCAGCAAACGGTGCAGACAGTGAAGAGGAGAGCGCAGCTGATGTGACTGCAGCACCAGGCGATACCATTTCTATCTCGGTTCCAGATGAGGTCAGTGGTAACGAATCGGTGGATTATGCAGAAATGTCCGGTCTACCTGATGGTGCATCAGTAAGCAACGCACTGGATAACGGCGATGGCAGCTTCACATTAAGTGGCAACCTGAACCAACCAGTATCGGTTGACCTACCAGAAGGTTACGAAGGTACGAGCGAAATCCAATTCCAAGGTTACGACGAATTGGGCAGCGCGGTAGAAGGTGCGAGTGGCACAGTTGAAGTTGAAGTCGATGATCAATACACCATGCAAGGTTCTGCTCAAGATCAGCAACCAGATATGGCGGGGATGGAATCTGGTGGCAGCGACTGGACAAGTGCGGGAGGTCAAGATCAAGGTGTTGACTTCACGGATGACTCTGGCAGCTTCGACTCGGATACTCAAACGGGTACTGACCAAGGCAACGATTTCGATCAAAGCTCAATGTAACCAGTCCTAGACGAGGGCAGTGTCATTGCTGCCCAAACCAAAGCCATGCAGAGCCTACTTTGCATGGCTTTTTTGTTGGTCTTCTTTCTATGAGCTCTAGAAAAAAACTTGGAAATTGAAAAAAGTATTCTTAGCTAGTTAAAGAGTGAGTTACAAGGAGGAGCGACATGTACCGTTATGTCAGTTCGCCAAAAGCGTCAAAGTACATAGTACCGCCGCCACTGCATCGTGAGTTGTCGTGTATGGATGTGCCGGAGTCAGAACTAGAGATGCGTGAAATTCTGAACAATTGGTTTGCCGATGGATTGGCGCCCATCATTCAGAATGAAGACAATTTCATCTCTGCTAATGAGCAACAGCGCTTTGAGCAGCTCAGCCGTACGGTGGGCGTGCTACTGCGTAATAAAGATTACTACTTCGCCACCAAGCGGATTCTTTCGTTGTGGGAGCAAGACTGCTTAGAAACCACTTACGTTAATTATCTGATTTTACGTAGTGAGCGCATACCATACTTCGAATAAGTCCCATTTCTTGGCTTGAAATAGTCGTTTACATGGTTTTCTTAGTAACTTTTGATACCTGTATTTAACATTTTTGTAAACATCGTTATATTTAAGGCTCATCGTTGTCAGGAGTTTATGGATGAACCTTACTATATCAGGGAAGTTGCAGCTCAGTTTTGTGCTGCTAGCCGTACTTTTTATGGCATCAGCGGTATTCACGTATCGCAACGTCACCACCGTAGAGCAATACGCCTCTTCGTTACTTAAATCCGATTTACCGACCGTCGACACCAGTCGCGGTATCCAACAGTCCGTTCAAGCGTCTCTGTCTTCTATTCGAGCCTACATGTTGCTAGGTGGCGATGAAGAGGCTAGCGCACGTCTGAGTGAGGACGTACGCAATATCATGGCATCTACAGACGAGTCGCTTCCAACGTTGCAGGCTTTGATCTCTGAACAGGATTTTCAAGCGATTCAAAACCAGTGGGATGCGGTCAAAGTCTCTTTGAACAAGCTGATTGAACTTAGCCACAGTGACGAGAGCTTACCCGCGCACAACCTCTTTATTAACGAAGCGGCACCCATTGCAGAAGTGGCACTTGATCAGCTTCAAAGCTTAATCAATGAAGAGTCGGGAAACCCATTTGGTGGAGACAGAAAACGTCTATTTAAAGTCTACGCCGACAGTTATACCTCGCTCGCCAATGCACTGTCTGCTCTGCGAGATTTCCTGTTGTACGGGCAGCAAGATCATTTGGACAAATACCACGACTTGATTAAGTACCATAATCAGTCTGTAGCGGAAATTGACAGCAAACTCGACAGACTGACCGATAACGACCAATCACTGTGGTCACTATTTAAAGAAATGCAGCAACTGTACTTTCCTTTAGCAGAGCAGGTGATTGCATTGCGTCAATCGCCAGAATGGAACGAATCAAACTTGTTAATGGCGAATGAACTGTTGCCAGCAGCGGATGCACTAGACCAAAGTTTAGAAACGATCGTATTGGCTCAGCAAAGTCGTGCTGATCAAAGTGGAAAGGGTATTAATCAGTCGATCAAGAACGTACTGACCACTATGTTGATTGCATCGGCATTAGTTTTGTTTGCCGCAGTAGCGATTTCAAAATACATGGGCAACACCATTGGTCGCCGAGTGAAAAACTTATCGGAGCGAGCAAAGACGATCGCTTCAGGGGACGTTTCTCAGCCTCCGCTCACCGTTGTTGGGAAAGATGAATTGGCAGACCTTACCGATTCGATTAACCGCATGAACCAATCGTTAGCGAGCATTGTGGCAGGGGTGAGTGAGAAAGCGCACCAAGTGGATACCAGTATGGGGGCTTTGTTGGAATCGGCGCAAGTCACCTCATCGAATGTGGAACAGCAACAGACCAGCATTGTTGAAATGGGAAGCCAATTGGATGAAATCGCTTTAGCCGCGCGTAACACCCTAGATCAAGCCAACCAATCGGTGCAGAAGCTTTCTGATTCAAAAGGCGAGATTGAACAAGGTCGTGATGCTTTAGAGCAAAACAAAGTCACTATGGAAAGCTTACATGGCAGCATTGAAACCGCGAGTACGCAAGTGACGCAGTTAAGTAAAGAGAGCGAAGCCATTGGTCGAGTTACAGAGGTGATTGAAGGCTTAGCAGAACAAACTAACTTACTGGCATTGAATGCCGCGATAGAAGCAGCGCGTGCGGGTGACCAAGGACGAGGCTTTGCGGTTGTGGCGGACGAAGTACGTATGTTAGCAACTCGCACCACTCAATCGACGACAGAAATCAACGGCATTATCAACGCGATTCAACGCTCGACCAATTCGGTGGTTGAGGAGATTGAACACAGTCAATCACTTGCGGAGCAGGGCGCTGAGCACATTGAAAAAGCGGTAACTCGTTTGCTTGTCACGACCGAGCAAATTGGTTCTTTGAATGAACAAATGGCAGAGCTTGCGGCAGCGGCAGAGCAGCAATCTCATGCGACCAATTCGATCACTGGATTGATGTCCGGTATTACTCAATCAGTGGATGAGGTTTCGAATAACAGCCAACGTGCATCAGAGACATCATTGCAAGTAAAAGAGCAAGTTACTGAGCTGAATCAACAGATGGCAACTTTTAAAACGGCGTAGATAAGGTTTACGTCTGTTCATCTACTTTTGAACGTTAACCAAATAGTAAAAAAGCCCCAATCCTTTTTACACAAAAAGGGTTGGGGCTTTTTGTTGGATGATACGCCGATATTCGTCTGCTTGCTCATTGGATTTGGCTATTTAAATCATAGCTAAAACCAAATTTTCTTCGCCGAGCCGGAGTCGTAATATGACTCCATCGGCAGCAAATACTGCAAAAGAATTTTTAAACTTTATACCAATCCCGGTAAGAGAATCGTTCGTTACTACGATTGGTATCATCCTTCTAGGAGCAAGATTATGAACAAACAAGTAAGCCTAATTGGTCTAGACAGCGAACAATCAGCACAACTAGCTCAACAGTTAAATCAACTGCTAGCGCATTACCAAGTGTTGTACATGAACTCTCGCGGTTACCACTGGAACATTAAAGGTGCGCAATTCTTCGAACTGCACGTAAAATTTGAAGAGATCTACACTGATCTACAAACAAAAATCGATGAGCTTGCAGAGCGTATTCTAACTTTGGGTCATACGCCAGCGCACGCATTCAGCAACTACTTGGAAGCAAGTGAAATTAAAGAACATCAAAACGCGACTTCTGGTGAGGAGTGTGTACAAGGTCTGGTTCAAGGCTTTAGCGTTCTACTTCTAAAACAGCGTGAGATTCTACAAAACGCGGGTGAAGCAGATGACGAAGGTACAGCGGCATTGATGGGTGACTACATCCGTGAGCAAGAAAAATTAATGTGGATGCTTAACGCTTACCTACAAGGCTAAGCAACGCATCACTCAAGCAATCCTTGGGAACGCATGAAACAATCGGGAATAAGTCATAAGGGGCACGTTGGTGCCCCTTTTTTTGTTTGCGTATTTTATATGTGTGCTTTATTTACGTGGTAAGGATTCGAAATGGCTCAATAAATCACTGAGTTCATTAAGCGCCAACGAGGCTGAATCATTGAAGGTTTCTTGATTACCGTGATGAACAAGGCAAGAGGGCATCTGAGCGTTATACGCTGCCTGCAAGTCGTAAAGGTAATCGCCGACATAAAGCACTTCATCCGGCATCAAACGCCACTCTTTCGCCAACACCTGCAAAGACAATGGATCTGGCTTGGGCGGGAAGCATTCACGAGTGATGACTCGCTCCACAGAGATTTGGTTGTGTTCTAGTTTGCGCTGCGTGGCGATTTGGCAGTTGCGTGTCACGATAGCGGTTTTGATTTCATTTTGATGCAAGTGGGCGAGCAATTCATGGCAGCCAATCATTGGAGCAGACTGCTCAGCATCAGAAATCTCGTAATCAAATATCACGTTATGAGCGTGCTCTCGATGATGAGGGTGCTCAAGTGCGTCGACAAAATCCAATAGATCTTCACTCTGCGGACAACCTAGCTGTTGTCGCAATTCGCCAAAGTTCATATCAGAACTCACCAAGGTGTTGTCTAAATCAAACACCACGGCTTTAATTTTATCGAGCTGTAAAGGGAATGGAATCATAATGACCTCGTACAACTTAACCGAACTATCGTTTTAAAAAACAAAAGGTTATTGTTAAGTTTAGATTCTTCTGCTTAGATTGTACGAAAATAAATCAACCATGTATCACAAAACAAGGACGCGCATGATTATTCCTAAACCATTACAAAAAGGCGACACCATCGGCTTTTTCTCGCCATCCTCCCCAGCCACGGTATTTGCACCAGCGCGTTTTGAGCGTGCCAAAGCGTACGTGGAATCTCATGGTTACCAGCTAAAAGCAGGCAGCTTAACGGGCAAAACTGACCAATATCGCTCGGGTTCGATTCAAGAGCGAGTAGAAGAATTGAATGCGCTGATTCGTGATCCTGAAGTGCGCTGTATTATGTCGACCATTGGCGGTTACAACAGTAACTCATTGCTGCCTTACATTGATTACGAGGCATTGAAGAAAGATCCCAAGATCATTGTTGGCTATTCGGATGTGACGGCTCTACTCATGGGCATTTATGCACAAACCGGCATCGTTACTTTCTATGGTCCCGCTTTAGTGGCATCTCTGGGTGAATTCCCGCCACTGGTGGACGAGACCTTCGCTTCGTTCGAATCGATAGTGAATACATTAGTCGGCTTGGATCATCAATACACAATGCCACTAGGGTGGACAGATGAATGGATAGAGTGGGGCGAGCAAGACCGCGCAAAGCACACGCTAGCGAACCAGTGGCACTTTAAAGGCGAAGGCAAGATCACCGGACGCTTGATTGGCGGCAACCTCAATACCATGACAGGCATCTGGGCAAGCAAGTTTATGCCGAGTATCGAACAAGGCGATATTTTGCTGGTGGAAGATTGCTTGCAGGGTATTGAAACGGTCGAACGCTCTTTTGCGCTGCTCAAGCTTTCTGGCGTGTTTGAAAAAGTCAGTGCAGTTGTTCTTGGCAAGCATGAAAAGTTCAACGATAAAGGCACAGGACGAGCACCTATAGATGTGTTGCTAGAAGTGCTTAACGGTCAACCGCTGCCGATTTTGTATGATTTTGATAGCTGTCATACCCACCCAATGCTCACCGTTCCATTGGGCTCGACCATGACGCTCGACTTTGACAATGAAACGGTGACAGTGAGTTTAAAGAGCTAGCTTTTTTGACTAGCTCTTGAGAGAAAACTACTTCTCCTCAAGACGAAAGATTTTGCCGCTGTCGGTAGAAAAGTAGATATAACCATCGGGGCTGATGGTTATATCTCTTACTCGCTCACCAAGATTCTCCATCAATCTTTTTGATTCGGTGAGCTTGCCATTCTCAATAGAAACCACGTTGATGTGCGCTAGTTTCAATGCACCGGCGAGGATTTTTCCGTCCAACTCTGGGTATTTATCGCCACGGTACAAAATCATATTGCTGGGTGCGATAGAAGGGATGTATACCAACTTTGGATCTTCCATTCCCGGCAACGACTTAGCTTCCCCAACGTCCAACGGTCCCCAATATTCTTTACCATGAGAGACTTTTGCCCAGCCGTAGTTTGCGCCTTTCTTGATTAGGTTAA
This sequence comes from Vibrio owensii CAIM 1854 = LMG 25443, assembly GCF_000817815.1. Classification (GTDB taxonomy): domain Bacteria; phylum Pseudomonadota; class Gammaproteobacteria; order Enterobacterales; family Vibrionaceae; genus Vibrio; species Vibrio owensii. The sequence continues at coordinate 130,586 of NZ_JPRD01000049.1, forward strand.
TTTCATCGCCGCCGCGTGGTCCATGTTCAATCGACCACAGCTGTTTTGTTGCTTCGTCGTAAAACATACCTTGTGGGTTGCGGTGTCCGTAACTCCATATCTCAGGACGAGCTTCGGAAGGTTTGAATGGGTTGTCTTGTGGAACCGAACCATCAAGGTTAAGGCGCAGAATACTGCCAGCATGGGTTTGAGTGTCTTGCCCATTATCACGTTCACCACGGTCACCGATTGAGAAGTAAACTTTGTCGTCTACAAATGAAATTCGACTGCCGTAGTGGCGACCCGTGTCGGTGATGGCATCAGCAACAAAGAGATCTTTCCAACCTACAAGCTGATTGTTTTGCAATTGCGCCGTCGCTAACGCCACCGTATTGCCTTTACTCGTGCGCTTGCTGTAGGTAAAGAAGAGCTGCGGATTTTGCGTATCGGCATTCGGTGCGAGCGCGACATCCAATAAGCCAGCTTGCCCATTGGTATTCACATCGGGGACGTTAAACAGCTTTTGAGGTTTGCCTGATGTGATATCCAGCAGCGAAACCGTACCGTTCTTTTCATTGACGATAACGCGTTGGCTATCTAAGAACTCGATCCCCCAAGGGATCTGAAATCCATTCGCCACTTCGTTAGCGCGGTATTCGGCAGCGTTGGCAGAAAAGGATAAACAAGCGAGTAGGGCAGCAGCAATCGTTCTCATGGTTCCTTCCAATATGAATCGTATTAATGCTTAAAAGCTAACACTAAAAGAGAACGTTTTGCAGAGCATGGATTGTATAAGAATGTAAAAAATCCCCGATACGAGATCGGGGATTGAATTAAGGCTAGAGAATTGTTTATGTAGCGAGATTACATCGCTTCTTCGAAGATCTTAGAGATTTCTTCGTGAGTTGCTTGTTTAGGGTTAGTGAAACCACAAGCGTCTTTCAGTGCGTTGTCTGCTAGTGTTGGGATGTCTTCTAGTTTCGCACCAAGCTCTTTGATACCTGCTGGGATACCCACATCTTTCGCTAGAGTAACGATAGCGTCGATTGCTGCCGCTGCACCTGCTTCAGCAGACATGCCTTCTACGTTTACACCCATTGCTTTTGCTACATCACGTAGACGCTCAGGACATACTTGCGCGTTGTAGCGCTGTACGTGAGGTAGAAGAATCGCGTTACAAACACCGTGTGGAAGGTCGTAGAAACCACCTAGCTGGTGTGCCATTGCGTGTACGTAACCTAGAGACGCGTTGTTGAACGCCATACCCGCCATGAACTGTGCGTATGCCATTTGTTCACGAGCTTCTAGATCTTCACCGTTTTTCACTGCTGTGCGTAGGTACGCTTGGATAAGCTCAATCGCTTTGATTGCTACCGCATCAGTGATTGGTGTTGCCGCGATAGATACGTAAGCTTCAATCGCGTGAGTTAGGGCATCCATACCTGTTGCCGCAGTTAGCGAAGCAGGTTTAGCTAGCATTAGCTCTGGATCGTTTACTGAGATAAGCGGTGTTGTGTGCTTATCAACGATAGCCATCTTGATGTGACGCTCTTCGTCAGTGATGATGCAGAAACGCGTCATTTCAGATGCAGTACCCGCAGTCGTGTTGATTGCGATAAGTGGCATCATTGGTTTTGCAGACTGGTCTACGCCTTCGTAATCTGCAATTTTGCCGCCGTTAGAAGCCACAAGCGCGATACCTTTCGCACAGTCGTGTGGTGAACCGCCGCCTAGAGAGATAACGAAGTCACATTCGTTATCAGTAAGAAGTGCTAAGCCGTCGTTAACGTTGCTGATAGTAGGGTTTGGTTGAGTGCCATCGAACACAACAGTTGCTACGTCGCGTTCTGTTAGTAGATCTTGAACCTGCTTTACTACACCGATTTGGTTAAGAATCTTATCCGTAACAATCAAACCTTTTTTAAAGCCTTGAGATTGGATGCTGTCTGCTGCGTCTTTCAAACAACCAGCGCCCATTAGGTTTACAGTAGGGATAAAAAATGCACTTGTCATATAACATTGCTCCGTCGTTATTTTTAATAATCTTTCTTAATCTGTCATTTACTCTTGCATACCTGACGAAGTTTCCTATTTGATCTAGCGCAATTTTACCCCCTAAGTAGTAGTGCTAAGAGTTAAAGTGTGAAATGGATCTTGTTGCACACCCTGTTGGTGCAACATTAAAGCAACAGATAGGAAATGATTTATTTATTACGCAAACGATTGGTAAAAATAACAAGTTTCGTACGGTTTATCTCTCAATTAGACTAAAGTATAAAAAATCCCCATTAATATGTAGTCTATCAATGGGGATTGGAATGGTGTGTTTTAAGCAAACGTTTTCTATTTAGGTGATTTTAACTAACTTATCTACTAGTTTTTCAATGCCTGACGCGGCTTGGGAGATATTCTCCGCTAACATATAAGCTGGTGTTGAAAGCACGTTGTGTTTTTCATCGAAATGGATTTCATCCACCTGACAATTGACGTGCTCGCCCCCCATATGACCGAATGCTGCTGCAGTGGCTTCATCGTTACCAATGGTGCCTTTTACACCTTGATCGTAAATCATCGGGATAATAGTTGGTGCGATGCATAAATACCCTGCAGGTTTGCCCGCTTGAGCGAATGCACGACACGCTTGGGCAACGTGAGTATTAATCGAACACTCCGCACCCGAAACGGCGAAGTCGGTTAAGTTTTTCGCGGCACCAAATCCACCTGGAAGTAGTAGGGCATCGTATTCATCAACGTTAAGTTTGGCGACATCGTCAATGTTTCCGCGAGCGATACGAGCTGATTCGATCAAGACGTTGCGTGTTTCATCCATTTCGTCACCAGTTAGGTGGTTGATGACGTGGAGTTGGTTAATGTTAGGTGCAAAGCAGTGCCAAGTTGCACCTGCCTTCTCGATGGCGTAGAGCGCCAATACTGCTTCGTGGATCTCAGAACCGTCGTAAACGCCTGAACCACTTAAAATGACTGCGACTTTTTTCATGATTGGATTCCTTTACTCTGAACGTTCCTTAGATTGTTCTTCACTATCTAGACCATGCGTTTCCGAATGTGTTTCAACGTTTTCACTCTCGTCGTCTTCTTCATAGTAGCGCACAACAAAGGGTGTCAGCATGACACTCGAAGGCAGAAAATGTTTCATATCGACTCCAACCGCTTAATAGAGTGGTTTTTATACCGATTTTGGAAAAAGAGTACGTTGAAGCGGATCATTTTTGAGTTAAGCTGCAGTTTCCTTTGGCATTCATGAGCAGTAGGTCACATAGATAACATGCAATCCTATCAGTTTCGTTTCACCCTTTATGGTTGTATCGCCATTCTCTCTTGGAGCTGTTTGTTAGGCATCGCAAGATTGGTTACAGAAAGTTTGGGACCCGTGGGTGGATCAGCCATGCTGTATTCTCTGAGCTCCATTTTTCTGTTGATTGTGGTTGGCATCCCAAAACTGTCGTATTTCTCACCCAAGTATTTAGTTCTGGGTGGAGCGATGTTTGTTTGCTACGAGATATTCCTCGCGCTGGCATTGGGCTACTCCAATTCTCGTTCTCAGGCGATTGAAGTTTCCATCGTCAATTATCTATGGCCGGCACTAACCGTTTTGTTTGCGGTATTGGGCAGTAACAAAAAGCCGAACTGGTTACTGTACCCGGCAGTTATGTTGGCATTCATTGGTGTCGCGTGGACGGTCAGTGGTGATAGCGGTTTATCACCGACGCAGTTAGTGGCGAACATCAGTAGCAATCCGATTGTTTACTTCATGGCATTTGCAGGCGCAGTCATCTGGGCTGTGTATTGCAATCTGACTCAAAGACAACAATCGAAGCACAACGCGATTACTTTGTTTTTTATCGCGACAGCCATCTCTTTGTGGATCAAATACGCCTTTACTGATGAGCCGCCAATGGCATTCAGCTGGCAAGCGATGGGGTACTTAGTGGCTTCTGCAGCTTTAATGGCGGGTGGTTACGGATTGTGGAACATCGCGATTGTGGGCGGCAATATGGTGTTTCTCGCAACCTTGTCTTACTTTACGCCGATTTTTTCTGCTCTGTTTTCCTCTCTTATTCTAGGCGTCACTCTAAGCCACAGCTTCTGGCAAGGAGTCGTAATGGTAACGGTTGGTTCGCTGATGTGTTGGCTGGTCACCAAAGAGAAGCGCGAAGCGGCGGGATGAACGCTGGTATAGAAATATGTAGAGCACGCTTGAGTGTCTTTCAGGTTCAAATCAAAGCAAGAAAAAAGCTCCCGAGATTGGGAGCTTTTCTTTTGAGTTCTAATGATTGTTTGGTGGCGCTCTAATAAGCGACGTTCAAGTGCAGTTGAAGCTTGAATCTGTGCTTCGATAGTCGCTTAGTAAGCTGCTTACGAGTGTGTTCTAGCGTATCAAGCTCTAGCGTGTCGTCATCCACATGCACGTCCACATTTACTCGCAGTTCTTGACCAACTTTAGTTACGCCAGCCAGTTTCAATTGGTGCTCAGTCACTTTTTCAATCTCAAGAACGTCTTTACCAACGCTCTGACACAACTCTTTGCTTGGTGTCATCATTAACAGTTCGCGTAGGGCACCAACTAGCATATCAAATGGTACTTTAAGGAAGTAGAAGCCCATCAAGACCATCATCATAGGGTCTGCATAGACCGCGTAGTGTGCGTATGGTGTTAGCGATACTAGCCATGCAGCGATAAAACCAACCGTTACTGCCACGCTTAACAACGTATCCATTTGCCATTGTTTTTTCTCGGCTTCGATCAAACCTGATGAGAAACGACGACTTTTCTTCGCCATAAACCACCAAGCGTAACCACAACCAATCACGTTAACGACACCGAAGATGGTTGCGATGGAAGCGTCTACCTCACGACCGCCTGTCATCAACGCGGTTACCGCTGAAAATAATGAGAAAGAAACCACCACTAAAATAACAGCGGCTTTAATAGCGATAACGATAGGTTCAAGTACAGCTTTGCCGAAAGGAAAAATAGATTTTGATGGCTTGCTGATGTAGTAAGAAGCTGCCAGTGACAATAAAGTTAACAGCAGACTGACTAGAGAATAAACACCGTCAAAAACGATGACGATCGACCCAACAAGCAAGCCAAGTACCATCCCTCCAATTGCAAACCCAGATGCTAAAAGGGCTGAGAAGGTTAGGATACGGTTTTCGTTTTTGCTTGTCCTGTCACACATAAAAGATGCCTTAAATTATTACACCCTTACATTCTTCTCCTTAGGGCAAATTTAAGCAAATGAAAACTGTGTGACATTTAAACGATAAAATGTTGGTTTTGAATTATGCTTTTATTTTTCAATGACTTAACATTAAATTTTGCTGTCAATATAATTGACGCTCACTGCAATATGTTTAGAAGTCGAATAAATACTCGCTTAACTTATCGGCCAACCAACTCATTGCAGGGTGCTCTGTTTGTCCATTTGGTACGAACATACAGTAGTCTTCTTGCGTCAAACCATAGGTGTGTTTGATCACCGCAAGTTTCTGATGTCTCAAGTAATGTCGGATCAATGGCTCTGGTAATACGCCCCATGCATCTTCTTCTAAAATAGTGTTCAGCATGTAGTCAAAACTGGAGAAGCCAATGTATCGAGTAGAAAAGGGTTGTAGCTCGGGGTTGTCTTTCTCATTCAAATACACCATCAAAGCTTGCATCTGGTTACGCAAATCTTCATCGGTGACGCGACGCATTTTGCTGAGTTGGTGATCGAAGCTACAGACCGACATCATACGAATTTTACCAAGTGGATTGTAAACGATGTGTGGGTCATCCACGCGCTCGTAATCAACACCAAATGCAAAATCGACCTGTTGAGTACTGACCAAATTAGCTAAGTCACCACTGGAAGCGAGAATCAGGTTGAATGTGGTGGATGGGAAGCGATTGTTTAGAGTATGAGATAGCTCTTGCCACAGTTCGTCTGGCAGCGAGTCGTCACGTGCCACCCAGACCTCAGCGTTGAAGCCGTCAGAAACTTGAGCGCAGGTCTTTTTGATTCGTTGTGCGGTTACGAGCAGGTTTTCGCAGTCTTTGAAGATGGCTTTCCCCGCTTCCGAGAGCGTTAGTTGATTGCCTGTGCGAGTGAATAGCTCGACGTCTAAGTCTTTCTCAAGCGCTTTAATTGCCATACTGAGTTTGGTGCGGTTGCAATCGAGTTGACGCGCAGCCTCCGATACGGAGCCATATTCGGCGATGGTACAAAAAGCTTCGACTTGAGTTAAGTTCATGATTAAAAAAGACCTAAACTAAAAAGATGAGAATCGATAACGTAGATGAATGAGCGTACTGACGCTTAGAAAGATTATCGAAAAAAACACGGATTCGCCAGATAAGTCTATGGTGTTTTGGTGTTTTGGTGTTTTGGTGTTTTGGTGTTTTGGCGTTTTTGCGGTAATCTATGGGAGTTACAAGAAGTGAACATGGAGGCCACGATGGCACAAGATTGGGACGGCTTAGCAAAGAATTGGGAATCTAACCCAGCAACAGATCAATTTGCTCAGTCGGTGTTTGCACAGTTACAACAGCTTACTCAGCTTGATGGCATTAAAGTATTGGATTTTGGATGTGGGACAGGGCAGTTAAGCCAACTGTTGTCGCCATCCGCAAAAGAGATTGTGGCGCTGGATGCATCTGAAGCCATGATTGAAGAGCTTGATAAGAAAGAGTTAGAGAATGTAGAACCAGTTGTTGACGCATTGACGCGTGGTCTAGTTGCTCAGCACCCAGCATTCCGTGGTCAGTTTGACTTAGTCGTTGCTTCTTCAGTTCTGGCTTTTATCGAAGACTACGAAACGTCTCTAGAGATTGCTCACTCATTACTTAACGCTGGTGGTCACTTCGTGCATTTTGATTGGATCGCAGATTCAGCAAAAGAAGGCTTCACGCTAGCGAAATCAGAGAACGCACTCATCAAAGCAGGCTTTACTGAGGTAGAAACGAAGAAGGTCTTCGAAATCACGTCAGACGGTCACACAATGTCAGTATTAATGGGCGTAGGTCGCCGTTAATCCCCGACAAAGAACATAAGAAAAGCGAGCTATTTAGCTCGCTTTTTTGCTTCCTTTGATTTGCTAGACAAACGTGAGTTGTCGAATTTCTTCTAAAACATCCGGGTTCGCAATCGCACCTAAATTCTCGACTTCCTTACCATTTATAACTTGTTTGACCGCAAGTTCTACCAACTTTCCCGAGCGCGTTTTAGGAATATCGCTGATGGCGAAGATTTGGCTTGGCACGTGCCTTGGCGAGCAGGACGTTTTGAGGCGCGACTTAATCTCTGATACTAATCCGTGATCTAACGTGACACCCGAAGCGGTCTGAACAAACAGCCAAATTTGTTCGTTTCGCTCGATCTCTTTACCAACGGCAATGGAATCGACGATACCTTCAATGGCATTTACCTGCTGATAAATCTCCGCTGTGCCGATGCGCACACCGCCAGGATTCAACAATGCATCGCTACGACCGTAAAAAATAAACCCACCTTTGGCGCTGCGTTCGACATCATCACCGTGATGCCAGATATCATCGAACTTGTCCCAGTACGCCTTGTGGTAGCGTTCCCCTGTATCGTTCCAAAAACCGACAGGGAAGTTAGGCATAGAGTTGGTGCAGGCGAGCTCACCACGTTGTTCATTGACGCTTTGACCTTGCGAGTCAAACACTTGAACATCAATCCCCAAGCCAGCGTACTGACATTCACCACGATAAACAGGCGAGATAGGGTTGCCTAATACAAAGCAGCCACAGATGTCTGTTCCGCCTGAAATAGAAGCCAAGTGCAAATCCTGCTTGATGTGTTGATACACGTAATCAAACTGCTCTGGATAAAGCACTGAGCCCGTAGAGCATAGGGTTCTTAAAGCTGGGAGTGAGTAATCTTTGATAGGTGACATTCCGGCTTTTTCTATCGCCTCAAGATACTTAGCGGCAGTACCAAAGAGACTTATTTCTGCTCGCTGGACTAAATCCCATAATACGTGAGGTGCTGGGTAAACCGGGCTACCATCGAAAATCACCAAGCACGCGCCACTTGCTAGAGCAGATACGTGCCAGTTCCACATCATCCAACCACAAGTTGTGTAGTAAAAGACGCGGTCTTTAGGCTGAATATCTGAATGAAGTTGATGTTCTTTAAGATGATTAAGAATCGTACCGCCAACAGAATGCACGATACACTTAGGCTTGCCCGTCGTGCCAGAGGAATAAAGCACAAACAGCGGACTATTGAATTCCACGCGAGTGTAATGCAACGGAGCGGGGGAATACTGATTAATGATGTTTTGCCAATCGTGAGTACAAACATCGCATTCGAACACATGCGGTTTGAGGTAACCGATCTGGCACACTTGTTTCAGTCCATCAAGATGATCCGCGATGTGGTGGTTCTTCTCCGACATATCGAAGGTTTTGCCATTAAAGGTATAACCATCGCAGGTAAAGAGAACCTTTGGCTTCACTTGCCCGAAGCGCTCAATAACGCTTTCTACGCCAAAATCAGGGGAGGTGGACGTCCAAGTCGCGCCTAAGCTGGTGGTAGCAAGCATTGCAATAACGGTTTGTGGCATATGTGGTAAATAACCTGCAACCACATCACCTTGCTTGATGCCACATTCGACTAACCATTGCTGAACGCTCGAGACCTCATCACAAAGCTGTTTCCATGTGTAAATCTGTTTGTCACCGCGCTCGTTTTCAAACCAAATTGCCAGCTCATCCGCTTGTTGCTCTGACAAACTGAGCAAGTTCTCTGCGTAGTTAACTTGAGCTTGAGGGAACCACACGGCATCTCGATTTTGCATTGGTGATTGCCAACGGCTTTCACCTTGCGCTTTAACGGTATCGCCTTGCGTGCCAATTAGGTCGCAAAACTGCCAAACCTCTTTCCAGAAATACTCATTATGCTCCAAAGACCATTGGTGCAAATCAGAGTAGTTTTTGAGCTCGAAACCCTGCCGATTAATGTGCTCGATAAACTGCGTGATATTGGCTTGCTCGATTCGATCTTCCGTCGGCTGCCAGACTTTGTTGCTCTCGCGCATAGCTCCCTCTATAACAAAGTTTTAACGTTTTTAGTCTGAGGTGAACCAGAAATAAAGTCAAACTCGTTGGAGAAACTGGCTCCTTATGTATATCAATGCGTTAGGTGTCAATGTAAAGAAAATGTTACACCTGAATTTTGAGTGGAAAATGGTCAGGGGATTGGAAGGACAAAAGAGTGTAGATAGGCTTAATGTAAAGGATTTGTTAACGGAGATGTGCAATGACTCAGTATCATTCAAAACCCGTCGCTCAGGATGGAAGGGTAGAATGGAGCCATGAAGAAGATGCCATTTGGCGCGACTTGGTAACAAGACAAATGAGCGTGATTCAAGACCGTGCATGCAACGCGTATCTGCATGGACTCAAGTTACTCGATTTACCTCATGACCGCGTGCCACAACTGCCCGAAATTAATCGTGTTTTGATGGAAACAACGGGCTGGCAAGTGGAGCCAGTACCCGCGTTGATCGATTTTGATCGTTTCTTCAATTTGCTTGGCAATAAACGCTTCCCAGTCGCGACGTTTTTGAGAACGCGAGAAGAGTTTGATTACCTACAAGAGCCAGATTTCTTCCATGAGATTTTTGGTCATTGTGCCATGCTCACCAACCCTGATTTTGCCGCCTTTACCGAGCACTACGGACAGCTTGGACAAGCCGCGACACCAAAGCAGCGAGGGTACCTTGCGCGTCTATATTGGTTTACAGTCGAGTTCGGCTTGGTTCTAGAGGGTAACAAAACCAAGATCTACGGTGGCGGCATCCTTTCATCTCCGGGAGAAACCATCTATTCATTGGAAAGCGACATCGCGATTAGAGACGAGTTTGACCTGCAAACTGTGCTAAGAACCCCTTATCGCATCGACATCATGCAGCCGAAATACTACGTGATTGAAGATTTGTCCCAGCTTTTCCAAATTAGCCAACTGAATTTATTGAAACAAGCCGATCTAGCGATTGAAGCCGGATTGCTTCCACCACTTTTTGAACCAAAGGAACCTGCTCATGTTGAATGAACAAAAATGCGAAGCTTGTAGTATCGATGCCATTGCACTTAGTAAAGAGGAACAACAGTCTTTGCTGCTGCAATTGTCTGATTGGCAGATCATTGAGAGAGATGAGATTCCTCAACTTGAGAAGGTCTACAAGTTTAAGAACTTCAAACAAGCGTGGGCGTTTAGCAACAAGATTGCCGAGCTTGCAGAAGATGAATTCCATCACCCATCTATCTTGCTGGAGTGGGGCAAAGTGACCATCACGTGGTGGAGCCATTCTATTAAAGGTCTGCATAAGAACGACTTTATCTGTGCTTCGAAGTGCGACGCATTGGCTATTGAAGAATAGAGCTGAGTGATTAAAGAGAGATTCCGGAATGACGTTATAGTGTGAGGTTACTCGGAGCTGCAGGATGTTCTTTGTTAGGCTAGCTTTCGTCATTCTCGAGAGCGACGAAGGAGCGAGTCGGGAATCTCAATGCCAAACAATGCTCACTCGTTATAAACAAAAAGCGCCCGGACTTAAGTTCGGGCGCTTTACTTTTTTATTTTGTTCTCTTGAAGAGTGGGTATTAAAGCTCAATTCGAAACACAGATGTCGTACCTGATACTTCATTACCAACCGCGATAAAGTGTTGTCCGTTACGAGCAAAGTAGTTGATTGACTCTGGAGCCAAATCACCTGCTTTTGGATTGTAAGTGTCGTTCGTGCATTCGCCATCTTCCACCTCTGTACAAACTGGTTGGCTGTAATCACGACGGTTTACGTAATGCAGGAACTGCGCTTGTTTCGGGTCTGTGATGTCATAAATCATGATGCCACCTTGGCGCTCCAAACCGATGAACGCATAATGACGACCATTGATTTGTGCTACTTCAATCGCTTCTGGCTCAATGCCTTTGTCGTCGCTGCGGTCATCGCCACTGTCATTGCTATCGTTGGTGCTGTTGAAGTTCTTACTTTCATTCATTAATGCGATGGTCGCGAAATCGTCACCACTATCGAAAACCAACTCACCGTTTTCATCCCAAATAGAGAACGAACGCGCGCCAAAGGCTTGAACATTGTCCTGCGCAGAAAGCGTTTGTTCTGGCTTAATCACTTTTAGACGCGCGAGTTGCTTGTTGTCTTTTAGCGCCTCTGCCAGCGGGTGATCTGCTGCGACTTTCAGCTTCTTACCGCGCACCTCATCAATATGGCTTAAACAGGTGCCTTGCTCAGAAGTATATTCATCTGTACCGAGGTAATCGTCTTCATCCCACTTAAAGCCTGCTTGGTCACATAGAGCTTGTGTTGTTTTGAAGCCATATTCACGACCGTCACCTTCGTTGGCAGAGAGGATGTAAGTTTTGCCACCTACCGAGTAGCTGTCGAGGGTATCTGGCATGTACAGACCAACCAGTTGAGGGTAGCTCTTAAAGTTGCCAATGATTTTGTCTTTGTTCGAAGCATCCAGTTTTGAGTCCGACCAAGATTTCTCGCCCAGATCCACAATCTTCTCTACCGATTTGCTTTCAGGGTTTACAATTGCCATCGCGTTGTTTTCTTGCAGCGCAACGTAGATTTTCCCGTTGTCAGCAAAGGTGAGGTATTCCGGTTCTAGATCTTGCGCCACTGTTGCATTTGGACCTGAGATTCGAACATCTGCAGGTAACTCAGACTTACGTGCACCATCAAACTCATTGAAACCAATCTGCGTGACTTCTACTTGTTTTACGCCTTGGCTCACGTCGATTAATGTGATGCTGCCTTCTGGATCGACACTGTAGTCACCATTTGGCTCACCTTCGTTTGCTGTCGCAATGTATCTGCCATCTTTTGAGAAGCCAACCATGTCTGGCAATGCGCCAGTAGGGAAGGTGGTGATAAGCGACAAATCATCCGAGCGGTACAAGCCAACAATGCCATTCGCCTGCTTATTGCTGTTTTCAATCGCTACAGCGACTAAACCATTAAAGACTGCAATGCTGTTTGCCGCGCCAATTTCAACGCCTGCCGCTTCGCCTGCGCTGTTGAGATCAATGAATGCAGTTTGCGTTGGTGCGCCGTTGTCATCCATAGAAAGCACATCGACACGTTTTGCTTGAGCGTTGACCACGTAAAGCTTGTCAGTACACGCATCATATTGAACGATTTCTGCTGCCGATGTATCGAATGGTGCGTCAGCGATAGACGTTCCCATAAAGGTCAAACCCTGGATGGATGTCTCTCCAGCAACAGGTGCTAGCGATGCTTTACATTGGGCTGCAAACGAAGAGAGAGAATCGTCAGGTTGAGATGAACATGCGATGGCAAGTGAAGATAATGCCAATACGCCTATTGCCTTAAATGGGGTGGTCATGATATTTCCTTATTAAGCAGATACAATGTTGCTCAATGCACCTAAGTTAGATATCTATTCATTCACTACAACAGTGAGGAATATCGCATTGATTGATGTGTTATTAAATAAGGCTCTGAATATATTTATGATTTATGACTCTTATATTGGCTTTTGATGAAACAAATGTGTCAGTTTTAATCTGAACGTATGTCGAACACCTAAGATGAAAAGACACTAGGAACTAGAAATAATGGAACTTAAAGAATTTTTGGATGCGTTAGCGGCATCACCTGAGACAGTAGAATTTGAAACGACAATGGCAGCAATAGAGGCAAACTACGCGTTTACGCCAGCGGCTTTTGTGAATGGTGAAACGCAAAATAATGCCGGTGAGAACAACGGCTCGTGCAAGATCTTCGCGTTTGGTCAATTGAACAACCTAAGCAAAGAAGCAACGTTGGCGTGTTTTGGTCGCTTCTACCGTGAAGACGTATTAGCACATCCAGAGAACAACGACCATCAAAACATTCGTAACTTTATGGTGACAGGCTGGGATGGTGTGAAGTTCGAATCCCACGCGTTAGCGCAGAAATAGTTCGCAGAACTCACCCTCATTTCAATGATAGCCAGTCCGTTATCCCCTATATTCGATAGGCTAGGCGACTGGCTTTTTCTCCAAACATTTACGACACAAACAAAGCTGCCCCGCATCTGGTTTTGGTAAATCTCTGGTCTCAATATCAAAGCACCAGCACGTCTCTTTCCCCGCAGCAATATCGCAGTGCGCGTTCGTGCCACACTCAGGACAAGAGTGGGTTGAATCATTTCCAACCAATTGCTTGATGATCGCGTCTCGTTGAGCATCAGACTTATCTTTCCACTGCACGATTTCTTCCATGGTTCGGTGACAGCCAGAACAGATTCCGCCGTTGTTTTTACAGGCTGCGCGGCAAGGTGACTTCATTATTCTTCTCGTTATGCTTTCCAATAAGCGGCGTACTTTAACATGAAATTGTGCAGCGGGAAGCTCAATACTTGATTCAACAAAATATCCATTGAGTGAATAAATACTGGTCAAATTTATATGGAATGATAAACTGTATATTCAATTGTTGGAGGCATCATGTTTAAACTGTATTTTAAGTGCATCACCTTGTCTGTTTTTATCGTTCTTTTGGCTGGTTGTGCCAGAGGTCCACAAGTCGATGAGACGAAATTTACGTCGTATGAGGATTTTCGACCGGGTCCTGAAGGCAGAGTCGATCTAGTGTGGGCAAGAGATGACATTAAAGATGCGCAAACATTAAAAGCCGTTCTAGATAAATACGACAGCGTACTGGTGGATCGTGTTTTTGTGGTGGTGAAAGATGCTGAGTTGGATGATGAGAGCATTAATGAGTTGTCTGACTACATGGTGATGAGGCTCAAAGAGAAGATCTCGACCAATAAACGCATTGTGGATGAGCCAAGTGACTCAACACTTCGTTTGAGTATCGCGATCAGTAATGTGGAAACGCCCAATCCGATCTTAGCGGTAACAAGCTCTGTACTGCCTTTTGGTATTGGTGTTTCTACAATATCCAAGCTAACAACGGGCGAGCACACCAATGTGGGAGAGGCGACCATTGAATTACTGGTAAGCGACTCTAAAATGGCGGAACCTATCTTTGCGGTGATAGACCGACATGTTGGCGATAAAGATTTGGATAACATTGTTGACGGGTTAAGTGGAGCGAAAGACGCAATCGACTGGTGGGTTAATCGATTATTTGTTACTTTCGACAACCAAGTTACCCAAATCTAGGTCGTTAGACAAAACGCCATGTTAGAAAAAGAAAATTTAATCAAACTCGCTCGAATGCAAATGCCGTTTGGCAAATACGCAGGGCGAGTACTGATTGATCTTCCAGAAGAATACCTACTCTGGTTTGATAAAAAAGGCTTTCCTGAAGGGGAGCTAGGTGAACTGCTAAAACTCTGCCTAGCACTTAAAATTGAAGGCTTAGATAGTGTTGTTAAGCCTTTAAAGCGCATGTAACCTGCCACAGAAACTCCCTATTTTTGATTTAAAGAATTACCATGAATTTTGATATTAATGCACTGAAACACCACCAACTGGTCGAAGATGGTCAACTAGAAGGGTGCTACCTTCATCAACCTGCAAAGGGCAGTCAGCAAGATGACAAAGCGGTTTTAGCAGAACGCCAAGCGCTGGAAAAGATGGGGTACAAGGTGATACAGGTTCAAGCTAAAGGCGGGACCACAACGTTTGCTGAAGCGATGCAGGAGTTTGCAAAGAAGACTGGTCACCAGCCTCAATAATAAGCGGATTCAACCGATTCAACTGCCTTCAACCTTTCTCGTAATACCCTCAGTTTCATACAAAAGAGTCAGACTAGCAGGCTGACTCTTTTTTACCCCTCGATTGCAAGTAATACTGCTCGCCAGTTAACCGCAGCATTGCCCTTCTCATGGAATAATTTTCAGTTCATTCGGGTTATAAACGTCTGCTCATCATCCACAAAAGCAACAAATCCGCCGTGATAGATAAACACTCGCCCGCGTCCCTCGACTAAGCATGCTAGCTGTGGGTTTAAATCTTCTTCGTTAGCTTGGCTTTCAAACGTGCCGGTATCCGTGATTACACCGTCGAGTGCAGGCAAATATCCATAAGTCCGTTTGGCTTGATCAATCAGGCTCAATTCACTGTCGATAGAGAAGCAAGAGGGGATCGCACCAGCGTCTTCGATGAATATAGGTTTCAGTTCTTCAAAGGCTGTAATCACCAGCCAGTCGATGCCGTTAACATGATGGATAAACATAGAGTTGCTCGATAATTTTGATGCGGGGATTCTATCATTATCAGTTGCAGAGCGTCGGAGAAATTTAGTTGTTAAAGGCGATAATTCTGCGCCATTTACTGACATTTAGCCAGCCAACTGTAGATACGCTTGCGTCCGACAGTAAGTTGCAACAACAAGTAGATAGATGCCTCTAAAAAAGCCCCGTTTAGTCCAAGGCTGTCAAGCGGGCTAAACGGGGCAAACAGAGCAACTAGGATAACTGCTCTGCGATGGTGTCCGGAAACGAAAATTAGCATCGCTTCCGAGATAAATTCTAGGAGTTTCTAGTCCGGTTTTGTCAGCAAAATGTCACGACTCGATACCATGCTGACAAGCTTATTTTTTATTTTTGAACAATAGCTTATAAAGCAGGCGAGCGTTGTAGGAATGCGCTTAATACACTTACAAATGGCATAAAAAAAGCTCGCTACTTGAGCGAGCTTTTTAACTAAAAATGTCAACCCATATCAGGACAGGTCAGAAACGCGAATTAATGTTTGCGTTGTGGGCCGTTACGAACGATGTCTTTACCGTTGTCGTAAACGTGCTGAGAAACCCAGCGACCCATGATGAGTTGGTGTTGGTCACCTAATACAGCGACGAAAGGGCGGCCATCGGTGTTGGTTGTAGCCAATGCGACACCTGTTACGCCTTCAAGACCTAGTGCGCCACTTTCAATTAGGTGTAGGAAAGCTTCTAGCTCTTCCAATGTTTCGATTACGTGATTATCAATGTTCATCGTCTTCAATCTCTTCGAATTGTCGATATTCAATGGTCGCGTACTCTACCTAAGTTGCTTGCAGAAACCAAGGAAGGATTTGCATACAATAATGCTTGGCGTTGTCACGCTAAATTGTTGTAAATTCGAATTCCAATCATACGTCGAACAAAAATTACAAAGAGTCACATTGATGAAGAAAGTGTTAATCACCGGTTTTGAGCCATTTGGTGGCGAGTCAGTTAACCCTGCATTAGAAGCGGTAAAACGATTAGAAGGCAAAAAGCTCAACGGTGGTGAAGTGGTGATTTGCCAAGTGCCAGTAACCCGTTATGAATCCATTGACACCGTGGTTAAGGCTATCGAGCAATACCAACCAGACATTGTCATCACAGTAGGGCAAGCCGCGGGACGAGCTGCGATTACACCAGAACGTGTGGCAATCAATGTAGACGACTTCCGTATTCCTGATAATGGCGGTCATCAACCAATCGATGAGCCAGTGGTTCAAGATGGTCCAGACGCTTACTTTACAACGCTACCCATCAAGGCGATGGCAAACGCTTTACAGAACGCGAGCATTCCATGCCAAGTATCAAATACGGCAGGGACGTTTGTGTGCAATCACCTGTTTTATGGTATCCAGCATTACTTGCGTGATAAATCGGTACGTCATGGTTTTGTGCATATTCCTCTTTTGCCAGAACAAGATGCTTCAGGCAACCAGCCAACCATGTCGTTAGATGTCATCGTCGAAGGGTTAGCGCTATTAGCTCAAGCTGCGATTGATAACGAATCTGACATCACCGTCACCGCTGGCCAAATTTGTTGATACACAAGCAAAATTCAAATCCTTAGATGAGCACCGAGCACCATCAAGCTCGGTGTTTTTGTATCTGTTAAGTCGCTCAAATTTTGTGTGTTATGAAAGGAGTAGCATCGAGCTATAAAGTGAAAAGTCACATGTATTCACTTGGAACTCTCGTTCAATAAAAAAGGCGAACTATCATGAAAAGCAATAGAAGTAAGATCATTGCCCTTTCCTCTGCGGTTGTTTTTGCTTTGGCTATTGCCGCTCTAAAATTCGAAAACACCCTCGGACTACTTCCTATCCTCGTTGCGATTGTCGCATTCTTTACCTGCGTGATTCATACCAGCATGCACCTCTCTGGTGTTAAAAATGCGGATGCATTTGGTTATTACCAACAATCACAACAAACCAAAGCGAAAGCACTGCATAAAGGCTTAGACCCTCGCGATAAAAAGCGTTGAAGCATGTCACATTCTCCGTATACTTTGGCAAAGCATTTAAAGCACAAGCTTGTCGGAGAAAAGCATGTCACATCGAGTACCTACCAACATACTGACGGGATTTCTGGGCGTCGGTAAAACCACAACTATTCTGAACTTACTGAAAAACAAACCAGAAAACGAAAACTGGGCTGTATTAGTGAATGAGTTTGGTGAGATAGGTATCGATGGGGCGATGATGACTGACCAAGGAGCGATGATTAAAGAAGTTCCGGGTGGTTGCATGTGTTGTACAGCGGGCGTTCCTATGTCTGTTGGTATCACGGCTTTGCTACGTCAAAATCCAGATCGCCTTCTTATCGAGCCAACGGGGTTGGGGCATCCAAAGCAAGTAGTTGCGACGTTAACGTCTGAGCAATATCTGCCTTACGTTGATCTTAAAGCAACGATCGCGCTGGTGGATCCACGTAACCTAAGTGACGAAAAGTACCTTTCAAACAAGAACTTTGTTGATCAATTAGACAGCGCTGATGTGGTTATCGGTAGCAAGGTTGACCTGTGTACCAGCCATGACATTGATGTGTTCAACGATTGGGTAACCGATCAAACGCCTTCTAAAGTGTTCAGCAAACTGATTCATGATGGTGACCTACCAATTGAAGTGTTGGATATCGAACGCGTACACGGCAGTGCATCTTCCCACATTGAAGCTCATCATCACGACCATGCGCATCAAGAACCACAATTCCAATTACCTCCTGGTGAAGCCTTTATCCGTAAAGAGAACAAAGGGCAGGGTTACTTTAGCTGCGGTTGGTTGTTCGGAGCAGAATACACCTTTAACTTCGACCAACTGTTCTCAATGCTGTCTGATCTTACGGCAGAGCGTGTCAAAGCCGTAATGAATACTGACCAAGGCTGCTACGCATTCAATGTTGCGAATGGCATCGTATCTGTAAATCAGATGAGTTTAGAAGGTTTTGAGTCTCGCATCGAAGTGATTGACTCACAATTGATGCCTTGGGAGCAGTTGGAAGCGATCCTACTCAAGCTTTGTGGCATTGCTGAATAAGCACGCACGAATATCAAACGAGGCCCGAGCAGATGCTTGGGTCTTTTTCTATAAATTTTCGTTGTTGAGACGATAGAAAACTATCATCGTGTCAAATCTATATATATGTGATTTGTATCACTATAATCGCCGGCTTTTCTCATACAACAAGAAACCGGAGACCACTTGAATCCTGCCTTTACTTTCTCTGAATTGAAGTTCTTTTGTTTGCGTTTTGTCGCGATTTTCTTTCTGCTTGTCACCGTATTTGGTGCCATTATCCATTACGACAAGTCTGCGTCAGAAGAAGCAGAGAAGAGCAATATTCGTGTTCAACAAAAAGCGCTTCTAGAAGGCAAGAAACAATACATTGAGTGGGTGATGGGCTCTGTTGTAAGAGAAACCGCTTTGCTCTCCGACATTATGGAAGCAAGACAAGTGTACAACATGGTTGAGTTGCTTCCTGAAGCTAAAAGGGATGACGAACTGGCGCGGTTAAGCACAATTTTAGAGGCCGTTAGTCAAAGAAAAGAGGTGTATGACCAACTTCGTTACTTGGACTTGGAAGGCAATGAAGTGGTTCGTATCAACTTTAACGATGGACATTCTCAGGTTGTACCCGAAGAGCAGCTACAAAACAAACGTCATCGCTATTACTTCAATAAAGCATTGCAGCTAGGTTGTCGAAAAATCTACGTATCGCCTTTAGACCTAAACGTCGAGCATGGTCAGATTGAAGTACCGCTCAAGCCTATGATTCGTCTGGCAACACCTGTTTTTGACGAGGAGGGGAAAAAGCGCGGGATCGTTATGGTTAACTATCTTGCGAAGTACCTTATGGAAGGTATGGCGCTGTTTAATCTCGATATGGGCACCAACTACATGCTGCTCAATAAAGACGGTTACTTCTTGTTTAACAAAGAACATCGCGATACCGAATTTGCGTTTATGTACGATCATCGAAGTGATGAGACGATCTACAATAGATTTCCAGATTTGGCGGAACAAATTCGTAATACGCTGTCAGGGCAGATAGAGACTGATAAAGGTATTATGACGATTGAGTCTGTTGGTGCCGTAGACCGCATAAATCCATACTGCTTTCAGGATTATCACGTCAGCGAGAACAGCTCGACGGCATGGAAGTTGGTTTCTTACGTCGATTTCAGTGAAAGGAAAGAAATCGCCAGTTCGCAATACGAGCGAAAATGGCTAATGCAAGTTGGCGTGGTTATGAGCATTATTCTGGCTTACTTTATCGCGCGTTTTCAGCTTCGCGCATTCGTAGACAACCAACGCATTCATCATTTGGCTCATCATGACAGTCTAACGGGGCTTTTAAACCGAGCAGCGTTTCAAACTGGTGCGACAGAAACCATATCGCAGAGTGTTAAAACTGGGAAGAAGGTTTGTTTGGTCTATCTTGATCTTGATGGCTTCAAGTTCATCAATGATGAATATGGGCATGCCGCAGGCGATAAAACCTTAGAACATGTCGCATCTGTCATGAATCGTATATTTGGAAGCAAAGCGTTACTAGCACGCTTGGGCGGTGATGAGTTCGCTATCTTGTTGAGTTCTCAAGAGCATATGCAAAATCCAGAGCACTATGCGGCGTCTTTGATTCAATTGATTCAAGACCCAATAGAAGTGTTACCTGATACCTTCCATCAAGTGACAACCTCGATTGGCGGCTGTTACACAAAAGGGCAAGATTGCACTCTAGAAGAGTTAATGCATCAGGCAGACATGGCAATGTACGAGGCGAAGAAGGCGGGTAAAAACCAATACTTCTTTATTTGAAGCCAGAATGAGAAGGCGTATGTAGGATGGGAAAGCCTTATACGCCTTTGGTGTTCGGCACAGACTCTGTGTTGATGTTTAAAGTGCCAGAGATAACATCGGTACCATTGATTCGAAGACGATCAGCTGATCTTTCTTCATTGATTTTGGATTATTTAGTTCCAAGTTCTCTCGGACATGACTTTGGTCGATGTCATAATCAACATAACCAGATTTAACTTCAACGTTAGTAGGGGATGTAGCAATCGACTTAACTTGTCCCGACCAGTTTAATGCTATACCTGCAGCACTCACATTCATTGAAAGGCTCATTAGCACTGCAGCTAAAAGTTTTTTGTTCATGATAACTCTCCTTGTTTGTCTTACGATTCTACATCGACCGAAAATAAAAATCCTTAAGTGATAAATTTGATATCAGTTAGAGGTGAGTAACTGGTAATGGGCGTGTGTATTTGAGGCGACAGGGAGCGAGAAAAAGTTAAAGACTTATGTGTTAATTGTCGGATAGATGCGAGTAGCAGAAAGGAAAGTAGCCAATCCCTGGCAGAAAATTATAGATCTAGTGATAGTGTCGGAATGCCTAACTCCATAACTATAATCTGTTCCTTATCGAAATTCTTTGCTGATAATTCAACGTGTTCGCTATACAGAACAAAGTTCACCTTATCTTTTTGTAATTCAACATTGGCCGGGGCTTGTCCAATTGAAGGCACAGAGCCAGACCATGTTAGTGGAGCAGTTGCACTGTAAGTATTCAATGAAAAAACAGCGAGAGCTAATAGATAATATTTCATGGTTTCTTTCTCTTAAGGTATATGAGTTAGTGATTAAATAGTGCGCAGCGTATGTCTTTAAATGTGCAACTGGTTTGATATTTATCAAGTGGTAGGCATTATGAAAAAAGATTTTATAAAATGCTAATTTATGAATAACAGATGGGCTATTGATTAATTTAGAAGTTCAAAAGAAGTGAATATCTAAAGGATGTGAAGAAGAAAAAGTGAGATAAATCACTTGAATTCGGGTATAGTGCACGGCTAAATTTTCAAAGCTATCTAGTGGTTTGTTTAAGGAATACGCTCAATGTCATTTTCATCTCAAGGTTTTGCGCCAGAAGTGGTTAAAGCACTGGCAGAATGCGGTTATGAGAAGTTAACGCCAATCCAACAGAAGGCGATTCCAATGGCTCGTCGAGGTCATGATATTTTCGCTACTGCACAAACAGGTACGGGTAAAACCGCGGCCTTCTCTTTGCCAATGATTCAACGTTTGTTGGACAGTGGTCGTAATGCTTCTCGCAAGACAGCACGTGCACTTATCATGGCTCCGACTCGTGAATTAGCAGAGCAAATCGCAGATAACATCAAAGCATACACTAAGTACACGAACCTCTCAGTTGCGGCGATCTTTGGTGGTCGTAAAATGTCTTCTCAGATTACGGCTCTTGAGAGCGGTGTAGATATTCTGGTTGCAACACCAGGGCGTCTAGAAGAGCACATTGAGCAAGGGAACGTTTCAGTAGCAAACATCGAGTTTCTTGTATTTGATGAAGCCGATCGAATCTTGGATATGGGCTTTATCAATGCCGTTCGTAAAATCATGCTAGATGTGGATACCGATCCTCAGATCATGATGTTCTCTGCGACAACCTCTACCCAATTGAATGTACTAGCAAGAGATATTCTACGTAAGCCAAAGCGTATTGAAGTAGAACGTGCGAACACAACAGCACAAACCGTTGCTCACGTACTTTACCCAGTTGATCAAGAACGTAAAACAGAGCTGCTTTCTGAACTTATTGGTCGTAAAAACTGGAAACAGGTATTGGTGTTTGTGAACTACAAAGAAACCGCAAACGACGTAGTAAAAGAGTTGAAACTCGATGGCATTAAAGCGGTTGTTTGTCACGGTGACCGTGCTCAAAGTGCTCGCCGTCGTGCTCTTGAAGAGTTCAAAACAGGCAAAGTACGTGTGATGGTTGCAACTGACGTCGCGGCGCGTGGCTTGGATATAGAAGACCTACCGCACGTAGTGAACTACGACATGCCATTCCTTGCAGAAGATTATGTTCACCGTATTGGTCGTACGGGTCGTGCTGGTAAACAAGGTCATGCCGTTTCGTTTGTTAACCGTGAAGAAGAATTAACGGTAGTGCAGGTTGAAAACCTAATTCAACAACACATCCGTCGTATTGAACTAGCGGGCTATGAACCAAAGCAACGTGAATCTTACATTGAAAAGCTAAACTCAAAACCAGCTTTCAAGAACCGTCAAGGTCGTCGTAACAACCCGAACCAATCGGCAACAGATCAAGGTTCTGCAGAGCGTCGCCTAGCAATGGTAAAACGCCTGAAAGCGCGTCGTTCAACTAAGTAACGAACAAAAACGCCCCTCACGAGAGGGGCGTTTTTGTTTGTGTTGGTAAGCTCTTAGTTCATCCCAATGAAGTTGGGTTCTCCACGATAAATAATGCGGTCATTCCCACGATGAATTCCGAACGTGACTACTGTCGGCGGGTTATCTTCGTCTGCGTCACTCTTATCCCAATTGTACTTGAGCCAAGGTAAGTTATTGCCTGCACTGCTCAAGTCTAAATGGAAGCGAACTTGCTCTCGTGCTGAATCTACTTGGCTGGCTACGATATCGTAGGTTCTGCCCGCAAGCATGGTGCCTTCTCCGGATAATAAAGTGTTATCAGCCGGAGAATTAGACCAAATTGGCGTGCGTGTATGATGCTGCCCATTGGCCGTGGTTGCGCTGTCCTCAAAGTGGGTCACGAAGCGACCGTCTTGCCATACTTCGACGTCCAGTGGAACCTTGATTGTCATACCTTGGTTGCCACCAACGTCTTTAAAGTTGAGTCTGCCAAAACGGATATCTGGCTGCTGTTTTAAGATATGTAAATCGTCATAGAAATCTATCTCATCAACCTCTTCAACAAACGCTAAACCAATTTTGCTTTTGGTTGAGTTCGAGTCTTTGTTGAATGGACCATCAGGGTAGTTTCCGTCTGTTTCATCTTTTTCCCAGCAAGGGCTATTGTCGCAATTCGGATTTCCTGAGGCTTTTTCGATTGTGAACGTGCCGATACTTGCGTCTCCGACCAAGTTCCATTCTACTGAGTTAGCAGCTGGTGGAATAAAGCGATTAACGTAGTTACTTAGTTCACCTAAATGAAAATGTTCACGAAGGCTGGCATTGAAATACACGTAGTTCTGAATATCTTCTTTCTTTGCATTAAGTGCGACCACGTCATAACTTACACGCTCAAATGGCTGATTCATATAAATGAAGTCTTGCTTTGTTGGGTATGTCCATTTGGCTTCACGCGCCTTGAAGTACTTAGCGTAAAAGCGGCCAACATTTCGATAGCCTGTGTTGACTGTCATATCTAAATATTGACTGTCTAATTTCGCTTTAATCTTCAAACTACCAACTTCTTCCCAGTACAAGTCGGAGAAGGTGTATTGAGAGTTCTCGCTTTCGGTATGACTACGAGTGAGTGATAAAGTACTTTCCAATAACTTCTTCGTCTGACTTGCGGTTTCGGTGGGTGTTTTTTGCTTACTGCTTAAAACGATACTGGCTGCTGGGGCATCTTCCAACATGAAGTTATGGGTGATGTCAGCACTGCAGTAGTTTTCTGTATTTACTTCTTTAGTTAATGAGCCTCCACTTTGCCAGACGATCGGTTTCACTGTGAGAGAGAAATGTTCGCCAGCAGCAATAAAGCCCGGTCCACTTTCGGAAGTGCCGGAGGCCAGTGCTGTTGAACCATCACAGATGGCTAGCGTCCAAGGTCGTGACTTCACATCAAATGTTCCTTCAACCTTTACCGAACCTTCATCTGGACACTCCTGAAACCCCGTACATTCGAACGTATCGGAGAGCCTGACGGAGAACAAACCTGATTCATTGGTAATTAAACCATGGCTAGAGAGGCCGTCTTTGAACTCGGCAGAGTAACTGAAGTTTCCTTCACTGCCGCCTACAGGTTTGATGAGAGGATGGGTGACTTGGGGTGTTCCGTCGTAATTTGTCGCAATAACCTGTTCACCCGTTGCAGCACAAGCCAATAAACGTGTGTTCACGGTTTTTGATTTACCAGCAATAACATGGATTTCATCAAGTGAACTCAGATCCTCTGCATAAGCTTCGAACATGTATGGCGTAAACATAAACTGCACCGTCTGCGCCTTTTTCATGTCATCGACAATTGTAAAACTGAGGGTGTAATTTGAATCGAGCGAGATAGCGTCGATATCGTTAGATTCGACTTTGACGACTAACGTACCGTCGTCTTTTGAGATGAAGTTGGAATCATCAATTTTCTGTTTTCCTTCAACCATCTCAAGCGTGAATAGGTCAGGATCGGAAAGGGAAGCTAACACCTGAGCACTGGTTACTTCACCATTGTTGGTTGTGGTTACAGTAAACTGAGGCAACTCATCACCACACATTAACGCCATGTCTTCTGCTGGTGTGACAACAAGGTCGAAGTCATCTTCGGTTGGGGGAAGCATGCTACATACTGGAATGTCTTCTGCGGTAATAGGGCACACATCAGAAGCATAGTCACAACTAGATAACCCAATACCACAATAGCGTTGAGGTGAGCCGTTAATAATCTGAGAAAAGCCTGGTACCGTTGGTAGTTTTAGTACGTCACCACATAATTCGGTATCAGCCAAAAAGTTAAGTGTTTGAAAGTACTTAACCGAAGTGTCCGTATCATAAACGGCTCCACCAATCGTGGCTGAAGCGCCTTTAGATTGAACCGTGCCGTAAGCCGTAACACCATTGAGCTCTAAGGTACTGTGAGCAACAATATCACCAACAACATAGTGTTTGGTTAATGAATTCGAGGTGTCCATCTTGAACAAGTGACCATTAGATTCGACATTCCCACATACGTTTGTGTTGGTTAGCTTAGTTGTACTATGAGTGACGATATCTCCGATAATGGAGTTGTATTGCCCGGTAACCGTTAAAGCAGAGCCTATAAGATCGATCTTGCCTTCTAGCAGTAGGTTTTTGATTGACATAGGGTATGAGGCTTTAAGGTTACCGAAGATAACGCTGTGCTTGGCACGATAGTCATCAATATTGTTGGCGTCTTGGTTTAACACTTTGATCGCGGCTGCTGGAGCGGTAAGGTCGATCGGTTTGTCCGAAGAGCCAATTTTGTTGTTGCCTTCAAAAGTCATACCCGCATGGGATTTTAGAGTAATTCTTGCGGTAGGCAGAGATGAAATAATCGCGTGCCCAACAGGTAATTCGATCTTGCCACTACATGAGTAAGTAGTACCGTCATTTTCAATAGTGAAGCCCGATGCTGAACTGCAGATTACGTTAAGTTGTGTGAGATCAGCGACGTCATAAGTCGTCGCTTGACCATAAACAGGGAAGAGAAGTGCTGTACCTAAAAGGCTAATAAAGCGCATCATCAAGTATCCTAAATCTAGTGGAACTTAATGGCACCAAGCGAGAGTGAGTAAAGTACTCACAGAAAAGGCATAAGCGTTCTTATTTTGATTTTATGTGTCGCTTACTTATTGAACTGCGGTGTTTTTTTATTCGTATGTTATACCAAGTTCATATGTCAGGTATTAAAGCTTGAATGTGATCTGAGTTCAAGTCTTGAGCCTGAAGTGTGTCGCACTTTTGAGGGAATAAATTGTTAGAAAATAATAAGAAAGGGTGATTTAGAGGTGATAGCTAAAGGTTAGAGATTAAGCCAAATCGGACAATGGCTCTATCTCTATAAAACTGACTAAGCGGCGTGGTCAATCAATGGTGCCATTTGATACAACTCTTCAAGAATTGCTTTGGTTTGCTTCGAGTAAATAAGACGATCTCGATCACCGATTAACTGAATCGCTTTTATCTTTCCTGAAACCAAACACAGACGAATGGTACGAAGTACCATCTGAATATCCAACGCAGGCGTGCCGTCTAAATTGTTTTTCGTTAATAGTGATGCCAAATCAATCGACATGACGATTTGATCGCAATGATCAAGATAGTTGCCCACATGTTGCTTAAGATGGTTGCGGTAACGGAAAGTAAACTCTCGGTCTGTTACCCAATCACAACCTTGGTCTTCGGCGTATTCCCATGCTTCTTGTTTGGTTTCTTGTTCGCTCACACCAGCGAAAAATAGATGGACGTTTTGGTAACGAGACAAGGCAAAGTGAAAGGCTGAGCCAATTCGCGGTTCCAGTGTCGCATTGAGGTTTATTTTATGGCCAATATTGATGATACCTATCTCATCGTTATCACAAACAACGACCGGTAACATCGACAGAATAGCTTCTGTGCAATTTGATAGAACGACCGGAATAGAATGGCGTGACAAAGATAAGCTGAGGGCTTCTTGAAAGTCACCACTATCGATTTGGTGATGAGAAAAATGGCCAAGGTTAGCGGCAGAGACCTGATCATGTTGTTGGTAAAGCCAATCACGGGCATTTTCTAAACTTTGGTCAGCTAATTCAAACGTTCCATGGCTCATCGGGGCTAAATGCTCACATACCGTCATAAAAGAAAAAGGGTAGTGGTGGATAGGTTTACTAGCTCGATGAAGTTTGTAACGTTTGAAAAAGCTCAACATGGTGAATTACCTTTCTGGCGGCAACGCCCTCGCTGCCTGCAACACATGCAAAATGATACGCTGCTTATCCTTTTCGACTCGGTGGGCCGGAGCCATCACAGAGACTGCACCAATCAGCTTACTTCCTTTCATGACTGGTGCGCTGATGCCAGATACACCAGGATCAATTTCTGATGTACTAACAGCGTATCCGTTCTTACGGATGGTGCTGAGCTCTTGTTCCCACTCGCTGAGACGATGATCTTGCCCAAAATGACGCAAGATTTTTTCGCAACGGCTTTGAGGCATGAAAGCCAGCATCACCTTAGATGAGGCGCCACGAAGCAATGGTTGACTTTGACCCTGGACGTAGCTGCATCGAAGCGCCTGCATACTCTCTTTTTGTCTGACACAAAGCGCACGATAACCAGATGGCACCATATAAGCCGCCATTTCACCCGTTTGTTGAACCAAGCGAGCAAGGATGGTTTCCACCATATCCAAACCGTGCTGAGCGGTTTCATAGCTGTGCATTAACAGCAGGGCGGCAGGACCAACTACAAATGTTTTGTCGTGTACGCTTTCTTCAATCAGGTTCCACTCTTTGAGTAGCTTCAAGTGTCGATAAAGACTGCTCAAAGGTACATTCAGTTGTTCACTGAGCGTTTTCGCAGAGACTGGGAACTGACTAACTGCGACTTGCATTAGCAATTGCAGCGCCTTTTCGTTTACCTGATTAGCGTTGGCTTTGTTTGTCGTCATGAGCGTGTTGTAACGTGATAATGGGTAGGCAACAACTATAATTCTTAATAGCTGAGAAAAGGAAAATAATTAGAAATGGATATTCTCACACAGTGAGAAAATAGCCTATTAATGTTTTCTTTGCCTGAGTTGGGTGCCAACGGGAATCTGACTGACAAGGTATCCATGTCTCTATGAACGACTTGGGAAGAAGGGAGATAGGCAAATTTTGTGTGAATTTCTCTTCACTCATCTCTATGAAAGCAAGAATGTTGATACACTCTGTCTCTGAAATGAGCCATGTATCAATAACTCATTGTTATGTTTGCACCTTTGTAGCTTGTTAACCATACTCAATCTGTAGCGCTGATTAATGCCTCTGCTTACTCTGGAGTGTTTTAAGTGTTTGATGAGTAAGTGTTAATGGCTTTCTTCTTCCTTGTTCTTAAAGATAAGAGATAACTTCTAGATGATAAATAAAGAGCTTTTTAAAAAAGCCATCATATACTTGCTCCCGTTACCTCTTATCGTCGCGGAGGTGTTCTATTTAGCGCATCAAAGCGTCCAGCGAAATCTAGACCATATTCTTGATAAAAACCTCCAAGTTGCGGATGAAATTCTGTTTCAAATAGAGACAGAGAATCGGACCGCTCTGATTAATCCGGAAAGTTGTGAAGCGATACAAAAAAATTTGATGTTTGAAAGGCACATCGACGAGACCCTGATTGTAAAAGATGGCCAGATTATTTGCTCCTCGAAGTTAGGAGCAATGGATCGTCCGATGGACAATTATGTCCAGCTATATCGTAAAGGAGAGCTCACTTTAGGCCATATTACAGGCTACCCTGACCAAGTCTTATTTCTGATCACACCAAAAGAGGATGCTCCGGAATACCAAGCCGTTACTATCGTTGATAGAGACCACTTTGGCGCGACTATTGGCTATCGTAGTGATGTACGTTTAAAGCGTTCGGCCATGTTTGTTGGTAAGGATTCTGCACCTAAAGATGCTTCTATGAAGGGCGAAAATGCCGTGTCGCTCGGCTCCTCAAAGCTGTTTGATTATAAGGCATTAGTGGAAGCCAGTGACTTTTACGTTGAGCAAAAACGCTTTTCTTATATCGTTTCTGCCATTCCTATTTTGCTCGCGTTTTACCTTTTGATCTTCATAATTAATCGCTTTATCGACCCTCAGCGAAGTCTTGTCTCCGAACTTAAAAAAGCACTGAAGAAGCGTGAACTCGTGTTGTATTACCAACCTCAAGTAGATACCAGTACGGGAGAGACGTTTGGTTATGAAGCCTTGATCCGCTGGCCGCATAAACTGCGAGGCTTCATCTCTCCTGATGAATTTGTACCTGCGGCAGAAGAGAGCGGCTTGGTTGAATTGCTTACCGACTTTGTCTTGGATAGAGCGTGTGAGGACTTCTCAAAGGAAAAGTTTGATCATCCGATTCATCTTGGTGTGAATGTCCCTCCGGGCTATTTCACGGGTTCTCATATAATAAGAAAAATTGAAACGATTCATCGCAAGTTGAAAGCGTACAACGTTGACCTCAGCATTGAGATTACCGAAAGGCAATTGATTGATGGCAACGCACGCAACCATATTACAGCGTTAAGGCTACATGGTATTCAGGTGCTCATTGATGACTTTGGTACAGGGCAGACCGCACTGGCGGTACTTCAACACATGAAGGTTGATTATCTGAAGATAGATAAATGCTTCATAGACACAATTGGTATTGAGAGCGTGAATTCTACAGTATTAAATGCGATTGTGCGTTTAGCAGGGGATTTGCGAGTCGATTTGATTGCCGAAGGTGTAGAAACCCGAGAGCAGGCGGCATATTTAAACATGCTTGGCGTGAAACTGCATCAAGGGTATTTATATGCCAAACCACTCCCATACGCAGAAGTGGTCGGCAGTAAATAGGGCTTTAATCGATGTAACCCTTGTACCACTGAGTTTGATCATCGAACTTAAACTCAAGATAGTTATGAATGCTATCCAAGCCATCTTCTTGATAGTGAGAAACATAAAGAAGCTGGCTTAGGTTCTCTTTGGCAATTAGCTCTAGCGTGTTTTTCACCAGCACTCGCCCCAAGTAGTCCAAGCCTTGGTATGGTTCATCCAAAATCAACAGCGTCGGTTGTTTTACAATGGCTCGTGCAATCAGTAGTAAACGTTGTTGCCCGTATTCGAGTTGCTTAAAAGAGGTTTTCTCGTACTGCTCCATGTGGAGAATCGACAGCCATTCTTTCGCGATGTTGATTTCTTTTTTACTTGGCTGGGAATAGAGACCAATTGAGTCATAAAATCCGGATAAGATCACCTCTAAAGCGCTGCAATTGACGCGATATTGGAGGTGCAATGCCGAAGACACCATACCAATATGTTGTTTGATTTCCCAAATGGTCTCGCCAGTGCCGCGTTTTTTACCAAAGATGTGGATGTCGTTACTGTAACACTGTGGATGGTCGCCAAAGATCAGTCCCAATAACGTGCTTTTCCCGCAACCATTTGGTCCTTTCACTTGCCAGTGTTGACCTTTATCGATACGCCAGTTTAGGTCGGTGAAAATGGTCTTCTCGGTGTATTCCACTTTCCCGTTTTTTATCTCAAAGATAGGATTATCGAAGTGCGTTGAATGTTGATGCTGACGAATCAACGTCATCATCTCTTCGCTTTGTTTTTCAGACTGGGATTTGATCTGTGCGATGATAGGGTGTTTATCCCAGCTTTGCTTGTCCATGGTGCTATCGAGTTTGCCACCATTAAACAGCGCAATACGCTCTATCCAGTCAGGCATGTCAGATTCACGAGAGAAGGTAATCAGCATTTGTACTGATTGAGAGAGTGTTTGAAGGTAAGTAGCCAATGACGCACGGTGAGCGATATCTAAACCAGTGAATGGGTTATCTAGCAGGACGAGGTCAGGTTTAGCCGCAAGCGCTCGGCCAAGCATAATGCGTCGTGTTTCGCCTGTTGAAAGCACTCGAAAACCGCTTTCAGTTAAGTGTGAAAGGTCGAGATCTTCAATCAGAGTCTGTGTGAAGACTTCATCTTGGCAGACTTCAAAAATCAACTGGTAAACGGAACTGCCTTGGTCAATACAGTCAAGAAAGTCGGTATCGTCCTTTTCTATCTCGAGTTCCAACAATCGTTGTTGCTCGGAAAGGGATACCTGAGTAATATGGCAACCCTCAATGTTCAGTTGACCGGATTCAGGCTTAATTTCTCCGCACAGTAAGTCACCAAGCATCGAACTAATATCGCCCTCAGAGCTAAAAATACCCCATGACTGTCCGGCTTCAATCTGCCAATCGTCGATAGAGAGAGTAGAAGTGTTTTCCTTTGCAGTGAGCTGATGAAATTGAATCGGCATTGTGTCTGTCTTCCATGATTTATTGTTATCTTGCTCCTAGTTATAACAAGTCTTGAGTCTTCATAGAACGAATTGATGTGCGGATTTTTTCGTCGATTGCGATAAGTGCGGAGTTGGTCAGTAAATCTATAGGAAAGTGAAAGGTAAGAGTACGTAGTGGGGGAGCAAACCAAGAGGGAACAAGCTGTTCTGTATTTCACAAGATTCAAAACGACGAAAGCCCGTTGATTTCTCAACGGGCTTTCTAAATGTGGGGGGAGTTCGGGGACGCCTAGTCTGGGCTTGCATTCAAGGAGGGATTTGGGTTAATCCCTTTAAATCACTGAAATACGAAAGAGCCCGCTAATCTCTTAGCGGGCTCTTTACTGGAATGTGGCGGAGAGATAGGGATTTGAACCCTAGATACGCTATTAACGTATGCCGGTTTTCAAGACCGGTGCTTTCAACCACTCAGCCATCTCTCCGTTGCGGGACGTATAATAGGGTGAGGTAGAAACGTTGTAAAGCATTGTTTTAATGAAAAAGAACTGTTTGCTTGTTTTGTGGTCACATCCATAGAGAGGATTGGTACGAAAGAGCATCAAAAAGGGTAGTTGTTACAGTATTTTGTAGATTATTTACTTTATGTTGTGGTTACTTAATAAAATAGTGTTTTATTGCTATCTTTATGAAAAGTAAGAAGTAAATGACTTTGAGTATACATGTGTTCGCCCGAAAGTATTTGCAACATAGTGTGAGTTAATTCAAAATTAACTGGTATAGCCAGTTGTGCTTGAATTTATCGAAGGGTTTTTATGAAAGTCACGAATCTATTTAAAGACAAAGTTGGTGCGATTTCCGCTCACCAATCAGAGTTTATGAATTGGATGTCTCCAACGCTACGCGATTATTGGGGTGACTTTTTAGGTCGAGCACAAAGCAGCTTCTTATTTTCTAAAGTGCGTGATCACCAGCAGCCAGCTGTAAATGAGGAAGTCATTTCTCAACCAGATCCAATTGTCCTAAAACCTGAAGCGCAAGTTCTATTTGATGAGCTAAGCGAGAAAGTGGGCGAAGTGATTCATGTGGGTGATTGGGTTCATGTATCTCAAGAGCGTATCAACCAATTTGGCTCGGTAACTGAAGATATGCAATGGATTCATACTGACCCAGAACGTGCTTCAACAGAGTCCCCATTTAAAACTACGATTGCTCATGGTTTCCTTACGTTGGCACTTCTGCCTAAGTTGACCGATTCTGTTGATCCAGAAAATCCAATGTTCCCAACAGCGAAATTGGTGGTGAATCTAGGTCTGAACCAAGTACGTTTCCCGTACCCAGTGAAAGCAGGCAACAACGTACGTGCGTCAAGTACACTAACTAAAATCACGCCAATCAAGAAAGGTCTTGAGATTGAGCGTGAAATCAAAGTAGAAATTGAAGGCATTCGTCGACCAGGCGCTGTGGTTGTTTCAGTGATTCAATTGCACTTCTAATTGCATTCTAAGATTCAAACAAAAAAAGAGAGCCGAATTTGGCTCTCTTTTTTTATGTCTGCGGTTTATTGATTAAAGCTTTTTACTGGTGTGTAGCCGTAATCTGCAATCGCTTTTTGACCTTGTTCCGATTTCAGGAACTTCACGAAGTCTTTGCTGGCTTTATCCAGACCATCGACCTTGTACAGAACCAAGAATGGACGCGCCAATTTGTACTTGTGGTTAGCGATGTTGCTCGCCGTTGGATCCGTGCCTTCAAACTGAATGGCTTTTATTGATCGATCAACAGAGCCAACCGAGATAAAGCCAATCGCATGTGGGTTATGGTTGACAATGGTTTTCACCATGCTGTTGCTGTTTACCACAAGGTTGTTTGGGTTAATGTCTGAAACCAAACGGTTGTTGATGATCTTGGTAAGACCTAGCAAACTTTCAAAGCTGTAACGAGAGCCAGAAGAAGCTTCACGTGTTACCACGGCGATAGGTTGATCGTTGCCGCCGACTTGTTTCCAGTTGTCGACTTTACCTTTGTAGATATCAAACAATTGTTGTTCCGAAAGGTTGGCTACAGAGTTAGTGCGGTTAACAACAACGGCAAGACCATCATAAGCGATAGGGAATACGTTGAGGTCTTCGCCTTTCTCGCTTTCCGTTAGGTAGCGCGAGCTCATGCCAATCTCAACCACGCCTTTGTTCACCATCGTGATGCCTGCGCTTGAGCCAATACCCTGAACGGCAATGTAATCATCAGGGTGCGTTTTATTATACTCTTCAGCCAATACATCCATTACGCGTGCAACAGAGGTTGAACCTGAAATATTGACTTCTTTTGCCATAGCAGAAGGAAGGGACAGAGCCATGGCTAGTAAGGTCGCCACAGAAAGACGTAACATATTTAACTCCATATACGGTATATAGCAGCGCTCATCATATTTCGTTCAGGTTACACTTTTGTGAATGCAGATTGATATCCATAGCGAATGATCGATTGCGCTCGCTTTATGTTGATAACTATCAATAATATCGGGTGGGTGGGTTTTACTGATTTGAAGCGAAAGAGGTGACGCAGTTAGCTTTTCGGCATCAAATGGGATGCTATTCTAGGTTTGAGCGGGCGCATGCCCCGATGGTGATTTCTGCCTCTCTCAGGCACTTGGGTATATACTAAGAACAACATATCAGGAGTACGCTCATGTCCGTGTCTCAAATGGCGACCAGTCGCTTGCACAAGTTGGTTCAAATGCTCTGCGCTAGGCGCAATGTAAATTTGCCAGTCGAAGCGCTAGGGAAGTGCTTATACGAGCCTGTAGAGAACGGTGTCGAGCTTTATCATGCGCACTTCTTACTTGATTCACAACACAGTGAATACACGTCTCCCATCGCTAAAATTCTATTTGATGCTAAAACTCAGCTTTGGTGCTTTTATGTGCCGATCTATCGTGAAGAAGAATTGGTCTGGGTACCTTATGAAAAGCTACCGAGTAGTGAAACGCTTGAGGTGCTTCTCGCCGAATTAGAAAGCGACCCTCAAGCGTGTTTCTGGGATTAACAGATTTCTCAACCTGCTGGTGCGTAACGTGCTAATCGTTACTTTGCGATTTGGCTACGAAACTCTTTTGGCGTAATGCTGTAAATCGATTTAAATGCTGTACTGAAGTGGGCGGCACTCTTAAAGCCTGATTCAAATGCAATCTGAGTGATCGATTTCTGCGATACGCGCAGTTGTGTCGCTGCGTGGTTAATACGTTTCACCTTCAAAATGTGCGAGAACGAGAGGTTTTCCGCGGCCAACCTACGTTTTAATGTCGCGATGGACATGCTCATGTGCGTGGCTAAGGCTTCTAAGGTGATGTCTTTCTCAATGTTCTTTTCGATGTACTTAATTGCCTTCTGAGAGGCGGTTAGGCTGCTTGCATCATCAATGATTGACAGAATGTCCGGCTGCACTTCGACCATCAATGAGAGTAGGGCGAGGGCAATATGACCTTGAGCATACTGAGGTGCTTTATTGTCTGCTAACTCAATTAACGTGTCTTTAAGCTGTGCAATGGATGATTGGCTTTCTGAAGAGAAAGGGTAGAAGCGGCGCTCTTCGGTCTCTGACTGCACATTAGGATGCACAGATTTAAACTCACTAAACAAACTAATATCAAAGACGAGTGCAAGTGCTTTGAAATTGCCTGGTTTGGCTTCAGCACTGCGCAAATCTGCGGAGTTATAAAGCGTAAAGTCTCCTGCGTTTAGTTCAATTTGTTCACCACTAGGCTGATTAATAACGAGTGAGCCTTCTTCAACAACGTATAAGCCGTTGTGTGTAGCGGTGTAGCGTTCACTTTTGCGAGCAGTGAAGTGATTAAAGCGAATGATCTCAATGTTCGGCATATTCGTTCTTATCTTTCTTGTATGACATACAAAAAAGGCGCTCATTTGAGCACCTTTAAACTTCAATCGGTATTACTCACTCACAGTTTCTTCTGTTTGTGGTGCTGGTTTATCAGCGAATACCTGGGTCGGCTTTGCAACGATGCTGCGGTTCTCTTGGTTTACGTCTGTTAGAACGATTTCCAATGTGTCACCTAACTTGTATACCACTTCTTTGTCGATAGAAATGGTACCGTTGTCGCCGTTACACTCAATTCTTTCTTTATTATCAAGAATCAAGCTACCAGGAATAAAGGCTGCTGCGCCATTTTCGAGAAGTCGGACACGTGCACCAGCACGATTAATATCGAAAATCTCACCTGTGAAACACGTTTTCTTGTTTGGCTCGTCCGCTAGAGTGCGTGCGTATAGCCAATCAGACACGTTTCGCTCGGCAATTTTGTGATGTTTGCGGTGCAGAGCCAGCTCTTCGCCCACTTCATCATCTGGTTTTTGAACAGGTTCTTTGTTCAAAATTACAGCTTTCAGCATGCGATGGTTGATCATGTCGCCGTATTTACGAATTGGTGAAGTCCAAGTCGCGTAGATATCAAGACCCATAGCGTAATGAGGAAGAGGTTGATTACCTACTTCACTGTACGTTTGGAACTTGCGAATGCGGTTATCTAAGTATGAGGTCTCTTGCTCACCTAACCAGCGGCGAAGTGCTGCAAAGCCTTCTAGTGTTGCGATAGATTCTGCAGTGAATTCTAGTGTGCCTTCTGGGTTAACCAGTTCAACCACTTCTTCAATCTTCTCTGCTTTTAGGCCTGCATGTGTGTTAAATACACCAGTGTCGAACTTTTCACGCAGAGTACGACCTGCACAGATGTTCGCCGTGATCATCGACTCTTCAACAAGGCGGTTTGCGCTACGACGCATGTCAGCGTGGATTGCTACCACATCGTTGTCTTCGCTTAGTTCGAAACGGTAGTCAGGACGATCTGGGAACACAACTGCGTTTTTCTCACGCCATTCAGCACGAGCGCGAGAGAAGTCGAATAGGTCGTGTACAATCGTCGCAATCTCTTCTGATGGCTGCCATTTCTCTGAGCTGCCATTTTCTAGCCAGTCAGATACGTTGTCGTATGCTAGACGAGCGTGTGATTTGATGTTTGCTGCAAAGAAGTTAATGTCATCACCAATCACGCCATCTTTACTTACAGTTACTGTACAGCAAATAGCAGGGCGGACTTCGCCTTCAATCAGAGAACATAGGTTATCTGCTAGATCGCGAGGCAGCATTGGGATGTTACGACCTGGTAGGTAGATAGTGTAGCCACGTTCGCGAGCCACTTTATCCATATCGTCTTCAGGTGTGATGTACGCTGTTGGGTCTGCGATTGCGATAGTCAGCTCGAAATCGCCGGATTCTGTTTTCTTCGCGTACAGTGCATCGTCCATATCTTTGGTTGATTCACCATCGATAGTCACGAAAGGAACGTGAGTCATGTCTACGCGTTCTAGATCCGCGTCGTCTTTCAGTTCCCAGTTCTCAATGCCTGCCGGCTCAGAGTTAGGTAGATCGTTTTGAGCAAGCGTTACCCACCAAGGTGCAATCTTGTCGTTTGAATCGGTAATCTTCTCTGAAATTTCTACAAAGAAAGAGTTATCGCCTTTAAGCGGGTGGCGAATAAGATGCGCGACAACCCAGTCACCTTCAGCAAATTCATCAGGTTTTAGACCTTTCTTTAATTTCGCTTTAAGAGAAAGCTTTTTCAGCTGTGGGTGATCTGGCGCTACGTTTAGCTTGCCTTTGAACATTTTTACTCGGCCAATAAAGCGAGTTACGGCTTGTTCTAGCAGCTCTTGTGGTTCTGCGACTTCGCGTTCGTTTTCTGTGCGGATGATGGCAACTACTTTGTCGCCGTGCATGCACTTTTTCATGTACGCTGGTGGGATGAAGAAGCTGGTTTTACTGTCCACTTCCAGGAAGCCAAAGCCTTTATCAGTTGCTTTGATTGAGCCTTCTTTTTTAGGCAGGTTTTCTTGGATTTGCTGCTTAAGCTGAGCTAATAGCGGATTATCTTGAAACATCTTTTTTTAACTTACCAATGGAATTGGGCACACTATAATCATTGCGCACTATTATTACTACCTAAAGCACACAAATTCGCTGTGAATTATTGATGAATTGAACAGCTTGTTGGTGCTTTTCTCTCCGGAGAATCGGGGGAGAGGTGGAAATTTATGCGAATAATACCATTAGTGAGAATAAATTGTGATGTAATTCAATTTTTTCTAGCTTTTTTTATGCATTTAAGGAATAATCCGCCTCCCTTAGTCGTCCCTAATGGCTTATCGCGGTTGTGTACTGTGCTAATTCCTGTCTGAATGGATTTAGTAACTGGATGGATCAGTATCGAATTGGAAGAGCATATGGGACTGTTTTTTTGTTTAATTAAGTAGGATCCCAATGCAAGATTCTGTTATTCAATTCAGCGATTTATCTCTGAATGATTCTATCCTTTCTGCTCTAGACGGAATGGGTTTCGTGTCACCAACTCCAATTCAGGCTGCGGCAATCCCACACCTATTGGAAGGTGCTGACGCGCTGGGCAAGGCACAAACGGGTACAGGTAAAACGGCAGCATTCTCTCTGCCTCTTCTAAACAAGCTAGATCTTGATCAACGTAAACCACAAGCAATCGTTCTTGCTCCAACTCGTGAGCTAGCGATCCAGGTTGCGGCTGAAATGAAAAACCTTGGTAAAAACATCAAGGGTCTTAAAGTTCTAGAAATCTACGGTGGTGCATCTATCGTCGATCAAATGCGTGCTCTTAAAAACGGTGCACACGTTGTTGTTGGTACTCCTGGCCGTGTTCAAGACCTTATCAACCGTGAACGTCTACATCTTGACGAAGTAAATACTTTCGTACTTGATGAAGCGGACGAAATGCTAAACATGGGTTTCGTAGACGACGTAACTGCGATCATGGAGCACGCTCCTGAATCAGCTCAACGCGTTCTATTCTCTGCAACTATGCCTCCAATGCTGAAAAACATTGTTGAGCGCTTCCTACGTGAACCTGTAACAGTTGACGTTGCTGGTAAGAACCACACTGTAGACAAAGTTCAACAGCAGTTCTGGGTAGTGAAGGGCGTAGAGAAAGATGAAGCTATGTCTCGTCTTCTTGAAACTGAAGAAACTGACGCGTCAATCGTATTCGTACGTACTCGTCAAGACACTGAGCGTCTAGCTGATTGGCTATCTGCACGTGGCTTTAAAGCTGCTGCACTGCACGGTGATATTCCTCAGTCTCTACGTGAGCGTACTGTTGATCACATCAAACAAGGTGTTATCGACATCCTAGTTGCAACTGACGTTGTTGCACGTGGTCTAGACGTTCCACGTATTACTCACGTATTTAACTACGACATCCCATTCGATGTTGAGTCTTACATCCACCGTATCGGTCGTACTGGCCGTGCTGGACGTAAAGGTAAAGCGATCCTTCTAGTTCGCACTAACCAAATCCGCATGCTTCGCACTATCGAGCGCGTAACTAAGTCATCTATGGAAGAAATCCAACTTCCTCTACGTGACCAAGTTGCTGAAGCTCGTCTAAGTAAGCTAGCAGCTGAGCTGGAAGCTGAGAAAGAGCACAAGTCACTAGACAAGTTCGCTGAGCTAGTAGAGAAACTACAAACTTCTCTAGAGATCGACCCAGCGATGCTTGCTGCAATGCTTCTTAAGCGTCAGCAAGGTAAACGTCCTCTATTCTACATTGGCGAAGACCCAATGGTTGAAGCGATTGAGCGTGACAAGCAACGTCGTAAAGAGCGCCGTGAAGGTGGTCGTGAAGGCGGCCGTAGCTTCAACACTCAAGATTGGGATACTTACCAGCTTCAAGTTGGTCGTGAGCAAGGTGTTCAAGTTAAAGACATCGTTGGCGCTCTAGCAAATGAACTAGGTCTTGGTAAAGGTTCTATCGGTGCGATCAAGCTAGCGCAAGGTCACACATTCGTTCAGCTACCTAAAGCAATGACTTCAGATGCTGCGAACAAGCTAAGCAAGCTACGTATCCGTCAACAAGATGTTGGTGCTGTAGTATGTGACTTCGATGACTTCCGCGAGTCTCGTGGTGGTCGCCGTGACGGTGGTCGTCGCGATGGTGGTCGTCGTGATGGCGGTGGTTACCGTGGCAACCGCGAAGGCGGCAACCGTGGTGGTGAACGTCGTGAAGGCGGTCGTCGCGAAGGTGGCTTCCGTGGTAACCGCGATGGCAACCGTGATGGTAACGGTAACCGTGAAGGTGGCGAACGTCGTTTCGATCGCAACCGTGGTGGTGATCACCGTGGTGCGCACCGTGGTGAACGTGGTCACGGCCGTGGTCGTCGCACGCAAGACGCATAATATCCGCACTCTATTGCATTAAAAAATAGTTGAATTTGAAAGCCGAGCATTTAGCTCGGCTTTTTTGTCTCCGCTCTTCTATACTCTACTCATTCAAAAAAATTCGTAATATTTTTGCTTTATTCTTCATTTATTGATGTTTTTAAGTGTCTGATTCCACTTTAGTTGAGTGAGGCGATATATTTCACGGTTAAAATAAATTTTAAACTTGCGATAGATCAACAAAAATTACGCAAACGAACAACTAACACTAAAAGATAGTTGAAAGATTAAAAAATTATTGAATAATAGAAGGCACAAACAAGAAGTACGCAGCGCGGAAGCGCAATTACAACCTCTGCTCCACAACAGGAAACTATTTCATGTCTAATTCGTTTGTACTGGTGATCAACTCTGGTAGCTCATCACTAAAATTTGCAGTAATCGACTCTCAATCTGGCGATGCTGTGCTAAGTGGTCTGGGCGAATGCTTTGGTCTATCAGACGCTCGTATGAGCTGGAAATTCAACGGTGAGAAAAAGGAAGTCGCAATCGAAGGCGACGATAGCCATCACAAGATCGCTATTGGTAAGCTGGTAGGTTTAACCGAAGAGTTAGGTCTGGCTCAAGACATCGTGGCTGTAGGTCACCGTATCGTTCACGGTGGTGAGAAGTTCACACAAACTGTTCGCATTACTGAAGAAGTAACGGCTGAAATCGAAAAACTTGCAGACCTTGCTCCACTACATAACCCTGCAGGTGCTATCGGTATTCGTGCTGCTATCGAAGCGTTTCCAAGCCTTCCTCAGTTTGCTGTATTTGACACTGCATTCCATCAAACAATGCCTCAACGCGCATTTACTGGTGCAATCGCGAAAGAACTTTACACTGATTTCGGCGTACGTCGTTACGGTTTCCACGGCACTAGCCACTACTTCGTAAGCCGTGAAGCTGCGAAGATGATTAACAAGCCAGTGGAAGAATCTAGCTTCATTTCTGTTCACTTAGGTAATGGTGCTTCTGTTTGTGCAATTAACAACGGTGAGTCTGTTGATACGTCAATGGGCTTCACGCCTCTGTCTGGCCTAATGATGGGCACACGTTGTGGTGACCTTGACCCAGGCATCATTGAGTACCTTCTTAAGAAAGGTTGGTCTCAAGAGAAAGTGTTCAACTCTCTGAACAAAGCTTCTGGCTTCTTAGGTGTTTCTGGCCTAACAAGCGATGCACGCGGTATTTTGGAAGCGATGGAAGAGGGTCACGAAGGTGCAACTCTAGCATTCCAAGTATTTACATACCGTGTGTCTAAATACATTGCGTCTTACCTTGCTGCTCTTGATTCATTCGACGGCATCATCTTCACAGGCGGCATCGGCGAAAACTCAATGCCAATCCGTAGTGAAATCCTGAAGAACCTTAACCTTCTAGGTTTCGTTGAAGATGTAAAAGGTAACGAAGACGCTCGATTTGGTAACGCAGGTGTTGTTGCTACATCTGAGTTGCTTGGTGCGAAAGCGCTAGTTATTCCTACCAATGAAGAGTGGGTTATCGCTCAACAGTCGGTGGAACTGCTGTAAAACGGCAAAAATTTTGGGAACTAAGTCAAAGCCCTTTCCGGTTGGAAAGGGCTTTTTTTATGTTAAGCGAAACAACACGTTCTTTCGGTGGTGTGTTACTTGATATGTATGTTGTTGTCGCGTCTGTCGTACATTTCCGGTGTGGTGTGTAGACCGCCTGCGTAACCCGCTTCCTCCAAGGTTTCCCTCACATCACGAACGTCAGCAGCTGTGACTGGCGTTTGCTGGTCACCAAGGTGTTTACGCACAAAGGTAATCAACTCTGCCAGTCGAGCGTCAGAGAGGATGTCCTCAAAACTTGCCATTGGCATGAAGTTGCGCTCTGGGTCGATGTAAGTTGGTTGTAGGCCACGTACAGTTACCGCAATAGTGTTGAACGGGTCACTGTGCATGATGATGCCGTTGTTCAGGAGCGTTGGTGCTATTGGATCTCGCCCTTTACCATCGTTACCATGGCATGCTCCACATGTTTGCTTGTAGGTGGCATAGATTGGCTCTTGGTAAGCCGCTTCATCAAACCCTCTAGGCTCCAAAGGAACAGCATCTGTGGCAATGAAGTTGTTTACGTCCCCATTGAGCAGATAGTAGGACATGGACTCAACGTCTTCACGAGTCATTAAACTCAAACTGTTTTTGACCACGTCAGCCATCCCGGCAAAAGCAGTGCCTTTGTCTGAATGACCTGTGTGCAAGAAGTCGGTCAGTGTCTTTTCATCCCAACCACCCACGTACAGCTCCGTAGAGGTAATGTCAGGTGCGTTCCAGCCGTCTATCAAGTTACCTTGGAAGATGCGCTCAGGAATCAATGCTTGCGCAATATTACGCGGCGTATGGCACTCAGAGCAGTGTCCTAAGCCTGCAACCCAGTATTTGCCTTTCTGCCACTTCTCTACGTCATCCACCGTACCCTCAAGCTCTGAAGGTAGGCTGTAGTCGATAGGGTCGGTGTCCATAAAGACAATGTTCCAGCCAAGGAGACCAAGACGAATGTTCGATGGGAACATCATGTGGTTTTCATCGTTACGACGCGCCACGGCAGGAATAGATTGCATGTACTCCCACAAATCCGTCATATCTTGTTCCGTGAGGTATTGATAAGAGGTGTAGGGCATCGCCGGGTACAAGTAACCATGCTTGCCTTTACCGTGTACCAAAGCATCACGGAAGTTGTCGTAGTCGTATTCACCAATCCCTTCACTGGCGTGAGGAGTAATATTGGTCGAATAGATGGTGCCAAATGGTGTAACAAACGGTAGACCGCCGGCAAAGGGTTCACCACCTTCTGCACTGTGACAAGCCACGCAGTCCCCCGCGTGTGCCAGATATTCACCACGCTCGACAGATTGAGCGTTAAGTGCTGCAAGTTTCTGCTCTTCCTCTTCGCTGGCTTTGCGGATGTAGGCACCAATCGCCATGATTTCGTGTTCTGAGAGTTGGTTTTCAAACGCTGGCATCAAGTTATTTAAACCGTAATTGATGGTGTGTTGAATTTCTTCAATACTGCCACCATGAAGCCATACGCTGTCTGACAAATCTGGAACACCAGTTTGTTGATTGGCAAGTGAGCCATCGCCGTGACAAGAAGAACAGTATTGAGCGAATAGGTTTTTACCCAATTCGATCTTCACTTCAGGTACGTTGCTGTGGCGTTGATTGAGCGACGCAAGATAGTAAGAAATCTTGTCCACTTCGTCTTTTCTCATCACCTCAACCCAGCCGGGCATCGCACCGTTACGGCCTTTCGCTATGGAATGAATGATGGCCTCATCATCTCCGCCGTACATCCATTCTTTGTCGATAAGGTTAGGGAAGTGTTTTTGCCCTTGTGCGTTATCTCTATGGCAGGCTGCGCAATGGGTTTGAAACAACATACGACCGCTACGGACAATATCGGCATTTTGTGCAAGTGCAGCCAAAGAGGTGTCGGTTACTTGGCTGAATTGCTGATCGAGTGTGGTTGATGGCGAGCTAAGTTTGTCGTCCGCTTGGTCATAATTTGCCAAGCCTTTCCATTCACCAAGTCCTGGATACAGAACCAAATATCCCGCTGAGAGTAAAAACGCGACAGCGTAACTAATAAAGAGGAGCTTAGGTGGTGGCGCGTCCTTTTCATCGATCCCATCAAAAGAGGCGATGGTGTGGTCTTGGTCTGCTTTGTGGTTGCTACGCCAATACTTGACGATAACGCCCACCATTAGGACAAAGAAGATTATGGTGCAGGCAACGGCCCACCAGTTCCAGAATGTGCTCATGGTGCCACCTCCTGTGCTGTATCTTGACCAAGGCTTTGAAGATAGCGGATCAGCGCTTCGCCTTTGGTTTTACCGCGAACTTGTAAGCG
Source organism: Vibrio owensii CAIM 1854 = LMG 25443 (assembly GCF_000817815.1). GTDB lineage: Bacteria > Pseudomonadota > Gammaproteobacteria > Enterobacterales > Vibrionaceae > Vibrio > Vibrio owensii. The sequence continues at coordinate 173,494 of NZ_JPRD01000049.1, forward strand.
CGCGTCGGAAATTTCTTGGTCTGTGTATGGAACCCCTAATATGCGTAGTGTCTCCATCTTGTCGCCAATTGCATCGCCCGAGAGTGTTTGTTCGAACAGCCAAGGGTAGGCCGGCATTATGGACGTTGGAATGACCTGACGGGGATCGATGAGATGCAATACATGCCATTGGTCAGAGTATTTACGGCCAAGGTTAGTTAAGTCCGGACCTGTGCGTTTTGAACCCCATAAGTTAGGGAATTCATAAATGTCATCTGACTCTTTGTTTGCACGACCGTTGCGTTTGGTTTCAGGCTCTAGAGGACGAACCATCTGCGTGTGACAGACATGACACCCTTCACTGATGTAGATATCGCGACCCGCAAGCTCAATGGCGGTTAAAGGCTTGGCCAAGCTGCCTTTGGCGATATCGTCGGTGCGAAGAATATTCGGTACAACCCAAACTGCGAGTGAGAAGGAGGCTACAACCACCGTAGTGATGATCAAGATGACCACTGAATGAGTAAAGTCTTTGCTCATCTTATGCCTCCTTTGCCACTAACACCGATGGAGAACGCACGGTTTTGTACAAGTTGAATGCCATCAGGAATAAGCCAAGTACAAAGAGTGCGCCCCCAAAGAACCGTAGGAACAACCATGGCGCTTTAAAATTCATGACTTCAATAAAGCTGTAAACCAATTCGCCATTCTCGTTCTGGGTTAGCCACATGTAGCCTTCGCCAATGCCAGCAACCCAAAGAGCGATGGCGTAAATCGCAACACCAGCATGCGCGAGCCAGAAGTGCCACTTGATCAAACGCTTCGACCACAACTCGGTTTTGTTCCATAAACGAGGGATGAAGTAGTAGAACACCGCAATGCCAGACATGCCTACCCAACCTAATGCGCCGGAGTGAACGTGGCCGATTACCCACTCAGTGTTGTGCGCGAGCATATTGAACCAGCGAATTGCCAGTAGAGGCCCTTCAAATGTAGCCAAGCAGTAGTAAAGAATGGCAGAGAAGAAGAACAAGCAAATGTAATCAGACTTGAGCTTCTCTTTGTTTTGAAGCAGCGTCATCGCACTGTTGAAAGCGCCAGCCCAAGATGGAAGCCAAAGAATGAGTGACATGATGATGCCGATGTTTTGCACCCAAATAGGTACCGATGAATAAACCAAATGGTGGGTACCTGCCCAAGTGTAAAAACCAACCAAGCCCCAAAAGTGGATGACAGACAAACGGTAAGAGTAAATAGGACGGTCAGCGGCTTTTGGTATGAAGTAATAGTTCATACCAATCACACCTGCAGTCAGTAAAAAGCCCACCGCATTGTGACCCCACCACCATTGCACAATGGCGTCTTGCGCTCCGGCGAAGACGGAATAGGACTTCATCAAAGAGACGGGCATGGCGAGATTGTTCACGATGAAGATCATCGCTATCACAATGATAAAGGCAGCGAAGAACCAGTTGGCAACGAAGATATGGTCAACTTTCCGCTTTGCAATCGTGCCAAAAAACAACACGGCGTAGAGCACCCAGACTAAGACGATCAGAAGGTCGATCGGCCACTCTAACTCAGCGTACTCTTTTGATGTTGTGTAGCCTGCGGGCAAACTGATTAACGCCAAAAAGAGTACCAGTTGCCAACCCCAGAAAACCATCCAAGATAAGCTTTGGTTAAAGAGATTACAGCGTCCGGTGCGTTGAGCGATGTAGAGAGAGGTACCCATCAAAATGTTGACTACAAAGCCGTATATCACGCCGGAAGTGTGTAGTGGTCTGAGTCGACCGAATTGGAAGTATTGAGAATCGAAGTTAAGTACTGGCCAATACAACTGTGCCGCGAGGATCACACCAATGAACATCCCGAGGATAGCCCAAACTAACGATGCCAACACAAAACACTTCACAACTTTGGTGTTGTATTGAGTTGCTGCTTGTTCCATAAGAACGCTCCTCGTTTAAGGTTGAGCTTCTTTGCCTAGCTGAGAGTAATAGTGGGCAATGTCTTCAATGTCTTGATCAGAAAGGGCGTCGGCTTGTTGTTGCATTAGCACCGCGAGACCACTGGTTCTCTCCCTTGCTTTGTAATCCTTGAGGGAAGAAATCAGATAGGTTTTGTTCTGGCCGCGTAAGTTTGGGTACGCATCAATGGTCGATATGCCATCGACACCATGACAAGTCATACAAACTTTTGCTTTTTCTTTGCCGACTTCGAATTGCTCATCACCTTCTGCAGCAAAGGTGAGGGGAGAGAAGCACACAGCGGCGACGAGAGCCGTCCTCAAAGCTGCGCTCATGTTTTGGGTGTTCTTTAATCTCATCACTGATTCCCTAGTAATTTGAATGCGTGTTTCACTAACTTGGGCGCTGATATTCCAGTTTTTCACTGTTATTGGTGGCGTGAATGCACTGGCGTATTTTTTATAGCTGTAGGTTAAAGAGTAAGCAGGTACTGACGATATCGCTACGTACGAGCCGATTTAGTTGTGAATTTAATTACTAATACGTGTGAGGCTTGTGGATTGGACAAAATCAATCTCAATAAAACTAAAGTGAAAAGAATCGCTTAGCGATACACATGTGAAAAGTGGTGAGTTTTATTGAATTAGAAGCGTTAAGCGGCGGTTTTGGAAAGAAGGCGTGAAATTGAAAACCGCTCATGATTTGAGGCAAGAGCGGTTGTGAAAGAGAGAGTTATAAAAACAAACTAACGTCCACGGTACATCATCATGTCGTAGATATGAGTGATGGAAATTGGGTCCGCCTCGATGCTTCCAATGCGTAATGAAGAGACAAGATTAAACAACGAACCAAGCACCATTGGCGCGAGAATAAGTAGGGCGATCAGAATGAAAAAGAGTACGGTTGAGTGTCTCATAAAGCACCTCCTGTCGTCTGTTCTACTGTGTTTCGATTTTAGCATTTTGAACACCATCAGATGATGAGATTATTCCGTATATTATTTGAGCTAAAACCTGATTGTGAGTGTTGTCGTTAACCACATAAACCACAAAAATAATGAAGGGATTTCACAGCAATTTACTCGATGAGAAGCATGTCACAATGTATACTGTGAGCGTTTCGCAAACGTTAACTTCCTCCAATCTAATTACACATCCTGTCAGCATTTGCGATGCAAATATAACTAGCTATCACGCATTAAAATCAATGATAAATAACCCCCTGACGAATCCCTCGCAGGGTCTTTTTTTGTGAGTAATTATGCTTAACTCAGAACGCAAAGCTGCATTCGTGCTCGTCGCTACTACGATGATCGCGGCATTAGGGTGGATCTTCTCCAAAGAAACCATTCAAGGTCTCCCACCATTCGGATTTATCGGTCTGCGATTCACCATCGCGTCACTGTGTTTGTTGCCTCTGTGTATCAAACCACTTCGTGCTGCCAATAAGAAAGATATTTTTGCCGCGGCAGGCGTAGGTGTGCTTTTAGGTGGCGCACTGATGTGTTGGATCTACGCGATTTCAATCAGTGACACGTTAGGTGAGGGCGCATTCATCATGAGCCTGTCAATGCTGTTCGTACCCATTGTCGCTTGGATTATGTTTCGCCAAAGACCTCAACGAATTTTTTGGGTTTCACTGCCGATCGCGATTCTTGGCCTAGGATGTTTGTCTTTGGCTGGTGGTTGGCAACAATCTAGCAGTCAGCTTTGGTTCTTGGGCGCGGCTTTGATGCTCGCTTTGCACTTCAACGTAAACAGCAAGTATTCGCAAAAATTGCCTGTGTTGTTGCTAACGTGTATTCAGCTGTTCGTCACGGGTTTGATTGGTTTGCTGATTTCATCGTTGGTGGAAACGGTGCCAACAGAGGTAAGCACATCTATCTGGATTTGGTTTGCGTTGAGCACGCTTTTGGCAACCAGTCTACGTTACGTGATGCAAACCATGGGGCAAAAGTTTGTCCAAGCGGGTAACGCTGCACTGATTATGATCCTTGAACCTGTCTGGACTGTAATTCTGAGTGTGATTTGGTATGGCGAAGTGCTGACCTCTAATAAACTTGTCGGCTGCGCACTTATCTTATTCTCTTTGGTGATCTACCGAACTGGCGGTAAACTTCGCTTTCCCAAACGGGTGTAATTCAGTTTATAGAGCCAACGATTCTACCCTCGTTGGCTTTTCACTCCTTTTCATTTTTAGGCAGGATGCTTTCCATGGCAAACACAGAACATCAAGAGACGCTGGATTCGCTCGATAAAATCAGCGTGTGCTTGTATCGCTTTGGTATTACTTTGTTTGCAATGGCGCTGCTTGTTTTTTCGGTTCTTATCTCTGGTGCAATTTCTAGTTCACCATTGGTTTACCAAACCTCAGTCATTGCGCTTTGTGTGGCTGGTGCGTTGTCTGCCGCGAACGTTCACGTTTACAGCAAACACATACGTGCCGTGATCAGTTGGGCCTCTTGGATTGGTTTGGTATTGATGGTGAGTGACTTGGAGTTTCAGCGTACTTGGTTAGGGCTTGGCTTTATCTTTGTGACCTTTTCGGGCATTGCGCTCAAAGAGTCTTTTTGCTTTAAAGTGCTAGGCTTGAAGATGGTGCCTGCTTTTCTCGCTGTCGCAACGTTTGCATTATGGTTTAACCTTCCAATCCTTGCTGCCATTACTATGTTGTTGGCTGGTTTGGTAATGGGTTTCCTGTCTTTTGCTAAGTGGCGTATGCCGCTGCATTTCGATATCGGTATCAAAGCGAATTACGAGATCTAACGCTGCTTTAACGCCAGCGAGACTTTTGAGGTAGGCTGGCGGTTTAACTCTTCGCTGATCATCCATCCGGCTTTTGCCAGCAACTCCAAATCTACTCCGGTCTCGATTCCTAAGCCTTGGCAAAGGTAGAGCACATCTTCGGTAGCAACATTACCTGAAGCGCCATGAGCGTAAGGGCAGCCCCCAAGCCCTGCCACACTGCTATCGACGGTATTGATACCCATCGTTAAGGCTTGGTAGATATTCGCCAACGCTTGTCCCCATGTGTCGTGAAAATGCACCGCGAGCTTGTCGGTTGGGACTTTCACTTGTACGGCTTCTAACATTTTAGCGATGCGTATCGGCGTGCCTGTACCAATGGTGTCTCCAAGTGAAACCTCATAGCAGCCTAATTCCATCAGCAGGTTGGCGACTCTTGCGACTTGCTCGGGCTTGGTTGGTCCATCGTACGGGCAATCTGCCACGCAAGATAAGTAACCCCGAACGGGAATGTTATGCTTTGCTGCCAATTCCATTACTGGTTCAAAGCGGGTAAGACTATCCGCAATCGAGCAATTGATGTTGTGTTGGCAAAAGCCCTCCGATGAGGAGGTGAAGATGGCGACTTGGGTAGCGCCGGCTTCAAGCGCTTTTTCAAAACCTTGCACATTAGGCGTTAGTGCTGAATAGATGACGTTGTCGCGGCGGGTGATTTTCTTCATAACATCGAGCGAATCCGCCATTTGAGGTACCCATTTAGGCGACACAAAAGATCCTGCCTCAATATGGGTGAGTCCTGTATCCGAGAGCAGGTTGATTAAGCGGATCTTGGCTAGCGTGGACACCGGTGATTCGTTCTGCAGACCGTCTCTCGCACCCACTTCGACAATATTTACCTTGTTTGGCAAATTCATTTCTTGCCCTTAGCTGGTTTGTTTATCCAACCCGGTTCTCGTTTCTCTAGAAAGGCTTGCAAGCCATCTTGTCCTTGCGGCGATACGCGAATATCGGCGATGAGCTGGCTTGTGTATTGGATAAGCTGACCATCAATCGGATTTTGGTGGCATTGATGGCATAACGCTTTGGCTTTTCGCATCGCATCTGGGCTATTGAGCAGCAAAGAATCAATCAAGCTTTCTACTACGGCTTCGATTTTATCCAGCTTATGAACCTCATGCACAATGCCAAACTTTTCTGCTTTGGCGGCGTTAATCACTTCGGCGCTGAGTATGTAACGACGAGCTTGACGGTTGCCCATTGCTCGCATGACATAAGGAGAGATCGTTGCGGGAACCAGTCCCAGTTTGACTTCACTCAAGCAGAAGTTCGCATTCTCCGCTGCGATGGCGATATCACAGCAACAGATCAAGCCCAATGCACCACCAAAAGCGGAACCTTGCACAACCGCAATAGTAGGCTGAGGGAAAGCGTCCAGTGTATGCATCAGGCGTGCAAGGTTTTGTGCGTCTTCTAGGTTTTGTTTTCTGGTGCTACTTGCCATGGATTTCATCCAATTCAAATCAGCCCCAGAGGAGAAATGTTTGCCGTTTCCTCGAAGCACCAAGCATCTAACATCGGTGCGCAGAGCGAGGTAGTCCAGCCTGTGGATCAGCAAGTCAATCATGCAGGCATCAAACGCATTGTGCTTCTCTGTGCGATTGAGCGTAAGCGTTGCGACGCCGAATTCATCGACGTTCCAAAGTACTTCATCTTGTCGTTGGGTATTGGGGATGATACTCGGTTGATGATCCTGCATGTGACGTCCTTTCTTTTCTTCATTTCTACATTCTGAATATGCCAAAGTTGCTGTCAGGAATTGGCGCATTGAGCGCGGCTTTTAAGGCTTGAGCCAATACTTGACGCGTTTCTTTCGGGTCGATGATGCCGTCATCCCATAAACGTGCGCTGGCGTAGTAGGGATGACCCTGAGACTCATACAAGTCTACGATAGATTCTCGGAATGCACTTTCTTCGGGCTCTGGCCATTCTTCACCTTGGCGTTTTTTCACTTCTCGACGAACTTGAGTGAGCACGCCAGCGGCTTGTTCTCCGCCCATTACTGAGATTCGTGCGTTTGGCCACATCCACATCATGGTTGGGTCATATGCACGACCGCACATGCCGTAGTTGCCCGCACCGTAAGAGCCGCCAATAATCACGGTGAACTTAGGCACATCCGCGCATGCAACAGCCATCACTAGTTTCGCGCCGTGTTTGGCAATGCCTTCCGCCTCAAGCTTTTTGCCCACCATAAACCCAGTGATGTTTTGCAAAAACAGTAGGGGAATTTTGCGTTTGGCACACAGCTCAATAAAGTGCGCGCCTTTCTGTGAGGACTCAGAAAACAAGATGCCGTTGTTCGCCACAATGCCAATCAGATTGCCGTGGATTCGTGCGAAACCGCACACTAAAGTCTTGCCATAAAGCGCTTTGAACTCGTCAAAGTCCGAGTCGTCGACCACGCGAGCGATGATCTCTCGAACATCAAAAGACAAGCGCAGATTCGCATTGACGATGCCGTACATCTCTTCAGCGTCGTAACGTGGTGGTAAAACCGGTTTGTCGCTTTGAATGGGGAGTGATTGATTGGTATTGGAGACAGCTTCGCGAGCAAGCTGTAATGCATGTTGGTCGTTTTCTGCGTAATAATCGGCAACGCCAGACTTGCGACAATGCACGTCGGCACCGCCTAACTCTTCATCGGTGACGATTTCTCCCGTAGCGGCTTTCACTAACGGTGGACCTGCCAAGAAGATGGTGCCTTGTTCTTTGACCATGATGGAAACGTCTGCCATCGCAGGTACATAAGCGCCGCCTGCGGTACAAAGCCCCATCACAACCGCGACTTGAGGAATGCCTTGCGCCGACATTCTGGCTTGGTTGAAGAAGATCCGCCCAAAGTGCTCTTTATCAGGAAAGACTTCCGCTTGATGAGGAAGGTTCGCGCCACCAGAGTCCACCAAATAGACGCAGGGTAATTGGCAACGTTGGGCGATCTCTTGCGCGCGTAGATGTTTTTTCACTGTGAGTGGGTAGTAGGTGCCGCCTTTGACGGAAGGATCGTTGGCGATCACCATGCATTGAATGCCTTCAATGGTGCCGATGCCTGCGACGACACCTGCGCATGGAATTGACTCTTCATAGACGTTCCACGCTGCGAATTGTCCGACTTCAAGAAACTCGCTGCCTTCATCCAAAAGGTGCATAACACGCTCACGAACGGGCAGTTTCCCTTTAAGGCGCTGGCGGTCAATGGCTTTTTGTCCGCCACCTTGCTTGATAGCTTTGATATTGGCATTGAGGTTGTTTACCAACTCGGTCATGACCGCTTTATTCGACAAAAATAGCTCGTCGGTTGGCTTGGTTTTACTTTCAATGATTGCCATAGTGACTTCCTTGTCGGTGGGTTATCGAGATTCTTCGAACAACTCTCGTCCAATCAGCATGCGGCGAATTTCAGAAGTGCCAGCACCAATCTCATACAGTTTGGCGTCACGGAGTAATCGCCCAGTCGCGTATTCGTTGATGTAGCCATTGCCGCCTAACAGCTGAATAGCATCGAGCGACATTTGTGTGGCAAGCTCAGCGCTGTAAAGGATCACGCCAGCGGCATCTTTACGTGTACATTCTCCTCGGTCACAGGCGGCTGCGACAGCATAAACATAAGCTTTGGCGGCGTTCATGCGTGAATACATGTCAGCAAGCTTTCCTTGTACGAGTTGGAATTCACCGATGGATTTGCCGAACTGTTTGCGGTCGTGAACATACGGAACCACTTCGTCCATACAGGCTTGCATGATGCCAAGTGGACCGGCTGCTAATACCACGCGTTCGTAATCCAAGCCACTCATCAACACTTCGACACCACGGTTTAGTTCTCCCAAAACATTCTCTTTTGGAACGACACAATCTTGGAACACCAATTCACAGGTATTGGAGCCGCGCATACCAAGTTTGTCGAGCTTCTGCGCATGGCTAAAGCCTTCAAACTCCCGCTCAATAATGAAAGCGGTGATGCCGCGAGATCCACTATTGGGATCGGTTTTCGCGTAAACCACTAAGGTATCGGCATCAGGACCATTGGTAATCCACATTTTATTGCCGTTCATCAGAAAGTGGTCACCTTTGTCTTCAGCTCGTAGCTGCATACTAACCACATCAGAACCTGAGTTCGGCTCACTCATGGCTAATGCACCGACGTGAGAACCATCAATGAGCTTAGGTAGGTACTTTTCTCGTTGAGCAGGAGAGCCATTGCGAAAGATTTGGTTAACACAAAGGTTGGAATGCGCGCCGTAACTGAGCGCGACAGACGCCGAAGCTCGGCTGATCTCTTCCATCGCAACAACATGAGCAAGATAGCCCATGCCTGCACCGCCAAACTCTTCGTCGATGGTTACGCCGAGCAAACCCATGTCACCAAGCTTGGACCACAAATGATTGGGGAATTGGTTGTCGCGGTCGATGTCTGCGGCGATGGGGGCGATATGCTCGGTGGCAAACGCGTTGACGTGGTCTCGGAGCATATCGATGGTTTCACCAAGCCCAAAGTTGAGTGGGGTGTAGCTGCTTTTCATAACATTTCCCTGTTGAAAGTACTGCGGTTTTTAGTACGGATAAGGTTCGAGTTACACTGCTTGGGCTTGGAAATTATGGTTATTCTTGTTTGTTTTGGTCGTTACAAGTTTTTAGTTATTGGCTATTAGTTTTATTGTCGCTTAGCGCTTGTTTGCATCGCTCTTTGGCGGTTTCTAGCTCGTTCATTACAACGCTAATATCATCCAGTTGCTGCTGTAAGTGCGCTTGTTTTTCATCAATGATGGTTAGCATTTTAAGCAGCTGACCATCGCTTTGTTGGGTATCGTAAAGCTCGAACAACTCTCGAATTTCCGCAAGCGAAAAACCCAATCGCTTTCCACGTAAAATCAGCTTGAGACGGATCTTATCCCTGCGTTGATATACGCGAATATTTCCTTTTCGTTCCGGCTCTATCAGCCCGACATCCTCATAAAAACGGATGCTTCGGGTCGTGATGTCGAACTCTTTGGCGAGGTCACTTATCTTGAATTTATCCACTCGGTTTTTCCCTCTAATGAATAGTTTTGGCTTCTTAAAATCCCTTCAAGCCTTGAGCTAAACGGGCTAGCTAAAAGCATGAGAGTAAATTTGTGTTGTTATTAATGTGTTTCTTTACGTTAACGTAAATGTTAGTGCTATGCTTACGTAAACGTCAAGAAATCACAGTGCGAAAATTCATCGTTTTATGAGAGGCTGGAGTGACACCACATTCTGTGTGAAAGCTCCGTGGTAGCAGGTGTGAGGGATGAATTCGTGAACTGTGAATTATCGTCAGAAGGGACGAGAACATGGGAAACGACATCTGGATTGTCAGTGCAAAGCGAACGCCAATCGGGCGCTTTCAAGGTCAGTTACAAGGGTATTCAGCGCCTCAATTAGGGGCATTTGCTATCAAAGCGGCAATGGATGCGAGTGGTGTTAGCGAAGTCGACGAAGTCTACATGGGCTGCGTATTACCTGCGGGGTGCGGACAAGCACCAGCCAGACAAGCAGCACTAGGTGCAGATCTTCCGCTTACTACAGGCTGTACCACCATCAACAAAGTGTGTGGCTCTGGCATGAAAAGCGTCATGTTAGCTCACGATCTTATCAAAGCGGGCAGCATTCGCAGTGCCATTGCTGGTGGTATGGAAAGCATGACTAATGCGCCGTACCTGCTTAAAGAAGCACGTAACGGCATGCGAATGGGTCACCAATCTACCTATGACCACATGTTTCTCGACGGTCTTCAAGATGCGTATGAAGGGCACTTGATGGGAGTCTATGCGCAGCAAACGGCTGAGCGTTCTGAATTTACCCGTGAACAAATGGATGAATGGGCGATCCTATCTGCGACAAGAGCATTGGAAGCGCAAGAGCAGCATCTGTTTGATGGCGAGATCTCGCCGATAGAAATCACGACTCGTCATAGCACTTCAACATTGGATTATGACGAGCATCCACGCTCCATCAAGCTCGACAAGATCCCCCAGCTCAAACCCGCGTTCGATAAGAACGGCTCGGTGACGGCTGCAAACTCAAGTGCGATATCCGATGGTGCTGCAGCCTTGGTGTTAATGGACTCGCAGGTGGCACAGCATCAAGGTTTAACGCCATTAGCAATCATCAAAGGGCACTCGACCCACGCCAGAAAGCCCGCCGAATTTACCCTCGCGCCCGTCTTTGCAATAGAGCAGTTGTTATCTCAACTCGATTGGTCAGTAGACGAGGTCGATCTTTGGGAGATCAATGAAGCCTTTGCTGTTGTCACGCAAATCGCGGTACGCCAATTAGGCATCGATAAAGACAAAGTAAACATCAAAGGCGGTGCGTGTGCGCTTGGGCATCCAATTGGCGCAAGTGGAGCTCGTATTATAGTGACTCTCATTCATAGCCTGCGCCAACTGCAATCGCTTGGTATAGATGGTGACAACAACAATAAAAAAGTGATGCGAGGCGTTGCATCACTTTGTATCGGTGGTGGTGAAGCCACTGCTATTGGTATCGAGATACCGCTTTAATTCCAATTACGACAAACGTTAACAAAGGACTAGATTATGACTCGCACGGTTCCCTTATTCATCGATGGTGAGTTTCGTGAATCTCAAGCTACGGATTGGGTAGACGTGACAAACCCTGCCACCAATGACGTGATTGCGCGCTTGCCATGCGCAACGGATGAAGAGATGCACGCGGCAATTGAGAGTGCAAAAGCCACCTTTACCTGTTGGAAAGATGTCGCTGTTTCGGAGCGTGCGCGTTTAATGCTGCGCTACCAACATTTACTTAAAGAACATCACGATGAACTGGCGACGTTACTTTCTCACGAAACAGGCAAGATCTTTGCGGATGCAAAAGGAGATGTGTGGCGTGGTATCGAAGTGGTCGAGCAAGCTGCCAATATTGCCAGCAACATGATGGGAGAAACCGTCGAGAATGTTGCGACCGATATCGACAGCTATTCGCTGATTCAACCGCTTGGGGTGTGCTGCGGTATTACGCCGTTTAACTTCCCTGCCATGATCCCTTTGTGGATGTTCCCAATCGCGATTGCGAGCGGAAATACCTTTGTCCTAAAACCTTCTGAACAAGTGCCTCTAACGTCAATTCGCTTGGCTGAGCTGTTCGAAGAAGCGGGTGCACCAAAAGGTGTGCTGCAAATCGTGCACGGTCGTAAGGAGCAGGTCGACTTGCTGCTAAAGCATCCCGATATCCAAGCGGTTTCTTTCGTTGGTTCTGTTCCTGTAGCGCAATACATTTACACCACAGGCACACAGAACTTCAAACGTGTTCAAGCCTTTGCTGGTGCGAAAAACCACATGGTAGTAATGCCAGATGCGAACAAAAACCAAGTGGTGAACAACTTAGTTGGCTCTTCGGTTGGTGCGGCAGGGCAACGTTGTATGGCGATATCCGTCGCGGTGTTTGTAGGCAGTTCGAAAGAGTGGATTGCCGACCTAAAGCAAGAAATGGCGAAAGTGCATCCCGGCGCTTGGGATGACGAAAATGCCGCTTACGGTCCTTTGATTAGCGCACAAGCAAAACAGCGTGTGCTTGGTTTGATTGAAGAAGG
>NZ_JPRD01000005.1 GCF_000817815.1 Vibrio owensii CAIM 1854 = LMG 25443
CTTATTTAGGACGGTACAGATTTAATAAAAAAGCCGCTGAGTTCAGCGGCTTTTTTGATCGTGAGGTTCGAGAATCGATTAATCGTTTGATTCTGTACCCAGAAGGTTCTTGTAGATAAGTGCACCTAGAATACCACCAACGATTGGTGCTACCCAGAATAGCCAAAGCTGAGAAACCGCCCAGTCGCCAACAAATACCGCAACACCAGTACTACGCGCTGGGTTAACCGATGTGTTTGTCACAGGAATGCTGATTAGGTGAATCAGTGTCAAACATAGACCGATAGCGATAGGTGCGAAGCCTTGCGGTGCACGTTTGTCTGTTGCACCCATGATCACGATTAGGAACATCATCGTCATGACAACTTCAGTCACTAAAGCTGCAACCATTGAATATTGGCCAGGAGAATGCGCGCCGTAACCGTTCGCGGCAAAGCCAGAACCAACCACGTCAAAACCTGCTTGACCGGTTGCGATTACGTAAAGTACGCCACCCGCAATAACACCACCAATCACTTGAGCGATGATGTAAGGCACTACGTCTTTAGTCTCGAAACGACCACCAGCCCATAGACCGATAGTTACTGCTGGGTTTAGGTGACAACCTGAGATATGGCCAATAGCAAATGCCATTGTAAGTACGGTAAGACCGAACGCCAAAGAAACGCCCAACAGGCCAATGCCGACATCAGGGAAGCCAGCCGCTAACACTGCACTACCACAACCACCAAGCACTAACCAAAAAGTACCAAAAGCCTCTGCCATGTATTTATTCATATTGTTTCCTATTGCGGATTTAGATTACCCGCTGAACATAGTAGAGAATTGTCAGAAAAGTGTGAGTTGAAGCACGGAAATTAACCAAAATGCCAGATATGAGCGTTTCTGTCTCATACATGAAACGAAATGAGTAAGGAGAGGGTAGGTGGATGAGTTGAAAGGAAAACCTCAGCTATCGTTATAGAGTTTGATAACCGAGGCGAGAGGAAGCGTTAGCTAAAAGCAATAAATGGTGAGATACACAACAAGATGCCTGTCGCGATGATTAGGTATAGTGAAGCACCTTTGTATTTATGTAGAGAAGGCACTTGATACACCAAGTAAGCAGGAATCAAACAGCCAATCAAACCAAAGATAGGGCTACAAACCGAAGTGAAGCTCAAAACTGGTAGGTTGAGTACGATAGCGCCCCATGCCATCAAAATAGCGAACAGAATGATACCTTTCGTCACGAGATCTTTGTTGATTTGCTCTTCAGGCATCACTTTTTTCAATGCCAACATCGCAAGGCCTTGGCAAGAATCACGGAAGCCTAGGTAAACACCAAAGAATGCTGTCATTACAGAAAAGATGTTCAACATCAGGCTAAGCAGTTTAAGCGTCGTGCCGTCCATGCCTTGTGCTACCATCGCTAGCGCAGAGATGTTCTCGTTTGCTGCACGGACTGCTTGTTCATGAGACATCGCCAATGTGAAAGAAATCGCGTAGAAAAACACAGTCACAAATAAAATGCCAAAAGCAATATTCATAGCACGCATCGCTTTAAAACGGGCAACTTCAATAGACTTTTCTTTCGAACGGTAAGAGATCACCATCGGACTCAAGCTTTGAATAAACAAGATAGAAGTGAGAGTGAACGGCAGCAGTTCAATCGCATCTTTTAGGCCAGCACCAGCCGTTGGTACCGTACCAACATTAGCTAAATCCCACTTTTCTACCATCATGAAACCCAACAGGGCAACGGTACAGAGCTTAATTAGCACTAAGCCCGTACTGACTTTAAATAAGATCTTTTCGCCACGAGATGCGATTGCTACCAAAGCGCAAACCAATGCTAGACCATACAACGGGTTTTCCGACAACAGCCCCAGTCAGTGCTATCAAACTTAGTCGCCGCTTTCCATTCTGTGGCTGTCATTCCGGCTTTAACGTGAGGTGGTTCTTTAGTTATTGGAAGAGTTTGTGTAGGTACAGTAACGCTCATTGTCGTTTTCTCTTTGTTAGTATGAATTTTTCTCAAATCTATTTGAGAAAAAGATTAACAACAATTTTTTTGTGGAAAATTCAGATAAATTTGAGATCTCGGCAAAAATACTCAATAAAATCTGAATTTAGATCGATTTGTGTGATCTGGAGTGGTTGTTTTGCTCACATATAGTTGAAAGAATAGCTTTGAAACGAAAGCGAAAGCTGAGTTTTACGACTAAAACTAAAAACTATGTGAGGATTAACATGAAAGAATTGATCGCTTCAGAGCACGCTCCTGCCGCAATTGGCCCGTATTCACACGGTACCACTTACGGGGATTTGATTTTTACTTCTGGCCAGCTCCCAGTTGATAGCGCGACAGGTAAAGTAGTAGAGGGAGGGATTACTGCTCAAAGTCATCAATCTCTAACGAACTTAAAACATGTGCTTGAAGCAGGTAACGGCAGTTTAGATACGGTTCTAAAAACGACGTGTTATTTGGCAAACATCAGCGACTTTGCGGAATTCAACAAAGTGTATGCAGAGTTTTTCCAAAAAGATTGCCCAGCACGAAGCTGCTTTGCGGTGAAAGATCTTCCGCTAGGTGTTTTGATTGAAGTTGAAGCGATTGCTAGTAAAAAGTAATACGGAGAAGAAGCATGAATCAGCAATGGAACCAATATATCCAAATCATTAAGCAAGTTGTAAAACCTGCCCTCGGATGTACAGAACCCATTGCTGCTGCATATGCGGCAGCAGTTGCAAAGCGTGAGCTTGGATGCCAAACCCCGGACATGATTGAAGTACGTGTCTCAGATAACTTATTTAAAAACTCAATGGGGGTTTACGTTCCCGGCACTGGGAAAATTGGCCTTAAGATCGCGGCGTCAGTTGGCGCATTAGCGGGAGACCCAAACGCAGAACTGGAAGTACTCGCTAAAATTAATCAAGACGATGTGACTGCTGCCCAGCAACTTATTGATGAAGAGCGAGTCAGTGTTGCTCGCATTGATACACAAGAATTTATCTTTTGCAGTGTCACCATGAGCGCTGGAGAAGATTCCGTCTCGGTGACCATCAGTGGTGGACACACTAATATTATCCAGATCACTCACAATGGAGCGGTGACGTTCGATGCCCCTTTGCAGCAGCGAGTCGCGACAGGATCAGTATGCGAAGGGGTTGATATCTCTATTAAGCAGATTTATGACTTTGCCCTTCAAGCGCCATTTGATGACATCAAATTCATTCTGCAAGCAGCGGAACTCAACTCTTCCTTAGCGCAAGAGGGTATCGACCGAGGTTACGGTTTAGAAATCGGCCGCACATTAAAAGGCAATATCGAACAGGGTTTGCTTGGCAATGATCTGATGAGCAGAATCCAAATGATGACGTCTGCTGCATCAGATGCGCGCATGGGCGGAGCAACCTTACCAGCTATGAGTAATTTTGGCAGTGGTAACCAAGGCATTGCGGCTACCGTGCCTGTGGTTATCGCAGCGGAAGCTTTCCAAAGTGATGAAGAGCACTTAGCACGAGCTCTGATCATGAGTCACTTAGGCGCGATATACATCAAGTCTTACTACCCACCTCTGTCAGCTTTCTGCGGTAACACAGTAACCAGTGCGGCCGCATCTATGGCATTGGTGTACCTAGCGGGTGGCACGTTTGAGCAATCATGCTATGCGATTCAAAACGTTATCAGTGATAGTTCGGGCATGGTGTGCGATGGCGCAAAATCCTCATGTGCGATGAAAGTCTGCACTTCTTCAACTACGGCGGTGCGCTCATATTTGATGGCGATGGGTAACCACAGTGTGAAGAATCAAGGTATAGTAGGCGACGAAGTCGAACAAACTATAAGAAACGTAGGCTCTATGGTTAGACTTGGTATGCCGTATACTGACAAATCTATTATCGATATCATGTCGGCCTAGCCTCAAAGTTTTTGCTAAGGGAAGTAAATTGCAGCTTAAGAAACTCACCAAAAGTGATTTAGATATTTTGAATTCGATGAAGAACGTCGTCGATGGCATTGCTCGTATGTACGGTGAACATACTGAAGTCGTTCTTCACAGTCTTGATGCAGAAGCACCAGAAATCATCAAAATTGCCAATGGCCATGTTACTGAACGTGGAGAAGGCGCTCCAATTACCAACTTAGCAAGAATGAAGCTACTTGAGGGCAAGGACGTGTCAGACTCGTATCTGACTAAAACCGCGAGCGGAAAGACCTTGCACTCAATCACCACCATCGTTCGTAACCCAAAAAATAAGCCTATCGGTCTACTTTGTATCAACGTGGATATGGATGTGCCGATGCAGGACTTCTTGCGTTCAATCTTACCGCAGCAGCAGAACCCATGCTGTACGGGAGCGAGCTCGCCAGAAACGTTTGCACGCAACATCGACGAAACCATCATTAGTACGATCGAAACCGTTCAGTCAGAAGTATGGACGAATGAGGCAATCACTCCTTCCAAACGCAACCGAGAGTTGGTGACACGCTTACAAGGTTTGGGGATTTTTAAATACAAAGATGCGGTATTGATGGTGGCAAACCACCTAGGTATCTCGCGTGATACGATTTACCTTTACCTAAGGGAATTGGGTAACGATTAAGTGAGCTGTTCGAGCTCGGTAATGTTGTTCAAAGCTTCCTGATTAGTTTTGCCACACACGATCGGACACGGTTTGAAATCGTGGCAAACTTTTGGGCGTTCTGGTTTTCCGAACAGTTTGCACAGGTTATCGTCATTCAGTTGAATGCAACGTTCACCTGCTGGTTTGCCGTTTGGCATGCCCGGAATAGGGGAAGAGATACTCGGTGCAATACAGCACGCCCCACAACCTAATCGACAATCCATCTAAAAGCCCTCGCAAAAATGAAGGGGGCATTATGGACATTTCTCGCCAGATTGGAAGAGGCGTGCGTGAATTCACACCAACAAACTTAACCCTTTTTACTCATCATTAAGTAAATCGGCGACTTCAAAATTCTGATCGCGTTTAGCCTGTTGTATATAACGGTTGCACTCTTGCATGCTTAAACCCCACGTTCCAGCCTCGGTACGAGCGGTCATTTCCGTTAGAAACGTTGCTTGACCTTCTTGAACATTAGAGGCGATATCCTTGCCGTATTGCTGACAAAGTTCTGCATCGGTACTCGCCGCAGCTCCGAACGAAACAAGAGAGATAATGGTGATCATTGCGAGTTTCATAATATTGATTCCTTTATTCACACTATGAGCTAAAACCATAGGATAGGAATCACTATTAGTAAAAATATCAATGTTGATCGCCCTTGCTGATGAAACAGGACAAACGTTGATAATAGTTCGTATTACGGGGTGGAATTCGGCAAAACTTGAACTTTTGTTGTCAGAGGGGTATAAAACGCACCCAATTCATTCCCATTCAAGAAATAAGTAGTAAGCGTATGAGCACTCCATTTTGGCAAAGTAAATCGTTAGAGAACATGACAGAAGAAGAATGGGAATCTCTCTGTGATGGGTGTGGCAAATGTTGTCTGCACAAGCTAATGGATGAAGATACGGACGAAATCTACTACACCAACGTGGCGTGTAGTTGGCTGAACAGCAAAACATGTTCGTGCAAAGACTACCCGAACCGTTTCACTTCAGGCGAAGAGTGCACCAAGCTAACGCGTGAAGATATTGATGATTTTACGTGGCTGCCACACACTTGTGCATACCGCTTGTTGGCAGAAAACCAACCACTGCCAGAGTGGCACCCATTAATCACTGGCTCTAAGTCTGCCATGCACGCAGCAGGAGAAAGTGTACGAAACAAAGTGGTGTACGAAATCGATGTGGTGGACTGGGAAGACCACATTCAAAACTTACCTGATAGACTAAAACCTCACAATTAACTTTAAAAGTTGAGAATGCTGTATATATTGGTTGTATGTACAGCATGAGGTTTAGTATGTCAGATAACGATGAAATTCAGAAAAATGTCATACGAAAAGAGGTAGAGATTTCACCTATCCCTCACTTCGTTTACGAGAAACCATTGGTATCCATTGATGAGAATGGCGAACCCCAGGTTACCTACCGTGCCAATGGCAATCAGATCCCCATCAAGAAACTTCCCTTACTCTATGTCGCTGGTTATGACGACAAAGACAACCTGATTAGCTACCAACCATTAGATATGGTGAATGAGTTCTTATTGTCGAAAGCAATCGATGATGGTGTGCTTGAGCTTGGCACTGATGCACAGGGGCTTGCCCATTACTTCAGCTTCGTATTGGACAAACAAGCTGAGTGGGATACTGAATACGATCAGGAGGACTTTGACCCTCTCTATGATGACCCCCGCCCAGAATGGAGTGCTTTTCCTCGCAACAAACAAGAGCGGTTAACCTACCAATATCGGGATGGCATCAAGCAGCTAGCTATTGATGGTGTATTGGCTAAAACAACGGCTAGGCAATATATGAGCAGTGTGGTTGGCTTCTATAAACACTGTCTTCGTCAAGGTATTCGCTTCAATAACCCTCCCTTCCAATTTGAGACAGTGAATATACACTTCGAGGCGTCTACTTCAAGTATGAAAGCTTACCAACGTAAGCAGGTGCACACGACGGATATGCGGATTAAGTTTTCTAAATCATCTCGCAGTGGCGGCACAAACCTCAGCAACCTACGCCGTGACTTAAAACCGTTTACTAATAGTGAATGGAACATCCTACAAAATATATTGATGAAGTCTCGTAGGGTGGTTCGCCATGGTGACAATAATAAACTGCACTCCCTGCCGGTTGAGTTTTGCCTGCACCCAATGATTTGCCGTAATACGGGGTTACGCCGAGAGGAAGCAGCGAGCCTTCATTTAGGACAGATTGTTAACCCTGAAACCATGATTCAGGATGGCAAAGAGGTGTTTAAAAAGCCTGTGATGGATTTGGGTGTCGGTGATAAGTACCAATCACTCACAAAGACGGCTGAGGGCTTCTCAGAGACTAATAAAAGCCGCGTTACCATTATCCCCGCCACATTGATGAAGATGCTTTACGATTACTCGCAGTCGGACAGGTATCAAAAGCGCCTTAAGAAATTCAAAGCATGGTGCAATGAGCAGGTTGAGGAAGGTAATACGCATTTCTTTGAGGGTGATGATGCCATTAACCTCGAACTGGAATACCTGTTTATTACCCAGTCTGGGAAACCGATGTTCACACGGCTACAAGACTTTACTGGGCGCTGGGTGGAAATTCGTAACACTGCAAACCTAACCCAAGGTCTCGACAAACCGATTGTTGGCTCCATACATAATTTACGCTCAACGTTTGCTGTAAATATCCTCCGTCACCTTTTAAATAAAAAGGATGAGTATGGCAATCCGTCAATCACACCCGATGAGGCATTGGATAGAGTATCAGCGCTGCTAGGACATGAAGATCGGGCGACGACCATGGAGTACCTGAAAATTGCACAGGATATGCCCTCTGCCGATGAAATCTACGAGGACGTACTTGATTATATTGGTGCTTTCGACGAGATTGAGGGGTTGTTATGATCCAAGGACGTAAGCGCACCAAAATTGCTTTAAAAAAGAAAAGTGCGGCTGTTACAGCATTGAGCCATGAAGACATGGTTTTAATGTGTGGTAATGGTAAACGTTCTTACCTTAATCGCCTGTGTTATGTCAACGTTCCAACGATTAAGCAAATAGCCTCTGGAAATGAGGTTTTGGCTAATAGATATAATATCGTTAGAACTATTTTTGAAACTTTACAACCTTTACCTGATAGTAAGTCAAAAGAAAGCTACTTTACTGGTTTAGTTGATTATTTTAGATACATCGACGCTAAAAAATATCGAGGGAATATCATTTGATAATGAAGTCATGCAGACTTGCCTCAAGCATTTCAATAGGCTTCGTAACAAAGGTCAATATATATCTAAAGCGAGCAATATTAAATTATCCTTATCGTTTTTTCTAAGACAATGGAATAGAGAAGCAGATCTAAAAACGTTACCTGAAGTCCCTGCTCTAGCCCCTTCTTCTGGGCAGGCTTTTAATGTGGAAACAGAGCTAAAACCATTATCACGAATTTTGATTAAGGGAGCTCTCGCCTTTCGAACAGCTATAGAAAAAAAGAATATCTTGATATTCATCCATTTTTTGATGAGAAATTATTCCTTGAATTAGCCCAAAGTAAAGGTTGGTCAAAACGTAAAATTTCATATCAGAAGAGAGGTTTTAAGGATTGTATGAGGTCTGTCGCTGGAACAATAAAGGACAGTCCTCTTTCCCTCGGACGACTCAACCAGCAAACTTTTTATAATCATGCATCACGTAACTGGTTTTTTGTATTCTCGATGATGACCGGCATGAACAAATCAGTACTTGCTCAAGTTAGATATGGAGATGTCGCATTTAAAAATATTGGCAATGGCCGGTTTGTTTTTGATGGCGAAAAATTTAGAGCAGGTTTTAAAGATTTAGATAATGCTGTTGGTTTTAGTAAGCGAACCAAGGAGCTTATTAATGGGTGGCTAACGGTGTCTAAAATCATGTACCAGTCATTGGGTATACCTATCTCAAGTGACCTTCCTCTTTGTCCTTTCTTTAATCGTTATGGTGAGGTTTTAACTTTTGATGCAGATAGTGCAAATATTGGCTACATCAATGCTCAGTTAGAGAAAGTAACGGGATTGAGAGTCACTACAAAGCGTTTTAGAGCTACAAAGTCAGATGTGCTAATGAGAGTTACTGAAGATATGTTTCTTGTATCGCAAGGGCTAAATGATACCGTAAATGTAGTTGCAAAAAGATACTCGAGTGGTGTTCAGGCTGATCATGACAACAATTTAAACGCTACATTTTCAGCATTGAATGCAATATCTAAAGGCGAAGATATTGGAAAAGCTATTGAAAATGCGAAGGTAATGCACAGCGATATCTTATCGGATTATGATTACAAGAATTTACGTAACGGTGACAATCAGTCAAAGCCTCTAATGACCACGCCAAGTGGCATAAAATGCTCAGGAGCTACACCAGAGAAATTAATTGCAGAGGCTAGGCGTATGAAAAAGCTTGGTATTGATTTTTCGAAAGATACTGGGCGTTGTACCGACTTTATCGGTTGTTTTGACTGTGACAGACATAAATTGGTGGCGTCTGAAAATGATATATGGCTGATGCTCTCATTTTTAGAGCAAATCGAAGGTCTCAAAGAAATGGTGGTTAGTAACTCAGTACCTAAAGAAGAATATTTTTGGGTGGAAGGGGTACTGAAAAAAGTCTTGGTCAGATTAAAAAATAAAGCGCCAAAAAATTACGAATCAGCAAAATGCAAAATAGAAAATGGGAGTTACCACCCTCTTTACCAAAATCGTGCCAGTGCAAACCTATTTTTTTAGGGAGAATACAATGTCTTTGATTTTAGAACAGCGATATCCTGAGCTTACCGAAAACCCTTATGTTACGTTTGGCTCTGATGAAGAAGGCGTTTCTCATGTCTTTGATTTAAATTGGAACTTTTATTCATTGCACCAAAATAATGTTGAGATAAATTTTAGTCATATCGATGTCAATTACTGCCAAAATATCCAGTCCTATCTTTATGCAATAATGCAATGGCAGAAACAAAACTCTCCTGATGGCGAACATGAGTCAGTTAGTACTCTGGTTGATTACAGAGTGAAATTAAATGTCCTTGCAACGCTTTGGGGCAACAGTGACTTTAGTTTGCTATCTAGTGACCGAGAGTGGAAAAAATGTTCCAAGAAATTGAGGAGTTATGCTAGTGAAAGTTTTTGTCGATCTTTGGCATCGACTATAAATACTCTGAATAGAGTTGGTCTGTTAAACCGATATGTTCATAAAAGGGAGTGGATCAATTGGATAAAAAAAGGCTCAAAAAAAGGTCAGGCTATAGCTTTCCCTGAGGCGATTCACTCTACTATTTTAAAGCAAGTCGTTCAGTTTGTGGAAACTTATCATCCATATCGCCATCAGATTTCAGAAGTAATGGGTAAGGTTTATGCCTATCAAAATCAAATGATGGATGAGGAACTCGATAAATTAGGTCTTATTCATGTTGATGATATGACTGAGTCGCAATTAAAAGCTTTTGGTACGAAAGTATCAAGGCGCATATGTAAATGGCCTGATATTCAAGCAATACCAGATTTTCAAGTACACAGGAAAGGTAATTGGTTAGGCAAGTTGCATAAAGTGTGTTTTATCTGCGTTGGATTATTCACTGGAGCGCGACATAAAGAGTTGCTTTCCATGAACAAGGACAGTTATGACCTATCGTCTTCTGGAATATCAAAAGTATCAGGTTTTACCACAAAGGGAAAAAATGGTAACCCAATTTTCACAACATGGAATACAGCGCCTATTACTAAATTAGCATTAGAGTTAGCTTATGATGCGACGCAGGCTACAAGGAATTATGCACTTGAGCGAGTTAAGAAAGGTTTTCAAGCTGGTTTAATAACCAAAGACCAGTACGACTACAGGCTTCGAGAACTAAGCAGCGCTTTTATCGCAGTGGATATTCCATACAGCGACGAAAAACTACAAGTAAAAAAGAGTTTTAAGTACAAGGTGGATAGTGATGGTGTTTTCACTCTCAATTTAAAAGAGTTCAATATTATTGCAACTGCAGAGGATGTTGAAGAATTCAACCTTTTAAACCCTGAACGAGCGGGAGATTTAAAGGTGGGAGGTGGTTTACCGCGACTAGCTCCCCATGATTTAAGGCGTAGCTTTGTTGTCTTTATGGTGAAAAATCGACTTGGGAACGCTTTAACTGTTAAATATCAACTAAAACACCGTAATGTAAATATGTCCAATTGGTATGCTAATTATTCTGAGTTAGCGCGCACTAATGAGTTGTTGATGGATTCTCAATTAATGGGTGAATTCAATGAAGCCTTTGAAGAAGCAGCTGTGGATGCATGGGATGATATTTATAATGTATCTGAGCACTTAAGTGGTACCGAGGGAGAACGCATAGCTAAGGATAACGCGGAACGGTTAGCTCAAGGTGAAGAAGTTGTTATATCTCGGAGTGAATTAATTGCTTTGGTGAGATCAGGAGACAAATCTATTGTACTGCTTCCAACAGGTGGATACTGCACTAACCCTGATTGTGAGCGACTATGCTCTCTGATGGATATCGTCGAAGCTCCTTGCTCTCATAAGGTTGTGACGGATAAAGCTGCTAAAAGGTTTTCGAGAGAGCGAGATAACTTGATTGCTTCATTTAGAGCAATCAATGATATGGAAGATTATGCCAATGAATTGATTCTAGATGCTAGAAAAAAGAAGATTCAGTCTATTGAACCAACTCTAGTTAAACACAGCATCCCTTTTGATAACTTCAATGATGAGATTAAGGCAGTGTGGTCATGAAAGTAGAGTATAAGGCAACCTGCAAGGCAGAAGGGTTACTGGTCAATGCGTTTCAGCGACTATTAGATGGTAAGCCTATTCATGTCAAGGCGATGGGTAAGCTCACGTTAAACCGGATCAATAATGAAGCCCAGCTTGGCAATAGCTATGTCCATAAGTTTAAAGAGTTTGTGGCTTACGCTAAACCTGTGATCGATGAATACAACCACAACCGTGATAAGGCTATGACAACGGGCTTAGATATTGAATTGGATGTCCCTTTGTCTGAGCTTGACAGGCTAAAACACGAATTAAAAAAAGCCAATGACCTTAAGGATAAATACAGGGTGCAACGAAACAATGCAGTTGAAGCTCGAAAGCAGTTAGAGGCTGAAAATGCGAGGCTCCGCTTTAGGGTGTTTGACCTCCAACAAGAGCTATTGGATGAAAATTCAGTCGTAACACCAATAAAGTAATACGCAAGTGTAATGGGGCAAGGGAACGTAACTCGTTTCTGCCCCAAATTGTGTTTCACAAACCAACGATACAATCTAACTAAGGCGATTTACGCGATGAGCGGGGTTGCCTCTCGACATAGCCTGAGATAAGGTCTTGCAGTTACCAGCTCTCATCTTAATAGATATCGGATAAAAATAAATGAAGCAAAATATTTACGATGACGATGTGTTTTTCGAAGGCTATCAATCGCTAAGAAAAAATGATTCGGGTTACAATCGTTATCTAGAAGAACCAACTCTTCGTTCTTTGTTACCTAACCTTGAGGGTAAGAAGGTACTAGATATTGGCTGTGGGTTTGGTGACTTCTCCCAATATGCAGTAAAACACCGTGCTAGTTATTATCTAGGTATCGATATTTCCGAGAAAATGCTTAGTGAAGCAATGGTACATAAAACGGTCAGTGTTGATTTTTTACATTGCTCAATCGAGGACTACTCATACCCCGAAGAGGAATTCGATGTCGTTGTTGCTTCACTCTGTTTACATTACATCCAAGACATAAGTGCGGTGTTTAAGAAAATATTCAACAGCTTAAAATCGGATGGAACGTTTGTTTTTTCGGTAGAGCATCCTATATGCACCTCTTTACTCAAAGGCCTTTATGAAACTCAGGGTGAGTCTCATTGGCCTGTGGATAATTATTTCAATGAAACTAAACGGGAACAAAATTGGTTTGTGAATGGTGTCGTTAAATTCCATCGCAGTGTCCAGTCTTATGTGAGCACATTACTAGACGCAGGGTTTTCTATCCAAGGTTTTTCAGAGCCGCAACCGTCCGAGGAAGACATAGCAGCAGTTCCAGAACTATCTATCCATAAAAGAAGACCTGCGATACTTGTTATTAAAGGTGGCAAGTGAGCCTCAACACGATGAATACTGGGCATCAAGTTAAGCGGCTTTCGGTAATTATAGCTAATCATAATTTATTAAAGTTGCTGAAACGTCTCTGTCCACCGACGTTTTAGATCTTCCTAAACCCTACTAAATGTGCCTGCCAAACTTCATGTTGACCTAAAACACTGAGAGGAGGTCATCATGAGAAAGCTATCTTCTGGAAAATGCAGTGGCATCAAAAGGCCATTTAAGCTTGAAGAGATCTGGCGGATCAGAACTAGGCTGGAGATTGAAAATGATCTGATGCAACTCGCACTACTGAACCTAGCTATAGATAGCAAGTTAAGAGCGAGTGACTTGCTGAAACTACACGTTTACGATGTTTCTTCGCAAGGAGTTATCTATGAAAGGGTTCAGTGCATCCAGCAAAAAACTGGTACCGATGTCCACTATGAGATTACTCCGAGAACACAGCAAAGTATTAGCCGATGGATTTTTGCAGCATCCCTAGAGGCAAACAGTTTTCTATTCCCGAGTAACAGACGCTTTGGGCAACCTATCAGCTACTCATTCTATCGTTCAATTATCAGGAACTGGGCTGCAAAACTGGGACTGAATGCTGACTATTACGGCACTCATTCTATGCGCCGCACTAAAGCCACTTTAATCTATGCCAGAACGAAAAACATCAGGGCCGTACAGATTTTACTTGGACATTCGAAGCTAGATAACACGATTCGATACCTCGGCGTTGAGCTAGAAGACGCTCTGAGGTTGTCTGAGAAAACAGACTGCTGACAGACAGGAGCTGAAACAGGCTTTTCTTCTGAAAAGCCTGTGCCCCATTATTGGATAGACCTTTTACTCATTCCCATCCTGTTCATGAGTTTTCCCCTACTAAAACTTATCCATTCTTCTAGTACTGTTCGTTGTGAATCCCCGTAAGCATAGTTCGCTAGTGTTTGGGGGATGATGGTTCTTATATCTCGTCATGTAACACGGGGAAAGTCTGCTTTACTTATTTGATCCAAAGCTCTAAACAGAACTTCTTTTTTCAGTATGATACATTGCGCTTATACCAAGGGAGTCATATGAAAATAAGAAAAGTGGAAATTCGAAACTTCAGGGGAATTTCGAAAGCGGTAATCGACCTTAGTAACTTTACGACGCTAGTCGGTCCAAACAACATAGGTAAATCAACGATACTTGCGGCATTAAACTTAGTATTGGATAACAAAAAGCCAAAGGTAGAAGATTGGCCTAACCAAACCCAATC
The DNA here is from genome assembly GCF_000817815.1 of Vibrio owensii CAIM 1854 = LMG 25443. Classification (GTDB taxonomy): domain Bacteria; phylum Pseudomonadota; class Gammaproteobacteria; order Enterobacterales; family Vibrionaceae; genus Vibrio; species Vibrio owensii. The sequence continues at coordinate 13,979 of NZ_JPRD01000005.1, forward strand.
CGATGATGAAATGCTTATTACCTGCACTTTTAGTGATTTAGAGGATTGGGAGCGAGCAAAGCCAGCTATTTCAAAGTTGTTGAATGGCGATGAGTTAATTGTACGTATGAAAGCCACTTGGAAAGAGAACGCAGACGCACCTAATTGTAAGTATTATGTACATCACTCGCTAAAAACCACTCCATTTTCCGAAACCAAGATAACGAAAGTACGAGAAAATGATTTAGCAAAACAAATACTAATTGAACGAGGTGCAAACACTGCTGACCTGTACAAGGAGAAAAGAGAAGAGCTTGAGCAATACTTTATCCAATCTCATCCTGAACATGTTACAGAAGATACCGACTGGCATGAAAAGGCATTTGCAAATTCCTTACAACAAGCGATTCCGCATGTTATGTATGTACCTGCTAGTTTTAAAATTGAAGATGAATTAAAGACCACAGGAACGTCACCATTTGCTTATTTGTTCAAGAACAAGTTATTCCCTCGAGTTAAAGATGATAAGTCATACAGCGAGTACATTGATATCGCGGGCAAGTTACAACAAAAACTAAAGGGTCAAGCCGAAGATGGGTCGGAAATCGATGGTTTGGATGATGCTCTAAAAGCAGTTTCAGAAACTCTTAATGATATTTTGGATTTCGATACAAAAGTAAAACTCGCCGTAGGTGATATTGATGTCGAAAAATTGTTTATGAATGCCGCGACGTTCCTTATCGATGACGAGTTAGAAACAAGTCTTCAATATCAAGGCAGCGGAGTTCAAAGAGCATTGGCGTTTGCTATGCTTGAAAGCAACGCTGCAATTGAAGCACAAGTTGAAGGTGCCCAAAGAACCACAATTGTCTTATATGAAGAGCCTGAGCTATATATACACCCTCATCTTATGCGCCGTTTAAAAAATACGCTTCAAACTCGATCAGACAGCCCACTCTGGCAGGTAGTATGCTCTACGCATTCCCCATTTTTGATTGATTTAGCGAATCAGCCAGACTCAATTAAATTAATTAAAAGGGGAGAGGGAAATAGTCGAATTGTTTCTCAGCTTCCAAACGAGTTGTTCGAACAAAGCGATGAATATGATGAAAAAGTGCTACTGCGTGCGGTACTAGATTTCCATCCGACCGTTTGTGAAAGTCTATTTGCAAAACAAGTTGTTGTCGTGGAAGGTGATACTGAGGTTGCAGTATTTTCAATGATCGATGAGTTAGTAAGCAAGTTAGAAATTGAAAACTCAAAACATAAAGATATAACGGTTGTTTCGGCGGGAGGAAAATGGACAATTCCTGCGATTGTAAAGGTGCTTAAAGGTCTTGGTATTGGATACAAAGTTATTCACGATACCGATGCCAAGGGCTTAACTGAAGAAGAACTTGTTCAAGTTGGGAATTTGCACCCTTATCGAGCCAATGCCAAAATTTCGGAAGTTGCAGGTGAAGAAAACGTATTTCTTGTGAATGATACGTTTGAACATGTATTGTGGAATGCTGAAAAAGATTCAATAAAGTCTAGCAGTAAACCTTATCATTCATGGAAACGCACACGACAATTTTTAGACAACGAACTCGACCTTGATGCTGCATGTAAGTCAACATTAAAAGAGATTATTGAATTTGCTTTTGTGAATTAGATGTAACGATACCTAAAGGCTTCGTTTCTGGAGCCTTTTTACTTAAGGACATTAGCTTAACTCTCATTGCCTTTTGGTGACAGCGTGGTGCCGTTGATCTTCAAGCCGATTTGGCCAACAACGCCTCAGAACCATAACACTGATTTGTCAAAGCACTGTGTTTCAAAACTAAACGTTAAACACCAAAAAAAGAAAATGATTATTAAGCTCTTTAAGTTTTCAGCATAGATTTGGATAAATATGTACGATTTACACCTTCTTGGATGGAATAGCTTCCAACAGCTTTGCCTTACAATCACTCGTGAAGTGCTTGGGCAAACTGTACAGTCCTTTCTGGACTCAAATGATGCTGGACGTGATGGTGCTTTCGCTGGTAGTTGGGCTCCTTGCTCAAGCATGCATCTTAGTGGAAATTTCGTGATTCAATGCAAGTTTACAAATAGATCCTCTTTTTATCTTACGAAGTCCAGCATGTCGGATGAAATACCTAAAGTTCGCAAGTTAGTCGCTGATGGTTTTTGCGATGTTTATATTTTGATGACTAACGCTGGGGTATCTGCCAATCAAGAATCGTTGATAAAATCAGAGTTGCTTGCTGCCGGGGTAAAACACATTCTGATTTTTGGTTCTACTTGGATCGAGGATCAAATCAAAGAAAACACACGACTTCGGATGCTCGTCCCTCGCATATATGGTTTGGGAGATCTCAGTCAAATTTTGGATCAACGAGCTTACGCTCAGGCTCGCTCAGTTCTGGAATCGTTACGAGAAGATTTGGCTAAGGTTGTAGTTACGGGTTCCTACCGAAAAGCGGTTGATGCCCTTGATGAACATGGATTTGTATTACTCATAGGCGAACCAGCAGCGGGTAAAACGACTATTGCATCGATGTTAGCAATGGCGGCCGCAGATAAATGGGGCTCATCTGTTCTCAAACTAGACGACCCAGGCAAGGTAGTAGAACATTGGAATGTGGAAGAACCCACTCAGTTCTTTTGGATTGATGATGCTTTTGGTGTTACTCAGTATGAGTCGTCTTTGGTTCACGGATGGAACCATTCCCTAGCGCAGGTTAAGGCAATGTTGCGCCAAGGAGTGAAGATCGTTATGACGTCAAGGGATTATATCTACAATCGTGCTCGCCAAGACCTAAAGGAAAGTACTTTTCCACTAATCAGTGAGAGTCAAGTTGTAATCGATGTTCATGAACTATCAGAACTTGAAAGGCAGCAGATCCTTTACAACCATTTGAAACTCGGAAAACAACCCGCAGCTTTTCGCACTTCGATAAAGCCGTATCTTGAGTACATTGCAGCGCATTCACGCTTCATTCCAGAAACAGCACGACGAATCGCCGAGCCTTTATTTACGAAGGACCTCTATATAAGTGAATATCAGTTGGGGCAATTTGTAGATAAGCGCGAACAGCTTCTTCTTGAAGTGCTCCAAGGGCTGGATGTTAATGACAAGGCCGCACTCGGCTTAATCTATATGAGAAAAGGCCAACTAGAAAGCCCTATCATGTTACAAGAATCTGAGCCTTCGGCATTGGAACGCCTCGGCAGTACATTAGGGGAATGTATCAAGGCATTGACTGCACTAAATGGTAGTCTTGTAACGCAAGTACATACTGATGACCAACCAGAGTGGCGCTTCAAGCATCCGACGATTGGAGATGCTTACGCGATAACACTATCTTTCAACGCAGATCTACTCGGAATTTTCTTGAGTGGTAGCTCAACTGAAAACCTACTGTCACAGGTAACATGTGGCAATGTCGGTATTGAAAAGGCAGTAGTTGTTCCCAAGTCATTGTTCACAATGATGATAGATAGACTAAATGAGTTCACACAAAGTACCAAATACAAGGTGCAATGGTTATCGTCGTGGGGCGCTAGGTGGGCACTTTATCGCTTCCTTGCTAATCGTTGCTCGAAAGAGTTCTTAGAGATGTATCTTGCGCAAAACACCGAAATCCTACAGCGTATATCTAATCCGGGTTTAAACCTAAGTGTAGTACCCGAAGTTGGTCTTGCTATCCGCCTTTATGAGTTTGGCCTTCTTCCTGAAGAGTATCGCAGAAAATTTGTTGAAACTGTGAGTAACTATGCCATCGAAGGTGAAGACTTATACGCTTTGGATGACTCAGGTATAAGAGGTGTTTTTACTGACAGTGAATTTAATGGACTTGTGGAAACCGTTCGTTGCAACCTATTACCTAATCTGGCAGATGTGCGGGTGAATGTTCAGAGCAATTATAACGAGACTGATGATCCGGATGAGCATATGGAATCTATGATTGAGTCGCTTAACACGCTGAAGGATAAATTTAGTGAAGATGAGGACGCAATTAAGATCATTGAACGGGAGCTGGAGTTCGTTAATGAATGGATTGCTGAGTCTTCCGCTCCAGAACCTAAAATCAGCCCTCGCTCCTTTGGTACGGTGACAACCCCTGAAGAAAAATACGGTACGAGAAGTATCTTTGAGGATATAGATGAATAGTTTACTTTCACTCAAGGTGTAGTGGCTAAGTAAATTTGACCACTACATTAGAGGTTTTGCTATACCATAAGTAATCCGTTAAATACTAATTTAGCAATGCATGTAGCACAGATTTGTCCAAAAGTTTTTTAAGCGGAGTTCTGCCTGTGTGTGAGTTCTGCCTGTGTGATGCACAGGAGGAATGCTCGCTTGCATCGCAGAGCGCTGACTAGCAACAAAATGTCGAGTATTGCTTTGATCGACTTGATGGGAAAGTTGAGAATTTCGGGGTGATTTTCTCAGGTTTTGGTTAGAGAAAGGGCTTTTTGTTGAGAAAACCATGAACCCATTGGTATTGCAGGTCTCTCTCATGATTCATAAAAACAAAAATTAATTCTTGTTCATTTTGAATCACCCAAATCGCCCATAGCCGAACGTAGACAAGCCTTTCAATATGAAAGGCTTGTTTGTTATTGGATGAAGTAAAAAGTGCTCAACCTTTTAAGAAACGGTTGTAGACAAACAATATAACGAAAGCACCTAAAGTAGCGGTGACGATACTGCCGATGTTTACGCCGTCTGCACCGCCAAGGCCAACAAAGCTTCCTAAGAAACCACCAACGAAAGCGCCTACAATACCGAGCACCATAGTGGCAATCCAGCCGCCTCCGTCGTTGCCAGGCATCAACCACTTAGCCAGTGCTCCTGCAATCAAACCTAGAATAATCCAAGATAGAAAGCCCATAATTTCTCCTTACTCATTATTGTGTTAGCTATCTGCTATCCGTTTTGAACTGTTACGATTCAATCATAGTTCATCCCGCTAAAACTGCTCTTTTGTTAACTTGTCACGGGTTAACGCATGATGGGTTAGCTGATGACCATAGCGATGTAACCTAATATCAACACTAATACAGAGGTCAGCGCATAAGGCACAGGGTAGCCAATTGCAGGCATGTCACTGTGGCTGGCATCTTGAGCCCCTTTCATTGCTGGCGTGCTATTGCGACCACCAGCGCAGGCTCCGGCTAAAATCGCAGGATTCATCTTGCGGAAATACAAGCCGTATAACCAAGCTAACAGGGGTGGTACGAGTGCTGCGGTCACACCCAAGAGTGCAATCTTAATCACGATGATGCCTTGGAATGACGCTAAGATTTTCGGCCCAACGGTTGCCGCCAATACCGCGACAAATAGGTTTAGACCTATGTCTTGTAAAAAGCTTCTCGCGCCTTCGCTCATCGGGCCGCCAAAGCTTGGGTTACGGGTTCGCAAAAAAGAAAAGACGATTCCCGTTAGCATGCAGCCGGCTGATGTCCCTAACGCAAATGGAATGCCAGCAACGGTGACACTCAAATGACCAAAGACATAGCCAATAAGAAGGGAGAGGGCAAGGTAGAAGGTTTCAGTGACCGTGCTCTCTACAATCGGAACGCTATTGAGTTTGGACGCGGTTTGCTCGACACACCATTGGGAGCCAGCAATGCGGACAACATCGCCCACTTCGACCTTAGTTTGCGGCAATAAAGGCTGCTGGTGGCCTTGTCGAAATATCGCTTTGAAATAAACGCCAAAACCCACTTCAGCATGCAATTGTGCGACCGTTTTCCCTGCGTGTTCAGATTTGCCTACGTGGATATCAGCCACTTCGATATCGACGTTTCTTGCTCTTGGTTCATCGACTTCGTTACCGATGTCCGCTTCGCCTTCGGCAATCAGCACGTGATATTCCCCTCGAATGCCAATCACATCATTTAACTCAAGTGTTGGATTGTCAGAAGCATCAATGACTTGGTCTCCTCGAACCACTTTTAGTACCGCAGCATCCGGGAACTTCTGATACAGCTCTTGAACTGAACGACCGACGAGCTCTTGGTGTGAAACTTTGTAGGCTCTCACATCAATCGGAAGTACGCCGACATCGGAAAAGCCAAAAGTACTTGGCAATTTTTCGTTGTCGTCTCCAGTGGAGTATTCCGCTTCGGCGTCTTTGCCCGCTTTAACGGGATCGATACCAAATAGGGAAGGAAGGTACTTAATAAATAGGATGATTAAGACGGTTGAGAGAACATAACTGATTGCGTATCCGGCGGCGATGTTGGCACTGACATGATCAATACTCATGCCTTCAGGAGGAGTAAAGGCTCCCGAGCTTATTGCAGATTGTGCAACGCCCATTACGGCGGTCACAGTATAGCTCCCAGAAATGATGCCAGCCGCATAGCCCGGTTCTAGCCCCATTAATTTTGCGCCGATCACCACAATCGCGAAGTTGCTAAAGACCACAATGAGCCCAATAACCACAAAGTCGATGCCGCCCCGTGCTAACCCAGAGAAGAATTGCGGTCCGACTTTCATCCCGATGGCGTACATGAACATCATCAAAAAGATGTCTGACACCAAGCCCGGTTCTTCAATTTTTAGCCCGTAAACAGAAAAGGAGGTCAGCGCCAGAGCAACACCAACGACTAACGTGCCGGCGGTTGTACCTAGGCTAACGCCTTTAAAGGTTAATCGGCCAAGCGGATAACCAATGGCGAGAGATAAAAAGAGAAAAACGAATGGGTTTTCTGACAAGTAACTAAAGAGAAAAGACATAGTGTCACCTGTGACCTAGTGAGTGGCAGAGCGAGGTACAACCCATATTCCTCGCTCTTGCGTGTAAGGTGAGAGCGTTAACCGTGATTGAAGTTGCTCGATTCGTCTGCATCACTGCCGTTAACAATCGGATGTTTGGCAAAGAAGTCGACGCAGTGTTGCAAATCGGCAATCAAAAGATCGGCCATGTCGCGGCTAAATCCGTGGCGAACCAAAATGCGCATGATCACCAGATCTTCGCGTTCTGCTGGCATGGCGTAAGCGGCGATCTGCCAACCTCTTGATCGAATGCGATCTGAGAGATCATAGAGGTTGAAGCCCGGATTCGCGTCTTCTTTGAGTGACCAACTCAGTGCAGGTATCCCGCCGTGCCCGTCGTAGATAATCTTGAACATGCCCATCTTCTCGACCTCTTCTGCTAGGTATCGAGCAGTGTCGTAACAGGCTTGGTGGATCTTTCGGTATCCCTCTTTACCGAGACGAAGGAAGTTGTAGTACTGAGCAACGATTTGACCACCAGGACGGGAGAAGTTGAGGGCAAAAGTTGGCATGTTCCCGCCGAGATAGTTAACGTTGAAGATCAGATCTTCATGCAACGCATCCGCATCTCGCCAAACCACCCACCCAACGCCTAGCGGCGATAGACCAAATTTATGCCCAGAAGCGTTGATTGATTTGACTCTTGGTAAACGGAAATCCCACTCTAAGTCTGGATCACAGAAAGGAGCGAGGAACGCACCACTTGCGCCGTCGACATGGATTGGAATGTCTAACCCCGTTTCCGCTTGGAGTCGATCTAAAGCCTCATGCACGGCTTTTACAGGTTCGTACTGACATGTAAAAGTCACCCCAAGAGTTGGAACGACACCAATGGTGTTTTCATCACAGCGTTTAATCACTTCTTCTGGCGTCATGATTAGGCGATCGCCTTGCATCGGAATTTCACGCAGTTCGATATCCCAATAACGAGCGAACTTGTGCCAGCACACCTGAACGGGACCACAAATGAGGTTAGGGCGGTCAGTCGGCTTGCCTTGCTTCTTCATTTTTTCACGCCATGCCCATTTCAGAGCCATACCGCCGAGCATGGCCGCTTCACTGGAACCCGTCGTAGAACATCCCATCGGATTTTCAGCGTCTGGTGCATGCCAAAGGTCTGCCAACATGTGAACACAACGAGATTCGATTTCAGCCGTTTGGGGGTACTCATCTTTGTCGATCATGTTTTTGTCGATGCACTCATCCATCAACTTGTGTACTTCTTCTTCTACCCAAGTTTGGCAAAATGTAGCGAGGTTCTGGCGAGAGTTGCCGTCGAGCATCAGCTCATCGTGTACCACTTGGTAAGCATGTTCCGGCGAGTGTTCTTCATCTGGAATACGATACTTGGGCATAACAACGGAAAGATCTTTCGATGAGTACACATCGTCGAGAATAGAGCCACGGACGGTCGATTTTTTATGAAGAGGCATGTGAAATCCCTTATCTTATTGAAACAATTGTGCTTGTTATCAGTAGTGATTGGTGTTCATAAGACAGTTTTGACTGCCAATTAAACGTAGCAGAGATTTTTATAGCCGTTGATTTTGTGACTCGTTGTTTGGGCTGTCGCACAGACTTTGTGCTGAGTTGAGCGAAGAATACAGAAGAAGTGGCAACTGCTATTCCATATTTAGATTAAGAAAATTTGGATCCGCTGTAGGAACTTTGACGCATAATTTACTAAATGCTGCTCGGTTTGCGGATTCGTGTTGTAAACTTAGAGCATCTAATTTCAAGGATTTACATTCCGGCGCTTGGTCACCCCGATCAAGATTGTCTCTTACGAGGTAAAAATGACGTTACTATCCCCCCTAAAAGTGCGTTTTACACCATTTGTGGTGTTATTTATGGCGTTTGCTTTGACCATGAGTTCCTTTGTGGTTCGAGCAACAGAAAGCACAGAAACGGTCGTAGAAGTACCAAAGGTTTCTGCCGCTGAAAAAGCGATTGATAACATCAACCAAGACATCATCGATTTGTCTGAAAGCTTGAAACAAGCCAGTGGCGATGAGCGTGATGCACTACAACTACAACTGTTCCAAAAAAATGAAGAGCTGCGCAGCCGCCTTGCAACAGCAATCAGCAACAAGTCGATTCCTCATGAGAAGCTGATTGAGCTTGTTCAAACTCAAGAGAAGTATTCAGAAGGCGCGGTCGTTTACCTAGATGACAAAGTCAAAACGCTCAATGAAGAAATCAATACTGCAAAAGACGAAGACAAACTGTCGTTAGTAAACAGCTATCGTGAATTGCAGCAGTACTTGGACGTAAGCTACGAATCAAGCTGGCAAAACCTTAACTGGCTGAAAACACTAGGTGTGCAAGATGAAGATGCGGAAGCGACATTCAAAGACAACGTTGATAAGCGCATGCGCTTGCTGTCTGCGTCGATTGAGTACTTGAATCAGCAAAGCGAAATCATCGGCTCACAAATTTCCTCTAGTCCAGAGTCAGAAAAAGCGTCTCTGCAGCTAAGCCAACTGATTCTGAAGCAACGACTAAATATCGCGACAGAGAGCTTACGCAATCTGATCACCATTGGCGATAAAGTTGGCCTAGAAACATCGGAATACAAGCGTCAGATCTTTGAGGTGACGGGTAGCATCACGCATGATTTGCTGAACACCAAAGTAATTCTGTCTATCTTGAGCCATTGGTCGAACTCAATGGTGGATTGGTTTGCTGAAAACGCACCACAGCACATCTTCCAGTTGTTTGTGTTTGCTTTGATCCTGCTGATTGCCCGCGCACTGGCGAAGCTAACACGCAAAGTGGTTAGCAAGACGGTGGCATCGAAGAACTTGAAGCTGTCACACTTGATGCAAGACTTCTTTATCTCGATGTCAGGCAAAGCCGTGTGGATCATCGGTATCATGGTTGGCCTATCTCAAATCGGCCTTAACCTTGCTCCAATCCTGACTGGTTTCGGTATTGCTGGTGTGATCATCGGTTTCGCATTACAAGATACGCTCTCAAACTTCGCTGCGGGTATGATGCTACTGATCTACCGTCCGTTCGATGTCGGTGACTTTGTTTATGCAGGTGGTGTAGACGGTAAGGTAAGCCATATGAGCTTGGTGAACACCACAATCCGTACTTTCGATAACCAAATCATCATCGTGCCAAACAGCAAGATTTGGGGAGACGTAATTAAGAACGTGACGCATGAGCGCATTCGCCGTGTCGATATGGTTTTTGGTATTGGTTACTCAGATGACGTGCTAAAAGCAGAAGAAGTATTGGCAGATATCGTGACTTCTCACCCTTCAGTACTTCGTTCTCCAGAGCCAATGATCAAGCTTCATACACTGAACACTTCTTCAGTTGACTTCATTGTTCGCCCTTGGGTTAAAACGGATGACTACTGGGATGTTTACTGGGATGTGACCCGAGAAGTGAAACTGCGCTTCGATCGTGAAGGCATTTCGATTCCATTCCCACAACAAGATGTGCACTTGCACATGGTGGAAAAGAAAGAAGCATAAATTTCTTTTACTTGAATCCAAAATCAACAAAAAGGCGCTCAATTAGAGCGCCTTTTTTATCGGTTTAGCAGTAAAGATTACAGCTCATCCAAGAACGTGATTTTTGGCTCACTAGCAAGTAAACCATCAATCTCACTCAGTAGAGTCTGGAAGTGCGTTGTCTTGCAGTGTTCGTCAAACGCGGCTTGGTCTGCAAACTGCTCTTGGAATAAGAATTGGCTTGGGTCATTTTTGTCTTGGAACAAGTGATAACGCACGCAGCCAGTCTCATTTCGAGTCGGCTCTAGCATCGCTTCTAATGCTTGTTTTAGTTGAGATACGCAGTCAGGCTTTGCGTGAAATGCAGCAGTTAAATGAATCATAGTTGTGTTTGCTTCTTTGTTGTTATTAAAGGGGATAGTGGCCGTTCCTGTTGGGACAGAACTTACTATCAGAGATAGCGACCTTGACGCTGCAAGAACTCAATTTTGTAGCCGTCTGGGTCGGTAATGAAGAAGAAGGTTGCTAAGTGCTTTTCCTGATGGTCAAAGACTTTGATGTCACTGGTTTCAATATCCAATGAGTTAAGGCGTCGGTGTGTCGCCGCAATATCCTCCACACTTACAGCAAGGTGGCCGTAACCAGTGCCATGTGTGTAAGGTTCACTTTGGTCGTGATTGTGCGTCAGTTCCAGCTCAAACCCTGTTTCTGGGTTCGCTAAGTAGGTAAGAGAAAAGCCGTCGAATACGTATTGGTCTTTGATTTCTAGCTCAAGTGCGTCGTGATAAAACTTAAGAGAACGCTCCAGATCGCTTACGCGGATCATGGTATGAATCATTTTTGTCATGAGTACTCCTTAATTGTGCGCTTAGACTAGTCAGTTTTCGCGCGCAATAGGTAGTACTCAGGTACGACAATGAACGTTGAGGGAGGTGTGGGTGTTTTGTTTAATGCAGTTCGCTCAACGCTTGTGCCATGGTCTCTTGAGGCTGGCGTGCATACGTTAGACAAGCGCAACGCAACAAGGAGGCAAAGTTGTTTACTTCACCATTATGCTCCAACGCTTCTTGGTAAACCGTACTGATGAACTTCGGCACCGTCATCTCTTGTGCAGAAGCGATCTCTTCTAAGATCAGCCAAAAGCTGGACTCTAGTTTCACGCTCGTAGCATGGCCATCGATACGGATAGAGCGGGTGATAAATTGGTAGTTTTCCTGAGGTTGCTTAGCAAATATTTCGCACATGGTATTGATCGTATTTATAAATAACCCGCAGATATTGGAACGTTGAGTGCGGGGCGTCAACCGTTTCTATGTAAAAAAACGCCCTCTAATGAGGGCGTGAAGGTTTCACCAAAAGATGAAAGTAAGTGCAAATTACGGATTATTTGATTTGTTGAATCAGGTATTCACCCAGCTGTGAGTGATGCATGATTTTCGAAACCGGAAGAATAGTACCCGCTGGCCCCCATGCAAAAACGTTTACCGGAGTATGCGTGTGTGTACCTGTTCCCCAGACTGTGTTTTGTTTGGTCGCTTGCTCACGAGCTAACAAGTTGCCACGGTCGTTGTATGGGAAGAAGGCGTCAAAGTCATTGACCGCTGGGACATTCTCTTCACTCAAATACTTGTGGCTTGCGAGGCGGTAAGGGTTAGGTTTACTTGCTAATACGCGCGCAGCTTGCTCTGGTGTGATGGAGAAGTCGCTGCTCGCGTTGACAATCTCAGCCAACTTTTCTGGCGTCTGTGCTGCTTCATCGAGTTTCTGGAACTCACTGATCATGCCGTAGTAGCTTTGCTTTTGATTGTAGAGGCCATCGAGAATATCAAACTGGCCAAAGTTGAAGTTTGGTGCGTAATCGCGGTTCGCAAATGCTTCGCCACTGCGCTTTTCTGGTTTTGGCAAATTTGCTGATGAGTAACTGAATCCAAAAGAGCCAGTTTCATGATCGGCAGTGACGATAACAAGAGTGTCTTCGCGACCTTTTGCCCATTCATAAACTGTATTTACCGCTTCATCAAACTTGATCAATTCATGCAGCATGGTGCCGGCATCGTTACTGTGTCCTGCCCAGTCAATTTGACCGCCTTCCACCATCAAGAAGAAGCCATCTTTATCCTTTGAAAGGACATCGAGCGCTTTCTCGGTCATTTCTTTTAACGATGGTTGGGTACGTTTCGGATCGTCTTTGCTGTGGCTGTACGCGATGCCATCATTCATGCCGGAATAAGCAAAGAGTCCCAGTACTTTTTCGCCCTTTGCTTGTTCAAGCATGTTGCGGTTAAACGCTAGGCTGTAACCCTGCTGCTGCGCTTCCGTCAGAAGGTTTCGCTCATCTTTACGTTTTGATTTTAGGTAAACGTCGCCTTGAGTCAGTTGCTCAAGTTGTTTGTAAGTGTCGCCTTTGTCGTTGGTCGATTTAGGAATCCAATGACGAAGGCCGCCAGAAAGCATCACATCCACGCCGGTCTCTAGCATGTCTACAGCGATGCTATTTTCCAACGAGCGGTGAGGTTGGTGAGAGGCAAAAGCGGCAGGTGTCGCGTGCGTCATGCGGGTATCTGAAACCAAGCCAGTTGCTTTCCCTTTTGCCTTCGCTTTCTCCAAAATCGTTTCAACGTGGTTGCCTTGGCTATCGATTCCAATCACTTCAGAAGCGGTCGGAATGCCGGTCGCAAGCATGGTTGCTGAACAAGCTGAATCCACGACGATGGCATCTTCTGGGTTTGTCAAAGAGGAGCCGATTACTCCTTCTTGTGCCAGTTTGTATAGTGCGGTGGTTTCGCCTTTGTAGATAGAGTTTGGTGCATGATTGGCGTAGGTCTCTAACAAGCCAACTTGTTGAGGGCCCATGCCATCGCCAATCATCAAGATGACGTTTTTGATTTCTGCTGAGAGCGCATTGAAAGAAAGTGTGGATGCCGCTACTGCGGTTACGATTGGGGTCACTAAGTGCTTCATTGTATATTCCTTATTTATAAAAGCGCTCGAATTAAAACAAGGATTTATTGCAGAAATGCTACCGTCATAAAAGGTTCATGTGGAAGTCACTTCTATTCACTAAGTCTAGGGGCTGTTGCTTTTTCGTGGTTGAGTTTTGTTCGATGAGACACCCAGCTATGCTTAACCTCTGCCTTGTATAAACTCCCCCAAACTGCCGCAAAAATCAGCTCGAAAGATTAACAGACCTTAAAATAAGAAAAGCCCACAGAAGTGGGCTTTGAGTTAAGTTTAGGAGTCGAAAGTCATGAGCTAAAGCTACACCGCGTAAGCAGAGCTTTGGGTCACGATGAGCAAACTCGATTGAAGAAGGCATGGAAGCCTTTTCTGAACCAAGTTTGGCCAGTTTTGCTCTCACCATATTGTCTGAATAGAGTGACAACTCCTCTTGCCCTTCTAAAGACAAATGATGAACAGCAAACAGAACTCGCCTTACGCAGCAGCATAATCGAGATAATTCTGTGAAATTTGGGATTCGTCGGGCGCGAACTTATCGGCCGTACTTAATAGGAAAATGGAGAAATTGAGTTGAAGAAGAGCAAGATTGAAAAGCCTTTTTCACAGTCCATCGTCCAATAATGAATCGCCGATCATTATGGACCGGAGCAAAAAATGTGTTCAAATGAGGATGGTTATCGTAACGAAAGAAACTCTTGCTTAACGCAGTTGAGGTTAAACAAGAGCCAGAATAATACCGCCAACGGTCAGTGCAGCTGAAAGATATTGGCCTGCCGAGTAGGAGCCGTCTTCCTCTTCTTCGATAGTATCTGGATGGTCCATACCGAGAGCGCCATGAGCAAAAGATTCAACCTTATCGCCAACGGTTTTGTTTTCCGCTTCGACCTTTTTACTCTCATGGTCGATTTGCTGAAGAGCGGCAAGCAGCGCTTTTCCTTCAGAAGAAAGCGTCACTTTGTTTTGCTCAACCTTTAGTGGCGCTGCGTCGGTAGTTTGATCTGCCTTTTTTGCTTGCTCAACTTTGTTTTGCTGAGCGGCGTATGTATTAACTGAATTGCTTCCTACTGGATTCATCTGTTACCCCTTCGAACAACGACACTCCTTCATGAGTGCAGGTAAAAAGCAGTTATATCTATATCGACGGCAAACGTTATTTCTTGAATCAATCAGAACGAAAAATAGGTCTGTTTTTGCCGCTTCCTGTCACTATTCGGAAACTAAAGCAAAAAGCAGACCTATTTATCTAAAGGCGTAGTCGGATTTTTCTGATTACTTACATTGAAGATCGCTATTGCGCTTAGCAAGGTGCTTGTACGCAGCCATGCGGTTTGCGTCTTGTACGTAACGCACCGGTGGCGCAAGGACTTCTAGTTGGTAATCCGAACCGTCTGAGGTGATGTCTGCAGTAGGGGTAATGACGACAACGTTTAAATCTGGGTTGCGATTCAAGATAGAAGCCGCTGTGCCTAAACCGCCTTCAGTATGGAATTTGCCCGCGACGTGAACCACTTGAGTACCCGGGTGCTTCTCTAGGTATTTGACGATGGATTCTGCCATGGTCTCATCCCATGTTACCTGAGCTGCGTACTGCTTTTCGGTCTGCTCTGGCTTGCCGTGGTGCATGGATGCCATGAACTTCTCTTTGTATGGGCTGTTTGCTGTGTTGACTTTGTCTGCGACAAAACTGCGCTCATCGCTGTCGAGCTTATCTAGGTAATCGATGCCTTGGCGGCCAATGCAACGCACAATATTTTTCGGCGCATTTGCGGCAATCACGGGAATATCAGCTTGCTTGGCAAACTCAACCAGCGGGCGGTAATCACTTTCGTAGTTTGGCCAAGCATTACTTTGCTTCATAAAGTATTGCTCACCAATTTCGCCGTTTAGGTACGAATCTAAGATTGCTTGCTTGTCGCGTGTGACCTGTTCCATTGATAGCGCAAGAGGGCGACTCGCAGAAGACAACTGCTTTAGCATGTCGGTTTGAAAACGGTGGATACCAGCGTGTGTGTGCCATTCACCAATCAAAATTACGTCGGCTTGTTGTAGGGCTGGAGTTAGCCGGTTGACTGAGATGGCTTCACCGGAAGGGGCGTGAAGCTGGTAGTCGTAGAAACTGGTTACGTCGTCAGTTGCGGCGTTGGGAGCGGTCGGTGCATTTGAAGCACAGCCAGTAAGCAAGCCTGCAAAAATCAGACTTAGTGTAGAAAAGCGCATTAAAAAGCCTCCAAAAATGTCCGAATGATATTAATGGAGGCTGATAAATGAATCAATGGTAATGAGAATAATTAGCGTTACATTTTATACTTCATTCTCAGATTGATTCGATTTCTTACGGTAAACGCGCAACATAAAGTCAGCCTCACATTGGAAAAGTGTAGATGACTTTAGCTCTTCGCGAAGCTCGTCGCTGGCTTTCCATGCAAATGGTGTCATTTGCAGTAGATCGAATGCGACGCCGTCTTTTAAGTCCATGGTGTAGTTGAGCTTTTGTTGATGCTCAAGTTCGAACCCTTCAATGTTCTCTGGTTCTTCGTTGTGTAAGCGTATCTCTTGGTAGATACGTTCACGAAACTGGTACAAGTGACGGCCTGCTGGCGTGACTGTGATAACAACGCCGTTGTCTTTAATCACACGTTGTAGCTCTTCTGCTTTACACGGAGCGTAGATACGCAAAATCGCGTCTAAAGATTGCTCTGCAAACGGCAAGCGATGGCTTGATGCTACGCTGAAATCGCAATTTGGGTAGCGCTTAGACGCGAAACGAATGGCGACTTTAGAAATATCTAGACCATACACCGTCGCTTCTTCATTTTGTGAGTGCAGAGACTGCTGAACTTGGTCTGTGTAGTAGCCTTCGCCGCAGCCAATATCCAACAATTGATGGCTTGTGCCTTCGGTGTATTTGGCACATAGGCTTGCCACTTCTTGGCGCATCGGATCGTAATGATTGCCTTCTAAAAAGCGACGACGTGCTTGCATCATCTCTTTGTTATCACCTGGATCTTTTGAGCGTTTGTGGTGCGCTGGCATCAAGTTAACGTAGCCTTCTTTTGCTAAATCAAACTGATGGTTGTTTTCGCACTTAAACGTCTTTGCTGTTAGCTCAAGAGGTTGGTGACATAGAGGACATTGATAGTTCATGACGATCTCTGGACAGGAAGTAGGGCGGCAAATTCTATCAAAAAGGGATGCGGCAAGCGAAACAAAAAAGAGCCGAATTATCGGCTCTTTCATCGGTTTTATTGGAGGGTTAGTGGAAGAAATCCACTTGTTGTTTTAAGTTTTGCGCTTGCTGCTGTAGCTCGGTTGCGCTTTGCGATGTTTTAGCGCTGGTATCGCGGCTTTCGCGGTTCAGTTCGCTAATAGAATGAGCATTGGCGGCAATCTCTTGAGAAACTTGTGCTTGTTCCTCTGAGGTTGCAGCAATCGCATCGGCTTGAGACGCAATAGACTGAACTTGCCCTGCAATGGCTTCTAGCGCGGTGCCTGCTTCTTGTGCTTTATCCAATACCTTATTCGCGTTTTGCTGGCTTTCCGTCATCATGCTTACAGCATTGCTGGTGGAGCCTTTAAGTTTTTCGATGATCTCTACGACATCTTTCACAGAGGTCTGAGTACGATGTGCAAGGGTTCGCACTTCATCAGCCACTACAGCAAAGCCACGGCCTTGTTCACCCGCACGTGCAGCCTCAATAGCCGCGTTAAGCGCAAGTAGGTTGGTTTGCTCTGCGATCTCATCAATCATTTTCGTCACGGTTTGGATGCTTTCGCTGTCACGATTCACTTGTTCGATAGCTGCCGCAGATTGGTCTAGTTGATCATTTAACTGTGCAACATCAATACAAACGCCTTCAACGACTTCTAACCCAGATTGGCTGTCAGTGTTTGCAGAGCGAACATTTTCGGCAATTTGCTCGACTTGTTGAGCGACAGATTGAGCAGATGAAGCCATCTCTTCAATTGCTGTTACCACTTGCTCTACCTGCTCTTGTTGAAGGTCCGATTGCATCAGGTTGCGGTTTGCATCATCCACAACGCTGGTCGAGTTACTTTCAACTTGGTCGCTAGTCGAGCGAATTTGACCAACCAACTCGTTCAGTTGTCCCGCCATATTGGCAACGTCGTTGTTCAAGTTAATGATTTCGTTTTTCGATGCTTTACCTGACGCAGGAATATCAATACTCACTTCACCTTTTGCCAAGCGATTCATGTAACCATTTAAAATGGTGAGTGGATTTAGTGTTCGGTTGAGTACAAGCGTAAGCACCACAAAAGTTGCCGCAGCCACAATGAGAGAAATCGTTGCAATCAGTTGAAGTAGAGCTTGGCTGCCTTTGGTGACTTCATTGATGAAAGTGCCACCCAAGAGTTTCCAGTTCCAACCTGGTACTTGAGTGTAAACTAAGTACTTTTCACCCACGGTGCCTTGATATTCAAATGGGTAGCGTATTAAGCCACTTTCCTGTTCAAAAAGTTGGTAGAAAGGCTTGTTGCCGTTGTAGTCAGACACTTCTTGAATCGGTGGATCGCTCTCTTCGTGTTTTGGATGAAGGAGGTAGTGACCTTGGTTGTCTTTTTCGTTATCCAGAATGATGGTGTAACCAGTGTCACCCCATTTTACGCTTTGTAGCGAGCTGAATAGATCTTGGGTCGCGCGCTCAACAGGTAAACCAATGAAAGAGATACCGTTGACCTTACCATTCGCGTCTTTTAAAGGTGCGTAGTAGGTGATGTAGCGCTCACCATAAAGTTTGATTTGCGCATAGTAAGGTTGGCCGTTTTTAAGCTTTTGGTAACCCGGGTGGTTAAGCCCCAATGTAGTGCCAAGTGCTCTTTTACCTTGAGGATCTTTTAGTGAAGTCGCGACGCGAATGAAGTCGTTGCCCATTGGAGCAAACAGGGTCGCAACAGCGCCAGTGTCACGAGTGAAGCTATCAACTAACTTAGTGTCACCAATCAAGCTTTCGCTGTATTGGGTGATGTTTGGTACTTGGTGACCTTGAAAGTCAACGTTGTAACTCTCGACATAGACGCCCGCCAAATAACCATTACGGAAGGTTGATTCCAAAACTTCTGCCGTGTGCAGATAAGCGTTGAACTGGCCTGCAATGGTTTTTGCCATCGATTCCACTTTAGATTGATGTTCTTTCAGCGTGTTTTCTAAAAGTACGTTTGAAGCGTTTTGATAAACAAGCGCAGCAATGCTTGAAAATGCAATAAGCAGACACAGTGTGATGACCAGTTTGAGCTGGAAACCGACACTTTGATTCCGATATTTGTCTAGCATGTAGTGTCTTTCCTGATTATTGATAGGTGTTATAAATGTTGTATCGGCATGCTAGCGATTTATATGACGAGTTTTTTTGATATTTATTAAGTTAATTGTCAAAAAATAAGAGCAACCAATAGCTTAGATAACAAATGACCGCTGACTGGGTGATTTTATTGCAGAAATGGAATGACCAAACAAGGTTGAGTGAGTTGAGTCACCAATGAATTGGATGCTAATGGGCGAAAGTTTCATTTGTTTGGTTGAAGCGATAGTAAGGAGCAGCGACTAAAAGAAAGCTCATACCTTCGGCTTTGGTCACGTTTATCCTTGTTTTTTATAGGTATTGTTGGGGCTTTCCAAGCGTTTAATAGAAGCTGATATGACAAAGAAAATCATCCTAGACACAGATCCTGGCATCGATGATGCGATGGCCATTCTTTTTGCTGAAGCCCATCCTGATATCGACCTTATGGCCATTACAACCGTTTATGGTAATGCAACGATAGACAACGCGACGCAAAACGCCCTTTACCTAAAACAGAAGTTTGGTATGAAAGCGTTGGTTGCGAAAGGTGCAGATAAGCCTTTAGTTAAAGCGCCGGTTGGAGCAACAGTTGTCGTGCATGGTGAAGCTGGCTTTGGTGATGTGAAAGCACCGAGCGCACTGGATGTAAGTGCCATTGATACGCCTGCCTATCAGTTCATCATCGACAGCGTTAGAGCAGAACCGGGAGAAATCACCTTGGTGGCCGTGGGCCCTTTAACTAACCTTGCGCTCGCTTTGGAAGCAGACCCAGAAATCGTTAACTTGGTTAAGGAAGTGGTTGTAATGGGCGGCGCTTTTGGTGAGAACGATCATCGAGGCAATGTTACGCCATTTGCGGAAGCAAATATTCATGACGACCCTCATGCCGCCGATAAGGTATTCACGGCTTCGTGGCCAGTCGTCATCATCGGTTTGGATGTTACGGAAGAGAGCTTCTTTACGGGGCAATACCTAGACCAACTGCGAGAGGATGCGGGAGAAGTAGGGCAGTTCATTTGGGATGTGAGCCGCTACTATTTGAAGTTTTACTCCGAGAAGGTTGGAATGGATGGTTGCCATGTCCATGATCCTTCTGCGATTGCGTATGTCATTGATCCTGAGCTGTTTACTTTGCGCAGTGGTGCCGTCCGAGTGGTGACTGATGGACCTGCCGAAGGGATGACGATTCAGAAAACGGATCAACGCAAATACATGCACGATAAGTGGAGCGCTTTCTCCGCGCAAAACGTTGGGGTCGGTGTGAAAAGCGATACACTGCTTTCACTGTATCGAGAATCGATTATTCGTTATTCAAAGTGATAACGGAGTGGGTTTATCTGTAATAGTCGATGACTTGCACAGATATTCTCTCGTTGCCTGATTTTACGGGAAGAGTAAAAGTGTTCGACGTCGGATATTGATTTTGATTGTCGTAGGTCAGCCCCTCAATCTTCTTGAACGGTTTCTTCTCGGCATAGAACATCTCAATGCTTATTGCCGTTTTCTGGTTCGCGGAAACTTGGAAGCGGCAGATTCCGGTGGGGCAATAGACTTGATATCGTGTTGGAGACAACTGCTTGTATTCGGGGACGTTCTTTTCGGCTTGTAACGAGACCTCAGTGTTGGCACAGCCAAACATTAAGCCCGTAAGAAGCGATATTGAATAAATGCGGTATTTCATCGTTACACCATTATCTCGACTCGTTTGGTTGGCCTTAGTATGGCATGAGTGATTCTTGTGTTGTGCTTTGGAAATGTAAAAAAGGCCGGTTGAACCGGCCTTTAAACTGGATTACTGCGCTGAAATTACAGTGATAAGTTCATGTGTCTCGCCTGGCTGTAACGTCTTGCCTTGCTCGATACTTGGCGCATGCACTGTCGATTCAACACACATCATGGTTTCGTAGCCGTTGTCTGCCATGTCACCCATGCTTTGTGCGCCTTGTGCCCAAGGGTTCCACAACACTGCTGAGTTATGGCCTTGGTTTTCAACGCTCAACGTGCGATCTAACACTGGGTCTTTCACCAAGATTTGCGCTTCTGGCTGAGTGTAAACACGGTCGATGGTATCAGTTAGTTGAAGGACATCACCGCCTTGGCAGATTTCACCTTCTTTTAAGCTGTCAATGTACTCAGGTCCCATACCTGTTGTTTGTGCTTGTTTGATATCACCAACGTTTAGATATGTGTGTAGTGCACCTGAGAATGTCCACTCTGCATCATCAATGTTGGTGACTTTCAATGTCACCTTTAGTTCGTCGCTGATTTCAACAACAAGACGAGCATCAAACATATGTGGCCAGATGTCGTGAGTTTCTTCGGTTGGGAAGAGAGCAAGTTCAACGATCACGCCGTTGTCGTTCTCACGATGTTCAACCAATTCCCATTCTGCTGTGCGCGCAAAACCATGAGCTGGCGCTGCGATGCGGCCAAACCAAGGCCAACAAACAGGAATACCACCACGAAGTGCCGCTTTGCCATCAAAGATTGCTTTTTCGCTCATCCAGATTAGGTCTTCTTGGCCTGCTGGTGTGAACGACACGACATGACCACCGTGTAGTGCGATACCTGCCGTTGCTTTCTCATGAATAACGCGAACGACTTTAACCTGATCAACTTCGACGATAGTGACGTTATCAGATAGCACGGTTAGAGCAGGGAGAGTTTTTAAATCCATGTGTTGCTTCCTATCGCTGGGAGGGAGAGCTTTTTTGACACGCTTCGCACATTGAGTGCAACGTCGAGTCTTCATTCTCTCAAATTCCAGATACAAAAAAGGCGACTCTAGAGCCGCCTTTTATTCAAATCTTATGTTTCAAACACAAGCTTCGCTAATTGCTTTTCAGCTAAGTAATAATTACTTAGAGATGTGAGCGATTAGGTCTAGAACTTTGTTTGAGTAACCGATTTCGTTGTCGTACCAAGATACAACTTTAACGAAGTTATCAGTTAGAGCGATACCAGCTTTAGCATCGAATACTGAAGTTTGAACTTCACCGATGAAGTCTTGAGAAACAACTTGGTCTTCAGTGTAGCCTAGTACGCCTTTTAGTTCGCCTTCAGAAGCTTCTTTCATTGCTGCACAGATAGCTTCGTAAGATGCGCCTTCTTTTAGGTTAACTGTTAGGTCAACTACAGAAACGTTAGCTGTTGGTACGCGGAAAGCCATACCAGTTAGTTTGCCGTTTAGTTCAGGAAGAACAACGCCTACAGCTTTAGCAGCACCAGTTGATGATGGGATGATGTTTTGAGAAGCACCACGACCACCGCGCCAGTCTTTAGCAGAAGGACCGTCTACAGTTTTTTGAGTTGCTGTAGTAGCGTGAACTGTAGTCATAAGACCAGATTCGATACCGAACTTGTCGTTAAGAACTTTAGCGATAGGCGCTAGACAGTTAGTAGTACAAGAAGCGTTAGAAACGATGTCTTGACCAGCGTAAGTAGCGTGGTTAACGCCCATTACGAACATTGGAGTAGCGTCTTTTGAAGGACCAGTTAGAACAACTTTCTTCGCACCAGCAGTGATGTGCTTACGTGCAGTCTCGTCAGTTAGGAAAAGACCAGTTGCTTCAGCTACTACGTCAACGTCGATAGCATCCCATTTTAGGTCTTCTGGGTTGCGCTCTGCAGTTACACGTACAG
This sequence comes from Vibrio owensii CAIM 1854 = LMG 25443, assembly GCF_000817815.1. Taxonomy (GTDB): domain Bacteria; phylum Pseudomonadota; class Gammaproteobacteria; order Enterobacterales; family Vibrionaceae; genus Vibrio; species Vibrio owensii. The sequence goes on from NZ_JPRD01000005.1 coordinate 36,100, forward strand.
TTTTACCGTTAACGATTAGGTTACCGCCTTCAACTTCAACAGTACCGTTGAAACGGCCGTGAGTTGAGTCGTACTTAAGCATGTATGCCATGTAATCTACGTCGATAAGGTCGTTAATACCTACAACTTCGATGTCGTTGCGCTCTTGCGCTGCACGGAATACGAAACGACCGATACGGCCAAAACCGTTAATACCTACTTTGATAGTCATTATAGTTGCTCCACAACTTAATTTCTGATTAAAGATAACTGGTAGTAAAATTACAAAATCCAGTAAACATCTGCAACAGATAATCGGACTTAACTTGTTTAAAGTCAAAAAAAAGCGACGCTTTTTTTAACAATTCTTCGCAAATGCTCGTTTTTTAAACTTTTAACTGGTTATTCTACATTCCAGTTGGCGTAATATAACTTTCGAGATAAGAACTCGTATCAAATTAATTACACATGGTGTCCTGGTGAGAAAGTATGTGCTACAACTGTTACGAGAAGCAAGTTTTTTGCTAAAAAAGTCATTGCCAAAAATAAGAAATAAGGAACAGAAATTGGTAGAACAAAGCGGAAGAAAAGTAACGAAGTCCGATGAACAGTGGCGCGAGCAGCTCTCTGAGGAAGAGTTTCGCGTCTGTCGCGAGCAAGGCACAGAGCCTCCGTTCTCCGGTAAACTGCTTCATAATAAAGAGACAGGTGTGTATGCCTGTACCTGTTGCAACACCCCTCTATTTGTCTCCGATAACAAGTATGACTCTGGCTGTGGTTGGCCGAGTTTCGATGCCCCGATTAACGACTCTGCGGTGCGTTATCTTAAGGATTTGAGTCACGGAATGGTCCGAACTGAGATTCGATGTGCCACTTGTGACAGCCATTTAGGTCACGTTTTTGAAGATGGACCGCAAACAACGGGTGAGCGTTTTTGTGTCAACTCGGTGTCGTTAATTTTCAACAAATCCGATCAATAACGCCAGTTTTGGTAGAAAGAATGTTTCATCCTTTCAATTAATAAAATACTGAACCGTGACTGTAGAAATAAAAAACTCCCGACATGAACGGGAGTTTTTATTTTATAAATCGCTAGGGATCATCCTTGGTGAATAATTCCCTTTATCTATTGCCTTAGATATAGATTTAGCCAGATCATCTAATTGTTCATATTTCTCTGGGTCGGCAAAGTTAAACATGCGCTGCAATTGTTGCTCGTCAGCAAGCGGGACATCGTAGCGCTTTGCAACCATGGCCCATAAGTAAGCCTGCTCTTTATTACCTAGACCTTGGTTAATGCTGGCCAATGACTTCAAAATTTCTGGTTTTAAGTTGTCTTCGTTCGACATTGATAGCGAATTATGAAGTAATGTTAATGTCTTTTGTGGATCGCGGTTGGTATAGAAGGTGGCGAGTGCGTACTGCATTTCTGCGGTATTGAGCTCTGGTTTGCCTTCCATTTGTAAAAACTGACGACGTGCTTGGTCGTCACCCGTTTGAGACCACAAGAAGTAAAGTGTTGCTGGGTCATTAGAGCCTTTTAGGTTATTGACGATACGATCCAGCTCATCAATGCTGTGCACCAAGGCATCAAATCTTTTACGTTTTAGCGCGCTTTGATCAATCGGAGTGATCTGTGACGCGAGTTCTAAACATTTGCGATACTCAGCAACTAACCCGTATTCGATGACTTGATTGGCTTCTGATGGATCTTTGAGTAGCTCAAAGCGATGCCAAACCAAATTGGTACGAGGTATGCGACATTGACCATCGTCCATATTTAAGTTTTCACAACGAAGCTGTGGGTTCTTTTGGCACAATTCTTCAGTGGTGACGTTGCCTTCGAAGCAACCTGTTAATGTCAGGCTGGCAAGGCCTGCGAGTAACCAGTATGTTCGTTTCATGGTTTTGCTTGTGATCCGTTACACCAATTCATTTTCGAGCTCTTGACTCTGCTTTCTATACCGTTATGTTCTGTAAATAGAATGTAATAAGAAGGTACATTATGGACGCAGAACAATTATTAAATGCGATAACTCCAGAAGTCTATGAGCGATTGGTTTACGCAGTAGAGACAGGAAGATGGCCTGAGGGTACACCACTTTCCCAAGAGCAGCGAGACTCATGTATGCAAGCTGTGATGTTGTATCAATCAAAACATAACACCGAGGCGCAGCACATGACGGTAGCCGCTGGTGGTGAAATCAGCTTTAAATCTAAGCAAGAATTGAAGAAACAATTCAGTGGAGAAGAGCAAGACATCGTTCGAGTGAACCCAAACTTGAACTAAACAGCACACCTCTTTCAAAGCAAAAAGCCCAATTGTGTAAATTGGGCTTTTTCGTATTCGGATGTTGAAGATAACCGTTTACAGGCTCATTTCGCCACGCAACACTTCTTGCATCTTTTGCTTAATTTCTTCGTAAGACAAATCTTGGCTCAAAAGGTAGTGAAGTTTTGCTAGTGCCGCTTCTGGTGTCATATCAAAACCGCTGATCACGCCGGAATCAGCCAGAGCACAGCCTGTTGCGTAACCACCCATATTAACTTTACCAGCCAAACACTGAGTTAGGTTCACGACGATAACGCCACGCTCAGACGCTTCTTTTAGGTGACCAAGTAGCTCTGGATTTTGAGGGGCATTACCCACGCCAAACGTCAGTAGAATCATTGCGTTAACTGGCTGACGAAGTGTATTGCGAATAACTTCGTGCGAAATGCCCGGATACATGGTGATCACACCGATAGGTTGAGGTGTGATGTTATGTACTTTGAACTCACCTTCTGGTTGCTCACCGACAGCAATGTTGTTGCTGATTTGGATGTTGATACCCGCTTCCAATAGTGGTGGAAGGTTTGGTGAAGTAAAGGCATTAAAACCATCTGCATGAGACTTAGTGCTGCGGTTACCGCGCATCAACTGATTGTTGAAGAACAACGTCACTTCGTTGATAGGGTAGTTTGCTGCAATATGCAGTGCATTCAGCAGGTTTGCTTGGCCGTCTGAGCGCAGCTCTGCTAGAGGAATTTGTGAGCCTGTTACGATTACTGGCTTACCTAGGTTTTCCAACATGAAAGACAAAGCAGAAGCTGTGTATGCCATGGTGTCAGTACCATGCAGAATCACAAAGCCATCGTATTTCTCGTAGTTATCACGGATGTCATCTGCGATTTGCTGCCAGTCTGCCGGTGTCATATCAGATGAGTCGATCAGAGGCTCGTACTCATGAATGGTGTATTCCGGCATTTCTGGGCGGTGGAACTCGGGCATACTGGCTAGTTGTTTTTCCATAAAGCCAGCCACAGGCACGTAGCCGTGATCCGATTTTTGCATACCGATGGTGCCACCGGTGTAAGCGATGTAGATGTGTTTTCTAGTCATCGTTCTACTTTATTTCATGTAGGGGGAACAGTGGCGGGGATTATAGCGAAATGACATCTAATAAAAAGGGGCATCTCGCACAGAGATGCCCCTTTTTGGCTAAGCTGGGAAAGCTATTGCACTTCGCAGTTTAAACAGAAGGCGTACTGACCTTTTGGATCGTTGAAGCTTTGCATCATGCTAGCGTCTTGTTCAAACTGTTGCGCGACTGGCTGAAGGCTCTTTGGAAGAAAGCTTGTTGCATCGATGCCTAAAGAGACTTTCACCTGATTCATGAATTCTTGAATGAATTGCTCAGTCGGTGAGAGAGGCTCTTCAACCCAGTAGATTTCGTAGTTTTCAACTTCAGCAAGTTTTGCAGCAAGTTTCACGGCATCATCGAAGTCACCCATTTGGTCGACTAAACCGAACGACAGTGCATCTTGGCCTGTCCAAACGCGACCTTGTGCCACTTTATCGACTTCGTCTAATGACATATCTCGGTTTGAACCAACCAGAGAAATAAAGCGTTTGTAGCCGTGCTCAATACCCAATTGGAACGCCTCAGAAGCGCCAGTAGAGAGGCCCGTCGTGATGCCGTCACCAGAGAATGGAGATGTGCCAACACCGTCAGTGCTGATGCCAAGTTTGTTGAAACCTTTCTCGAAAGTCGTGATTACGCTGAAGATACCAATTGAACCTGTCAGAGTCGTTGGTTGAGCAACGATCTTATCTGCACTCATAGAGATCCAGTAACCACCAGATGCTGCAAGACTCGACATTGAAACCACGACAGGTTTACCTGCTTCTTTCAGTGCTTCTACTTCATTGCGAATGACTTCAGAGGCAAACGCGCTACCACCAGGGCTATCAACACGAAGTACAACCGCTTTCACTTTGTCGTCATTGCGCGCTTGACGAAGTAGGCTTGCTACCGTGTCGCCGCCCACAGTGCCGCGTGGTTGTTGCCCATCCATGATTGTGCCGCTTGCGACGACTACTGCAATGTCGTTCTCTGACGGTGCGAGATTAGGACGCATGGTCGCTAGGTAGTCGTAGTAACCAATCGCGTTGTAGCTGTCTTTACCATCGCTACCAAACTCTTTCGCAAACAGCTTACGTACGTCTTGGCGAGTAGCCAGTTCGTCGACTAAGCCCATTTTTACGGCCAGCTGTGCTAGGTCACCATCTACAGACTTCATCTCTGCAAGCAATTCATCCATAGTTGGATTTAACACTTTGGCGTCGATTTTGCGGTTGGTTGCGACGTCATCAACGAACGCACTCCAAAGTTGAGTGATCCAGCGCGTTGCTGACTCTTTTGCTGCATCCGACATGTCGTCACGAATGAATGGCTCAATTGCTGATTTGTAAGTACCTACTCGGAATACGTGAGTCGATACGTCTAACTTCTCTAACAAGGTTTTGTAGTACATAGAGTAAGAGCTGTAGCCCTTAATCAATACGCCGCCGTCTGGTGCTAGGAAGACTTTATCTGCGTAACTTGCAAGGTAGTACTGGCTTTGGTTGTAGAAATCACCGACCGCGTATACTGGCTTGCCGGAGGTTTTGAACTCATTCAGTGCTTTTGCGATGTAACGAAGTTTCGTCAGGTTAGTTTCTGGCATATCGCGAAGAGCTAATACCAACCCCGACACTTTCGGGTCATCTTTCGCATAACGAATAGTATCTACGATGTCGAACAGTACGTTCTCTTTCGGGATTTCGTTACCCAGAATTGAGCCAGCTACCGAATCCATAGGATTGACATAACGTCGCTGTTCTACGATAGGACCAGATAGGTTCATCACAAGTGCCGATTCTTTATCGACGGTAGGCTGACCTTCACCAGTGTATGTAAAGGCAAAGTAGAAGACGGCAATCATCACTAAGAAGATCAGATTCATCAGCGCGAGTCTGACAAAGGTGATGGCTTTCCATATCCCCTTGAATATCAGACCAATAAATTTGAAGAGTTTTTTCATCTTGTCTCCATAACGAGATAGTCATTCCCTAATCTTACAAAGTATGGGTTCTTATCTCTAAGATCTCAAAAGATAACAATTTTTTTAGCTTATCACGGCAATTCAACAATTGGCATACTTTAACGTGAGATTGACTTGTGTTGCAAAAATGTAAACGCTTGTTTGATTTTTTGGTTTTTGCGGCGTACTGTGGTCAGACCACAACAATAAAAATGGATGTTTAGTGATGTCTGCCATGTACCCAAATTTGTTAAAGCCATTGGACTTAGGTTTTACACAGCTACGAAACCGCGTCCTGATGGGATCAATGCACACTGGTCTAGAAGAGCACAAAGAAGGACTACAAAAGCTTGCGGCGTTTTATGAAGAACGTGCCAAAGGCGGTGTAGGTCTAATCGTGACGGGCGGTTTCTCTCCAAACCTACGTGGCCGATTACATCCTTTGAGTGCAGAATTCAGTAAGCCAAAACATGCCAAAGCACATAAGGTTGTGACTGAAGCGGTGCACAAACACGGCGGCAAAATAGCCCTACAAATTCTACATGCAGGACGCTACGCGATGCACCCATTCGCGCAGAGTGCGTCTGGTATGAAAGCGCCTATCGCTAAATTTGCACCAAGCGAGATGAGCGAGCGTCAAATCAAAAAGACCATCGAAGCGTTCGCTAATAGTGCCGAGCTGGCTCAGCTAGCGGGCTATGATGGTGTCGAGCTGATGGGCTCTGAAGGTTATTTGATTAACCAATTCTTATGTAAACGTACCAACATGCGTTACGACGACTGGGGTGGCAGTTATAAAAAACGTATGCGCTTCCCGGTTGAAATCGTTAAAGCGGTGCGTAAAGCGGTCGGTGAAAAATTCATTATCATCTTCCGTCTTTCCATGCTCGATCTGGTCGAGCAGGGCAGTACGTTTGAAGATGTGATTGAACTGGCAAAAGCGCTGGAAGAGTCTGGTGTTACCATTATCAACACTGGTATCGGCTGGCACGAAGCGCGCATTCCAACTATTGCAACTCAGGTTCCTCGTGGCGCATTCACTTGGGTGACAGAAAAAGTCAAACCTCACGTCTCAGTGCCAATCATTACTTGTAACCGTATCAATACCCCAGATGAAGCCGAGCGAATTCTTTCTTCTGGCCATGCCGATATGGTTTCGATGGCGCGTCCATTCCTCGCTGACCCTTACTTTGTTGCCAAAGCAGAGCAGGAAAAATCTCAACTGATCAACACGTGTATTGGCTGTAACCAAGCATGCTTGGACAATGTATTCAAAGGCAAAAGAGCGAGTTGTTTAGTTAACCCGCTAGCGTGTTACGAGACGGAGATTGTTGTTGAAGAGGCATTCAAGAAGAAGAACATTGCGGTAGTAGGAGCCGGTCCTGCTGGTTTGGCTTGTGCGACGACGCTGGCAGAACGTGGGCACAAAGTGGATCTGTTTGAGAAGAACGATCGCATTGGTGGTCAGTTCCGTTTAGCGATGCAGATCCCGGGCAAAGAAGAGTTTCGCGAAACCATCCGTTACTTTGCGAACCGCATTGAAGAGACGGGTGTGAATCTTCACCTAGAGACAGAAGCCAATTACGACTTGCTTACCGAATACGATGAAGTCGTCATGGCATCGGGTGTTGAACCTCGCAAGGTGAAAATTGATGGTATTGATAACCCAGAGAAAGTGATCGACTACCAAACACTGATTCGAGATAAAACGCCTGTTGGTGAGAAAGTTGCGATTGTTGGGGCTGGTGGTATTGGTGTTGATGTGGCGACCATGATAACCGAACCAGTAGGTCAAACATTAGATGATTGGCTGCATGAGTGGGGCATTGATAAAGAGATGTCTCAACCGGGCGGTTTGTATCCTTACCCTGATGCAGTTAGCGATAAAGAAGTATGGGTGCTTCAACGTCGTAAAGGGCGAGTTGGTAAAGGGCCGGGCAAAACCACAGGTTGGATTCATAAACGTACGCTAGAGAAACGTGGTGTTCACCTTTACGGTGGGGTGTCGTACGACAAGATTGACGATAGGGGCTTACACATTCATGTAAATGGCAAAGAAGAGCTGCTAGAGGCGGATAAAGTGGTGATTTGTGCAGGGCAAGAATCGGTTCGTCCGTTTGAGGACAAGTGGCATGAGCTGGGAGAGAAGCTACACATTATTGGTGGCGCAGATCATGCCGGTGAACTTGATGCGGTGAGAGCAATCCGCCAAGGCGTCAAACTTGCTGTGAAACTCTAAAACGTAACCTCAAAATAGTTTTTTCATTCGTTCTTAACCTTTTATCGCTGCGCCAAGTGCGCAGCTTTTTTTGTTCTAAATCCCTATAAAACAGGTTGTTATTCGAAAGTTTGGATTATGCTAAAGTGAGCTGCGTAAAAATAATAATTCAATCAAATAAGGACTTGCTCATGGAAGCTCTCGATCTTTTGCTCAACCGTCGTTCTATTGCCAAGTTGTCTGAGCCTGCGCCAGAAGGTAAAGCGTTGGAGAACATTATTCGTGCAGGTCTGCGCGCGCCTGATCATGCGGGTTTAACCCCTTGGCGTTTTGTGATTGCTCAAGGCGATGGCTTGAAGAAACTGTCGGATATTCTTGTTAAAGCTGCTGAAGCGGAAAACAGTGAAGAAGCGGTCGTTGAAAAAGTAAAAAATGCCCCGTTTCGTGCGCCAATGGTCATCACGGTGATTGCGAAGGTGACAGAACATGAGAAAGTCCCTGCATTCGAACAATACTTGTCAGCAGGCTGTGCGGCACAAGCGATGCAAATGGCAGCGGTAGCACAAGGGTTCCAAGGTTTCTGGCGCTCGGGTAAGTGGATGTTCCACCCAGAAGTGCATCAAGCTTTTGGCCTTGAAGGCGAAGATCAAATCGTAGGATTCTTATATCTTGGCACACCAGGTTGCACCCCAATGAAAGTGCCAGAGCGTGACCTGTCTCAGTTTGTTGAGTTTCAGTAAGCTAGAAAGTGACGCTATAACTGTTCATCTGTACAGTTTTCCTTGATTTGTTAGGGCTACATTAGATAATGTGGCCCTAATTATTATGATTTCCAAAACCTTATGTCTCGTCTGTTTATTGCTGAAAAACCAAGTCTAGGTCGCGCGATTGCGGCTGCACTACCAAACCCTCAAAAGAAAGATCAAGGCTTTATCCGTTGTGGTAATGGTGACGTCGTGACTTGGTGTATCGGTCACTTGTTAGAGCAAGTTGAACCTGATGCCTACGATGAACGCTATAAAAAATGGAATATAGCTGACTTACCGATTATTCCTCAGCAATGGCAGTTAAGACCGAGAAAAAGTGCCAGTAAACAGCTTACGGTAATACGTAAACTCCTTAAAGATGCGACAGAAGTTATCCATGCAGGCGACCCAGATCGAGAGGGGCAATTGTTGGTGGATGAGGTGTTGGACTACTGTAAGCTCTCCAAAACCAAGAAAGAAGCGACACAACGACTTCTCATTTCAGACTTGAACTTACCCGCGGTTAAGCGTGCATTGAGCTCAATGCGCAGCAATCGCGATTTCATTCCTCTTTCTGTTTCGGCTTTGGCGCGTTCTCGTGCTGATTGGCTTTACGGAATGAACATGTCTCGCGCCTATACTTTGCTGGGCCAAAAAGCAGGCTACCAAGGCGTATTATCGGTCGGGCGAGTCCAAACCCCTGTACTTGGTTTAGTGGTGCGTCGCGACGAAGAAATCGAAAACTTTGTACCCAAAGACTATTTCACTCTGCATGCATTGATCCCTTATCAAGATCAAAATGGTTCGTTTGATATTCGCGCTCGTTGGAAGCCAAGTGAGGCATGCAAACCTTGGCAAGATGAAGAAGGTCGAGTTCTTAACCGAAAGCTCGTTGAGAACGTAGCAAATCGCATTGCTAACCAGCCTGCGAAAGTCACGGAATCCGAGCAAAAGCAAACGAAGCAGTCTGCGCCACTTCCTTATTCACTGTCAGCCTTGCAGATTGATGCTGCCAAACGCTATGGCATGAGTGCCCAACAGGTTTTAGATACTTGTCAGGCGTTGTATGAGAAGCACAAACTGATCACGTATCCACGTTCTGATTGTCGTTACTTACCGATGGAGCATTATTCTCAAGCGGGTTCTGTCACTTCCGCTATTGCTAACAATGCCAAAGAGCTACAAAGCGCGGTGCAAGGTGCGGACTTATCGATTAAGTCTAAAGCGTGGAACGACAAAAAAGTCGATGCTCACCACGCAATCATTCCAACACCAAAACAAGCAAATGTGAATGCATTATCAGGTAATGAGATGAAGGTGTATCAGCTCATTGCACGTCAATATTTAATGCAATTCTATCCAGCTGCAGTTTATGCGGAAGCGAAGCTCGTCTTTGATATTGCTGGTGGTACGTTTATCGCTAAAGGTCGCCAGCTTGTTTCTCCGGGCTGGAAAGCGTTGATGGGGAAAACGGACAAAGAAGACGATGGTATCGATGCTGTGCCACCACTTGCTGAGGGCACCGTGCTGACTTGTCGTGAAGGTGAAATCAAAGATCGTAAAACAGAGCCGCCAAAGCATTTTACTGAGGCAACACTGCTTCAAGCCATGACGGGCATCGCTCGTTATGTCGCAGATAAGGAACTAAAGAAGATATTACGTGAAACCGATGGTCTGGGCACAGAAGCGACGAGGGCTGGCATTCTTGATACCTTGTTCAAACGCCAGTTGCTGACTCGTCAGGGGAAATCGATTTTGAGCTCACCAGCAGGACGTGGCTTGATTCATGCCTTGCCAATGGATTCGACGTACCCGGATATGACCGCGCATTGGGAACACCAATTACAAGGAATGGCAGAAAGAAATCAAGCGTATCAACCTTTCATGCAGGCGTTAGAACAACGTATAGACGGGCTGATGGGCGAAGTGAAATCAGGTCCGATTCCGGAATCTCTGCGTCATCTTCCTAAAGTAGAGCGACCAGCATTCAAGCGTAAGAAGCGCAGTTACAACAAATCTGGTGCATCAAAAACGACGACCACCAAACGTAAATCCTCTAAATAACTCATGTTTACTTACAATCAAGCGGCACCATCCAGTGCCGCTTTCTTATATTAAGGTCATGGCTAGTCGAACAAGTTATCGTTCTTGTCGATTGCGCCTCTGACGTCATCTTGAGTTAATACTCGTTTACCTAAATCCTGTTTTACTTGTCGTCCTAAGTCGATCAGCGTATCGCGATTCGCTTGAGTTTGACGTTTACCTGCACTTCTTAAGCAGTAATTGAGCTCATGATCTTCACTGAAATTCACCAGATCTTTATCTGCTGCCATGGTTACTCTCCTTAGTGGGGTTAATACCTCACTAAGTCTGGATAGGAAACGGTGAAATTCAAGTTAAGTAATGAGATTGGAGAAGTGGAGAATGGCGACGAAACCAGGAACCTTTCGTCGCCTGACATTAACTTATTGATAGTTGACTATTACCAAGGAAGTTCGGTGCCATCATAGTTAATAAACTGCCCCGAATTTTCTTTCGTGCTTTGCTCAATCACTTTTGCTAAACCATCAGCAGACGTTTGGGTGTCGATAAGGGCATTAGGCCCACCCATTTCAGTACGTACCCAGCCCGGATGAAGTGCCAAGACTGTGAAGCCCTCATCGGTTAGGTCGTTACTTAAACTTTTAACCACAGAGTTGAGCGCTGCTTTGGAAGAGCGATAGATGTAACCACCACCAGAGGTGTTTTCCGTCATGCTGCCAACTTTAGAGGAGATACACGCAATTTTCTTCGTTTTGCCTTGTTGTAGCAGCGGATAAAAGCTTTCCACTAGCTTTAATGGGGCGATGGTATTTATCTCGAAGACTTGTCGCCACTCTTCGATGTCGGTATTACCAAAACCATAGCCTTTAGGCCCGTAGTAACCGGCATTGTTGATCAGTAGATCGATTGCTGGGAGTTCGCTTGCGAGTTGGGCGACTCCTTGGTAATCCGACACGTCTAATTCATGTAGCACCAAGGTACTATAACGCGATGCTAATGCGTGTAGTGCTTTACTTTCTGTTAGGTTACGGCTTGTCGCGTGAACTTGAGCGCCTTGTTGCAAATAGAGCTCGGTTAAACTCAAACCGATACCGCGATTCGCACCAGTAATAAAGACTGTCTGACTCATGAGTACACCTATCTGTCTGATTCAAGGGGTTAAGTGGAAACAGAACCATTGTGTTAGCTAAGGGCGATAAAATCAACTAACCACCATGCACCTAACATCATCGACATGAACAGAGACATCGCGCAGAAAGAACCAAAGAAAGCGCCGAGTATCGTATATAAGGTTTTATTCATAACAGGTAGAAATTTAATTGATATTGAAAATCATTATCAATTAAATTTCTTTTTAATCAACTCAGGGAGTTGGTACTATTTCACAACGTTTTATGAAAAGAATGTTTCATGCTGCCACTGATTTACCACCCTATTTACTCGCAACTCGATCTACCAAATGGTCATCGTTATCCGATCATGAAATATCGCTATCTTTATCAAGCTGTGATGGAGAAACTCGCGAGTGAAGATTGGGGAGGGCAAATTGAATTCTTCCAACCAAGCCCTCTAAGTACGGATGATATTAAACGCGTGCATGATGGGGAGTATGTTGACTTGTTGGTGACGGGAGCTATGCCTGCGGCCAAAATGCGTCGAATTGGGTTTCCTTGGAGTGAGGCGTTGATAACACGGACACTGACATCCACTGCCGGAACAGTGCTGACCGCAGAAAAGGCATTAGAACATGGCGTCGCGATTCACCTAAGCGGTGGCTATCATCATGCGCACAAAAACTTTGGCAGTGGTTTTTGTCTATTCAACGATTTGGCGATTGCTGCTAAGCACATGCTTGATCATGAACACGTCGATAAAGTGATGATCATCGATTGTGATGTCCACCATGGCGATGGCACAGCGACGATTTGTGAAAGTGAACCCGACATTGTCACCTTGTCTTTCCATTGCGATAAAAACTTCCCGGCGAGAAAGCCAGACTCTGATCTTGATGTCCCTTTGAGTCGTGATACCAATGATGAAACGTATTTAATGACGTTTAAAGAGGTCGTCGAAATGGCGATTAACTTGCATCGTCCCGACATGGTGATTTACGACGCTGGTGTGGATATTCATATCGACGACGAACTGGGGTACTTCAACGTGTCGACGGAAGGTATATTTGAGCGAGACCGTTTCTTAATGCAGTTGATGAAAGACAGAGGTATTCCTGTTGCGGCTGTCGTTGGTGGTGGTTATCGAAGTGAACACGCGGATTTGGTGCCTATTCATATGCAGTTATTAAATGCCGCTGAATTCGTTTTTAAAGACTGAATCTAGAATGTTGAAAATCGAGGTAATGGACTCAGTTCTCGAATGAACATTTAGGGCTGGGAATCCTTTCCCAATTTTATTTTCCTAGCCTTTGACGTTGTCTAAAACAACAAATGGATGGATTTAGCTAATGCAGAAAGAAGATGCTCCTGCCTTATGCCGAGGCGAATATTAGGGGGCTTCGCGGTATTTAGATAGTTATAAACACCTTACAATTCGCCTGATAAAAAATGTAATCAGCAACTAACCTTTTGATTGGTAAGGTGACGTCTCAGGTTTTTGAGTTTTTTAGTGATAATGAGCCATTGTTGATTAAATTCACTGAGTGGGTGGTTTCTATCACTTTAGATGCTTTCATTTGCGCGGAAATGACCATTAAATTATTTTTTTTGGTGAATTTGAATTCATAATTAATATGTATTTTATAAATAATTGATGTTTAGTTTGCTTATGGCAGTCAAGTTTATCAATTTATGAATGAGATAGGATAACGCCTTTAAATTCATAAAATTAAATAAACTATTCGGACTGTATATGAACCATCAACGCATTTCCAATACCATCTCTTTTAAAGGGCGAGGGGGAGAGTTTTTTGGCATCTGGATTGTCAATGTTCTACTTTCTATCGTTACGCTTGGAATTTACTCTGCTTGGGCCAAAGTAAGAACAAAGCGCTACTTCTACGGTAACACGTACATCGACGGTGATAATTTTGAGTATCATGCCGAGCCAATGCAAATCTTAAAGGGGCGTTTAGTCGCGCTGGCGATTGTATTGCTATGGGGTATCGCAAACTCATTCATTCCCCAACTGGCGCTTGTGCTCTTACTTCTGTTTTATGTCGCCCTGCCATGGTTGTTATGGAGCAACGCACGATTTGATTCTGCAATGACGAGTTACCGCAATGTTCACTTCTCTTTTAATTCGTCACTAAAAGATGCATACATCAGCATACTTGGCCGAGGCTTTGGTGCAGCGCTGGCAGTCATGGTTTTCATTGGTATCTGTGTGGCGGTTGCGAGCGTTTCGCAAGCTGCGTCGGTTATTTTAGGGCTTTGCTCAGTCGTCGTTATGGCTGCACTTTATGGTTGGGTTGTGGTTGGCGTTCAACGCTACTTTGTTAATGGCTACCGTTATGGTGATTGGCAGTTTAGTGGCGAACTTGAAACCAGTTTCTTTGTAAAAACCTATCTGAAAGCCGTGGCAATCGGCCTTAGCACAGCTGTCGCGCTTGCGATTGTAGCGGTCATTGTGATGGTCGGGAGCTCAGGGCTAATGGAAGCGGCAACGGGCGACTTGGCTTCACTGAATGAATCTAGCCCTGTCATTACAATGGTTGTCATGTACCTTGGTATGATTGGCTTAACCATCGGCTTGACGGCATACACAGCAACAAGAACTCGTAACTACTTGTTCTCCCAAATGAAGCTAGAAAAAGAAGGGCAAGAAGAAAACAACTTTACGTTTAAGTCTACCTATACAGTTGATGGCTACATGTGGCTGATTATCTCAAACTTCCTATTACAAGTTGTGACCTTGAGTATTGCGAGACCATGGGTAATGGTTCGTACTTCTCGCTATGTTGCTGACAAGACGATCGTCGTTGGAGACATGAGCCAACTGAAAGCTGCAGACCAAGATTCAAAAGTAAAATCAGCGATTTCTGATGAAGTTGCACAAGCCTTCGATCTCGGTGTTGGAATCGGTTAATGCAGTTTGAAGGAACCGCGTTTCCACCAAAAAGTTCTGAGCGACATCAAGCCAAATTGGATGTCGCTCAAGCTAACTCGCTGAGTTTGGTTGTTGCTGACAATATTTTTAGCTGTGATCAGCAACATGCGGACATTACTGCTCCTGTCGGCAATCTACCCGTCAGATTTAAGCTGCCCAATGGTTGGGTTTTCGTTACCGAGCGTACTGAAGAAGTGTCTCGGTGGTTGGAGGCAAATAAAAGGTCAAGCTTTGTTGATAAAATTGAATCGAACTGGCTTGCTTGGGGCGTGTCTGCGATGGCATGTATTGCCGTTGTGCTCGGGGGATATTATTACGCGTTACCTTGGGTGAGCGACAAAGTCGCATACGCTATTCCTGACAGTGTCTCAGTTGTACTTGGCGAAAAGGTACTTCAAAGCTTGGATTCCCGTTGGGACCCGAGTGAGCTGAGTAAAGCCGAACAAGAAGCCATTCGAAGCAGGGTAGAGCAGCACTTAACGCAGTTAGAGGCATTGCCTTATCAAGTAGAGATTGTTTTCCGATCTTCTGAGCTAGGAGCAAATGCGTTTGCCTTATCTGGTGGAAAGATTGTGCTGCTCGATGAATTAGTTGCGTTGTCTAAAAATCAGCAACAGTTGGACAGTATTATTCTTCACGAGCTTGGTCATATTCATCATCGCCATATGCTAAAGAGGTTGGTGTATTCGAGTGTCCTTTCTGTTGGTGTCGCTCTTTTAACTGGTGAAAGCTCTGGCATCGTGGACAATCTTGCCGGGGCAAGTGTGTTTGTGTTGTCCAGTGGTTACTCCAGAGAAGCCGAAATACAAGCCGATGCATTCGCAAGAGAGGCGATGCTCAAGGTTTATGGCGACACAAAGCCGATGGCTGAAATGTTTGAGTTGTTCCGCAACAAAGGTTATGACGAGTTGCCTGAGTGGTTGAGTACTCATCCAGACCTCGATAAAAGGATTGAGGCAGCGAAAGGAAACTAACTCTTTCATACCAATACTTAACGATGAGAGCTCACTAAATCTTAGTGAGCTTTTTTCTTGCGTATCGGAAAGTGCCTAGAGGACCAGACCGGCTTTTTCTGAACTTGGCTGAGTGTGGGGACGCCTAGTTCGGGGTTGCGTTCAACTAGGGATTTAGAAATCCCGTAATTTCCAAAGCGCTAAAACGACGAAAGCCTCGCTATTTCTAGCGAGGCTTCTTAATAGTGGCGGAGAGATAGGGATTTGAACCCTAGATACGCTATTAACGTATGCCGGTTTTCAAGACCGGTGCTTTCAACCACTCAGCCATCTCTCCGTTGTTGACGCGAATAATATAAGGCTTTGAAAATCTTGTAAACCCCAAAATGAACCGTTTGGATGTTTACTGCACGATTTTGTGTTGTTTGTGGAGAAAAGAAACGAAAAAGCTCTCCGAGTGGAGAGCTTTTGTTCAATTAATTGCTTTTTGAATAGAAGCGCTGAAGTTCTGTCAGCCCTTGCATTAGCACTGGGAGCTTCGGTGTAGACTCTCTCAAACGCTTATAATTGTCATCATAGAGCTTATAGTTACCGAATTTGTCTATAACGGTTGTTTGTGAGCTAGTGATAAGTGCGATTTCACGCGTGTCACCAGCTAGAATCCAACGGCGACGGCTCTCATCAAATAAGTTTCGGCCACTGCTGTAATCGTAAGGGTTTGAAGATACACCCAACATATCTTGTAAAAGCGTTACAGACAAATCTAAGTGGCTCGTACTGTGCGTAAATTCGGCTGGTAGCATTCCCGGCCAGTGAATCACCATTGGTACTTGCAGTTGGTAACGGCTGTAGTTGCTGTTTGCTCCCCAGCTGTTGGTATTGGTTTCGTTAAACTCACTGCCGTGATTCGAGGTTATAACCACGATGGTGTTCGCCAGTAAGTCATTCGCTTCCAAATCAGCAATAATTTCTGCAACCGTTTTATCTGCGGATTTCACTGACTGCTCGTAAGCTTTCTTAAATCGTTCGCTGGCTGGAATTTCTTCGTTAGCAGCCATCGGCTCAGATTCAAAGTTGTCGACGGTGGTAACTTCGATGTAGCTAAACCAAGGTTTTTTCGCTTGTTCAGTTAGCCATGTATTCCAAGCTGCAATCGACTGCTTGTCGGTATGAGCTTGTGTGCCATCTAGCTCATTAGCCAGATTCAAGCCTCGGAAGATAACTTCTGAATACAGGTCATCTTCAAAACCGTTACCGCTGAATAGACCAAAGCTATAATCCTGATCTTTTAGTACGTCTAGTAATACTGGCGCACTGCCTTGCGCTTTGATGCTGCTTGCGTAGCTGCTTGGCAAGCCATAGAACAAGCCAAATGCACCGTAAGTGTCATTGCTTGAGCTGTAATGATTCGTAAAGTTTTGATTGTCTTGCGCAAACTTATACAAGTTCGGCATTTCGTTCTGGTTAAGTGCATCTGCACGAAGGTTATTCACGCTGATCATCAGCACGTTTAACTTGTTACCACGACGATTGAATTCAAGCTTTTCTAGCGGGTAGCTGACTAAATCGATGTTGCCTTGGTTCTCTGCTAGGCGTTTTAGGTACTCTTCACGGTCAAGGAGGCCATGTTTTTCCATAAAGCTCTTCGCCGTCATCGGGTATGACAATGGGAAGTTAGAGCGTTGGCTAGTAATCGGATTGTAGAAGTAAGCATCAGCCCAAATGTAAACCAAATGGCTGGTCATAAAGCTTAAGAAGAACACGGCAGCTAAAGGACGGCCAACGTGTTTATGGGAAAGTTTGCGTTGTTTGCGCCAAACCCACTCAGAAAGCGCAAGTTGCACTAGGAAAATAAGCGGCATCACCACAAAAAGGTGTTGGAGATCGGAACTGATCGCACTTTTATCTTCGCTAAACAATAGCTCCCAAACCACAGGGTTCAGGTGCAAATTAATGGATTGATACGCTTGAGTATCAATCAATAAAACGGTTTGACCAACCGTTGCGAATATCACTGCCACCAAGCGGAAAAGTTTCCTTGATGGCAGGACAAACGTCAGCGGGAATAGAACTAATAAGTACAGGGCGAAAACAAGGAAGCCAAAATGGCCAACCCAAGATGCAGCCAGATAAAATTGCCCCATAAGGGTTTCTGGCCAAGGCGATTGAACGATATAGCGTGTACCTATCAACATCGATGCAACGATGTTGAAGAATGCAAACCAGTGACCCCAACCTACTAGTCGAGATACGCGTTCGCCGTATGAGTTTCCGCTGTCTACCATGTACTTGTTCTATTATCCGTTATTAATGTGTTTTTGGCGCTTCAAGAGAAGACATCAGTGCCTGAGCAAATTTTTCAGCAATAACTTTGCGTTGTGAAGCAGCAACTTGTTGATTTAAGACATTGGTTGCGATATTTCCCGCAATCATTAGCGTCAACTCAGGAGAGGCAGCGTGTTTATCAAGTACAGCACCCACTTCAGCAAGAATTTTCTCTACTTGTTCGTCAGTATATTTAGATGTAATCGGCATAAAGACTCTAATAATGATAGTAAAAGCGGCTTATGATAACCTACAATGCCCAACAACTTAAACCTTGTAGCAAGATAAAATCACTATGAGCCTTCATCTTTCAAACGTTATTCTGCATCAATTGTGCAAAAACGATCAGGACGAACTGGTTGTTAAACTTCGCCCGGCGTCGTTAGAAAACGATACCTCTACTGAAAACCTTGTCGCGGAACTGCATCGCGTATTCCACTCGAAAGCAGGCAAAGGTTTCGGCTCTTTCCAATCAGACAGCGAATTTCAATTTTGGCTTCAAGAAATGCGCAAAGGGGAGAGAGATTTCTATGATTTCTCACAAATTAGTGCAAATCGCTTGAAAGAAGAGCTGATTAAGTACCCATTTGCTGATGAGGGTATCTTAGTCTTTGCTGAGTACCAAAGCTTAGCAACTGACTATTTGTTTATTGGTATCTTGCCAATGAACCAAAGTCTAAAAGTGACTGAAGGCTTGGATATTGATGCGACGGATTACCTAGATATCACTAAGATGGACATTGCAGCGCGCATTGATCTTTCAAGTTACGACACAGACCGTGAGTCAAATCGTTACCTTTCTTACATCAAAGGTCGCGTTGGTCGCAAAGTAGCAGACTTTTTCCTCGATTTCCTACAAGCGGATGTTGGTCTAGATACTAAGCAGCAAAACCAAGTGCTAATGCAAGCGGTAGAAGACTTTTGTGCGGATTCTAAGCTTGAGAAGCAAGAAGCGAACGAGTACAAAAAGCAGGTTTACAACTACTGTAACGAGCAAATCAAATCAGGCGACGAAGTACAAATTTCTGAACTGTCTGGTGAGTTGCCACCAAGCCAAGATGGCACAAGCTTTATGGACTTTACCAAAGAGCAAGGCTACGAGTTGGAAGAGTCTTTCCCTGGTGACCGTTCTACCGTACGCAAGCTAACTAAGTACGTTGGCGCTGGTGGTGGTTTGAATATCAGCTTTGATAGCTTGTTACTTGGCGAGCGTATTTTCTACGATCCAGAGACAGATACGCTAACGATCAAAGGTACGCCACCAAACCTAAAAGATCAGTTAAGCCGTAACTAATTGATAATAAGAGAGCATTATGCTCTCTTTTTTTATGTGAAGTGCGCACAGTCAGCGCGTGCTTCATGGTATATGCTTGTTATTAATAAGAAATAGTCGAGGGAAAAGCATTGCTGCAATTCAAAGAGGGAATTAGAAGAGCTGTCTGGCTTTTGTTTGCTGTGTGGTGTGCATTTGCCGTGGGTATTTGGCTGCAAGCGCAACAAACTATCCGCACGATCTCGACCATTGATGAACTCAGCAGCAAAGTGGACGAGGTGCGCAATATCTTCCACTTCGAATTGCCTTATCGTGCACAACACGTTGATCAAGTCTCTCTGAAGCTTCAGCTTGTTTACGCTGTTCGCTTACAACTTGAAAGCGAACATTCTGCCGGGTGGGGTTCCCCGGATTTAACTCAGCTGCTTTATTCCACAGACCGTTTTCTTGAAGGCGCTAGAACCTTTATTGGGAGCGATAGTGAGCTAGTTGCTTTCGCAGATCAGTTACACAACAGTCGCGAGTCTGTCAGCAATTCAGAGCAACTTCGCACCATGTATTACCGTTTGGGCGCTTTGGTACTGGAAGCCATGTTCAGCGACGCAGCAACAAGTGCTGACACATACCAAGAGCTGGATTTTTTGTTTACCGAATCACAGAACCTTGAATCCAAAGAACAAGCCTCATTTCAGCGTCGATTAGCGCAGACTTCAAGCGTATTGGCCGCTCACGCGCAGGGCAGCCACCTCTCTAATCAGCTGCTTAACCCCGAGTTCCCGAACCAACTGGCTTCAGTGATTAGTTCCCTTGAGCAAAAACTGACGTTTTATATCACTTTTCTTGCGTTAGTAAGTGGTTCCTTACTTGCGCTTATCTCTTGGTCTTTATTCTCTAAAACAGTGCTTGTGACGGAAGAATCGTCAACGCCAAATAAGAATGAAGAGACGCCAACCGTTCCATCTACTGCAGTTTCAAACCTAGAAAAAGCGCATTTGGTTGAAACGAAACATGAGGTGGTTGAAAAAGCAGAATCTGCGGTTCAGACAGAACTCCCTCGTCCTAAAGAGGATGATGGTGCAACGCCTCCGACTCAAAACATGGCGACCGAGAGCGAAGATTCAGACATCAAAGAGCCTTATATTGATATAGAGAAAATGCTCGACTCACTGTCTGGTGATGAAGAGTCAGTGCGCATGTTATTGGAAGTGTTCATCCAAGATCACGCTGAAGACAGCGAAAAGCTCAAAGGTCTTATTGCTGAAGGGAAGGATAAGGAGCATGCTCAACGTGTTGCGCACAGTTTGAAAGGGGTATCGGGCAGTATAGGTGCAATGCCTCTACACTATATCTCTGGGGATATCGAATCTTTAATCAAACAAGGCGAGCAAGTCTCAGACGATAAATTGGATCAGTTAGAAGATACGTTAAAGAAAACGACACTTTTTGCCGAAAGAGTTCTCAATAGTGAAAACATTCGAGAAGTGCTAACGGATTGATATTCCTCTGACTTAAAATAGAAAAGATTAAGGTATTTAAGGGACGCTCGCGAACCTGATGCCTTGGTTCGCCACTGTTCCTGTTCTACACATTTTGACCATAGGTAATTTCATGTCCATCCGTCGACTGTCCTCATTGATGGTGGCTTGTTTGGTTTTAAGTCTTTCAGGGTGTTCTCTGTTAGAGGTGAAAATCGACAGCCAAACTGTACCGCTCACCAAACAAGAGCTGAACATGCGTATTATGACGCGTGAATATGCTCAGCAATTCTTTGCTCAAGTCGAGCAAGCCGCCGATGTGCTCCAAGAAAACTATGAGCCGAGTGATAAAGTAAACCAATCCTATATTCTGCTCTGGAAAATCAATGCGGAAGAGGGGCTTCAAGCTGCTGCTTACCAAGTTTCACCAATGGCTGCTCTGATTGATACGTGGGTGTTCACTCACCAGATGAACCAGTTCTACAGTGAAGGGGCGGGCAAAGACCTATTTGCGACTGGCGAAGCAAAAAAAGTGTCTGAACATTTGGCAAAAGAAGTCGATAAACTAGCGAAATCGCTATTGAAGAAAGACGTGTACGAAAAGACCCAAGTATTCGTGGCAGACTTTGTCGAGAAGTATCCTTTTGCTGATTTAAGCATGATCAGAACGCCGGCTTACCGAGCATGGTTGCAAGCAAACCAAATCAGTGAGGAAGAAGCCGTTACTACGCTTGGTACAATGCCTGAAGCCATCGGTGATGTATCCGACCGTTTAAGTTTGGTCTCAGAACAAACACCTAAGATCATGACTTGGAAAGCGCAGTTGCTGGCACTCAACAGCTCAGCAAGTATTGAACAAGTCAACGCAGCGCTAAACAGCTTGAAGGTGACTTCTGAGTCGTTGAAGGACTTTATCGACAACAACCCTGAGTACATGCGTAACTTGGCAGAGCAGATGGCCGTTCAATTGCAGCCTCTAGTGGAAGACATTGACCAAAAAACGGAAGAGCGTTTGTCTCAGTTGAGTGATGAGCGCCAAGCTTTGGAATTGATGGTGGCGAGAGAGCGCCAAGAGATCGCTCAAATCATCACAAGTGAGCGTGAGAAGTTTGCTCAGGACCTAGACCACGTATCACAAGAGGTGGTGAATCTGGCGATGGACAAATTGATTGAGCTTGTGAAGAGCACCATCATCTACTTTATTCTGTTTATCCTAGTGATCTTCTTTGCTCCTCTCGTACTTGGTTATGCCTTGGGTAAGCGCTCTGCGGTAAGAGCCAGCACTAAATCGGCGTAATTATTTAGAAGTCACAACACGAAATTGCAGACACAAAAAAGGACCGAATCATCGGTCCTTTTTTATTCATGGAAGGTTTCTAGCTATAGAAAGCTGAAGCCTTAAGCTGTTTGTTGCTTTAGTTCAGCTTCTGTTTGTTCTTCTGTTGCTGGAGCCGTTGGTTCGCATTTATCAACAAACCAGCCCATGTAAGAAGTAAAGATGGTCACGATGATACACACGAAGCTCAGCCACATGAACGGCGCGTACGACAATGTTGCCACACCCAAGATGCTTGCCATGTAGATACCATTATCGCTCCACGGCACCATACCGGATGTCAGCGTGCCACCAAACTCTGCGTTACGAGAAAGGTTCTTGCGCTTGTAGCCAAGGCGGTCGTAGTTCTTCGCACAGATCTTAGGAGTAAGAATCAGTGATACGTACATCGCAGAGCCAAATACGTTACCCATGAAGGCGGTACCAATCGTGCTGGTTGCCAGTGAGCCTGCGCTCTGAACACGTCGCTCGAATAGTTTCGCAATTGTCTCTAGTACGCCGACTTTGTCGAGCAGGCCGCCAAAACCTAGACCAAACACGATCACCGCAACAGAGCCCAGCATAGAAGACATGCCACCACGGTTTAGAATCGAGTCAATGAAATCCACGCCTGAAGAAATCGCAAATGGTGCCCAAGCGGTATTAAATGCCGTTAGGAAGTCTACATCCTGAATCATCACTGCCCAGGTAATACCTAGTAGTGAACCGAAGCTGATCACAGGGAAAGAAGGCATGCGCATCGCCAATAGAGCCAATACGATGATCACTGGGACAAAGGAATAAGGCGTGATGAAAAATTGTTGTTCCATTGCCTGAATAACAGAATCCACTTGGCTCATATCCACTTTACCTGCGAAGTGGAAGCCAAATGCGGTAAACATGATACCTGTGATGATGTAGCTGATCAGTGCGATAGGCAGCATGCCCTTGATGTGCTCAACCACTTCTACATTCGACATAGAAGAAGCAAGGATCACGGAATCTGAAAGTGGAGACATCTTGTCACCAAAGTAACAACCCGATAGAACCGCACCCGCAGTGATTGGTGCTGGAACACCAAGACCTTGACCGATACCCATCATCGCAATACCTGCTGTACCCGCCGCACCCCAAGATGTACCTGTTGCCAAGGCAGTCAGAGAACAAATGATCATGGTCGCCAGCAAGAAGATAGAAGGGTGAATCGCTTTCAGACCGTAGTAGATGATGGTTGGTACGATACCACCAGAGATCCAAGTCCCCACTAAGGCACCTACAGCAAGAAGAATAAGCACTGCTCCCAAACCATTAGAAATACCGTTTAGTGCTGCTTTTTCTAGGTCTTTGTATTGATGGCCGAGTCTTAAGCCCAATAGCATGATAATGAACCAGCCAATGTACAGCGCAAGCTGAATTGGAAGGTCTAGTTTGGCAGTAAATGAAAATGCCAAAAGAAGAAACAAACCTAGTGAGATAAATACCTGTATCAGACTAGGAAGACGTGTTGTAACTTGCTTCATATGTGCCTCTGTCGTTCATGGAGCAATAGAGGAAGGCCGCTCCCTGTTTTAATCGCGCCTAACATACATTAACAAAAATTATATTTCGAACATTTGGTGCTTTATCTTGACTTTCGTCCGCATAAACGTTTGCTTGTGAAATTAATAACTAAAAAACTTTAAGTTTAATAGTTTGAAATGTTTTGTGATGTAAAAAATATGTGCTGCAATTGTTGTTTTCTTACTGAGTGGTAAGACCTTATCGCGTGACGTTCACAGTTTTCTGGGCGGAATTAGATGGTTAATCAATAAGAAAAGAGAAGAAAATAACTGGGATTATAAAAATTCGCGGCAAACGTTAAAAAAGTTGTGTTTATTTGCAAATTAGGGCTTGAGATTTTGTGGCGAAAATTGAACTATGGAGAAAGTTTCAAAAATATACATGGAGAGTTAATGCGATGAGAGTAGGTTTAGTTGGTTGGCGCGGCATGGTCGGTTCAGTTCTGATGCAGCGCATGGTCGAAGAGAAAGACTTCGATCTGATCGAGCCAGTTTTCTACAGCACGTCTCAAATAGGTATCCCAGCTCCAAACCTAGGTAAAGAAGCTGGTCTACTTCAAGATGCGTTCGATATTGACAGTTTAAAACAACTTGATGCAGTGATTACGTGTCAAGGTGGCGGTTACACAGAGAAAGTTTACCCAGCACTTCGTCAAGCTGGTTGGAAAGGTTACTGGATCGATGCGGCTTCGACACTTCGTATGGCAGAAGACTCCATCATTACTCTAGATCCTGTGAACCTAGCGCAAATTCAACAAGGCATTCACGGCGGCACTAACACCTTTGTTGGTGGTAACTGTACTGTTAGCTTGATGCTCATGGGCCTTGGCGGCCTGTTCGAGAAAGGTTTGGTTGAGTGGGCAAGTGCAATGACGTACCAAGCGGCGTCTGGCGCAGGTGCACAAAACATGCGTGAGCTGATTTCTCAGATGGGCGTGATCAACGATTCTGTGAGCTCTGAACTGGCTAATCCAGCAAGCTCTATTCTAGACATCGATAAGAAAGTTGCCGACACAATGCGCAGCTCTTCATTCCCAACGGATAAGTTTGGTGTGCCGCTAGCTGGCTCTTTGATTCCTTGGATCGACGTTAAACGCGACAATGGTCAGAGTAAGGAAGAGTGGAAAGCGGGTGTAGAAGCGAACAAGATCCTTGGCTTCCAAGATGCGCCAGTGCCAATCGATGGTACATGCGTACGTATCGGTGCGATGCGTTGTCACTCTCAAGCATTGACTATCAAGCTGAAGCAAAATGTACCAATGGATGAGATTGAAGAAATCATCGCAACGCATAACGATTGGGTTAAAGTGATTCCAAACGATCGTGACATCACGGCTCAAGAACTCACTCCAGCGAAAGTAACGGGTACGCTTTCTATTCCGGTAGGCCGTCTACGTAAGATGGCAATGGGCGATGACTTCCTAAACGCTTTCACTGTTGGTGACCAGCTATTATGGGGTGCAGCAGAGCCATTACGCCGTACTCTACGCATCATTCTTGCTGAGAAAGCTTAAAAGAACGAACACTACGTTTCTTGAGAGCCAAACGCTATATAAAAGCCGATGTGAATTCATCGGCTTTTTTGATCGTAAGTCTGGAGTACGGAACGGGCTGTACTTTGCGAAAGTTCTTTATTAAGAGAGACAAATAGAGGGGGCTGGCGCCCTCGTTCTTTAGAGTGAGAGATATTGTTCTCCAAACTAACGCCGCGTCATTCCCGAAAGCGACGAAGGAGCGCAGTCGGGAATCTCTTGTTGGAGGCATCACGCATCACGCCCTGAGACTCGGGAGCGCTCCACTTTAGGCATCGAAAGCCGATTCCTGTTCTATTCTTCCTCGTCTGCACTCACGACGCGATTGTCAGGATCCGCTAACTCACTACCACAATGCTTACAGTGCATCGCATCAGAATCATGGCCGGAGCGGTTACAGTTCGGGCATTTCACCAGTTCTTTATGAGCATTCATCTCGTTACTCAATTCTGCGGTAATAATGCCAGTGGGAACCGCCAGTATCGAATAACCAAGCAACATGGTTAATGACGCGATGGCTTTCCCGAGATGTGTTTGCGGCACCATGTCACCGTAGCCCACGGTAGTGATCGTCACAATCGCCCAGTAGATGCTTTTCGGAATACTCGTAAAACCATTGTGTGGGCCTTCAATAACGAAGATTAGCGCACCAAAAATGGTGACCAGAATACCTACAGTACTAAAGAAGATAAGAATCTTACGACGCGCCATTAACAGAGAGCGCAACAAGATGTTGGAATCTTGCAGGTAGCGTACAAGTTTTAGGATTCGGAAGATGCGCATGACACGCAGCAATCGCACGACACCCATAAACGATGCGCCAGGGAAGAAGATCGCCAGATACGTTGGCAAAATAGCCAACAAATCGACTACACCATAAAAGCTGGTTGCGTAAGACTTAGGCTTGGGAGAACAGTAAAGCCTTAATAAGTACTCAACTGTGAATAGGGCAGTAAAAGTGTATTCAATATAACGCAGTTCTCGTGACCATTCTGTCATCACAGATGGTAAGGACTCTAAGATGAGAACCACAAGAGAAGTGATGATCGCAATAATCAGCGCGATATCGAAAATGCGCCCAGCACGAGTGTGCGTGCCGAAGATGATGACGTATAAATGATGCTTAAGAGACTTGCGAGGCATGATGTTGCACTGTCAGCGTTAAAATGAAACGGATTGCAACATCATACCAGAAGTTGGGAAAGTTAGGCTAAACCGGGGAATAGGTTTCTTAGGCCGTTAGCAATGAACTCAATACCCAATGCGCCAAGGATCAGGCCCATAATACGCGTGATCACGTTGATACCTGTCTGACCAAGAAAGCGTACGATCAAAGGCGCAGAACGGAATAGCAACCAAGAGCAGAAACAGAACAGCATGATGGTGACACTAATACCAACGGTATCAAGTGCACTTGGGTAACGTGCACCATAAACGATGGTTGAACTGATGGCACCAGGGCCTGCCATTAATGGCATCGCCAGTGGTACTACGCCGATTTGTTCGCGGCTGACGTATTCTGATTTCTCTTGTTTGTTCTGCTTATCTTCACCCAACTTACCGCTCATCATCGAGAACGCGATACTAAGAAGTAGCAAGCCGCCAGCAACACGGAAAGAATCCAGAGAAATGCTGAACATATCTAGCAACAACTGACCAGCAAAAAGAGAAATGATCAAAATGACCGCAACCGCAACATTGGCTGTCGTGGCGGTTTTGCTTTTCTCTTCTGGTGTCATATGACCGGTCAGTGATACGAACACAGGCATGATACCAACAGGGTTCACTGCTGCGACCAAACCTAAGAAAAACTGTAGGAAAATAGCTAACTCTAAAGTCTGCATGTTGCTTACTCGTAAACGTTCACAATAGTGAAAAAGAGAGGGGGTAATTTTAGGCGGTAATGTAAGGCAAAAGTGCGGTCGGAAGAAATGAAAAAAACTAACGTATTTGGCCTAGTATTTGTGAGAAAAACTAATTATTGAAGAAAATGTATGCAATCTGGAAACGAATTGTTACGTAGAAGATTGGTGGTAACCTGAACTGATTTACACAAACGTTAACATTCGCACATTTTTCACAAAAAGAAAGGTGGTTTGTAGAGAGATATGACGCATTCGATATACTCTCAGTAGCACAAAAATTAGGGTCCACATGTAATTTTGTTGGCTAAAAATGAAACTTTTTTACAGATTATTGTTGTTTCTTTTAGTTTTTAGTTCGTTTGCTTCTTTTTTGCTCAATTAAAAATGAAGTTTAATTTATTTGTTTATCAATGATTTAAGTCGTTTTGTTGTGGTAAACCACTACTTTGGGGGTATTTCAGTTGTGAGAACTGATCCAAGTCAATTTTTTTCACACTCTGAAATATTATACTCAGCCCTGAAAGCAATTTACTAAGATGGTTGTTAGTTAAGTCGCTGATAAACAGTAGAAACGAAAGACAATAGCCTTACTAAAAAGTTTTTAATATTTATTATTTTAGGAGATCCACCATGCCTGTAACTAACTTAGCTGAACTAGATGCTCTAGTAGCACGCGTTAAAGCAGCACAAGAAGAGTTCGCTACATTTTCTCAAGAGAAAGTAGATGCAATCTTCCGCGCAGCTTCTCTTGCAGCTAACCATGCTCGTATTCCACTAGCACAACAAGCAGTTGCTGAATCTGGAATGGGTATTGTTGAAGATAAGGTAATCAAAAACCACTTCGCTTCAGAATTCATCTACAACAAATACAAAGACGAAAAAACATGTGGCATCTTGGAAGAAGATGACAACCTAGGCACGATGACTATCGCTGAGCCTGTAGGTATCATCTGTGGTATCGTTCCAACGACTAACCCAACTTCTACTGCAATCTTCAAATCTCTAATTTCTCTAAAAACTCGTAACGGCATCATCTTCTCGCCACACCCACGTGCGAAGAACTCTACTAACGATGCAGCTAAACTAGTTCTAGACGCAGCAGTAGCAGCGGGTGCTCCAAAAGACATCATCGGTTGGATCGACCAACCATCTGTAGAGCTTTCTAACGCTCTTATGAAGCACGACGGCATCGCTCTTATCCTTGCAACTGGTGGTCCAGGCATGGTTAAAGCAGCTTACTCTTCTGGTAAGCCAGCAATTGGTGTAGGTGCAGGTAACGTTCCTGTAGTTATCGATGAAACAGCTGACATCAAACGTGCTGTTGCTTCTATCCTTATGTCTAAGACTTTCGATAACGGCGTAGTATGTGCTTCTGAGCAAGCTGCAATCGTAGTTGGCGAAGTATACGACGAAGTGAAAGAGCGTTTCGCTTCTCACAAAGCTCACGTTCTATCTAAAGCTGACGCTGATAAAGTACGTAAAGTACTTCTTATCGACGGCGCACTAAACGCGAAAATCGTAGGTCAACCTGCTCCAGCAATCGCTGAAATGGCTGGTGTTAAAGTTCCTGCTGATACAAAAGTACTTGTAGGTGAAGGTCTAGGTAAAGTTTCTTACGATGATGAGTTCGCTCACGAGAAACTATCTCCAACTCTAGGTCTATTCCGTGCTGACGACTTCGAAGACGCAGTTGCTCAAGCGGTAACAATGGTTGAAATCGGTGGTATCGGTCACACATCTGGTCTTTACACTAACCAAGACGTTAACGCAGACCGCATCCGTTACTTCGGTGACAAGATGAAGACTGCTCGTATCCTTGTAAACATCCCGACTACTCACGGTGGTATCGGTGACCTTTACAACTTCAACGTAGCACCTTCTCTAACTCTAGGTTGTGGTTCTTGGGGTGGTAACTCTATCTCTGAGAACGTAGGTCCTAAGCACCTTATCAACAAGAAAACTGTAGCTAAGCGAGCTGAAAACATGTTGTGGCACAAACTACCTAAGTCTATCTACTTCCGTCGTGGTAGCCTTCCAATCGCAATGAGCGACCTAGAAGGTAAGAAACGCGCATTCCTAGTAACTGACCGTTTCCTATTCAACAACGGTTACGCTGACGAAGTAGTTAAACTGCTTAAAGAGCAAGGCATCGAAGTTCAAACATTCTTCGACGTAGAAGCGGATCCAACACTATCTGTTGTTGAGAAAGGTGCAGAAGCAATGAAGAGCTTCCAACCTGACGTAATCCTAGCTCTAGGTGGTGGTTCACCAATGGATGCTGCGAAGATCATGTGGGTAATGTACGAGCACCCAGAAACTCACTTCGCTGAACTAGCAATGCGCTTTATGGACATCCGTAAACGTATCTACAAGTTCCCTAAAATGGGTAAGAAAGCTGAGCTTGTATGTATCACTACAACTTCAGGTACTGGTTCAGAAGTTACTCCATTCGCGGTTGTTACAGACGACAAGACTGGTGCTAAGTACCCACTAGCTGACTACGAAATCACGCCAAACATGGCTATCGTCGATGCTAACCTAGTAATGAACATGCCTAAGTCTCTAACAGCATTCGGTGGTTACGATGCAGTAACTCACGCTCTAGAAGCTTACGTATCTGTTCTTGCGAACGAGTACTCAGACGGTCAAGCTCTACAAGCACTTAAGATGCTTAAAGAGTACCTACCTTCAAGCTACGCGAACGGTGCAAACGACCCAATCGCTCGTGAGAAAGTACACAACGCGGCAACTATCGCTGGTATCGCGTTTGCTAACGCATTCCTAGGTGTTTGTCACTCTATGGCGCACAAGATTGGTGCTGAGTTCCACCTACCTCACGGTCTAGCGAACGCACTACTAATCTCGAACGTTGTACGTTACAACGCGAACGACAACCCAACTAAACAAACTGCGTTCTCTCAATACGACCGTCCACAAGCACGTCGTCGTTACGCTGAAGTTGCTGACCACCTAGGCCTAAGCCAAGAAGGTGACCGTACTGCTCAGAAGATTGAACGTCTACTAGCATGGTTGGACGAGCTGAAAGGCGACCTAGACATCCCAATGTCTATCCAAGCTGCAGGTGTTTCTGAAGCTGACTTCGTAGCGAAACTAGACGAGCTAGCTGTTGAAGCGTTCGATGACCAGTGTACAGGTGCTAACCCACGTTACCCTCTAATCACTGAGCTGAAAGAAGTGCTAATGGCTTCTTACTACGGTAAAGCATTCGTTGAAGGTGAAACTTTCGAAGGTACTACTGTAATCAAGAAGAAAGCAGACCAAGTAGCTAAGCCAGCAGCGAAAGCAAAGAAAGAAAAAGCTAACGCATAAGTAACACGTTAGTTATGAGATAGGTTTTCGCTAGCACGAAACCTACAATCGGGAAAAAGCAAAGCCCCAGTCGAGATACTGGGGCTTTTTTTGTTTCTTAATTTATTCGCTTTAAGGTAAGAACGTGATTCTAGGTCGAGGGAGGATTAGACTTCAGTAGTGACGACGCGGCCGCTGAAGTACTCATTAGCAACAATGTAGGCTGTGTTTCTAACTAACTCGTCTTGGATCTGTGCCCAGTGCCTTTCGTCTAGATCTTCACTAGTGTGATTAACTGATGGAATCACACCGCCAACGCGAATATTGAATGGTGTCAGTTCTTTTGCCCAGCTATGAGTAAAACCGGATACCAAAGCCGCCATACTTTCTACGCCTGTCAGATCCTCATGATTATCGTGTGAGATAACGTTAACGATAACGCCTTTCTTTTCTCTTGAGCGGAAGCGCTCTGCACTCACTTGTCCGTAGGTATAGAGGAATCGTGCCGCCGAGGAAAGGTGGTCGATATAGGTGCTCATTGGCTCTGGCGCCATTAAGCTTGGCATTGGTGAGCTCGTCCAGCAATTTACGATAACGTCCGGAGTAGCCCCTAGCTGTGATTCGATTTGGTCAAACAACAGATTAATGGATGTGGTGTTGTCACTGCACACATTCATCGCATAGACCTTGTCGGAGAAGGCACTGATTTGTTCGTAGCTTGCCTTTAAGGCACTAGGGTTCTGGTCACAGAGCACCAGCGTCGCGCCAAGGTGGGCGAAGTGGTTAGAGCAAGTCCTGCCTAAGACAGAGCCTGCAGACGTGACGAGAATGATTGATTCTTTGATATCCATAGCACCTTCACTGTAATTTCTTGTGTTAAAGAATACATCAGTGGTTTGTGCTAATAGCATGGACGAATTTATTTGAGCTCAGTGTGAAAAGCTTCAAACTAACGCTTTCGAGCAACAACAATTGTTTTGGAATTTGTAAGGCGTCACATTTCTGACGTGTCGAGAATGTAAGCCGTTGGAGAAAAAGCTGATCTCTAAGCTTGCGTTTGAATTTGGTACTGACGTTGAGCCGTCACGAGTTGATTGTACAACCCAGCTTCAGGAATCAATTGCTTGTTGCGCTCGCCCAAGCTACGGCGTTCATGACCAGATAGGTTGTGGTAAACCTCTTCTGGTAGATTGAAAGTATCTTCAGGAAGGTAAGTCAGCGCATCTGGTTTTAAGTAGTGGCTCAGTTTTGCGGAGGGCAGTCCTGCATCATGGAACTGTTTTGCTTGCTCAGCTGCAAGTTCGTAGCTGCTGCTATCAGAACGAAGTGCTTGAGGTTGAGATAACCCGAACTGTTGGCGAAGAATGTCATCACTCGTGAGTACTTCTTGGACTTCTTCAACCGGAACCACATCACGAACATCATTCGAGAACATAGACAGAATCAGTGAGAAATCAGCGCGACGACCTTCGTGTACGGCATGGTTAATACCATTACCGAACTGAAGTTCGTTGATGATTGCTGCTTTGTCTAAAGTATGGATTTGCATGATGTTCCTCGCTTGATGCACTTTTAACGGCAACAACGGAAAGAACTTTAGGAAAAAGAGGGGATTAATTGAATAAACTGGTTTTAGGAGCAATAAAAAAGCCCGCAATAGTGCGAGCTTTTAAATATGACTAAATTGAACTTAGGGGGAAGTAAATTACTTCGCTAGGTTCTCTGCTACGAAGTCCCAGTTTACAAGAGCCCAGAAGCCGTTCATGTAATCAGGACGTACGTTGCGGTAATCGATGTAGTAAGCGTGTTCCCATAGGTCAACAGTTAGAAGTGGAGTAGTACCTTCTTCTGTTAGAGGAGTCGCTGCGTTAGACGTGTTAACGATCTCTAGAGAACCGTCAGCTTTCTTAACTAGCCAAGTCCATGAAGAACCGAAGTTGTTGATTGCTGAATCAGTGAATTTTGCTTTGAATTCTTCGAAAGAACCGAACGCTGCGTTGATCGCGTCAGCAACTGCACCTGTTGGTTCGCCGCCTGCGTTTGGTGCTAGACAGTGCCAGTAGAACGTGTGGTTCCAGATCTGTGCTGCGTTGTTGAATACGCCACCAGTTGAAGTCTTGATGATCTCTTCTAGTGTTTTACCTTCGAACTCAGTACCAGGGATAAGACCGTTTAGCTTAACAACGTAAGTGTTGTGGTGCTTACCGTGGTGGAAATCTAGAGTCTCTGCAGAGATGTGTGGTTCTAGTGCGTCTTTCGCGTAAGGTAGAGCTGGTAGTTCAAATGCCATTGCTCAATTCTCCATAGATATGAAAGGGTTACCTTTCGATTGCTTCCAGTGTTTTTATTTATATGTAGTCTTTACGACTGACTTGAAAAGTATTTTAGCAAGTTTTTACTTTATTAAAACCCCGATATGAAAATATTTTAAGATAAAACCAATAAAGACTTACTAATTATATGGTTTTTATTCTGTGTTTATTGAGTAAAATGTGGCAATAATTAAAGTTCACATCCATGAATGAGGAAGCGATGGAAACTATCGATAAAATCAAACAGCAGATCTCTGAAAACACAATCTTGCTGTACATGAAAGGATCACCGAAACTGCCTAGCTGTGGTTTCTCTTCTCAAGCAGCACAAGCGCTAATGGCATGTGGTGAGAAGTTCGCTTACGTAGACATCCTACAAAACCCAGACATTCGTGCTGAACTACCTAAATACGCTCAATGGCCTACATTCCCACAACTATGGGTTGAAGGCGAACTGATCGGTGGTTGTGACATCATTTTGGAAATGTTCCAGAAAGGTGAGCTTCAGCCTCTTATCAAAGAAGCGGCAGCACGCGTTGAAGGTGACGCTGAGTAATTCGTAAATACTCACATTTGGCGATAGAATACAAAGGAGCCGCATTGGCTCCTTTTTCTTTTTTAGGTTAGTGGAATGAACTTGAAGCTTTACTACGTACATGATCCTATGTGCAGCTGGTGTTGGGGCTACAAACCAACCATCGAAAAATTGAAGCAGCAACTGCCGGGTGTGATTCAGTTTGAGTATGTTGTGGGTGGGCTCGCGCCAGATACTAATCTGCCTATGCCACCGGAAATGCAGCAGAAAATTGAGCAAATTTGGAAGCAAATCGAAGGTCAGCTTGGTACCAAGTTTAACTACGATTTCTGGACGTTGTGCACACCAGTACGTAGCACTTACCAATCTTGCCGTGCCGTTATCGCTGCAGGCTTCCAAGATTCTTATGAGCAGATGCTAGAGGCGATTCAACACGCTTACTACTTACGTGCGATGCCGCCTCATGAAGAAGCAACCCATCTGCAACTTGCAAGAGAGATTGGCTTAAACGTTCAGCAGTTTAAGAATGATATGGATGGCACTTTGCTGGAAGGTGTTTTCCAAGACCAGTTAAGCCTTGCCAAGAGTCTTGGTGTAAATTCTTACCCGAGTTTGGTACTGCAAATTAACGATGCTTACTTCCCGATTGAAGTGGACTATGTGTCTACAGAAAACACGTTGAAGCTGATTCGCGAGCGCATCATCGACAACATGCCAGCGCAATAATCCGAAACGGTTTTCAAAGCCCAAACAACAAAAAGCCGCTCAATGAGCGGCTTTTTCGTAACGAATTGTATCCATTTAATGACGCGATTACAGCACCATTGCAGCAATCCAACCGAAGATGATCAGAGGGATGTTGTAGTGGATAAATGTCGGTACTACGGTTTCCCAAATGTGCTCGTGCTGACCATCGGCGTTTAGACCCGATGTTGGACCTAACGTTGAGTCAGAAGCAGGAGAACCCGCGTCACCT
The DNA here is from genome assembly GCF_000817815.1 of Vibrio owensii CAIM 1854 = LMG 25443. GTDB lineage: Bacteria > Pseudomonadota > Gammaproteobacteria > Enterobacterales > Vibrionaceae > Vibrio > Vibrio owensii. The sequence continues at coordinate 69,923 of NZ_JPRD01000005.1, forward strand.
AGAGCTGCTGCTGTACCTACTAGTGCGATTGTCGCCATTGGTGAGAAACCAAATGCTAGTGAAAGCGGCACATAGATAGTTGCAAGGATTGGAATCGTAGAGAACGATGAACCAATGCCCATTGTTACCAACAGACCAACGATCAGCATAAGTAGTGCTGCAAGAGGCTTGTTGTCACCGATGCTGGTTGATAGCGATTGTACCAGTGTTTCAACGCCGCCAGTTTGTTTCATTACTGCAGCGAAACCTGCCGCTGCAATCATAATGAAGCCAATCATTGCCATCATGTGTACACCTTTAGTGAACACGTCGTGCGTCTCTTTCCATGCGATAACACCACCGAAAGTGAACACCATGAAGCCTGCTAGTGCACCGATGATCATTGAGCCCGTGTATAGCTGTACGCTTAGCGCAGCAAGAATACCTAAGCCTGCAACCACGATATGCTTTTTGTTTAGCTTCTCTTCAGATTCTTGAACAACGGTCAGTTCAGTCTCTTTGTATTCACGAGGTTTACGGTAGCTAAAGAAGATCGCAGTTAGAAGACCAAACAACATACCTGCGCCCGGCAACAGCATTGCTGTCGGTACTTGGCTTGCCACAACGTCTGTTAGACCATTGTCATGCAAGTTCTTCAATAGGATGTTGTTTAGGAAGATGCCACCAAAACCGATTGGTAGAACCATGTATGGCGTGATCAAACCAAAGGTAAGCACACAAGCAACCAAACGACGGTCCAGCTTCAGCTTAGCGAATACGCCCAAAAGAGGTGGAATCAAAATTGGAATGAAGGCGATATGTACCGGAATCACGTTTTGAGATGACATGGTAACAAGTACAAGAGCAACCAATACTGCGTATTTTAGACCCGTAGTCGACGCAGAGCTCTCTTTACCATTTAGGCGCTTGATAACGCTTTTTGCCAGAAGGTCAGTGATGCCAGAACGAGAAATCGCAACAGCGAAAGTACCTAGCATTGCGTAGCTTAGTGCGATAGTCGCACCGCCACCTAGACCGCTTTCAAATGCAGCAACCGTATCCCCAAGGCTCATGCCTGCAACAAGGCCACCAACGATGGCACTAAACGTGAGGGCGACCACCACGTTTACGCGCATCAATGCTAACACGAGCATGACGCACACAGATATAACGACAGGATTCATACTTTTCCTAATATGTTGTGTTTATTTATTATTCTTCGTCGACAAGCGGCCAACCGCCTAGGGCCTTCCATTTGTTGACGATGCCACAGAATAACTCTGCAGTTTGTTGTGTATCGTAAAGGGCAGAATGTGCCTCACGATTGTCGAATTCCATCCCTGCAGCTTTACATGCTTTAGCGAGAACAGTTTGACCATAAGCAAGCCCACTTAATGTTGCGGTATCAAAAGTGGCAAATGGATGGAAAGGGACTCTTTTTAGTTTGCAGCGCTCGTTAGCTGCATTAACAAAACTTAAGTCGAAAGCAGCGTTGTGTGCCACCATGATGGCGCGCGAACAATCGGCCGCTTTTTGCTCTTTACGGATCAGCTTGTAGATTTCTTTGAGTGCTTCTTGTTCTGAAACTGCTCCACGTAAAGGGCTGAATGGGTCACGAATACCATTGAATTCAAGGGCTTCTTTTTCTAAGTTCGCGCCTTCGAAAGGTTCGATATGAAAATGAATGGTCGAGGCAGGATGCAAATCGCCATTTTCATCCATGCTAAGGGTAACGGCGCAGATTTCTAAAAGTGCATCAGTTTGAGCATTGAAACCTGCGGTCTCAACATCAACTACCACTGGAAAATAACCACGAAAACGTTTTTTCAGGGTCAGAGCTTCATTTTCTATTGTCATGTTGGCTTATATTTGTGTGACGAAGGCTGCATTATTGCAGATTCTACCGATGAGAAAAACCGCAATTTCGGAGAAATGTAGAATTCTATTCCTCCGTTAACCAGTAAGGGTTATAACCAAAAACAAGGTAGTCGGTCACCTGTTATTCTCGCGATGTTATTTACCATTTTATGCTCTTGCCAAAGTGAGTGTTAACTCCTTATAACCCCTTAAAAATTCCATGTTGGCGGGATTTTTGCATTGTTCTGCATGTTTTCAATTGATTCATGTAAGCGGCAATAGACTGCCGTTTGAGAGAAGTACTTAGATGAATAAATGGCTAGTAACCAGTGGTGTCGTGATGTCTTTGCTTAGCGCGAACAGTTTTGCGTCGATGGGGAAGCGTTATGTTGCTACACCGCAGCAATCACAATGGGAAATGGTGATGAACACGCCATTGGAATGCCAACTTGTGCATCCTATCCCTGGATTTGGTGACGCGGTATTTTCGTCTCGTGCGAGTAAAAAGATTAACTTAGATTTTGAGCTAAAGATGCGTCGCCCTATGGGGGAAACGCGTAATGTTAGTTTGATTTCTATGCCACCACCTTGGCGTCCGGGTGAGAATGCCGACCGTATTACCAACCTGAAGTTCTTTAAGCAGTTTGATGGCTATGTTGGCGGGCAAACTGCTTGGGGAATTCTGTCTGAGCTAGAAAAAGGGCGCTACCCAACGTTTAGCTACCAAGATTGGCAGAGCCGTGATCAACGCATTGAAGTCGCGTTGTCCTCGGTATTGTTCCAAAGCAAATACAACGCTTTTAGTAACTGTATTGCTAACTTGTTGAAGTACAGTTTCGAAGATATCGCCTTCACGATTCTTCACTATGAACGCCAAGGCGATCAGCTAACTAAAGCCTCGAAGAAGCGTTTGTCGCAAATTGCTGATTATGTTCGTCATAATCAAGATATCGATTTGGTGCTGGTGGCGACTTACACCGATTCAACGGATGGTAAGAGCGCAAGTCAAAGCTTATCGGAGCGACGTGCTGAGTCATTACGTACTTACTTTGAGTCGCTAGGGCTATCTGGAGATCGCATTCAAGTGCAAGGTTACGGCAAGCGTCGTCCAATTGCAGACAATGGCTCACCAATTGGTAAAGATAAAAACCGTCGTGTAGTAATTTCGCTGGGACGTACTCAGGTCTAACTGAAGTTAACCAATAAAAACGCCAGAGTTTGACTCTGGCGTTTTTGTATCCGTTTGACGTTGTTTATTTTATTCGTTGCCGCTTAGCATTGTGTCATGTGTTTTAGTTTAGGCGGAACTTAGCGATGATTTCACAATTGGTCGCAGTATCGATTTTCTCGACTTGTTTTGCGATTGCAGGGTTGGGGTGGCGCTTCATGAAATCAATCAGTGCTTTTGTGCAACAGCCAATGGAATCAATAAAGCTTGCACAATCTTTGTTTGGGCATTGAGGGATAAGAGTGAGCACTTTTTCTGAAGCCAGTTGAAGGTATTTGAGTTCATATTCGGTATCACCAGCCCAACGCCAGAATTGGGCGAGGTTATGGCATGAAATCACCGAAATCAATAATCTCTCGTCGGCTTCTATTTCCACGCATTCGCTAATATCTTCACTCAGGCTAAGGGCTTGCTGGTAATGAAGAATGCTGCGAACAGGGTCATCTAGTTGAAGTGCAGTATCGGCTAGAAGTGTGTGTTTTTCCCATTCACTGATCATTATCGTGTCCCACATATCGATGTTGCGGATAAATCTAAACGATAATTATTATCAAGTAAAGTAATTTGTTGATAAAAGAAAGGCAGGTCTCAGACCTGCCTGCAAAAACATCGCGTGTTTCAATATAGCGTGTTTCAATAAAAGAGCTTGTTAGCCTTCTAGTCCTGCTGACGCTTGTTTGTTTTGAATCAACTCAATCATGTAGCCATCAGGGTCTTTAACGAAAGCGATATGTGTTGTACCGCCTTTTACTGGGCCGGCTTCACGAGTGACATTGCCACCTGCTGCTTTGATTGCGTCGCAAGTTGAGTAGATATCGTCTACGCCAATTGCGATATGGCCAAATGCAGAGCCTAAGTCGTACTCGGTTGTACCCCAGTTGTAAGTTAGCTCAATGACGGCACCTTGAGACTCATCACCGTAGCCTAGGAATGCCAGCGTGTACTCGTACTCTTTGTTTTCATTGGTACGAAGTAGCTGCATGCCCATTACTTCAGTGTAGAACTTGATAGATTTGTCTAGATCACCCACGCGTAGCATGGTGTGAAGAATTCGACCGTTTGACATTATTTGCTCCTAGCGATTGTTTCAGACGGGTTTATTCGTCTGGGTACACTTTTTCTTTATATTCACAGAGATCTTCAATGATGCAGCTACCACAGCGCGGCTTTCTCGCCACACAGGTATAGCGACCATGAAGGATCAGCCAGTGGTGTACATCAAGCTTAAACTCTTTTGGCACCACTTTAAGAAGTTTTTCTTCTACGTCGTCGACGGTTTTACCCATCGCAAACTTTGTACGGTTAGAAACACGATAGATGTGCGTGTCCACCGCGATAGTTGGCCAACCGAAGGCGGTATTCAGTACCACGTTAGCTGTTTTACGACCGACACCCGGCAAAGCTTCAAGTGCTGCACGATCTTCTGGCACTTCGCCGTTGTGCTTCTCTAGCAAGATCTTACAAGTCTTGATGGTGTTTTCGGCTTTTGAATTAAACAGACCGATGGTTTTGATGTATTCCTTTAAACCATCGACACCCAAATCAAGAATGCCTTGTGGTGTGTTCGCTACAGGGTAAAGCTTGTCTGTTGCTTTGTTTACACTTACGTCTGTCGCCTGCGCAGAAAGCAGTACGGCGATAAGCAACTCAAACGGTGTGCTCCAATTGAGCTCCGTCTGAGGATTGGGATTGTTTTCTCGGAGTCGTTCGAGAATTTCAATTCTTTTGACTTTGTTCATTGCTGACTTCCAAACCCGTCTTTGCGGTTTATGAAAAAGGCCCTACGAGTGGTAGAGCCTTGATTTTAGAATTCTTATATTATGCGTTAGTTACGCGGGCGCGCTCAATGGCTGGTTTTTCTTCTTTCGGTTGACGTTCCTGAATTGAGCTGTCGATAACGTTTTTCAACGCAATCAAAAGCCCTACGCCGATAAACGCACCTGGCGGCAACAATGCCAGTAAGAAGCTGCTATCGAAGTGGAAAACTTGAATACGCAGTGCCGCAGCCCAGTCACCCAATAATAGGTCTGCACCATCGAACAAGGTGCCGTTACCGATAAGTTCACGCATAGCACCAAGTACAACCAATACCGTTGTCATACCGAGACCCATCCAGAAACCATCCAATGCTGCTGGCAATGGATCATTCTTCGAGGCGTAAGCTTCCGCACGGCCGATGATAATACAGTTGGTTACGATCAGTGGGATGAAGATGCCCAGAGATAGATACAATCCGTAGGCATAAGCGTTCATCAAGAGTTGAACACAAGTTACCAAGGCTGCGATGATCATAACGAAGACCGGAATACGGATTTCTTTTGGCACGTAGTTACGAATCAGTGAAACTGTCAGGTTAGAACCGACAAGCACCAACAACGTCGCAATACCCAAACCAAGGGCGTTGGTAATGGTAGAAGAAACCGCAAGTAGAGGACACAAACCCAGAAGTTGTACTAGGGCAGGGTTGTTGCTCCACATGCCGTTTTTCATTAGCAGTTTATTTTCACTCATGGTTGCCTCCTGCGCAGTCTAGGGGCTGATTCAGAATCTCATCACGAGACTTATTTACGTAGTTTACTGTGTTTCTCACCGCTTTCACTACCGCACGAGGGGTAATAGTTGCGCCAGTAAACTGATCGAAATCGCCACCATCTTTACGAACTCGCCAAGAATTCCAGTTACTTTCTGTCACTTGCTTACCAGTGAAGCTCAAGATCCAATCCGTAACGCGTAAATCAATTTTATCACCCAATCCCGGCGTTTCTTGATGGCTTAGGATACGAGTACCAAGGATCTTGCCTTGGTTATCGATGCCGGTGATGATTTTGATTTCACCGTTGTAGCCATCTGGTGCGATGGACTCAATTGCCATTGCCGTTGGTTGACCATCTTTGGTGGCAATGTAAGTTGGCATCGAGCGAACCGTACCTAGATCGGGCGCAGATACCATAGTACATGCCGCAACAAGGTTGTTGTCATGCATTTCTTCCGGAATCACTTGGTTAAGAACCGACAGCAATTGCTTTTGTTCCTGAAGCTTAATTTGATCTTTTGTTAGGTACTGAGTCAGTGCCACAAGACCGGTTGTTGCACAGGCGAAGATCGCCAATGTCAGACCATTTTTTCTAATAGCGGTTAACATGTTTACCTCAGTGACCGTAAGTTCTTGGTTTGGTGTAGTAGTCGATCAACGGTACACACATATTGGCAAGCAGAACGGCGAACGCAACGCCATCTGGGAAGCCACCCCAACTACGAATAATGAATACCAACGCGCCGATCAGAGCACCGAAAATCAAGCGACCTTTCACGGTCGTTGATGCTGAAACAGGATCGGTAGCGATAAAGAACGCGCCTAACATCGTTGCACCTGATAGTAGGTGGAAGATTGGTGACGCGGTTTCTCCCGGCATGATCAAGCTAAACACGGTACTGAACAGTGCCAAGCTACCTAGGAAACCAACAGGAATGTACCATTGGATGATGCGCTTTTTGATCATCACTAGGCCACCAACCAAGTAAGCTAGGTTTACCCATTGCCAACCGATACCCGCAAGTCCGCCAAACATTGGTTGTGATAGCACCTCACTCGGCGTAGCACCAGTATGAATACCAGTTTTGAATGCATCTAATGGGGTTGCCATTGTTACGCCATCCACGCCGGCACGAACTTGTTGCAGTGACAAACCATCAAAGTCATAGCCAGTGAAGATAAGAGACAACGCGTCTGCAAAAGTCACGTGCTCAGACATCAATGAAACAGGTGCGCTCCAGCTTGTCATTTGGACAGGGAAGGAGATAAGCAATACAACGTAAGCGACCATTGCTGGGTTAAATAGGTTTTGACCAATACCACCGTATAAGTGCTTTGCAATAACGATGGCAAAAATCAAACCGATAACCATGATCCACCAAGGGGACCATGGTGGGATTGCTACGGCTAATAGCCATGCTGTCACGATGGCACTGTTATCACGTAGTGCTCGTATTGGAGAACGCTTACGCACAAGCATGACTAATGCTTCAAGTGACACTGCGACCGCAATAGCGAACACGAGTTGAATGATGGTGCCCCAACCAAAGAAATAGGTTTGAGCCACTAAGCCAGGAATAGCGCACAGTGCTACCCATTTCATTAAATCAGGCGTGCTGCGACGGCTGTGAGCGTGTGGTGAACTGGCAATAAAAAACGACATTACTCGTTCTCCTCAGTATTGTTCTTATTCGCTTCTTGCTGAGCTTTACGTGCTTTAGCGCGAGCAATGGCAGCGGCAACAGCAGCTTTCTTTGGATCCACTTCTGGATCTTCATAAGGAGCTTCCGCTTCAACAGATTCTGTTTGTGCTTCTTGCTGTGCTTTACGTGCTTTGGCACGAGCAATAGCAGCGGCAACCGCGGCTTTCTTCGGATCCACTTCTGGTTCTTCAGAAGGGGCTTCCGCTTCAACCGATTCCGTTTGTGCTTCTTGTTGGGCTTTACGCGCTTTAGCACGAGCAATGGCTGCGGCAACAGCGGCTTTCTTCGGATCTTCTGCTTGTTCAGCAGGTGTTTCCACTTCTGCAGATTCAGTAGGGCCTTCTTGTTGAGCTTTACGCGCTTTAGCACGAGCAATGGCAGCAGCAACCGCGGCTTTCTTTGGATCTTCAGCTTGATCAGCAGGTGCTTCCGCTTCTACAGATTCAGTAGAACCTTCTTGCTGAGCTTTACGCGCTTTAGCACGAGCAATGGCAGCAGCAACAGCAGCTTTCTTCGGATCTTCAGCTTGTTCTGCAGGCGCTTCCGTTTCTACAGATTCTGTAGAACCTTCTTGTTGAGCTTTACGCGCTTTAGCACGAGCAATGGCAGCAGCAACAGCAGCTTTCTTTGGATCTTCTGCTGGTTCAGCAGGCGCATCCGTTTCTGCAGACTCAGTAGAACCTTCTTGCTGAGCTTTACGTGCCTTAGCGCGAGCAATAGCAGCGGCAACTGCAGCTTTCTTTGGATCTTCAGGTTGTTCTGCTGGTGTTTCCGCTTCTGCAGATTCCGTAGAGTCTTCTTGCTGAGCTTTGCGCGCTTTTGCACGAGCAATCGCTGCAGCAACTGCGGCTTTCTTCGGATCTTCAGCTTGTTCAGCAGGAGTTTCCGTTTCTACAGATTCGGTTGAATCCTCTTGTTGTGCCTTTTTCGCTTTAGCTCTGGCGATAGCTGCCGCGACGGCCGCTTTTTTGTCACCAGCTTCAGCAGGTGTTGATGCGTCCTCTTGTTGAGCTTTCTTCGCCTTAGCACGGGCAATCGCTGCTGCAACCGCTGACTTCTTATCGTCAGCATTATCTGTAGCTGCGTCGCCTTGTTCTTTTTGCGCTTTGCGTTCGCGAGCAAGACGTTTGCGTTCTTCGCGTAGCTTAGCCATTTCTGAATTATCAGGCTCTGCTGCGCCAGACTGAGCCGCGGCCGCTTGTTTGGCTTTTGCTTTGGCAATCGCGGCTGCAACCGCTGGTTTCACTGCTGGCTCGGCTTTCGCTTCAGTATTCTCTTTTTGTGCTTTCACGCGAGCGATGGCTGCCGCAATCGCATCGTCACCGCCAGAGGCTTTCATGTCTTTACGACGATCATCCGCGGCTTTCTTAAAGCGATTTTCACGTTCTGCTTTCTCGCGTTCCATACGCGCTTTTTTCTCTTCAAAGCGCAGCTTAGCTCGTTCAGCTGCTGCCGCTTCTTGAGCGCGTGTACGGATTTCAGCTTTCGCTTGACGATAGTATTGAACCAGTGGAATTTCACTTGGGCACACAAACGCGCACGCGCCACATTCAATACAGTCTTTTAAGTTCAGCTCTTCGAGCTTTTCGTATTCTTGGCTTTTTGCATACCATTGAAGCTGCTGTGGCAATAGCGATGCAGGGCACGCTTCCGCACATTGGCTACAACGGATACATTCCATTTCGTATTGGTCAGAAGCGATCTCACGACGCTTCGGTGCCAGAATACAGTTTGCTGTTTTAGTGATAGGGACCTGAGCGTGGGGTAGGGTAAAGCCCATCATTGGACCACCCATGATCAGGCGCTGCAGTTTCTTATCTGCTTTGTAGCCAAACTCGTCTAACAGTGCTTGTACTGGCGTACCAAGTAGCGTCCAAACGTTACGTGGTTGCTTGAAGGTCTTACCCGTCAGAGTCACGATGCGATTTACTACAGGTTCGCCATCGATCACTGCACGTTTAATTGAGTAGAGAGAACCAACGTTTTGAACCAGGATGCCAATATCGGCAGGGATAGCGCCGCTAGGAACTTCTTTGTTGGTCAAAATCTTGATGAGCTGCTTCTCACCACCAGAAGGGTATTTGGTTGGGATAACGCGGATCACGATGTCTTTGTTCATCGCCGCTTGTTCCAGCGCTTTGATTGCTGCTGGCTTGTTATCTTCAATACCAATGATGGTCAGTTTTGGCTTGAGGATATGCTCGACGATCTCGATACCTTGGATCAGTTCGTCTGCATGTTCCTGCATGAGTTTGTCATCGGCGGTGATGTAAGGCTCACATTCTGCCGCGTTAACGATAAGAATTTCGGTACGTGCAATACCCGATTGGATCTTCTTAGCCGTTGGGAAGCCTGCGCCACCCATGCCAGAGATACCAGCAAGGCGAATCACATCGATCAACGCATCTGCAGATTCTTGGGTGTAATCGGCAACTGGCGTTTTCTCACACCAAGTATCGTTACCATCAGGTGTAATCACTGCGCACAGTTCGCTTAAACCCGATGGGTGCGCAACAGTGCGTGGCTCAATAGCTGTAACCTGCCCAGATGTTGGAGCATGAACAGGAACGGTGAAACCACTGTCTGACGCCGTTAGCTGTTGACCTTTCAACACTGTGTCACCAACAGCAATCAATAGATTACCTGCTTTACCGATGTGTTGTTTTAAAGGTAGGACGATTTCCGACGGAATGGCGGCATGAACCAATTCAGTTTTGTTGGATTGCTTTTTGTTTTCTGCCGGATGCACGCCGCCTGGGAAATCCCATAGCGAACCAGTACGAATTTGTTCAATCAAAGACAACATACGAAACCTTATTTAATTGAATCAGTCACGTTCGCTGCGTTGGCAGCATCCGTAATGTTAACCACTGGAATTGCGTTAAGTTTCCATTTCCAGCTCTCTGTGGTGGTTTCCACAGGAATCATTTCAATACAGTCAGTTGGACAAGGCGCAACGCACAAGTCACAACCCGTACATTCGTCTTTGATCACGGTATGAAGGGCTTTAGTACCACCAACAATCGCATCCACAGGACACGCTTGAATACACTTGGTACAACCGATACACATGTCTTCATGGATGAAAGCAACGGTTTTGACTTTGCTGTCGAGATCGTGTGCCGACTCTTCCGCTTCGACGCCCATCAGATCTGCTAGTTTTTCGATGGTTGCTTGACCACCTGGAGGACATTTATTGATTTTGTCGCCGTTCGCGATCGCTTCAGCGTATGGACGACAACCTGGGTAGCCGCACTGACCACACTGAGTTTGCGGGAGAATAGAGTCGATTTGATCGACAATCGGATCCGCTTCGACTTTGAAGCGAATCGAAGCAAAACCGAGTATCGCCCCGAATACAGCGGCGAGGGCAGCAAGAGCGATGATCGCAATTAAAATCGTACTCATCGTTTACTTCACCAAACCTGTAAAGCCCATAAAGGCAAGAGACATAAGGCCTGCGGTGATCATCGCAATCGATGCGCCTTTAAATGGCACAGGTACATCAGCTGCAGCAATACGTTCACGCATTGACGCAAATAGGATAAGTACCAAAGAGAAGCCAACCGCAGCGCCAAAACCGTAAATGATCGATTCGATAAAGTTGTGGTTTTCATTGATGTTAAGTAGAGCAACACCCAGAACCGCACAGTTCGTTGTGATCAGAGGTAGGAAGATACCTAACAGACGATACAGCGTCGGGCTGGTTTTGTGCACGACCATTTCAGTGAACTGTACAACAACAGCGATCACCAAAATAAAGCTCATGGTTCGTAGATATTCGATGCCCAGTGGACGCAAAACATAGCTTTCCACCAAGTATGCACACACAGACGCGAGCGTTAGTACAAAAGTTGTAGCTAAGCCCATGCCAATTGCTGTTTCCAGTTTTTTAGACACGCCCATAAAAGGACACAAGCCTAAAAACTTCACCAGTACAAAGTTGTTCACCAGCACAGTGCCGACCAACAACAAAATATATTCGGTCATAGTTATTACGTTCTTAAAATCCGATCCCAATATTATCGTGTTTTGTGACACCAATAACAACCAGAGAACGGTGTGGTTTTATGCACCCGATGGAAAATTATACGTGTATGTGATGTGAGTGGATGAATTAATAAGAAATTGAAAAGTTTGGTGAATGGTTGTTAACAAAGAAAAACGCAATTACCGCCACTGATTTAACGCACGCGTTGTTGATGGTTTTGGTATCACTTCGTATGGTTCGCCAGAAACGACAAAAGCTCATACCCCTAATGAGTTAGAGGTATGAGCTTTGATTATTTTATAATCTTGCGATTACAGTTTTTCTGTGAAAGTTCGGCTGATCACGTCTTGTTGTTGCTCTCGAGTTAGCGAGTTAAAACGTACTGCGTAGCCGGACACTCGAATCGTCAACTGAGGGTATTTCTCTGGATGTTCAACCGCATCCAATAACATCTCTCGGTTAAGAACGTTGACGTTAAGGTGTTGGCCACCTTCAATCGCAATGCCTTCGTTGCTTGCTTCGTGATGGAAGTAGCCATCCATTAGCGCCGCTAGGTTTTTCTTCTGACTTAATTCATCTTTACCCAGTGCGTTAGGCACAATTGAGAAGGTGTAAGAAATACCATCTTTCGCGTAAGCAAACGGCAGTTTAGATACCGATGCCAAAGACGCAACCGCACCTTTTTCATCACGGCCGTGCATTGGGTTTGCACCTGGGCCAAAAGGCATACCTGCGCGACGGCCATCTGGTGTGTTACCCGTTTTTTTGCCGTAAACCACGTTAGATGTGATCGTTAGGATCGATTGAGTTGGCACTGCTTCGCGGTAGGTGTGCATCTTCTGAATTTTCTTCATGAAGCGCTCAACCAGATCACAAGCGATGTCATCAACACGGGCATCGTTGTTACCAAATTTTGGATAATCACCTTCGATTTCAAAATCAACGGCGATGCCATCTTCATCACGAACAGGCTTCACGGTCGCGTATTTAATTGCCGCCAAAGAGTCAGCGACAACAGACAGACCTGCAATACCACACGCCATAGTGCGGTGCACGTCGCGATCCATTAATGCCATCAGTGATGCTTCGTAGCTGTAACGGTCATGCGAGTAATGGATGATGTTCAACGCTGTGACATATTGCGTTGCAAGCCATTCCAACATGTTGTCGAAGCGTGGCATCAAAGCGTCAAAGTCGAGAATTTCATCTTGAACTTTGTCCACGACTGGACCCACTTGCGCTTTCGATTTTTCATCGATACCACCATTGATGGTGTAAAGCAGTGCTTTTGCAAGGTTGGCACGTGCACCAAAGAATTGCATGTGCTGACCAACAATCTGCGGGCTCACACAACATGCGATCGCGTAGTCGTCATTGTCGAAATCAGGACGCATTAGATCGTCGTTTTCGTATTGAACAGAAGAGGTATCAATCGACACTTTTGCAGCGTATTGCTTGAACGCTTCAGGTAATTGCTCTGACCAAAGAATCGTCATGTTTGGTTCAGGAGCAGGACCCATAGTATGTAGCGTATGTAAGTATCGGAATGTCGTTTTAGATACTAGTGTACGGCCATCAACCCCCATACCTGCCATTGCTTCTGTTGCCCAGATTGGGTCGCCAGAGAACAATGAATCGTATTCTGGTGTACGAAGGAAGCGAACCATGCGCAGTTTCATGATGAAGTGGTCGATCATCTCTTGCGCTTGTGATTCATCAATCAAGCCATTTGCGATATCACGCTCTAGGTATACGTCTAGGAAAGTCGATGTACGACCTAATGACATTGCTGCGCCATTTTGTGATTTAACTGCGGCCAAGTAACCAAAGTAGGTAAATTGAATCGCTTCTTGCGCTGTTTTTGCAGGTAGCGACATATCAATGCCGTATTTCAAACCCATTTGACGAATGTCTTCAAGCGCTTGAACTTGGTCTGCAATTTCTTCGCGTAGACGAAGCGTTTTCTCAAGATCGCCACCGCGCTCTAGGAAAGTTTGTGTCGAGTTGTATTGCTCTTTTTTGTCCGCTTTTAAGAAGTCGATACCGTAAAGGGCGATACGACGGTAGTCACCAATGATACGACCACGGCCATAGGCATCAGGAAGACCAGTGATGATACCTGATTTACGACACGCAAGGATTTCTTTGGTGTAAAGATCGAAACACGCTTTGTTGTGAGTTTTACGGTATTCAGTGAAGATCTTTTCTACGGTTGGGTCTAGCTCTCGACCGTACACTTCGCACGAGTTTTTCACCATACGAATGCCGCCATTGGCGATAATGGCACGTTTGAGTGGCTGTTCGGTTTGTAAGCCAACGATCTTTTCTAAATCTTTGTTGATGTAACCCGCATCGTGAGAAGTAATCGTTGATGGCAGATCGGTATCGAAATCAACAGGCGCGTGTGTGCGGCTTTCTTGTTTAATGCCTTCAAGCACTTGGTTCCACAATGCTGACGTAGATTCACTTACCTCAGCTAAGAAGGACTCGTCTCCTTCATAAGGGGTGTAGTTTTTTTGGATGAAGTCACGAGTGTTGACAGCATTTTGCCATTCACCAGCAGCGAATCCAGTCCATGCGTCAAGCATATCAGTCGTCGGAATAGTCATTAGTAAATCCCTAAGTTATTGATAAATAGAATGGAGGCGACGAGTAGGACGGAACCATTCTTAACCCTTTCAATCGTATGGACTTACCATCTATGAGTAAGATGAATGCTTTTTATTTTTCAAATGACTAAAATGCATTAATATTTAAATCATAGGTTTATGGTTGGCTTTTGCTTTTGGAACCACACATTTAATGTTTGGTATCGTGAATTTATCGGCGAATTAAAAGTAAAACAGAGTAATGAGCAGATTTGCCGTCATTCGAATTAGGAAGAAGCGGTGTGCATGAAGAGATTGTGTAACTGTATTTACTAAGCTTATTTGTGCTGAGATTCTAGAGGAGCAGATACGAAAAAGCCGCGTCTTTCGACACGGCTTTGTTTGGAATTTGGCTCCTCCTGCTGGATTCGAACCAGCGACCTGCGGATTAACAGTCCGTCGCTCTACCGACTGAGCTAAGGAGGAATTGCTTTGCTTGAAAGCGGGTCGAATCTTACCGAGCACCTATATTTCTGTCAACACCTAAAAAACACATTTCTAGTAAAAAATAATGGAATTTTATCTTTACTTTCTTGTAATCCTTGCCAGTAAAGGGCTGGAGTTACTTATCCACCAAATTTGTGGATAACTATGTTGATGAGATCTGAGTAAAGATCTTTTATATGCAATAGTGTTGTTTTGTTTTGAATTTTTAAGCAGAAATAGGCACTGAATAAGCAAATAAAACAGTGATTTATTTAGATTGACGCAGAATTAGTTAAAGTGGATAAAATTCAGCCTTTTGGGGATAAAGGATAATATTAGGTCTTTCTGGGGAAAAGTTGTGGAAATTAAATTGTGATGATTTGGGGAGTATCACCAAGTAGGGCGAAAGACTATAACAGAGTCACCAGACTAAGGCTAGATCAAAATAGAGAAAGCACAAAAATTAGTAACAATGAGCTATAAATCTAAAATAGACGTAGATTTCATCTAATAAGGTGTATATATACAGCCAAAGTGCAGTAAATTTGAGGAAGGGTATGAGTAAAGTTTATGAACTGGTCTCTGAGTATCAACCATCCGGTGATCAGCCAACCGCGATTAAGCAGTTGTTAGAAGGGTTAGATGCAGGTCTTGCTCATCAGACATTATTGGGCGTAACTGGCTCTGGTAAAACATTCACACTGGCAAATGTTATCGCAGAAGCACAGCGACCAGCGATTCTTCTTGCCCCTAACAAAACCTTAGCTGCTCAATTGTACGGCGAAATGAAGTCTTTCTTCCCCAATAACGCGGTGGAATACTTTGTGTCGTACTACGACTACTACCAACCAGAAGCGTACGTTCCGACCACGGATACCTTTATAGAGAAAGACGCTTCAGTTAACGCGCATATTGAACAAATGCGTTTGTCCGCTACAAAAGCACTACTAGAACGTAAAGATACCATTATCGTCGCGTCGGTATCGGCTATCTATGGTTTGGGTGATCCTGAATCGTATCTGCAAATGATGTTGCACCTACGTCGCGGTGATGTGATTGATCAGCGCGATATGCTACGTCGCCTTGCAGAGTTGCAATACTCGCGCAATGACGTCGCATTTGAACGTGGCCAGTTCCGCGTTCGTGGTGAAGTGATTGACATCTTCCCAGCCGAATCAGACCAAGATGCTGTACGCGTAGAGATGTTTGACGATGAAGTCGATTGCATCAGCGTATTCGACCCATTGACTGGTGTGGTCAAGCAGCGCGACCTCCCGCGTTATACTATTTATCCAAAGACGCACTATGTTACGCCACGAGAACGTATTCTTGATGCCATCGAAAGCATTAAAGACGAGCTTGAGGTACGTAAGAAGCTGCTACTGGATAACAACAAGCTTCTAGAAGAACAACGCATCAGCCAACGCACCCAATTCGATATCGAGATGATGAATGAGCTGGGCTTCTGTTCAGGTATCGAAAACTACTCTCGTTACTTGAGTGGACGAGCTGAGGGTGAGCCACCACCGACACTATTTGACTATTTGCCTCACGATGGTTTGCTGATCATCGATGAGTCCCACGTGACAGTTCCGCAAATTGGTGCCATGTATAAAGGTGACCGTTCACGTAAAGAGACGCTGGTCGAGTTTGGTTTCCGCCTGCCTTCTGCATTGGATAACCGTCCGATGAAGTTCGAAGAGTTTGAAGCAATTTCTCCGCAGACGATATTTGTCTCGGCGACACCGGGTAACTACGAGCTTGAAAAATCAGCCGATGAAATTGCTGATCAGGTGGTACGTCCGACAGGTCTACTTGACCCAGAGTTGGAAGTACGTCCGGTAGCGACTCAGGTTGATGATTTGCTATCTGAAATTCGAATTCGAGCGGCGAAAGATGAGCGCGTTCTAGTGACGACGTTAACCAAGCGCATGGCAGAAGACTTGACCGAATACCTACATGAGCACGATGTGAGAGTTCGTTATCTTCACTCTGATATTGATACGGTAGAACGTGTTGAAATTATTCGCGACCTTCGTTTAGGCGAGTTCGATGTGCTGGTAGGGATCAACTTGTTACGAGAAGGGTTGGACATGCCAGAAGTTTCACTAGTGGCAATCCTAGATGCGGATAAAGAAGGTTTCTTGCGCTCTGAGCGTTCACTGATCCAGACCATTGGCCGTGCGGCTCGTAACATCGAAGGTAAAGCGATTCTGTACGCGGATTCGATCACTAAGTCGATGAAGAAAGCGATGGACGAAACTGACCGTCGCCGTGAGAAGCAAAAAGCGTATAACGCAGAGATGGGTATTGAGCCTCAGGCTTTGAAGCGCAATATTAAAGACATCATGGAATTGGGTGATATCACTAAGTCGAAGCGTCAGCGCAATACTAAGCAAGTGCCGCTATCGAAAGTGGCAGAACCTTCGCAAACCTACGAGATTATGTCTCCACAGCAGTTGGAGAAAGAGATCAGTCGTTTGGAAGCAGCGATGTACCAACACGCTCAAGAGCTTGAGTTTGAGTTGGCAGCCCAAAAACGTGATGAGATAGAGAAGTTGCGCGCTCAGTTTATTGCCAATAGCTAATTCAACGTACCCCTTAATGCCCTAGTGCTTGTGTCTACAGAAGACGGTGCTTGGGCATTTTATTATTCCCTGTTCAACAGACAAAAAAGAAGCCAATAGGCAGTCGGGTCTATTGGCTCGTTTTGTGAACATGTCGTTCACTAACAACGTCAGTTGGCTAGGTGACCCGAGGGGTCACTATTTATACAGCATGGTTTGTGCCATTATTTAACCTGTTGATATTCGGTTTAATTTGGTTAGAATACCCACAATCCAACAAATGATTATTTGCAAAATGCAAAGCGTAATGCGATTATTATTTAAAACATAACAAAAAATCGGCTAGGCTATGCAACAAATAACAGAAGGTCAAAAGTCTCGTTATCTACTAATGGTAGAAGACACCGCATCCGTTGCGGCATTGTACCGTTCTTACCTGACGCCTCTCGGCATCGATATTAATATTGTTGGAACAGGCAGAGACGCCATCGAAAGCCTGAACCATCGAATTCCCGATCTGATTCTGCTCGATCTCCGCTTACCTGATATGACGGGGATGGACGTATTGCACGCGGTGAAGAAAAGCCACCCAGACGTGCCAATCATCTTTATGACAGCTCATGGCTCTATCGATACTGCGGTAGAAGCGATGCGTCATGGTTCTCAAGACTTCTTAATCAAACCATGTGAAGCGGACCGTCTCCGTGTCACGGTGAACAACGCAATTCGCAAAGCAACCAAGCTTAAGAATGAAGCGGATAACCCGGGTAACCAAAATTACCAAGGCTTTATCGGCAGTAGCCAAACCATGCAGCAGGTTTACCGTACCATTGACTCCGCTGCGAGCAGTAAAGCGAGTATTTTCATCACGGGTGAAAGTGGTACCGGTAAAGAAGTGTGTGCCGAAGCCATTCACGCAGCAAGCAAACGTGGTGATAAGCCGTTTATCGCTATTAACTGTGCTGCGATCCCAAAAGATCTAATTGAAAGTGAATTGTTTGGTCACGTAAAAGGCGCGTTTACCGGTGCTGCGAATGATCGCCAAGGTGCGGCTGAGCTTGCCGATGGTGGCACGTTGTTCCTTGATGAATTGTGTGAAATGGACTTAGATCTTCAAACTAAGTTATTGCGCTTTATCCAGACGGGTACTTTCCAAAAAGTGGGCTCTTCAAAGATGAAGAGTGTTGACGTGCGATTCGTATGTGCGACCAACCGCGACCCTTGGAAAGAAGTGCAAGAAGGCCGTTTCCGTGAAGACTTGTACTACCGTTTGTACGTGATTCCTTTGCACCTTCCACCGTTGCGTGAGCGCGGCGAAGACGTGATTGAAATTGCGTATTCGCTACTGGGCTATATGTCTCACGAGGAAGGCAAGAGTTTTATCCGTTTTGCACAAGATGTGATTGAACGTTTCAACAGTTACGAATGGCCGGGTAACGTTCGTCAGTTGCAAAACGTACTGCGCAACATTGTGGTACTGAACAACGGCAAAGAAATTACTCTGGACATGCTGCCCCCACCACTGAATCAACCAGTGGTTCGTCAATCGATTTCAAAATTTATTGAACCTGAAATCATGACGGTGTCAGACATTATGCCGCTTTGGATGACTGAAAAAATGGCCATCGAGCAGGCGATTCAGGCGTGTGACGGCAACATTCCACGCGCTGCGGGCTACCTAGATGTCAGCCCTTCGACGATTTATCGCAAGTTGCAAGCTTGGAATAGCAAGGACGAAAAACAGAACGTATGAGTACGGACGTATTAAATCAGCAAAAAATTGAAGAACTCTCTGCCGAAATTGGCCGTGACAATGTTCCTGTTTTGCTTGATATTTTTCTTGGGGAAATGGATACCTACATCAGCAACCTATCCACTCTTGTAGGTACTGAGCAGTTGGTTTACTTAAAAGAGATAAGCCACGCGTTGAAGAGCAGCGCAGCGAGTTTTGGTGCAGATCGACTGTGTGAACTGGCTATTGCCATTGATAAGCAAGCCAAAGCAAATCAGTTGGCAGAGCAGGGGAATGAAGTTGGTGAAATGCTCGATTTACTGCATGTGACTCGCGATACTTACCGCTCTTGGACAAAGTAACCAACTCAGATAACCAAATAAAGCAATAACAGCTGTTTATAAACACGAAGCCCTTCCGATGTAGAAGGGCTTTTTTATGAACTTTGCTTACTGATGATTAATCAGTGAGTAACTGGCTCTCAATGGCAAGCTTCAGCTTTTCGCGGTCGTGACGCCAATCGCGGTTAGTAGACGCCAATGATTCAGTGACAACGTTCCAGTTATCTAGAACTTCTTGTTCGGTCTCTTCGGCCAATACGACATCTATTCTTCTGCCTTGGCAAGCGCGCTCACACCATTCAAGCTTTTGCTTCATCGTCATTCGACCGGCAGGGCCATATTCCGGGCTTAAGTTCGCCACAAAAATCACTTTCGCTTTTTGGTTAGCGGCAATCGCTTTACCAAGTTCTGGCAATAGTAGTGGCGGCATGATGCTTGTTAAGAAGCTGCCAGGGCCAAGAATAATGACGTCTGCTTCTGCCAGTGCAGTCACGGCTTCTTTCGTTGCAGGAACTTCTGGTGATAGATCGAGGCGACGTAAATCGGTGTCCATCTCATCAACGTTGGTTTCACCCGTCACCCACTGCCCATCCACTGACAACGCGGTGAGATCGGAAGGGTGCTCAGACATAGGAAGAATGTGAACGTCCACTTTCAGCATGTTGCGGATAAGGTTGATCGCATCGAGAGGGCGTACCGATAGGTTATCCAGTGCGGTCAGCATTAGGTTACCGAGGTTGTGTCCGTCGAGTTCACCAGTGCCTTTAAAGCGGTATTCGAACATCATCGAACTGATCGATGGCTCGGTGATCAACTGGTTGATACAGTTGCGCGTGTCACCCCAAGCAATGCCACCCTGACAATGACGGATACGACCAGTTGAACCACCGTTATCGGTTGTCGCCACAATGCCCGTTGCATTGCTGCCAAAATCTTTTAATGCCGCCAACATACGGCCCAAACCGTGACCACCGCCAACTGCGACCACTTTCTTATCGGTGTAGATATTCATTACGTTCTTCTAATAATCTTGTAAAAAACGACTACAATTTAACTTAATGAGTGCCAAAGGGGTACTCACTAAGCGGTAAATTGTGTTTCTAGAGAGTTTTTTATCACTCAAGTCTGGATTCCATTACAAATATTAAGTATTTTACACGGCAAAGCTATCAGGGGTTTACCTCCTCTGGTTGCCATAACTCCGAGCTCACTATGCTAAGTCTTAGGATAAGCGTCTTGAGCCAGTGACATACTGTCACAAGGGCATACTTGGAAATGATTATGCCTCCCGTGTTTGGAAAGGTGTTCCGTGGCGCAACAATTCGAAGACAAATTTCATCGTAAGTTCTATTACTTGCGTCTGTCAGTGACTGACGTTTGTAATTTTAAATGTACCTATTGCCTTCCTGACGGCTACAAGCCATCGGGCAATAAGAACTCGTCATTTCTTTCTCTCCCAGAGATCAAACGTGTTGTAAAAGCGTTTGCAGATTGTGGTACCTCAAAGGTACGTATCACAGGTGGTGAGCCGAGTTTACGCAAAGACTTTACTGACATTATCCACTCAGTAGCAACCACGCCGGGTATCAAAAAGGTCGCGACAACGACCAATGGCTACCGTATGACAAAACAAGTTGCTGACTGGCGTGAAGCTGGCTTGACCAACATCAACGTGAGTGTGGATAGCCTTGACCCACGTATGTTCCATCAAATCACAGGTGAAAATAAGTTCACTGAAGTGATGAATGGTATCGAACGTGCATTTGAAGTGGGTTATGAGCAAGTCAAAGTTAATGTGGTACTAATGAAAGACCTCAACCACAACGAACTACCTGCTTTCCTCAACTGGATTAAAGACCGTCCTATCCAACTGCGTTTTATCGAGCTAATGCAGACGGGAGAAATGGATGATCTGTTTGCTAAGCACCATGTTTCTGGTGTCGCTATCCGCAATCAATTAATTGCCAATGGTTGGTTACTCAAAGTACGTTCTCACAATGATGGCCCTGCACAGGTATTGGTTCATCCAGATTACAAGGGTGAAATTGGCCTGATCATGCCATATGAAAAAGACTTCTGTGAGAGCTGTAACCGACTTCGTGTCTCCGCTTTGGGTAAACTGCATCTGTGTCTGTTCGGTGACCATGGCGTGGAACTGCGTGACCTACTAGAGCGTGACGAGCAAGAAAATGAATTGATTGAACGTATTCAAGCGCAACTGCAAACGAAATCCGTGAGTCATTTCTTGCACGATGGCAACACAGGTATGACGCCACATCTCGCGTCTATCGGCGGTTAATTCCAATCAGATTTCACATCAGGAGCTGACGTGGCTTTCGATGATTTTTCCAGAATCGATACTCTGCGTATCAAAGCAAAAATAGAGAATAGGTGAACAAATGGGTCACGCTGAAAGCAAATTTCAACCTGCAAACATTGCCGTTCTGACGGTATCTGACACTCGTACTGAAGAAAACGACACCTCTGGTGGTTACCTAGTTGAACACGCAAAAGAAGCGGGTCACAACGTAGTGGATAAGCAGATCGTTATCGATGACATGTACAAGATCCGCGCGATCGTTTCTCAATGGATTGCAGACGAAAATGTACAGGCAATCATGATCACTGGCGGTACGGGATTCACCTCACGTGACAGCACGCCAGAAGCACTTAAGCCACTATTTGATAAAGAAGTAGAAGGTTTTGGTGAACTATTCCGTTTGGTTTCTTACGAAGAGATTGGTACTTCAACCATTCAGTCTCGTGCGATCGCTGGTTTCGCTAACCACACTGTTATCTTTGCAATGCCAGGTTCTACTGGTGCGTGCCGTACTGGTTGGACGAAGATCATCAAGCAACAGCTAGATGCAAGCCATCGTCCTTGTAACTTCATGCCACACCTATCTGTATAACCTTTCCTAAAAGCGAAGGAAAAACAATGACCCAATTTACACATATCAACGCGTCTGGCGAAGCTAACATGGTGGACGTATCAGCAAAAGCGGAAACCGTTCGTGAAGCACGTGCTGAAGCGTTCGTGCACATGGCTCCAGAAACATTGCAACTTATTGTTTCAGGCCAACACCACAAAGGTGATGTGTTTGCGACGGCTCGTATTGCTGGTATTCAAGCAGCTAAGAAAACATGGGATTTGATTCCTCTTTGTCACCCTCTGTTACTTTCTAAGGTTGAAGTTCAACTGGAAGCTATCGAAGCAGAAAACAAAGTACGTATCGAATCTGTATGTAAGCTAGCGGGTAAAACAGGCGTAGAAATGGAAGCGCTGACGGCGGCTTCAGTGGCGGCGTTAACGATTTACGATATGTGTAAAGCGGTGCAGAAAGACATGGTTATTGAACAAGTTCGTCTCCTAGAGAAGACGGGCGGTAAATCTGGACACTTCAAGGCGGAATAATGATTAAAGTACTTTTCTTTGCTCAAACGCGAGAGCTAGTTGGTATGGATGGTCTAGAACTTGAAGGCCAGTTTGATAATGTAGAAGCCATTCGAGCTCATCTTGTTGAGTCAGGTGCTGACAAAGAAGGCAAGTGGGATTTAGCGCTAGAACCAGGTAAGTTACTGTCAGCGGTAAACCAGTCTATCGTACCTTTAGATACAGCAGTGAAAGCGGGTGATGAAGTTGCCTTCTTCCCACCGGTAACAGGGGGCTAATATGGATCCTCGCGTTTCTGTACAAGCTGAAGACTTTTCGGTCGATCAAGAGTACCAACGCCTGTCAGAAGGCACGTCTTCTGGTGCGGTAGTGACCTTCATCGGTAAAGTTCGAGATATGAACCTTGGCGACAATGTGATTGGTCTTCACCTAGAGCATTATCCGGGTATGACGGAGAAAAGCCTGATCGACATCTGTGATGAGGCGGAATCTCGTTGGCCTTTGTTAGGCGTTCGTGTTATCCATCGTATTGGTGATCTCGATACTGGTGACCAAATCGTTTTTGTTGGTGTGTCTAGTGCACACCGTGGTGCGGCATTTGATGCTTGCGAGTTCATTATGGACTTTCTAAAGACTAAAGCACCATTCTGGAAAAAAGAGCGCACCACCAGTGAAAACCGCTGGATTGAGTCTCGCGATACCGATCATCGAGCTGCACAGCGCTGGGAAAAGTAGGGCAGTTTTTTATTCTGCTAGCAAATCGTTCAAAGCCAGATGTTAATAGCGTCTGGCTTTTTGTTTTTTTAGCGTAAAAAGCGAGCTCACTTTCTACTCCCACTTGCCGTCAAAACCACCATTTTTCCTCTCTTTCTCCTCTCGGTGACCTTGTTCACAATAAAAAATATCGAACGAGATATATGCAATTATTAATTAGGCTCAATGTGTCATAAATGTTAATTTTTGTACATATATCTAGCATAAGATGCTATCAAAGAGTTTGAATTTAGATTTATCGAAAGTTTTGCCTGTCAAATGACCATGCGAATCTGTATTTCTCTACTCAATACTTTTTGTGCGGTATTTATTGCTAAATATGGGCACTATTTACAGAATTATTAGTTTTTTTGCTACATTTTTATGGCAAATTACTTCAATGGTTGCTAATGTGTGCCGCAGTCTTTGTAAGGTTTTAGTGTTTTGTGCTCAAAAAGTGCGCTAAAAAATTCTAAAATTCTGACCGTTCCAGTCCCTTGCAGAGAAGTCATGGATGCTAATGAAAAACTTGGAGTTTTACGCATGTATAAGAACAAAATCCCCCAAGCCCTTCTTCTAGGTGCAGGTCTGGCAGTGGCTGCCTCTTCTACTACCGCTTTCGCTGCTGACGTTCCAGCAGGCACTAAACTTGCTGAGAAACAAGAAATCGTTCGCGGTAACGGTACCGAAGTTGCAACAATTGACCCGCACAAATCTCAAGGTGTTCCAGAGTCGCATGTGATTCGTGATCTCCTTGAAGGCTTAGTGAACCAAAATGCAGACGGCGATACTATCCCTGGTGTAGCCGAGAGCTGGGAAACCTCAGACAACAAAACTTTCACTTTCCACCTACGTAAAGACGCTAAATGGTCTAACGGCGATCCTGTAACAGCACAAGATTTCGTATACAGCTGGCAGCGTGCAGTCGATCCTGCAACCGCTTCGCCATACTCTTGGTACATGGAATACACCAAGATGAAAAACGCGAAAGACATCGTTGCGGGCAAAAAAGACAAGAGCGAGCTAGGTGTTAAAGCGACAGACGACCACACACTTGTGGTTGAGCTAGACACAGCGGTTCCTTACTTTGTAATGATGGCTGGTCACACAACAATGAAACCAGTACATAAAGCGACAGTTGAGAAGTTTGGTGATCAATGGACGAAACCAGAAAACTTCGTAGGTAACGGCGCTTATGTAGTAAACAACTGGGTTGTGAACGAGCGTCTAGAGCTTGTTCGTAACGAACAGTACTGGGATAACGACAAAACCGTTATCAACAAAGTAACGTACCTTCCAATCGAAAACGGCGTTGCTGAAATGAACCGTTTCCTATCTGGTGAAATCGACTTCACGTCTAAACTGCCGACTGAGCACTTTAAGCGTCTGAAGAAAGAGCACCCAGAGTCAGTATCGGTTGAAGGCAGCCTGTGTACTTACTACTACTCATTCAACACTAAGAAAGAGCCTTTCAACGACGTTCGCGTTCGTAAAGCAATTTCTTACGCTATCGACCGTAACATCGTAGCAAACGCGATTCTTGGCCAAGGCCAGAAGCCTGCTTACTTCCTAACGCCTGAAATCACTGCGCACTTCAACCCTGAGCTTCCAGCTTACGGCAAGATGACGCAAAAAGAGCGTAACGAAGAAGCGGCACGCCTATTGGCAGAAGCGGGTTACGGCAAAGACAACCCTCTTAAGTTCTCTCTTCTATACAACACAGATGAGAACCACAAGAAACTGGCAGTAGCGCTTGGTTCTATGTGGAAAAAAACTCTAGGTCTAGACGTAACGCTAGAAAACCAAGAGTGGAAAACTTACCTATCTACGAAAGATCAAGGTGATTTCGAAGTAGCACGCGCTGGTTGGTGTGGCGACTACAACGAAGCATCTTCATTCCTAACCCTTATGGTTAGCTCGAACACAACTGGTGGTCAGCACTGGGGTAACAAAGAGTACGATGCTCTGATCGACAAAGCGATTAAGTCGACTTCAGAAGAAGAGCGTACCAAGATCTACCTAGAAGCTGAGCAACTGATGGCTCAAGATATGCCTATCGCGCCTATCTACCAGTACGTTCGTTCTCGTCTACTAAACCCGCACGTTGGTGGTTTCCCTGCTAACAACGCGGAAGAAAAGATCTACACCAAAGATCTTTACATCAAAGCAGACTAATTAAAGTCGCTTCAAGACTATAAGAATAAGGCCCACACGTCCCAACAACGGGACGTGCGGTGCCTATCATCAATTTTTTTAACTGTCACAGACTGAAAGAGTGAGTTTATGCTTAAATTCATCGCAAAAAGGATATTTGAGGCGATCCCAACAATGTTGGTTTTGATCACCGTATCTTTCTTTCTTATGCGTTTCGCACCGGGTAACCCATTCTCGAGCGAGCGTCCATTACCGCCAGAAGTTATGGCGAACATTGAAGCCAAATACGGCCTAGATAAGCCAGTATTTGAGCAGTACACCACGTACTTGACTAACGTTGTCCAAGGCGACTTTGGTCCTTCATTCAAATACTTAGATTACACAGTAAACGAGCTAATCTCGGTAGCACTACCAGTATCGGCGAAGGTGGGTTTCATTGCCTTTATCTTCACGGTCATCCTGGGGGTGACGATCGGGACCATAGCCGCGCTCAAACAAAACTCGTGGCTTGACTACACCATTATGTCTACGGCGATGCTTGGGGTAGTAATGCCATCCTTCGTGTTGGCGCCAGCTTTGATTTACTTGTTCTCGCTCCACTGGAATTTATTCCCTGCAGGCGGTTGGCATGATGGTTCATGGCAATATTTGGTGCTGCCAGTGATTGCAATGTCACTGCTTTATGTCGCCACGTTTGCTCGTATCACTCGTGGTTCAATGATCGAGACATTGAACAGTAACTTTATCCGTACTGCCCGTGCGAAAGGTCTAAGCTACCGTTACATCATCCTGAAACACGCATTAAAACCAGCCCTACTTCCTGTAGTGTCTTACATGGGACCTGCGTTTGTCGGCATTATCACCGGCTCGGTAGTTGTTGAGACTATCTTTGGTCTGCCAGGTATTGGTAAGCTGTTTGTAAACGCAGCCTTCAACCGTGACTACTCGCTAGTAATGGGTGTAACCATTCTGATTGGTTTCCTATTCATCTTGTTCAACGCTATCGTTGATATTCTGCTAGCAATGATTGACCCGAAAATTCGCTACTAACAGGGAAGTATGGTTATGTTAACGAAAAAAGAGAATCTTGAAGCGGTCGAGAAATTTGCAGAGAACCTGGAAGTTGAAGGCCGTAGTTTGTGGCAAGACGCCCGCATCCGCTTTATGCGTAACAAAGCGGCGATGGTGAGCTTGTTCATTCTTGCATTGATGACCCTTGCGGTAATCTTCCTGCCAATGCTGGCACCTTACACATTTGACGATACAGACTGGTACGCAATGCACGTTGGTCCAAGTGCAGAGCACTGGTTCGGTACTGACAGCTTAGGTCGAGACCTTTACGTACGTACGCTGATTGGCGGTCGTATCTCTCTTATGGTTGGTGTTCTAGGTGCATTGGTTGCGGTTGTGATTGGTACGCTTTACGGTGCGGCTTCTGGCTTCATCGGCGGTAAAGTTGACCGTATCATGATGCGTATTCTTGAAATCCTATACGCGGTTCCGTTCATGTTCCTAGTTATCGTACTAGTAACATTCTTCGGCCGTAACATCGTTCTTATCTTCGTCGCTATCGGTGCTATTGCGTGGCTAGATATGGCTCGTATCGTACGTGGTCAAACGCTAAGTCTACGTAGTAAAGAGTTTATTGAAGCGGCACACGTTTGTGGTGTGAGCAAGTGGAAGATCATCACTCGCCATATCGTACCAAACGTACTGGGTATCGTAGCGGTTTACTCAACTCTACTTATCCCAAGCATGATTCTGACTGAATCATTCCTTTCATTCCTTGGTCTTGGTGTACAGGAACCAATGACAAGTTGGGGCGCACTTCTACAAGAAGGTTCGCAAACAATGGAAGTGGCAATCTGGCAGCTGGCGTTCCCAGCAGCATTCATGGTTGTGACTCTATTCTGCTTCAACTACGTTGGTGACGGTCTGCGCGATGCGCTGGATCCAAAAGACAGATAATTAAAAATAGAAAGAATAAAGGAAGCAATGATGAGTTTATTAGATGTCAAAGATCTGCGCGTCGAATTTACCACGCAAGATGGTATCGTAACCGCAGTAAACGATTTGAACTTCTCTCTGAATCAAGGTGAAACCCTAGGTATCGTAGGTGAGTCTGGTTCAGGTAAGTCACAAACTGTATTCGCAATCATGGGTCTACTGGCTAAGAACGGTATTATCTCTGGTAGCGCGAAATTTGAAGGCCGAGAAATCCTTAACCTTCGAGAAAAAGAGCTGAACAAGGTTCGTGCGGAACAGATCGCGATGATCTTCCAAGACCCGATGACGTCTCTTAACCCATACATGAAAGTTAGTGATCAGCTGATGGAAGTACTGATGCTGCACAAAGGTATGGGCAAAGCAGAAGCGTTCGAAGAGTCGGTTCGCATGCTTGAAGCAGTAAAAATCCCAGAAGCTCGTAAGCGTATCACCATGTACCCACACGAGTTCTCAGGCGGTATGCGTCAGCGTGTAATGATCGCAATGGCACTATTGTGTCGTCCAAAACTGCTTATTGCGGATGAGCCAACGACGGCATTGGACGTTACGGTTCAAGCGCAGATCATGGATCTGCTGAACGAACTGAAATCTGAGTTCAACACTGCAATTATCATGATCACGCACGATCTTGGTGTCGTAGCGGGTTCATGTGACAAAGTACTGGTGATGTACGCAGGTCGTACTATGGAGTACGGCACTGTGAACGAAATCTTCTACAACCCAAGCCACCCTTACGCGGAAGGTCTATTGAAGGCGATTCCTCGTTTGGATACAGAAGGCGAGATCCTGCCGACGATTTCTGGCAACCCGCCTAACTTGCTTCGTCTACCACCTGGCTGTCCTTACCAAGATCGCTGCCACCGTGTGATGGATCGTTGTAAGCGTGAAGCACCAATTCTGACGCCGTTTGGTGATGGCCGTCAGCGTGCATGTTTTTCTGAATGGGAGGCTTGGAGCAAATGAGTACAGATAAAAAGCTAATTCTGGATGTATCTGATCTGAAAGTTCACTTCAGCATTGCATCAAAATCAGCATGGCCTTGGGCAAAACCTTCAAGCCTAAAAGCGGTAGACGGCGTAAACGTTCGTCTATACGAAGGTGAGACTCTTGGGGTAGTAGGTGAGTCTGGCTGTGGTAAATCGACGTTTGCTCGCGCGATCATTGGTTTGGTTGAAGCAACAGATGGCGAAGTAGTTTGGTTGGGCCAAGACCTAACGAAGATGAAAGATGTCCAACGCCGTGAAACGCGTAAAGAGATCCAAATGATTTTCCAAGATCCTTTGGCTTCTTTGAACCCACGTATGACAGTGGGTGACATCATCGCTGAGCCGCTAGAGACGTTCTACCCAGAACTGACTAAGCAAGAAGTGAAAGACCGCGTTAAAGAGATGATGGCGAAGGTAGGTCTACTGCCAAACGTTATTAACCGTTACCCACACGAGTTCTCAGGTGGTCAGTGTCAACGTATTGGTATCGCTCGTGCGCTTATTCTAAAGCCGAAGATGATCATCTGTGACGAACCGGTATCAGCGCTGGACGTATCGATTCAAGCTCAGGTAGTTAACCTATTGAAAGAGCTTCAAAAAGAGCTTGGCCTTTCATTGGTATTCATCGCGCACGATTTGTCAGTGGTGAAACACATCTCTGACCGCGTATTGGTTATGTACCTAGGTAACGCTGTTGAGCTGGGTGAAGCGGAAGCATTGTTTGCCGATCCAAAACACCCATACACACGTGCGTTGATGTCAGCGGTTCCAATTCCGGACCCAGAAATTGAACGCAGCAAGAAGATTCAGATGTTAGAAGGTGATCTACCATCACCAATTAATCCTCCTTCTGGTTGTGTGTTCCGTACTCGTTGTCCTCAAGCGACGGATGAGTGTGCGAAGACCAGACCACACATCGAAGGCTCAGACGTTCACGCGGTATCTTGTCTACACGTAGCAGTGTAACTAAATTCAGCCTGTGACGGGCTTAAGCGCGGCTCCTTTTATAGGGGCGCGCTTTTTTATGCCTACGATATTGGCCGGAATTAGTTCATTCGAAATTCTTGAACAAGATGGACTAAGTGGCCGGATTATAAGCTTTGCGTGATTCGCTAATATAGTGGAAAACAAATTAAGAGGAGAGCAGTCATGGGTAAGTTAGTTGAGGGCGTTTGGCACGATGTATGGTACGAGACTAAATCTAATGGCGGTAAGTTCGTTCGTGAAGATGCGGGCTTTCGTAATTGGATAAAGAACAAACCCGATGCGACATTCCAACCTGAAACGGGCCGTTACCACCTTTACGTTTCTCTTGCTTGTCCGTGGGCGCACCGCACGCTGCTCTTCCGCAGACTAAAAGGTTTGGAAAAGCACATCGATGTCACGGTCGTTTGCCCAGACATGCTCAGCGAAGGTTGGCAGATGGGCTTACCTGAGCCACTATTTGGCCATACTCGTATGCACCAAATCTACACTCAAGCTAAGTCCGATTACACTGGTCGTGTTACTGTTCCGGTTTTGTGGGACAAAAAGACCAACACCATCGTGTCGAATGAGTCGTCTGAAATCATCCGTATGTTCAACTCCGAGTTCAATGAATTAACGGGCAATCATGATGATTATTACCCAGAACAACTTCAAAGCGTGATTGATGAGTGGAATGACTACATTTATCCGAACGTGAACAATGGCGTATACCGTTGTGGTTTTGCGACAACACAAGAAGCTTATGAAGAAGCGTTTGATTCACTGTTTGCCGCACTGGATAAAATCGATGCTTATCTTGCAACGCATCGTTATCTAGCGGGCAATAAAATCACCGAAGCAGATTGGCGCTTGTTTACGACCCTTGTTCGCTTTGATGCGGTATACGTAGGTCATTTCAAATGTAATAAACAACGCATTGCCGATTACGCAAACATTCAAGGCTATTTGAAAGAGCTATACCAAGTAGAAGGCGTGGCAGAAACCACAGACTTCTACCACATTAAGCGTCACTACTATTTCAGTCATACCGGTATCAACCCAACACAAGTGGTACCCAAAGGCCCTGAATTAGATTTGGATTCGCCTCATGGTCGAGAATCTATCTAAGTTTAAAACTTCTAAGAAAAGCGCCATTTGATGTGGCGCTTTTCTTTTTTCTCAATATCTTCTCACCATCACAGCTTCTTCCTACCGATCACATAAACTGATGATATAACAACCGATCTTTGACTGAGGTGGGGTATGGATATCAATGAGTTTGTCAGTGGCGAGCATCTAATTTGGAATCTGTTTGTTGCTCTGCTTTTGGGAGCGATTGTGGGAACCCAACGTGGCTGGGTGATGCGTAACAGCGTCGAAGGCAGTCGCATTGCAGGTATCCGCACCTTTTCTTTAGTCGGTTTGCTTGGTGGCTTGGTTGGGATTCTTGCCAATCTGTATACGCCTTTGCTACTCGGCTTTGCTCTTATTGCTTTGGTGATTCTCGCTTGTATTGCGTTTGTTATTCAGCAAAAAAAGAGTGAGGACATCAGCATCACCGGTGTGGTCAGTTTGGTGATCACCTTTGTACTTGGCAGTCTGGCTGTTTCTGGTGAGGCGGTGCTTGCTGCTGCTGCGGCAGTCATCACAGCTGTCGTGCTGGATAACAAGAAAGAGCTTCATCAGGCTTTGCAGCGCCTTCAAGAGTACGAGCTTGATGCGGCTTTACGTCTTCTGCTTATTTCCATCGTTTTATTGCCCCTTTTACCCAACCAAGCTTACGGTCCTTGGAAGGCGCTGAATCCATATGAGATTTGGTGGATGGTGGTACTGATCGCGAGTATTTCATTTGTCGGTTATTTCGCGATTAAGATCGGCGGAGCGAAGCGGGGCATATTGTTTACGTCTGTCTTTGCTGGATTAAGTTCTTCTACCGCACTGACGTTGCAGTTCTCTCATCTTTCACGTGAGCAGGAAGGCATCAGTCCTCTGCTGGCAAGCGGAATCTTATTGAGTTGCGGCACTATGTTTCCTCGCTTGTTGATTGTCCTATCTGTTCTCAATCCTCAATTAGTGAGTTTGTTATGGCCGATTGTCTTAGTCATGATGATTGCACTTTATTTGCCGGCTTGGTGGATATGGCGTCGAAGTGAAGTCGAGAAGATAGAGCAATCAAACAAACAGACTAACCCGTTGGCGCTTCAATCAGCACTGTTCTTTGGTGTTGTGTTGGCGATCATTATGTTGTTATCTCATGCACTTTCAGATTGGTTTGGTAGTGCAGGTATCTTAGTTCTATCTGCGGTGTCAGGGATTACGGATGTTGACGCCATTTCACTGACTTTAGGGCGTCAAAGTACTCAGTCTTTGGCGATAGATGTTGCTGTGCTCGGGATATTTATCGCGGCTTCAGTGAATACCATTGTTAAGATGGGGATGGTACTTATGATAGGCGCTCGTCAACTGTGGGCTAAGGTTGTTCCACCCATGTTGAGTGCGGTTTGTTTGGGTGGGCTTGTCTATTTGGCGCTTTAGAACAAATAACCGTCTGATGCAAAAACAATTTATTAGGTCGCGAGCTAGGTTCCAATCTGTAATTATCAATCAAGTAAAACTCATTCCTTTTTCTATACTGATTCACCAAGTGCTGAGCTTTCGTGCTAAGCGCTAGGAATCTGAACAAGGAAGAAACGATATGATTACTGTATTTCCAGGAGTGGTCGAAGGTACGGGCTTTAAATGGAAAACCGTGGAACAACCTATTACTAAATATAACGACGCTGTGGCCTATTTACGCCAATCTAGTGCGGCGGCAGCACTATTAGATTTTCTTTCGGGAGGCGAAGAGGTCACGTTGCTTTGTACAACTGACACAACCAGCAGCTTTTTTCCTGCAGAAATCGTAAAACAAGCAGGCTGCAATGTTCGCGGCAGTTTAGTGACTTGGAATCCTTTTGATAGCTTGAATGTAAACGACATTAAGCGCAACAAACCCGTCGGGCGCAGTCGTGTGCCAAACAAAAATGTATCTAGAGGGACGCAGTCACCAGCAGTTGGACTTATTCATGAGTTTGGTCACGCGCGTCAATACATGTTGAAACGAGATTGGTTCATGACGCACTATCGCGCAGCCTCAAGTGGTAGTGATAGCGATAGGCTCATCATAGAAAATGATAACTTGCTTACCGTAGAGTCCGTCGTTGCTCGCCAGCTCAATGAAGGTGTTCGTTGGAAGTATAGGGATATTGGCTCGAGTAATACGAATTTGAACGTGCAGTATCAATTAAACCGTCCAATGGACCCGATTCTTGTCTAGCAACAAGAAATAAAAAACCTCGCCGTGGCGAGGTTTTTTCATTCAGAAAAGGTGCGGTTAATTAGTTAACTGCTTTTTCTTTTGCTTGGTCAGCTTGATCTGCCTGAATCGCAGTTAGAGCAACTGTGTACACGATATCGTCTACTAGTGCACCGCGAGAAAGATCGTTTACAGGCTTGCGCATACCTTGCAGCATTGGACCGATAGATACTAGGTCAGCTGAACGTTGTACCGCTTTGTAAGTCGTGTTACCAGTGTTTAGGTCTGGGAATACGAATACTGTTGCTTTACCTGCTACTGGAGAGTTAGGCGCTTTAGAAGCTGCCACGTTTTCCATGATTGCTGCGTCGTACTGTAGAGGACCGTCGATCACTAGATCTGGGCGTTTCTCTTGAGCAATCTTAGTTGCTTCACGTACTTTATCTACGTCTGCACCCTTACCAGATTCACCAGTAGAGTAAGAGATCATAGCAACGCGAGGGTCGATACCGAATGCCGCTGCAGAATCAGCAGATTGGATAGCGATTTCAGCAAGCTGTTCAGCTGTTGGATCTGGGTTGATCGCACAGTCACCGTAAACCAATACTTGGTCAGGTAGCAGCATGAAGAATACAGAAGATACGATAGACGCATCAGGTGCAGTCTTGATGATTTGGAACGGAGGAACGATAGTGTTTGCTGTGGTGTGAACCGCACCAGAAACTAGACCGTCTACTTCGTCGTTCTCAAGCATCATTGTGCCTAGGAATACTGAATCTTGTAGCTTCTCACGAGCAACAACTTCAGTCATACCTTTAGCACCACGTAGCTCAACTAGACGAGCAACGTAGTTTTCACGAACTTCATCAGAGTTGATGATAGTTACGCCAGCACCTAGCTCAACACCTTGTTGTGCTGCAACGCGACGGATTTCGTCTGGGTTACCTAGAAGCACACACTCTGCGATGCCGCGCTCAGCACAGATAGCCGCAGCTTTAACTGTACGTGGCTCATCACCTTCAGGAAGAACGATACGCTTGCCGGCTTTACGAGCGAACTCAGTTAGCTGGTAACGGAATGCTGGTGGGCTTAGACGACGAGACTTCTGAGTGCCTTCAGTCATAGACTCGATCCAGTTACCGTCGATGTGACCAGCAACGTGCTCGTTGATGAACTCGATACGCTCTTTATCGTCTGCAGGAACTTCGATAGAGAAGCTCTGTAGGTTTAGAGAAGTCTGCCAAGTGTTACCTTGTGCTTTGAAGATCGGTAGACCAGTTTCGAACGCTGGCTTACAAAGACCAGTGATCTCTTCAGGGATGTCGTAACCGCCAGTCAATAGAACCGCACCGATATCAACACCGTTCATTGCTGCAAGTGCTGCTGCAACGATTACGTCTGGACGGTCTGCTGAAGTAACAAGTAGAGAACCTGGTTTGAAGTGCTCAATCATGTTTGGCAGAGAACGTGCACAGAAAGTGATGCTCTTGATACGACGAGTCGCAATGTCACCTTCGTTGATGATGTCAGCGTTTAGGTGCTGAGCCATATCGATTGCACGAGTAGCGATCAGGTCGATGCTCCATGGCACGCAACCTAGTACACGAATTGGAGAAGTGTTGAAGATTTCCATCACTTTCATTTCGTTTTGCTTCGCGCTGTCTGCATCGTCAAAGATTTCAGATAGGTCAGGGCGAGTACGGCCAGCTTCGTCAACAGGTGCGTTTAGCTTGTTGATGATTACGCCAGAGATGTTCTTGTTCTTAGTACCACCGAAGTTAGAACATGCTACTTCGATGCGCTCTTTAAGTTGAGCTGGGTTATCGGTACCAGGAGTAGCAACAAGAACGATTTCCGCACCTAGAGTTGCTGCGATTTCCGCGTTCACTTGGTTAGCGAATGGGTGCTTACGAGTTGGTACTAGACCTTCGATAAGCGTTACGTCTGCATCTTTGTTGATTTGGTTGTAACGCTCAACAACAGTTTCTAGCAGCTCGTCCATGTTGTCGTTACCGATTAGGCTTTCAGCAACAGACATCGCTAGTGGTTGACCGATCTTCATATCGCTGTTGTAACCAACGATAGTTGAAGTTAGATCAGGTTGATCACCGCCAGAACGTGGCTGTGAAATTGGTTTGTAGAAAGAAACCTTAACGCCTTTGCGCTCCATTGCGCGAAGAACACCCATGCTTACGCTAGTTAGACCAACACCAGCACTTGCAGGGATAAGCATAATAGTACGAGACATTCGTAGAGTACCTTTAGCTATTGGGGGATAAAAGCTCAACTCTTATTCCATGAATAATTCAGAGAATAGGAGTTAAGCCCCTAAGAAATTCTTTTGGAAGAAAAACTGGCTAGCCGAGTGGCTAGCCAGTTAAATCTATTAAAGACCTGCTAGGCGTGCAGTGTCTTCAGCAATTACTAGCTCTTCGTTAGTAGAGATAACCATTGCAGGGATACGGCTGTTAGCTGTAGTGATAGTACCTTCGCCGCCGAAACGTGCTTTAAGGTTAGCTTCACCATCAACTTCGATACCGAAGATACCTAGACGGTTTAGAACCATTTCACGGATAGGACCAGAGTTTTCGCCGATACCGCCAGTGAAAGTGATTGCGTCTAGACGACCTTCCATAGAAGCAGTGTAACCAGCTACGTACTTAGCTAGACGGTGACAGAACACGTCCATTGCACGAGTTGCTTCTTCTTTCTCACCGTAGTTGTCTTCAACGAAACGACAGTCAGAAGTCACTTCAGTTAGACCAGCAAGACCAGACTCTTTAGTTAGCATGTTGTTGATTTCTTCAACAGAGTAACCTAGAGCGTCGTGTAGGTGGAATACGATAGCTGGGTCGATATCACCACAACGAGTACCCATTACTAGACCTTCAAGAGGAGTAAGACCCATAGAAGTGTCTACAGATTTACCGTTCTTGATTGCACAAACAGAAGCGCCGTTACCTAGGTGACAGTTGATGATGTTTACTTCTTCAACTGGCTTGTTTAGTAGGCCTGCAACTTCACGAGTGATGAATAGGTGTGAAGTACCGTGCATGCCGTAACGACGGATACCGTGCTCTTTGTATAGTTTGTATGGAAGAGCGTATAGGAAAGACTCTTCAGGCATAGTTTGGTGGAACGCAGTGTCGAATACAGCAACGTTTTGAAGCTCTGGGAAGTTGTGCTTAGCAGCTTCGATACCGATGATGTGCGCTGGGTTGTGAAGCGGTGCGAAAGTCGCAGCGTCTTGAATACCTTTTAGTACGTCATCAGTGATTAGTGCAGATTGAGTGAACTGCTCACCACCGTGTACGATACGGTGACCGATAGCGCCTAGGTTAGCTTTAAGCTCTGGCTTAGAAGCAAGAATAGTTTCAACCATGAACGCTAGTGCTTCTTCGTGTGCTGCACCGTTACCTAGTTGAGCTTCGTGTTTACCGTCAAGTTTCCACTTGATACGTGCTTCAGGAAGGTGAAGACATTCAGCAAGACCTGATAGGTGCTCTGCACCTGTTTCTGCATCAACAACAGCAAATTTAAGAGAAGAACTACCGCAGTTTAAAACTAAAACTAGCTTAGACATGTGTGACTACCTGTTATTCGTCTGATCAAAATCAGTTAAAGGATGAAAAATTAATCACAAGAATAGACGATACCGCCAAGGGTGCGCACTAATCTTGGTCAAAAATTGTTCTAATTCCGTATAAATGAATAGTGATGAACCCATCCACCACTATGAAGCGATCCGTGCAGAATAAAATCTCGGAGTTGCTTAAATTGTAAATAACAGCAACAATGAGATTGAGGGTCTGCAAAGGATAGCGATAATAGGCAATGATAACAAAAAAATTTTGAAAGAATATTAACTTTCATCAATTTTTTGCGCCTTCAGTTGAAATGTTCAACTATTTTTTAGTGAGAGAGCGGTATGAGCAAACAAGTCGGATTGATCCATAGCCTGAAAGACGGCCAAAGTTACATGGAGATCTGGCCGGTTCGTAAAGAGCTGAACGCCATTTTTCCCGAACAACGCATTATTAAAGCAACGCGCTTTGGCATTAAAGTGATGCCAGCGGTCGCCGCGATCGGTGTGCTCACTCAAATGGCATTTAATAACTATGACGCACTTCCTCAAGCGATCGTAGTTGCACTGTTCGCAATCAGCATGCCGCTGCAAGGTATGTGGTGGTTGGGCAGTCGTTCCAACACCAAATTGCCACCAGCGTTGGCCTCTTGGTATCGCGAGCTGCACCAAAAAATCACAGAGTCAGGATTCGCACTAGAGCCAGCAAAAGCTCGTCCAAGATACAAAGAACTTGCGGTGATCCTAAACCGAGCATTCCGCCAGTTGGATAAGACTGCATTAGAGCGTTGGTTCTAACTCCTCAAATCTACAATTAACTCATTGAAATGGAGTGTGCTTTCTAGCCACTCCATTTTTTATGCCTACAACATGACTTTTCGCCCTTATCTTAGTTTGCAATAACCGCCTCTCGTACCGATTGCGAGATCACAAATGTTACTTCGTTGTTAAATCTTGCTTTTCTTTCCCAACACTTAGCGTTAATAATGACAGTTAGATGCACAAAAAGTGCGCAGCAATAAACACAACATCCCATCTTCCGCATTATTTCTGTTGAGCATTCATTTTCGATGAGGCTTTCAGTTCAAGGACGAAGATACATCAAGGAGTCATGATGAAAACGAAACGTTTACTCGCCACTGCTATTCTTGCCGCGACCACGGTTTTTTCCTCAGCTAATGTGCTTGCTAACACTGCGACGGTTGCTGTTTCACAAATCGTGGAGCACCCAGCGCTCGACGCGACTCGCCAAGGCTTACTAGATGGCTTGAAAGCGAAAGGATATGAGCAA
Organism: Vibrio owensii CAIM 1854 = LMG 25443; assembly: GCF_000817815.1. Taxonomy (GTDB): domain Bacteria; phylum Pseudomonadota; class Gammaproteobacteria; order Enterobacterales; family Vibrionaceae; genus Vibrio; species Vibrio owensii. Next base: position 107,357 of record NZ_JPRD01000005.1, read on the forward strand.
GGGAAGAACCTAGAATTTGACTACAAAACCGCACAAGGTAACCCAGCAATTGCCGTACAGATTGCGCGTCAGTATGTGGGGGAGAGTCCTGATGTGCTAGTGGGTATTGCCACACCATCGGCTCAAACTTTGGTGTCCGCAACGCGTTCTATTCCTGTAGTGTTTACTGCGGTAACGGATCCGGTGGGCGCAAAGCTTGTGAAATCCATGCATCAGCCGGGCAAAAACGTAACGGGTCTGTCTGATTTGTCTCCGGTTGCTCAACATGTTGCTTTGATTCAAGAGATCTTGCCACAAGCGAAATCCATTGGCGTGGTTTACAACCCTGGTGAAGCCAATGCAGTAACTTTGGCACAACTTTTAAAAGAGAGTGCTGAAGCAAATGGACTTAAAGTGGTTGAAGCGACGGCTCTGAAAAGCGCTGATGTTCAATCCGCGACCCAAGCCATTGCTGCTAAATCAGATGTGATTTACGCACCGACAGACAACACGGTAGCCAGTGCGATAGAGGGCATGATCGTGGCTGCAAACCAAGCTAAGAAACCAGTATTTGGTGGCGCGACGTCTTATGTAGAAAAAGGTGCGATCGCAAGCTTAGGCTTTGATTACTACCAAGTGGGGGTTCAAACTGCTGAGTATGTCGCGGCAATTTTGGAGGGACAAGAGCCGGGTAAGCTAGACGTAAAAGTCGCAACGGGCTCAGACCTTGTTGTCAATGAAGGAGCGGCCACCAAGCTTGGTATCCAGTTACCAAGTTCAGTTGTAAAACGTGCGACCAGCATGCAGTAAGAGTGACGTTCAGGTCGGTGTAATGCCGACCTGATTTGTGCAGAAAGGAGCAGTTATGTCTGCATTTGCTTTTTTTGGTGCGCTCGAAATTGGCCTCATTTACGGCTTAGTGGCTTTGGGCGTTTACCTTACGTTTCGTGTTCTTGATTTTCCTGATTTAAGTGTCGACGGCAGTTTCCCTATGGGAGCCGCCGTTGCTGCGACTGCAATCGTCGCCGGCATCAACCCTTGGATCGCAACCGGAATGGCTGTGATTGCTGGTGGGATGACTGGGTGGGTGACCGCTTTTCTTGCAGTTCGATGCGGCATTCTCCACCTATTGGCTTCTATTCTTACCATGATTGCGGCGTTCTCTATCAATATTCGCATCATGGGTAAGCCCAATATGGCCCTGCTAGGGGAAGACACCATTCTTACTCCGTTTGAAGCCATGGGAGATTCTATGTACATCCGGCCGTTAGTTGTCGGTGTACTAGTCTTGCTCTCTGCTTTGTTTGTCGTACGTCTCCTTAACAGTGACTTTGGTTTAGGGCTAAGAGCGACGGGTGTGAACGCTCGAATGGTGGCCGCACAAGGAGCAAGTACCGCTTTTTACACTTACTTTGGCCTCGCGCTTTCTAATGGTTTTGTTGGTTTTGCTGGTGCTCTATTTGCTCAAACCAACAGCTTTGCTGATGTCACTTCTGGTGTGGGTACAATCGTAGTTGGTTTAGCTGCAGTGATCCTCGGCCAAACTCTGATACCAGGGCGCAAAATCTGGGTTGCAGTTTGTGCGGTAATAATCGGCTCAGTGCTTTACCGTCTGGCTGTTGCCTTTGCGTTGAGCTCCGGCATGTTTGGTCTACAAGCATCGGACTTAAACTTAGTGACGGCTGTGCTCGTTGCAGTGGCGTTGATTGCGCCAAAACTGAAACAGAGAATGAAAGCAAAACAACGCGCGACCAGTGCGAAACAAGCCGCATCAAAAAATGGTTCGGAGGAGGCGCTATGATTGAATTAAACAACATCCAAGTGACCTTTAATCCTGGAACCATTTTGGAAAACAGAGCCTTGAAAGGTGTCTCGTTAGAAGTACCCGAACATCAGTTTCTCACCGTCATTGGCTCCAACGGCGCAGGGAAATCGACCTTGCTCGGGGCGGTGACAGGGGAAACCCCGATGATTGGCGGTCAGGTGATCATTGATGGGCAAGACGTAACCCGGAAAACCGTGGCGCAACGAGCGACTCAATGTGCTCGTGTATTTCAAGACCCATTAGCGGGTACTTGTGGGGATTTGTCCATTGAAGAAAACATGGCGTTAGCTTACATGCGGGGTAAGCGTCGTGGTTGGGGAATGGCGCTCTCTTCTCAACGTCGCAAGCTTTTCCAAGAGCGCATTAGCATTCTTGGCTTAGGGCTTGAGGATCGCTTGGGGGACAGTATTGGATTGCTCTCCGGCGGACAACGACAAGCGGTCAGTTTGGTCATGGCAACACTATCAGACAGTAAGCTGTTGTTGTTAGACGAGCATACTGCTGCGTTAGATCCGCGCATGGCGGCTTTTGTTATCGATCTAACCAAGCGTATCGTCAGCGAGTTCAACCTCACAGTTATGATGGTGACGCACTCAATGAAAGACGCGCTGGCTTGCGGTGACAGAACGGTCATGCTGCACCAAGGTGAGATTGTTCTTGATGTCGCAGGTGAGCAACGTGCCAATATGCAAGTCCCAGACTTACTAGAAATGTTCTCTAAAGTGCGTGGTGAAGAGCTGGCAGATGACAGCTTGTTGCTGAGTTAACTTAAAGAAAGAGCGAAACTACGCCTACCAAACGTGATCCTCCTTGAGAAAATTGCATTTAAGGCAATGTCGAAAGGAGGATTTTTCGGTAAATACTCTTTATTAAAATAGTGGAATATTCCAATACTAAGAGCACTTACCATGACCCTTCCATTTATCTTCCATAGCCAGACTGAAGATGGCCTTGTATTTGATGGTGAACTGCTGACCGTCACTCTGAAAACTGAAAACTGAAAACGTTAAGTTTGATAGCGTGCACGTACGCTGTGAACCTGACAACGAAGAATATCTGATTGAAATGCTACCTTGCGGCAAGGCTGGTGAACTTCAACTATGGCAAGCACAGTTCGCGGCGAACCGAGATCGTGATGTCACTCATTACGTATTCAAACTCATCAAAGGCAATCAGCAACTTTGGTTAGATGGCAGAGGTGTGCATAAACGGATGCCACCGAAAGAATTCCACTTTAAGCTGAACACGCAGTCTCAGCCGCCAAGCTGGGTTCAAGAGCAGGTCTTCTATCAGATCTTCCCAGATCGTTTTGCTGCTAGCCAAGATGAGCAAGCGATTCGAAATGCTTACGCGCAATACGACCCAGATACCATGGTGAAATCTTGGGGAGAGGCGGTAGGTTCTCATCAAAATACAGGTGCGCGCGAGTTCTTCGGCGGTGATTTGAAAGGCGTTGAAGAGAAACTCGATTACTTAGATGACTTAGGCGTGACGGCGTTGTATTTCAATCCTATTTTCACGGCGCCAAGCAATCATAAGTACGATACGAAAGACTACCTTAATATTGATCCTATGTTTGGCACTAACGAACAGTTTGCGCAGCTGTGTGAGCAAATTCGTGGGAAGCAGATGAAGATTGTCTTGGATGCTGTATTTAACCACACGTCCGTTCATCATCCATGGTTCGATATTAAACAAGAAGGTCAGGGGGCTTATGGCAATTCGGACTCGGACTTTCGCGACTATTACTTCTTCGAGGGACAAACCAACAATTACATTGGCTGGAAAGGCATTGGCAATTTGCTGGTGCTGAACTTTGAGAACGAGCAAGTTCGCGATCACATCTACCAAGGTGAAGAGGCGGTGATTAAACACTGGCTCAAACCACCATATTCTGTCGATGGTTGGCGCTTTGACGTTATTCACATGTTGGGTGAAGGCGATGGTGCAAAGAACAATGCGCATTATGTGGAAGCGTTCCGCAAAGCAACCAAAGCGATCAACCCTAATGCTTATGTGTTAGGTGAACATTTCTTTGAGGCGACACAATGGTTACAAGGTGGGCAAGAAGATGGCGCAATGAACTACTACGGCTTTGCTCATCCAGTTCGTGCTCTGATTGCTAAGCAAGACATCATGTATGACCCGATTGACATCGATGCTTTAGATTTTAAAGAGTGGATGGATGAGGCGCGAGCCAAAGTCCCATTTGCAAACCAATTGTCTCAGCTTAATCAGTTAGATAGTCATGATACCGCCCGTTTTCTGACGCTTTTAGACGGCGATAACGAAAAAATGCGAATCGCACTGGCTTTACTCATGACTTACATCGGTACGCCTTGCCTGTATTACGGGAGTGAAGTGGGATTGGAAGGTGGGCTTGATCCTGACAACCGCCGTTGCTTCCCGTGGGATCAGGTTACCGAGTCTGAGTGGCTACCTTTGTATCGTGAATGGATTAGAATTCGCAAGCAATACAAGGCACTACAGTCCGGTAGTTTGCAATGGCTACACTGTGATGAACAGGTCATGGTATACGCTCGACAGTGGAAAGAAGAAACAATAGTTGTGGCATTTAACCTAAGTAAATACGAACAAAATGTTAACCTGCCATTATGGCAACTTGGCTTAAATGCAACACACTTGCATCGAATATTAGACAAAAGTGAAGTCGAGGTGGCTGAACGTCATTTTTCTGTCAATATCCCAGCATTGAACTGCCAAATATGGCAAGTGAAGTGACACTTGATGCCTTATTTATTAAATTTTATGAATACATAAGTGAAAAACTATAAATAGCCCTTCGATAGTCAGTACTTTCGAAGGGTTGAAATTATTAAAAGCCAATGGTGTTCAATGGGTAATAAAAGGCGATTTAGCCTCAAGTTTGTCATCTTCTTCCCGCTATTTTTGTTTGTCGCAGTTATGATCGTGACTGCGAAGAACTATTACGATGCGATGAATCGTTACATCACGTTGGAGTATGCACAGATTGATCGTGCGCTGAACCGAGCGATTAAAGTGCTTACCGCTTTAGACTACAGCTTTGTTAATTATTCAAATCCAGCCCATCCTTTGTTTCAAGAACACAACGATATGATAAGAAATGGCATGTGTTACGTATGGCCCATTGACGTATTGCTCTTAGAAAACAAACATTCGGGAGGTTTACCTGCGGTCGAACTGGATTACATGATTGTTGGTCAAAAAGAATTATGTGAGCAAGGCTCCGCTCTGTTTAATTTGGCAGAAAAGAAAGCGGGTTTTGCGCCGTCATTGTCGTTTTTACACGATATTGAATCGCCATTATCGGTATTCATTACATCGACCAGCGCGGTTATGCAATTTCTTCACCGGACACCTACGCTCAATATTTCACTAAAGAGCTGTGGCAGACCCTCAAAGCAAGGCCGTTTTGGCAAAAAACGGCACAAGAGACGGTGAAAGTAACCATATCTGGCTCAGCTCCTATGCTTGATCGCCATGATGGACAAGTGGTGAGTTTAACCGTGCCAATCTATGAAAAGGGGGGGCCCCAAGGTGTCCTTTCCATTGATTTTGACGTTGATGACTTATTAAAAACAAATGAGAACCTAGCGGGTAAACTACATATCATTTCTGGCATGATGGAGTTGCTTAGAAACATCATGCGACTCAAATCTATTGAGCACGAACGCTTGAGCGCTAATCACCGTATTTTTTATGAATACAACTTGTGGAGCGAATTCAAGAATCTGTTGGCGTTCGAGAAATACAGCGTTGCGGTTGCATTCTTTATCTATGTGTTGAGTACCGTTGCTCTATTCTTGGTGAATACTCAAACAGAGCGTCGTTATTTCAAAGAGTTGGCGGCGAAAGACCCGATGACGGGTTTACTCAATCGACGTGGTATGCAAGCGGTATGGCGCAACAAAATGACCAAGAAGCACGTCGCGCTTGCCGTTTTTGACATCGATGATTTTAAAGCGATCAATGATACCTATGGGCATGATGTCGGTGATGATGCGATTCGTCTTGTGGCTAAGTGTATTCGTGACAATATTCGTCATTCGGATGTGGCATCGCGTTTTGGTGGTGAAGAGTTTGTTCTTGCCATCTACGATGAAGATTTCGATAGCATGCTACGTATATTGGAGCGAGTAAGAAGTGCGATTAGTAAAAACTCGAAAAGGGCGGTTGCTGGTGGTTTTACAGTATCAGGCGGTGTCGAGTTCAAGTCTTCTTCTCAATTAGAAAGCTTTGACGAACTGTTCAAAGTAGCCGATGAAAAGCTCTATGAAGCAAAGAGCACCGGTAAGAACAAGATTTGCTACTAAGTAGTAGATAAAACAAAAGGGCGAATTCATCGCCCTTTTTTGATCTTTAAAACTGCTTTAACTTGCTTTTACGCGACGCGAGACTGCAACTCGTCACGATAACGCTGAATGTACTCAACGATTGGAGCCGCTTTGTTGAACGTGCGGATCTCGCGGAACAGATCATTTGCTTCTGGGTAAGCTTGGCGTAAGTAAGAGAACCACTGTTTTACGCGGTTCGGATAATACAAACCTTTGTCACCTTTCATTTCAAACTGAGAGTAGTAAATCAGTAGTTCGACGACTTCTGCCCAAACCATTGGCTTATGATTGTATTTCACCATATTACCCAGATTTGGAATATTGAATGCACCGCGACACACCATCAGGGAATCAACGCCTGTGGTTTCGATACAACGTTGACCATCTTCGTAGTTCCAAATTTCACCATTCGCAATTAATGGAATGTCAAAGCGTTCACGGATTTGGGTGATGTATTCCCACTTGATTTCAGAGGCTTTGTAGCCGCCTTGTTTTGTACGGGCATGGACCGTCAGTTCGTTTGCCCCAGCAGATTGAATGGCATCAACAATCTCAAAACAGTCTTCAGGGTTTTCCCATCCGAGACGAATTTTAGCGCTAACAGGAATATCGTTTGGAACAGCGTCACGACATGCTTTTACCACGTTATGAATCAGTTCTGGATGTTGAAGAAGTGCCGCGCCACCTTTACTCTTGTTCACCAAGCGAGCCGGGCAGCCGAAGTTAAGGTCGATACCGCGCGCACCAAGCTCAGCGGCTTTGATTGCGTTTTCTGCCATCCAATTTGGTTCTTGACCAAGTAATTGTACGTGAACAGGTACGCCAGATGCAGTTTGTGAGCCTTGAAGAAGCTCAGGGCACAGACGATGGAATACGTGATCAGGTAACAGCTGATCGATCACTCGAACAAACTCTGTCACACACAGATCATAGTCGTTTATCTCGGTCAGGATTTGGCGCATCAAATGGTCCAAAACACCTTCCATCGGGCCTAATACAACTCGCATAGCTTGCCTAATACAGTTTGGTGGTAAAAAGGAGGGCGATTGTAGCGATGTGAATGAAGTTTGTCATTAAAAGACTCATCAGCATCGAGTGACATCAACTAGCATCTTATTAACTCTGGGGTATAATGCCGCCAAATTCATGGGAAACCAGATGTCATGCAATACACATTAATTGAGAAAGGTGAAGTTCAGCTAGACGAATCTTCACTGTTTTTGGAAGGTGCAGTACTTGCTGCAAACCTGATGACAAAACCGCTAACACCAGAAAGCTGGCTAGAGCCACTACTTGGTGAAGGTTTTAAAGCCATTCAGCCAGCTGTTGAAGAACAGATTCACAAACAGCATAACTACATTCTGCGTAATGAGTACTCGATTCTTACGCTGACCAATAGTGATGCAGAGCAGCTCGCAGACTTTGCTGAAGGTTTTATGTCTGTGTGGCCAATGATTGAAGAGCAATGGCACGATGTTGTGCTCAACGACGGTCTAGAGCGTATGTTGCAAGCATTATTGACCACCATGATGTTGGCGATTGATGAAGAGCAAACGCAACAGCAAATGCGTGATGCAGGTATTGAGACTCCGCCAGCGTTAGCCGATTTTGTTGATCAACTTGATCTCATGATTAACGAAGTCGCGCTTGGTGCTGATGAGTTGATGGTAGGCAAAAAATCTAAGAGCTTGAACCCGTTTAAAGACGTTGGCCGTAACGACCCTTGTCCTTGTGAAAGTGGTAAGAAGTTCAAACAGTGTTGCGGTAAGTAATTGCAATATAAATAAAAAGCCGACCTTATGGTCGGCTTTTTTGATCTACTTGGTCGGTATTAAGCGTGAAAAGTTATTACCGATTACTGAATTGGATTTTTGCGCTTACCACTAAAGAACTGAGCAATCACGATGAATGCAAGTGCAACCAAGTTACCAGCGAAGATGACAACCAACCACTGAGGCATAGAAAGGCCAAAGAATTGCCAAACAATCTTCGCACAGTCACCATACGCTTCGAACATCCAAGGCGCCCATTGGTTTAGCGGAGCCCAACTCGGGAAAGTCACGAATAAGTCACACGTTGCGAACGGTGATGGGTTGAACTGATAGTCGACGTGCTGCATCGCCAGCATCAAACCTTTATAAGCACTTGCTCCCCATGCAGCTAACGCTATCCAGCGCACGAGAGGGTTGTTTGGTGCAACAAGACCAATCATTGCCGCGACACCAATTCCCATCATAGCGACACGTTCATAGATACACATAACACACGGTGCTAGCATCATGACGTGTTGAAAGAATAGGGCACAAGCTTCAAAAAAGATGATGGCCAAAAGGAGCAGGAGCCAAGATAAGCGCCCCTTCGAAAACTGGTTAAGTGATGCAAAAATACTCACGGTTACAATCCTGTCTGAAAATATAAAAAAGCTCTGATTACTCAGAGCTTTTTAACTTGGATAAGTTTCCTAATCAACTCAAATTTTTAGTGTCCACCTGACACAACTGGAGTTAGATCACCACTACTTGGCACAATCCAGCCCGCATCGTAGAAGAATGCTGTTGCTGGTTCTAGGAAGAACATGATGCCCATCAAGCCAACAAGCGCTAATACAACCGTGTAAGGAAGCGCCATGATAACCATGCGACCGTATGATAGACGAATCAAAGGTGCTAGTGCTGATGTCAGTAGGAATAGGAACGCAGCTTGGCCGTTTGGCGTTGCAACTGAAGGTAGGTTAGTACCTGTGTTGATTGCAACGGCTAGTAGGTCGAACTGTTCACGAGTGATAAGGCCTTCAATAAGTGCTGTCTTCACTTCGTTAATGTAAACTGTACCCACGAATACGTTATCCGAAACCATCGAAAGCAGACCGTTAGCAACATAGAACAGAGCAAGTTGAGCGCCCTTATCTTCAACAGCAAGTACTGCATCGATAACAGGTTTGAATAGCTCTTGGTCGATGATAACGGCAACCACCGCAAAGAATACTGCAAGTAGTGCTGTAAATGGCAGAGCCTCTTCAAACGCTTTACCCATCGAGTGCTCTTCGATAACACCAGTAAACGAAGTCGCTAGGATAATCACAGAAAGGCCAATCAGGCCAACTGCAGCTAAGTGGAGTGCAAGTGCGGCAATCAACCAAACAGCGATAAGGCTTTGAACCCAAAGTTTCGCTACGTCTTGGTTAGTACGAGTCTTGCGCTCTTCACGGTCGAAGTCGACTAGGATTTGGCGAACGTTATCAGGCAGTTGCGCACCGTAGCCAAACACTTTTAGCTTCTCTACAACCGCACAAGTGATCAAGCCACAGATGAATACTGGCAAAGTTACTGGAGACATACGAATCAAGAACTCACCAAAGAACCAGCCCGCTTGGTCAGCGATGATCAAGTTCTGCGGTTCACCAACCATGGTAGTAACGCCACCTAGTGCTGTACCAACACCTGCGTGCATTAACAATGAACGTAGGAATGCGCGGTAGTTCTCTAGGTCATCACGCGTTAGCTCAGTGATGGTGTCATCTTGAGTGTGGTCGTGGTCACCGATAGGGTTTCCAGAAGCCACTTTGTGGTAAATCGAGTAGAAACCAACTGCAACACTGATTACAACGGCAATAACGGTCAGCGCGTCCAAGAATGCTGACAAAAACGCTGCTGCGAAACAGAATGCGAGTGAAAGTAACGTTTTCGAACGAATACCAAGCAGGATCTTTGTAAAAATGAACAGCAGAAGCTGTTTCATAAAGTAGATACCCGCAACCATGAATACCAACAGTAGAAGTACTTCGATATTCGCTACCAGCTCGTGCTTCACCTGTGCAGGGCTGGTCATACCGATAGCAACCGCTTCAATTGCAAGCAAACCGCCTGGTTGAAGTGGGTAACACTTCAGCGCCATTGCTAGCGTGAAAATAAATTCCGCTACTAGCAACCAACCTGCAACAAATGGGTCAATTAGGAAGAATACAATCGGGTTAATAATTAGGAAGGCTATAATGGCAACTTTGTACCAATCAGGCGCTTTACCAAGGAAGTTCTTGATAAAGGCATTTCCGAGCGACATCGGCATGATAATTCTCTTTATAACAAAATTATGAATAGACACTACAATAGTGCTTAAGTATCTGTTTGTTAGACTTATTATCTAGTCTTTTAAAACAATAACTTAGAAAAACAACAATCCATTGTTTTACTGTAGTCTTGCCAAGTTACTTCCCCTGAACTTAAGCACCGCTCACTTTCGACCGCAACTCTACACCTCGGCATTTTATAGTCAATAACAAAACGTGATGCTGCCGACTAAAACTGCTTTTTATTTGTAATAACGCGATCAAAACGGCGTTACTATACCACGAAAAGATTAAAAAAAATCACCTTGGAATTTAAAACAAAGTCAATTACGAGAAAAGATAAATTAAGAAAGAATATTAATCGTAAAGCACAAATTTATTTTGCATATTTTGAGCAGAAAAATGTGACGGGGTAGGCTTTATTTTCCGTGAGTTTGTGGCTGTTCTAATTTTTGCAAAATATAAATTTTGCGCGTTTGGTTCCAAGTGATTAGGGTTTTAAATTAAGGATATATGTAGAGTATTAACTCTATATTGAGATTTCGTTTCATTTGTTGATCGTTAATTTTCGCAAATCGTTAAGTAGTGGTATGATGAGTCGCATCGACCCTTAGAAATCAATATTGGATAAAAACAGAATGGTCATTAAGGCTAAAAGCCCTGCGGGTTTCGCAGAAAAATACATAATCGAGAGCATTTGGAACGGCCGTTTTCCACCTGGCTCAATATTACCCGCTGAACGTGAGCTATCTGAACTTATTGGTGTTACCCGTACGACTTTACGTGAAGTGCTTCAGCGCCTTGCGCGCGACGGTTGGTTGACCATCCAGCACGGTAAGCCAACTAAAGTGAACCAATTCATGGAGACGTCAGGTCTGCATATTTTGGATACACTAATGACACTTGATGTTGATAACGCAACGAACATTGTGGAAGATTTGCTTGCTGCACGTACTAACATCAGCCCAATCTTTATGCGTTACGCGTTTAAAGCGAATAAAGAAGCGTCTGAACGTACTATTCAAAATGTTATCGACTCTTGTGAAGCGCTAGTGAAAGCACCTTCATGGGATGACTTTATTGCAGCATCTCCATACGCAGACAAAATTCTGCAAAGTGTGAAAGAAGACAACGAGAAGGATGAAGCGAAGCGTCAGGAAATCCTGATTGCTAAGACATTCAACTTCTACGACTACATGCTGTTCCAACGCTTGGCGTTCCACTCAGGCAACCAGATCTACGGTTTGATTTTTAATGGCTTGAGAAAACTATACGACCGTGTAGGTAGTTACTACTTCTCAAACCCTGCATCACGTGATTTAGCACTGCGCTTCTACCGCCAGCTTCTAGAAACCTGTGAAACAGGCCAGCGTGAGCAACTTCCAGTGGTGATTCGTCATTACGGTATGGAAAGTGCGCAAATCTGGAATGAGATGAAACAACAGCTGCCAACGAACTTTACAGAAGACGACAGCTAATCGATTGTTGAAGTCCAACGATTTCATATAAAAACCGCAGGTATCACCCTGCGGTTTTTTTGTGTTTGCTTTTCCGAAGTTCGATTTAGGCTAAGGACAGTCTGGGTAATGGTAGGTAAAGGGTCTCAATGATGTCTGATAGCATCTGGTCATAGGTATTGAACACAGTAAGGGACAAGTCAGAGGTAATGTCGTATAACTCCTCTTCACTCAGTGACAGTATTTCACCTTCTATGTATTCATTTAGGGATTGAATCGATCTTGCAGACATCGGAGAGGCAACGCTCAAGGGGCTAATTACTGCCAATTGATTAAGCCTTCTAATCATTACCGCTGCGTAATTTCTCATCCGTTCAGGTCCGCCTCTGTCTTGCAAGTCTTGAATGCTGATACGAAGCTGTGTCAGCGTTTCTAAGCTATCAATCACGGTTTGCCAGTTCATATGGTACTCGTCATGTAACTCGTCTCTCTGGGCAATAGCGAGCCATGCGATGGTAACTTCATCCATCAAGAACAAACTATGACGGATCAGTTTGCCATGTTCCATCTGATTCCGCGCTACCGTGTTGTCCTGCCATTGTTCCATCAACTTATCGATTTTGATTTGCAGCACGCGATACATGGGTTTGTTCTCAAAGCGGGAAGTTTCCACGAGCTGATGCAGCTTATAATCTAACTCCTGATGAATTTGCTCTATCTCTTTTTCATGATGTTGTTGGTATTGGATAGAGTAGTGGGTCACCGCTCGGTGACGGCGCAGTAGGTGAACCACATCGCGTAATAAGGTGAGTAATTGATATTTGCGAGCATGTTGCTTTTCTCGCTTCGCAGCCAAGTGATAGATCCCTGCCAGAATGGCAATTGAGATCAAAGTAGAAATCAAAACAAACATAACCAACTCCTTGTTAGTGCTTTTGACTTAGCAACGATGAAGGAGCAGTTTTGATGCCAACAATTAAAGTTATTTAAAACAATGACTTATATTTATAACGAAAAAGAAGCTGTACGAATTTGGTGCGTAATCTCCCCAAAAGTGTGAATTTGGTCAAAAAAATCCCCGCCGAATCGGGCAGGGATTTTTTAATTTCGTCGCGAAGTAACGAATTACATTACACGCATACCTGGTTGAGCACCTTCGTGTGGCTCAAGAATCCATAGATCGCTACCACCAGGGCCAGCGGCTAGGATCATGCCTTCAGACATACCAAACTTCATCTTACGTGGTTTTAGGTTCGCTACCATTACAGTTAGCTTGCCTTCTAGCTCTTCAGGTTTGTACGCTGACTTGATGCCAGAGAACACCTGACGAGTTTCACCGCCGATGTCTAGTTGGAACTTTAGCAGTTTGTTTGCTTTTGGCACTTCTTCACATGAGATGATGCGAGCAATACGCATATCAACCGCTGCGAAAGCATCGAACTCAATCTCTTCAGCGATTGGATCTTTATCTAGCTCAGTTTGGCTAGCTTTGTTCTTTTCTGCTTTCGCTTTCTCTTTTGCTGCCCTTTCTGCCGCAGCGTCTTCTTTCGATGCTTCGATCATCGCTTCGATGTTCTTAGGATCGATACGGTTGAACAGTGCTTTGAACTTAGTGATCTCGTGACCAGTCAGTGGTGCAGCAATGCCTTCCCAAGTTAGCTCTTCGTTTAGGAATGCTTCAGTACGCGCTGCTAGTGCAGGCATAACTGGTTTCAGGTAAGTCATTAGAACGCGGAACAGGTTAATACCCACAGAACAAATTTCTTGCAGTTCCTGATCTTTACCTTCTTCTTTTGCAACAACCCAAGGTGCTTTTTCGTCAACGTATTGGTTTGCTTTGTCTGCTAGTGCAGTGATTTCACGGATCGCACGGCCAAACTCACGAGTTTCGTAAAGCTCTGCGATACGGTCTGCTGCTGCAACGAATTCGTTGTATAGCTCAGGCTCTGCAAAGTTTTCAGCAAGCTTGCCTTCAAAACGTTTAGAGATGAAACCAGCGTTACGAGAAGCTAGGTTAACAATCTTGTTTACTACGTCAGCGTTAACACGTTGAGTGAAGTCTTCAAGGTTAAGGTCTAAGTCGTCGATACGGCTGTTCAGTTTTGCCGCGTAGTAGTAACGCAGACACTCTGGGTCTAGGTGGTTTAGGTAAGTGCTTGCTTTAACAAACGTACCTTTAGACTTAGACATCTTCGCGCCGTTTACCGTTACGTAGCCGTGTACGAATACGTTGTTTGGCTTACGGAAACCGCTGCCTTCTAGCATTGCTGGCCAGAATAGAGAGTGGAAGTAAACGATGTCTTTACCGATGAAGTGGTAAAGCTCGGTTGTGCTGTCTTTCTTCCAGTATTCGTCGAAGTCTAGACCTTCAGTCTTGTCACATAGGTTCTTGAAAGAAGCCATGTAACCAACCGGTGCGTCTAGCCATACGTAGAAGAATTTGTTTTTCTCGCCTGGGATTTCGAAGCCGAAGTAAGGTGCATCGCGTGAGATATCCCACTGTTGCAAACCAGATTCGAACCACTCTTGCATCTTGTTAGCCGTTTCAGATTGTAGAGAACCTGAACGAGTCCACTCTTTTAGCATGCTTTCGAACTGAGGTAGGTCGAAGAAGAAGTGCTCAGAGTCTTTCATTACTGGAGTTGCGCCAGATACTGCTGATTTCGGGTTAATCAGTTCAGTTGGGCTGTACGTCTCACCACAGTTATCACAGTTATCGCCGTATTGATCTTCCGACTTACACTTAGGACAAGTACCTTTTACGAAACGATCCGGTAGGAACATTTCTTTCTCAGGGTCGAACAGTTGAGAAATCGTGCGGCTAGAGATAAAACCGTTTTTCTTCAGCTCAAGGTAGATGTGAGAAGCCAGTTCACGGTTCTCTTCTGAGTGTGTGCTGTGGTAGTTATCAAAGCTAATATCAAAGCCAGCGAAGTCTTTTTGATGCTCTTCGCTCACTGCAGCGATCATCTCTTCTGGCGTAATACCCATCTGTTGTGCTTTTAGCATGATTGGCGTGCCGTGAGCATCGTCAGCACAGATGAAGTTTACAGTGTTGCCACGTAGGCGTTGGTAGCGAACCCAGATGTCAGCTTGAATGTGCTCAAGCATGTGACCTAGGTGAATCGAACCATTAGCGTACGGAAGGGCACAAGTTACCAGCAGTTTTCTTGGATCGTTTGCCATACTTAATAATCGCTTTTTGATAGGTATAAAAAATAGAGACTAATACTACCCCATGAGTTCCCTAACGCCAAGGCATCAAACCATGGATTGCCTTAGTTTTTTTTGGGGTTCTGAATCTCGCCGCTGGGTGCTACGATTAGATGCATAAAGGAGGCCTCATGCATCAGTTCACTTCAAAACAAGATTTTTGTCATTGGCTTAACCAGTTTCAACATCCACAGTTGGTGGAAAACTGGGCAGATATTAATGGTATGGTTACGATCCCCGCACAAGGTGGCATTCAAATTACCTTACCGTTTGCGAGCAACGAACTCCAAGTGGCGTTGAGCAGTTGGATTAAAGGGCAGCAGTCATCGGGTGATGTTCCAGCGTTTGATTTTCACATCGAACTGAATATCAAAGCGCTCGAGACGCAAGTTACCAATGCTGTCAAAGGCGTGAAAAACATTATCGCAGTTAGCTCAGCAAAGGGAGGCGTTGGTAAATCGACAACGGCTGTTAACCTTGCTTTAGCCATTGCACAGTCGGGTGCGAAAGTTGGCTTGTTAGATGCTGATATCTATGGCCCATCGGTTCCTATGATGCTAGGTCAAGAAGATGCAAAGCCTGAAGTTCGTGACGCTAAATGGATGGAGCCAATTTTTGCTCATGGCATCTATACTCATTCTATCGGTTACTTGGTGGATAAATCGGAAGCGGCTATTTGGCGTGGCCCTATGGCTTCTAAAGCGTTATCACAACTGCTAACCGAAACGGATTGGCCAGAGCTTGATTATCTGGTTATCGATATGCCGCCGGGTACGGGTGACATTCAGCTAACGTTGTCACAGCAGATTCCAGTTACAGGCACTGTCCTTGTTACTACACCACAAGATCTTGCGTTAGCGGATGCACGTAAAGGTGCGGCTATGTTCCATAAAGTCAACGTGCCAGTTGTTGGCGTCGTTGAGAACATGAGTTACCACATTTGTAGTCAGTGTGGGGCTGTTGAGCATATTTTCGGTACTGGTGGTGCAGAGAAAATGTCACAAGAATTTGGCTTGGCGCTGCTTGGGCAAATTCCGCTTCATATCTCTATGCGAGAAGATATCGATGCTGGTATCCCAACAGTGGCGAGACGCCCTGATAGTGAGCATGCGGGCTACTACAAACAGCTTGCTGACCGAGTTTGTGGCACCATGTATTGGCAAGGTAAAGCCAAACCGGATGCAATCAGTTTTACTATGGTGAACTGAGTTTAATATCAACGCTGGTTGAATATTACACATTTAAACGTTTGCTCGGAGGTTAATCCTCTGAGCTGACAGAAACTTATAACGAAACCCTAATTCCAGCTAGTCACGAGGGGGTGAACTCCCTATAATCAGCCAGTTTATCTTTTTATGTGACTAGAAAATCATCATCGGGTGCAAATTAATGTCTGATAATAATCAATGCGTCATCGTCGGTATTGCTGGCGCTTCTGCTTCGGGAAAAAGTCTGATCGCGAGCACAATTTACAATGAGCTTCGCGAGAAAGTGGGCGATCATCAAATCGGTGTCATCACGGAAGATTGCTACTACAACGACCAAAGCAACCTAAGCATGGAAGAGCGTGTAAAGACTAACTACGATCACCCGAGCGCGTTGGACCACGACCTACTCTGTGAACACCTAGAGAAATTGGTGCGTGGAGAAGCTGTAGAAGTTCCAGAATACAGCTACACAGAGCACACTCGTACAAGCAACACCACTCCAATGACCCCTAAAAAGGTAATCATTCTTGAAGGTATCTTGCTGTTAACCGACCCTCGTCTACGTGATCTAATGCATGCGACAGTATTTATGGATACACCACTTGATATCTGTCTACTACGCCGTGTTAAGCGTGACGTTGAAGAACGTGGTCGTACTATGGAGTCTGTTCTTAAGCAATACCAACAGACTGTTCGTCCGATGTTTATGCAGTTTATCGAACCTTCTAAGCAATACGCGGATATCATCGTTCCTCGCGGTGGTAAAAACCGTATCGCAATCGACGTTCTTAAAGCGCACATTGCAAAACTTCTGAAAGCTTAAGCCTTTAGACGGCTATATCGCTTTATTTTTGTATGAAGAAGTGGCACCTTAGGTGCCACTTCTTTTTTTGTTTTTAAATTAGTCAGTTGCAACGGAAAACCGGACATTTTTCACGCTTTTGTGGAACTGTCGGCGATAAAACAAGTCTGCGCTTATAATTGTAAAAACACTCGAGCAAGGAAAAAGCGAATGAAGAAACTGCTCTTAATCATTGCCATCCCAATTGTGGCGATCTTGGCTGTTATTTTAGGGTTAGTGATTTTTGTCAATCCAAACCAGTTTAAACCACTTATTGTGGAGCAAGCGCAAAAGCAAACCGGTTTGGAATTAGTCATTGAAGGGGATATTAGTTGGCAGTTTTTCCCATCGATTGGCTTCGAATTGGGTCGTACTGAGCTAAGAAACCCACAAGGTTTTAGCCAGCCAAATCTATTTAAAGTCGATACGGTCGGTGTTGATGTCTCGGTTACCCCGCTATTAAGCAAACAGCTAGAAATTGGTAACGTCACCCTTGATGGTGCAGAGTTCTATCTTGAAACACTGAAAGATGGCACCAAGAACATTGATGCATTAACCAAAGCACAAACTCAACAAGCAGAACAAACGACGGATGCAGCACCAGAGCAAGCCGCAGACTCACAAAGCGCTGCTTCTGATTGGACGATCAATCTTGCCGGTGTCAGTATCTCAAATGGTTATGTTGAAATCCAAGATAAACAAGCCGGTAGCTACACCAAGCTTTCTGATATCTCACTAAACCTTTCTCAGTTTGCTTTCGATAACTGGACAACCGCAGACTTTGGCGTGAAAGGTGAGATGAATGAGCAAACCTTCACCGCGCAAGGTAAAGCAGACTTCAAATTGGCAAAAGGCCTTGTAAGCTACGCTTTGAAAAACATCAACTTCGATGCAACCTATTCAGATGCGACAAACAAGATTGAATCAGCAACGATTGGTTTGGAAACGTTTGAATTCGATAAAGTCAACAACCTAAGCTATGCATTGAAAGGCGAAGCTGGTGGTATGAAGCTGGATATGCAGGGTGGCGGTGAATTAACTGTCGATAAAGCCATCAGCAAAGTGCAGTTGAACAAGTTGACGCTCAACTCAACTTTTGAGGGGGATGCACTACCGCAATCACCAATGAAAGTGGATATGGCTTCGGATCTTTCGTTCGACCTAACTAAGAGCCACCTGAGCTTTGTGTTGGAGAAGCTGACGGCGAACGCCATCGCACTAGATGGTAAAGCGGATGTCACTCTGGGTGATATTCCGAAAGTACGTTTTGCAGTGCATAGTCCTAATATCGATTTGGATGAATTCCTAGGCTTGAATAATCAAGCGTCTGCGGGTGATAAACCAGCATCAGGTGGTAGCAAAGCACCAGCAGCAGGGCCAGAAGTTGAACCAGACTTATCGGCACTAAAAACGCTTGATGTGAAGGGTGATATTACGATTGATAAGTTCAAAGCAGCGAACGCGAAGATGGAAGCGGTAAAAGCAAGCTTCTCTGTTAATCGTGGTGTATTTGATCTTACTTCATTCAGCTCTAAGTTGTACCAAGGCACGATCACCGCAACAGCCAAACTGGATGCGCGTAAATCGCCAGCCACTTACTCTGCGAAGAAATCTATCAAAGGCGTGCAAGTCCAACCGTTACTTGTTGATGTAGCAAATAACGACATGCTAGAGGGCACAGGTAACATTGATGTGAACGTTAGTGGTAAGAGCCTAACGCCAACAGGCATCAAGAAAAATCTAACAGGCACGGTTGTGATTAACTTTGCGGATGGCGCTGTTAATGGCATTAACGTCGCTCAGCTTATCCGTGAAAACTACGCGCGATTCAAAGGCCAGAGCGTAGATGGCACTGATGAAGTCAAGAAAACGGACTTCAGCGCGATGACAGCGACCTTGAAGTTGAACAAAGGTGTGGTTTCTACCGATAACATGAAAGCGCAGTCTCCACTTCTTCGCATTCGTGGTAAAGGTCAAGCGAACTACCTAAACGAAACGGTCGACTTTACCATCAGCACCTCGATTGTAGGTTCGCTGGAAGGTCAGGGCGGTAAGAATATCGATGAGCTTAAAGACATCACTATTCCTATCAACGTTTCTGGCAAATGGGCTGAGCCTAAATTTAAGTTGGTCTTTGACGATGTGTTGAAGCAAAAAGCACAGAAAGAAATTGATCGTGGCGTAGAGAAGCTAACGGACAAGATCAAAGATGAGAAGACTAAAGAAGCCGTTGATGGTCTATTGAAAGGCTTGTTTAATTAACAGCGGTCTAAATCCAAAAGAGAAAGGGTTGGCAATGCGCCAACCCTTTTTATTACTTATTACACGATGAATAGATTACCAATCCACACCTTTTAAAGCTTTTACGCCAGATTCAAAAGCGTGTTTGACGTTCTTTACTTCCGATACGGTATCGGCCATTTCAATCAGAGTGCGGTGTGCTCCGCGGCCAGTGATCACGACAGACTGCATTTTAGGACGGCTGTTTAGGGCTTCTACAACCTCATCCAAGTCGATGTATCCATAGCTCACCATGTACGTTAGTTCATCAAACAAGACGACATCAATTGATTCATCGCCAAGCATGCGTTTACATTCCTGCCATACCAATTGTGCTGCTTCGGTATCTGCGCTTTTGTTTTGCGTTTCCCAAGTAAAGCCTGTTGCCATTACTTGAAACTCAACGCCGAGTTTTTCGAGTAGGTTGCGTTCACCATTATCCCATGTGCCTTTGATAAATTGAGCAGCGGAACACTTCAACCCATGACCAACAGCGCGAGCAATCGTGCCGAAACCTGACGTCGATTTGCCTTTACCATTGCCGGTAATGATCAGCAGTAGGCCCTTCTCTTCTTGGGCGGCCGCGATTTTTGCGTCTACCTGTTCTTTTACTTTTTGTTGGCGAGCCTTATGGCGTGCTTCTTTGTTTTCTTCGATAGACATAGTACTTCCTCAATTCCGTTGTGTGCTTTGCCCGTGCTAACTTGGGTTCATCGAATTATCTCGCTATGATAGACCAACATATCGTGAAGAAAAACCATCGATAATTCAGGGAATAAAATGAAGAAACTACTCGTTGTTTGTATGGGAAATATTTGTCGTTCGCCAACTGGTGAAGCGGTATTAAGAGCAAAAGCTAAAGAGTTGGGTATTTCAGTGGAAGTGGACTCGGCAGGAACGATTGGTTACCACGCTGGAAATCCGCCTGATGCACGCTCCATGCAAGCAGGAAAGCAGCGAGGTTATTCGTTCAAAGGGATGCGCTCTCGTAAGGTAACGGTAGGGGACTTCGATGAATTTGATATGGTGTTGGCGGCGGATAAAGCGAATCTTGCCGATCTATTGGATATTTGCCCGGTAGAGTATCGCCATAAAGTGTCGTTATTTTTAAGTCATGGTGATTCTGACTATGACGAGATCCCAGACCCATACTATGGCGGTGATGCAGGTTTTGAATTGGTACTAGATTTGATTGAAGACGCGTCGGAAACGATTTTAAAGAAGCTTTAATCAAATAGTTTGGATAGGGCGAAGAGCCCGAAAGCTGGATAGTAAAAGGGATGAGTGATGCTCATCCCTTTTTAGTTTTATTAGCCAGCAAGTATGTCAGTCGCAACCTTGTAGCTTGGGTCTTCTTTCACGTTGATTTCAACCAAGCTGCCTGCTTTGTCTAGTAACTTACGACAATCTGGGCTCAAGTGACGTAGGTGAAGCGTTTTACCTAGTGCAGCGTAACGTTCAGCCAGTGTTTCGATCGCTTCGATTGCAGAGTGGTCTGTTACACGAGAGTCCGCGAAATCGACGATAATGTCTTTTGGATCGTCGTGTGCGTTGAACAACTCTAAGAAGTTGGCCGCAGAACCAAAGAAGATAGGACCGTGGATCTTGTACTCTTTTGAGCCTTCTTCATTTAGGCGTGTGTCAGCGTAGATGTGTTTAGCGTGTTGCCATGCGAACATAAGTGCAGAGGCAATAACACCAACCGCTACAGCAACTGCTAGGTCAGTCAGAACCGTCACTACCGTTACTAGAACGATAACGAAGAAATCTTGTTTAGGTACACGACGTGCAAGTTTGAAGGTAGCCCATTCGAACGTACCGATAACCACCATGAACATAACACCAACAAGCGCAGCAAGTGGAATCATCTCAATCAGAGAAGATGCAAACAGGATGAACATCAGAAGTGCAATAGCTGCAACGATACCTGATAGACGGCCACGACCACCTGAGTTTACGTTGATCATTGACTGACCAATCATCGCACAACCACCCATTGCACCAAACACTGAACATGTCATGTTTGCCATACCTTGACCGATACATTCACGGTTTGACTGACCGCGAGTGT
The DNA here is from genome assembly GCF_000817815.1 of Vibrio owensii CAIM 1854 = LMG 25443. Lineage (GTDB taxonomy): Bacteria > Pseudomonadota > Gammaproteobacteria > Enterobacterales > Vibrionaceae > Vibrio > Vibrio owensii. The sequence goes on from NZ_JPRD01000005.1 coordinate 128,634, forward strand.
TGGTCATTTCATCTAGTACTGTTAGCGTCAATAGAGACTCAATCAGACCGATAGCTGCAAGAATGATTGCGTAAGGCAAGATGATCTGCAGTGTTTCAAGAGTGAAAGGAACCGCTGGAATTGAGAAGGTCGGAAGAGAGCCCGCCAAAGTCGCTGCTTCGTCACCAGACATAGTACGTAGGAAGTCGACTACCGTACGTGTTTCTAGATCTAAACCAACCACTAGAGCTGTTACTGTTACGATCGCAACCAATGAAGAAGGTACAGCTGTGGTGATTTTTGGTAAGAAGTGAATGATACCCATTGTTAGCGCAACTAGGCCAAGCATTAGTAGCATTTGGTCTTGTGGTAGCCAAGTCAGCATGCCGTTGATGTCTGGCGCTTTAAACTGACCTAACTGAGCTAGGAAGATAACGATAGCCAGACCGTTGACAAAACCGATCATTACAGGATGAGGTACGATTCGAATGAATTTACCCAGCTTGAATAGACCCGCTGCGACCTGAAGAATACCGGCTAACATGATAGCCGCGAATAGGTACTGAACGCCGTGAGTCGCAACTAGCGACACCATTACAACAGCCATAGCGCCCGTTGCACCAGAAATCATACCTGGACGGCCACCGAAGATAGAGGTGATAAGACCGACGATAAAGGCTGCGTACAGACCAACCATCGGGTCTACACCAGCAACGAATGCAAATGCTACAGCTTCAGGAACCAGTGCTAGCGCAACCGTAAGACCTGATAGCACATCGTTTTTTACGGAGTGCTTAGAAAATTGAGGAAATTCGAACATGTTTTGTATTGAGTTCTCTTGGCGATGAATTTCTCCCGACACATATTCGTATTTGCACGAGCGCTGATGGGTAAAGTGTCTTCACTTTTATCAGCACAAACAGTAGTAAAAAAAGAGCAGCAGCAGAATGGTGTCGAAAACTTAAGTCGGCGAATGCTACCGAAAAGTGTGATTAAGTTCAACAATGAAGGGGATATTGACGCACAAATGTGATCAGTCGTTGATATTAATATGAACAATTATAGTTAACACTCACAGCAACAAAAAAGGCTGCCAATTGGCAGCCTTTCGTTTCACTTTCGCGTTCGCGAGGACAAATTCTAGCTTAGCTAAAGTTTGGTTTTGTCATCTGTGCTGATGCACGGTTTGTTGCAACTTGACTACCTGCGCCTTTTGGAGCGTAGCGGTCTGCTTTAAACGGTGCTGCTGAAACCGTGATTTCACGAAGCTCTTGAGGACCTGGTGCTTTAGTCATCGGAGCGCTAGCACGTGGCTTAGCTGCTACTTTGATAACTTCTGCTTTAGGAGCTGGTGTAGCGATTGGTGCTTCTACTGCAACTTGCTCTACAGTGTCTTCTACCACTTCAACCACTGGCTCTTGAGCTGCTTCTGTAACTTCAACGACAGGTGCTTCAACCGGTTCAATGATTGGCTCTACTGGTGCTGATTCTACTGCTGCAGGTTCCGCTTTTTGTGCAACGACTGTTTCAACCACTGGTGCTTCTACAGCAGGCGTTTCTACAGCTGGAGCTTCAACTTTCGCTTCTACTGGCTGTTGAACTTTTGGTTCAACGACTTGCGCTTCAGCTACTGCAGGTTGCTCGCGGCGAATGATCACTTTACCCATAGCCATTTCTGGACAAGCAAAACCACCTTGCATTGCAGGTACAGATGTCGCTGCTACTGCCACTTCTTCCTTCACTCGCTCTTCCTTTTTAGGCGCTGGTTTTGGAATGTAGCGTGGCATCACTTTACCCATAGCCATCTCAGGAGAGGCTACACCACCTTTACGCAGGCGGAATGGGTTAGGGCGACGATCGCGACCACGACGACGACGTTGACCACTTGCACGTAGGTGACGTGGTGAACGACGGTTGCGGTGTTGTTTCGATTCAGCTTTGTCTTGTTGCGCTTCTGCTGCCGCCTCTACTGGCTTCTCAACAGGTGCTTCAACCGCTTCAATTGCTTGTACTGGTGTTTCCTGTTCAGCTTGCTCAGCCGCTTGCTGGTCTTTCACACGTACAGATTTGTTTAGTTTGCGACGTTGACGACGCTCTTTCACTTTCTCTGCTTTTGCGTTTGGCTTAGCTTTGCTTTCTTCAGGCTTCGCTTCTGAACCAGTGCGTGCTTCAGCAGCAAGCTGCAGGCCTTTTTCCGCCACTTTAGCATTTGCTTTTGGCTCTTGTGCTTTTTCAGCTTGCTGAGCTTTTGGCTTACGCTTCTGGTTACGGTTTTGCTGCTTGTTAGGTTGCTGCTGCGCTTCGTTCTGCTCAGTCGCTTGCTCTTCACGTGGCTTACGACGACGCTTGTTGTCGCGGTTGTCACGACCTTCGCGATTATCGCGTTGGTTGTTGTTACGACGACGGTCGTTGCGGTCACGTTTGTTGCGTTTGTTATCGCGGCTTGGTTTCTTCTCTTCTTCTTTCTTAGGCTCTTCTTTTACTTCTTCAGAACCACCGAATAGGAAACTACCAATCGCTTTAAATAGACGACTAAATAGACCTGGCTTTTCTTCTTGAACCACTTCTTTCTTCTTCGCTGCCGGAGCAGGCTTAGAAGTCGCGCTAGGAGCTGGCGCAGTTTGAGCTGGTGCAGCGAAACCTTTTAGAACTGGTTCTTCAATACGTTTAGGCTTGATGTCAGCTTCTGCAGGCTCTTTGCCTTCAGCTTCTTTCATTGCTTCCAGTTTCTTAGGAAGTAGGTAAGAAAGCAGATCGAACTCTTCACCTTCACGTACGCGAATCACTTCGAAGTGTGGTGTTTCCATATCAGAGTTAGGAACAACCGTGATCTTCACTTCTTGGATGCGTTCAATGTGGTTCACTGAGCGACGTTTTTCGTTCAGAAGGTAAGATGCAATCGGAACAGGTACTACGGCAAGAACTTGCGCCGTGTTGTCTTTCAGTGCTTCTTCTTCAATTAAACGAAGAACAGACAGAGCTAGAGATTCATTATCACGAACAACACCTGTACCACTACAACGAGGACAGATATGGTGGCTTGCTTCTGCTAGAGAAGGGCTCAAACGCTGGCGTGACATTTCTAGAAGACCAAAGCGAGAAATGCGACCGATCTGAACGCGAGCACGGTCTAAACGAACGGCTTCACGTAGACGGTTTTCTACTTCACGTTGGTGACGAACTGGCGTCATATCGATAAAGTCGATAACAACCAAACCACCAAGGTCACGTAGACGCAATTGACGAGCGATTTCGTCTGCTGCTTCTAGGTTAGTGTTCAGTGCTGTTTCTTCGATATCGCCGCCTTTTGTTGCGCGAGCAGAGTTGATATCGATAGAAGTCAGAGCTTCTGTCGGGTCGATTACGATAGAACCGCCTGATGGTAGGCGCACTTCACGTTGGAAAGCAGATTCAATTTGGCTTTCGATTTGGTAGTGGCTAAATAGCGGTACTTCGCCTTCGTATTTTTTAACGCGGCTGATGAAATCTGGGCGTACCAATTGAATGTGCTCTCGTGCACGCTCATAGATGGTGTTGCTGTCGATTAGGATTTCACCGATATCACGACGTAGGTAGTCACGGATCGCACGAACGATTACGTTACTTTCTTGGTGGATTAGGAAAGGAGCAGGATTAGAATCTGCCGCGCCCTTAATCGCACCCCAGTGGTTAAGTAGTACGTTCAAGTCCCACTCAAGTTCTTCTGCACTCTTACCTACGCCAGCAGTACGTACGATTAGACCCATACCTTGCGGTAGTTCTAGCGTGCTTAAAGCAGCTTTTAGTTGAGTGCGCTCATCACCTTCGATACGACGAGAAATACCGCCGGCACGAGGGTTATTAGGCATAAGAACAAGATAGCTACCCGCAAGAGAGATGAAAGTAGTAAGAGCTGCGCCCTTGCTACCACGCTCTTCTTTTTCCACTTGTACGATTACTTCTTGACCTTCAGTCAGCACTTCTTTAATGCTTGGGCGACCTTGGTAAGTGTAACCTTCTGGGAAGTATTCGCGGGCAATTTCTTTGAGAGGGAGGAAACCGTGACGCTCAGCACCGTAATCAACAAATGCGGCTTCTAAGCTTGGTTCGATACGTGTGATACGTCCTTTGTAGATATTCGCTTTTTTAGATTCATGACCTGGACTCTCGATATCAAGATCGAAAAGTCGCTGGCCATCAACCAGAGCGACACGCAACTCTTCTTTTTGAGTTGCGTTAATTAACATTCTTTTCATTGAAAATTTCTCGTTGTCTTTTCTTTTATATTTCTTTGCAACTTGTCACTTTTGTTTCGCTCTTTCACGGTGCCTGATCCCATGGCTTATATTTTGCAGCCTCCCGGCTGGAAGGGGATGCTCTAGGGCACTTCAGTCATCACAAATTCTTTTGGGTTTCGTTGGAAACGGAAACTTGTGACCCGCTATATCGGGCGGTAGATACTCAACGTGAATATGCGAGGAGTAGAGTGACAAGTGTGTTGAACTCAATGTGTCTTACGCCAATGCTGCACCTGACATTCAACAACCTACTCACATTGCTTGGGGATAAATGATTGGTAATGAACAAAATGTAACCAAACCTTCCTTAGCAGCTGTGAACTATAGCAGCGCAGGTTGATATCAGCAATCTGCTTTAGCGCAAACGATGGAAAATTTGGTGCTAAATTCAAATTTTGTAATTTATAACTGGCTGTTTCATAAGCACTTGAGTCTCGCAAACTGAGAAAGACGAGAAACAAATAGAGAAGTTGATAAAGACTTTTAATAATCTAAACAAAAGCTTGGCGTGTTTTGGAACTATTTATGACAACAAGTGTTTCTTTTGCAGCAAGAATAATGTGAAGTCGTACAGATTTGAGTTTACAATAGCGCCCATGAGCGAAATAAGAACACAAGTCCAGTTCGTTGATATCGACGAAGATATGGCGGGTCAACGCATTGATAATTTCTTGCGTAACCAATTAAAAGACATCCCAAAAAGCATGATTTACCGAATCGTGCGCAAGGGGGAAGTGCGCGTAAACAAAAAGCGCATTAAGGCAGAGTACAAACTAAAAGCAGGCGATCTTGTCCGTATTCCTCCGGTTACGGTAGAAAAGAAAGAGGACGACGTCGCGCCGAGCACGAAGCTAAACAAAGTGGCAGAGTTGGAAGACAAGATCATTTTTGAAGATGATCATCTATTGATTCTCAACAAGCCATCTGGCACAGCAGTGCACGGCGGCAGTGGATTAAAGTTTGGTGCGATTGAAGCGCTCCGAGCATTACGACCACAAGCTCGCTTTCTTGAACTCGTTCACCGTATCGACCGTGATACATCTGGCATCTTGCTGGTTGCGAAGAAACGTTCTGCGTTACGTCATTTACAAGCACAGTTCCGTGAAAAGACAGTGAAGAAGTTCTACTACGCGCTTGTCATGGGTGAGTGGAAAAACAGCTGCAAAGTCGTTAATGCGCCACTGCTTAAAAACGAAGTGAACAGCATTGTACGAGTGAATCCAAACGGCAAACCGTCTGAGACGCGTTTTAAAGTATTGGAGAAATTCGAACAAGCAACGTTAATTCAAGCAAGTCCAATTACTGGACGTACTCACCAGATTCGTGTGCACACTCAATACACGGGGCATCCGATTGCATGGGATGACCGTTATGGCGATCGCCGTTTTGATGCGTACACGGGTCAGGTTGGTTTGAACCGTTTGTTCCTACATGCAGCGAACATCAAGTTCCAGCACCCATCGAATGATGAGTGGATGGAAATCAACGCGCCGATGGAAGCGAAATTAGAGAAAGTTTTAGCGGGTTTGCGTAAAAAGTAGAGGCAGGCGTATCTACATCCCTCGCCATCGCAAAAAGCTATGTAAAAGCCGATGTTAATACATCGGCTTTTTTGATCGTAGAAAGCTTCTTAGAGAGTGGCGGCAGCTTTGCCTGTTGAGTTATGAGAACTTTGTGCTCAGCGATACCGTTGAAAGAGATCCCCAACTCGCTCGTTCCTCACTCTTGAGGATGACGTGCAGTGAATTCTGAATTTAAGTGGGTTATGACTTACTTTTTGATGGATGAGCTTAAACGACGTCATTCCCGAAAGCAACGAAGGAGCGTTGTCGGGAATCTCTGGTTGAGATGCAAAGTCATTAGCTTGATGACTGCTTACACCGTCCATATTAACTCTTTGGAGTCTTCTGTATTCCCTACAAAACCTCTAACCCTTGTTTTTGCAGCATGTCGATCAAATCAATAAGAGGCAGGCCAACTAACGTATTCGGATCCTTGCCGACTAACTTCTTAAACAGGCAAATTCCCATCCCTTCGCTTTTAAAACTACCAGCACAGTAAAAAGGTTCTTCTCTGTCGACATAACGTTCGATTTGTTCACGCGTCAAATCTCTAAAGTGCACTTCAAAAGTATCGAAGCCGACTTCGGTATGATTAGTTGCTGTGTTGTGGACAGCTAGTCCGGTATAAAAAGTGATGGTTTTACTGCTTTGAGCCAATAATTGTTTGATGGCGTTTTCTCGGTTTAACGGTTTACCAACGATATTGCCGTCAATGACACACACTTGGTCACTGCCAATGACCAAACTGTCATGGGTTGTGTCACAAGAAGTGGCTTTACCAATAGCAAGCCGTTGTACCAGTTCTAAAGGGGTTTCGTTAGCTAAAGGGGTCTCATCGCAGTTGGGTGACAAACAAGTAAAAGGCACTGCTAGTTTTTCCAGCAGTTGTTTACGAAAAGGGGAGGTTGAGGCTAAAACCAGTTGGTAATTTTTCATTTTGAATTACAATTCGCACAAGCATTTCCAATAGGATAATCGATCAAAATCGATTCTGGCTAATGCTCTCTATATTAAGCGTAAAAAAGTACAACTTTTTTGCCTTTTTCTTTGACTAATTTTGATTTGGAAGATAATATTCGCGCCCTATGCAAAAGGTAAAAATACCGCGAACGGTTGATCCGGCGAAGTCCGCACAGAAACGATTAGATTACGATGGCATCATCCAAGCTAGTCTTTTCAAGCGCTTAGCGGAAACAACTGAAGGCGTAAAACGCGACGCAGAAGTCTCATTGTCATTTGATATTGATGAACAGCGACTTGTTGTTATCTCTGGTAAAGCTAACATCGAAGTCGATTTAGAGTGTCAGCGTTGTAATGAGGTATTCACACATCCGTGTGAAGTTGAATTCCTTTACACTCCTTACTACGGTGAGAAGACAGAAGAGGAAGCACCAGAAATTTATGATTTGGTAGATCTAAATGAGTACGGTGAATTAGACCTTATACAACTAGTTGAAGACGAGTTCATCTTAACATTACCTCAAATCGCAATGCACGATGAAGCGGATTGTAGCGTTGATTCAAATAACATGGTTTTTGGTGAGATTCCTGAAGAAATTGAGGAAGAAAAACCGAATCCATTCGACGTTTTGAAAAATCTGAAAAAGTAACTGGTGTGGTAGCCGCTTCTTCTTTAGGTTTTTAACCCAATAGTATAGGAGTAGGGTCAATGGCCGTACAGAAAAACCGTAAAACTCGTTCTAAGCGCGGTATGCGTCGTTCACACGATGCGCTAACTACAGCTGCACTATCTGTAGACGCGACTTCTGGTGAAACTCACCTACGCCACAACGTAACTGCTGAAGGTTACTACCGTGGTCAAAAGGTTATCAACAAGTAAGGTTGAACCTTTGCAAAGTATTACCGTTGCACTTGATGCAATGGGCGGGGATTTCGGTCCACGCGTAACAGTGCCTGCCGCCGTGCAGGCACTGTCTCATTTCCCAGAGCTAAAAGTGATTCTTATAGGTGATCAACCTCTGATCACGTCTCAATTATCTCAACTAGGTACCTCTACCAGTTCTCGCTTAAGCATTCTTCATAGCGAGAAAGTAATTTCTAATTCAGAAAAACCGTCCTTAGCATTACGTAATAGCCAAAATAGCTCCATGCGTATGGCCATTGACCTGGTCTCTGATAACGAAGCAGATGCGTGTGTGAGCGGTGGTAACACCGGAGCCTTGATGGCGCTCTCACGATTCATTCTTAAACTGCTTCCTGGTATTGAGCGTCCTGCTTTAGTTTCCGCATTACCCACCATTAGTGGCAAACGTACTTGGATGTTAGATCTTGGTGCGAATGTATCTTGCGATGCAGACAGCTTATTTCAATTTGCAGTGATGGGCAGTGCGTTAGCCGAGGAACATCTCGGTCATCCACCTCGTGTGGCGGTGCTGAATATTGGTGCTGAAGAAATTAAAGGAAACGATTTAGTCAAACGCTGCGCAGAAATGCTTTCTCAAACCGACGCAATTAATTTTGTGGGTTATATTGAAGGTAATCAAATTTTGCATGACGTTGCCGATGTCATTGTTTGTGATGGCTTTGTCGGTAACGTATGCTTAAAAGCCAGCGAGGGAACAGCGCAACTCTTTATCGAAAAACTAAAAACCAGCATGATGGCATCAACGATAAAGGGATGGATTGCTAGAAAACTGTTTTCTCGGCTATTTAATGAACTAAAAACACTGAACCCCGACCAGTATAACGGCGCAAGTTTGCTAGGATTGCGCGGCATTGTCATAAAAAGCCATGGAAGTGCGGATGTATCTGCGATTGTCAATGCACTTGGCGAGGCAGTACACGAGGTCAAACGACAAGTACCAAGCCGTATTAGCGATCGTTTGGAAGCGGTTTTACTCGAGAGGCATTATTAGTCTTCATGTATAGCAAAATTTTAGGTACTGGCAGCTACCTGCCATCTCAGGTGCGTACTAACGCAGACCTAGAGAAAATGGTAGATACAAGTGATGAGTGGATCGTAGCTCGTACTGGTATTAAAGAGCGTCGAATTGCAGCAGAAGATGAAACTGTTGCGGACATGGCATTCTACGCAGCTGAAAACGCTATCGATATGGCCGGCATTGATAAAAATGATATCGACCTAATTATCGTTGCTACTACTAGCAGTAGCCATACTTTCCCTTCATCTGCGTGTCAGGTGCAAGGAAAGCTTGGCATTAAAGGTTGTCCTGCATTCGACTTAGCCGCTGCTTGTTCAGGTTTTGTATACGCATTATCTGTTGCTGACCAACACATCAAATCTGGCATGTGCAAAAACGTGCTTGTGATTGGTGCAGACGCATTGTCGAAAACATGTGACCCAACGGATCGCTCAACCATCATCTTGTTTGGTGATGCTGCGGGTGCCGTTGTTCTTGGTGCAAGCGAAGAGCCTGGCATTATTTCTACGCACATATATTCAGACGGCCAGTTTGGTGATCTATTGAGCCTTCCTGTTCCTGAACGTGGTAAAGATGCAAATAAATGGCTGCATATGGCCGGTAACGAGGTATTCAAAGTAGCCGTTACTCAGCTATCAAGGCTGGTTAAAGACACGCTTGAAGCGAACGATATGCATAAGTCTGAACTAGACTGGTTGGTTCCGCACCAAGCGAACTACCGCATTATTTCAGCGACAGCGAAAAAGCTTTCGATGTCACTAGACCAAGTCGTGATCACACTTGATAAACACGGCAACACATCAGCAGCAACCGTGCCAACAGCACTGGATGAGGCGGTACGTGATGGTCGTATTAAACGTGGTCAAACTCTACTTCTTGAAGCGTTTGGCGGCGGATTCACTTGGGGTTCTGCCCTGGTGAAATTCTAAGTTTCACAAGATTCAAAATTTAAGATGCGCTACGGTGCATCTTATTTCTTTTTACTTTGCTTAAAGGAAAACAACATGAGCAAGTTTGCTATCGTATTTCCAGGTCAAGGTTCACAAGCTGTCGGTATGCTTGCTGATCTAGGCGAACAATATGACGTAGTAAAACAAACATTTGCAGAAGCATCTGACGCACTAGGTTACGACCTATGGGCGCTTGTTCAAAATGGACCTGCAGAAGATCTAAACCAAACTTTCCGTACTCAACCGGCTTTGCTAGCGTCATCTGTTGCTATCTGGCGTGTATGGCAAGAGCTTGGTCTTGAGCAACCAGCAAACCTAGCGGGTCACAGCCTAGGTGAGTACTCAGCGCTTGTGTGTGCTGGTGTGATTGACTTTAAAGAAGCAATCAAACTGGTTGAGCTACGTGGTCAACTGATGCAAGAAGCGGTACCTGCGGGTACTGGTGCAATGTACGCGATCATCGGTTTAGATGACGAAGCAATTGCAAAAGCTTGTGAAGAAGCAGCACAAGGTGAAGTCGTTTCTCCAGTAAACTTCAACTCACCTGGTCAAGTTGTTATCGCAGGTAGTAAAGACGCGGTAGAACGTGCTGGTGCACTATGTAAAGAAGCAGGTGCTAAGCGTGCGCTTCCTCTTCCTGTTTCAGTACCTTCACACTGCGCACTAATGAAGCCTGCAGCAGAGAAACTAGCCGTTGCGCTAGAGTCTATCGAATTCAATACACCACAACTTCCTGTGATCAACAATGTTGATGTGGCGGCTGAAACTGATCCTGCAAAAATCAAAGACGCACTTGTTCGTCAACTTCATAGCCCAGTTCGTTGGACTGAGAGCGTGCAGTTAATGAGCGAACAAGGCGTAGAAAATCTTCTTGAGCTTGGCCCTGGCAAAGTATTGACAGGTCTGACTAAACGTATCGTGAAAACACTAAGCGCAGCAGCAGTTAACGACGTAGCGTCGCTAGAAGCCGCTAAGTAATTTATTCACGATAAGAAAAGGAAAACACAACATGATGAATCTAGAAGGTAAGATCGCTCTAGTGACAGGCGCGAGCCGTGGCATTGGTCGTGCGATTGCTGAACTTCTTGTTGAGCGCGGTGCAACGGTAATCGGTACTGCAACTTCAGAAGGTGGCGCAGCGGCTATCAGCGAATACCTAGGTGAAAACGGTAAAGGTCTAGCACTTAACGTAACTGACGTTGAGTCTATCGAAGCTACTTTAAAAACCATCAACGATGAGTTTGGTGCAATCGATATTCTAGTAAACAACGCTGGTATCACGCGCGATAACCTACTAATGCGTATGAAAGATGACGAGTGGAACGACATCATCAACACAAACCTAACGCCAATCTACCGCATGTCTAAAGCGGTTCTACGCGGCATGATGAAAAAACGCGCTGGTCGCATCATCAACGTTGGTTCTGTTGTTGGTACAATGGGTAACGCTGGTCAAACTAACTACGCAGCAGCGAAAGCAGGCGTTATCGGTTTCACTAAATCGATGGCTCGTGAAGTAGCTTCTCGTGGCGTAACAGTAAACACAGTCGCACCTGGTTTCATCGAAACTGACATGACTAAGGCGCTAAATGATGACCAACGTGCAGCAACGTTGTCGAACGTGCCAGCAGGTCGTCTAGGTGACCCACGTGAAATTGCATCAGCAGTTGTATTCCTAGCTTCACCTGAAGCGGCTTACATTACTGGTGAAACTTTGCATGTAAATGGTGGCATGTACATGGTTTAATGCACAGTTCGTGCAAAATAAGCTGTTTTACTTTGTGAAAAATAGCCTATAGTTGCTGTTAACTGTCATTAAGTTGTCATGCTCATGCGCAAGATTTGTGCATGATTTAAGTCAAAAATGTATTGAAATTCGGTTAAATTCGCTAATTTTGTGGTTTGACCAGCAAGGACCCCCTTGCAACTTTCAATAGTTCGAATAAACTACGGAATCATCGCATTAGGCGAAATCTGTAAAGGAAAAGAAAAATGAGCAACATCGAAGAACGCGTAAAGAAAATCATTGTTGAACAGCTAGGTGTAGACGAAGCAGAAGTTAAAAACGAAGCTTCATTCGTTGACGATCTAGGTGCTGATTCTCTAGACACTGTAGAGCTAGTAATGGCTCTAGAAGAGGAATTCGACACTGAGATTCCTGACGAAGAAGCTGAGAAAATCACTACTGTTCAAGCTGCAATCGACTACGTAAACAGCGCTCAGTAATTATCTCTCCCAGGCGGTCTCCTAGACCGCCTGTGTTCTTTCTAACTTCTTCTATCCTCTCATAGAAACATTCAATTCCCGGAGAATTATATCGTGTCCAAGCGTCGTGTAGTTGTCACAGGCATGGGTATGTTGTCACCGGTAGGCAACACAGTAGAATCATCTTGGAAAGCCCTGCTAGAAGGTCAAAGCGGTATCGTGAACATCGAACATTTCGATGCAACGAACTTCTCGACTCGTTTTGCTGGTCTTGTGAAAGATTTTGATTGCACAGAGTACATGTCTAAGAAAGATGCTCGTAAAATGGATTTATTCATCCAGTACGGCATTGCAGCGGGTATCCAAGCACTGGATGACTCTGGCTTAGAAATTACCGAAGAAAACGCAGCTCGAGTTGGTGTAGCAATCGGCTCAGGCATCGGCGGTCTAGACCTAATCGAAACAGGCCATACAGCGCTTGTTGAAAAAGGTCCTCGCAAAGTTAGCCCATTTTTTGTTCCTTCGACCATCGTAAACATGGTTGCAGGTAACCTATCTATCATGCGTGGTCTTCGTGGTCCAAACATCGCGATCTCTACGGCATGTACTACAGGTCTACACAACATCGGCCACGCAGCGCGTATGATTGCATACGGTGATGCTGAGGCGATGGTTGCTGGTGGTTCAGAGAAAGCATCTACACCACTAGGTATGGCTGGTTTCGGTGCAGCAAAAGCACTTTCAACTCGTAATGATGAGCCTCAAAAAGCTTCTCGTCCATGGGATAAGGGCCGTGATGGCTTTGTTCTTGGTGACGGTGCGGGCATTATGGTTCTTGAAGAGTACGAGCACGCAAAAGCACGTGGCGCTAAGATCTACGCAGAGCTAGTTGGCTTTGGTATGTCTGGTGACGCTTACCACATGACTTCTCCAAGTGAAGATGGTTCAGGTGGCGCTCTAGCAATGGAAGCGGCAATGCGTGACGCAAACATCACTGGTACTCAAGTTGGTTACGTGAACGCTCACGGTACATCGACACCTGCTGGTGATGTGGCTGAGATCAAGGGTGTTAAACGTGCTCTTGGTGAAGAAGGCTCTAAGCAAGTATTAGTATCTTCAACTAAATCTATGACTGGTCACCTTCTAGGTGCTGCTGGCTCAGTTGAAGCGATCATCACAGTTCTTTCTTTGGTAGACCAAATCGTTCCACCAACGATCAACCTAGATGATCCAGAAGAAGGTCTAGATATCGATCTTGTTCCGCATACAGCACGCAAAGTTGATATGGAATACGCAATCTGTAACTCGTTCGGCTTCGGCGGTACAAACGGTTCGCTAGTATTCAAAAAATTCGCTGAGTAAAAATCTCTAACACTGTTTTAGAGAAGCGATACTTGTATTCTGACGGCTCGATGCTTAGCATTGAGCCGTTTTGTTTTATATGTCGATCGGAAAGTAAAGGTATCTGAATGTTCTGGGTCAATGGACTGCCACAAACACACATTTCGCTTGGAGACCGCTCGTTTCAATATGGCGATGGCTGTTTCACCACTATTAAAACTAAGAAGGGTGAATTAGAGCATTGGCAAGCGCATGTTGAGCGAATGGAAGCGTGCCTAAAAACATTACACATCCCTTTTCCTGATTGGAGCCAAGTGTTCGATTGGGCAATGAAAGCGGTTTTGAATGACGAGCTTGCTGGAATCAAAATTCATATTAGTCGCGGTACTGGAGGGCGAGGGTATAGTCCTAGCGGTATTGAAGGGGCAGTCGTGACTATTTCAAATTTTGCGTTTCCTTCTCATTACTCTTCATGGCAAGAAAATGGCGTGCCGTTAGGGGTTTGTGAAACCCGTCTTGGTATTCAACCACTTCTGGCTGGTCACAAGCACAATAACCGAATAGAGCAGGTACTCGCAAAGGCAGAAATTGATGATTCTGAATTTGCTGATGCTGTGACGTTAAATGTGCAAAATCATGTCATTGAAACTACAATGGCAAACCTTTTTTGGGTTAAAGATAAAAAGGTATACACACCCGATTTGAGTTTGTCTGGTGTGGCTGGCGTAATGCGCCGTAAGGTATTGGAATTTCTCCAAACCAATGGCTACCCAGTGCAGGTAGCAACATTCGAACTCTCTGATTTGCTTAATGCAGACGAGGTGTTGATGTGTAACTCACTATTAGGTGTGGCACCGGTCAGCGGTATTTCGACACCAGATAACAAGATTGACTTTCCAATAGGAAAATTGACTCGACGACTTCAAGGGAATCTAAATTCGTGATTAAAAAACTGTTTGCTTTTGTTGTACTGATTGCCGTTATTGGTGCAGCAGGTGTTTTTTACGTTGTTTCACAGACTAAGCAATATGTTAACTCGCCAATTCTTATAGAGCAGCCTCAGCTGTTTACCGTAGAAAATGGCACCAGCTTTCACCGAGTGATGCGTGATCTTGTAAAAGACGACATCATAGAAGCTTCTGATTACATTCGTTTAATGCCCCACCTTTACCCAGAGCTTCTTCAGGTGCGAGCAGGCACTTACCAACTTGAGCCAAAAGTTTCGCTTTATCAAACGTTAGAACAGCTCAATACCGGCAAAGAGCATCAATTTGCGATTACTTTTGTCGAAGGCAGCCGTTTCTCTGAGTGGGTTGAACAGTTAAGGGCTGCACCTCATGTAAAACATGACTTAACTGGCTTGTCTGAAAAAGAAATGGCAGAAAAGCTGGGTATTGAGCGTGAGAAGCTTGAAGGTTTATTCCTTGCGGAGACTTACCACTACACTGCTGGCGCAAGTGAAAGTCAGATCTTAGAGCGTGCACACAGCAAGCTAAACAAGATTCTTGATGAACAATGGGAAGCGCGTCAGGAGAAGTTACCACTGAAAGATAAATACGAAGCGCTGATCTTGGCTTCTATTATTGAGAAAGAGACGGCGATTGATGCCGAGCGCGAACGTGTTGCGTCGGTATTTGTTAACCGCCTCAACAAACGTATGCGTTTGCAAACTGACCCAACCGTTATCTACGGTATGGGGGATGCGTACGATGGCAATATCCGTAAGAAAGATTTGCGTACACCAACGCCATACAACACATACACCATTAATGGGTTACCACCAACGCCAATCGCTATGGCCGGTGAAGCATCTATTGAAGCTGCTCTCAACCCTGAGAACAGTAATTACCTATATTTTGTAGCAAGTGGAAAGGGTGGACATGTGTTTTCGAAATCCCTTGCTGAGCACAACCGTGCTGTACGTGCCTATTTAAGAGAACTAAGAAAGAACAAATGATGAAAGCAAACTTTATTGTCGTTGAGGGCCTAGAGGGCGCGGGTAAAAGCACTGCGATTAAAACCGTTTTAGATACGCTGAAAGCTGCAGGTATCCAAGATATCGTTAATACTCGTGAACCAGGCGGTACGCCGCTAGCAGAGAAAATGCGTGCACTAGTAAAAGAAGAGCACGAAGGCGAAGATCTAAAAGACATGACTGAATTGCTTTTGCTTTATGCAGCACGAGTTCAGTTAGTTGAGAACGTGATTAAGCCAGCGCTAGCAAACGATCAATGGGTAGTTGGCGACCGTCATGATTTGTCTTCTCAAGCTTACCAAGGTGGTGGCCGCCAAATCGACGCATCACTGATGAAGAACCTGCGCGATACGACTCTAGGTGAGTTTAAGCCTGCATTCACATTGTACATGGATATCGATCCTCGAGTTGGACTTGAACGTGCTCGTGGACGTGGCGAACTAGATCGTATTGAAAAAATGGACATCAGCTTCTTTGAACGTACGCGTGAGCGTTACTTAGTGTTGGCTAATGCCGATGATTCCATCGTGGTGATCAACGCTGAGCAGTCGATTGAAGAGGTTGCACAAGACATCAAAGCTGCGCTAAACGAATGGCTAGCGTCACTGTAAGCAGAATGTGGATTGAGGTCGCTCATGTTAAATGACTTTCCATGGTTACTACCCGTTTGGGATAACCTCAAAACAAGCTTGGATTCAGAACGAATTCCGGGCGCACTGCTGCTGCAAAGTGAAAAGGGATTAGCGGTAGAGAAGCTGGTTGAGCTCTTTAGTCACTCGTTGCTGTGTCAAAATTACACCAGTGAAGCGTGTGGCTTCTGCCATAGTTGCCAGTTGACTCAATCTCATAGCCATCCTGATTTACACTGGATTAAGCCAGAGAAAGAAGGAAAGTCGATCACCGTTGACCAGATTCGAGCATGTAATCGGCTTGCGCACGAGTCTTCACAACTAAACGGTTATCGCGTGTTCATCATAGAGCCAGCCGATGCGATGAATGAGTCTGCGTCCAATGCGTTGTTGAAAACACTCGAAGAGCCGGGACAGAAATGCTTGTTCTTGCTCGTGACGCATAACCAAGAGCGATTGCTGCCAACTATCCAGAGTCGTTGCCAACAATGGGTGGTGACACCACCATCAACAGAGCAGGCGATGAATTGGATGAGCGAGCAGGGAGCATCACAAGTACCAACTTATGCGCTTAAACTGAATTTAGGGTCGCCAATTAATACCCTAGAAGCGGTGAAAAGTGGTGAGCTTGATGAGTACCAAGCGTTTGAGCGTTGTTTTATTGAGACGCTATCTTCGCCGGTATCAGATGTATTCCAGTGTGCATCGTTAATGGCAAAGAACCCAGACAAAGCATTCGACTGGGCTTGGTATCTATTAACGGACGCTCAGAAAGCCCAATTTGGGGTGGCGGAAGCGGCTCAACTTCCGGGCGCAACTCTGTTCCCAACACACAGTTATGACGGTTTATACCTGGCGTCGAAGAAGCTGCTTGAGCTAAAAGGGCAAATTCAACGCTTTCCTGGCTTGAACCTTGAACTACTATCAATGAATTGGTTAATTGAATCACGAGAGGCATTATGTTCGTAGATTCGCACTGTCATCTAGACAAACTGAATTACGATGATCTTCACATCAATGTTGAAGACGTTATTAACAAAGCAAAACAAGCGAACGTAAAAGAGCTACTGTCGGTAGGCGTTACGTTAGATTCATTTCCAAAAATGTTGGAAATGATTACGCCATACGACAACGTTTATGCGTCTTGTGGTGTGCATCCGCTTGATGTGGAGAGCGCGTTCTCTATGGAGACCTTACGCCAACACGCTTCGCACGAAAAAGTGGTAGCGATTGGTGAAACAGGTCTGGATTATCACTACAAACCAGAGACTGCAGCGCTGCAAAAAGAGCGTTTTGAACAGCAGGTAGATTTAGCGGTGGAGTTTAACAAGCCGCTTATCATTCATACCCGTAACGCTCGTGAAGATACATTAGAAATTCTACGCAATGGTGGCGCTGAAAAATGTGGTGGTGTGATCCACTGCTTTACCGAAGATCTACCATTTGCAGAAGCTGCATTAGATTTAGGGTTCTACATCTCAATTTCGGGCATTGTAACCTTCCGTCAGGCGACAGAATTGAAAGAAGTCGTGAAAGCTTTGCCTTTAGAAAGGCTGCTTATTGAGACGGATTCTCCATATTTAGCGCCCGTTCCACATCGTGGAAAAGAGAACCAACCAGCCTATGTTGTCGAAGTTGCAGCCTATATTGCACAGCTAAAAGGATGCTCCATTGCTGAAGTAGGGCAAAAAACAACCGAAAACTTCCGAAATCTTTTTTTGCGATGAAAAATCAATACACGGTTTAAAAAAGGGGCTATTGCCCTTTTTTTGTTTAGAAATACGCCAAAAAGATCATTTAGTTTAATGTTTACTAAATTTGTTGATTTAACCCCAATCAAATCTCTTAAATGTAATTTTGTTACTAAAAATAACATCGGTCTTTATTTTATTTACGCCTTAAAATTAATTATGTTGATAATAAAGTCGTTATAAAACAGTAATATAAGTTTAATGCAAACCTTTTCATCTACTGTTTTTGGGTGTGATCTGCGGCTTGTTTTGAAACTAAATTTCGTAACTGTGTGGAAAGTTTGAGGGCCATCAATATATATTTAGAGCCGGAAAATATAATGCAACGTGTGGTTACATTTTCATTGGGTGCTAACATTTAGGCTACGGGGGTGTGCCGTTAGTGCCCAAATAATACTTATAATTTATCAGGAGCATAAACATGTTTAAGAACCTTTTTGCAAACCTGCAAAAAGTTGGTAAAGCTCTGATGCTACCAGTATCAGTGTTGCCAGTCGCAGGTATCCTACTAGGTGTTGGTGCTGCCCACCTAAGCTTCATTCCAGAGGTTGTTTCTAACCTAATGGAACAAGCTGGTGGTTCAGTATTCGGCCAAATGGCACTTCTATTTGCTGTTGGTGTAGCACTTGGCTTCACAAACAACGACGGTGTAGCAGGTCTTGCTGCAATCGTTGGTTACGGCATCATGACAGCAACGCTTGGCGTTATGGCTGGCATCATGGGCGTTGAGAAAATCGATACAGGTGTACTAGGTGGTATCCTTGTCGGTGGTGTTGCTGCTTGGGCATTCAACCGTTTCTTCAAAATCCAACTTCCAGAGTACCTTGGCTTCTTCGCTGGTAAGCGTGCTGTGCCAATCATCACTGGTTTCGCTGCGATCATCCTAGGTGTTGTACTATCTATCGTATGGCCACCAATCGGCGGTGCAATCTCTGCATTCTCTGACTGGGCTGCGCACCAAAACCCACAACTTGCGTTCGGTATCTATGGCGTAGTTGAGCGTTCTCTAATCCCATTCGGTCTACACCACGTATGGAACGTGCCATTCTTCTTCGAAGCAGGTACTTGTGTGAACGCTGCTGGTGAAACTCAAAACGGCGTACTAACTTGTTACCTAGTTGCAGATGATGCTTCTCGCGCTGCTGGTAATGGCTTCGGTCAGCTAGCGGGTGGTTACATGTTCAAGATGTTCGGTCTACCAGCTGCAGCAATCGCTATTGCTCACTGTGCTAAACCAGAAAACCGCGCGAAAGTAATGGGTATCATGGCGTCAGCTGCTCTGACTTCATTCCTAACAGGTATTACTGAGCCAATCGAATTCTCATTCCTATTCGTTGCTCCGGTACTATACGGTATCCACGCTTTACTAGCTGGTTCTGCATACGTTGTTGCTAACACTCTAGGCTTCGTACACGGTACATCATTCTCACACGGTCTGATCGACTTCCTAGTTCTATCTGGCCACGCTCAGAAGATGGGTCTGATGGTAGCTGTTGGTCTAGTTTACGCAGTAATCTACTACGTAGTATTCCGCACAGTAATCACTGCTCTTGACCTTAAAACTCCAGGTCGTGAAGACGAATCTGAAGAAGCTGTTGCAACTTCTGGTTCTGACATGGCAGGTGAGCTTGTTGCAGCATTCGGCGGCAAAGCAAACATCACTGGTCTAGACGCATGTATCACTCGTCTACGTGTAGCAGTAGCTGACACAGCTGCAGTTGACCAAGACAAACTAAAACAACTAGGCGCTGCTGGTGTTGTAGTTGTAGCAGGTGGTGTTCAGGCTATCTTCGGTACTAAGTCTGACAACCTGAAAACTGAAATGGATGAGTGGATTCGTAACCACGGCTAATCTCAGTCATTCATAAGAAAAAGGGGGCTTCGGCCTCCTTTTTGCTTTCTGTATCTTTCCCTTCATACCTCTCCAGTATTTATTCTTCTCTAATCTCTAATCTCTAATCTCTAATCTCTAATCTCTAATCTTTTTTTCACTAGCACTTACTTTTGGTGTTTTAGCCGTGATCTCACGCTCACCCTTACGTTTGTGGCTTTTTTCGTACGTCATTCTTACTCATTACTGACACAACAAAATGACAACATGTTTGAATTATGCACGCTGTTTTTTTAAGTGGGGGAAGGCTGTGAAAAAGCGAATTTTATTGGCGGCAACAATGCTGCCGAGTGCCGTAATGGCGGCGGATGGAGCGAAGAATTTTTCTGTTGGTATGGCGGTCGATCAAGAGCTCAGCGTTGTCGTTGAAATTGATGACAAGTACCGCGGTATTATTGGTAACGATGGTATGGCGTTTGATTACATAGCGAAGCGCGGTACATTTGATCAAAGCATGCCATTAACTTGGTATGTCGGTGTTGGTGGCTGGTACGAGTGGGATGATGAATTCGGTGTTCGTGTCCCACTAGGTTTAAATTGGGATCTATCAAAAGGCTGGGATCTGTACGCGCAAATCCATCCTGAAGTGGACTTCTACAAAGGGCCTGATCTGCAAATCGGTGGGGCGCTTGGTATCAAGTACAATTTCTAACAGATACAAAAATGCCGGCACTGAGCCGGCATTTTGTTTTGTGAGCCTTAATTTCGCTGGCAGTTAGCTTTACTGCTGTTTATTCATTGCTCGTTTGATGCATACCGCAGCACCACCCCAAGTGATGCCAAGTCCGATAACCATCATGATGATTGCACTTGTAGTCATTACGCTTTCTCCTTGCTCGCTACGTTAATCAATACGCCAAACACAAACAGTGCGGCAATCATTACCCAACCCAGCGTTAGGTCGTAGCCACCGTAACCTTCGGTGAGAAGTGCGTACAGCTTGGTTGCCAAGATAATTGCTAACATGATTGGTGTTACAAAGCGTAAACAGATTTCGAACCATTGACCAACAGAGAAGTCAGAGCGCTCGTTTACGTAGTTACGAACTTCAGGCACTTGCTTCAACAACCAAGCCATCAGAACGATTTCTACTAGGCCACCAACCATAATACCAACGTTGTTTGCGAAGTGGTCGACAAGGTCCAGCAGAAGCAATCCGCCGTTGGTCGCGAATGCCATCGAGACAACAAATCCAATACCGATTACTACGTTTGCAGCTTTCTTACGGCTCCATTTTAATTTGTCGATAACTGCTGAGGTTACCGCTTCCATGATTGAGATGTGCGAGCTTAAGCCTGCAACAACTAAAGCAAAGAAGAACAGAGGACCAAGGATGTATGGCGCTGGTAGTAGGTTAATTGCCGCAGGTAACGTCACAAATGCCAAGCCTACACCCGCAGAGACTACCTCAGTAAGCGGTTTGCCTTGTTCTTGGGCCATGTAACCCAATACCGAGAAAATCATGATACCGGCAAGGATAGAGAAGCCACAGTTGATCAATACCGTCATGAAGGCGTTATTGGTGATGTCTGATTTCTCTGGCAGGTAGCTTGAGTAAGCCAGCATGATGGCAAAGCCAATACTTAGTGTGAAGAAGATCTGGCCGTAAGCCGCTGCCCACACTTTTACGTCCCAGATTTTGCTGAAGTCTGGCTCGAACATGTAGTTCACACCGTCTAGCGCACCAGGAAGGAAAATCATGCGACCGATCAAGAAGATCACCATAATGAACAATATAGGCATCATGATCTTAGATGCGCGTTCAATACCTGATTTAACACCGCTCACAATCGCAGTATAGGTAATTGCCCAAGCAATCAGCATAGATACGGCGATCTTCCATTGAATGCTGCCTAAATCAGTTGGAGAGTTATCACCAAGTTTTAGGTATTCACTAAAGAAGAAGGCGTTGGTATCGGAACCCCAACTTTGAGTGAACGACATCCCAAAGTAAGAAATTGCCCAACCAATAACCGCAACATAGTAAACGGCGATGACGGCAGCAACGCCAACTTGGAACCAACCAAGCCATTCAAATTTCGCGTGGATTTTTGCCAATGTTTTTGGTGCAGAACCGCGGTATTTTTGACCCATACTGAACTCAAGGATCATGAATGGAATACCTGCGGTGATCATGGCGAAAAGATAAGGAATAAAGAAGGCACCGCCGCCATTCTCATAGGCCATGTAAGGGAAACGCCAGATGTTACCCAAGCCGATGGCTGAACCGACTGCTGCTAAGATGAATCCCGCACGGGATCCCCATTGTTCTCGCTTCATATTTGACTCCTGTACAACTCCCTAAGGAATGAAGCTCTTCTCGGCAACGTGCAACACCAGTAGAGCAAAGAGCAACTGTTATCCGTCAGTTTTCTGCTCGATGTTCGGTATTGTTATAAAATTCTGGTGTTTTGCTTTGTGTTACCTAACAAGAAATAGAATTAAATGCTTTAAATTTTGATGTGTGTTTGCAAAAGCTGAAATATTCTTCTGCTTTCTGTGTTCAGACTAACTTTTTACATTATTTAGCGCAATAGACTCTAAATGTTAATGTCGATATTTTATCTGGTTTAAATATTGTTAATTAGTGATTTGGTAGGCTATCTGATCGGTAAAGTTGGGTAGGTTTTGAAATAAATGACTGTATGGTCGATGTGATCTTGGTCAAATAAACTCTTTTTGGCTATTAGGGTGTATCTCTGTGTTAGACACACCCAATAGAGAATATTTCGTTAAAACGACACATTAGAAGTGAAAGTCGTTAGAAACGGAAACGAAAGCCAATGTTGGATTGGAATTGGTTCATCCAGTCGGTTTCAAACTTGATGATACAAGACGAACCGTCCGTTGGTACGACGCAAGCACCTGAGGTGTCGTTGTCTACAACTGTGCCTAACCAACGGATTTGCGCGGTCATTGCAAAGGTTTTCGAGAATTCGTACTCAAGGCCGGCGAATGCACTGCCAGAAAAGCCATACTTGTCGTTTACCCAGTCTACGTCGGCGTATGACGCGCCTATGCCCAATCCAACGTAGGTTTGCCAGCCCTGAGCGAGAGGGTAGTAAATGCTGCTTTGAAATTGAAGATAGTGAATGTCTGCCGAGTTATTAATGTCTTGCAATTCTGACGACTGATTGGAATAGAAAAAACCGATGCGACCCATCTCAAAAGGGGTTTCAACTGACAAAGCATAATTGATTGAAGGGTCTAAATCGTAGGTGCGGTCATTCTCATCCTCTACTTTACCGCCTCCTGTAAAGCCGACATAGGGCGTGACGATAACCGTCGCTTGAGCAGCCATAGAACAGCTCAATAATACACTCCCAACTAGCCAGTCAATTTTATAGTTCATTTGCTATCTCCTTATTATGACTAAGCTAATTGTGATGCCTTAGCCAAAATCGTGCGACTAAATTAGGCAATTCTTGAACATAATTCACACTGGTGTTATTAATTTGTTACAACTAAAGGAGGTGTCTATGGAACACGATCTAAAATCAGCCCTACTCATCGTCGTTACAGTATTCGCAGTTTTACTCTCTTTCGGCATCATTGCGATTACTACGGCTTAATGCATTGGCGATACGCCTATGACACGCAACAGCGGTATTATCACTGATCGCCATGCAGAGCTCGACATTGAGATGTATGAGCGCTATAGAAATGGCAAAACTGCCCTTGTCGCACAAGGAGGAGGGCAGAGAGGGATTTTTACCGCTGGAGTGTTGGATGCATTCCTTCTTTCTAATTTCGATCCATTCGATGAATTCTATGGCACATCAGCCGGAGCTCTGAATTTGTGTGCTTACCTTTGTCGTCAACACGGCATGGGCAAGGCTTTCATTACGGATCTCACTACTTCCAACGAATTCTTTAATCTTTTCCGTTATATCCGCAAGAAGCAATATTTGGGCTTGGAATGGGCCTTAGAGCGCATTCAAGATTACCCTTATAAACTTGACCTCGATATGGGGAAAACTGCGTTAGGTGCCCGTGGTGCGTTTGCTGCGGTGACAAATGTCGATACTCTCTCTGATCAATACTTGCCGATACTCGGTGGGGACTGGGTCAATACCATGGTTGCCACTTGCGCGATCCCTAAATTGTATCTGGGGCCTGTGGATGTAAATGGGCATCCTTATGTTGATGGTGGGGTCTCTGCCTCGATTCCTGTGCAAGAAGCATGGAGAAAGAATGCGCGTAATATCATTGTGATTCGTACCGAGCCTTTTTCTGAGGCAGAAGCCAAAGTACAAGCCGAGATTGGTGAAGAGGGGATCAAGTGGTACCGTGAGTCTATCAACTCTGTGCAAGAGTCTTGGCAACACAAGGTTCACCAATGGAAAGAGGACTGGAGTAGCTTCTTGCAGCAGAAAATTAATGCGGCTCATCAGTCGAAATTGTCTGGTAGAAAGCTGCTCAATGGCGGACGCTGGTTGTTTGGGGCGGATAATCTTTATCGCTTGAGCCACCTGATTGGTGAAAACTTCGATTCTGGATTGGCTGACATGTTGATGATTCACTACCAAACCTTCGAATTGACACAAGCGTTCTTAACCGCTCCGCCAGACGATACCTTTATTCTGCAATTGGCACCTAAAGAAGAGTTACAGTCATCGTCTTTGTTGAGCGATCCAGAAGCGTTAGAGCACGATTATCAACTTGGTCTACAAACGGGTTTTAATTTGATTCAACTCTATGACAAATTGAACATAGATGGTCGAGAAACGGCTTAGATTGAAATCAAGTATCTGAAAAAAGAAAAGGCTCCTTGTGGAGCCTTTATGGTTTTTTGGGAAGGTACTAAGCGGACAAAATACGCATACAGTTGGTCGAACCTACTACATCCATCACATCACCTTGAGTGAAGATCACCAAGTCCCCTTCATCCAATAACCCTTGCTCTTTCAATGTCACGATCGCCGCATGAGCCGTCGTTAAGCCAGCACCGCCTTTGGAGTCAAAATACACAGGTGTGACGCCGCGATACAATGCCGCTCGGTTTAGCGTTGATTCATTACGCGACAGTGCGAAAATCGGCAAACCAGAGCTTAAGCGAGACATCATCAAAGCAGTTCGACCGGATTCGGTCAGAGAAACCATCGCTTTGACGCCTTCCATGTGGTTGGCTGCATACATTGTCGACATAGCTATGGTCTCTTCAGCGGTTGCGAAGGTGCGGTCCAATCGGTAAGTCGACAGGCTTGCTTCCGACATCTTCTCTGCACCTATACATACTTCCGCCATGGATTTCACGGTTTCCACAGGGTATAGACCCGCAGCAGTCTCACCAGAAAGCATCACTGCATCCGTACCGTCTAGGACAGCGTTTGCTACGTCCATGACTTCCGCACGAGTCGGCATTGGTGCAGCCATCATCGATTCCATCATTTGGGTCGCAGTAATCACGATACGGTTTAAGCTGCGAGCACGGCGAATAAGCTTCTTCTGTACACCGATAAGCTCTGGGTCACCAATTTCGACCCCCAAGTCGCCACGAGCAACCATAACAACGTCAGACGCTAAGATGATGTCATCAATGGATTCTGTGGTAGCGACGGTTTCAGCACGCTCCACTTTTGCCACGAGTTTCGCTTCAAGACCTGCGTCTCGCGCCAAACGACGAGCGTAATGCATATCTTCGCCATTGCGAGGGAATGAGATAGCGAGGTAATCGACTTTGATTTTGGCAGCGGTGAGGATGTCAGCTTTGTCTTTTTCAGTAAGTGCATCCGCAGATAGGCCGCCGCCTTTTTTGTTGATGCCTTTGTTGTTGGAAAGAGGGCCACCGACCGTTACTCGGGTGTGGACTTTGTTGCCTTCAACGCTAGTCACTTGCAATTGCACGCGACCATCGTCAAGCAGCAAGATGTCATTAGGAGAGACGTCTTGTGGGAGCTCTTTGTAATCTAAGCCAACGGAGTCTTGATCGCCTTCGCCTTTTGGTAGGTCGCTGTCTAGCGTAAATTTATCGCCGACGTTGAGATGAATTTTGCCGTCTTTGAAGGTGGAAACGCGAATTTTTGGACCTTGTAAGTCACCAAGTATCGCCACTTGGCGACCAAGCTTCGCCGCGATAGCTCTTACTTTTTCTGCACGTTGAACGTGGTCATCGCTGGTACCGTGTGAGAAGTTCATACGAACGACGTTTGCTCCAGCTTTGATTATCTCCTCAAGGACATTGTCTTTATCGGTTGATGGGCCAAGCGTTGTGACAATTTTTGTTCTTCTTAATATGGAAGTCATAGATTCTCCGAAGAATGCAGGTGTAGGACTAGATAACTCGAATTCTATTCTCGCTAAGTATATGCACAGTATGCGCAGATTGTTCGCATTTAGGTCAAAGTGCTGAAAAACATTAAGGCGCAGGCTTTGTTACCTAATTTGATGAATAAAATAAGTTATTTTTCAAACAATTTAACAGGAGTAGATTTCTGGTTATTTGATTGAATACACAAACAAACATGTTTATACGTGATGCTTGTCACGGGGATTTATCAATTCACTTCACAATTACTTCGCAAAGTAAAAAAATTATCCCGTTATAGAATTTCGGAGTGCAAGATGTACATGGCTCAACCGGGCCATATTGATCATATCAAACAGGTCAATGCTGGTCGTGTATACAAACTAATTGACCTGAAGGGTCCAATATCTCGAATCGATTTGTCCAAGCAAAGTGAGCTTGCGCCTGCGAGTATCACTAAGATCACTCGAGAGTTGATTGAAGCCCATCTGATTCATGAAACTACTGTTCAGGAAGCGACGAGCCGTGGCCGTCCTGCAGTGGGTTTACAGGTCAATAATGAAGGTTGGCAATTCTTGTCGATGCGCTTAGGTCGAGGGTACTTGACCATTGCACTGCACGAGCTTGGCGGTGATGTTCTTATCGATACCAAAATCGATATCCATGAACGCGACCAAGACGACGTGCTTGAACGCTTACTCTACGAAATTGATGAATTCTTCCAAACCTATGCTGATCAACTCGATCGTGTCACCAGTATCGCGATTACTTTGCCTGGTCTGGTGAACTCAGAGCAGGGCATCGTATTGCAAATGCCGCATTACAATGTTGAGAACTTGGCGTTAGGCCCAGAAATCTATAAAGCAACGGGCTTACCTGTTTTTATTGCCAACGATACGCGCGCTTGGGCGCTGGCAGAGAAGTTGTTCGGACATTCTCAAGAGAACGATAACTCGGTGCTTATCTCCATCCACCACGGTTTAGGTGCGGGTATCATCTTAGATGGTCGCGTGCTGCAAGGTCGTCACGGTAACATCGGCGAACTTGGCCATATCCAAATCGATCCAAACGGCAAGCGCTGTCATTGTGGCAACATTGGTTGTCTTGAAACGGTGGCGAGTTCGCAAGCAATCCGCGAAGAGGTGGTTACTCGTATTGCTAACGGTGAAGCTTCTATTCTTGCTGAGCACGAAGAAATTAGCATCGAGAGTATTTGTGAAGCGGCGGCGAATGGTGATCCTCTTGCGGTTGATGTGATTGAGAAATTGGGTCGCTATTTAGGCTCTGCGATTGCGATTGTGATTAACCTATTCAACCCAGAGAAAATCTTGATTGGTGGGGTAATCAACCAAGCTAAAGATGTGCTTTATCCTGCGATTCGTCGTTGTATCGAAGAGCAAAGTTTACCTGTTTATCATCAAGACCTTGAGCTGGTGGAATCTCGTTTTTATAAGCAAGCGACGATGCCGGGCGCTGCGCTAGTGAAACAGGCGCTATACGATGGACAACTGTTGATGAAGGTGATTGAAGGTTAATCTTTCTTGCATCAACTGAACTTGAAGAAAAGGGTGAGCGTTACAGTTCGCCCTTTTTTGATCTTCTCAGTGCCGAAAACGCCAATCTGGGCGCTGTTTCATTGCTATATCTATAGCATTAATGTAATTTTACGTAAGTAATGTAGAGCACTCATACAAAAGGTTTACTTTGTTGTTTCAACACGGTTTTCTGTAAAGAGTGATAGGTTGTCGTTCAAAGTTAGGTAGTGGTATGTCCGGAGTGTTAAATACGGTTGATCAGCGTACGAATCTAGTAGGTGAAAACCGACTGGAGCTTTTGCTGTTCACACTGAATAGTCGCCAATTGTTTGCGATTAACGTTTTTAAAGTGAAAGAGGTGATTAAGCTGCCTCCACTGACGAAACTCCCGGGCTCTCATTACAACATCCGTGGTGTAGCGTCTTTGCGCGGCGAAGCCGTGCCAGTGATTGATCTGCGTTACTCGATTGGCTTCCCACCACTGCGTGGTGAAGCAGAAGAAGAAAACTTGATCATCACCGAATACAACCGCTCTATTCAGGGTTTCCTTGTCGGACCCGTGCGTAACATCATCAATACCGCTTGGACAGAGATTCAGCCGCCGCCATCGACATCTGGCCGCTCTAACTACCTAACAGCAATCACGCAAGTGAAGGACGGTGATTCATCACAAATCGTTGAAATCATTGATGTAGAAAAAGTGTTGGCGGAAATCGTCCATTACGACGTCACCATTTCTGATGGCATTTTAGATCAAGAGTTAGCGCAAGCCATGATTGGTCGTAATGTTCTGATTGTTGATGATTCTTCAACGGCCCGTAATCAGGTGAAAGATACCTTGTCTCAGCTTGGTTTGAACATCATTGAATGCCGCGATGGTCTAGAAGCATTGACGGTCCTTAAACGTTGGTGTGATGAAGGTAAAGACGTCGAGAAAGAACTGCTGATGATGATCACGGATGCAGAGATGCCAGAAATGGACGGTTACAGACTGACGCATGAAGTGCGCTCTGACCCGCGAATGTCCAAACTGTTCATTACGCTGAACACTTCCTTAAGTGGTAGTTTCAACGAGGCCATGGTGCAGAAAGTGGGCTGCGACCGCTTTATTTCTAAGTTCCAACCGGACCTTCTCGTTGAAGTTTCACAAGATAGAATGCGTCAAGTTTTATATACGGGCGTTAATTAATCGGCGAAGAATTAATCCATAGGGGTAGGTAATTAATTGAAGTGCGATTGCTATACTATTTTACATATTTCTGACAATGAAATATGTAGGTATATCACGTCACTTTTCACCTATTAACCTAGGGTACTTCCGTTTAATGATATGGCTAACATCTAAAGTCATTATGACTTTATCCTTGTTACTGTATAGGAAATACAAGAGTAAGCGTACGGAAACGATGGCTGAGGATTAATTCAGCAGAATCGAAAAAGGGAGGGTTTACCTCCCTTTACTTTTTTCGGCGAAATGTGTTTTCCAGCCCTCAAAATATGATGATTTAATGGAAATCGCGTGACTTACTTTTTAGCTCAGCAAGGTTGTGTGTGCAATCGATGAGCTTTCCTGCAATTATATGTGTCACTTCTCCTTCTCTTTCTAAAGTCCCTTTAACCATCAAGACTTTTGAAGTGAGATACGCTTGCTTTTGAGCGCGGGCGGTTGCTCGCCAGACCACCACATTAATGTTGCCCGTATCGTCTTCTAAAGTGAAAAAAGTCACACCTGCTGCGGTGCCAGGAGATTGCCTACCTGTCACGACACCGACGACCGTCACTAAAGATTTATGCTCCTTTTCAACTAACTGCTTCATCCGAGTAAAGCGCGGTAACTTTCCTGCTTCTTCTAGCAGAGTAATCGGATGGCGACTCAGTGATAACCCTGTACTGGCGTAATCTTCAATCAAGTTCTCGTATTCAGAAGGTTGAGCTTGGTAATTCGCCATTGGCTCTTCCATGTGGTTGAACAAGGGTAAATCTGATAACGAATCCATCGCAGCCCAACGAGCGTTATATCGATTACCTGAAAGGATCTGAAACGCATTGGCAGAAGCGAGCAGTTCAATATCACGGCGGTTTCTTAAGATCTGTTTCACCTCTTGGATAGTACGATAGCCATTGTTTGGTCGGCGCTCGACCAGCCGAGAAGCGCTTTCTTGATTAAAGCCCTTTACTAAGCGAAAGCCCAGTTGTACACCAAGACGACCATTAGGACGTTTGACCAAATGATGCTGATACGACGAGTGGTTGATACAAACAGGCAGCACTTCGACACCGTGTCGGCGCGCATCTTGAATCAATTGCGAAGGGCTATAAAACCCCATCGGTTGACTATTGAGTAGGGCAGTATAGAACTCAGCAGGGTAGTAAAACTTCAACCATGCAGAGCAGTAAGCCAGCACTGCGAAAGAGGCTGAGTGGCTTTCCGGAAAACCGTATTCACCAAAACCGCAGATTTGATCGAAGATTCGCTCCGCAAATTCTAAGTCATAACCACGCTCACGCATCCCGTCGATCAACTTAGGTTTGAACTTGGCAAGATCGCCGTTCTTCTTCCATGCTGCCATTGCTCGGCGCAGTTGATCGGCTTCACCACCACTGAACCCAGCGGCGACCATCGCGAGTTTAATTACTTGCTCTTGGAAAATCGGTACGCCCATAGTGCGTTCTAGTACGCTTTTCACTTCTTCCGATGGATAGCTGATAGGTTCTTCACCGTTGCGCCTTTTTAGAAACGGATGCACCATATCACCTTGAATTGGGCCCGGGCGGACAATAGCAATCTGCACGACTAAGTCGTAGTAACGTGCAGGCTTTAAGCGTGGCAACATGCTCATCTGCGCGCGAGACTCAATTTGGAATACGCCAACGGTATCGGCTTTTTGGATCATGCGGTATACGTGCGGATCGTCTTGCAGGCGCGTGATCTCAGCAATCGACAGGGATCGCTGGTGGTGCTTCTCGACCAATTGAAAGCATTTACGGATCGCGTTCAACATGCCGAGTGCAAGTACATCGACTTTCAACAGCTTTAAGCTTTCTAAATCATCTTTATCCCATTGAATAATCGTGCGATCTTCCATCGAAGCATTCTCGACAGGCACCAGTTCATACAAAGGGCCAGATGAAATCACAAAGCCGCCTACATGCTGAGATAAATGGCGCGGGAATCCGATGATCTCGTTCACCAACTGGATAAACTGCTGCCCTTTTAACGACTCTGGTTGTAACCCCAATTCGATGATTTGCGCTTGCCAACCTTGGCTACGATCACGGCGATTGACGTTTTTGATGAAGAAGTCTAGCTGAGTTTCTTCAATCCCCAACGCTTTGCCCACTTCACGCACGGCACTTTTAAAGCGATAGCTGATCACGGTGGCTGCCAAAGCGGCACGCTCGCGGCCATACTTTTTGTAAATATATTGAATCACTTCCTCACGGCGCTCGTGTTCAAAGTCGACATCAATGTCTGGCGGCTCTTTTCGCTCTCGACTAATAAAGCGTTCGAATAGAACCGAGATTTGCCTAGGATCGACAGCGGTGATTTCTAAGCAGTAACACACTACCGAGTTTGCCGCAGAGCCTCGTCCTTGATAGAGAATGCCTTGCTGCTTAGCGAACATTACAATGTCGTGAATGGTCAGAAAGTAATAATGATATTCCAGCTCTTCAATGAGGGTTAATTCATTCTCGATGGTCTGATGAATGTCTGTGGGTACGCCTTCAGGGAAGCGCAGTTTCTTACCACGCTCGACCAACAGACGCAGATAAGAGGTTGGAGTGTGACCGTCAGGGATGAGCTCTGTCGGGTATTCGTATTTCAAATCTGAGAGGTTGAATTCGCACAAGCTCGCAATATGGGTGCTTTCTGCCAACCATTCGGGTCTGTAAATTCGAGACAGTTTGTTCAATGGACGCAATGCTCGTTCGGCATTGGATAAACGACCAAAGCCGAGCTTATCAACGCTACAACCGTGTTTTACTGCTGTCAGGACATGTTGTAACGGTAAGCGTTCAACAGCATGCATCAAAACGCCACCACAAGCGGTAATCGGCAGTTGGAACTCGTTTGCTAATAATTCACAGTGTGTGGTGTAAGCATCGTCATCGCCACCTAAATGACGCTGAATCGCGACCCATAAGCGATGAGCGTGATGCTGCTGGAGCCAGCGCCCCCAATAATGGTCATTCTCTTGATGAGTCGGGAGCCACAACACAAGGCAGTGACGAATCGACATCAAATCCCACTCCGACAGTTGATAAGTGTCTTTCTCGCTGCGTCGTCTGGCATTGGTGATGATACGGCACAGCTCAGCGTAAGCTTTACGGCAAGGGCAAAGCAGCACGACTTGGCACTCGCCATTGAGCCAAAACATGCTGCCGACGATTTGTTTGATGTCGAGTTTGTGTTGCTCGATGGTCGCATGAGCTTTTACTACGCCTGCAACTGAGCACTCATCGGTGATCGCAATGGCTTGATAGCGATAAAATGCCGCCTGCAGCACCAACTCTTCTGCATGAGAAGCGCCAGTGAGAAAGGAGAAGTTGGACTGACAAAACAGTTCTGCGTAACTCATAACGACCTAACAAAAATAACTGTCGATTTAACAAAAATAGCCATGGAGAAACCAGCGCTTGTGCTGATCGCGAAACACCCATAACCAGCGACCTTGCTTGGTATGCGCAATGTAATAATCACGCATGATCTCGTCACCATCCCACCATCCTGAGACAATCCGCTCAGGTCCATGTACTAGAGATACTTGCTCTTGTAGCGCGATAGGGGCGGGTAATTGCATCGCTGGGCGCAGCAGAGCAGGGATGGTGTTAATCGGGACATCCGGCTCATCGGCTTGGCGATATTGACTGGCTTTCTCTGGTCTTGGATCGCAGGCTATATTGGGTTTGAGTACCGCGCTTTTGCCCAATTTAGCTTGCAGTAAAGAAAGCAGCTCTAGCGCGTTCATTTGCCCTTTTTGCCCGGCAAAGAAATCACGAGCAGAGCTTAAAGGTTCACCTTGGCGCTCTACTTTTAACGTCAGGCCGATAACAGGACCGTTTAACGTGACGGATTCCAAACTCAAACTCGCCAATTGTTGCCAGCGTTGGCACAAGTAATCGCCTTGCGCGGATGTGAGCTGAAGGTGCTGTGCTTGTTTATCCCGCTGATGCAGGGTTAAACACAGCTCAAACGCGACTTTATCGCGCAGTTTGAGAAAGGTTTCGAGTTGACGAAGCAATTTAGCTAGTGGTTTCTCCACCCATTGGACGTTTTCAATCTCAAACAACAGTTCCAAATAGACTTGGAAGGATTCGGTTGGATGATAAAAGTCGACAGGATGTTTAAATTGCCCTGTCAGGCGACCAACATAGTTCACCAAATCAATGTCGAATCGACGCGCGATGTCTTGCAGTGGTAGTTCAAGTAACCCTTGCAGTGTGGTGACACCTACACGTTGTAGTTTCTCTACGGTAGTGCTTGATAAATCCGTCAATGTTAGTGGCAGCGGTGATAAGGCTTGTTGCATGACAGACCTATCTTCACTGATGAAGTTCGCTCCTGCTAATGCCATCAATTTGGCAGAAAAAGGCGAAAAGCCACACCCGAATTGAAAACTCAGTTTCAGCTCCGATAAATGAGCACTGACTTTAGTCCAATAGTTTTGTAGCCCTTCATACAGATTAAGCATCGGGGTTGCGCGTAGCAGAATACCTTGGCTTGGCATCAATACGACATCAGACGTAATCAAATACAGCCATTGAGCAATTTCTTGTAACTTGCTCAATTCGGTTTGCGGATGATAAGGATGCACTTGCAAATCTCGGCACAAAGAAGCCGCGCTACCCAAGCCCATATTTGGCTTAATACCTTGTTGCGCGGCAATCTCGTTGTATTGAATGATCCGACAACGTTGGCTTTCTACAATCACCACAGGCTGCTCTTGGTTATCACCAAAGAGGGCATCTAACTGTAGGCGAGGGAAGTGCAAGTATATCCACAAAGCCATATCACTAACCTTGGTTCGCCAATGGGAAATTGACCACCGTGGATGGAATACGAGTTGTGCTTGGCATCACCAGTTGCGGATAGTGGTGCTGGAAGTTGATATCGACGCTGCCTTTGCTCCAACCGCCTTTTCGTTTGAGAACTTCTACACTCACACCTTGCTCATGACCTTGTAGCTTTAGGCTCAATGAAACAGGCAAAGACAAGCGATTTGTCATGTTAGGTTTGAGCATAAACAGAGGGCAGGAGCCTTGCTCACTCGCCACTTGCAGGCGTTTTACGTGGTGGATCTCTAGCTCATCTTGCCATAACAAAACGTTGGTACACACGCCGCTCTTGAGGCATTGCTCTGCTGCCCACAGCGCATCGCGTTGATGTTCAGGCGTGATTACCCATACTTGGTTGATGTCCAAGCCAATGCTGTGTAGGAACAATGAATTCATCAACGCTGGTGGTTGAATGAATGCCGTCACCCCTCTCGAAAGAGACGCTTCTAAATAAGGCGCAAGTAAGCGCAGTTCGCCAATGCTGCCAACAGATTCCATTTCCACCACGCCGTGAGGAGGAAAGCCACCGCCAAGCAGGGCGTCGAGTTCAGGGAAACCTGATCTATTAAGGAACTGATGCTCGTCCGCTTTGGTCAAATTTGCTTGCCAAACAAGGTGTTGGCTTTTTAAGTGTTGGATGATGTCTTGCATAAATAAATACCTGTATATATGTACAGTATATTTCTGTAATGGAAAGTCGCAAGATTTTTATAGGCAGAAATACGAAAAAAGGCAGCGTTTGTTATATATAGTAACTTAAAGGGTGTATATTGTGTATTAAGGCAGAGAAATCTGCCTTTTTATTGCTCAATTATTAATGCGGGTATATAGTGTATTACGTGTACATTATGTATAGAGAAAGCATAATTTGTCATCAGTAAAAGTCAGAGCGACGATTGTAGAGGACAATACGGGCATCAAAAGCCAACTGCCTATCTTGCTAACTGAGCAAGGAGAGTTAAGTACGGTCACAGACTACCTACTCAAGCTAGAGGCGGACGGTGTGAGTATCTCCGTCATGAATGGGTTTATTCAAGCGGTGTCCTTGTTGCTGGATTATATGGAAGCTAACAGAGGGTTGTTTGACGATCCGAAGTTGCTCTTTCAGACCTTTTCTAAGCGGTTGTATACAGGAACGATTGGTGAGGATGGACTTGACCCATCAGGTTTGTATTGGGTGCCAAGTTCAACCAGTAATGTCAATAAACATATTCACCGACTGACGGCATTCACCAATTGGTTGGCAGACAAGCAAGGCACTGCGCCGATGAATCCCTTGCGTGATGCCACCCCGCATGAGCAACGATTGAATTACGCTGCATGGTATCGCAAAAACCAAAATGACTTCCTTGGTCATATTGAAGATAAGACCGTCAATAAAACCATCCGTAAAGCGCGAACCATTAAGGGACGCACACCTCTCACCAAAACCGAAGATGACGCTATCGCCTTTCCTGAAAAGCATTGGGAAGATTTTTATATGAACGGTATTGGTGGCGCAAGCGATCCACGAGTGGCACTCAGGGACAAATTAATACTCCTACTCATGCACGGTGGCGGACTGCGCGAAAGCGAGGCTTTAACCCTTTGGGTGACAGATGTGTTTGAAGATCCCTATAACCCAGATAGTGCAATCGTTCGAATTTACAATGAAGTCGATGGCAAAGCGCCAAATGACCCTGAAGTTCGTTCTAAAAATCAAACTAGAGAGACGTACTTAAAAGAAAAGTATGCACGTATCCCTCGCCAGCGCATGAAAGGCACAGCACATCTTGGTTGGAAAAACCGTGTGGTTGACCATAAAGACAACTACATACAGGTTCAGTGGTTTCCCACCGACTATGGCAAAGTGTTTATGTCACTGTGGAAAAACTATCAAAAGTACCGCGCCAACATCGACTGTCACCACCCTTATGCGTTTATTTCTTTTCATCACAGTGCCTTCGGCAACCCTTACACCATCAACGCTTTCCATGATAATTACGCCAACGGCTTGAAACGCATTGGTTTGGAGCAAAGCAAGGCTGAAGGTAAAGACCCTCACGGGCATCGTCATAATTACGGTAGACGATTAGAATGCTCAGGATTGAACCCGTTGGTGATTCGACGCTGTATGCACCATAAGTCCCTAGATTCACAAATACCCTACACAGGCAAAGGTCAGCAGGAAATCTCTGACGAACTCACCCAAGCCACACAGCAACTGGCAAACCCTGAATCCAAAATTAACGCGCTCGACTGGAAAGCACTGGTCGAGCACGGTTTTGATGACATCGACCCGCAGGGTTACTTCACTGGCAAACATCCAAAATTGAGGGGCAAATAATGGCGATAAAAGGCAAAAAACAGGACGGACGCTCAACGGATTTAACCTTCTCATGGATGCTCACCACGCTTGGTGCGGAGTGGCAACAATGGCAAGAGCTAGCGGCAGAGTGGATGGCGATACAAATTACATCGACTGACCGCAAGCGAAAAGCTTTGGTAGAATTCTTTGAAACTTATCTTCTTGAGTGTGCGCCTTATGCAGCAGGCGATGTTTCATTGTTTTTCACTGGATATAAAGGACATTATTGCAATTCTGAGGAGTTCCAAAAAGCTTTAACACAGCAAGGCCTCTCAGATTATAGATCTCTTGCGGATTACATAAATATTAGTGTTGAATTCACTAATTTTGTTATTGAAAAAGTGTTCTCGGAAGAAGATGACAATGGCAACCTTGTTCCATTGGTTAAAAACCCGCTCAGTAGGGTCAAAAAGCAAGGTAAAGCGACTGAAACCGTCCGTAACCCTCTGCCGTATCGCTACATTCAGGACTTACGCCAAATCCTTTGCCCGTTACCTGACAAAACCGAACTCACCGTCATTGAGCAAAATCTTAAACAAGGTGAAACTTTATTACCTGCTTATCACTACCGCGATTTCAAACACTGGACATGGGCGCAGCAGCAATCAGGACAAGGAAAAAGAGGTGGCGATGGTTACTGGTTTGAAGTAGCCCCAGAGCTGATTGATAAAACCGACCCTGACTGCGTGTGGCGTACTAAAGAAGTGACTCGCAAAGGTGAGAGTATCACCCTTCACCAAATTTGGTCGCCCGTTAAAGCGATGGTAATTTTCATTAAGCTACACCTGCCATTGCGTACCTATCAGGTGCGTATGCTGGACAGTGGTGAGGCCGATACATGGCGCTATGAGCAAGGGCAATGGGTACTTAACACCAAACATGCCTTCGTACTTGGCAACGAAAAACGCCCATTTGGGAAAGGTATTTTCCGCCGCATACACGACACCATGACAGGACTGTGCTCCACAGGCTTGTACATCAACACCAACAAAACCGCTGACCAAAATAAAGACGAACTTGAGCGGGGTTACATTATTTCTTGGCAAAACGAGGAAGTGTTGTACTGGTTGGAAAAGTTACGTAACTGGCAAGAAAAATACAACCCGATTACAAAACCTACCGATTGCGCCACCCTGCTCAAAAAGCACATTGGTTTTAAAAAATCGAATAAACAGCAAGAAAGTATGGGGGAAATTACCTTTCTGTTTCGTGATGCAGCAGCCAAGGGAGAAGATAAATACAAGCCAGTCCAAGATATATCTCCTACGTTTTTATGGTATCGACTCCTATTGGCATTAGAAAATCACCTCGCAGAGCAAGGTAATGCCTTGGATAACGGAGAACGTTTGAAACTGGTTGTGGACTACCCAGAGGGTACGCCAGAACGGAATAAGGTTGCCACACTCTTTCCTTTACACTGTTTGCGAGTCTCACTCATCACGGCGTATACGATGGACACGCAATTACCACTGCCTGTGATTTCTAAGCTATTAGCTGGGCATACACGCCTGCTGATGACCATCTATTACAACAAAATTACCCCGTCCGTGATGGCAGAGAAAATGGATGAAGCGCATGGTGAATTGGATGCCAAATCCAAACAATCAGTGCGCAACTTCCTTAAGGATGCCTCAATGGAACAAATCCAATGCAAGATGGTGTATCACAGCGATGACAGCATTCAGGCGGTCTTGGCTAACCGCAATCCAATCGGTTGGGAAGAACGCTCGTGTGGATTGTGTTTGGTCGGGGGCAACACAGTGAAATCGGATGAAGTGAGTACTCTTGGTGGTTGCTGGAATGGTGGAGAGTTGATTAAAGATTCAAAAACCGCTGCCAATCGGGTTTATGCCAGCGTGCCACACGGCTCTGAAAACTGTATCCGCTGCCGTTGGTTTATTACCGAAGCACGATACCTACCTGCGCTTAATGCGCACTTCAATCAACTAAGTTACAAAGCGCATCAGGCCGCGAACCTATCTGTTGAGATTGAAGGTGAACTGGAAGCCCTCAAAGACGAACAGTTCTTTTGTGAAGATCAAGGTAAGCCGTTTATCAAACACGATGAACTGCAAGCCTTGCAGCGCCGCTATGAAAAACAGCAAGTCGAAGCGGATGAATACGCCAAAGACTGGATTGCGTGCTTTGAACTTATCAACAAAATCATTCGTGTTGAAGAGACCAGAAATGAAGATGACAGCAAAGATAAACTGATTGCGGTTGGCTCTGAGCAAGATGTCAGCCATGCCTTAAAGTTTATCGAAACCGACTCTGAGTTACTGCATCTATCACTGCTTTGTGATGATGCAGAATTCTTTCCTGATTTACAGGACGAACTGCGTAAAACCCCTGCTATTCAAAAGCGCTCGATGCAACTCAGTCGTGTGCTAATGAAAAAAGGCTTTGAGCCAATTTTCATGGAAATGGACGACAAACAACAGCTCATCGCTGCCAATGCCATGCTCCGCCAAATGGCGAAAATCGCTGACCCTGACGACAAACTTGAAGGCTACCGCAAGGTGGCGAACTACATCGAAGCGGGTGAATACCTGACCGATAACAAACTGCTCTCTCAGGGTATTCATGCACTGACTGATAAAGCCATTAATCTAGATGGCATCGCACTGCCGAACTTATTGGAGGACTAATGGAACTTGATATTGATGTCATTCTGGCTGACTTAAAAGAAGGTAAAGTGCCTCGCACGCAACAAAACCTCGATAAGCTCAACGACACGCTGAAAGCCTATGCAGAATCAGGTCAGCGCGACTTCTCTATTACGCAAATTGGGCGAGTATCTGCTGAAAATGGCGGATTGGCGTATGAGGCTTTGCGTGCTACCCGTAATAAGCACTACCGAACGCTCATCGAAGCATGGGCAGCAAAGTGCAATACCAGTACCAAAAAACCGCTATCCAACACCTCACGGTCTAAATCCATACCTGCGGATAATAAACTGTTAGAACGCATCCCAGATCCTGCGGTACGCGCCTTGTTTGGTCAAATCATTGCCGAGCGTAACCGCTACCGCAAAGAGGTCAATTTGCTCAAGCAACACGCCAATATCACCATCGACAAACGCCCTGTACGCCAGTTTGACACCACCACAGAACCAAGCGTGGAAGTGCTGCCATCCCTATCAGGCGTACTCACCGAATCAGAGAAAAAAGCCTTAGCGTATGCAATTTCTGATGAATGTATGGACAAGAACAACTGGCAAACTACTCAGGCGGGTCAGGTGAAAGAGATGGAATACAACAGTGAAGTATTCCCTAGAGGCTTTGTCACAGGACTTCGCAAACTATTGGGTGAGGTAGATGACTAATGGCAAGTGGGCAGCAGAAAGCGCAGCAAAACCTTGAGGCATTTGAGGTCTGGAAAGCCACGCAGACGGACGATGAGTTTAAACAAATCGTATTCCGAGGTCAGCTTAATCGTATCGAAGTGGCAAAGGGTATTGGTTGTGGCAAATCGGCGTTAAACCAAAATCCTGCCCTCAAGAAAGCACTTAAAACCTTAGAGGACGAGCTGCGCATGAAGGGTATCCTGCCACCGTTGAGCGACGCTGCCAAGAAGAATGAGGGCAAACCCCAAGCCTACGATAATACCGCGACCCGTAAGTTGCTTGATTCGAAGCGGGTTTCTTCGTTAGAGGCTGAAAATATTGAATTGAAAGCCAAGGTCAAGGAGCTTGAAAAGCGACTTGAGCGCTTCGGTGAGCTATCTGAAACCTTGTCTGAAATGGGATTGATGCCACGATGAGTATTGCTTTGCATGAAGACCAGATGCGCGTGACCAGTATCCCTTACCGCTCGACCAAGATGGTGATATTCAGCGGTGTGCCGCTGGCGAAGAACTCTTATAAAACCAATAGTGGCAAGTATTACGTCACTATCAAAGCCGACCCCGACAGCATCCCTGTGCTACCCACGTTGGGTCAGCATTGGTCAGTCAAGGGCGCTCGCCAGATAGAAAATATGAAGATGGGTGATTATGTGATGCAGCAGCACACGTATGAATCACCCAAACATATTGAATGCACCTTGCCCGAAACGGGTGAGCAACTGATACGCTTTATCGCCAGAGAAAGTGACTTCAAGGGCATTGGCGAAAGCAAAGCTAGGGCGCTCTGGCAGCTCTTGGGTAAAGACTTCCATGCCACACTGAGAAATGACACCCTAGAGTCCAGAAAGCGTCTGACATCGATTCTGAGTGAAGATTCAGTGGAATCGCTCTTTAAGGGGTACGTCAAATACAAAAATCTGGCGCATTGCAATTGGATGAGTGAGCACAACATCCCCGCCAGTGTGCAGCAACGGCTGCTCAAGCATCACGGTGAAGCCTCCATAGAGGTCATCCAGCATAATCCTTATGCTTTGATGGGCTTTGGCCTTTCGTTCAGTGCCATTGAAGATATTATCAAGGTAACGGATTTTAAGAGCGATGTTGCGAAGGATGACCCAAGAAGGCTCAG
This sequence comes from Vibrio owensii CAIM 1854 = LMG 25443, assembly GCF_000817815.1. GTDB lineage: Bacteria > Pseudomonadota > Gammaproteobacteria > Enterobacterales > Vibrionaceae > Vibrio > Vibrio owensii. Next base: position 168,757 of record NZ_JPRD01000005.1, read on the forward strand.
CGCTGCTCTGGAAATGGCGATTCGCAAGGAGATTGAAAAAGGTCACACCTATACCACTCATGCCAATGTGCGCCCTTACCTCAACAAACTATTGAAAGACAAAACACTGGTCACTCAGGCGTTCCAATCAGGTCATGATAAAGCTCAGTATATTTTGAATCCCGACACAGGAGCCTACCATCCAACCGCGCAACTTCTGATGGAAAGTGTCGTTGCCAAACGGCTAAATACACTGATTAAGCGAAATGACTTATTTGATGAAAACGCCAATGCTGCGTATTGCTCTGCGGTTGCGGAGCTTCCCTACGAATTAACTCCTAAACAAATCGAAGCCGTAACAACGTGTCTGGATAATTCGGTAAGCTGTATTACGGGCGGTGCAGGAACAGGCAAGACAACGGTACTCAAAACGGCTCTCAGGGCATATCATCAACTTGGATTTGAAATCCACGCCGTTGCGCTCAGCGGTCGTGCTGCAATGAGACTTCATGAGTCCATCGGTTTTGTTACCTCAACCATTGCCAAATTGCTGCGTGAAGACCCCATAGAACCCAGTGTCGAGCAAACAAATCACCTACTGGTGATTGATGAGGCAAGCATGATTGACTTGCCAACCATGTATCGTCTTGTAAATCACACTCACCCCTCTGTACGATTGATATTCACTGGCGACCCCGACCAACTTCCACCAATCGGCTGCGGCAAGGTGTTGGCAGACATCGTTGAAGCAAAAACGGTGGCTAATACGAAGTTAGATATCGTCAAGAGACAGGAAGGTTCAACGGGTATCCCCGAATACTCAAAGCTCATCAATCAAGGTGTGGTGCCTGATCGATTAAGTACGGGAGCAATACACTTTCACGAAACTAGTAAAACAGACATTGCCAAAGTCTGTTGTGAGCTTTACCAACAGTCCCCTGATAACAGTCGCGTCATGGCTCCAACCAAGACACTCGTATCAGAAATCAATAAACTCATTCAGCAAGCGGCTAACCCAGATAGCATCAGCCTTGAATTCGAAATCAATGGCGACAGGTTCTTTCTGCCACTTCGCCTTAATGATACGGTGTTATTTACACAAAATCATTATGACAAAGGCATTCAGAATGGCTCACTTGGCACACTAACCAGCGTCAACCCCTCTGGTGATAGTTACGGTAAAGTGACGCTAGATACAGGTGAAAAGATCGAGATAACACAATCCGTTCTTGACTGCATGGAACTGGGCTATGCAATTACCTTACACAAAGCCCAAGGCTCACAGTTCCCACGCATCATTATCGCGCTGCAAAACGGAAGAATAGTAGATAGAGCATGGCTCTATACGGCAATCACGAGAGCTGAAAGTGAAATCCATATCGTTGGTAGTAGTGATGACATGAAGCAGATCACCGAGGCACCTAGTCACTCTCACAAGCGGAATAGCTATCTGAAAGAGCTACTCGGTTAGCAGTTTCAAACTCGTTTTTGCCCCAAAATGTGTTTAGAACGCAGTAAAATCTCATAAGAACAATTTGTTCAACAGCCTTTTGACTAAATTCAGGGCATGAAATTCAAGAATCAAACTGTTTCGCAATTGCGCAACAATGGCGTGGTATCTTAAACCTGATTTAAGCACTTAAGTGTTACACAGACTCTCATGATCTTGATTTACAGTATTCGGGGGAATTTCATTTTTCTAACGGTAACTTTTGAGTACGTCATAGAGGATTGCTTAAATGCCTGCTTAAGACGTTTGTTAGCCATCTTTATTTTACTAAGTCTACGTTGTTCAATGACTTCTTTCACATCAATCTTTGGCGCATCTTCTGATTCAACTTTTTCCACTTTCAATTCCCAATAACCGATCCCGTATAGGACAAAATCATGCAGTTCTTCGTCCCAATATAAGCGTTTCTGTATGCAATTTAAGCATCTATTCATACAATAGGCAAAGTCACAGGTCATTTTGGGATCGATACGTCTGCTATTGAGATAAAACTTAACAAGGCAGTATGCTTTAGAATTCGCAACAACCAGACTCTTTCCTAAAACAGGAACGCAGTCGTTATAACTAGTCATACAGTGGCTTTGAAACTGTTCTCTCCTTTTATTTTTGCGTAAAATATGCTCATAAAGTAAAAGGAATACCAAATGAAAAACAGATGGTTAGGTATGGCTTGTGTGCTTCCTTTATTGGTTGCGTGCAATAGCGAAAGTTCAGCAATTAAGGTGTCTAGCGAGACCGTTTCACAAAAGCAAATCGATACAATTGTGTCGAACATCAATAAGCTCTACCCAGAGGCAACCCAAGAGCAAAAGCAGAAAGCGGCAGAAGTGGTGGTACGAGCTATCGAGAACATGGTGTTCGTCGAAGGCGGAAGCTTTGATATGGGCGATTTCAAGATGGATTGTGATTTCCCAACAAAATCTGAGAACCGTTTAGATTGGTCTCCTGATGCGCAATGTTTAAGTCATTTTGCGAGTAGTATGTTTGGTGCTCAGTACTTACACAAAGTGACCCTCGACTCCTATTCGATATCTAAGTATGAAGCAAGCTTTATCGATATGGAGTGGATGCGACAGATTAATCAACTACCAGTAGGTGCGAACAAATGGGAAGGCTACGCACAACTTAAAGATATCGTCCAACGCGACACAGAAGAATACTCTGAGTTAATGAAATGGCATTATAAAAACCACAAACCAGCTCAAACAAAAACTTGGCAAGAGAGCAAAGACTACTGTCAGTGGCTTGGGGAAGTTTCAGGCTTGCCTTTTGATCTTCCCACAGAGGCGCAATGGGAATATGCCGCACGAAGTCGTGGACAGCATTACTACTATGCGACCAATGACGGTTACCGCTCTCTTTCTGAAGGGCAATATTTCTCTCCAACAGCGGAGAGATACATAGATGTAAAGGCATCGGAAGTAAATACTGGCAGAAGTAGCGAGGAATATATTGGACGTTGGCCATCTAATCCGCTTGGTATTTATGGAATGAGTAATGGGATTTATGAGTGGGTTAATGATTGGTACGAAAAAGACTATTACCTGAGTTCAGTGGAAGCGAACCCTTTAGGTCCAAAAACAGGAACCCAAAAAGTTATACGTGATAGCGTAAGCAACAAAATGACCTTTGGACGTAGCGGACAAGATATAGAGTCGGATACCTATAATCCAAGCCTGAGCTTTCGTTGTTCAATTCAGCAACCGAAACCAATAACGAAGTAAATTTAAACTGGCCTACGGGGCCAGTTTGTTTATGTTTATGCGTAAGGGTAGCTACCGTTACTACCGAATAGCGAAGCATATTGTTGCTGTACCCGTTCCCTTTTTAGAGTAAAAGCACTGTTATCGTAGGGAGTAAAAGGTGCCCCTGCAACTTTAACTGCCGAGTTCGTTTCTGCTAAGGTCGCTACCCAATTATTGAACTGAGTTTGTTGCTTACCGTCAAGTAAGGCATTAATTCGTTGAATATTTTTAAAAAGAGTTTGTTCCCCCGAAACTTTTATCCCCTTATCATTCATTCGTGCGAGAATCTCTTCAAACTTATGCCAACTGTAGGTACTTTCTTCGAGTAGTTTACAAATCGCTGCCTCTTGTTTCTCTTCCCAGTTGAATGTGAAGGTCCGAGTTAATGTATCTAGCATTCTGCCTATCGCCTCGGGAAGAAGCTGGTCAAAAGGTACCCCACTACGTGCCGAATCGTTCAACACTCTGTCAGCTAACGTAATTGCTTCTGCTTCTAGATCAAGCCTTTTTTCCCGAGCAACCCTAATTTTTTCTATAGTTTCCTCGCCTTTAGCAATGGCATTTTTTAATGCATCGTGTGGGGAGACAAAACCTTTGGCAAGGGCAAACGCAAAGTAAGTAGCGTCAACTAAATATTCATAAGCCAGAGAATTAATGTTTTGTAGCATCCGATAATCCACATATTGAAGTCCTTGCCAGATTACTTTCGCTAGATTCCAAATTTCTTCTGCGTTTATAGCGACAGAAAAGCCACCGCCGCCGCCAGCCCCCCAAACCAGTTTGGCTGAGATTTTAAGGAAGAACTTTGTACCATCTAAATAAAGCTCAAAATCTGCGTTATAACCACCACCAACGGAAACATTACCTTCGGTCTGAATTTCAGCCAAAGAGTTAAAGTTTGTGATTTGATCTATTTCTGGCGCTTTCCATTGAACGCCACCTGCAAACTCTCCACTTAACTGGCCACCACCAAAAACACTGGCCTTGATGCCTATTTGACCACCTCCTGCGTTGCCCATGCTCACATGAGGGTCAAACAATATCCCAACATCATCACCAGTTTCCGGTCTTCTGTTACTGATACCTGCTTTTGCTTGAGCAACTACGCCCACAAAACAACCCACTTTCATTTTGGCATTAAAGCGAAAGCTGCCAAAGGAGTGTAAGGCTGGCTGACCATTCGCATCGGTGTAATTTAGGCATGGCGTATAACCCGCATCGCTAGGTAAGAAGACTTCTGCCGTAATGGCCGCTTCAAAGGCAGAAAAGCCCGCAGAAGCACCTACACCTAAATCTACGTTTCCTTTCGCATTACCGTGCTCATCTTTCTCAAATGGGTTTAACTCAGCATCGACAGCCGCTTGCATTCCCCAGCGACCAAGTTGCGCCTCAGAACTCACCGCAAACATTGTATTGCCTTCATCGTCGCGCAAGAGTGTATCCGTCGATTTCCATTCAGCAATTTTTCCTCCGGGTGCCTGCCACTTCGCAAGATTGGCTTTAATATCAGGGCCAAGCTTTTTCTGCTCAAGGTCGCTTGTAATGTCATCAGCAATAGCTTTACCAAATTCTTTGATATTTCCCGTACGTAATGCTCGGTTTGCGTTGTTGGTATTAGAGGTATTTCGCCAACTGTTACGAACGGTGGTTTCCTCTTGAAAGAATGCTTCTCGAACATAGGTGTAAACGCCGCGATTAATCGAGTACAACTCTCTAACCCCAGTATTTGTTACGATGCCATCCAATGCTCTCTCTTTTACCGCCATTTTTTTAGCATCAACAGGCTTGCCAGAAGAGCTCTCTTTGGTTGGTGGGACTTTGGCCATCTTTTCCCACGTCGCAAGCTCTTTCTTAAGGTTTGGTACGACTGTCGCAGTCAAACGCTCTTTTAGCTCAATGGCTGAATCTTCAGAGCCAAACCAATTTGAGTATTCCTCAATGTAGCGGATACGCTTTTTCAACTCGGTTACTTTAGCGTTAGCCATTCGCTGGTTTTCTAAAGATTTTTCTCTCTCAGCCTTTTCTTTTCGAGACTGTTCTGCTTTGACACTTGCTGGATTCTTACGGCTGGGATCTGGCAATATGCCTGCGTATATCAGGTCGGCGCATAAGGCTTCTCGCTTTTGCGTATGCTTTTCCAACTCAGCCCATGTTTCTTTGCCCGTTGGAGCTTGATGGACTAGGTCACTGTAGCATTGAAATAACTTCGTCGTTTCTTCGATTTCCTTATCAAGCTTTTCCACCGATTCTTTCGTTAGGCAATAGAATCGGTTCGCTGATTCACCCGTGGCAAAAATGATATCTTCAATTTCCTTTGGTTCACACAAAGGGGCCGCGACAATTGTCCCTTTCTCTTTTGGACACATTTTGGCAATTGGCTCTACCGGAAACTCGACAGGGATAGGATCTTCCTCTTCCTGACCAGGAAGGATTAAGGTATCGCCAACTTGGATTAAATCAGGATTTGGTTGGTACTTGGGGTTTAGCTCTAACAAGATGTTGAAGTTAACACTTTGTTCGATACCGATGCCAATAAGGGTGTCACCGGGTTTAATTACGTAGGTTTTATTACTCATGAAACGCGTCCATTACCATTGCTGTGCAATGTTTTGCATTGTACTCAGCTGTTCTTGTGAGAGTGTCCAAGGTTGAATTGACGTAGTAGCCTCACTAGCGTGGGATAAGTTAATACTTAGCCATTGTTTGCTATGCCAATGTAGAGATGAGAGTAAAGGAAACATTTGTCGTCGCTCCTCATCACTTAATGCTGCCATTAAAGGTACTAGAGTTCTGGGCTCATAAAATCGAAACAATGCTTCTCCTTGATTGCGCGACACAAAGAGACGCTGACGCAATGAGGCTGCGACCTCCGAAGAAGAGTGAGATGGCGAACTCCAAACCAAACAACCACAAGGTGTTTGGCTCATCTTAGCTACGCATGCCTGAAGTGCCTCTTCTGATGACCAGATAGAAACTAAGACAGGCCCCTCATTGAGGTGTGATAGACGAGTACCAGCCATCAACGAGATAACCTCGAGTGACTCAATATGCACCTCCAATTTCTTTTTCCATTCAGGCCAAAGAAGAGGTTCGATAATCGCGTACGCTTGTTGATTCGTAATTAGGTTCGGTTGGGCATTACCTTGAATTCGCCAGTTTGGATTTAGCTGTGTATTTGACATGTTTTACCGCTCCCACAATCACACAGTTCTTGCATTAAGCCACCGTCTTCAACAAACCCTTTATAAGCGGCCGGAGACATAACAGGTGGTGTTTTCTTCGCGATAGACAATCCTTTAGGACGCCTTGTAGAAACGCTGCTGTTACCGTTTGCCGCGCCGCCCGGATTGATGTCTACTTTTCCACCCGTTGCGGTGACACTACTCGCACCATCAATCGTAACGGAGGTGCCGTTTAAATGGATGTTGCCGCTGCTCTTTAGCACTAA
>NZ_JPRD01000050.1 GCF_000817815.1 Vibrio owensii CAIM 1854 = LMG 25443
CTGACTAAGACAGCGGATGCGAAAGTCTGGACTGGTGACGTTGTCGTGCCCGTCACGTCAGGGTTGACCGTAGGTTTGGTGGTGAAAGACTACCAAGACTTGTCAGGTAACACAGGCGCAGATGACAGCAGCCACTCAATGCCAATTACACCAACGATCACTATGGGAACCATCAGTGATGTGTCTGGTAATACAACAGTAACTGTCAATGGAACAAGTACTCGCTTTAAAGAGGGTGAAATAATAGAAATCAGAGCTGTTGATGCTGATGATAAACCAACTACTGGTAATGCATCTGTGCTCAGTGATGGAACATGGACCGTTGATCTTGATTTGTCTTCTTTGAAAGAGGGCACAATTACTGTCTATGCAAATGGCACAAATTCGCTATCTGCAAGTGCTACTGAGGTCAATACGACTTTTAACTATTCGAGCACTATCGTTAAAGTGCTTTCCGTCTCTGATTATCTGTATATAGCTAAGGAAGATATAGCCTTGAAAAAGGTTGCGTAATACAAAGCGAGCATTTAGCTCGCTTTCTTTTTACTTGGTGTTAAGTGATCTAAGTCAAATGATTAGCTTTTTCTAATAATTGCGACAGATGATTTGATGGTCTTTATACAAGGTCAAATATCTAGAATGACTATATCTATTTTGTTTTTAGATGGTATTGGTGTGATTGTGGTGGTCAATTCCAGAATGTGGTGGTGAATATGCCACGTTGAGAATATGTCGCAATATTATATAGTCACACCCATCGCTATACCCCAAGTATAGAGTTCTGCATAAGGTAGGGTACTACCTGACAGTTGTGTAATCGTAATGAAGTGACACCAGCCTAGCATCACATCAAAGCGGTTACGCGTTTTTGTGGGTGTGACACGCACTCACCTTTTTTATTCATACTTCCTCAGTAGCAACTCTATTATTTATTGTTACTGAGGAAGGTCATTGCTTTAGAGCCTTTCTTCGCTCCCTTATTGTCTGTATCGAAACTGTTAACTTCTGCCCAAAAATAAAAAAATTCCTTTTATTTTAATCCTTCTTTTTAATTTTAATGTCTAGTTATTTTGTCTTTTTCTGTAGTTAAAATGACTTATTTGCTAGCGAATGTGTCTTTTGGGTGGCTTTTAGCTTATTTGTTGATTTTTCTATGTGATTGAATGTTATAAGCATTAGCGCACCAAATCGTACTTGTAAGCCTTATCAGCTTAAATGTCACCGCAACCATATTTACGATGTTGGTTGTGGAGAATTCAAATGCATTTAGTTTGCAAATTTATACCTAGCTCGAAGCTATCCTCCAGCGAGCTATCTTATGTTCTTACACCAGACGAGTGTATAGGGCAGCTTTCGCGTTTGCGAAATGCAGATGACATCCTTAGAAACCTCCCTAAAGAGTTTGCGCAAAAGATTTCTCTTTCTTCTAAAAAAACGACCAGCGGATTGCTAGCAGCGATCAGAGCCGAACTTGGCAAAGGCAGTTGGGTCTCATTATCTTCCTTTGTTCGTAGGTCGCCATTAACTGACTCTCAGTTACAAAGCTTCCCTAGACTTAAAACACTCGTTGACTCTTTATCTGCTTCGAATGAAAGCAAAGTTTTTAAAGCGGGTTACAAGCAGGTTACTAATGATGTTGCTTTAGTTCGTAATTACACGCATGTACCTTCTGAGCCAAGCCCAGATCAAAAAATCGTTGTCGAGTTTGCAGGGCAGTGGTCTAGTAATGCAGCATGTTTGATGTTGGGTAAAACGGACGCTCAAAAAGAAAAAGTCACAATAGGAAAGGCTGATACAGAGAACAAACACCGGAGCCTTGCGACGTTTAAGGATCTCGAAGCTGAGGGTAAGACGCTCTATATCAAAGTCCCTTGTTCCGACCAGCCTCAGCCAATCTTGCTTAAACTTGCCGAAGACCTACAACCCATTGATAAAGAAACTCAGATGGATGAGTGGGATAACGTGTTGGTGCCGGTAGTTCCAGTTCATAAGATTGATTCAGGGTATGTATCTATTGATCGCGGTTATATTTATGTCGTTTGGCAATCAGAAGTTTGGCGAGAAATCCAAGTTCAAAACGACGGACGCTTTTCTGATGTCGATCTATCACTCTACCAAAGCACTAAGTCCTCGCCTCAAAGATCGGTCGATATCAGCTTATATGATGAAGACTCCGAAGCATTTCTGTCAGGGGAAGCGTTTCAGCTGTACCAAGACGGTAAAAAAGTCTATGAGGGTGTGTTGGACGAATACGCTTGCGCCCGTGTTTTTGGTCTTACGGGAGAAGAAGTTGAGGTAGTGGTCGCTGATTGGCCTAATGAAGGCGAAACATACAGAGAATTACTTCAAACCGAGTTGAGTCCATTTAAGGCTGGAAGTAAAACTAAGAGAGAGCCGCTTGGTGTTCCTTTGCCTCATATTTGGCTTCCATACAAAATCAACGGCAGCGTACAGAGTGATGTTGCTCTTTATTATTCTCGGGCTCAACTCAATACTCAGCAACTCAATGAGTTAAAGAGCGGGAATAACGAGAAAGCGGTTAAAGTAGACCTCAGTGATTATTCTTCTGCTCATAACTTTGATGCGAGCTCCGAACCTGTGATTTCGCTGCCGAATCTAGATACTCAAGTGTTAAGCAAATCAGATTACAATGTCGTCAGTCAAAAAGAGCAGGGTGTTGCTGCCGCTGTTGTTAACTCCCCAAGCGAAGGCATCGTAATTACTTATAAGAGTAACCCCCAATGCGATCAACCAGATGATTATTTCCAACTGGCGTGTGTTGATGAAACATGGAGCCAAAAGATTTTTTTGCGCGAGGCTGAGTTTGTGAATCAGTATTGTAAAGAAGTCGTGTTTAGTGGTTGGTTACCAGAAGTTAAAAGGGTCAATCTAACCCGTCATTGCCGATCTCATAACTCAGATAAAACGGTCTTAATGTCAGTAATTTATCAAGATATTGAGCTCACGGAACTATTATAAAATGAAACGAACAACGTTAAGTATCATGCTTCTTTCGACAGCGACGTTATTAAGTGGTTGTGGTGAAGAAAGTAATCAAACTTCGAATGCTGCTACAATACAGTCCGTAGAAAAAGACCCCACTAAAAAGGCTTGTTACAACGTTGGTGAAACAACGTCATTAGAACGCAAAGATGTGACAGGACCACGCTGCCAATGGCAAAGTGAGCACAACTTTATTGTTTATTCTGAAGACCTTTCTAAGCCAGAGTATCCGGGCACGGTTCCTGTCAAACCAGGCTATGCGATTCGCCGGGCAAAAGAGTGGCCTCGTGAAAATTTATCTGATGCAAGCTCCTATGACAAACCTCGAATTCAGTTTTGGTGGAATAATGTCAGCTCTCGTGACCCTCTCGTAAACGATTACGAAAATGGCTACAAAATCTGGAGCATGAAAATCGATGGGACAGATTTACGCTTAGTTACAGATGATATGCCAAGTACGGCATCTCCACAGACCTTTATGATGAGCCGTTCACCGAATAATCGTTATGTGGCATACGCATACAGTTATGGCGAGCCTCTGATAAAAGCGATCTTTGACTTAAAAACGCAACAGACTATTCAACTGGGCAGTGCGCGCACCAAGCCTTATTTGGTCTGGGCGGACGACTCTAGCTACATCTATTTCTCAGACGGTTTTAAGCGCTTCAAATACACACTCGCGACAGGAGTCAAAGAAGAGGTGGACGTACCGTTGTCTGAAAATACGGTCATTGTAGATGGTAAGTTAATCAATGCAGCGGGCTTAGGGGTTGGAGTTTATGACGCCAAGACGCTCAAACGCTTATACGCTATTTTGCCTGAAAACGAGTTTAAAGACTCTGTCGATATTGAGAAGCGCATTTACCGTCAAATTGCGATCAGCCCCAATGGTAAGTATGTATGGGGAATAAACTCGTATCGTAAGGTGTTGATCAACGTTGAAAATAAAACTTGGCTCGCGTTTTCTAAGGAAGGCGATGAAAAGAAAGTTTATGCGGAAGTGGACAACATTAGTAACAACGGCAATGAAACGCAAACTGGCACAGCTTTAATAATGATCAAGCGTTATGGGGCAGATTACCGCTATAAGATGAATGGTGAAGGCGCACAAGGCTGGAAAGTGATTCAATCTGGTCAGAACGCGATAACACCAGTACTCTATAACGCAGATGCCGATGATGGGCGTTTTCTGGAGGTAGATAACGATGAGTAACGACTTTAAGTATCTACCAACAGATATCTATTTGTTTGGCGTCGATTTTCCTAATGTTGGTGATGTACAGAACCCTCAATATAAAGCACTCAATACTGAAAAAGATCTTACCTCATTACAAGAGTTAAAAAATATTCGCCTTATGTCACGTCTTCCTATTGCCATAAATCTAGGTGAGGAAAGCGCTGCCCTTTGGGCGACAGACGATTTAGGTCGTTTGCATGTACTGGGCAACTCTGTTCAGAAAAAACCAAAAACCAACGTCAATCAGGTTTTGGCACTGCGCTCGCCAGTACATGAGTTAACACAGAAGACGTACAAGCTGTCTTTTCCTGAATGGTCAATGCTTACAGAGTTGGCGATTGGTGCGCAGAGTAATGCCCGGCCAATCAAAAAGGTGTGCTCAGACCTTGTCTCTATCTTAGGAAGTCTAAAGGGACATGGGAGCAAGCAAACATTGAACTCGCTAGAAAAAAAGTGGAATACGCGGTCACAGAAGTAAAGCGCTCACAACTTGCGCCCAAATATGAAGTAGCCACTCAAGCACTAACTGATGAGCAAGTTGCATATAATAAATGGTATGACTCTGTTCCTGAAGATAAGCCAATTCGTGGTTTTATCGTGCCAACGTTCTCATTTCTCGCCGTAGTATTTTCAACCGATGACTATGACCTCGCTGTGGTTGATATAAAGCGTTTCGACGAGACAACGGGCGCACATCAAAGCATGCAATATGAGGATGTTGTAACGCAGGCTAAACTTGATAAAAGCAGCGGCTCGCGTCGGCCAATAGCGTTATTTCCGTTAGCGTCGGACGTTTTTACTGATGGTATGTACACCATAGAAGTGGTTTTCGACCGAAAGTTTGGAGGTGTAATTCCCGAATTTGCACAGAATGCCACCAATGTAACCAAAGAGTACGATGATTTCGGGATCGTTACTAAAGTCAGCTTCGAGCTGCGAGAATACATCACGCTCAGCCAAACAACCCCGTTTGGTAAGATCGCGGTTGTTGCGGGCGACATGATCTCACTTGAAGAGTCTTTGATATACCAATTTCCTACGCAGTTTAAAGCTCTACAAGCCTTCCGAATGGGGGAGCTTGAAAACCTAGAGAATAGCGGAACGACTGCCAGTATGAGTGCTGCGCTGTGGGAGGTTGGCACAAAAGTTACACCAAGTTTGGTTAATGCTGGCATTAATATTCATCAAAACCCATCAAGTAAACATGATGTGATTGGGAGTTTAGCAAATACGTTTTGGGGGCAAGTGGACAAGGGCGCATTACCTCCAGCCATGATTTCGGCATTGGAGTTTTCATTTGGCGTATCGGCGACCGCAGCAGCTTACCAAACTCTTCAAGATTTACGCCAAGCAGCATCGGAATCTGAGCGTGCAGCACAAGTGGGCTTAAAAACGCTTCTCAAAGAGAAAGGGTTTGATAAAAGTAAGTTCTTTACCAAGGTTATTGAACCTGCGAGAAATGGTAATGCCCACGTTGTGGCGGGGAGTGCTGCAAGAACGTGGTTGACAGGTAACGGCAGTATCAAAAGCTTTTTGTCGCCCTTTGCTGGTGCAGGGCTCAATGCAATCAACACCTTCTATGAGATAAAAGAGATCACTGACAAAAGCGAGCAATTACGCTTAGCAGAAGAGAAAGCTAAACTCAGGAAAAGTTATTTTGAGCAGGTATCACGCGATTACCTGAACTGGGTACCAGTCTGGAAAGAAAGTCTGAAGAGTGGGGAATTACTACTTAAGCAAATCATAGATAAGTTAGGCGACAATGTAACGTTTACTGACAGCATTCCTAATGACGTTGCTGAAGACAGTGCAATGTTTGTTAAAGACCATAAAGGTGCCGGTTTACGCTTGGTTTTTCCTTTTGATAACAACCAGGTTCAAGCCCTGCACTTGTCGTATTTGGCTGCTGTTGATAAAGAGCTATCGAAGATTCCAAATGCCGTTGTCGAAATCGAAGGGCATGCCTGTCAAAACGGTGATTCAGAATATAACCAAAACCTTTCGCAACAGCGAGCGCAGCATGTTGTTGAGTTCTTTTCTTCAGTTAGTGACATTCGATTTTTTGGCGAACGTCGACCGATAGTCGAGGTACCAAACAACGAAATCAAACGCGAAAACGCGCAACTTAATATTAACCGACGTGTTGAGGTTCGAATCTACCTACAAGAGTTTGCGGCGAGAATTCCACCGAGTCGACTCGGCTTTAAGGCTATGGAGCAAGCGCGTTTAGCTCAGTTAAATGCGAACTTGGGAGAAGAAGCAATTGCAAAAGAGCTCAAGCTAGCTATCTTCGAGATGATCGTTGGTATGGCTTGCTATGTTCCGATAATAGGACAGGCAGCAAGAGGCTTTTTCGTTGTCAAAGAAGGCGGGAAAATGCTGATGAGTGGCGCCCAGTTGCTAGACTCTGCGCTCTTCGATTATTACTTGTCTTCCTACAACGAAGTTAGAAAAAGCATATCTGCGATTGAACAACTTAGCCATGAAACCACAGAGATTATTGATTCATTGGCTGAAATTAATACTCAATTGACCGAGATGTATTTTACGTCTTCAGAGGCGTTAGTCGAGCACCTAGGAAAAGCAACGGGTGCAAAGGAGTTGATTAAGCGCTATCAACGCCGTGCACTTGCTATTAATGGTTTGGTACTTTTGATTCAAAGAGCTTGTGCTGAGGGCGAACAAGAGTTCACAAAGCAGTGGCAAGTTTTAGCCATCGATGAATACATTCAGCGATACATCGAAACCGACAGCTGGATATTAAACACAGAGTTAAAAGAAAACTTGTGTAACTTGTGGCTCCAAGAACTCATGCGTCGTGAGGGACACAAGCAATTAGTTGAAAGTTACGGTGAAGAAATCGCTGAAAAAATCATCACTCGTAACAAAGCCAACTATATTGCTCCAAAAAGGAAAGATGTTTCTGGGGCGTTTAATGTCGCGTTTCCTGTGCAAGACAAGCTCTATAATCGTGATCAACAACGAGGCTTAGTCGAGTTTGCTACACAATTTAATGTTGAGTCTAAAAAATTATCAGAAGAGGACCTAGGGTTCGTTAGGTTATTAGTCTCTGAGCCTCATGACAACTCCAAATGGGTCACCTTTGATGAGTGGGAGAAGGTACGATTAAAAGCAAATAAAAAGGTGCGATTATCGCCTTTCCACCGTTTGAAGTGGCAAATGGTGTTAGGCAAACAAAGTCTGAAACAGATGACGTCAAATGTGTTTCAGTGTGAGATGTCTTATCAGCGTACTGATGGTTTACTTAATACCAGTGGGCCTAAGTTTAATTTGATGTTCAAACCGATGAAACACGAGGAGTTTAGTGTAGACCCCAAAGGTGAGTTGGCCGAATTTTTTGAGGCGGAAAAAGCAGACGGCAAAGTCCTGATTGGTTGTGAGTTTGAGCCGTATTTTTACTTTGGTGATGATGTCTTCTCTGGTGTGAAGCCTTTGATCGCCAAGCATGATTTAGTTGATTATAGTGGCTATTTATCTAAAGTTGCTCTCGGTCCGATTTTTGGGCAGGTGATAAAAATTGACTCCCAACAAGATGTACTCAAAGAATATGTAAACAGCGGTGGCTTCAAAAATATGACCTATGAGTTCACTCTATCTGGAAGCAACTATAAGCTACCAGTACGAGTGGACAAGACAGTCGGACGATTTATTACGTCACCTAGACAGATTCCTGTCGGGGTCGATACAAACCATAACTATACACTCTCTGCTAAATCGGGTTTTATAGCGAACGGAAATAGTGTGTCAGAGAAAGATTTGTTAACGCTAGATTTTGTCTTACATAGTAAAGTTCATAAAGGCCCGACTAAGCCTGTTATCGATGACATTAAGCACAGTGCGATTGCGGTCAACTACGGAAATAAACGACAGTTTATGAACGAAGACAGTATGTTCACTACTGCTGATGAGCTCAAAGGTTTTGATTGGACTTCGAATAAGTCATTCGCTATGGAAGTTATGCTTATTGGTGGCAAGCACAGAAAAGAGTCATATGAGGGACAAAACCTCGAATGGCAGAGTGTTCCAGTTTCACTAAAGCTATCTACTACTTTTGATAATGAAGCCGTATTCGGATCTGAAACTACCGCTGGTCCTGAGTATCTAAGTAACCTTACTTATATTGGGATACTAAAGAAAGACGGTTCTAAATGGACGCTAGATGACAGCGATGTGATTAACAAAAATATAGACGCAGATTTTGTCTCTGAGGCTCTATCCAACATAGACATGGATGAAGATTTCGATGGTAAGGTGGTCTACGCGTCTCGTTTCGAGTTCGCATTTAAAGCGCTGAACGGGCAAGAAATCAAGGGGCTTCGACCATTTGGACCCGTTGTCTCGACATCTGGTCGATTCCAAGAAGCAGTTCTAAAGGTGTCCTCTCTAGTACAACGTAATATAGCGGAAAAAACGCCGTTTAAACTTGAAAGCTTTGAGATGTCGTTGGGCAGGCAGTACAAAAATGTAGATGAGTTATCTTATTTTTCTGATTGTGAAGACCCAAGCTATAAAGTTGATAAAGATATGTACATCAACTGGGCAAAACTGAAACCAGAAGAGCGTACAGAACGTTTGGTAACTTGGATTAGAGACCCATACTTAGCAACTATCATTGAAGCGTCGATTCTCAATAAATAAAAAAACCGCCTTCGGGCGGTTTTTCTTTTCTTATCAATGGAAACTGAAGTAAGATTTCTCGCTTCTCGCTTAACCCGCAGCAGAAATATCGTATTTCTTCATCTTATGGTTGAGGGTACTCATTGGCAGTGCCAATTGCTCAGCGGCTTTCTTGGTGTGCCAATTACAGGCATTTAAGCAATCGATTATCACTGTGCGCTCGTATTGGCTGACAACGTCCTTAAGGCCCATTGAAGCGTCTTCTAAATCCGCTTGTGCTGGCTCGTAAGCAGGTTGTTCTGGGGCAGGTGATGCCGCTTTTACTTCAACACTTGGCGTATCTTCTGGGATTTGTTCACCAAATTCGATGTGAGTGATGGTTTCAAAATCGGACAGCAGTACCGAGCGTTCGATGATGTTTTTAAGCTCACGCACGTTGCCTGGGTATGGGTACGCGAGAAGCTGTTTACGGACGTTGGCACTTAACCCTGGTGCTTGCGGTAAACCTAGCGTGTTGGTGGTGTGTTGCACGAAGTGTTCTGCGAGAGGGAGAATGTCCGACTTGCGTGCTCTCAAGGGAGGCAGCGTAATCGGGAATACGTTCAAGCGATAGAACAAGTCAGCACGGAACCCACCATCTTTGATTTGCTGCATAAGATTACAGTGGGTTGCGGCGATAACGCGCACGTCCACTTCAATCTCTTTGCTGGTGCCGATTGGGCGAACTTTACGCTCTTGTAGCACTCGCAGCAATTTTGCCTGCAGTAGCATTGGCATATCGCCAATCTCATCTAGGAATAGCGTGCCGCCGTTGGCTGCTTCAAACAGGCCGACTTTGTCTTTGTCTGCGCCCGTAAATGAACCTTTCTTATGCCCAAAAAGCTCAGATTCCAACAACTGCTCTGGAATAGCCGCACAGTTTTGAACGATCAAAGGTTGTTCTGCTCGGTTAGAGTTTTCGTGAATGTATTTCGCGATCACTTCTTTACCGGCACCAGTTTCACCACGCAACAGAACGTCGACAGGAAGAGATAACACCTTATCAAGACGATTCAAGACATTGAGCATTTCTTCGCTCTCTGCAATCGGGCCCTGATAGGTTTTTTGGGTACGCTTTTTGAGCTGAGTGTTCTCACGCACTAGGGCTTGATTATCGGCACTGAGGCTTTTAATCACTTGCCCGTATTGCTCTAACCAAACTGCTTGGCGAATATTACTCGCAGCCATACGACAAAACTCTGTTAATGCAGCCTCATTGTCGATAACATTTAAATCGAGCAAGACCAAGAGTCCAATGGTCTTACTTTCGCTATCAATCAAAGGCCACGCCAGCAAGTTCTCGCTTTTTAGCCCTAGCGTCTGCTCAGTTTGATAGATGCTGTCACAGTCATAACCGTTGTACTTATACAACTCGTTAATCAATACCACTTCACCATTGCGAATGGCAAAGTTAAATGGGTCGTTCTCACTAGCGGAATCAATCTGCAATGCCTCCCAAGGGTGGGAAACAATCGTTTTATCGTTATGGTGAGCGGTACTTGGAATCAACGCCTGACCAGTCTGGTCCAAAACATAAATGATGCCGTGCTTTGCGAGGGTCATTTGTCTCGCCGCGGTCAACACAGCATCCAAGGTTTGGGTAAGCTGGCTGCGATCAGCCAAAGATTGACTGATCGCAAGTAGGGCGTTGCTAAGTTCGCTATGGTTAGCTGAACGCATAGGTTAGTGTTCCTTGCTCATCGACAGACACTTCGATTTGCGTATGTGAATCATCCTTGTCATGCACTAGTAGCTGAGTCGAGAGCTGAGGCAGTAACTGACGGTTGATAACCGCGTCGATGTTACGCGCGCCCGTTTCAGCAAGGCGACAGTTACCTAGTACGAACTCAACCAAACTTTCTTCGTAGCTCAGAGACAGCTTGTGATGGCTCTGTAGACGCTGAGAAACTTTGTTCAGCTTATGGTGAATGATTTCTGTCATTGCTTCATCAGACAGCGGAACAAACGGAAGCACAGACATACGTGCCAATAGCGCCGGTTTGAAGTGTTGGTTCAAAGTAGGGCGGATAGCTTCTGCGATGATGTTTGCATCGATGTCTTTTGATTGATGAACTAAAGATTCGATCTCGTGCGTTGCAAGGTTACTGGTCATGATAATCAGCGTGTTCTTGAAGTCGATGGTGCGGCCTTCGCCGTCGTTTAACGTACCTTTGTCGAACACTTGGTAGAACAGGTTCAATACTTCTGGGTCGGCTTTTTCCACTTCATCTAGCAGTACAACAGAATATGGGCGTTGACGTACCGCTTCTGTCAGCATGCCGCCTTCACCGTAACCTACGTATCCCGGAGGTGAACCAATTAGGCGAGATACCGTGTGCTTCTCTTGGAACTCAGACATGTTGATGGTCGTCATAAAGCGCTCACCACCAAACATTTGATCAGCGATCGTACGAGCCGTTTCGGTTTTACCCACACCACTTGGGCCAACCAGTAGGAATACGCCCGTCGGTGCGTCTGGGTTGCCTAGGCCTGCTTTTGCGGTTTGAATGCCTTCAGACAGTGCATCGATAGCGTATTCTTGGCCTTTGATGCTTTGTGTTAGGCTTTCTTTCAGTTTTAGTGTGGTTTCTGCTTCGTCTTGAAGCATCTTACCCATTGGAATACCAGTCCAGTCCGAGATCACGTGGCTAACTTCATCTGGACCCACTTCAAAGTGAACCAGTGGGTTGCCACTACGGATTGCGTCTAACTGTTCTTGGCAGGCTGAAATTGCAATGCGAACTGCTTCTTCATCCATTTTTGCATATGGAGAAACGTCTTGCTCTTGTTCTGAATCTTCGTCTGCAACAAGCTCTTCTTCGTTTGTTTCGCCAAACACCAGTTCATGCAAGCGAGAGCGTAGAGCAATCATCTCTTGGATCTGCTCTTTTTCTTTGTGCCATTGCGCTTCTTGTTCTGCTAGCTCTTCTTTCGTTGCTTCCATTGCCAGTTTTAGATCTGGAATGTTAGCAAGGCTGTGCTTGTCGCCAGTTTGCTGCAGAGCGTCACGCTCAAGAGCTTCTAGCTCGCGCTGTTGAGCTGCAAGTTCTTGCTGCAGAGTCTCAACAGAAGCAGGAATGGCATTAAGGCTGATGTTCACTCGTGCACACGCCGTATCTAGCACATCGATCGCTTTGTCTGGCAGTTGACGACCAGAGATGTAACGAGCAGAAAGTGCTGCCGCAGCAGTGATGGCGTCATCACGCACGTAAACATTGTGTGACTTCTCGTATGCAGGGCGAAGACCACGAATGATCAATGCTGCTTGCTCAGGAGACGGTTCGTCGAGTTTTACCAATTGGAAACGACGTGCAAGGGCTGGATCTTTCTCGAAGTACTTCTTGTATTCCGACCATGTTGTCGCAGCGATGGTTTTCACTTCACCACGTGCTAGGGCAGGTTTTAACAAGTTTGCAGCGTCGCTGCCGCCTGCTTGGTTACCGCCACCAACAAGGGTGTGTGCTTCATCGATGAAAAGAATGATAGGGGTTGGCGAGTTTTTCACTTCATCCAATACCGCGTTTAGGCGTTTTTCGAATTCACCTTTTACGCTTGCACCTGCCTGCAGAAGACCCATGTCCAAGCCGTAAAGCTCAACACCTTTGAGGTTGTCTGGTACGTCACCTTGTACAATCTTAAGTGCCAAGCCTTCTACTACTGCGGTTTTACCAACGCCCGGCTCACCAACAGCAATAGGGTTGTTTTTACGGCGACGAGCAAGAATGTCCACGATTTGGCGGATTTCTTGGTCACGGCAGAAGACAGGATCGATTTCGCCTTTGCGTGCTTTACCAGTGAAGTCTGTCGTGAATTTGCTCAGTGCAGAACCATCTTCACGAGCTTGTGTTTTCTCTGATGTCGCAACTTGGGCCTCAATAGAGTGGCTTGTTAGCTCTGCAAAGTTACGCTTAAGGCTGTCAGGGTTTACCGCTTCAAGGATAGAGGCGTAACCATGTTGGCCGTAACGGAGAGGGTTGCTAACAAGAGTAAGGAGTAGGGTGCCAGAGCGGATTTGTGTTTCGGATAGATCTAAAGAAGAAACCAGCCAGCTTTCTTGTAACCATTCGATTAATAAAGCAGAAAAAACAGGTTTGCTGCCATTTCCTTTGGCGTTGGTATCGAGTGTGGATCGAACCGATTGTCTTAATAAGTTCTCAGAACAATCAAAATGACTTAATAAGACGTCAAAATCACTATTTGGCCTTTCTAATAGACTCAGTAAATAATGCTCAATTTGAACTTCGTTTGCTTTTTCAGAGACTGCAAGTGCAGCGGCGTCTTCTAATGCCACTTTTGCAATTGGGTGTAGACGCTGAATTAATGAAGAAAGGTTTATATTTATCATAGCCATTTTATTCTTTAGAGGAAAAGAGGTAGCGGCTATTATACTAAAAGTGACAGTGCGGTTTTTTTATCAAGATATTTTGACTATCGTTTGTTGGTGATTTTAATGATGATATTAGTGTGATTATTTACCACTGATAAATATTCATTGTTATTCTGAATTAATTATTGGTTAATGTGCCTAAATCGCTAGTGTTATTAACTTTATTCTGCCTTAAATATATGGTTATTTTCACTTTTTATAATCGAAACAATTTATTATTATTTGAATCCAACTTTTTGGTTTTTCATCCAATAAATTGTACTTAATAAATTGATAAATAAAGCTGATTTTTCTCTAAGTTGTTGTATTTAAAGGTTTATAAAAGTTGGCACGGAGTTTGATTATACCAAGTAGTCGCGGTGATAAGCGATTTGGTGATTTAAACAAAACAGATTTTAGAAAAGGAAATAACGATGCCAACTCCAGCATATATGTCTATCCAAGGTGAAACTCAAGGTCACATCACTAAAGATACTTACTCTGCAGATTCTGTAGGTAACACTTGGCAAGAAGCTCACGTTGATGAGTTCCTAGTACAAGAGCTAGACCACGTGCTAACAGTGCCACGTGACCCACAAAGCGGTCAGCCAACAGGTCAACGTGTACACCGCCCACTTGTTGTAACTAAAGTTCAAGACCGTTCTTCTCCACTATTATTCAACGCACTAGTATCTGGTGAAAAACTTCCTGAATGTGTGATTCGTTTCTACCGTACTTCAGTTCAAGGTAAGCAAGAGCACTACTACTCAATCAAACTGATTGATGCGCTACTTGTAGATATCCAAACTCGCATGAACCACTGTCAAGATGCTGCAACTGCAGACCGCGTGACAGAAGAAGTTCTTAAGTTGACTTACCGTGCAATCGAAGTAACTCACGAAAACTGTGGTACAGCTGGTAACGACGACTGGCGTGCTCCACGCGAAGCATAATTGCTTTTTGCGTAAAGATTCAGGGCCAACAATTGTTGGCCCTAATTCGATTATTTGTATCAGGTAAAAGATATGGTGAATGACGTAGAATTTAAATTTGAAGTGCCAGGGTGTGGGCACGAGTTTCGAGTAGAAAGCTTTCAAGTGAATGAAGAGCTTTCGAAGCCTTTTCACATCAGTCTCTCATTACTTTCACTTGATCCAGATATCTCTTTTGATGCTCTCATTCGTAAAGCGGGCACGCTGACTCTTTATGGACAGGGTGTCGGTGCTGCGCGCGTATTCAACGGCGTAGTAAACGAAGTTCGTTACCTAGGTACGGGGCGTCGTTTTTCTCGCTATCAATTGGTTTTGGTTCCTCAAGCTTGGTTCTTATCTCAGCGCCAAGATTGTCGCATTTTCCAACAAAAGTCAGCGCAAGATATCATCACTGAAGTGTTAGATGATGGAGCGGTCACTGATTACCGATTTGAAGTCTCGGGTACTTACCCTCCAAAAGAGTACGTTCTGCAATATCGTGAATCTGACTTGCACTTCGTTCAACGAATGATGGCAGAGCACGGTATGTGGTATTACTTTGACCATACCGATTCAAACCACACCATGGTGATTGTTGATAGTAACGATGCCATCACGCCTTTGGTGAGCTCACCAATCAATGCATCATACATCGGGCCCATTGTGTTCCACGCTGACGGCGGCGGTGTTGCCGATCGCGAGCATATCTCTGACCTAGAGCTTGTTAACCGCGTTCGAACTGGTCAGGTTACGTACACGGATTACAACTACGAGCAGCCAAAGATCCCGCAAGAGATGACGCACGCGGGTGACCTTGACCAAGATTTGAAGCAGTTTGATTACCCAGGTCGTTATGTTGATCCTGCAATGGGGCAGGTGAGAACGACGGAATGGATGTCTGAGCACATTGTGGACAACCAACAAGTGGAAGCAAGCAGTGACGTAATGCGTTTGGCGTCTGGTTACAGCTTCAATATCGGTGAGCATCCTCGTTCAGAAATTAACCGTGATTACATCATGCTGTCCGTCATGCATACTGGGCAAGATCCACAAGTGCATGAAGACGAAACCAGTGGGATGCCGACTACCTACTACAACCAGTTTTCTTGTATTCCACGCGATGTGGTATTCAAAGCACCAAAAATGGCTGCGCCACTTGTTGACGGCCCGCAAACTGCTGTTGTGGTTGGCCCGGCAGGCGAAGAGATCTACACCGATAAGCTTGGACGAATCAAAGTTCAGTTCCATTGGGATCGCTATGGCGATAATGATGAACATGCGAGTTGTTGGATTCGTGTAAGCCAATCTATGGCGGCTCCTACTTGGGGTGCGGTTTATTTACCACGTATTGGCCATGAAGTGGTAGTGACCTTCCTTGAAGGGGATCCAGACCGTCCACTAGTGACTGGCGCGGTTTATAACGGCCTACATTTCCCTCCGTACTCGTTACCAGAGAACAAAACGCGTACCACGTTCCGTACTCAAACGCACAAAGGCACTGGTTATAACGAGCTGAGCTTTGAGGACGAAGCGAACCAAGAAGAAGTCTACATTCACGCTCAAAAAGACATGTCGACGAAAGTACTCAACAACCGTTACCGAGACATCGGTCAGGATGAGTTCTTAAAGGTAGCGCGTCATCAAACTAACGAAGTGCACGGTGATCACAAAGAAACTATTGATGGTCACAAGACAACACAAGTAAACAGCACCTTTACGGAAACCGTAGAGCAAGACGTCACTGTTACTTACAACGCCAACGAAACTCAGTATGTGAAAAACAATTCTGATTTAGAGATTGGTGATAACCGCACGACCAAGATTGGCAAGAATGATGATCTGGATGTGGGTGAAAACAGCAACTTAACCGTTGGTGCATCGAAGAGCTCAGACATTGGTGCGGATGATAACCAAACTGTTGGCGGCAACTTAACCGTGTCGGTGAAAGGTAATACGTCATACAAAGCCGATGGCGCAACGCAAATCATCAGTGGTGACAAGATTGTGCTGAAAACTGGCGGTTCTTCATTAGTGATGAACAGTGACGGTTCAATCAAGCTATCTGGTTCTTCAATCACCATTGAAGGTAGCGATAAAGTCGTCGTGAAAGGTGGTAACGTAGCGATTAACTAATGATGGAAAAACAACCTCTTATTACTGAAACCATCACGAAGCAGCAAGCCGATTCACCGGCTTGCTTTTCGCGTTTTGGAACCATAGTCGCCATAAACGAATCAACGGGCAGTGTCCGCGTTGATTTTGATGGCAACCCATTTAACCAACCACTTACCGCAAGGTTAGGGCGTGGATTTCGTTGCTCTGAACTGCAAATGGCTATCGATAATCGATTAAGTTGTCGAATCGAATTTTTGAACGACGACTTAAGCTTGCCTCTTGTGACGGACATTTTCTTCTCCATTCTGGATGACTCTGATGAGTTTGTACTGCGAGCGAAGAAGATGGTTATCGAGACAGAGCAAGAACTGATCGTCAGAAGTGGTGAGACAGAAACTCGCTACAGCGGGCGTGATGGCCGAATTACCACTAAAGCGAAATACGTCACTTCTCAAGCAGAGAAAGCACAAAAAATTCAAGGCGGAACGATCGCAATTAACTAGTTAGCTCGTTTTAACTCTTTATCTCGTGGTAACGAATTGACTAGCCACTCGAGTTAACTAATTGCAATCGCGTTATCGCACGCTAAAAACGGATAA
Organism: Vibrio owensii CAIM 1854 = LMG 25443; assembly: GCF_000817815.1. GTDB lineage: Bacteria > Pseudomonadota > Gammaproteobacteria > Enterobacterales > Vibrionaceae > Vibrio > Vibrio owensii. The sequence continues at coordinate 16,969 of NZ_JPRD01000050.1, forward strand.
GTAGATGCGACAAAGAATCGGTGTCGAGCACCTAAAGGCACCAATAACCAATCAAGAAGTCGAAGGCGCGTTAGCAAGAGCTGAGCGTGCTGTGAACGACCTTTCCCAATTACCGCCAACTTGGCTGAGCTTTTGTAATGAAAAGCTGTCTATTGCTTCTGAAAGCATCGGATTTTTAATCAAGCAGCGAATTCAAATTCACAAGCGGGGCTATCCAAGTCGTGAGTTGGAGTATCTCAAACTGATTGAGCGTCAAATTGAAGAGCTCAAGCAGGTCTACTTGTCGTTTTATCGATTAGCACCGGGCTTGATTCATCAATTAAGAGGCCAGGAGCCGGAAATTTACGGCTGGTTGATGCTTCAGGGTGAATTGGGCTCTGAGTTGGATAATCTTTTATGTGGATTGAGTTTACTCGAGGCGTTAGATACTAAAACGGCTATGGTCATTGTCACGCAATCTCCAGTTGAACACATTGATAGCGTGATGTCTGAACTCATCGAGGGCGAAGCACAATCCAGTACGTTGTACTTTGAGTGCTTGCGTCTGCGTCAAGCTTTAAGTGTTGCGTTAATTAAACGTTGGCATAAAGCGGAAGTTATTCGTTCTAATATCGCGCTACCTCTACTGGCATTACAAGATGTGGAAGAGGGGATTGAATGGATTAATGACAATGCGAACTCTGAACAATATCTGTTTGAACGATTGATCACTAAACGCGACAGAGGCACCTGGTTCCGTCAGTGTTTTGGTATTGAGCCGAGTGATTTGCCTTCTGATCAAGTGCTGACTTTCGCGAAGCTATTAGAACTCAAAGAGTTTGAGGCGTTTGATATCTCTTCGTCATTAGCCCCCGTTGATTTTGCTCTGAGTGGCGATTGGAAGTTAGTGCCAGAAATCATCGAGCACTTGGAAACTCTGGAAGAAGATGACGGTGAAACTTGGATTCAAGCTTTGTATGTGGTTTACGGAAAGCTTCTACCCCTGACTCCTGAAGACGTTGGTGTTGAATATGAGTGGGAAGAGATCGTCGACCTGCTCAATGAATGGGTGGAAGATGAAAAACACGTCCAAAATCTACCAAGCCGCTTGGGGTACGCATTGAGCTTCGAGTCTACTTTGGCAGCGATGCAAGATCCCAACGTTGATGTGTTGTTCCGCGATTGGTTATGGCGCCAAATCTGCATTCAATCCAGAGCGTACGTACCTTGGGATATGGCGATGCCGATACATCAGCAAGACTGGAACTTCAACAATTTAAAGGCCGCACCTTCTGCGAGCGAACGATTCAACTTAAGGAATAGCAATGCAGTTATGGGATATTGAAGCGCACCCTGAGCTATCACTTAAAGGTCGTTTTCAACGTGACGAAAACGGCGATGAAGTGTGGGTTGTGGTCGCTAAACGTACTTGGCAATTCGATGGTGTGGTCTGGCACGAATTAGGTGAAAGCGAAATCTTCGATGACCCCCAATATTTGGGCGAAGAAGGCTTCTCTGCGATGAAAGTCGACCACGAGTTCGCGTATACCAAAGCCAACACAGATGTGCTTGTTTACGGTAAAGCGCGCAGTTACGCGAAAAAGCCAGTGACATACCAAGAGTGTCGCGTGTTGATTGATGGCCACATTGATAAAACCCTGGCGATACATGGTGAACGTGTTTGGGTTGAACATGGTGGCAGTATCACGCTCAGTAAGCCTATTCCTTTTATTGAAAAAGACATTGATTACACCTGTGCAATTGGTGGTGATTTACGTAACCGAGTCGGTGGCGGGGTTGCCGATTCCAACAACGAACTGCTCGAACAGAAAGTACCCTCGGTTTTCTACCCGAGAGAAGAGTGGAGTTCTACTTCGAAAAACCTTCGCGTAGCGGGCTTTGGTCCTGTTCCTCCTTTCTTTGAATCGCGCCAAAAACTGGCGGGGACATTTGATGAGGATTGGATTGAAAATCGCAAGCCAATGTTACCGCTCGACTTTGATAAGCGGTTCTTCCAAAGCGCGCCTGTTGACCAACAATGCAAAGGCTTTCTTCATGGTGGTGAGCGCTTGATGATGAGTGGTTTCTGTCATGATGACACGCTTTCATTCCGAGTTCCTAAAGAGAAATATCGCGCAATCGCGACGTTCAAAGACAACAGCTACCAAGCCGATATGGCGATGTACACCTTGTTCGTGGATGCTGAAAAGAAAACCATATCAATCAGTTACACCGCGGCGTTTCCTTGTCAGGGTAAAGAGCATTTGTTGGTGTCGACATCAATCACTAAGTTGGAAGAGGTAAGCGAGCATGCATAATTCAACAGGCCGTTACGTGCTAGGGATGGAAGTGATGACACCTACTGGCATGAATTTGGATATCGCAACCAGTGTCGCAAACGCTGATTTAGCGAGATTTGATCAAGTGGTTGGTAAAGACGGCATTGAGCGTTTCACGTTTGCCAAAATCGAGTACACAAAAGAGAACGAGTTATTTGAAAAAACGTGCGAATTAACTGCAAATTTACTGAATTCCTTGCTTGTGCAGTTACCTCGTTCTTTGAAGCCGATTCCATTACTTATTGCTGTGCCAACGACAATTTCATTAGTAAAGATGCAAGAATGGCTTGGTGAAAGTGACTATTCTGACTTTCTTTCTGTGGTCGAAGCAGTGCATGCCAGTGGGCCTAGCTTCGTGCTACAGGCTATGAAGTCTTTGGATAAATACGATGCCATGATGTGTATTAGCGTCGATTCTATGGTGGATACGATGCAAGCGCTCATCGATGATGCCATGGTTATGAGTACCAATAATCCGTGGGGCATTATTCCGAGTGAGGGAGGGGCTGGCTTAATTCTCTGCCGAAGAAATACGGTAGAAACATTGAAACTTAAACCTCAAGCGCAGCTTGGCTATATTGATACGGAATTAAATACGTCAGACCGAAGAGGCATGTTTCGCCTTGTTCAGCGCGCGAGTAAAAAGCTCGATTCATTTGGTGAAGTGTATTCCGATATGACGAATCTCCGTATGCACACGGAAGATTACGGCTTTGCATTGGGGGCCAAAGCAGAACGTTTCACCAATCCAGAACAGCCGCAGCTTATCAATGAGTTATGGGGCACGATGGGCAGTAGTTCTTCACTCGCTTTGATTGGATTTACGGTTAAAAATCATCATTTTAACCAACCTGCATCGCTATTAATGTTTGATTTTAATGGTGATAAAGGGCTACTTCAATTACTGGCGTGCTAGTACAAAACAACACGCAAAACCTTATTAAAATGCTCTCATAATCTCGGCATGGTATTTAATCGATGAAAACAACATAACTTATGTAGTGAAAGCGTAAGTCAAAGAGTCTAATAACTTAGTAATTATAACTAAAGTAATAGCGTTACTGTTCGTTTTAAATACCAGCCTTGAAACAAGGATGTTTCAGCAAATATTATTTCGGCCTAATGATATTTGTTCGATAAAAGAGTGCAAAGTGTCTGATAAGCAGGGAGCAGCCAAAGGATATATTGATCAATTGGTTGTCAAAGCCATTGAGAAAAAGAAACAGAACGAGCAAAGGTTGGCGCAGAAAAATAAGCCAAAGCTTGAGTACGTGCTTTTTTCACAATTTGATGTTCTAGACACGCTGCCATCGAAAAATGGTAGAACTACGGTTTACCATCTCGCCAAAAAAGGCCAACCAGAAAAACAAATCTGCTGTAAAGTCGTCAACGAAGATGCGCCAGACATTGCCAATAAGATGTTGGTCAATGAGGCAAGCAGATTAGAACTTTCTCAACATCCTAGCGTTGCGGATTTCATTAAAATCGGTAACGAATTTGAACGCCCATACTTAATGTACGAGTGGATTCAAGGCGAATCACTCGCAGAAAAGATGGAGCGTCACTCTTCTAAAGGTTTCCGTCACGACCATATTGCTTGGCTAGTTTACCAACTCGCAGGTGCGCTGGAATTTATGCACACCCGAGGTATCTGTCATCTTGATATCAAACCATCAAATGTTTTGGTGAGCGAAGGCGACTACGTCAAGCTCATCGACTTTGGTGCGGCTCGCTATATTGGTGAGACAGAATCTCATGCTGAGGCAAGTTTAAGTTACGCTTCACCTCTTTATCTTGAGACAGGTACTACCGAGCCACAAGACGATGTTTATTCACTTGCATTACTGACGGGCCATTTATTTATTGGTTCGATCTTTGGTGACGCTTGGCACAAGCAATTAAAAGATCGCAAACGTCCGGCATTAATTCCAAACCATATTTGGAAGCTGCTTAAGCAAGTGATTAATAACCCAAGAGGGCATGGCTACACAGCGATTTCATTTGCACAGCAACTTGCACGCATTGACACTCAATCTATTGATTCACAGTCGAATGCGCCGATTTTTAGCAGCTTGCGTAATGCCGACTTATTGCTGACGCATTGTAAACCACAAGACAAATCCGGCTACGGTCGCTTTAAAGTGCTCGAAGCTAGCTTGGTATTGAGCGTGATGGCAATTACAGGCCATTACTTATATGAACAAAACCAGCCTGAGTGGAAAACGATTGTGAAGTCGGAACCGACAATTTCACAAAACGAAACTCCTTTGGCGAGTACGATCAAACCAGCACAAACCGCTTCTTTCTTGGCTCAGCCTCCTTGGGCTATCGAGCAGGCGCTCAATGATATGGAAAAAGACGTCATGTCGACGGCACCTTATCGTGAAGCCTACCAAGTGCAGCAAATGAAACTGTCTAAGCTGTACAAAAATAATCAGGCGCAATTGACCTCTTATCAAGCTCTAGCGGATGACTTACCGAAGACGCTAGTAGATTTGCGTAAAGAGTTGGTGACGTTACGAGAAAAATTGGTCGATGATGGTGCTTTATTCCCATACGCAGACAAAACCTTAACCAAAGTGATGGCAGGTTTGAATGTCGCGTCGGTTGATTCGATGAAAATCTCTGCGGTTGCGGGAAGCAAAGACGAGCAGATTGCTAATCTAATCCTTGATGGTGAAACTAAGTTGGCTGACGAAGAGATGAAAGCGGCTTGGTTGTTAAATCAATCGGAAGCCTACTTCTACAGTCAAGTGTTGCCAAACAAGGTCATGGCAAACATCAACGAGTCTATCGAGCAGCACGCAAAAGATCACTACTACACCAAAGCCATTGAAGAGGCGAAGGCCGCTAAGACTTATTTTGGTAACACGCCAGCGCTGAACAAAAAGGTCAAAGATCTGATTGTTGCTCGTAGCGAATACATTCTATTTAGCACCGTGACTGAGCAATCGGTGTTTGATAAGCAAAAATTGCACGATTCACTGGCTGACCTTGAGCAAAACGCGCCGAAGAAGTTTAGTGAAATTACCGATCTGCTTGAGAGCATGGCTACGGATTCAATTGATAAAAGTCATCAACTTTCTCGCCCAGCACGTGGTGCAATCGCCGTTGAACGCGCTCTGAGAGATTATCTAGCAGAGGGGAGAGGCTAATGTCTGTTATCGATATCGAACGCTTATTGGCCCCTATCTCTGATGCAACGCCAGTGGGTGAAGATGCTCGCTACGAGTTTTGCTACGAGATGATGGAATCTGAAGTAAAGAAATTCGGTTCCTTATTTGGTGAAACGGTCGATTGGGGCGTCGTAAAAATGCATGCGACTGAAGTGCTAGAGCACCACAGCAAAGACTTAAAAGCCATTTGTTACCTTGTACGCGCGTTAACGGAAGAGTTTGGTCTTCAAGGTTTTGAGCAAGGTCTAAAGCTGCTTAGTGAGGCGTTAATTCGCTTTGGTGTTGAACTGTATCCTTCGCGAAAGCGGGGCAGAGATGGCGCGGTCGAATGGCTGAACCATCAGTTCAAATTGGTAAGCGGTAAGTTAGCAGAAAGTGCTCAGTCATGGGAGCTGGTTTCAAGCTGCATTTCGACCATTGAAGAGGTTCAGCGACAATTCGACGATGTTTACCAAGACTCAGAAGCCGATTTCTTTGAGATTCGCACGCAGCTCAACGTTTTATCTCAACAAGCTGCGGCTGATGACCAAATTGATGATGCATCGGTCACTGTTGAACAGGCGATATCTACGCCCACTACGCAGCATGCCGCATTAGAAACGCCGGCACAGAGCGAAGTGCAAACCGCTCCAGCAAAGACGGTTACGCCGGCCCCTAAACCTGCACCAGTTAAGAAAGCGGTAGCAAAAGAAGTGGATGTCGATACGGACTTCTCTTCACCGACGGCTTCTAAGCGCACCTTGAAGAAGGTTGCAGAAGTCATGCTTCATGCAAATCCAAGTGATCCGCTGGCTTACCGAATTTATCGTCATCTGACTTGGGATGATATTGATGGTCTGCCTGATCATCAAAACAATCAAACTCCATTGAGCTTGGCGGTGTCTTCCGATCAACAGGCGGAATACCGAGATAAAGCCAATCAAGAAAGCGACATCGACACCATTAAACGTTTAGAGCGCACATTAACGGATGCGCCGTTTTGGCTGACAGGTCATTACTTTGTGTATTCGATGCTCAATAACTTGGGCTTCGACGATGCAGCGACCGCTGTGAAACAAGAAGTGCAGCGTTTTGTTGATTCGCTAGAGGGCATCGAGCACCTCTCATTTAAGAATTCTTTACCATTTGCAGATGAAGCGACCTTGAGCTGGTTATCGACTCAGGATGCAACTTCTTCGACGTCTCAGTCCGTTGTTCAAACGGTTGTGATTTCACAAGAAGATTCGCTGCCGATGGAGGATATCACTCTAGAAAACCTAGGGGAATATGCCGCAGAACTTGCCCGCAAACTCGAGCTGGATAGCTCGGGACGTGGTCAGTTTATGCTGTATTTACAATTGATAGCAGCTTACCAGTCTGTTGGATTATACCCGTTGTGTCTGCCTTATCTTGAGAAGGGTTGGGAAGTACAAAAAGCGTTTAATCTCGCGAGCTGGGAACCCCACTTATCGTCACAGTTGGAAGACCTGATTCGAAAAACACTCCATCAGTTATTCAGAAGTAAGGATCTTTTGCCTGAGAAGTATGAAGAGTGGAAAGCAATTTATGACTAATTAAAGAGTTAAATAAGGAACTAATTATGTCACGTGACGGCTCGGTGGCTCCTAAAGAGCGAATTAATATCCGTTATGTTCCAGCAACAGGTGATACGCAAGACGACGTAGAGCTGCCGCTGAGCATGATGGTAGTTGGCGACTTTACTGCACGTGCAGATGAGACGCCAATCGAAGAACGTACTCCAATCAATATCGATAAAGACAACTTTAACGAAGTGCTAGAAGGCATGTCTCCAAACGTTAAAGTGAATGTTGAAAACCGTCTTTCTGAAGAAGAAGGTGGTCAAATCGGCGTTGATCTAACGTTCCAAAACATGAAGGACTTCTCTCCTGAAGCTATCGCGAAAAGCGTACCTGAGCTAAACAGCTTGCTTGAACTTCGCGAAGCCTTGGTTGCACTGAAAGGTCCTCTAGGAAACGTTCCTGCGTTCCGTAAGAAGATCGCATCGGTTCTTCAAGACGAAGAAGCGAGAAAGAAACTGTTGGATGAACTAAGCATTGGCGCCGACCAAGAAGCGAAAGAAGAGTAAGGGATATCATGTCTGCAGAAGCACAAGCGCCAGAACAAGAAGCAGCCTTAGTTGAGTCAGGCTCACTTCTGGATAGCATTCTTAATGAAACTCGTTTAAAGCCAAGTGATGAAGGTTTTGACGTTGCAAAACGCGGCGTAGAAGCATTCATCAGTGAGCTACTAAGCAGCTCGAACACAGAGAAAGTAGACCAATCTTTGGTTGATCTGATGATCTCTGAAATCGACCAAAAACTGTCGAACCAGGTTGATGCGATTCTTCACAGCGAAGAAGTTCAAGCGGTTGAATCAACGTGGCGTGGTCTTAAGTACCTTGTTGACCACACTGACTTCCGTGAGAACATTCAAATTGAATTGATCTCAGCGAAGAAAGACGAAGTTCTTGATGACTTCGAAGACGCACCAGAAGTGGTGAAGTCTGGTCTTTACAAGCAGATCTACACACGTGAATACGGCCAATTCGGTGGTAAACCTGTTGGTGCTGTAATCTGTGATTTTGACATGTCAGCATCAACGCCTGACATCAAATTGATGGAATACATGGCGAACGTGGGCGCAATGTCTCACGCACCGTTCATCACGTCTGCATCGGCTAAATTCTTTGGCCTAGATAGCTACGAAGAGCTACCAAATCTAAAAGACCTTAAGTCTGTATTCGAAGGTCCACAGTACGCGAAATGGCGTGGTTTGCGTGAGCACGAAGATGCGCGTTACCTAGGTCTATGTACGTCTCGCTTCATGCTACGTACACCTTACTCTGTAGAAGATAACCCAATTAAGGCGTTTGACTACGATGAGAAAGTAACAGACAGCCACGATAACTACCTATGGGGCAACTCAGCGTACGCGATGGCGTCTAAGATCAGTGAGTCATTCGCTAAATACCGCTGGTGTCCGAACATCATTGGTCCTCAAAGTGGTGGTGCGGTTCAAGACCTACCGGTTTACAACTTTGAAGCAATGGGTCAAATCGAAACTAAGATCCCAACTGAGATCCTTGTTTCTGACCGTCGTGAGTACGAACTAGCAGAAGAGGGCTTCATTGCTCTAACGATGCGTAAGGGTTCTGACAACGCGGCGTTCTTCTCTGCAAACTCTGTTCAAAAACCAAAAGTGTTTGCGAACACGCCTGAAGGCAAACAAGCAGAGATGAACTACAAGCTAGGTACTCAGCTTCCTTACATGTTCATCATCAACCGTCTGGCGCATTACATCAAAGTGCTACAGCGTGAGCAAATCGGTTCTTGGAAAGAGCGTTCCGACCTAGAAATCGAACTGAACAAGTGGATCCGTCAATACGTTTCTGACCAGGAGAACCCGCCAGCGGAAGTTCGTGGTCGCCGTCCACTTCGCGCTGCGAAGGTAGAGGTATCAGACGTAGAAGGCGATCCAGGTTGGTACAAAGTATCGATGTCTGTACGTCCTCACTTCAAGTACATGGGCGCAAGCTTCGACTTGTCTCTAGTTGGTAAACTAGACCAATAACCCATTACTGAAACCATCAAGCAGCCAGTGAAGACTGGCTGCTTTTTTCGTAGGAACGAACATGGAAAAAGGTTATCGTCTTCTAGAACGGATTGAATTGGGTGAGCCAAAAAACTGCTACGAGAAAGTGGTTTCTCACAAGCACCTAATTGAGTCTATTCATTCGCACCTTGCCGACTTATTAAACACACATTCTGGCAACGCCATGATTGATGATGAGTACGGCCTGCCAGATTTCAACGATGTGCTTTCCAATAACACAAACCTCGTTCGCCACATTCAAAAAAACATCACATCAACCATAGAACGCTTTGAACCGCGACTACTGAATGTCGAGGTTCATTACCGTGAAGACCACCATAACCCATTACAACTCGGCTTTGGTATTCGCGGCGAAGTTTCCCATAACGGCGGTAAAGTCCCAATGTCGATCGATGTCTACATGGGAACCGACGGCCAATTTAACGTTTAGTAGGTGCCACTTGAGTAACAGTAAATACTTTCAAGATGAACTCACGTATTTGCGCGAGTCGGGTAGTGAGTTTGCCAAATATCACCCGAAGTTAACTCACTTTCTCTCTGAAGGAACCTTCGACCCAGACGTCGAGCGACTGCTTGAAGGTTTTGCTTTTCTGACCGGACGTATCCGCGAAAAGATTGACGACGAACTGCCGGAGCTGACGCAATCTCTGATGACTCTGCTGTGGCCGCATTACATGCGTTCAATTCCGTCTTTGTGCATCAGTGAGCTGAAACCACATACGGGAAGTGTTACTGAGAAAACTGTGGTGAAACGTGGCGCGGAGATGGCGAGTGAACAAGTCGAAGGCACGCAGTGCTTGTTCCGCACTTGTTACGATGTGAATCTGTACCCAATCACGATCACTAATATCGAACAAACCAACAGCCGCACCAGTTCAGCGATTGATGTGACGTTATCGACGGAGCATGGTCTTGAACTGTCTCGTATCGGTTTAGATACGTTGCGCTTGCACTTGCATGGTGAGATTCATATTACTCGCACCGTCTTCTTATGGTTGTTCCGCTACCTAGATTACGTCGAGCTAGATGTTGGTGGTGGCTACAAACACCGCCTAGGGCCAGAATACGTTAAGCCAGTAGGGCATGAAGAAGACGAAGCTTTGCTGCCTTACAGCAAAAACTCCTTCGCAGGTTACCGCTTGCTACAAGAATTCTTCTCTTTGCCAGATAAGTTCATGTTCTTCGACATCAAGGGATTAGAGTGGTTAAAAGGCATTCCGCAACGCAGCACGGTCAAAATCAAATTCCACTTTAAGCGTGCTTTACCTTCTGAAGTGGTTTTGAAAGATAAGCACTTAAGATTGCATTGTACGCCAGCCGTTAACTTGTTCGAGAAAGACGGTGATCCAATTCGCCTAGAGCATCGCCGTAATGAATACAAAGTACGCCCTCAAAGCAATACTCAAGAACACTATGAAGTGTATGGGATTGAGCAAGTGGAGAGTTGGAGTAAGGACGAACGCCGTCGTAAACCGTTAATCGAATTTGAGTCGTTTGAGCACCAAATCAACCAACGTGATAAGCGAGAGTTCTACAAATCCAAAGTAGGTGAGCGAGTAAGTGGAAGAGGGTTAGAGCGCTATATCTCATTCCATACTCACAATGGCGACATTGCGGATTTAGGGACTGAAACGGTATTGATGAAACTGCAATGCAGCAACGCGGATTTGGCAGAACGTCTTTCGGTGGGTGACATTACCTACGCAACCCATAAGTCACCAACGTATGCGACGTTTAAAAACATCACTAAGCCAACACAATCGGTAAGCCCTCAGGTGAATGGCGAGCTTCAATGGCAGTTGATTGCCAACATGTCGCTCAACTACCTGTCTTTAGCGAATATCGATGTGTTGAAAGTGTTGCTCTCGACTTACGACTTCCATTCTCGTGTCGATAGACAAGCCCACCGCGCGTCGATTCATCGACTTGATGGCATTATTTCGTCAGAGATGAAGCCAATTGACCGTGTGTTCCGTGGCGTTTCTGTACGTGGTAACCAATTCAAGTTGGTGACTAACTCTAAGTTCTTCGTGAATGAAGGCGATATGTTCCTTATGGCAACGGTACTGAACGAATTCATCCGTCTGTATTCGAGTGTGAACTCCTTTACTGAACTGGAGGTGTTTGATGAAGCCACTGGCGAAGTGTACAACTGGGCAAGCCTAATCGGACAGCAGACGATTCTATGATTAATACACTTTCTGATAAGTCGAATGAGTTTAGTTTCTACCAAGCGGTACTTCTGCTGGAGAAACACTACCAACTAGAGCCAAATTCCAATTTTGTCGCAGTAGGTGAGAACAAATACTTCCATCAGGAACGGATTGAATTCAGTGTGTCGCCAAATCTGTGCTTTCCGAAGAGTGATATGGACTTTATCACTCATATGGAGAGAAACGGGCAACAGTATTCTCGTGTTGAGACTAACTTTCTTGGTTTGCATGGCTCAAGTTCACCACTGCCAGCCTCTTATACAGAGAAGCTTGCAGGGCGAGATCCTGATGATAACCCGGTAAAAGACTTCTTCGACTTTTTCCATAACCGCTACACCAGTTTGTTGTATCGAGTTTGGAAGAAGTATCGCTATCACGTGCAATACCAAAGTGGCGCGAGCGACGCGTTCTCGGGAAGGATATTGCATTTGGCAGGTCTGTCTGGCGTGATGCAAGATTGTGATGTCGCGGAGCTAGACCGAGCGAAGATTCTGTCTTACGTTAACCAATTATCGACACGTACACGCTCTCCTAAGCTGATATCCGGTATTGTTTCGCACTACTTTTCACTGCCGAATGTGCGTATTGAAGAGTGGGTTTATAGACGCGTAGAAATCGCTGAAAGTCAGCGTAACAAACTCAATCGCGCTAACTGTGTGTTGGGACAAAGCTTGCACTTGGGCCAAAGCATTGCGGATTTGAACGGCAAGTTTAACTTATGTATCGACAACATTGATTTTGAAACGTTTAAACAGTTCTCCTACGATGGTGAATTGCACAAGACGTTGGTGGGGTTGATGCGTTTTATTCTGCGTGACCCGATGTCGTGGGATCTTAAGTTGACGGTTAACCTTGATTCTATTCCAGATAACCAACTGGGTAATGGGGAAGGGAACCATTTAGGTCAAACTTTCTGGTTAGGTAGTCCTAGCGAAGCAGACGCTAAAATACGTGTGATTGGTAGTATCTAATGCTTTGCGATGATTCCGAAATGGATGAATAAGAATCGGATGCGTAAGAAGCGTTAGGTACAAAAAGAACACAAAAAAAGCCGCGATGTATTCGCGGCTTTTTAGTCTGAAAAGAATGTTCGGCGGGAACCAAATAACTTATCGACTGATTGGTTGGTGGAGTACAACCGTCGTATCGAGTTTTTGAATTCCGCTGAAAGATTCAATTTCATTACATAGGTGGTGAATAGACTGAAGGTCCGGAGCTTCGATAAGAGCAATAATGTCGAAGCTACCTCCCACAACGCTTGTCAGTCGTACCTCTGGAATCTCTTTAAGGGCACTCGTTACTTCGTTTTTCTTGCCCTTTTCACAAGAGATCAGCAGATAGCTGGCTGCTTTGCGACCCTCATTTTCGACTCGGATCTGGGCAGTGTAGCCCTTGATGATCCCAGTCTTTTCCAACCTATTGATTCTTTCTGCGACAGCAGTACGAGACAAACCGATGTTTCTAGATAGATTCGCAATTGACTCTCGTCCGTTTGATAACAGACTGGAAAGGATTTTGCGGTCTAACTTGTCTAAGCCTTGTAAAGTCATGTTTGAAATCATGTGTTCTGCCTATTCTGGTTTTTATATAGTTATTAAATCGACTCTGGGAGTGTAAAGTTATACAGCTCGGCTAGAGTGAATGGGTTTTTCTGTGTCAAAGGAGTGATACGAAGGCTCAAGTCCCTCCCAGACACTTTTATGTCACTGACGAAGCTACCGTTATGAGTGTTTGTCAGGGTCGAATCACCTAGCAATCTGTATATCGCCCACTGACCACTCTTATTAAGAACGTGCTGCTTGCCCTCGTCTGTCACATCTTGGATCGTGATACTAATGTTGAAGTCACCGTTCTGCGGCGGCCACTCCATCTCACGAATTCGGCTCGGACCGTGATAGTAGTTGATATCAGTATCTGAAATTTTAAGACTGGCTCTGATAGCACTGGAATCAAGGTCTAATACTTTCGCACTGAACGGGATGTAAACTCGGTTTGTGCTCTTATTGATCAACGTATCGCGGATAACGTTGTAATTGCGCAATTGCACCAATAGGGCAGGTGAAAGCGGCATTGTCTCGCCATCCACCTGTTTTGGTATCCACAAGTTTGTATCGTAGAACGGTGCGAAGTTCTTCTGAATAAACGTGTCTAACAAACCACCTGATGCAAATAACAATTCGAAGTCTTCAATCGAGATTTCTTCTGTCGCGTTTAAATCAAATGGGTATTTACCAAGTCCTAGCTCTTTAAACTTGGTGTAAATCTCGCTGTACCATTGGGTTTGAATGCCTTTTGCTGATTCTGCAATCATCACTGACCAGCTTTGCTGAACCACATCAAGCAACCAGCTGCGTACTGGCTCTGGTGACTTTTGAGCAATCTGCTTAAGTTTGATAAGCGGATCCGCTTCTGTGCTGTTCATGCGGTGCTGAGCAGCTGCCAACGCAGCCATTTGTGGATCAGGCGCATCAGCGATGTCTTTCATGTAAGTACGAACGCGGCTCAAGGCTGTAATGGTTTCATCCCATGGAGTAGGGGAGTTTGGTGTTTCACTAACTTGAAGTTGGTTCAACAAGTGGAAAGCTTGCTCAACGCGCTTCATCAGTAAGTAATCTGGTTGTACGGCTTCTTCTACTGCTTCTGATGCCGAGTCTGCCACTTCCGCGAGTTTCGGGTTCACTTTAGCGATTAACGCGTTCTTTTCGCCAACAGGAGAGAACTGAGTGTTCGCGTAAACTTGCTTAAGTACGGTCGTCATTGGCGAAGATGGACCTGAAATAAGGTCGATAGCGTTCGTCAAGTCACCCACATTGCTGTAGTTCTGAACTTTTAACTCACTCAGTGCGTTGCGCCAGTAGTTGATGTAGTCATCGGTGTACTTCTTACGAACCTGAGTCTTAAACGCATCCTGCTCTTGCTTGGTTGGAATCACGTGGTTTGATAAACCTAAAACCCAGTTATCGCTGATCACTTGCTGTGACATCAAATCAACACGAGGGCGATAGAAGGTACTAAAACCTGTTGAGGTGTAAACCTTATCTATCACAAGTCGATTGTCGTCTAGCGGTTCGTTAAACACGTTGTTGAACTCAAAACCAACGGCACGTTGAAGATCGAGCGTGCCAAGGTCAATGGCATCCGCCTGGTTCAAAATGCCCGCGTAAACGAGATCTACGTTGGAGTTAGCCAGTAATGAGCGACGAGTCGCGCGCACAATGTCCATGTTGATATCAACCGGTGCAAATTGAGTGCGGAAGTAGGCATCTAAGTAACGCATTGCTTGGCTAACAACATCTGGCTTATCGCTCAAATCGTTGAGAGTCTGAAGTGTTTGGCGACGTAGAAACTGAATGTCACGTTTTGATGGGTCATTCAACATCAAGTAGCCTTTTAGCAATGGCAACGTCGCGGCAATATCATGTTGATTGTGAGTCAACTCGAGACGGTAACCTCTCTCTACGACGGGCATAAGCTGTTGTGCGACTTCTTTAAGCAGAGCTTCGTATGCCAATCTTGTGCTTTGGTCTAGGCGACTGATGTTCAATGGTAAGACTTCTTCGTCTAGGGCTCGAGAGCCTTCTAGCCATGCGCTGTATGAAGGTTGAATTGCGCGTGTTGCGTTAACCAATAACTGGTTAAAGCTTGCTTCTTGCTCTACCTGACCTTTGTCATCTATGCCAAGCAGTTGATTGATGACACGTAGGTTGCTGTCTAGTGTCGTAACAAAGAAATAGGTACCGCCTGCCAATAAGATAACGGACGCCAACATAGCCAAATGGCTTTGACGTTGGATCAAACGCAGGTACGTTTTGTTCTCACCGGCAAAATCGCTCTCTGGCAAAATCTGAGAATCAATCAGGAAACGAGAGAAGTAGGGCGTTTCTGTCAGTTGTGTATGCTCTGACGCAATGATCGGCAAATTAAAGTAATTGCTGCAGCTTTTTGCTAACAGGTTGTACTTACGACCACCTTGTAAGCTAGAGCAGAAGAAAATTTCTCGGATATCGAGAGAATAAACGCCGCTGTTCGCGTCACAAAGGCGTTCAAGTACATAACTGATTTC
The DNA here is from genome assembly GCF_000817815.1 of Vibrio owensii CAIM 1854 = LMG 25443. Classification (GTDB taxonomy): domain Bacteria; phylum Pseudomonadota; class Gammaproteobacteria; order Enterobacterales; family Vibrionaceae; genus Vibrio; species Vibrio owensii. The sequence continues at coordinate 32,351 of NZ_JPRD01000050.1, forward strand.
CGCTTGGCAAAGTTCAAATTGCTTAGGAAACGCAAGGATTGCTTGTTTCTCGTCGATATCGGTTGAGTTTGCTGATGCATCTAAAGCGTTGCTTTCAAGCACTTTGACTAGGTTGCGGTAACCATCGCGGTAATACTCTGTGATGACACCTTTTGCTTCTTTCAAAGGGATAGACAAAAACTCTACACGCGTTTTAAGCGAGCTAAAATGCACGTATTCTTTGAAGCCATCCAGCTTGTCGAGTTTTGACATCATCAGGTAAACAGGCAATGCTGAAGAAGTTTTTTCGCTGATGGAGCTCAAACGCTGCAATAAGGCCGTGATGGTGTAATCTTTTTGCTCTGGTTCAGAAACAATCATGAACTCAAAGTCGGTAAAGAACAGGCAACCTGAAAATGGCTTTCTCGGACGGTGACGAATCACTTCATCGACAAAGGTATTCCACAGTGACGCATCGCTGCTTGATACCTCTTGGAACACGAGACGCTGATCTGGCTTGACGTAAACCGCGCTGTCCGATTCATACCATTCAAAGAAATCGTTTTTTGCAGTGCGAGAACGATCCATTGGTTTAATTGCGCTCGAATTAAACAAGAATTGACGTCGCCCAGACGCTTTATTACCAATCATAAGATAGATTGGCTTCTTGCCTGAATTAGTCAGAAGAGGGCGAATCACCATCGAAAGGGCTTCTTCTTCTGTTTCTAGACGCTGAGCTTTTGAGTTGTTCTTTTTCTTAAGCCATAGTGAAAACTGGAATATAAGATAAAAGGTGACAATGACTCCGAGACCAACCCATAGATAAAGCTTATCTGCATCTTCGAGTAAGAATAAATATACTGCTGCAAATATCGCGGCTAAAACCAGAGCCACTATGGTAGAAACCACGATCGGGTTTCTCAGTATTTTTTGTTTGAACATAAGCCTATAACTTCTTTACTTGTATTGTTATTTATTGTCGTTTGACGCAGTTTTTAGCTGATTAATTTTATATAGGTAGGTGTTCAGTAAAAGGAGGGAGCGCTCAATTTCCTTTTGCTGCGTGTTCTTTTCTGCGTATTCAATTCGACCTAGAAGTGGAAATAGCGAATTACTGTATTCATACGCTTTCTTCGAGTCTTTATCTGAATTCTGTTTAGCGACATTGGCAAATACCGTCCTAGCATAGGCAAACCGTTTGTATATGACATCGAATTCATTTTCGAAACGAGAACGTTGGTCTAAAAAATTCTCACGAAGTTGCTGAGCAGATGATGAATCTGGGTAGATTTCTGTCAACTCATAAGTCAGTTCATCAATGGTGTTTACTTTACTTACCTTCACTGGGTCGAGTGTCCAATCGGTCATCAATGTATCAAGGCGTTCTACAGTCGCTGAACGTAAAGCAAGTCGGTGATCTTTGTTTTCAACGCTAAACGAGCTAACGATATTAGTCAGTTCTGTCAGTGAAGCGTGTTTGATATCATCTTTCAGCGTTTCGTATTGATGCTGCTTGTAAATAAAGTGAGAAGCCAATGCTGCTGTCAACAAACCAACCACAGAGAAGAGTGCCCATCGGCTCGATTTCTGTGACTCGGGCTGTGGTGTTGCTGGTGGTTGTTTAGCGTCGACTTTCGGTGGAGGGGCGATTTCAACTTTAATCCCTGTTGATGGCGCTTGAACTTCTGGTTTTGGTTGCTTCGCCTCTAACGCCATGACTTCTTTGGCTTTTGCTTCCTTAATCTCTTCAATCCACTGATTCAAGATACGACGAATACGACCAAAAGATGGGGCTTTAATGCCGTAGTGAAGGCGCAACTCTTCCTCGATGCGTAAGCACAGTTGATGTGCTGCTTCGATAAGAGGAAGCTCCTCTGGTAATGCGCGTTGCTTTTTAATCCGTTTCTCAGTGTATTCAACCATCCACTCGATAGCGCTGATACGGGCATTCGCTTTTGCATGCTCTGGGTAAGCGGTGTACCAGTACACCACGCATAAGTCGAGCAACGAGTTCAAGCCTTCAACTAGGCCTTTCAAACCGTCATTAGAGGTTGCTGCAACCGTGAAATAGCAACTGCAACGAAAGTCTTTGCCTTGAGTGCTTAGAATCTTTTTGGACAGCGTTTGAACTGTCTTCCAAGAAACTCTGCCTGTTACTTTGTTAAGGTTATTTATTTGACGTTTTATTTCGTCAAAATCATCTAAGCCATTAGGGTTTGAGCCGCTTGGATTACTTTCATCGATCGGCCTTCTAGTGAAGTCGCTGAAAAACATATTTTCCAATTCCAACTGATTATAAAAACTAGCGACTCACAGGAAAATGACAAATGTGGTGCTACGATGTATTTTTGGTGGGATTTTATAGTTAAAAGAAAGAAATTGAATAATAAATAATAGCTAAATACGTATAATTTAACTATGCGTGATCTTCGTTCACGTTTTTCGTTGAAAGTGCTGATTGTTAACGTATTGGTAACAGTGATGTGTGTCGCATTAAAAGCTCTCAATTGGTTAATAAATACACTTTTTTATTATTTCTCATAGTTTATGATAACGCAATATTAACGGGAGCAATCTGACATTATCTAAATTAAATCATTCTTGATTAGTCTTTACTATTATATGCCCAATTTATCGTATTCGACCTCAACTTTGCAACATTACACATGGTTGTAATTTCTGATCAGCCTTAAACCTTCACCAAAGTCATGACAAATTCGCTCTGATTTTCATCAATATAATCATCCTGCTTTCTGCAATTTTTCTTAGTTATTCTGCCTTAATTTGTAGTTTATTTGCCTTATTTAACGGCACTATTTTTTACCATATTGAAAAAGCAAAGAGACTTGATATCTTTCGCCCCTGAATATAATTACAAGGCTTTCAAAGAGGGACGAAATGCTAAAACCAAGTCAAGTTGGGCTAATCTCAGCCATGTGTCTATTTTCTACTTTTGCTGTTGCGAAGGGGGAACGATATGGTGGCTCAGTCAACATGCTGACAATCGAAAGTATTGACTATGATGAAGGTTCTAGCGGTGATGTAGACACGTTGCGATACGGTCTAGTTCATACACGTCCGATCGATGAAAACAACAACCGTTGGCGTTGGTGGTTGGGCCTTAATTACCTTGCTGAAGATGTCGACGCACCTTCAAACGGTGTTTATCAAGAAGTCACAAACTACGAGCTTCGTGTTGTTCCACAATATGCCCTGAGCTCTTGGAGCATCTTTACCCCTTACGTCGGCGCTGGACTTTCGTTCGGCTATTCGCAGTATTCAAACCGTTGGAAAGTAGACCAAGACGGTTACCGTTACGAAAGCATTGAAGACATTGACCAGTTTGAACTTGGTGCGGTTGTCACTCTTGGTACCGCAATAAAACTTGGTAGTAATCCAGATGCCCACATCCAGATCATTCCTCAAGCTTCCTACATTCTTCCAGTAGTCAATGATGGAATTGGTGGAGTAGAGCTGTCCGTTTCCCTACTATTTTAAGGTTTAGCAATGCAAACACATCAGCTAGTCCTATTCATTTCAAAGTGCCCGGAGGAATACACGGGCGCTAAGCATATTGAAATGCCTGAAGGTGGTGGCTCAGTAGGGCGTGCGCCAAGTTGTACACTGCCTTTAACTGACCATAATCGTTTTATCTCTGGAACCCACTGCCTTATTAGTGTTTACGGCGACACATATTACATCAGTGATGTGTCAACCAATGGCACTATGGTAAACGGCAATAAGATCCTTAAAAACCAACCAGTTTCGATTGTTGATGGTGACGTAGTGTCCCTTGGCCAGTACGAAATTGGTGTTTCTTTAGAGCACGTTTCTGCGGCTCAAGATATTGCTGCCGATATTGCTCCTGAACGTGTCTCAAATGATCCGCTAGTTAATTTGGGTGAGGCTGTCGTTGAGGAAGACGAAAAAGTCGGCGCGTTAGAAGATCTGTTCATGGAGACGAAACAGGACGATGTGGACAGCGATGACCCTATCGCACACCTCAAGTTTTCGATGCAGCGTGAAGATGACCATCTTATCCGTGATGTCGAAAAGCCTGAAGCCGCACAAACTAAGCCAATTGAAAACACAAGACAAGTTGTGGATGATAGCTTCAGTATTCACTCTGAATTCGATATTCCGAACCTAATCCCAGAAGATTGGTTAGCTGGATCCGCCGCGAGTAATGCATCTGTTGAACCAGAAACACAGCCTCGTCGAGAAAACAGTTTTATTCCTGAAGATTTTGTGAATTCAGATGGTGTAGATAACTCTGAAGCGTTTGTCTCTCAACCTGAGAAAGTGAAACCTCAAGTTCACCAATCTCGCCCACAACAATTTGAACAACCAACTCCACCACCAGTCCAACAGTCGGTACAAAAAACAGAACCTGTTGGTCAGAAATGGGAGGAGGTAACACAAGCCTTTATTCCTTCGACGCAATCTGCTCAGCAAGAATCAAAAGTTACGGAAACCAAAGTGGGTTTCGTCAGCAATGAATCTATCGCTACTGAGGAAGGCACTCTTTCTTCCGACATTAGCAAAGCGTTCTACGAAGGTTTAGGGATCAATAATCCAGAATTGATCAGCAATGAAGCTCTCCTATTTAAACAAATGGGAACCTGTCTTCGTTTGTGTATCGACAACTTGCAAAAAGACCTTCATGAAGTGGAGTCACTTAAAGGTGAGCAGGGCTTAAGCGAAGCGGATTCCAACCTAGCTGAATTGATGCTGACACTAAACAGCCAGAATCTACTGTCTCCTAATGAGTTGGTCGAGCAGATGTTAGATGAGATCAACGACCATCAAATTATTTTTAATAAAGCACTCAATGAGTTGTTGATCGAGCAATCTGAAACGAATGACCCTGTCACGTTTGCAAACGACGTCGCAAGTAGATCTATGTTCACTACCAAATCAAAATTGTGGGGTGAATATCTGGAGTTCTATGCGAATAACCGTCGCCAAATGAATGAGACATCGTTGAAAGGTTTGATCAAGAAAAACTACACCAAAGCGATTAAGGGAAGCCATGCGTAGTATTGCGATGTTGCTCGGATGTGCTTTGCTATCCGGCTGTTCCATGTGGGACCAATTTAAAGAATCAACAGGTATTACACCTGAAACGTCGTCAATCGAGTTAGTGATTGAGGCTTCTTCGGTTCTTAACGTTCGTGAAGGCGGACAATCCTCTCCGGTGATTTTGCGCGTGCATGAACTGACATCACCAGTATTGTTTCGAAGCTTAGATTTCTTTGCCTTGTTTGAGAATGATAAAGCGTCACTGGGCGATGAATACATCAAACGTTACGAATACCAAATGCAACCGGGTGAAAAAATCCATGAGTTCTTGGAGCTTGACCCTGCGACCCGTGCCGTTGGGTTCTCGGTAGCGTTTCGCGATATTGACGGCTCTTCTTGGCGTAAAGTCGAAGTGATTGAAGAGAAGAGCGAGTACTACATCAAACTCAAGTTAGAAGGCAGTGAGTTAATTTCCGACAACACTCGCGGCATTGAACAAGTTTACTTTTAAGGAATAAAAGCATGTCTTTATACAATCCAGTTGTTTGGCAAGATGGAATGTTCATGAAGCCGCAGCACTTTCAGCAACTCGATCGTTCACAAAGTAAACTGTCGAGCATGCTGAGCGCCAATGCGTCGCCTCTACATTGGGGAATTAAACGTTTAGAGATCAACTCGCAACTGCTGGCGTTGGGTAAAATTGGTATTACTCGAGCTGAAGGCATTCTTCAAGACAGAACTCCTTTTGATCTGCCACTGCTCGCTGAACTGCCAGAAGTAAAAGATGTTGATCCTTCGATTGCCGATAAAGTGGTTTACCTTTGCTGTCCGTTACCTTCTGAACGTTCGGAGCTATTCGGCACCAAGAAAGACGGCGCACGTTACACGATGGAATCGCAAGAAGCCGTCGATGCTTGTTATTATTCAGAAGACATGGCAAATATCATTGTCGGTAAGCTTAACTTTTGCTTGATGTACGACCACGAAGACAAGAGTTCGTACACATCGATTCCAATTCTAAAGATCTCAGAAGTGAAGCCAGATGGCAGTGTTATCCTAGATGAGAGCTTTATTCCGACTTGTATTGATATCCATGCTTCAACCATACTGAACAAGTTCGCAACTGAATTTGCTTCTATGCTGAAACACCGCGCAGAGTCTATCGTTCAACGACTAGGTGTTGTCGACCAACAAGGCGTATCTTCAGTTTCTGATTTCATGCTGCTCCAAGCTCTAAACCGGTACGAGCCATTATTCTGGCATTTTGCGAGTGCCGAAGGGGTTCATCCTGAATCGTTTTACCGCATTCTTCTTCAAGCAGAAGGGGAGCTTTCAACTTTGTGTTCGGCATCTCGTCGACCAGTTGAGTTTACCAAGTACAATCACGGCGATTTGACCAGCTGTCTATCGCGCACACTTGATAGTGCGAAGATGACATTAAGTGTGATGTCTGAGCAGCGTGCAATGCCACTCACGTTGAGAGACCAAAACTACGGCATTAGAACGGCAGCGATTCCAGACAGCAAGATCATTGACACCACGACGTTTATCCTCGCGGTTAAAGCCGATGTTACTTTGGATGTTCTTCATACCCAGTTTGTTAGCCAAACGAAGATCGGTTCTATCGATAACATTCGTGACTTGATTAACCTTCAACTGCCGGGTATCGAGATAAAACCAATGCCAGTTGTACCTCGTGCATTGCCTTACCACGCTGGCTACACCTATTTCGAACTGGATAAGACAGGTGAAGAGTGGGCGGCACTGAAAAACACAGCAGCGATAGCGGTTCACGTAGCCGGCGACTTTGCTAACTTGTCGTTGCAACTATGGGCTGTTCGTCTATGAGTTATGCAGAAACCGACGTTACCGTAGTCTTATTCCAACCAGAGCCTGGTAAACCTATGGAGGTGATGCCAGCGCCTGACTTATCTCGTAACATCGCGGTACAAGACCTAAACATCGAAAACATGGGCATCAATCCTTTGGTCGATCAGTTCTCATGGTTGGTCGCCAGTTTGTCTTGTATGTCCTCAATTCCTTGGCTTGATGACCCAATGCCGTTTCGTGAGCAAGTGGCTCGCGAGATAAGAAAAGGCGAACGTAAGCTCAATGAAATGGAATTGGATCGCGCATCTATTTTGGTCATTCGCTACTGTTTGTGTGCTGCAATTGATGAATCGGTTTGTCGACAAGAGTGGGGGGCGAATAGCCATTGGAGCCAGAACAGTTTGTTGTCAGAGTTCCACAACGAAACATCTGGCGGTGATAAGTTCTTCGTTATTCTCGAGCGGTTAAAAGCAGACCCACGCAAGTATCGTCACGTTATCGAGTTTCTGTATTTACTGCTTCAACTTGGCTTTCAGGGCAAATACGGCCGTGAAGAACGCGGTAACGAAAAGCTCGCAGAAATCGGCAATACCATTTATCGCTTAGTACGTGATGAACGTTTGGCAGAGCAAGAGAAAGTCTCTCTGGTTAACCTTAAGGCCAAATACCTCAAGAAACCATTAAAAAGGGTGATTTCACCCAAGCTAATTTTAGGCGTCAGTGCGATTACCTTCGCAATCATGTATGCCGCGACTTACATCGTCATAGATTTAAAGTTTCAGCAATTGCTTGAAGTGTATCGATAAACAGAAGATCTCGAAATGAGATCTTCTGCCAGTTTTAAGCTTTATCGTGAATGTCACTGGCGGTTTAGTGAAATTCACTAGTCATTTAGAGAGATTGCAATATGCGATCTCTTTTATTTTCAGCCCTAAACCACCTACTTCAGTAGGTGGTTATCATCCGTTTCGGCTTTGCCTGTAAAACTACTCATGCTAAATGCGTCTTTGATTTTTCCAGAAGTCAAAGAGGACAAATAACATGAGTAGATACAATCAAGCTTCCCACGTATTTTGGCGATGTCAATACCATATAGTGTGGACTCCAAAGTATCGATTTAGGATCTTGAAGAACAATATAGGTAAAGAAGTTTATCGATGTATTTATGTTTACTGTAATCAACTTGGATGTGAAGTAGTAGAG
>NZ_JPRD01000051.1 GCF_000817815.1 Vibrio owensii CAIM 1854 = LMG 25443
CATTGGGGACGTTTTTGCCAAAGCTTAGGCCATGATGTCAGTATTATTGCCCCAAAAAACGTAACTCCTTTTAGAGCAAACCAAAAGACTGATAAAAATGATGCTCTTGCCATCGCAATTGCAGCACGCCAACCTAATGTTCATTCTGTTGGAGTGAAAACTATCGATGCTCAAGCGCTTCAATCGATTGAACGCGTTCGGCAACATCTCAATGACCTCATGGTGGCTACCAGTAACATGGTGCGAGGTCTGATTTTAGAGTTTGGTATCGCTATCCCAAAGGGAGTTAGCGCCTTTAACAAAACCATCCCGCAAATTTTAGAAAATGGCGATAGTGAACTTCCTGATATATTGCGCCCTTATTTACACCATATGTATAACTTGCACCAAGAGCTTTCAAAACAAAAAGTTCAGATTGAAAAAGAATTGAGTTACTACATCAACCGGCATTCAGAGTGTAAAAAACTACTTGAACTTGAAGGGATTGGCCCTATCAATGCTCTCGGCCTTTATTTGGCACTAGGACACACTGGTAGAAATTTCAAAAACGGCCGAGAAGCCTCTGCTTGTATTGGCTTAACACCAAAGCAGTACAGTACTGGAGGTGTCACGACTATGCTTGGTATTAGTAAGAAAGTAGCAAACAAAAGGCTGCGTGCAAATCTCATCCAAGGTGCACTATCCGTTGTCCGATTGCTTCAGTATCGAGAGCCTAAAAATGGTAAGGAGACTTGGCTAAAAGCCTTGATAGTTAGAGCTGGCCTAAGAAGAGCGGCTGTCGCGTTAGCGAATAAAAGCATACGCACTGCATGGTCTATGCTGAAACATGACACTCAGTACTCTACTTCATTTAAACATGCTGCCTAGCAGCTAAATCTATACTTGCGAAATTTAGTTACTACCAATAATAAAGAGCGAAAGACAGGTAAGACCGACCTTAAAGAGCCAGCTCATTCTGAAGGTATCCAATATCGACTGTTCGGTGTGGCATTAAGGTGCGAATGCATAAAGGGGCAGAGTTCGCTACTCACAAAGAGCCCGAATATACGCACGCATCCTATCTACCTTTCACTGTTTAAAAATCGGTTGTAATTAATTGGGAGTCCATATACAGAAT
>NZ_JPRD01000052.1 GCF_000817815.1 Vibrio owensii CAIM 1854 = LMG 25443
GGGGGGAGTCCATACATCGAGAAGGAGGAACGACTGAGTCAGGAATCTCTCAAATCAACTACCACTCAGGCTAAGGCGAAAACTCTCCGCATCATGCAGGGGCACATCGAGCAATTCACAAATCTCTTTCAATCGCCGAACTTGCTCTGCATTGCTTTTCGCGAGCTGACCATCCGAACTCAAATGGTTGTTCTCAAAGCCTACCCGAACATCCAATCCCAGTAACATTGCATGGGTTAAACAGTCTTGCTCTCTCGCGCCAAACGCGCACACGGCACATCTAACGTTCTCTTCGATAAATCGCTCCAAATGCAGTGCCCGTAAGTCCCATGGCGAAGATTGTTGAGGTTCATGATATCGACCAAGTACCACTAACGCGTGTTGGTTTTGCTTTGGTAAAACGCCTCGCTCTCTTAGGGAGAAATAGCGCTCGATGTCTGCCTGATCATACAAAATGATTTGGCTGAGAATGCCCTGAGAAGCGACCCAATCAAAAAAGACAAGACCTTGCTCCTCACTCTGCTCATCAGGAATCAGTTCACGCAAAGCAAAAGAAGCGGCTTCTGGTTTTACCACTTTGATCAGCGCCATTTGCTGTTGTGGTGAATACATACCAACAGCCTCAGTTGTGAGCTGAACTATCATCGAATTCCCAACCGCAGCTTTCACCGCGTGGTAGATTTCTAAGTTGTCATCAACCTCTAGAGAATGCCTGCCTTGCACATCTCTCGCGTGCAAATGGATCATGGTAGACCCTGCCGTCTGACATGCTTTCGCCTCGGCAACCATTTCTTCAGTATTCATCGGCAATTGAGCATGGTCTTGCTTGGTTTTTTTCGCTCCATTAGGCGCAACAATAATCGCGATTCGAGCTCTTTCTATTGGGGAATTTATTACCATGTTTTCGACACCTCTCTGAGTGTACGAGTGAGCTTTTCCACCAGCTCGTCGATGTGGCTTCGTTCGATGATAAAAGGCGGAGCAAGAAGGATATGATGCCCATTGACACCATCAATCGTGCCCCCCATTGGATAGCACATCAGTCCATTTTTCATCGCTTGATGTTTGATCTTTTTGTCTACCAAAATTGAATTAGGCAGAGGGATTTTACTTACTTTGTCTGCTACAAGCTCAATGCCAAGAAACAGCCCTTTACCACGAATATCCCCAATATATGGGAAGTCTGAAAGCGCCGATTCGAGCTCTCTTTTTAACATCGCCCCTTGTTGATTGACGGCTTGCAGGAGCTTTTGGTCACCGATGGTCTGAATGGTTGCAACGGCGGCTGCGCATGCGACGGGATGCGCCATAAAAGTATGCCCATGTTGAAAGAAGCCACTACCAGACGCGATTGCTTGATAGACTCTGTCATTGGCAACAACGGCTCCGATAGGTTGATAACCCGCACCTAATCCTTTCGCCATGCAGACTAAATCTGGGACGGCTTGCTCTTGTTCAAAAGCAAAAAAGCTACCGCTACGTCCAACGCCACACATCACTTCATCCATGATCAGCAACACATCATAGCGATCGCAAATCTCTCGTATTCGTTTGAAGTAACCTTGAGTGGCAGGTACTGCGCCAGCTGTTGCGCCAACAATCGGCTCTGCAACAAACGCCATGACGTTATCTGCGCCCTGCTCTAAAATTTTAGCTTCAAGTTCATTGGCAGCTCTCAGTGAGTAATCGAGCTCTGATTCACCTTCTCTTTGATGACGATAGGCATAGCACGGCGCAATGTGATGGCTTGGGTGCAAAATGGGTTTAAAAGGCTCACGCCGCCATTCATTACCACCAACAGCCAACGCACCAAGCGTATTACCGTGATAACTTTGCTGGCGAGCAATAAACTGCTTTTTCTCTGGCTTACCACATTCCACAAAGTATTGTCTTGCCATCTTTAGTGCAGATTCAACCGCTTCAGAGCCCCCACTGACTAAGTAGACGTGATTGAATCGCGATGGCATTTGCTGGCAAATCAACTCAGCTAACTGCTCACTTACTTCACTAGTAAAAAAGCCAGTATGAGCAAAAGGTACTTTTTCGATTTGGTCGAGCATGGCTTGTTTAACAGCTTGGTGGCTGTGCCCAAGGTTTGATACGGCAGCGCCACCGCAAGCATCGAGGTATTGGTTGCCTTGGTTATCGAACAGGTAAACCCCTTCCCCTCTGGCGATAGTGGGCAATTTGGTGTGGCAATGACGGTGAAACACGTAAGACATGAGCGTCCTTTCCTAGTGACTATTTTCTAAGCATAGTCAGTAAGATGAGACTTATACGCAAGGTAAGAAAAGTACACCACCATGAGCATTTGGAATACCGTAACCCAAATGCTAAAAAATCATTATAAATAAGCACCTTATAGAAATAAGACCAGCTTTTGGTAAGGCTGACCTATGGGTAACCCAAAGCTATGTTAGAAAGTATAATTACGCGTTCAGAGCTTGTTCTAAATCAGCCAGAATATCATCGATATGTTCAATGCCGACAGACAAACGAATCATCTCTGGAGAGACGCCCGCTTGCTTTTGCTCCGCCTCACTCAACTGTCGGTGTGTAGTTGATGCAGGATGACAAGCAAGCGACTTCGCATCACCAATATTCACCAGTCGCTTGAATATCTTAAGCGCATCGTAAAAACGCACACCCGCCTCGTAACCGTCTTTTAAACCAAACGACAAGATCGCCGACGGCTTACCTTGCATGTATTTCTCTGCCAATGGATAGAACTCAGAGTCTGGCAAGCCTGCGTAACTTACCCAACTCACTTTATCGTGCTGGCTTAAGTATTCCGCAACTTTGAGTGCGTTTTCGGTGTGTCTCTCCATACGCAACGACAGCGTTTCCAGGCCCTGCATCAACATAAACGCATTCATCGGTGACAAAGCAGAACCAGTATTACGCAAAGGAACGGTGCGAGCACGGCCAATAAACGCAGCCTCTCCAAATGCCTCGGTGTAAACCACGCCGTGGTAAGAAGGTTCAGGCTGATTAAATACTGGGAAACGATCTTTGTGCTGCGCCCAAGGAAACTTGCCCGAATCAATGATGATGCCACCTAATGTCGTACCGTGACCACCCACGTACTTAGTCAATGAATGAACCACGATATCTGCACCAAATTCAATTGGCTTACATAGCACTGGAGTTGCGACTGTATTGTCTACAATGACAGGCACGCCCTGCGCATGAGCCAGCTCAGCAACACGTTCAAGATCGATGATATTGCCAGCCGGATTACCAATGCTTTCACAGTAAACCGCTTTGGTATTCTCATCGATAAGCTCAGCGAGACTTTCAGGTTTGTCATCCTTGGCAAAACGTACCTCAATACCTTGGTTCGGCAACATATGCGCAAATAAAGTGTAAGTGCCGCCGTATAGCTGAGGAGTAGAAACGATGTTATCGCCGGCTTGCGCGAGCGTGAGAATGGCATAGTTAATTGCCGCACTGCCTGCACTGACAACCAAACCAGCAATACCACCTTCTAGTGCTGCCATACGTTTTTCCAACACGTCATTGGTTGGGTTCATAATGCGGGTGTAAATGTTACCTGGAACTTCAAGGTTAAAGAGATCGGCACCATGCTGAGCATTATCAAACTCATACGCGACCGTCTGGTAAATCGGTGTCGCAACAGATTTGGTTGTTGGGTCGGTTTCGTAGCCAAAATGGATCGAGAGTGTTTCGTCTTTCATGCATCTTCCCTGAACTATTGAGTGAATGGTTATTCTTTTATATTGCCGATTTTTTCAGCAAAGAAAAGCTGTTTGAGTCACATTGAAGGGATTGGACTTTATTCAAGTCAGACGGAGATAAAGAGATAACAACAAGGCTTTTCCGCATATGAAAATCATTGACTAGACTTATTCAATAATCACAAGGCTAGGATAATATAATGAAAACAATCACATCATCGATACTCAGTGTCTGCTGTGTACTTTTCACGTTCTTTGCTCAGGCTGAGGAAGCTTTCCCCCTCGCACCTCCCGATCTCTCTAGCCCTCAAAAAGCACTCACAAGCTTTGAGACTTTGGTTTCACAAGCGAATCAGCAGCTGACAGAAATCATCGAAGATCCAACCCAAAATACCGAACCAAACCGACAACACATCTATGCACTTTTCGACAAAGCAACTCAAACCTTCGATCTGTCTAAAGTACCGGAATCTAGCCAAAATCGAGTTGCTATTGAATCGGTCATGTTGATGAAAGAAATTCTCGACCGAGCCCCGCCTTTGGACTTATCACTCATTCCAGATAGCAACACACTGGATCGCTGGCAAATACCAGATACGGGTTTGGAGCTGATCAAACAAGCTGATGGACAGTACCGTTTCTCAGCGCAAACCGTGCATGGGCTTTACAGTGATTACTTGTTGGTAAAGCATCTACCCTCTCATTCAGGCGCGGACTTGGATTACTACCAGTATTATTCGCTAAGCGCAGGACGATTGATTCCACCAACATGGTTTCACCTCGTAGAAACATTACCAAGCGTATTTATGCTTGAATATGGAGATCAAGCGATATGGCAATGGCTCGGGTTGGTTCTTTCTCTAACCATCTCCTTACTTGCTTTGCTCTATAACCATATTCACTCTCCGATTTCGAAAGCCATATGTGCCGTACTTACTTTGAGTGGCTTTCTCTATCTCGCAGACTATCAACTCAACTTAACTGGCATACTGATGTCGACGCTTAACGTCATCATAGAACTCATTTGTTGGCTACTACTCAGTCAAGTGGCTTACCTATTGATTTACAAAACTTGCCGTTTATTAATGAGTAAGCAGCGCACGAATACCACGCTTCGCCAAAGTCTGACCCAAATAATTGGCACTTTATTAGGTTCAATGGCAGCCATTGCCTGTCTTGGTTATGGTTTGAATCGCTTAGGAGTCCCTGTTTATGGCATTGTGACTGGCTTGAGTTTAGGGGGAATGGGAATGGCAATCGCACTCGCTATCCGTCCAACTATGGAGAACTTAATCGGTGGGGTTATCTTGTTCCTAGACAAATCGTTATCGGTGGGTGATTACTGCCAAATTGGCAGCCAGTCAGGAGTTATCGAACAAATAGGTGTGCGTTCAACACGAATTCGAGCGAAAGACCGAACACAAATCACCATTGCCAATGGTGACCTTATTAAGCGAGAGATCATCAACTACAGCCGTCGTGACCGATATCCTTTCAAAGCGACTATCGGGTTACGCTATGAGACTAGCATGTCTCAATTGCAGAGCATTACAGAGAAAATTACGTCCTTACTAAAAGAGCATCCCGATGTTTTAGATTCACCGCTTCGAGTTCACTTTAGTGCCTTCAATGCTTACAGTCTGGATATTGAAATACTCGCTCATTTGAACACGACAAATAGAGAGACATTCCTCAACTTGCAGCAAGAACTTCTTATCTTGATTGATAAGATCATTACCGCAGAAGGCGCTCAATTTGCTTTCCCTTCAAGTACCACATACCTCGCCACAGATACTTTACAGCCAGCGCCAGCAGTCACACCCAAGACCGTTCAAGCAGTCCCTCAAACATAGAGATTTAAAAAACCGCCTCGAATGAGGCGGTTTTATATTGAAGACTAAAAGCTAGTTTTTAGTGCGGCTTTTACTGCTGTATTTAGTTTGCCTAAAACCAGTTCGAATACCCAACGGATAAAGGGGAAAGTGAATTTAATCGCAATTTGGGCAACCTTACCTGCAAACACCAACATATGACCAAGTAAGCCTTTTACGCGAGAGGCAAATTCACTAGAAAGCTCTGAGATTTTTACCATTGAGCGCGCCATCGCATCGTAGATAGTCGCGATTGCAGCACCGCCACTTTGTAATGCAAAAACTGTTGCCGCAAAGCCACCATCAATCAACAGTGTAAGGATTGCCGCTGAAATCTTATCTGCCCAATCAGCAGAAGGTTTCGCTTGCAATCGATTCTCGTAATTCAGGACTACACGTTTAAAAGCTGAATTCGCTTTTTGAAGCCCTAGGCTATCCCACATTGCTGATTGTGTGTAAGAGCTATATTCCGACATAAAATGCGCACTAGGAAGCAGTCCCTGAGCACGGTTCAATATGTACTCTGAACCATCATAAGGCACATGATAAAAAGGCCACACTGGCGCTTTTGTCACGGGGTCTGCACCATTCACACAACGAAAATGGGACGATATACGCGAAGATGAGTTAACAGAAAACGACTTCATTCCCACCCGCGGTGAGCCAAAGGTATACAAATTAACTTTTCCTTTAAATTCAGGAGAAGCCGATATCCAATTTGCAGCCAAAGTGGCAAGTGCGCCGCCTAAACTGTGTCCGACACAATGAATAGTGCCATTACCCATAACCGGATTATCACGCAGAAAGCGAGTTAGGCCTTTTTTCATAGAATAGAAAGTCGTTTGAAACCCAGAGTGAACGACCTCTCCTGTCCCCGTTCCTTTTCCACTACAAGTTAAGTCGGTGATTCCATCAGCTAACCCTGCGGTACCTCTAAAAGCTAGGACTAAGTCGTTCTTGTGACGCTGACTTTTTCCTTTCCCCAACAAAGCAAATCCAGTTTCAGGGCGAAAGAAAAAACCACCAGATGTACCGACTTCTACTTTCGAAAAACTAAAGTGATTATCAACTACAGCAGGCAGTTTCACACGTTCAAGATTATGCTTAACTTCATAAGCAATAATGCTTAGCTCACTAGCCAGTAAAGGAGAAATAGCGCTCATTTATTACTCTTCCTTGATCTTGCTTTTTAACACATGGGTATCAGTCGTTTCATCATATTCGTATGTATCAATTTTCTGATTGTTCCAATCACATACCGAATGAACGGGTGTGCGCCTATTACTATCAGAATATATTTCAACCTCATGAATTCGCTTACTGTTTGATAATTCACAATCTACGTTCATTAGCATCCAACGCAGTGATTCCGCACCTTCAGTTGGTACCCATGTGCCCCAGATCTCTTTCTTTTCAGAGTCGCAATCGACACAGATGTTTTGATAGACCTTCAAACTACCTCCAAAGAGATCTCCAGGAGCACTAGAACGAACAACGATCCGTTCAAAAGAAAATTCTCCTAGCTCATTGGTCTGAACTTCGTCCGTTAAGGTTTTGCCTTTTTTGTACCCTTCATAATAAAGCTCTCGATGAACCGTCAACCCCGCCTGCGGCACGCCATCAAGCTTGATAACACCACGCACGTCCGGAGACATTTCCACATCGTATTTTTTGAACGGCCAAAACATTGCACTTGCTCCTACCGAAAATAGAGCTAGGGCCAACATAAGAGAGATTCTTTTAGCCATAGTCTTTCTCATCCATTGATTAATTTTTGGATGATATGGAAAAAGAAGACAGAGTGAGAGGAGTTAATAAACGGAAGGCAATTTGTGGGAAGCAATTCGAAGTATCATGTAATTAAGAAATTTATTTTTATTATTTCTTAAACACTCGTGCCAATTATCTCTCTACATTGATGATTGGACTTGCTGTAAAAGCCAACGTCTAAATCGTGCTGTAGGCTCACTTTTGGTATTAATGATCAGGTAGTAGCCTGCGTTAGCATCCACTGGTTCAAATGGCGAGACTAAGCGACCGCTTTCAAGTTCATCTTCCACCAGCGCCATACGTGCCATTGCTATCCCCACTCCAGCTTCGGCGGCAGACATTGCCATATCCGTACGATTAAAGAAGTGCCCTACCTCTGTTTTGAAATCGATCCCCATGCTTGATGCCCAGTACAGCCATTCATAGTCACGCGGAGCCTTATCCCATGGCATAACATCGTGCAGTAATGTCGCGTCTCTCCATTGTTCTGGTGACGCTTTAAGAGTTTTTAGCCACCTATGATCCTCAAGGTATTTGGGGCTCATCACCGGTAGAAGTTGCTCATTGAGAATCCGCTCTGCGCTTTTATCTCGATAGGGATGAGAACCGTAGTCTATCGCAACGTCATAGTCCTTTAGCTCACTATTCACTAGTGCTCCCTCTGCAAAAATCTGCACTTGGAGATCGGGGTTTTCTAGATGAAAGCTTTCAAGGCGTGGAACCAACCATTTAAACGCAAAAGAAGGCGTCAGCTTGAGGCGAATTTCATTGTGGGGCTTTTCAATTTGTAGCTCTTTAAGTGTCTTTCCTAGTTCTGAGAAGTGAAATTGTGAGGATTGAGATAACTGCAATCCTTTAGGCGTCAATCGAATTCCACGCGAGTGGCGTTCAAACAAAGTAAAACCAAGCTGTTCTTCTAACTGAATGATTTGCTGGCTGATCGCCCCCGTCGTTAGGTGCAATGCCTTTGCAGCACTGGTAAAGCTGCTGTGTTCCGCCACTTGGCTGAATAACCACAATCCGCTAACGACACTGCTTTTCATCTTTGAGCCTATAGTTTTTCTAAACGCTGAATGTAATTTATATCGATTGTTAACAAAAGGTAAAGAAGAGAAACTGCGCAACATCGAAAATGTGTGGAGCGCATCAATGGAAGTCATCGTAATAGGCAGTGGTGTTATCGGCTTAACCTCGGCTTGGTATTTATCTCAGGCAGGCTATCAGGTGACAGTGATCGATCGCCAACCAAGCAGTGCGATGGAAACCAGCTTCGCTAACGCCGGACAAATCTCTTATGGTTACTCTTCACCATGGGCTGCGCCGGGGATTCCACTCAAAGCCATAAAGTGGCTCACTGAAGAGCATGCACCACTCAAAATAAAACCATCTCTCAGCCCGAAGCTTATCCGCTGGGCAACGCAAATGGTGTCGAACTGCACTTTATCCCGCTATCAAATCAACAAAGCCCGAATGCTCTCTATCGCCAATCATAGCCGTGCGTGTCTGGAGCAGTTGCGCCGTGATCATGCGATTGAATACCAGGGACGCCAGTTAGGCACCTTGCAAGTATTTCGCTCTCAACAACAGCTCGATGCCATAGAGAAAGACCTTGAGTTGTTAGAGCAAAGCGGTACACGTTTTCAGTTAATGGATGTCGAACAGTGCATCAAGCAAGAGCCAGGGTTGGCATTAGTAAAAGAAAAATTGGTCGGTGGGTTATATCTGCCCGATGACGAAACAGGTGATTGTTTTCAGTTCTGCCAGCAGTTAACAGAGCTAGCAAAAACCCATGGTGTAAGGTTTGAATTCAATACGGAGGTAAGCAATTGGGTTACTGTAGGCAAAAAGATCATGGGTGTCCAAACGGACCGAGGTTTGTTTAACGCAGAGCAGTTTGTCCTTGCCTCTGGCAGCTATTCTACAGCGTTACTCAAACAGCTTGAGATCGACATTCCAGTCTATCCCGTCAAAGGATATTCACTGACGGTGCCAATTGAGTGTGAGCAATTTGCGCCTCGTTCTACCGTCATGGATGAAGCCTATAAGGTCGCAATGACACGCTTTGATGACCGCATTCGTGTAGCAGGAACCGCGGAGCTTGCTGGCTTTGATCCTTCGTTGCCGCAAAAACGCAAAAATACGATTGAAATGGTGATTCGAGATCTGTTTCCGCAAAGCGCCGATTTTACTCAAGCCGAGTTTTGGAGTGGATTTCGCCCTATGACACCCGATGGTACGCCCATTATTGGGACAACACCTTACGAGAATTTGTTTACGAACACAGGGCATGGCACGCTCGGTTGGACTATGGCTTGTGGCTCAGCTCAGATACTGACAGACGTCATCATGAACGCCGTTCCCAAAGTGACAAATCACTCAGAATTGAACCTAAGTCGTTACGCTTAAACACCTGCAAACCATTTCAAACAGTGTATTACTCCACAAGTTGAATAGCATTCAGAAGATATGACTTTCATCTCTCGCAGCACATTTTCATGACAATGTGCTGCATATTCAATCAATTCATTGTTATTTCCAATAAAAACCACACAGATACATAACAAGAACCAATTTTTAACAATATTTAACCATTCTGTGCCCACCATCACGCTACAAGGGATTTCTAGTTAAAAAGGTTAACAATTACATTACAAAAAAAGGTAATGTGTTGTACGAAAAACAACCACAACCATAACAAACAGGGAAAATACTCATGCAGTCATTAGTTGATTTTCTGAATGGAATTATCTGGAGTCCGGCACTGATCTATCTGTGTCTTGGCGCTGGTTTGTTCTACTCGATCATGACGCGCTTTGTGCAGATTCGTCACTTCTTTGAAATGTGGCGCTTGCTACTTAATGGTAAGAGTTCAACCAAGGGGATTTCATCATTTCAGGCTTTGGCCGTTTCACTATCTGGCCGTGTAGGCACAGGTAATATTGCAGGTGTTGCTGCTGCTATCGGCTTCGGTGGCCCTGGTGCAGTATTCTGGATGTGGGTTGTTGCCTTCTTTGGTGCAGCAACGGCATACGCAGAATCAACACTCGCACAGATTTATAAAGAAGAAGACGAAGGCGAATTCCGCGGCGGTCCAGCTTACTACATCGAAAAAGCAATGGGTCAGAAGTGGTACGCATGGATCTTCGCTATCGCAACCATCTTTGCATGTGGTGTTCTACTTCCTGGCGTTCAATCGAACAGTATTGGTAACGCAGTAGAAGCAGCATTTGGCTCAGGTGACATGATTGAAACCGCTATTGGTACCTTCAGTTTCGCTAAAATTTTCACTGGTACGGTTGTCTGTGTCATTCTTGCCTTCATCATTTTTGGTGGTGTAAAGCGCATCGCGAACTTCACTCAAATTGTGGTTCCTTTCATGGCGCTGGCTTACATCATCACCGCGTTCGTTATCATCCTACTTAACATCGGTGAGATTCCACGCATCGTTGGCATGATCATTGGTGATGCATTTACACCAATGGCAGGTATTGGTGCTGCGATTGGTTGGGGTGTAAAACGTGGTGTTTACTCTAACGAAGCAGGCCAAGGTACAGGTCCTCACGCAGCAGCAGCGGCAAGTGTTGATCACCCAGCACAGCAAGGTCTTGTTCAGTCATTCTCAATCTACATCGATACACTGCTAGTGTGTTCAGCAACGGCGTTTATGATTCTTATCACTGGCGCATACAACGTTCACGGTGCAGTAGAAGGCGCGTTCCTAGTACAGAACCTTCCAGCGGATATCGGTGCGAATGGCCCTGTGTTTACGCAAATGGCGATTGAGAGTGCCCTACCAGGCGTAGGTAAGCCATTCATCGCAATTGCGCTATTCTTCTTCGCCTTCACAACAATTCTGGCGTACTACTACATCGCAGAAACCAACATTGCATACATCCGTCGCACTGTGAAAGTAAACGGTCTGATGTTTATCTTGAAGGTCATTCTTATCTCGGCGGTATTCTACGGTACGGTTAAGACAGCGAATCTTGCGTGGGCAATGGGTGATGTGGGCGTAGGTCTAATGGCATGGCTGAACATTGTCGGCATTCTGATCATCTTCTTCATGTCGAAACCTGCACTAAAAGCGCTGGCTGACTACGAAGAGCAACAGAAACGCGGTGTGACTGAGTTTACGTTCAACCCAGTAGCGCTTGGTATTAAAGGCGCGACTTACTGGGAAGAGAAGTACAAGCGCAAAACAGGTAAAGCACCAACCGCAGACAGCGATACAACAGAAACGGTAGAGCAACCATCTACCTAATGCTTCACTTAACATCCTCCCCCAATGGGTTGGCAGGTAAATAAGAAAAAGCGGTGGTCCGCACAACGGACATTAAAAAAGGGTTAGCCAGTGGCTAACCCTTTTCTTTTGCATTCAATTCGAAGCGATTATGCAGCGATTTCTTGCGTAGCAACTTGTGGCTTTTGCTTTTCACCAACAGGAAGTACGGTACGGCCGTATTCGTTGTTTAGTACTTGAGCCATTGCAAAGTAGATTGCGCTCGCGCCACAGAAGATACCTTCGAAGCCAGCGATAGTACCGATCAGCTCGCTACCAGTGAAGTCACGTGCCGCTAGTAGGAAGAACAGAATAGTAAGAGAACCGAATACTACTTGCTTCGCTACTGGGTAGCATAGAGAACCAATAAACATGAAGCCAGTGAAGATACCCCATAGCAGTAGGTACCAACCCATGAAGTGTGCAGGGCTTGCTGGAAGGCCCATGTAAGGCATTACGATTAGACCAACTAGTGTTAGCCAGAATAGACCGTAAGAAGTAAATGCAGTCGTACCGAACGTGTCACCACGCTTGAAGCACATCATGCCAACAAGTACTTGGCTTAGACCACCGTAAAAGATGCCCATAGCCAGAATCATAGAATCCATTGGGAAGAAACCTGCGTTGTGGATGTTTAGCAGGATGGTAGTCATACCAAAACCCATTAGACCTAGTGGCGCTGGGTTAGCCAGTTTTGTAGACATGTACATTACCTTTTCAAAAATGTTGATAAAAATTGCGCGCGAATTTTAATGGACTCAAAAACAAAAGAGAAAAGACGTTATTGAAAACTTAGATTGCATAAATAAACAACAAAACGAATAAAAAAAGACCCTGCTAAAAAGCAGAGTCTTTATAGATAGTTAGACTATTTATTGTTCAATTACTGGCAAGAGATCTCATCCCAGAACCAATTGCTCTGTGTCGGTGATTCCCATACACCCGGTCCATTTTTCGCGATAAAGCATTTACCTTGATAAGTCACTTTGTCGCCATTAGCCACTTGAGTCACACCAGGTTCCCATGCAATAAAGTCACCCGATACTGGTGGTTCAGTAACCGGAGGCTCTGTCACTGGCGGCTCGGTGACAGGTGGTTCTGTTACAGGTGGCTCAGTCGTTGGCGGTTCAGTCGCTGGTGGCTCTGTTGGCGTACCTGAGACCAATTTCCAAGGGTCACCTTTAGTAGGCTCATTACCTTGTGACCACCACTTCGCTTCATATACAGCCCCCTTGTAAGAGACTTGGTCGCCCGTGTTATAAACCTTGCCTGCATCCCATGCAGCAACACCGCCTACAGGTGGGTCAACCGGATCGACTGGGTCTAATTTATCGACAACGCGAACTTCAGGCCAACCTGCATGAGATTGGTAGAAGTTAGTAACACACTTCTCGTAATCACCAGCCACTAGCGCCGAATACGCAGTTTGGAAGCCAACCAACTCACATTCAAATGAGTGACCGCCTGGGCGATCTGAGTAGTACTTCCAGTTACCATCCCAGTTGGTGTAAAGCACGTCAGTAGCACCGTTAAGGTTTAAGCTACCGTAAGGCGTTTGTTGCCAACAGGTATTGGTCTCATCGGCTTCGATAGGAATCTGATAGTGTGCCGCTAGACCTTCCCAGTAACGAATGCGGTTAACTGGCTGACCTTTGTCTTTGTTTTGCTCACCACACTCAATACCACCGTTGATGACGTTGATCGTGGTACCAAAGCCGTAGCCAATGCCCGCATCAATTTCACGCTGAGATGGTACCCAAGTACGATCAATCACGTGAAGCATTGCTGGTTTTGGCGCTTGAGGCGTTAAGAAGAACCAAATTGCAGAAGCTAAGTTCAACCATGAGTCAGCGACTAAACCCGGATTTTTCAGCAATACCGATGCATCGCCATCGAACATCACTTCAGAGAACGCACCGTAGTTGAAGTGGTAAGAAAGCTGTTTTGCACCACGACCGAAATACCCCTGACCAGGTTCACAAGGCCAACGCTTATTTTGCCAATCGTTCTGACCACAACCTGTGGTGTAACCTTCTTGACCTTCAGACCATCCCATTTCCCGCACGTGAACCAATGCTTGTTGCCACTCTTCAAGTGCAAGCGGGTTGTCCGATACGTTATCAACCGCAATGTGACCACCGGTTTCCTGAGCAAAGTGCGCAAATGCTGTCACGATGGATTTCTTACAAATCGCATCTGAATCACGCCCGTCTGTGTACTCACCACAGAATGCAGGGAACTTACCGATCGCACGCAAGAAACGGGTGTACGTATACTCGGGTGCCGCCATCTGAGTAAGGAAGTTCCATTCGCTTTCAGGGAAGACACGTTCAACTCGCTTAACGTTTTCCGGATTGCTTGCAGCTCCTGGAACAATCGCTTCAACAACCGTATTTGGACGAGTCTCTAGCGCTTGTGACCAAATAGCATACATAGGGTCAGAGGTTTTACTTTGCTCCATAGCTTGGATGTCGCCACGAGCAATCACGTAACCATTTGGGTTTTGTGGATCAGGTTGGATATTCATGCTGGCATGAGCTTGTGCAGCGAGTACACAACCCAATGCGAGAGGCAGATGTTTGAGTGCAAACATGTCTAATCTCCGTATTTAACAATACAATATACAAGGAATAACTAGACACATAGTGGATCATGTAGAAAAAACGCCGAGTGAAGTGAATTAATTCTGCGACGCAAATTTCATAAATAAATACTGTTACACAGCGGGTATCACAAAAACTGTTACCTCGACTCAAAAGAAAACGGGGGATAATCCCCCGCTCTCATTTATTGCTATTGCTCTGCTGTTACTTGCTCTAACGTCGGTGAAGATTGTTGCTTAGAGAGCACCAAATAAATGGCAAACTGCGCGACTATTGCCACCAGCACAATTACAGGAGAAGCCATTACCCCTGCCACTAGAAAGCTTGTCAGGGCGATAGCCCCGTTGAGTACCGCATAAGGCAATTGGGTTCTAAAGTGCTCATACTGCTCACAACCCGCCCCTGTAGAGGACAAGATGGTGGTTTCAGAAATTGGCGAACAGTGATCACCAAATAAGCCGCCAGATAGCACCGCCCCGATACACACCAGCAATGGCGCATCAATCGCGACTGCAGTTGGAATGACCAATGGCATCATTATGGCAAAAGTTCCCCATGACGACCCTGTAGCAAAAGAGATAATCCCAGCCAATAGAAACGCTACGGCAGGCAATAACCAGTAAGGGAAGCCAGCTTGTGCTTGCTCTGCAATGTAGGCCGCAGCGCCAAGCTCTTTACCAACAGAACTCAGTGACCAAGCGAGAACTAGAATCACCGCAACGGACATCATGTTCGACATCCCTTTTAGGTAAACCTGGATGCCATCAGAGAGCTTTCTCACGCCATAAAACGCCATCAAACTAATTAGGGTAATTGCAGCAAAGAAATACGCCGACGACAGTGCTGCACGGAAAGTTGAGCCTGCTACTTTCTGAAATGGAAAACCGTGAGGAACCAATATTGAACAAAGCACCACGAGCATGACGATCAGCGGTGCCCACACAAAACTTGTTTTTGCATTTTTATGCTCAAACACATTCAATGAATCTTGCACTTTTCCAAAATCAGAACCCTGCTCTGCAAGCTGCTCAGCTTTCGCCATTGGTCCAAAATCCAGTTTGAAGAAAGAGACAATCGGCACAATCGCGATCGCTAAAAAGGCATAAAACTGGTAAGGAATCGCACCAATAAAGGCATCCCAATCACTGATACCCACATCCAGTGCAGCAAACTCTTTTTGAATCAGGCTCATGATGTAAACGCCCCAACCGATGAAAGGGATCAGGATCGCCACTGGGGATGAAGTTGAATCGATGATAAAGGCTAGTTTCTGGCGAGAGACTTTCAGTTTATCAAAAAGAGGACGAAAGACAGGGCCAACAATTAACGGTGTACCAAGGTCCGAAAAGAAAATAACAACGCCGCCAAACCAAGCAGAAAGCTGCGCTTGGCATTTACTAGCAACCCATTGAGTGACCTTTTTAGCGAACGCTACGCCACCGCCAGATTTCTCCATTAAGGCTACAAAGCCACCAATGAAAACCAAAAGAAGGATGACGCCCGCGTTGTAACTGTCAGTCAGTTGCGGCAACAGGTAACTTTTCATCAGTGCGCTAAACGAATCGAGCGGACCTTTGTCAACGAATGTGCCTTCTAACATAGCCACACCGCTAACAACGCCGGCAAAAAGACCGACAACAACGTTTCTTGTAGTTAATGCGAGGACTAACGTAATAATGATGGGGATGAGGGAGGTAACTTCTGCCTGTTCCATAGCAATACCAACTTTAATATTTAAACACCAAAAATGAATATACATTCAACAATCTCGCATGTATATATTTTCTAATAAAAAAGTTGAGACCTGCGTTCACACTTTTCAGGCATAAAAAAACCAGCCCGAAGGCTGGTTTTCAATTTGGTATATCTAACAGGAAATTATTCCCATTCGATTGTCGCTGGCGGCTTACCAGAAATGTCGTAAACCACGCGAGAAATACCGTCAACTTCGTTGATGATACGGTTAGAAACCTTACCTAGGAAGTCGTATGGTAGGTGTGCCCAATGCGCAGTCATAAAGTCGATAGTTTCTACCGCACGTAGAGAGACAACCCAATCGTACTTACGACCATCGCCCATTACACCTACAGAACGAACTGGTAGGAATACCGTGAACGCTTGAGATACTTTGTTGTATAGGTCTGCAGCGTGCAGTTCTTCAATGAAGATAGCGTCTGCACGACGTAGCAAGTCACAGTACTCTTTCTTGATTTCACCAAGAACACGAACACCTAGACCAGGACCCGGGAATGGGTGACGGTAAAGCATGTTGTACGGAAGACCAAGCTCTAGACCGATCTTACGAACTTCATCTTTGAACAGCTCACGTAGTGGCTCAACAAGACCCATTTCCATATCATCTGGAAGACCGCCCACGTTGTGGTGTGATTTGATCACGTGCGCTTTACCAGTCTTAGATGCAGCAGATTCGATAACGTCTGGGTAAATCGTACCTTGAGCTAGCCATTTCGCGTTTTTCAGCTTCTTAGACTCTTCATCAAATACGTCTACGAATACGTGACCGATTGTCTTACGCTTCTCTTCTGGATCCGACTTGCCTTCAAGTGCTTTTAGGAAGCGGTCTTCAGCATCAACTTTAATGATGTTTAGGCCGAACTTGTCGCCAAACATATCCATTACTTGCTGACCTTCGTTTAGACGAAGAAGACCGTTATCTACGAACACACAAGTTAGCTTGTCGCCGATTGCACGGTGAACCAACATCGCTACTACCGATGAATCAACACCACCAGATAGACCTAGGATAACTTCGTCGTCACCCACTTGCTCTTTAATACGAGCAACTGCGTCTTCGATGATAGATTCAGAAGTCCATAGACGCTCACAGCCACATACGCCAAGAACGAAGTTCTCTAGCATTTGTAGGCCGCCTTTCGTGTGCGTTACTTCTGGGTGGAACTGAACGCCGTAGTATTTCTTCTCTTCGTTCGCCATCGCAGCGTACGGACATGTGTCTGTCTCACCGACTTTCACGAAGTCAGCAGGAATTTCTACTACTTTGTCACCGTGGCTCATCCACACGTCTTGAGTTAGCTCAAGATCTTTAAATAGTGCAGATTCACCAGAAACTTTAACTTGTGCGTAGCCGAATTCACGTTCTGTAGAACCCGCTACTTTACCACCTAGCTGCTCAGCCATAGTTTGCATGCCGTAACATACACCTAGTACTGGCACACCAGAGTCAAATACGTATTGAGGAGCGCGTGGAGAGTTATCTTCCGTTACGCTTTCTGGACCACCAGATAGGATGATACCGTCTGGATTGAATTCACGAATATCCGCTTCTTCAACGTCCCAGCTCCACAGTTCACAGTAAACACCGATTTCACGTACACGGCGCGCTACTAGCTGAGTGTACTGAGAACCGAAGTCCAAGATCAGAATACGTTGGTCATGAATATTTTTAGTCATTTTGAGCAGTCTTATAAGCTAGGTTATTAAAACGGAGGCGAGTGTACTCGCCTCTTATTAATGCTTCAAGGAAAAAAGCAAACGTTTACGTCGAGTGTATAGGTTTTATTTTTACAACAGTAAAAATTAACCGCGACGGTAGTTTGGAGCTTCCTTAGTGATTTGAACGTCGTGTACGTGTGATTCAGCCATGCCCGCACCTGAGATACGAACAAATTCAGCTTTAGTACGCATATCTTCAATCGTTGCAGAGCCAGTAAGACCCATGCTTGAACGTAGACCACCCATTTGCTGGTGTACGATTTCTTTTAGACGACCTTTGTATGCGATACGACCTTCGATACCTTCTGGTACTAGCTTGTCTGCTGCATTATCAGACTGGAAGTAACGGTCAGATGAACCTTGAGACATCGCACCAAGAGAGCCCATGCCACGGTAAGACTTGTAAGAACGACCGTTGTAAAGGATCACTTCACCCGGTGCTTCTTCTGTACCTGCGAACATTGAACCAACCATCACACAAGATGCGCCAGCCACGATTGCTTTACAGATGTCACCAGAGAAACGGATACCGCCGTCAGCGATAACTGGAATGCCGAATGAGTTCGCCACTTCTGCTGCGTCTGCGATTGCTGTTACTTGAGGAACACCAACACCCGTTACGATACGAGTTGTACAGATTGAACCAGGGCCGATACCCACTTTCACTGCGCTAACACCCGCTTCGATAAGTGCTTTAGCACCAGCACCTGTCGCAACGTTACCGCCGATGATGTCTAGATCTGGGTAAGCAGCGCGAGTTTCGCGGATACGGTTTAGTACACCTTCAGAGTGACCGTGTGAAGAGTCGATAAGTAGAACGTCAACGCCTGCTTCAACTAGAGCAGCAACACGCTCTTCGTTACCAGCGCCAGCACCAACGGCTGCGCCAACACGTAGACGACCGCGCTCATCTTTACATGCGTTTGGTTTACGTTCTGCTTTATGGAAGTCTTTCGCAGTGATCATACCGGTTAGTTGGAACTCATCGTTCACAACCAATACTTTCTCAACGCGTGCTTCGTGCATCTTCTCTTGCACTTCTTCACGTGTAGCACCTTCTTTTACTGCTGCAAGGTTTTCTTTTGCTGTCATTACTGAAGACACTTTCTTAGAAAGGTCAGTAACAAAGCGCACATCACGACCAGTGATAATGCCTACAAGCTCGTTGTTCTCTGTGATGACAGGGAAACCAGCGAAGCCGTGTTTTTCAGTCAGTGCAACCACGTCAGCGATAGTCGCTTCAGGGCTAACAGTTACTGGATCAGAAACGACACCAGCTTCAAACTTCTTAACTTTACGAACTTCAGCAGCTTGCTGCTCAATAGACATGTTTTTGTGGATAAAGCCAATGCCACCCTCTTGCGCTAGCGCGATAGCTAGACGAGCTTCAGTAACAGTGTCCATAGACGCTGAAATCATTGGGATGTTTAGGGTGATGTTCTTAGTCAACTGAGTGCGAAGATCAGCTGTGTTTGGGAGAACGGTGGAGTGAGCTGGCACGAGTAGTACGTCATCGAATGTCAGCGCTTCTTTGGCAATTCTTAGCATTTGCAATATCTCACAATTAGAGGAGTAAAAAGACAATCCAATCTCATCGTTTCGCATAATGAGGGTAACCAGTTTTAGGTTGTTGGCTACATTTGGATTAGATATTGCGGAGGGATTATACGGTTAACGCAATCGCTTGACCACAAATTTTTTAATTTTTTTCTTGCAATTACCCCCTTGATATGTATTATATTGCCGCTAATTTCCATACTCACGTCTACGGAATTAGCTGTGCTCTCCCAGACCAATCAAAACATCTTCACTGTTTCTCGTCTCAATGCCGAAGTGCGTCTGCTGCTCGAAAACGAAATGGGGATCGTCTGGCTTGTCGGAGAGATATCTAACTTCTCAGCTCCCGTCTCTGGTCACTGGTACCTCACTCTTAAAGATTCTCGCGCTCAAGTTAAATGTGCCATGTTCCGTGGCAACAATCGTCGCGTCACTTTCAAACCTGCAAACGGCAATCAAGTATTAGTTAAAGCACGTCTGTCTCTGTATGAGCCACGTGGTGACTATCAATTGATCATTGAAAGCATGCAGCCAGAAGGTGATGGTCGTCTGCAACAAGAGTTCGAAGCACTTAAGATGAAATTGGCAGCAGAAGGTTTGTTTGCTCAAACCAACAAGCAGCCTTTACCTGAGCACCCAAAACGCGTTGGTGTGATCACCTCAAAAACTGGTGCAGCACTGTACGACATCTTAGACGTATTGAAACGCCGTGATCCTTCCCTACCCGTGGTGGTTTACCCAACCATGGTGCAAGGTGAAGAAGCGGCCATTCAAATTGCGCAGGCAATCGGCCGTGCAAACAGTCGTGACGAATGTGATGTATTGATTGTTGGTCGTGGTGGCGGTTCGTTAGAAGACCTTTGGTGCTTTAACAACGAAATCCTTGCTCGCACTATTGCTGCAAGCCAAATTCCGATCATCAGTGCAGTTGGTCATGAGGTTGATGTGACAATTGCTGACTTTGTAGCGGACATGCGAGCGCCGACCCCATCAGCGGCGGCTGAATTGGTAAGCCGTGATAACAGCCACAAAGATCAAGCTTTGGTGACTCGCCAACATAAGCTAGCCAGTGCAATGCGTTACTACCTAGCGCAACAAAAACAGCAATCGGCTCAACTGATGCACCGCTTAGAGCGCCAGCATCCAAGCTATCAACTGCAGCGCCAGACGCAACAACTTGATGAGTTGGAGATGCGCCTACAACGCGCAATGCAACGATTCATCACAACTCGCCAACAAGCTGTTGAGCGTAAGCATCATCGCCTACAACTGAACTCACCAGTAAAACGCTTGGCTGAACAGAAGTCGAAGCTTGATCGAGTCGAGCAAAAATTGCTGGATGCGATGGACCGTAAGTTACTGACCATGCGCCATCAACTAGCAATCGCGGCAGAGAAGCTAGATACGGTAAGCCCACTGGCAACACTAAAACGTGGCTACTCGATCACTCAAACTGAGCAAGGCCAGGTTGTTACCCAAGCGAAAGATGTAAAAACGGGCGACGTTTTAGTCACCCGCTTATCTGATGGTGATCTTCGCTCTACCGTTAACTGACTTTTTGAAACTCAAATCGAACACGTGATTTCGATTTGAGTTCATTACAACTATTGCAGAAATAGTTCGCCGCACCACAAGCTTGTAGCTTTTCTAGTTCAGCGTCGCAATCTGGACAAAATCCCACTTTCTTATAATCCGACTCACATTGATTACAGTGGTATTGACCTGTCCACTCCAGCTCAATATCGCATGTTGGGCAAATATTCGGTTGCATGGTTACCCCTAAAAACTTCTATTTACTGACTCACAGTCTAATCATACGGCAATCTTGTGCTTTGATCTTAATCACACGCGTTTGGCACGCTTGTTTTGATACATCGCAACATCCGCTTTTTGAATAAGCTCTTGCAATACCGCACGCTCGCTCATGGTACTCCAAGCGGCACCTATACTGGCTTTTACTTTGTATTCCTCTAATTGGCATACTTGGTTAAGCTCTTGAACTAGACGGGTTGTAAAGTTTTGGTATGTATCTAAATCATGAAAGCAGCTGAAACCCACAAACTCATCGCCACCATAACGCCCTATCACTGAACATGAACGAAACGCTTGCTTTAAATGCTCAGCCACCAGCACCAAAACTTGGTCTCCGGTCTCATGCCCAAAGCGATCATTGATGTACTTAAACTCATCGATATCAACGAAAAAACATCCCACTACAGCACTTCGTGAACATTTGTGGTTGATCTTGTGATCGACTTCGGTCAAAAGCGCACGGCGGTTGAAGCAGTGCGTCAGTGGATCGCGACTGGCGTGAAAATGAAGTTGTTCTTCTAGGCGATACTTCTCTAAGGCTACCGCATACAAAGCGGCTAGCATTTCGAGCACTTCGAGTTCATAAGGATGAGGTTCAGAAGGTGTATTGCTGTAAATGGCAAATGTCCCAAGCACATGGCCATCCGAAGCAATAATAGGCACAGACCAGCATGCACGGAGTTGAGCTTGTTGAGTCAGCTCAAGGAAAGCGGCCCAGTTAGCGTGATGATCAATATCACTAACGACCACGGTTTGCTTTAAGAATGCAGCAGCGCCACATGAGCCAATATCAGGTCCAATAGGGACACCTTCAATCGCTTGATTGTAGAAATCAGGTAAGTGTGGGGCAAACTCCAAATGCAGTGTGTTGGTATCGGGGTGCAATCGTAAAATGGAAGCTTGCCTCTTCCCAAATAGGTGTTCACTTAACTTGATAACCTCATGGTTGAGGCTATCGCGTTCCATTCCCAGAGCAAGCTTACCTAAAAGACGATTGACTGCTCGGTGAGCATCTAACAGTCTATCTTTGTCCATTGTGGCATATTCATATCGTTATTATGTTAATTAGCCTGAAATATAATAAATCTATTAATATGACACAGGTAACTAACTCACATTATGCGCACGCGGCACTATAAAAGATCGAATGCTGATCTTCGGATATTTCCCTTTTGATCAGCGATCACCCCTTAAAAGAATATTTATATAACCACATACCGAAAGCATAAGTTACATATTCTGTCTCTCAATTTTAATCAGAACTAAAAACTACACTTTCGAGCAAAAAACCACGCAAACAGGATTTAATAAAAAGATCAGAATCCAAATTTAGCGTCTTACATCGGTGTGCATTTCGATAGTTTGTGAGTCTATTTCCACTAGTGTGACATGGATAGAACCGAAGTCACTCAAATGGCTCGCATGCGTTCCCCCACAAGGGATGACAGCGATTTCACCTTCACCTAAATCACATTGCCAATAACGTGAATCCGTGAGATGTTCCCCATGGCAATCGACAGTGATCGCAACGTCTCTTTTTAGCCAATCCCCCAACAGAACATTCACCTGTTGTTCGATGCTTTTTAGGTCAGACAGCATATCTGCACTGTTTAACCCTCTTTTGCGGAGTGTTTTACCTAAACGGTAGGTATCCAGACATTTATCTGGGGTAACAAAACTGGTTTCTTGCGCATAGCTGTTGAAATCGTAGTTACCATGCGGGTCTTTACGGTCAGCATCTTTACGCCAATAGTTCTGAGCCAGCACCTTATTGAGTGCAAGGTATGCAATGTGTCCTGCGCTATGACCACGACTTAGAGACAGTTGGTATTCTTTATCCACTTCCAGCAACGCAATATCACCAACACCAAACGTATCGGTGAATGGCAAGACATGCACGACAACAAACGCCCACCCTTCCGTATCACGTTTTACCGGAATAGCTTGGCCAACATATAACTCTCCGCTTGCTAGTTCTACAGCCCCCACTTGGCAGTCAACCACATCAAAGCTCTTACCATTCACCGTCATCGTGCCTTTATCTGCTGGGTGATCAGGCCAAATATGGCTAACGGGATGAAAAGGCGTGACATCAGTAACAACGTGGGTAGCTTCTGATGTAGATTGAACAAATTGTACGTGCGCCTCTAACTGCCAAGTTTGATGACAGAAACGCGTCTTGGTTGCTGTGATTGTCATGTGTTGATTACTTCTTATGAAAGCTTTGAATAAAAAAATACCCAAGTCGAAACTTGGGTATTCATAAAATCTTAGGCGATTACTTGTTGCGGTTCTTCACTGCAGACATCATACGTTTGCGCTTACGCTCTTGAGAAAGAGTCAGCTTGCCACCACGGTTTTCGTACGGGTTATCGCTGTTCTGGAAGTTAATACGGATTGGTGTACCCATGATTTCCAGAGACTTACGGAAGTAGTTCATCAAGTAACGCTTGTACGAATCAGGTAGATCGCGAACCATGTTACCGTGAACAACCACGATTGGTGGGTTGTAACCACCCGCGTGTGCGTATTTAAGCTTAATACGACGGCCACGAACCATAGGCGGTTGGTGATCGTCTGTTGCCATCTTCATGATACGAGTAAGAACAGATGTACCTACACGTGTCGTTGCCGACTTGTACGCTTCTTGAATCGATTCGAACAAGTGACCAACGCCTGTACCGTGAAGCGCAGAGATAAAGTGAATACGTGCAAAATCAACGAAACCTAAACGGCGGTCGAGCTCTTTCTTCACGTTCTCTTTTACATCGTTATCCAGACCATCCCACTTGTTTACTGCTAGTACGATTGAGCGACCAGCGTTCAATGCGAAGCCAAGTAGGCTTAAATCTTGGTCAGAAATGTTTTCACGAGCGTCGATAACCAATAGAACCACGTTTGCGTCTTCTACGGCTTTCAGCGTTTTAACAACAGAGAATTTCTCTACTGTTTCATTGATACGACCACGACGACGTACACCTGCAGTATCGATGAGAACATACTCACGACCATCACGCTCCATTGGGATATAGATTGAATCACGTGTTGTTCCTGGCATGTCGTATACCACAACGCGTTCTTCACCAAGGATACGGTTAGTCAGTGTTGATTTACCAACGTTTGGACGACCGATAATAGCCAGTTTGATTGGCTGGTCTTGCAAACGCTTGAACTCAGCTTCTGCGTCTTCTTCGGTGTAATCTTCAACCGCTAGCTCTTCATCTTCGAATTCAGTCAGATCTTCAATCTCACCTTCTTCAGATTCACTTGCCAGTAGATCATCAAAGAATGGCGCTAGAGCGCGCTCAAGTAGCGCAGTTACACCACGACCGTGTGCTGCTGCGATCTGGTACATGTCGTCAACACCAAGTTGCCAGAAATCGGCACAAGCGGCGTCAGCATCAATACCATCAATCTTGTTTACCACCAGCATTGCTGGCTTTTCGATTTTGCGCAGGTGCGCTGCAATCGCTTCATCCGATGGCGTTAATCCAGCACGGCCATCAACAAGGAATAGCACAACATCAGCTTCATCAATCGCTGCTAACGATTGCTGTGCCATTTTTGTTTCTACGCCTTCTTCTGTGCCATCAATACCACCGGTATCAATAACGATAAATTCGTGTTCTTCACCAAGACGAGCTTGGCCATATTTACGGTCTCGCGTTAGGCCAGGGAAGTCCGCAACCAACGCGTCACGTGTGCGTGTCAATCGGTTAAATAGTGTAGATTTACCTACGTTCGGACGCCCTACTAGAGCAACAACAGGTACCATAACAACCTCTACAATAATCTTTCTTCTGTAGTTATAGGTAACGACTTGCTTGATGCCAAATCAAACCAGCTTTTTACCTATAACCACGTCAGGAATAACGGTTAATAAATAATAATTTCAAACAACAAAACGGCTCCTAACTGTTACCAGCCAGGAGCCGAATGTGAATTATATCACGATATTATTCGTTAATGGTTAGTTTCTTTACATCGCCATTGCGAGTGGTAATCACGTAACCATCAGACAACAACGTCGGGCCAACAGCAAAACCACTGTCATCGACGTATTGTTGTGCAACGAATTCGCCCGTTGAGCGATCGATCCAGTGTAGGTAACCCAATGTATCACCTACCACTAGGTAGTTATCGACGATAACTGGCGCTGTAAGCTGACGGTATTCCAGCTTGCTGTTTTCCCACAACTCTGTACCGCTACGAGCATCGACAGCCACGACATGATCTTTCTCGGTGATCACGAAGATACGGCTGCCATCTGTCGCGATATCGTTCGCAGATGAGTAGTTACGTTTCCAGATTGGGTTTGCGCTGCGCAAATCGATAGCGATAAGCTGACCGTTATAACCCACGGTGAAAAGAGTGCCTCCCAGTACAATCGGTGAAGAGTCTACATCGACAAGGCGATCAATTTCGGTCGCACCTTTTGGTGTACCTACTGGTTGTTGCCAAATCAATTGACCACGTTCAACAATCACCGCCGCTAGTCGTCCATTTGCCGTACCCCAGAAAACACCACCACCAATCGCTGTCGGAGTACTATCACCGCGCAACGTTAGGTTTGGAACTTCAGTGCTCAATGCCCAGCGCTGTTCACCTGATGCTTCATCCAGTGCAATCAACATACCGCGACTGGTGTTCACGATGATCATGCCTGAGTCAGCAACTGGTCTCGCCAGCACTTCACCACCGACTTCAATACGCCAGTTGATTTCACCTGTTTCTTGGTCAAGTGCAATCACTTCGCCATTTTCAGAGCCGATGTAAAGGTTACCGTAAGCGGCAGTAATACCACCAGAAAGACGTGCAATCACATCTTCTTCTAGATCGGTTTGCCACTTTTGCTTGCCATCTTCTGGATCCAGCGCTTTCACTAGACCATCACGGCTTGCAACGAACAAGGTATCATTTGCTACAACAGGCGACAGTTTTGAGAAGTAATGACCTACACCATCACCAATCGATGCTGTCCATTTCGCACTTGGCGTAAACTCACTGTCTACCTGAGGTAGTGGAGCCATAACGATAGTATCTTCTTCGCTAGCACAACCAGCTAGAATTCCCACCGTCAATGCCCCTAATAAGGCTTTCTTAAAGACTCTTTTCATCCAATGCGGTCCTTATTTCGCCAGGTCGTCCAATTTCATTTGTAGCGTTGGGCTAGCATCTGCAGCTTGCTGAGCTTCAGTGTACGCCGCGTATGCTGCTTCTTTGTCACCTTGACGAAGAGCGATATCACCACGCTGTTCAGCAATACGACCAGTCCATGCTGCATCTGTCACTTTATCTAGTTCAGCGTTTGCTGCGTCAAAGTTGCCCATTTCAGCTTCAATGCGCGCAATACGGTAGCTAATAAGTGGAGATAGCGCGGCATCTTTGGTGTTGCTTTGAGCCCACTTCAGTTGCTCAAGTGCTGCTGAAAGATCTTTCGCATCCACTTGTACTTTTGCTAGCTGAAGTGCTGCAAGTACTGAGTACTCTTTAACTTCGTTTGAATCGATGAACGCTTGAATGTCCGCTTGTGCGTCTGCACCTTTGGTTTGAAGAGCGTTCATTACTGTTGTGTAGCTTTGAGAAGCTGCTTCACTCGCCTGAATCACAGAATCCTGGTAGTAACGCCAGCCAAATAGACCACCTAAACCAACAACCGCACCGATGATGACGGCTTTACCGTTTTCCTTCCACCAGTCTTTAATGGCTTCAACTTGTTGTTCTTCAGTATCGTAAAGTTCCACTTCCTGTCC
The DNA here is from genome assembly GCF_000817815.1 of Vibrio owensii CAIM 1854 = LMG 25443. Classification (GTDB taxonomy): domain Bacteria; phylum Pseudomonadota; class Gammaproteobacteria; order Enterobacterales; family Vibrionaceae; genus Vibrio; species Vibrio owensii. The sequence continues at coordinate 26,818 of NZ_JPRD01000052.1, forward strand.
TCTTAAAACATGTAAATGGCAGCGAGGCTGCCATTGTCCCTATTTCGTCGAAAGGCTCCTATCTTGGGAGCCTTGGTATTACGAATTAGGATTTAATCTTTAGCTTATTAAAAGACTTAAATCAGTGCTGCGATCTTCTCAGCAACTTCTGCTTGGTTGTAAGTCTCTTGCTCACCACCCACCAAGTCTTTTAGTACTACGATGTTTTCTGCAACTTCATTTTCGCCCAGAACCAATGCTACTACAGCACCAACTTTATCTGCGCGCTTAAACTGTTTCTTGAAGTTACCGCCACCGAAGTGACTCATAACACGAACGCCTGGAATAGCTTCACGAAGCTGTTCTGCTAGCTTCATACCAACCATCATTGTGCCTTCGCCTGCTGTCACAACGTAAACATCTACACTGCGACGAACGTCTGTTAGCTCTAGTGTTTCTAGCATCAGAACAAGACGCTCTAGACCCATAGCAAAGCCAACTGCTGGTGTTGCACTACCACCCAATTGTTCTACAAGACCGTCGTAACGACCACCGCCACATACTGTGCCTTGAGCACCTAGGCTCTCAGTGATCCACTCAAATACTGTACGGTTGTAGTAATCCAGACCACGAACTAGACGCTCGTTAACTGTGTATTCGATACCTGCAGCGTCTAAAAGTTCACATAGACCTGCGAAGTGTGCTTTAGATTCTTCACCTAAGTACTCAGAAAGACGAGGTGCATCACCTAAAATAGCCTGAACGTCAGGGTTCTTCGTATCCAGAACTCGCAGTGGGTTCGTGTGCATGCGACGCTTACAATCTTCGTCTAGCACATCGATATGTTGCTCAAGGAATGCAACCAATGCCGTGCGGTAGTCTGCGCGATCTTCTTGAGAACCGATAGAGTTAAGCTCAAGACGAACATGTTCATTGATACCCAGTTCACGCCATAGACGTGCTGTCATCATGATAAGCTCAGCATCAACATCTGGACCATTTAGACCGAACACCTCAACACCACACTGGTGGAATTGACGGTAACGACCTTTCTGCGGACGCTCATGGCGGAACATAGGGCCCATGTACCATAGACGTTGTTCGTCACGGTTAATCAGGCTGTTTTGAATACATGCACGTACACAACCCGCCGTACCTTCAGGACGAAGTGTTAGGCTGTCTCCGTTACGATCGTCAAAGGTGTACATTTCTTTTGAAACAACGTCTGTCTCTTCACCAACTGCGCGGCTGAATAGGTTTGTTTCTTCAACGATTGGCATGCGCACTTCGTTGTAGCCGTATGCGCTCACAGTGCTTTTCACTGCGTTTTCAAGTTTCTGCCACAGCGGAGACTGAGTTGGAAGGCAGTCGTTCATGCCTCGGATTGCTTGGATTTTCTTTGCCACAATTATTACCGTCGCTTAGTAACCCGAGCACACTTAGTGTGCCCAAGCTATGAGATTAATCTTCTTGTTTGATTTCGATGCGGTTAGCTTGGTCTAATACAGACGCTTTCGCACGGATTTTCGCTTCTAGCTGGTTCACTAGATCATCGTTGTCGAAACGCTCTTTCTGACGTTTGCCGTCTTCGTAGAATGCGCTCTTCTTATTACTGCCTGCTAGACCTAGGTGTGAAACCTCAGCTTCACCAGGGCCATTTACGACACAGCCGATAATAGACACATCCATAGGTGTGATGATGTCTTCTAGGCGCTCTTCCAGTGCGTTTACTGTATTAATCACGTCGAATTCCTGACGTGAACAGCTTGGACAAGCAATAAAGTTGATACCACGTGAGCGAATACGCAGAGACTTAAGAATATCAAAGCCAACTTTGATCTCTTCTACCGGATCTGCCGCCAACGAGATACGTAGCGTATCACCGATGCCTTCAGCCAAAAGCATGCCAAGACCAACCGATGACTTCACAGCACCCGCTCTTGCACCACCTGCTTCGGTGATACCAAGGTGTAGTGGCTGGTCAATCTGTTTTGCCAATAGGCGGTATGAATCCACCGCAAGGAATACATCCGACGCTTTCACACTGACTTTGAACTGGTCAAAGTTAAGACGGTCTAGATGATCCACGTGACGCATCGCCGACTCTACCAATGCTTCTGGCGTTGGCTCACCGTATTTCATCTGCAGATCTTTTTCCAAAGAGCCGCCGTTAACACCAATACGGATTGGGATGTTTTTGTCACGGGCACAATCAACAACCGAGCGAATACGCTCTTCGTTACCGATGTTGCCTGGGTTAATGCGCAAACAGTCGACACCGTACTCCGCCACTTTCAAAGCGATACGATAGTCGAAGTGGATGTCCGCCACTAGGGGAACAGACACTTGCTGTTTGATGAGCTTAAAGGCTTCCGCAGCATCCATGGTAGGGACAGAAACACGTACAATGTCTGCACCCACTTTTTCTAATGCTCGGATTTGTGCGACTGTGGCTTCCACATCAGTCGTGCGAGTGTTTGTCATTGACTGTACTGCAATTGGTGCACCATCACCAATTGGCACATCACCCACATAAATACGCGTCGATTTACGACGAATAATTGGAGATTCGTGTTGCATAATATTTATAACGGTAAAGTGAATCTAGCTACTTTGCCTGAAGTATACCCAGAAAGGTCGACAGGTTCACTTGCAAATGTCATTGTTACGCCTTCAGGTGCGCCTAATATCACTTTAAAAGGTGCTTTTCCGGCAAGTTCTACGTCTTGACCCGGTTTACGAGTACCGCTAACCAAAGTTTTGCCGTTTGCATCTTTTACTTGAATCCAACAGTCTGCTTTGAACTTCATCGTTAGCAGCGTCATACCTTCTGGTACAACCGGAGCCGCAGGCTCTTCTGTTTCTTGTGCATCCTCAATCACCGCTACTGGTTCTTGAGCCGCTTCCTCAGTCACTTCTTCTGTCGCGGCAGCAACAGGCTCAGTTACATCACCTGCAGCGCTCATTGCTGTATCCGCTTGAGAAACCACAGCTGGCGCAGCCGATACAGGTGCAATCTCTGCAGGCGTGCTTGCGATAAGTTCATCTGCGCTCATCTGATCGATGTCAGCGTCATCAGCAACTTGTTCTGTTTCTGCGGTCTCTGCACTTAACTGAGCAAGACTGTTCTCTTGTTGATTTTGCCACCACCACGCACCAGAAATACCAGTGATAACGATCGCAATCGCCCAAGTTAACAGCATTATGCGGCTGTTATGTTTCTCGTGTTTAGTTTTACGAGAGAAGCTCTGCATTTCTGTTTCTTGTGGCTTAACATGCACTTCAGATGTTTGCTCTAAAGCTGCCAAAACAATCTTTTCATCGAGACCAACGAGTTTTGCATATGAACGCAAATAGCCACGAGTGAACGTGGTGACTTGTTGTTCCTCAAATCGATTGTTTTCAATATCTTCAATAACAGAAACGCGAAGTCTAAGGCGATCAGCAACGTGCTTCTGAGTCATGCCTAGAGATTCGCGTTTGTTTTTTAGCAACGTGCCTGCTTCCATCGAAAGCGGCACTTCATTGGTTTTTTCGTGTTCTGTCATAATGGCGGTATTTAATCTGTTTGGTGGCTAACACGGTTATTTATTTTCGTTTTTGTTCTAATCAAGCCTAACTTAAAGATAGCTAGCCTAAACGTGTTAACCAAAATAATCTTTTAGAAATTCTCAGTGTACAAAGTAAGAATGCTCGTTTTGCAATGGTTCAGCAAAGCGTATTGGAAAAAATACTGAGAATTGTCAGTGTCGTAGTTATATTTCACTTACCATGATAAGCGAATGTTTAACGAAGACAAAAACTCTTTGCTCTCAAATTAACAGATAGCTCAAGCTTTTGTCCAAAAATTGACACAACAAAACGAAATTAGCGCCAATAAGTCTGTAACCATCGGATTACAATTCACACGTGACAAACAAAATAGCCAGAGCATAAGGCTCTGGCTATTTTTTCTATTCTCTGTGAATTACACCGCTTTCACGTCAATGGTTTCTGCACCACGTGCCGCTTTTAGCGCTGCTGTACGTTTGGTTCGGTCAATAACATCACCGACTAACTGACCACACGCAGCATCAATATCATCACCACGTGTTTTACGAACCGTTACGGTGTGGTCATATTGCATCAATGTTTTTTGGAAACGGTCAATACGTGAGTTACTTGGTTTCTTGTAAGGAGAACCTGGGTACGGGTTAAACGGAATCAGGTTGATCTTACATGGCGTATCTTTCATTAGCTCCGCCAACTCACGTGCGTGGTCCATGTCATCGTTCACATGATCAAGCAGAACGTACTCAACCGTTACTTTACCGCGGTTCGCATTTGAAGACGCAATGTAACGACGTACAGATGCTAGGAAATCTTGGATATCCCAACGGTCGTTGATTGGCATGATTTCACTACGCAGCTTATCGTTTGGCGCATGTAGAGAGATCGCCAATGCGACGTCAATCTTACCTGTCATCTGATCAAGACCAGAAACCACACCTGAAGTTGATACAGTAACGCGACGCTTAGAAAGACCGAAACCAAGATCATCAAGCATGATTTCAAGCGCAGGAATAAGGTTCTTCATGTTAAGAAGTGGCTCACCCATACCCATCATCACGACGTTAGTGATTGGACGACGACCGGTTTCTTTTTGCAAACCGATTTCACGCGCAGCACGCCATACCTGACCGATGATTTCAGATACTTTTAGGTTACGGTTGAAGCCTTGTTGAGCAGTTGAGCAGAACTTACATTCCAATGCACAACCTACCTGAGAAGACACACACAATGTCGCGCGATCATCTTCTGGGATGTAGACCGTTTCTACGTCTTGATCGCCCACTTTCATCGCCCACTTAATCGTGCCGTCTGAAGAGTGTTGCGCTTCTGCTACCGTCGGTGCTTTGATTTCACACTTGTGTTGCAGTTTTTCACGTAGCTTCTTGTTGATGTTCGTCATATTGTCGAAGTCATCAACACCGAAATGGTAGATCCACTTCATAACCTGATCCGCACGGAACGCTTTTTCGCCTAGCTCTTCCGCGAAAAATTGACGCATGCCTTTGCGATCAAAGTCGAGTAGATTGATTTTTTCAGTGGTCATGTTGCCTCTCAATGACTGAAACAAGAATAAGGGCGCGAATTGTACAGCCTTTATGCAGTCACAACAAGGGTTCTAAAACCTTGAGTTTGCTAAGGCATTAAAATCTTAATGATTAAATTTTAGCCAACAATTTATCACCCTTTCCCACTGGCAAGCAGATAATAAAAAGCCCCGGAAAAGTCCGAGGCTTAAAAATCAAATTAATACAAGATTAGCGAGGGCAAATCTCTGACTCTGGGAAAAAGTACTCGATTTCACGAGCTGCTGATTCTGGGCTGTCTGAACCATGAACAGAGTTATGACGCATGCTCAGTGCGTAATCCGCACGGATTGTACCGCATGCCGCTTCTTCTGGGTTTGTTTTACCCATAAGCTCACGGTAACGAGCGATGGCATCTTCACCTTCAAGAACCTGAACCATGATAGGACCAGATGTCATGAACTCTTTCAGTGCTGGGAAAAAAGGTTTGCCTTCATGTTCTGCGTAAAAACCGCTCGCCTGTTCTTCTGTCAGATGAACCATTTTTGCAGCAACGATACGTAGACCTGCTTTCTCAATGCGGTGGTAAATTTCACCAATCAGATTGCGTTCTACAGCGTCAGGCTTAACAATTGAAAACGTTCTTTCTAGAGCCATAAGGTTTCCTTTTTGTACTTGTAATAATAGTTTTATATGAGTGACTTGCGTCTCTCTTAGTTATACCAGTACAGACAGGGTGTCTGCACTGGTAAAAGTCTTATTTTGCGGCTTGTTCGTTCAGGAAACGAGCAAGTGTGCGAACACCCATGCCTGTCGCACCTGCCGCCCACTTATCAGACGCTGACTTACGGTACGTACCTGCGCAATCGAAGTGCAACCAACCTTTCTTGTAGTCTTCAACGAAGTAAGACAAGAATGCCGCAGCTGTACTTGCGCCTGGCGAGTAATCACCAGAGCTGATGTTAGATAGGTCAGCAAAGTTTGATGGCAGCATGCCACGGTGGAAATCAGCAAGAGGCAGTGGCCATAGGCCTTCTTTCTCTTGGTTCGCCGCCGTTAGCGCTTGGTGTGAAAGCTCATCATCAAAGCTCATTAGTGCATGGTAGTCATTACCCAGTGCATTCTTTGCTGCGCCCGTTAGGGTTGCACAGTCAATGATCAGCTCAGGGTTTTGTTCACTTGCGTAGATAAGACCATCAGCAAGAACTAAACGACCTTCTGCGTCGGTGTTCATGATCTCAACGGTCTTTCCGTTTTTGTATGTGATGATGTCGCCAAGTTTAAGTGCACGACCAGAAACCATGTTCTCCGCACAACAAAGGATCAGCTTCACACGCTTATTAAGACCACGAAGAATAGCAAGACCAAGACCGCCAGTAATCGTACCTGAACCGCCCATATCCGCTTTCATTGCTGTCATGAAGTTTGATGGCTTAAGGCTGTAACCGCCTGAATCAAAGGTAATACCTTTACCAACAAGACACGCAAATACTGGTGCGTTTTCATCACCTGTTGGGTTGTAATCAAGTTGCAGCATCGCCGATGTGCGCTCAGAGCCACGACCTACTGCGTAAATGCCTTCCCAACCTTCTGAAAGCAGATCTTTATCTTTAACGATACGAGCCGTTACTGTGCCTTGTGGTGCGATTGATTTGATGAATTCAGCCGCCATGGTTGCCAATTGACGTGGCGCCACTTCTTCAGCTGTTTTGTTGATGATATCGCGAGTAAAGTCCGTAGAGGTGATACGAGCGTGTAGCTCTGCTTGGTCTTGCTCAGAAAGCTCAACCCACTCTAGCGTACCGTGTTTTTTCGGGTTGCGGTAACCTTGGTGGAATGCCCAAACGCTCTCCAAATCCCAGTTGTCACCAGCAAGTAAAATTGAACGAATTCCTTGGCCATCGAGTTGACGCGCTGCACGTTGAATCGCACCAAGATCGTGACCTTCACCTAGGTGAATGGTTGTGCCATTCTCAGCGAAAGAAAGCAGTGCTTTGTCGCCCCAATGTGGTGCCGCTGGTTCTTGGCTAAGAAATACAGACATCTGTGTAGACATGGTTTCTCCTTGTCTTATAACGGCGTTGCCTACGCCTCTTCTTTTTTGATAACTAACGGATGTTAGCATTATGTAGGGTAAAAATGTCAACTTGATAAAAAAACGGACCTAAAGGTCCGCTTTTTTTAGTGAGAATTGTTAACTCTGCTGCGTTTTGCCGCCGAATCGAGCATTAATCCGCTTCGTCCATCCAACACAGGATGACCGCCTCAAGAATCTTTTCATTAGAACGGTTTGGCTCATCGTCAAACTCATCTAATTCCATGATCCATTGGTGGAGATCGGTAAAACGCACGGTTTTAGGATCGACATCTGGAAACTTGTCACAAAGCTCAATCGCGATGTCGCGAGAATCTGTCCATTTCATTGCTCATCTTCCTTATGCTTCGCCCCTATATTGGGGAGATAGTATTAATGATCTTCTGACGCGTGGTTTAGTGTGTACTTTGGAATCTCTACAACCAAATCTTCGTCTGCAACTTTAGCCTGACAACCAAGACGAGACTCAGGCTCTAGACCCCATGCTTTATCAAGCATGTCATCTTCTAGCTCTTCACTCTCTTCTAACGAGTCAAAACCTTCACGAATGATCACGTGGCAAGTTGTACATGCACATGACTTTTCACATGCATGTTCAATACCGATACCGTTTTTTAGTGCAACATCTAGAACAGTGTCACCAGTGTTTGCTTCCAACACTGCACCTTCTGGGCACAAATCTTCGTGCGGTAATACAATAATCTTAGGCATAACTACTTATCTCTTATATATCATTAACTGACTGACCTGACAGTGCAGCTCGAATTGATTTATCCATACGGCGCGACGCAAAATCTTGGCTTGCTTTGTCGGTATCTTTAATGCCCTGCTCGATGGCATCGGCATCTTCGCCATTACGCAGTTCAATCAGCGCTTCAATTACTTTGATTAAATCTTGCTTTTCTTGCTCAGACAGCAGTTCATCGCCATCCGCTTGCATTGCTGCGATCAAACCTTCAATTACACGATCCGCTTCTACACGCTGCTCAGCTAAAGCACGAGCTTGCATGTCTTCTTTCGCGTAAGTCATCGAATCACGCAGCATATTTGCTACTTCATCATCACTTAGGCCGTAAGATGGCTTCACTTGAATCTCAGATTGAACACCAGTGCTTTTTTCCATTGCTGTAACAGACAATAGACCGTCTGCATCCACTTGGTACGTCACACGAATGTGTGCAGCACCCGCAGCCATAGGAGGAATGCCTTTTAATGAGAAGCGAGCCAGTGAACGACAGTCTTCAACCATCTCACGCTCACCTTGTACAGTGTGCACGCTCATCGCTGTTTGACCATCTTTGAACGTGGTAAATTCTTGTGCGCGAGCCACTGGGATCGTGGTGTTACGAGGAATAATCTTCTCAACCAAGCCGCCCATGGTTTCGATACCAAGAGACAGTGGAATGACGTCAAGGAGCAGCATTTCCGAGTCAGGTTTGTTACCCGCTAGGATATCAGCTTGAATACCCGCGCCGATTGCAACAACTTCATCTGGGTTAATACTTGTCAGTGGTGTACGGCCGAAGAATTCACCTACCATTTCACGTACAAGCAATGTGCGGGTTGAACCGCCAACCATGACCGCTTCAAGTACATCTTCCGCATCTACATCCGCATCTTTCAGCGCACGGCGGCAAGACATTAGAGTTTTCTTCACTAGCGGACGAATCAAATCTTCGAACTGCTCGCGAGTCACTGAACCTTTCCAGCCAAATACATCCACATCAACGCTGTCTTGCTCAGAGAAAGCAATCTTAGTCGCCGTTGCAATGTTCAATAATGCGCGGTTTTTCTCAGCAGAAAGCGGCGCTTCTAGTCCCGCTTGCTCCATCAGGTAATCCGCTAGTAGGTGGTCAAAATCATCACCGCCTAGTGCAGAGTCGCCACCGGTTGCTAATACTTCAAATACGCCTTTTGATAAACGTAGGATAGAGATATCGAATGTACCGCCACCTAGATCGTAAACCGCAATCACGCCCTCTTGACCAGAGTCTAGCCCGTAAGCGATCGCTGCAGCTGTCGGTTCGTTAAGCAGACGCAGCACATGAAGACCTGCCAATTTCGCTGCATCTTTTGTACCAGCGCGTTGAGCGTCATCAAAGTAAGCAGGAACAGTAATAACCACGCCAGCTAACTCACCACCTAGCGTATCTTCAGCACGTTTACCTAACGCTTTAAGAATGTCGGCAGACACTTCAATCGGGTTTTTGTCACCTTGAGCGGTTTGCAGAATTGGCAGACCGTTGTCGCTTTCTTTAAATTGGTAAGGCAAAGATGGGTAGCGAGCTTGAATGTCTTTCAATGAACGGCCGATCAGACGTTTTACCGAGATGATGGTGTTTGCTGGTTCTAGCTCTGCTTTTGCTTTGGCATCGTAACCTACTGACGCAGAATCTTGCGTGTAGTTCACTACTGACGGCAAAATGCTACGGCCTTGCTCGTCTTTCAGCGTGGTCGCGTCGCCACTGCGTACAGAAGCAACCAAAGAGTTGGTGGTACCTAAGTCGATACCCGCTGCTAGCTTATGCTCATGAGGTGCCGAGCTTTGGCCCGGTTCTGCGATTTGAAGTAGTGCCATGATGGGTCCTTGTCGCGCTAACTAGCCGAGGAGCTTGTCTTCAACCAGTTCAATTTCGTTTTTTAGCTTGGCAATGAATTTGAGTTTACGAACTCGGTCAGCGGCTTCAGCCCAAAGACCTTGGTCAAGTTCTTGCTCTACACTCGCCAAATGCTGTTTGTACATTTTGCTGACCTTAGAGTCGAAGTCAAAAAGCGCTGATTCCGGATCAGAGCTGCCAGCAATGTCTTCCAGTTCTTCACGCAGTTCCATTTGCTCCATTAGGAACATTGGGTCTTGCATGGTTTGTTGCTCACCACGAATTTCTGTGCCGTTTTCTGCCAGAATGTATTCAGCGCGAGAGATAGGATGCTTAAGCACTTGATATGCATCGTTGATTTGCGCTGCTTTTTGAACAGCCATCAAACGGTCGCGCTCTGAGGCAGTAGCAAAGTTATCTGGGTGGAAGCGTTTTTGTAGTTCTCGAAACTGAGAAGAAAGAAGGCTACCATCCAGCTGAAACTGACTTGGTAGCCCAAATAATTCAAAGTGATTCATTAAGATCGGGTCCTAGTAAAGCCTTCTGGACTCGTTTGCCCAGAAGGACAGTCAATTAGACGTTGAAGCTTTCACCACAACCACATTCACTTTTTGCGTTAGGGTTGTTGAATTCAAAACCTTCATTCAACCCTTCCTTAACGTAATCCAACTCAGTACCGTCTAGGTATACCAAGCTTTTCTTATCAATGATGATTTTCACTTCAGACAGTTCAAAAACTTCGTCTTCTTCGTTTAGATCATCCACAAACTCAAGAACGTAAGCCATGCCGGAACAGCCTGTCGTCTTCACTCCAAGACGCAAACCGATACCTTTGCCTCGGTTATCTAGGAATGCTTTTACGCGACTCGCCGCTGATTCTGTCATTGTGATGGCCATACTGCACCTTAGTCTGTCTAAATTACGTTTTGGAATGGGAGCGTTTAAGGGCTCCCATTATATACGGAATAATTATTCCTGGTGTTTTTTCTTGTAGTCAGCAACCGCTGCTTTGATTGCGTCTTCCGCTAGGATTGAGCAGTGTACTTTCACAGGTGGAAGCTCTAGCTCTTCTGCAATCTCAGAGTTTTTGATAGACGCCGCTTCGTCAATAGACTTGCCTTTTACCCACTCAGTTACGAGTGAGCTTGAAGCGATTGCACTACCACAACCGTATGTTTTGAATTTCGCGTCTTCAATGATGCCTTCTGGCGTCACTTTGATTTGAAGCTTCATTACGTCACCACAAGCTGGCGCGCCAACCATGCCGCTGCCTACTGATGGGTCTTCTTTATCGAACGAACCAACGTTACGTGGGTTCTCGTAGTGATCAATTACTTTTTCGCTGTATGCCATGATAAATTACCTCGAATCCTCTATTCAGTCCGTGAGATTAATGGTGAGCCCATTCAACAGTGCTCAGATCAACCCCTTCCTTGTACATATCCCATAGAGGAGACATGTCGCGTAGCTTAGTCACTGCAACGCGGATTTGTTCAATTGCGTAATCAATTTCTGCTTCAGTCGTGAAACGACCAAATGAGAAACGTACTGAGCTGTGTGCTAATTCGTCGTCTAGGCCAAGTGCACGAAGAACGTAAGATGGCTCTAGGCTCGCAGATGTACAAGCACTACCAGAAGATACTGCTAGGTCTTTTAGTGACATCAGTAGAGATTCGCCTTCTACGAATGCAAAGCTCACGTTTAGGTTGTGAGGAACACGCTGTTCTAGGTCACCGTTTACCGTTACGGCTTCTAGATCTTTAACGCCATCTAGAAGACGGTTACGAAGTGCTAGTGCGTGATCGTAATCTTTTTGCATGTCTTCTTTTGCCACACGGAACGCTTCACCCATGCCCACGATTTGGTGAGTTGGAAGTGTACCAGAGCGGAAGCCACGCTCATGACCGCCACCGTGCATTTGCGCTTCAAGACGGATACGAGGTTTACGACGAACGTAAAGTGCACCGATTCCTTTAGGGCCGTAAGCTTTGTGCGCAGACAGTGAAATAAGGTCAACTTTCATTTCTTGAACGTCGATTGGCAGTTTGCCTGCAGACTGTGCAGCATCCACATGGAATACAATCTTACGTTCGCGACATAGTTCGCCGATTGCGGTGATGTCTTGGATCACACCAATCTCGTTGTTAACGTGCATGATTGAAACCAAAACAGTGTCTTCACGCATTGCTGCTTGAAGTTTGTTTAGGTCAATCAGACCGTTTGATTCTGGCTCTAGGTAAGTCACTTCAAAGCCTTCGCGCTCTAGTTGACGACATGGGTCAAGAACGGCTTTGTGCTCTGTTTTACAAGTGATTACGTGTTTACCCTTCTTAGAGTAAAAATGAGCAGCACCTTTAATCGCAAGGTTGTCTGACTCGGTCGCACCTGATGTAAATACGATTTCGCGTGGATCTGCATTTAGAAGGTCAGCAATTTGCTCACGAGCAGTATCTACAGCTTCTTCTGCCTGCCAGCCGTAACGGTGCGAACGCGAAGCTGGGTTGCCAAATGTGCCATCCATTGTCATGTACTGAACCATTTTTTCAGCAACACGTGGATCTACTGGACATGTAGCGGAATAATCAAGATAAATCGGCAGTTTCATTCTCTACTCCAATGTAAAATGCAGACCGCTAAGAGCGGACGTTTACACCGATGGGCGCGGCGGTTGTATTTTTGTTTGATAACCCATGAGTCACCGCCAGATCAATGTCCTGACGATCAGAAATTTGTAAGACTTCGTTGTCTGTCATTAGCTCACCGAGCGTAATATTATTCAAGAAATCACTAATACGAGAGCTTAGGTCACGCCATAGGGTGTGAGTTAGGCAACGTGTACCGCCTTGGCAATCTCCTTTACCTTGGCATTTCGTTGCATCAACTGACTCATCAACCGCTGCGATCACTGTACCGATCGCGATACTATGCGCCTCTGCACCTAGGCGGTAACCACCACCTGGACCACGAACGCTGGCTACGAGACCTGCTTTACGCAGTTTTGAAAAGAGCTGCTCTAAGTAAGAGAGCGAGATACCCTGACGCTCTGAAATATCAGCAAGAGGGACTGGGTTTTGTTGCGAGTGCAGTGCCACGTCCAGCATGGCTGTCACCGCATATCTTCCTTTAGATGTAAGTTTCATTCCACACCGTATCCACATAGTTTGTAATGACAAGGATATTCCCATACCTGACTATTTTGGTCAAGTATTTATTTGACTAATTTAGTCAGGTATTCATCCCCACATCTAAAGTGGTTATTATTTGTTCAGAGTTTCTTTTCAATCGCAGTCAAAACACCGCGTAAAATGTTCAACTCTTGCGCCTCTGGTCTTGCTCTTGAGTACAAGCGGCGTAGCTTGTTCATCACCTGACCTGGCTGTTCTTTGTTAATAAATTGGGTCTCCACCATCACCTTTTCAAGGTGTTCAAAGAACATTTCTAGCTCTTTATGACGTGGATATTCTTCAGGCTCACTTGGTGTGTATTGGCTTTGCTCCAAGTTGAGATGTGCAACGCGCACTTCATAACTCAAGGTTTGAACCGCCATTGCCAAGTTTAGCGAGCTGTATTCAGGGTTAGCAGGGATACAAACATGGTAGTGGCACTTCTGCAATTCATCGTTAGTTAGGCCCGTTCTTTCGCGGCCAAATACCAACGCTACTGGATGCTTTTGACCTTCAATAGCGAACTTTTCACCACATTCACGAGGCTCAAGCATCGGCCACTCAAGTGTGCGTGAGCGAGCACTTGAACCGACTACAAGACCGCAATCTTCAATGGCTTCTTCAAGCGTACTTACTATGGCTGCATTTTGTGCAATGTCACCAGCTCCAGCGGCAAGAGCAAGTGTTTGCTCATCCACTTCACATTGTGGATCAACTAATACAAGTTGGCTTAAACCCATAACTTTCATTGCTCGCGCAGCGGAGCCAATGTTGCCTGAATGAGAAGTTCCGACGAGTACGATTTTTACTTGATCCAACATCTGTATTTGCTACCTAAATTAAAACCGAAGGATGTTACCATAATTTTTTTACACACCCTAGGGTGAAGCAGGTTTCTATTCGCATTCTCATCAATTGTTTTCTTCTCTAGCGAGAGAGATATCACGGCGAACTCTTCTTGCGAACAAAAAATAACCACTTCCCTTTTCCCTTGACTCTGGTATACTCGCCGCCGCTTTAAATTGTTCTTTAACATCCGTTGGGAAATTCGTATGCATCCAATGCTAAACATTGCTATTCGCGCTGCGCGAAAAGCAGGCAATCATATTGCTAAATCATTAGAAAACACAGATAAAATTGAATCTACGCTAAAAGGCACTAATGACTTTGTTACTAACGTAGACAAAGAAGCAGAAGCTATCATCATCGATACTATCAAGCACTCTTACCCAGAGCACTGTATCGTTTCTGAAGAAGCTGGTCTTATCGAAGGTAAAGATAAAGACGTACAATGGATCATCGACCCAATGGATGGCACTAATAACTTTGTAAAAGGTTATCCAACTTTCGCAGTATCTATCGCGGTTCGCTTCAAAGGTAAAACTGAAGTAGCTTGTGTATACGATCCAATGCAAAACGAGCTATTCACTGCACAACGTGGTGCTGGCGCTCAACTAAACAACGCTCGTATCCGTGTTACTCAACTTAAAGACCTGCACGGTACTGTTCTAGCGACTGGTTTCCCATTCAAACAGAAGCAACACTCTGAGTCTTACATCAAGATCGTAGGTTCTCTATTCACTGAGTGTGCTGACTTCCGTCGTAGCGGTTGTTCTGCTCTTGACCTATGTTACGTGGCTGCTGGCCGTGTAGATGGTTACTTCGAGCTAGGTCTAAAACCTTGGCAAATGGCTGCAGGCGAACTTATCGCTCGTGAAGCTGGCGCAATCCTAACTGACTTTGCTGGCGGTACTGACTACATGAAGTCTGGTAACATTGTTGCTTCAAGCGCTCGTGGCGTGAAATCTCTTCTTAAGCACGTTCGCGAAAACGGCAACAGCGCGATCCTTAAGTAAGATTCTAAAGTCATGCTAAGCCCGTCACGCTGATGACTTTTGAATAGCCCCGCTCATTGAGCGGGGCTTTTTTATATCTGAAATTCACTAACCAGTTCAAACGCCACTTAAGCAAGTTTCTTCAGGCATAAAAAAACCGCTGACTGCTCAGCGGTTTTTGTTTTCGGTTCTCAATCTGCCTTATGGCATCTCGTCGAACTCAGCACCTTCTTTTTCTACTTGAGGTGGCATCAAGTGCTCTTTCTGGATACCCAGTTTCAGCGCTAGTGCTGATGCTACATAGATAGAAGAGTAAGTACCTACCGTGATACCAAGTAGAAGTGCGGTTGCGAAGCCGTGAATCATCGCACCACCCTGCATGAACAGTGCAATTACTACGAACAAGGTTGTACCCGACGTAATCAATGTACGGCTCAATGTTTGAGTGATTGAAGCGTCCATGATGTCCGAAGGTTCACCCTTACGCATCTTACGGAAGTTTTCACGAATCCGGTCGAATACAACGATGGTATCGTTGAGCGAGTAACCGACTACCGTTAGTAGCGCCGCTACGATGGTAAGGTCAACTTCGATTTGCATAAGTGAGAAGACACCCAGCGTGATGATGATATCGTGTGCTAGTGCCATTACCGCACCAGCCGCTAGACGCCATTCGAATCGCATCGATACGTAGATCAGGATACAGATTAGCGATACAAGAATCGCTAGACCGCCCGCTTCTGTTAGCTCATCACCAACGTTTGGACCTACGAATTCAATACGACGCATTTCTACGCTTTCGCCCGTACCTTCTTTGATAGCACCAATGATTTGGTTACCTAGTGTTTCACCAGACATATCATCACGAGGACGAAGACGAACCATTACATCGCGAGCACTACCAAAGTTTTGTACCGTCGCATCGCCGAAGCCTTTTGAATCTAGTGCTGCACGAATCTCTTCAAGGTTTGCTGGTTGTTCAAAACCCACCTCGATAAGCGTACCGCCAGTAAAGTCTAGGCCCCAGTTCAACCATTTGGTTGATAGCGTGAAGATAGAAGCAGCGATCATAACGATAGAGAATACGAACGCGACTTTCGACCAACGCATAAAGCCGATCGTGTTTTCTGCTTTTAGAATTTGAAACATATTAATTCCCAGCCTTAGATCGACAATTTATCAACGCGCTTGCCACCGTAAATCAGGTTCACGATACAACGTGTACCCACAATAGCGGTGAACATTGAAGTTAGGATACCGATAGATAGTGTTACCGCGAAACCTTTCACCGCACCTGTACCCACTGCGAATAGAATGATTGCAGTGATAAGTGTTGTGATGTTCGCATCGGCAATGGTACTGAATGCGTTAGCGTAACCTTGGTGAATCGCTTGCTGTGGACTGCGTCCATCTCGAAGTTCTTCACGGATACGCTCAAATATCAGCACGTTCGCATCGACCGCCATACCGACGGTTAATACAATACCGGCAATACCTGGCAGCGTCATGGTAGCGCCTGGAATCATCGACATAACACCAATGATAAGAACCAAGTTGGCCATCAACGCGATGTTAGCAATCAGACCGAAACCACGGTAGTAAAGCAGCGTAAACAGCATTACAGCAACCATACCCCAGATACATGCTTGGATACCCATATCGATGTTTTGCTGACCCATTGATGGACCAATGGTACGTTCTTCAACGATAGAGATAGGTGCGATCAGTGCACCAGCACGTAGTAGAAGTGCTAGGTTGTGCGCTTCTGCAGCAGAGTCGATACCAGTGATACGGAAGTTACGACCTAGAGCCGATTGAATCGTTGCTTGGTTGATAACTTCTTCATGCTTATCAAGAATAACTTTGCCTTCAGGCGTACGACGACCACTGTCTTTGTATTCTGCAAATACGGTAGCCATTAGCTTACCGATGTTCTTCTTAGAGAACGCAGACATTTTGTTACCACCTTCGCTGTCTAGCGAGATGTTAACTTGTGGACGACCATATTCATCAACACTTGAGCTTGCATCCGTGATGCTTTGACCACCAAGAATAACGCGCTTCTTAAGCACAACTGGGCGACCATCACGGTCCATCTTGATTTCGCTACCTGCTGGCGCGCGACCATTTGCCGCCGCTGATAGGTCAGCTTTATCGTCAACTTCACGGAACTCTAGTGTTGCCGTAGCACCTAGAATTTCCTTCGCACGAGCTGTGTCTTGAACACCAGGTAGCTCAACTACGATGCGGCTAGCACCTTGACGTTGAACCAATGGTTCAGCAACACCCAGTTCGTTAACACGGTTACGAAGAATCGTGATGTTTTGTTCAACTGCGTAGTTACGTATCTCTTGTAAACGTTGCTCGGTAAAGGTGGCAATCAACGCGTAACGACCATTAGAATCAGAGTCGACAAAGTTCATGTCTGGGTGATTCTTTTCTAGCGTTGCTTTCGCTTCCGCTAGTTGCTCCTCGTTACGTAGCAATACTTCCACACCTTCTGTACCAGAAGGACGGATTGCACGGTAACGGATCTTAGCTTCACGAAGTTCGCTACGGAAAGCTTCTTCTTGTTGACCAACCAACTTCTCCATCGCCGCGTCCATGTCGACTTCCATTAGGAAGTGAACACCACCACGTAGGTCAAGACCTAGCTTAAGTGGCGACGCACCGATTGCTTCTAGCCAATCTGGCGTAGCAGGAGCAAGGTTTAATGCAACAATTTTATCTTGGCCAAGCGCTTCGCTGATGATATCGCGGGCACTGATTTGAGTGTCAGTGTCATTGAAACGAACAAGGATTGATCCATTCTCGAGAGCAATGGATTTATGAGAGAGTTGCTCTTTATCAAGAGCTTTGGTGACAGCATCCAGCGTTGACATATCTACAGAGGCGCCACGCGCCCCTGTAACTTGAATAGCCGGATCTTCACCGTAGATATTTGGAAGTGCGTACAACGCAGCGGTGATGATGGCAAAAAATACCATCAAGTACTTCCATAATGGATAACGGTTTAGCACAGCGAGGATCCTTTAGCTGTTTTATAGAGACTTCAGCGTACCTTTTGGTAGCACTGCAGTTACGAAGTCTTTCTTGATTACAACTTCATTGTTTGCGTTTAGCTCAATTGAAATGAAATCGTTGTCTTCAGCGATCTTAGTGATTTTACCCACTAGGCCACCGCTTGTTAGAACTTCATCACCTTTGCCCATAGAAGACATTAGGTTCTTGTGTTCTTTAACACGCTTAGATTGTGGGCGGTAGATCATGAAGTAGAAGATCACCGCGAACATGCCTAGCATGATTAGCATTTCAAAACCGCCGCCTGCTGGTGCGCCTTCTGCTGCTGCGTGAGCTTGAGAAATAAACATTAAAACATCCTCATTATATTTTATTGATAATCCAACAAGTTGGGCTTTCGTAATTTAGATTCAAGTTTGAGAGTGAGTAATAGAGATCACCTTCTCAAAAATAACGTACGTTAGCCTACTTTATTAGCAAAAGCCTCTGGCAACATGCCAAAGGCTTTAATTCTTTTAATCTGTCAATTACTGCTCTTTTGCTAGCGGTGGTACTTCACGACCACGACGCTCATAGAACTCAGTAACGAACTCATCGAAACGATCTTCATCAATCGCCTTACGAATGCTTTCCATCAGACGCTGGTAGTAGCGCAGGTTGTGGATAGTGTTCAGACGAGCACCTAGGATTTCGTTACAACGCTCTAGGTGGTGAAGGTACGATTTGCTGTAGTGCTGACAAGTGTAACAGTCACAATGCGGATCTAGCGGAGTTGTATCCGTTTTATGTTTCGCATTACGGATCTTGATCACACCACCAGTCACAAATAGGTGACCATTACGCGCGTTACGCGTTGGCATTACACAGTCAAACATGTCGATACCACGACGAACACCTTCAACCAAGTCTTCCGGCTTGCCTACGCCCATTAGGTAACGAGGCTTATCTTCTGGAAGCTGTGGACATGTGTGCTCAAGAATACGGTGCATGTCTTCTTTCGGTTCGCCTACTGCAAGGCCACCAACTGCGTAGCCATCAAAGTCGATTTCTGTCAGACCTTTGATAGACACATCACGTAGATCTTCGTAAACACCACCTTGAACGATACCAAATAGGTTGTTCGGGTTTTCTAGCTTATCGAAGTGATCACGTGAGCGTTGTGCCCAACGTAGTGACATTTCCATCGATTTTTTCGCTTCGTTGTGTGTCGCTGGGTATGGCGTACACTCGTCGAAGATCATTACGATGTCAGAACCTAGGTCTTTTTGGATTTCCATAGACTTTTCAGCGTCCATGAAAATCTTGTCACCGTTTACAGGGCTACGGAAGTGAACACCTTTCTCAGTGATCTTACGCATTTTGCCTAGACTGAATACTTGGAAACCGCCTGAATCGGTAAGAATAGGACCGTGCCAGTTCATGAAATCGTGCAGGTCACCGTGCATTTTCATCACTTCTTGACCAGGACGTAGCCATAGGTGGAAAGTGTTACCTAGCAAGATTTCTGCGCCAGTACCTTTCACTTCTTCTGGTGTCATGCCTTTAACAGTACCGTAAGTACCTACTGGCATGAACGCAGGAGTTTGAACAGTGCCACGTTCGAAGGTCAGTTGACCACGACGCGCATTGCCGTTTTTCTTCTTAAGATCGAATTTTAATTTCACGATGCCTCCGGGTGTCAGAGAAACAGTCTGACTATGTATCCAGGGTGGTAAACCCTATTTTAAGGAGCGGTCGCTTTTCCGTGCGAGAGACAAAGCAGAGATTCCGCTTTATTTCCTAGCTTACTGCTAGCACTCGTAAATCGTTAGTTTTCTCCCCCTCCTAGTCTCCCCTCTTTTTTGATTGGAGGGCTAGGGAGGGGTTAAAACATTATGCGGTCTTCTTTTTAATAAACATTGAATCACCGTACGAGAAGAAGCGGTATTTGTTTTCCACCGCGTGCTTGTAAGCATTCATGGTGTTCTCGTAACCTGCAAACGCACTTACCAACATGATCAGGGTTGATTCAGGTAAGTGGAAGTTGGTGATCAAGCAATCCACCAGCTGGTACTCGTAACCAGGGTAGATAAATATTTCAGTATCGCCAAAGAATGGAACCAGTTCTGTGCCTTTCTTGAGTGCGTCTTGCGCTGCACTTTCTAGTGAACGAACAGACGTTGTACCTACAGCGATGATGCGACCACCGCGCGTCTTAGTTGCGTTAATCGCATCCACTACGTCTTGTGGTACTTCAACGTATTCTGCGTGCATGTGGTGATCGTTGATGTCATCCACTTTAACTGGCTGGAACGTACCCGCACCTACGTGCAGAGTGACGTACGCAAACTCTGCGCCTTTCGCTTTGATTTTCTCAAGTAGAACATCATCAAAGTGAAGACCCGCCGTCGGTGCTGCAACCGCACCTGGCTTTTGGTTATAAACCGTTTGGTAACGCTCTTTATCCGCGTCTTCATCTGGGCGGTCGATGTATGGAGGAAGTGGCATGTGACCAATTTCTTCCAGAATCTCGAGTACCGTCTTATCAGAGTTAAATTTCAGCTCAAACAGTGCGTCGTGACGAGCGACCATTTGCGCTGAGTATTCATCGTTCTCACCAACCAAGATCGTTGTGCCTGGTTTTGGCGATTTAGAACAACGAACGTGCGCCAGAATGCTTTTCTCGTCGAGCATGCGCTCCACTAACACTTCTAGCTTACCGCCTGATTCTTTACGACCAAACAAACGCGCAGGAATAACGCGAGTATTGTTGAAAACCACTAGGTCACCGGCTTGAACTTGCTCCAGCACATCGGTAAACGTGCCATCAATAAGTTCACCAGTATTGCCGTCCATTTGCAGCAGTCGGCTAGCGGTACGCTCTGGTTGAGGGTAGCGAGCGATGAGTTCATCTGGAAGGTCGAAATGGAAATCTGATACTTGCATGTTACTTGTCTTATCTATTGGTCAAATCACGTCAAAGACGACGATAAAATTGCGACGAGTTTTTCGCAGCAGACTAGTATATGTTTACATGCTGCAATAGCAAGCAAATCCCCTTCGATTGACTGTAAAAGCTTTCACTAAGAGTGTAATAAAACGTGAAAGACGCAGAATAGACACACATAAAAAAGTAGCGGAGTTTAATGTACAAATTTGTGCAACGCATTCAACTCGGTCAGTCAGAAATATAGCCAAAGCTAACTCAACGCTCTCTTGCCCCCTAAGCTAAAAACAAACTCATCAATAGCAAGTGCCATATACTATATTGAAAGTGAGCCTTTGCTCTTTGAACATTGATTGAGGTAAGTATGAAGATGTTAACTATGGCGTTAAGTGCTGCCGTACTCGTGTTTTCTTCCGGTACACTCGCAAACTCTAACCACCAGAAAATCACCGCAATGCAACAAGCGTGTGACTTAAAGCAGGTCCCTCGTTTATGTGCGGTCAACCTTCCTGATAAAAGCTATATCGGCCGATGTGTAGACGCGAAAGTTTATGGTCTTATCTGTGTGCATTTCAAGCAACGTTAAGAGTAACCAAAGCTAAGGTTTCAACGCCTTAGCTTTGGTTATTTATGATAGCGCTTACATCCTCAACTCCCCAAAATGAGTAGCTGGAATTATGGAAAACACCAGTTCATTTTCACCTCTGATTGATCTCCATCTAATCGTTTTATTTTATTAGTGAAAAACGAGTTAGCTCCCAGATATACAGCAAAATATTCTCTATATTTAAGAGAAGGACAATGCCGCTGGAGGTCTCTATGATCAAGGTTGAAGACATGATGACTCGCAACCCTCATACCTTGCTGCGTGAGCACACATTACGTGACGCAAAAAGTATGATGGAAGCGCTTGATATTCGACATATTCCGGTTGTTGATGCCAATAAACACCTAAAAGGCTTGGTGACTCAACGCGATATTCTTGCCGCACAAGAATCCTGCTTGCACCCAGATGAGGCTGAACAATCTTTTACCCTCGACACGCCGCTTTACCAAATGATGCACACCAACATCATGACCGCTGAACCAAGAGCAGGTTTAAAGGAAAGCGCAATCTATATGCAAAAGCACAAAGTTGGTTGTTTACCTGTGGTCAATAAAGGTCACTTGGTGGGCATCATCACCGATACAGACTTTGTAACCATTGCGATTAACTTGTTAGAACTGCAAGAAGAAACAGAACCAGAAGAAATCGAAGCAGAGTAATAAGCAACAAAACGTTAGTTGCTCAGATTACAGGCAAAAAAAAGAGCGGCTCAATCGCCGCTCAAAGATGTCATTACTAACGTAGTAATTGTGGACTCTATGCTGATTAGAATTGGTCTTCTTCAGTAGAACCTGTCAGTGCTGTCACTGATGAGTTACCACCTTGGATTGTATTGGTCATTCTATCGAAGTAACCCGTACCAACCTCTTGTTGGTGCGCTACGAACGTGTAGCCTTTTTCTGCCGCTTCAAACTCAGGACGCTGAACCTTCTCAACATAATGACGCATGCCTTCGCCTTGTGCGTAAGCGTGTGCCAGTTCGAACATGTTGAACCACATGTTGTGAATACCTGCTAGCGTGATGAACTGGTACTTGTAGCCCATGTTAGCCAGCTCTTGTTGGAACTTAGCAATGGTTTCTGCGTCTAGATTCTTCTCCCAGTTGAATGAAGGCGAACAGTTGTATGCCAACAGTTGGTCTGGGTACTCTGCATGAATCGCTTCTGCAAACTTGCGTGCTTCTTCTAGACATGGCGTTGCTGTTTCACACCAGATTAGATCCGCATAAGGCGCGTAAGCTAGACCACGAGAGATAGCTTGGTCGATACCTGCACGTACACGGTAGAAACCTTCTTGAGTACGCTCACCTTCGATGAAGTCTTTATCGTATGGGTCACAGTCAGATGTTAGTAGGTCTGCTGCGTTTGCATCGGTACGTGCGATTACTAGTGTTGTCGTGCCAGCAACGTCCGCTGCTAGGCGAGCTGCTACCAGTTTTTGCACTGCTTCTTGAGTTGGAACCAGTACTTTACCGCCCATGTGACCACACTTCTTCACGGATGCCAGTTGGTCTTCAAAGTGAACACCTGCCGCACCAGCGTCGATCATCGATTTCATTAGCTCGTAAGCGTTCAATACACCACCAAAGCCTGCTTCCGCATCCGCTACGATTGGTAGGAAGTAATCAATACCGCCTTCGTCTTCTGGTGACTTACCTGCTGACCATTGAATTTGGTCTGCACGACGGAATGAGTTGTTGATGCGTTTTACTACCGACGGTACAGAATCTACTGGGTACAGAGATTGGTCTGGGTACATCGTCGAAGCGGTGTTGTTATCCGCCGCTACCTGCCAACCTGATAGGTAAATCGCTTCAATACCCGCTTTCGCTTGCTGTACGGCTTGACCACCTGTCAGTGCACCAAGACAGTTTACGTAGCCTTTCTTGGAACTACCGTTGACCAGTGACCAAAGTTTGTCAGCACCACGTTGTGCGATTGTGTTCGCAGGCACCATAGAGCCACGCAGTTCTACTACTTCTTCTGCTGTGTAAGTGCGCTTTACGTTTTTCCAGCGTGGGTTGGTTGCCCAATCTTTTTCCAGAGCTTCAATTTGTTGGCGGCGAGTTAAGTTAGTCATTGGTCTATCCCTCTTATAATGTGCACTTGTGCATGTGCGTTGAGTTTTCCGTTCTCAGGCAGTACATCCTTATCTGCCTCGAATCCTTCACGTATTGGTTAAATAAACATGTATTAGTTAAATAAATTGAGTGTTCTAAATCTTTGGGTTAATCCAAGTAGTCATAACCTGGAATGGTTAAAAAGTTGGTCAGTTCATCGCTGATGGTGAGCCTTGCCATCAAGTCTGCCGCTTCTTCAAATCGACCTGCTTGGTAACGCTGCTCGCCAATTTCTTGCTTCACGACTTCAATCTCTTCTTTCAGATAGAGTTCGAACAGCTCTTTAGTGACCTTCAATCCGTTGTCGAGCGACTTGCCGTGTTGAATCCATTGCCAGATAGAAGCGCGGGAGATTTCTGCCGTTGCTGCGTCTTCCATCAGTCCGTAAATCGGCACACAACCGTTGCCAGAGATCCAAGCTTCGATGTATTGCAGCGCAACGCGGATGTTGTGACGCATACCTTCTTCTGAGCGTTCACCTTCGCACGGTTCAAGCAGCTCTGCGGCGGTGATTGGTGCGTCTTCTGAGCGGCTCACATCCAATTGGTTGGTGCGCTGCCCCAATGTGGCACTGAACACTTCCATTGCGGTGTCTGCCAATCCCGGATGAGCAACCCAAGTACCGTCATGACCGTTGTTAGCTTCTAGCGATTTATCGTTGTGGATCTTATCCAGTACTTTTTGGTTTTCTTGTGGGTCTTTAGCCGGAATAAAGGCTGCCATGCCGCCCATCGCAAATGCGCCACGTTTATGACAAGTGCGCACCAATAATCTTGAGTAAGCGTTGAGGAATGGCTTGTCCATGGTCACCACTTGGCGATCCGGAAGTACGCGATCTGGGTGGTTTTTCAGTGTTTTGATGTAGCTAAAGATGTAATCCCAGCGACCACAGTTCAAACCAACGATGTGCTCTTTGAGTGAGAACAGAATCTCATCCATTTCGAATACGGCTGGTAAGGTTTCAATCAGTACAGTCGCTTTAATGGTGCCTGTATCCAAGCCAAAATACTCTTCGGTGAAATGGAACACTTCGCTCCACCACTTCGCTTCATGATGCGATTGCAGTTTTGGAATGTAGAAGTAAGGACCGCTTCCCTTTTTCAGTAGCGCTTTGTAGTTGTTGTAGAAGTACAGAGCGAAATCAAATAGCGCACCTGGAATGATCTGACCGTGCCACGTTACGTGTTTTTCTTTTAAATGCAGTCCGCGAACACGGCAGATCAACACCGCTGGGTCTTCTGCCAGCTGATAGTGTTTGCCATTGCCAGAGTTGGTGTAGCTGATGGTGCCATTAACAGCGTCGCGCAGGTTGATTTGACCATCCAGAACTTTACTCCATGCAGGGGACATCGAATCTTCGAAATCTGCCATGAACACTTTTACATTCGCATTCAGTGCGTTAATCACCATCTTGCGATCAGTCGGTCCTGTAATCTCCACTCGGCGATCTTGCAGATCTTGCGGGATTCCAAGGATCTTCCAGCTTCCTTCACGAATGTCTTGTGTCTCTGGTAGAAAGTCTGGCAATTCACCAACGTCGATGCGTGCTTGCTTCTCTTCTCGTGCTTCCAGCAACTGTTCAACACGTCCGGCAAACTTTTCACACAGTAGAGATAAAAAGGTTTGGGCTTCAACAGGGAAAATTGCTTGATGGTCAGGAGCAACGACTCCATTCACCTCAAGCATGCCTTGGGTTTGCTTTAGTTGTTGTGTTTTTTGTTCTGTCTGAGCAAGCATAATCATTCATCCTTAACGTGCTTTATCCATCTTGGGCAGTCAGCCTAAAGCTACATTTGTAAGTTATGAACAACAAATTATATCCTTCGATTTGGTGTTCACTTCGCTTCGTTGTGTCTATACCTTGCGCAACCTGAATTGCTTTTTCAATCTAGACATAAGTCTTACAAGCCTTAATTAAGCTAACCCAACAAAGGTTTAAGCGAAACCCCTCAAGTAAACAAAACGTTAAATTCAAAGTTTTATTCGGTATCAAACAAGTGTTTGATTTTTGAGTTCAATTTGCAAGTTATTACGTAATTAAATTACATTAAATTTACAGGTTATTTTTAAATTCAAACAAGCGTATGAATAGTGAGGCAGGAGAAAAACCCTTGTATTCACAAGGGCTAGGAAGAGGAAATTAAACGCGACTTAAACGCGTTACACAGGCAGTTGTGTAAAATTAACATTGTGAAATTTCACTATTTTATGAAAGCTTCATGAAAGTTCATCTGTAAAATTTTACAAGTCAAAGTTCACGCGCAGAATAAAATGCTAAAAAGCGCACTATTTCTAGTGCGCTTTTTGATATTAGATCGGGAGTAGCAGGCTAATACTAATAGCTAAAGCAGTTCAGAGACGACTTCTGCCAATTGATTGAAAGTGTTTGATCGTGACGAGCTCGGACGCCAAACCAAACCAATATCGCGATATGCTTGCTGACCAGGAGGGTCGATCACCACCAAGTTCTGGTTGTGTAGCAAACCATGATCAATCGCCATTTGCGGGATAAACGTGGTGCCCAGACCATTCGCCACCATTTGCACCAATGTATGAAGACTGGTTGCGGTGAATGGGTTGATCTTCTCTTTGTCCGTCAACTTACATGCTGAAACCGCGTGCTCTGTAAGACAGTGCTCTTTCTCTAATAAGAAGACGGATTCATCTGGCAAGTCTGCATAACGGATCGGCACAGGTACGGAATCCGCTTGATTGGCGCTGATCACCATGCGGAATGGGTCTTGCCCCACCACTCGACTTTCCATTCCCTCTATTTCTACTGGCAGAGCCAGAATCAATACGTCCAATTCACCGTGGCGAAGTGCTTGTAGCAAGTTAGTCGTCGTATCTTCTCTTAATAGAAGGTTTAATTGAGGGAAGCGGTAGTTCACCTCTTGAACAAGGTCGCACAATAAGAAAGGAGCAATGGTCGGAATACAGCCTACTTTAAGCTGCCCTTCCATATCATCGCCTTGGCATAAACGCCCCAGCTCAACAAGATCTTGCCCTTTGGCGAGAAGTTCTCGACCATGCTGCACTACCATCTCACCAGCTTGGGTGAAAACCAATGGGCTTTTTTTATCTTTCTTTTCGTAAAGCGGACAACCAATCAATTCTTCAAGGTTTTGGATGCCTTTACTTAAAGTAGATTGACTGACAAAACAACGCTCAGCAGCATCACTAAAATGTCGAGTTTCGTGCAGAGTGACCAAATAGTGTAACTGCTTCAAGCTAGGCCATTTATTCATAATTCTATTTGTATCTATTGCTGTTCCAGTGATCGAGATAATAGTTTCGGTGTTATCGCTTTTTTCGATGAACTCAATCTATTTATTTCGCTTTTTTCAATACTACAATCTGTACTATAGTTTGTCTCGCACAAACACGGACCAAACCTAAATAACTGAATGTAGGTTTGGAGCAAACCAAAATTTTTAGGAGCAAAAAAATGGTACTAGTAGGTCGTCAAGCCCCTGACTTTACTGCAGCAGCTGTTCTAGGTAACGGCGAAATCGTTGAAAACTTCAACTTTGCAGAATTCACTAAAGGTAAGAAAGCAGTAGTATTCTTCTACCCACTAGATTTCACTTTCGTTTGCCCATCTGAGCTAATCGCATTCGACAACCGTCTAGCTGATTTCCAAGCTAAAGGTGTTGAAGTAATCGGTGTTTCTATCGATTCTCAGTTCTCTCACAACGCATGGCGTAACACTGCTATCGAAGATGGCGGTATCGGTCAAGTTAAATACCCTCTAGTTGCTGACGTTAAGCACGAAATCTGTAAAGCGTACGATGTAGAGCACCCAGAAGCAGGCGTTGCTTTCCGTGGTTCTTTCCTAATCGACGAAGACGGTCTTGTACGTCACCAAGTAGTTAACGATCTACCTCTAGGTCGTAACATCGACGAAATGCTACGCATGGTTGATGCACTAAACTTCCACCAGAAGCACGGCGAAGTATGTCCTGCACAATGGGAAGAAGGTAAAGCAGGTATGGACGCATCTCCAAAAGGTGTTGCAGCGTTCCTATCTGAGCACGCAGACGACCTAAGCAAGTAATAGACACTGCCGCCCAAGCTCAATGGGTGTGTTGGTTGGATGTATATATAAAGCAAAAAGCTATAGCGGAAAAACCGCAAACGCCAATCAGTCTAAGTAAAGTCATAAAAAAGCCCAGAGTTCGCTCTGGGCTTTCTTTTTATCTGCATTTTTGAAAAGCAAAAGAGGCAAGCATCACGTAAAAAGTTTACCTCTATTTCCCTCGGTCTTAGTACAGATTCTCCCCTTTCGTCCTGCTAGTATTTGCTGTAATTACAATAATTCAGGACAACCTCGTGAACACTCAACTTGAAGTCTGTATTGATAACATTGAATCTCTCCACAACGCGATTGCCGGTGGTGCAACCCGCATCGAACTCTGCTCTTCACTTGCTTTGGGTGGCTTAACGCCAAGCTATGGCTTTATGCAGCAAGCCGCTAAACGCTCTACTATTCCGGTTTACGCGATGATTCGCCCTCGCCAAGGCGACTTCTTCTACAGTGAGGAAGAAATCGAAATGATGCGTTGGGATATTGAAGCCGCTAAACAAGCAGGCTTGAACGGTGTCGTGCTCGGCGTGCTCACTCAAGACGGTGACATTCATATGCCGTACGCAACTGCACTGTGTGAATTTGCTCAAGCGCTTGGCTTAGGCGTGACTTTTCATCGTGCCTTTGACCAGTGTCGTGACGCTGAAAAAGCGTTAGAAGAAGTGATCAGTTTAGGCTGTGAGCGTATTTTGACTTCCGGCCTAGCACCTTCTGCACCGCAAGGTATCGATGTGCTTAAAGCCTTAGTTGAACAAGCACAAGGACGTATTGCGATCATGGCGGGCGCCGGTGTGAATGCAGACAATGTTGGTCAGATCGTTGAACAAGCCAAAGTCACCGAAGTGCATTTATCGGGCAAGACAACTCGCCCTAGTCACATGACCTTTATTGCCGAGCAAAGCAAAATGGGCGCTGCCGATGTGGATGATTTTTCGATTCCTGTCACCAACACCGATGCTATCGCGAACATGGTAACAGCTCTCAATTAAGCGCTTTCAAATCCCGTCTTTAGTTATTGAGTGCTAACATATTGATAACTAAGGACGGGAGGAAACATGGCGAAACTAAAGAAAAAGGAATACGAAGAAGCACTAGAACAGCTGCAAATTGAATTAGTTAAGCTCCAAGAGTGGGTCAAACACAAAGGGCTTAAAGTCGTGGTACTGTTTGAAGGACGCGACGCCGCTGGCAAAGGTGGTACTATCAAGCGCATCACTGAAAAACTCAACCCTCGAGTCTGCCGTATCGCAGCCCTTCCCGCCCCAACAGAAAAAGAAAAAACACAATGGTACTTTCAGCGCTACGTGGCACACCTGCCTGCTGCTGGGGAAATAGTGTTGTTTGATCGCAGTTGGTACAACCGTGCCGGCGTAGAAAAAGTCATGGGCTTTTGTACCCCAGACCAATATGAAGAGTTTCTCCGCTCTTGCCCAGAGTTTGAACGCATGCTGCAACGCTCTGGCATCATCTTAATTAAGTACTGGTTTTCGGTCTCCGATGAAGAGCAAGAAAAGCGTTTTCTAGAACGTATCAATACCCCAATCAAACGCTGGAAGTTCAGCCCAATGGATTTGGAATCACGTAATCGCT
Source organism: Vibrio owensii CAIM 1854 = LMG 25443 (assembly GCF_000817815.1). GTDB lineage: Bacteria > Pseudomonadota > Gammaproteobacteria > Enterobacterales > Vibrionaceae > Vibrio > Vibrio owensii. The sequence goes on from NZ_JPRD01000052.1 coordinate 55,913, forward strand.
GGGCAGAATATTCAGAGGCAAAAGACAAAATGTTTGCTTACACAGACACTAAACACTGTCCTTGGTGGGTAGTGCCTTCTGATGATAAAAAGAAAGCACGTTTGAATTGTATCAGCCACTTGCTCAGCCAAGTAGAATACGAAGAGCTCGAACATCCGGTAATTGAACTGCCAGAACTGAACAAAGAAGGGTATGTTCGTGCACCTATCGACGATCAAACCTTCGTACCCGATAAATATTAGAGATGTACCATGGCGAAAGACCTGTTTCACACCCTTGACCTGAATCTGCTCAAGACCTTTATGATTTTGATGCAAGAGAAGAACATGCGTAAAGCCTCTCAGCGCTTGTTCGTCTCTCAACCTGCTATCAGTCAAGCGCTACAAAAGCTGCGTAATCACTTCGATGACGAGCTGTTTGTAAAAGTAAAAACAGGTCTTGAACCGACACCTTTCGCCGAATCTCTCGCCAACGATATTACGCCGCACCTCGATGGTTTAGCTGCCGCAGTTAATCGCTCTCATCAATTTGATCCTGCCGAAGTGGACAACAAAATCCGAATTGCATTGGCACCAATTACGATGACTTGCTTGCCCGGTTTCCTCTTCGAACAAATGAGAGCGTTAGCCCCTAACGCTCAACTTGAACTAGTTGGTTGGTCGAACAGTACGGTTGATGAGATCTTGAAAGGTGAAACACTGATGGGAGTAAATTACGAGTTACTGCTAACCAATAAAGAGATCTACACGCCGAAGCTACTGGATTTAAAAGGGCGTATTTTTGTCCGCGAAGCTCACCCAATCACCAAACCTCATGTTGAACCGCATGATCTTGGCGGATACCCAATTGCTTCTTTGATTTCCCCAGGGTGGAACGACAAGTTCAGTTACGCGTCTGAGCTTCTAACCGAAATGGGCGTTGAACACAGCATTGGATTTCGCTCAGAAATGGTCTCTGCAATACTTGATGTCGTCAAACACACCGATATGTATTTACCCCACTCCAATTTACTTCCGGTTGAGCAATTTCCGGGATTAAGAGCCGTTGACGTCACGATTGATGGACAACCACAAATGAAGTCTATTCACGCTCATATGCATGTGAGAAACCGCAATAATCCACTCGTCAGTTGGCTCGTTGGCCTTATCCAACAAGGTTTAACAATACAAGCTAACAAGCCTTAACCTGATAAGAAATTATTATCACCAAAATAATTAGACCTACTTAGTCATAAAAAATACTTCTCAATAAGATAGCCCTGCTTCAAAGGGAATTTAGAAAGAGCGATTGCTTACAGTAAGGATGCTGTTCCTCGTTTACTTATTGAGAGTTCAGACATGACAAATAAACTTGTAAAGCTTACTGCTGCTAGTGCCCTTCTTGCTTCTTTCAGCTCATTCGCAGGCCACATTCCAGATCGCCCAAACCCAGGCACTCCAACCAACCCAATTCAAGGTGTACCAGAGCAACCGGTTCTGCCTGAAGTTGATAATGGTGTTCCTGGTGTGCCAGATCGTCCACGCCCAGATTTATCGCCAACACCACCAATTGAAGCGGCACCTGAACATCCAACGCTTCCAGAAGTAGATAATGGCGTACCTCATGTTCCAGACCGCCCAACGCCACAACTGCCATCAAACCCTATCGAAAATAATCCGACGGATGATCGTCTTAACCATTTAGAAGGCTTAGCAGCAGAATACGATTACCGCCTAAACCAACAAGCAGAGCAAATGGATGGTATCCGCGCAAGTCTACATGCTGTCACCAATGCTCGCCCTTATGCGACTCATGGTGAACTGGCCATCGGTGCAGGTGTTGGCTTCTCAGGTAGCAAAGAAGCGGTCGCGGTTGGCGGTGCCTACGGCCTAACAGACCAAGTTAGTTTATCAGGCACCTTCCACTACGAATCATCGGGTAAGTACTCTTCCTCTGACGTTGCTGGCGGCGTTGGTGTCCAAATCAGCTTTAAGTAAGCACAAGTTCATTCAGTAAGTCCATTTGCCAAGGAAGGCATCTTTTTAGGTAGAACTATGAAACGCACCCTCTCTCTTATTGCCCTGATTATCACGCCGCTTTCAGTCCAAGCTTCTGGTGTATTTATTTCTCCAGAAGTGAAAGTTGGCTCGTTTCGTGGCGCTGGTATTCAATTTGGCACGAATGATGTCGCTGGCTTTGATGCGCTCTATTTTGATTACTCTCGAGTGACCTACACCAGTGGAAACTTTGACGAAACCATCGATGCCTATCGCGTTGGTTTTCAACACATGTTTGACCACCAGCCACAAATGGGCTTTCAAGCCAGTCTTGGTATAGCCAGTTATGATGGGACTTACAGAGAAGAGAAAAGAGATACTACAGGATTGAGCATCGGTGGTGCTTATGTGTATCAGGTGAATCCGATTCTCTCAGTCAGGGCGGGAGCGGATTTGGATATCTTTAAAGACGACAAAACCCACACGTTTACCGATACGGCAATTAATTTCTCTGTGGGTTTTGGTCTGCGGTTATAAGGTTATTTCAGTACGTCATCAATGCTTTGATCACCTAGGTGGCGTACATCTTTCCCTTTCACGAAGTAGATAATGTATTCACAGATGTTCTGGCAACGGTCACCCACGCGTTCAATGGCACGCGCCGACCACATCACTTGCAGAATGTGTGGGATGTTTTTCGGATCTTCCATCATGTAAGTCATCAGCTGACGAATCACCGCTTCGTATTCCGCATCCAACTTATCATCAAGCTTGTGCACTTCTGCTGCTGCTTCGACATCCATGCGCGCAAAGGCATCGAGCACTTGGTGAAGCATTTGGATTGCTTGCCGACATAAAGGCTCTAACGATACTTGGAATTGGCGCTCTTTTGATGATGGGCTTTCAATCGCCACGTAGGCAATACGCGTTGCAACATCACCAATGCGCTCAAGATCGGTAATGGTCTTAATGATAGCCATGATCAAGCGTAAATCTTTTGCCGTAGGCTGACGCTTAGCGATGATGCGAGTACAAGCGTCATCAATCGACACTTCCATCGCGTTGACTTTGTGATCATCACGCACAACTTTACGCGCCAGTTCGATGTCTTCCTTATGCAAGGCCTGAATAGCATACGACAACTGCTGTTCTACCAAGCCTCCCATGGTAAGTACATGGGTACGAATCGATTCTAGCTCTACGTTAAATTGTCCTGAGATGTGACGTCCAAAGTGCATGGCTTTCCTTTTAATCCTTGAAAGGTCGCGGCTTAACCGTAACGACCGGTAATGTAATCTTCGGTTTGTTTCTTCATTGGAGAAGTGAAGATCGAATCCGCATCCGAGTATTCAATCAACTTACCCATATGAATGAACGCAGTGTGGTCACTGACACGCGCCGCTTGCTGCATGTTATGGGTAACGATAACCACAGTATATTGAGTCTTGAGCTCGTTGATAAGCTCTTCAATAGTTAAAGTTGAGATTGGATCCAAAGCCGATGTTGGTTCATCCAATAATAGTACTTCTGGCTCAATCGCGACGGCGCGAGCAATCACTAAACGTTGTTGCTGACCGCCAGAAAGTCCAAATGCATTTTCATGTAGACGATCTTTTACTTCGTCCCATAATGCCGCAGAACGCAGTGAACGCTCGACCGCATCGTCCAACATGCGACTGTTCTTCACACCTTGTAAACGAAGACCGTAAACCACGTTTTCGTAAATCGACTTAGGGAATGGGTTTGGGCGCTGGAATACCATGCCTACTCGGCGACGCAGCGTGGCAACATCCACACTTGGGTTATACACATTCTTACCGTGCAAACGTACTTTTCCCGTCACCTTACAACCTTCGACTAAATCGTTCATTCGGTTGATACAGCGCAGCAATGTGGATTTACCACAGCCGGACGGTCCGATGAATGCTGTTACGCGCCCCTTTGGAATACGCATGGAAATATCGTGCAGCGCCTGAGCCTGACCATAGAAAAGATTAAGGTTCTCAATCGAGATAGCCGTTTGTTCATCCGTCAGGTTGTGCACATCCAATGGCGGCTCATAACCTAATGTATTATCAAAGTTAAACATGCTTAATCTTGTCCTAAAGTTCGGTATTTCTCTCGCAGATTATTACGAATACTGATTGCTGTTAAGTTTAGTCCGACAATAACCGTCACGAGTAAGAAGGAAGTCGCGTAAACCAACGGACGCGCAGCTTCGATATTCGAGGTCTGGAATCCAACATCGTAAATGTGGAAGCCTAGGTGCATGAACTTTCTATCCAAATGCACATAAGGGAATTGCCCATCCACCGGCAAGCTCGAAGCTAATTTCACGACCCCCACCAGCATCAATGGTGCTACCTCACCCGCAGCGCGAGCAATCGCAAGAATCAAACCAGTGATTATCGCAGGGGTTGCCATAGGCAAAACCACACGCCACAAGGTCTCAAACTGTGTTGCACCTAAGGCTAACGAGCCATGACGAACGGAACTCGGAATACGGGTTAAACCTTCTTCTGTGGTAACAATCACCACCGGTAGCGTCAAGACCGCTAGCGTCAGTGCAGACCACAACAAGCCCGGCGTACCAAAGGTTGGAGCGGGTAATCGCTCGGCATAAAACAAGTTATCGATTGAGGCACCAATGGTATAAACAAAAAAGCCCAAACCAAATACGCCGTAAACGATAGAAGGAACACCGGCAAGGTTAATCACCGCAATACGGATCACCCGAGTTAGGGCATTGTTCTTAGCGTATTCATGCAAATAAATCGCCGCAACCACACCCAATGGCATCACGATGATCGACATGATGATAACCAAGAAAACCGTACCGAAAATCGCTGGGAAAACACCACCTTCAGAGTTCGATTCACGAGGGTCTTCGGATAAGAACTTCCAAACCTGTTTTCCCCAATGGGCAACCTTTTCAGGCAGTGACATTTGGTTTGGATACCAGTAGTCCAAAATGTCTTCTAATGGAATCGAAACTTGAGTCCCAGTCATGTCTTCGACAATCAGCGCATAATCAGAGAAGCCCAAGCGCAGCCCGTCAAGTTGCATGTCTAGCTTGGCTAACTCAGCTTCAATTTCTGCCTTACGCTTGCTGTTGTTTGCTAAAAACTCTTCCGTGATGGTGTCGTTAAGCTCGTGCTTACGTTTGTCTAAGCGAAGCTGCTCTAACTGCCATCCCAAGTCTTTTACTTGGTCATCCACCAGCATGTCGATTTCATGATGCAAGGTTTCGGCATCATCGAGCTTTTGATCCAAAAGCGTTTGAATGTTGTTTTCGTAACGCGTTTTACCATCTTGGAAAGCAACAAACTTACCGAAGAAGTAGCCACCGCTGCTGCGTTCAATCACTGCCCATTCACCCGGCGTCGTTGGATCATCCAACTGCATTCTCAAAACAGAGATAAAGTCCGCTGGGTACAATTCACGGTTGGCAATTTTGATGTTTAGGCGCGTCGCAAACTCTTCATCTTCTGCGAGTTTATCTGCAGCTTCTTTTGGCAGGTAACTTCTTGGCACAAAACTGCGCTCGTATACCTGACCAACCAGAATCGAGTTTTCATGCAACACTTCGCCCTGCACCGGAGTCAGCGCAGCAACATTCCATTGATATAGTGGCGCAGGCCAGAAGTAAGTAAGCCCCTTCCAGCCAATCAATAGCAATAAGCCGAGGACAGAAAGCAGACTGATGCTTACCGCTCCCCCGGTTAACCAAATCCAAGGTGCGCCAGAACGAATCCAATTTAACACGCTATTACTCGCTCTTTCGTTAACTGATTACAACGCACGATATTTATCTCTTAGTCTTTGACGAACCCATTCCGCCAAGGCGTTCACCGCAAAGGTGAAGACAAACAAAATTAATGCCGATAGGAACAACAATCGGTAGTGCGAACTGCCTACTTCCGACTCTGGCAATTCAACCGCAATGGTCGCCGACAAGCTACGCAAGCCTTCTAGCACGTTCCAATCCATTAATGGCGTATTACCTGTCGCCATTAACACAATCATGGTTTCGCCCACAGCGCGACCAAGTCCCATCATGATTGCCGAGAAAATCCCCGGACTGGCTGTCAGCAGGACCACATAAATCAGCGTTTGCCATGGCGTCGCGCCAAGTGCTAATGAACCATCCGATAAGTGTTTCGGCACAGAGAAAATCGCATCTTCGGCAATGGTGAAAATCGTTGGAATAACCGCAAAGCCCATAGCCAAACCAACCACCAGCGCGTTACGTTGGTCAAAGCCAATACCATGGTCAGTCAGGAACAAACGCATGTCCCCACCAAAGAAGGCTTGTTCAAGCATTGGTGATACCCACACACCCAAACCGATCAACAGCAGAAGCAAAGGCATCAATACCAAAGCATGCCACCCGTTAGGAAGGCGGTTACGTATCGGTTGTGGGATCAGCGCCCATAGACCGCCCATCACCATGGTGCTCAGAGGCAAAACAAACAGCATCACCACGACGGTAATCAAATGGTCTTCCACAATCGGGGCGAACCAAAGTCCGGCAAGGAAACCAATGATAACCGTAGGCAAAGCTTCCATTAACTCGATTGATGGCTTCACCACGCGACGCATACGTGGCGACATAAAGTAAGCGGTATAAATTGCGCCCAGTACAGCCAGTGGTACCGAGAACAACATTGCGAACATCGCCGCCTTGATGGTACCAAACGCAATTGGCACTAAGCTGAATTTCGCCTCGAAGTCATCACTGGCTGAGGTAGATTGCCACACAAATTCTGGCTCTGGATAACCTTCATACCAAACCTTTTGCCATAAGGAGGACAGAGAGACTTCTGGGTACGGGTTATCAACAAACGCGACATTCAATTCGTCGTTTTGCCATGTGATCAGATAGCGCTCGTTATTCGACATTCCTGCCATCACTGGCGCTTGTTTGTAGGCACGTTTAAACAACACCAACTTCTCACTGGTGGTGTAGTGGCTTTGCAGAGTACCGTTGGTGTAAAAGCTGTAGAAACCTTTGCGGTGTGAATCGGGAAGTAAATACTTCAGCTCAGACGCCAACTTAAAGTCACGAATGTGAGTCAAAGTTCGCTGGTCGCCCTGCAACGTATCAAACCATTGCGATACACGACCATCGTTATGTGTAACAAGCAGGGAATACGCCCCAGCCAACAAATCCATCGTTCTCACTGAGTGCTTTTTATCGCCCTGCGTCAGATCGATCACTTCACGCACTGAGAACTTGTTGTCACCTTTCACCAAGACAATCAGCTCTGAACCATTTCGCAAGTAAAGGTTATTGCCATCTGGCGTCAGCAACATTTGGTCTGGCGCATCAAAACCTGAAGAGAAGGTGTAATCATGGGTAACAGGTGATGCATCTAATAGTTGAGGAACTTGCCAACGCGCTTTTATTACGCCACTTTGTGTTTGCCAAACAAGGGTTGGAGCTTGCGTGGAAGTACTAAAAACAAACTTCTTAACTGGATCGGATGCACCTGTCAGTTGCATGTCCATTGAGGTTCGAAACGGCACGACTTCTGGTGGGCGAGTGTTTTCGCGCAGTGTTGCGTTAAATTCCGGTTTGAAGATGTGTGCTTTGCCTTGGTCGTCAACCAAACCATACCAACCTAACCCCGGCGCAGACTGAGAAAATGCCACTGGGTTGTTGGCTATTTGCTGAGTGTACAGCGCAGGTTTGCTGGAATCATCGAGAGGAAGAAAACGCACTTCACCGGATTGGGTTAACACCAGACCGATTTGAGAGTAATCATCAACGGAAATTGCGAGTGGCTTCCCGCTTTGGGTAGCGCGAGCGGCATAATTGGTTTCGATCTCTGCATCAGAAAACAGAGGAATGATCACCATCGCAAGGTAAACAAAGATCAACACAAGAGCAGCAAGAACGCCTACACCACCGGATGTCACTGCAAATCGAACCAAACGATCTTTGATCAATCGTTTTTTATCTTTTTCCTGCAATGAAAACTCGGCTTGTGCCATTGATCTCTCTACCCTTTTTGACTTAGTACTAGAATATGTCGTTAAGATGACAATTATATTACAGATCACATTAAACAACTGAAAAGAATACAACTCTTATGCAGACCGTGTTATGAAATAAATCTGTAACGTAAACCTCATAATGTTCAGGCTCATCTTTTTTTATCCCACAGATGAGTGCGGATTTACTTCATTTTAGGCTAGGTAAGGTTATGAGCGCAGAAAAACTCTATATAGAAAAAGAACTTAGTTGGTTGTCTTTCAACGAGAGAGTATTACAAGAAGCCGCTGATAAAACCGTCCCTCTAATCGAACGTATTCGCTTTCTGGGGATCTTTTCCAATAACTTAGATGAGTTCTACAAGGTTCGCTTTGCAGACGTAAAACGTCGGATCTTGATCAGCCAAGAACGAGGTGGAAGCGATAACTCTAAGCACTTGTTAACTAAGATGCAAACCAAAGCATTGAAGCTTAACGAACAATTTGACGAACTGTACGGTGACTTGATCCGAGAAATGGCGCGACGCCGCATTTTCTTGGTTAATGAAAACCAACTGGATGACACCCAAAAGCGCTGGATCACCAAGTACTTTCGCAAAGAAGTCATGCCACACATCACTCCGCTATTGATTAAAGATGACATCGATGTGTTGCAGTTTCTTAAAGACGAATACGCCTACATTACCGTCGATCTGCGCAAAGACGATCATTCCCAATACGCTTTACTCGAAATCCCAACTGACCACCTACCCCGCTTCGTTATGGTTCCGGAGCAAAAAGGCAAACGTCGCAAGACCATCATTCTGCTCGACAACATCATCCGTTACTGTCTGGATGAGCTGTTTAAAGGCTTCTTCGATTATGACGAGCTAAATGGCTACGCGATGAAGATGACCCGCGATGCCGAATACGATTTACGCCTAGAGATCGAATACAGCTTGCTCGAACAGATGTCTGAAGGAGTAAACCAACGTTTAACTGCCATGCCTGTGCGCTTTGTTTATGAACGTGAAATGCCGCAAGAGATGCTCGATTTCTTGTGTAGCAAACTGCAAATCTCCAACTACGACAGTTTGATTCCCGGTGGTCGTTACCACAACTTTAAAGACTTCATTGGCTTCCCAAATGTTGGTCGTGAGTACCTAGAAAACAAACCCATGCCACCGATGAAGTGTGCGGACTTCGAAGGCTACGCCAACAGTTTCGATGCAATCAAAGCCAAAGACATTTTGCTTTACTACCCTTATCACACCTTTGATCACATCTCTGAACTGGTTCGCCAAGCTTCCTTCGATCCTAAAGTGTTGGCAATTAAGATTAATATCTACCGCGTTGCCAAAGATTCACGCTTGATGAACTCACTGATCGATGCAGTCCACAATGGCAAAAGCGTAACTGTGGTGGTGGAGCTGCAAGCCCGATTTGATGAAGAAGCCAACATCGAGTGGTCAAAAGTTCTCACCGATGCGGGCGTGCACGTTATCTTTGGTGCGCCGGGCTTGAAAATTCACTCAAAACTGCTCCTGATCAGCCGCCGCGAAGAAGGTGAAATCGTACGTTACGCGCATATAGGAACAGGTAACTTCCACGAGAAAACCGCACGCATCTACACCGACTTCGCGCTGCTAACTGCAGATCAAGAAATTACCAATGAAGTCCGTAACGTCTTTGGCTATATCGAGAACCCATATCGTCCAGTAAGGTTTAATCATCTCATCGTTTCACCACGCAATTCGCGTAAACAACTCTATCGTCTGATTGACGGGGAGATTGCCAACGCAAAAGCCGGCAAGAAAGCAGCACTGACGATCAAAGTGAATAACTTGGTCGACAAGGGCATCGTCAATAAACTCTATGGGGCAAGCAATGCCGGGGTGAAAATCAATATGATCATCCGCGGTATGTGTTCACTCGTACCGGGTATTGAGGGCGTGAGCGAGAACATTCGCATCATCAGTATTGTTGACCGCTTCCTTGAGCACCCTCGTGTCGTGATCACCCACAATGATGGCGACCCGCAGGTTTATATCTCATCAGCGGACTGGATGACGCGAAATATCGATCATCGTATTGAAGTTGCCGCTCCGGTTCGTGATCCACGTTTGAAACAGCGCATTATTGATATAACTAACATTCACTTTACCGATACAGTAAAGGCTCGTTTGATAGATAAAGAGATGAGCAACAGCTACGTGCCGCGAGGTAATCGTAAAAAAGTTCGCTCACAAGTTGCCATCTACGACTATCTTAAAAATATAGAGAAGCAAACAAGAAAACAAAAATCAGATGCCTCAAATACTTGAACAAGATGTACGCCATATTGCAGCCATTGACCTTGGGTCGAACAGCTTCCATATGGTGGTGGCGAAAGTTGTTGGAAGTGACCTGCAATTAGTCAGCCGCCATAAACAGCGAGTGCGCTTAGCTGCCGGACTCGATTCAGAGCTCAATCTTAGCCATGCTGCAATGGAGCGAGGTCTTGAGTGCCTCGCGATGTTCTCCGAGCGCTTGCAAGGCTTTGAAGCTTCAAACGTAAGAATTGCAGCCACCCACACCTTAAGGCGCGCTAACAACGCCCACCTCTTTATAAAACGAGCCAAAGAGGTGCTGCCTTTCCCAATTGAAATCATCCCGGGCGAAGAGGAAGCTCGCCTAATCTATCTCGGCGTTGCGCACACTCAAGCGGAGTCTAACTCCAAACTGGTCGTCGATATCGGTGGCGGCAGCACCGAGATGATCATTGGTCAAGAGTTTGAGCCAGAGCTTCTCAACAGTAAGCAAATGGGCTGTGTGAGTTTTACCGAGCAGTTCTTCAATAATGGCAAACTGTCGCGCAAGAACTTCAGCAAAGCGATTCTCGCAGCAGAGCAGCGCATGGAATCCATTGCTGCAAAATACCGCAAGAAAGGCTGGGATATTGCCCTCGGCTCTTCAGGTACGATTAAAGCGATTCGCGAAGTGTTGATTGGTTTAGGCCATGAAGATGGGCTGATCACCAATAAGCGTTTGGGTAAGCTCATCGATACATTGTGCGAATTTGAGTCCATTGATGATATTGAACTAGTTGGTCTGACCGACGAGCGTAAGCCAGTCTTTGCCGCTGGTGTGGCTATTTTGTCTGCCATCTTCCAATCACTAAAAATCAACCAGATGTTCTTCTCGGATGGCGCATTGCGTGAAGGTCTGCTCTATGAGATGGAAGAGCGTTTCGCTCGTTCTGATATTCGTATGCGCACCACAGAAAACCTAGCAAAACAACATCGCGTTGATATCGAACACGCTGCACGCGTAAAAGGTCATGCAAGAGAGATGCTGTGCAATGTTCGTTCTGAACTAGGTATCAAGAAGAAAAGTGAGCTGTTTGATTTACTGGAATGGGCGGCTTTGCTGCATGAAGTCGGCTTGAGCATCAGTCTGCGTGGTTTCCATCGTCACTCATTCTACATTCTACTGCACTCAAACTTGCCCGGCTTTAACCGTGAACAGCAACTGGTGTTAGCGACCTTAGCTCGCTTCCAACGTAAGTCCCTCAAGTTGAATGAGTTCCCAGAGTTTAACCTCTACAAAGAGAGTGACATCATCAACTTAATTAAGATTCTGCGTCTAGCAATTGTGGTCAACGGCCAACGTAATGATGACCCGCTACCAGAGCTGACATTATCGATAGAAGAAGATAAGTGGGTACTTACCAGCGTAGAAGAAGATTGGTTAGAGAATAACAAACTGCTCGATGCCGATTTGCAGGAAGAGCAGCAACGCTGGGAAAGCGCAGGATGGACATTGAGCTTCTAACTACGAACTCAATGAGATAAAGAAAAAGGTCGGCTTACAAACCGACCTTTTTTAATTCCTCTGCAGCGAAATCGGCAGTAATAGGAACATAACCGCCTTTCGCAACTAGCGCTTGCCCTTGGGCTGAGAACATAAAGCGAATGAATTCAGCTTCAATTGGGCTTAACGGATAATCCGGATGTTTATTCACGTATACATAGAGGTAGCGCGATAGTGGGTACTTACCTGAAATGATATTTTCACGCACAGGGCTAACGTAATCTGTGCCAGTTTTCGCAATAGGTACTAAGCGAACACCCGCCACGCGATAGCCTACGCCTGAATAACCTACACCACTGATCGTTGATGCCACAGACTGCACGACTGAAGCAGATCCCGGTTGCTCATTCACACGAGTTTTAAAATCGCCGCCGCACAAGGCATTACTTTTAAAATAACCGTACGTACCTGATACTGAGTTACGCCCGAACAGCTGCAAGTTACGTTTTGCCCACTCAGCTTTGATGCCTAACTCACGCCAGTTGGTGATGAACTCACTTTCTCCGCAGCGTAAAGTCGCGGAAAACATCGCATCCAACTGATGGAAATTAAGCCCTTTGATCGGGTTATCTTGATGCACAAAAATACCAATCGCATCAATCGCAACACGAAGAGCCGTTGGTTTGTAACCATGCACCCGCTCAAACGCTTCGATCTCACGCATACGCATAGAGCGACTCATTGGCCCGAATTGCGCAGTTTGTTCTGTTAACGCCGGCGGCGCAGTCGATGAGCCAGACGCTTGTACCTGAGCATTAATGTTCGGATAGATAGATTTAAACTCTTCCACCCAAAGCGTGGTCATGCCCGCTAACGTATCCGAGCCGACAGACAATAAGTTGCCCGCAATACCCGTTGTCTTTTGATAATTCGGCAGCGGTTTATCTTGTGCAGTAGCCACGCAGGAAAGCATCAACGTGGCTAAAGTGATCTTCTTAATAGCTTTGGATACAACACTCATTACTTCACCACCAAACGACTTGGTAGGATGAAGGAGAACTTACTGCCGACACCAACTTCACTGTAAATTTCGAGATGAGAGTCATGGTGGCTCAACGCGTGCTTCACGATGGCTAAGCCAAGACCACTGCCGCCGGTATCTCGTGAGCGGGCTTTATCGACGCGATAGAAACGCTCGGTCAATCGGTGTAAGTGTTGCGGCTCAATACCATCACCGCTGTCTTCAACCTCTAGACAAGCACCTTGTGCAGTTTGATACCAACGTACGTTAATGTGTGCTCCGGGTGGTGTGTATTTCACCGCATTGTACACCAAGTTAGAGATCGCACTACGTAGTTGGTCATCATCGCCGAGCACGCGCAGGCTAGAATCAACATCGAACTTCAACTGATGTTGATCATCGCCACTTAAGCTTACCGCTTCCTTCTCTAGCACTTCTAACATGCTAGGAACATTGACCACATCTTCCAACTCATGCATTGGTGCCGCTTCAATCTTAGACAGCGTCAGAAGCTGATTCACCAAGCTGTTCATGCGGTTGAGCTGCTCTGTCATCACCCCATGCGCTTTCGTCCACATTGGACCAACAATCATGTCTGGATCTTCCGTCATCTCAAGGTAGCCTTGCAGTACCGTCATCGGTGTACGAAGCTCATGAGATACGTTAGCGAAGAAGTTACGACGCATACCTTCAAGCTGTTTAAGTTGGCTCACATCACGCACCACCATCAGGTGTTCCCCTTCGGTGTAAGGTACGATACGCAGTTCCAACATTCGCTCGACATTCAATGGTGAGCGCATTTCTAGCGGCTCTGAGAAGTCCTGTTTATTGATGTACTTAATAAAGTCTGGAGTACGGATGAGGTTAGAAATAGGTTGCCCAGAATCTTCCGGCCAGTGGAAACCCAAAAGGTGTTGCGCGAGCTTGTTACACCATACGATGTTACCTTCAGCACGAAACACCACCACCGCATCCGGCAGCGATTCAGCACCATTACGGAAACGGCGAATCAAATTGGTAAGCTCTTTACGCTTACGACGCTGACGTTGTTGTAAGCGGTATAAACCGTTGAATAACGATTCCCAGTTGCCACTACCTGACGGTGGCGTAAGACGCTTTTCATCCCACAACCAAGCCGACAAGCGCACCTGATTGTGCAAATGCCATACAAGTTGCAAAGCCGTGGCCGCCAAAAGCAACCACGGCATATAACCGAATATCCAACCTATTATCACCCAGGGGGTGTAAAAAAAAGCCAGCTCCCAGGCCAGCTTTTTCCAAGTTAATCTTTCAACCACTCATTACTCCAGAAATGGTATTGATAAGCTGCTAGCGATGTTATGCCTTCGTCGAAAAACGGTATCCTGCGCCACGAACGGTTTGGATGAGTTTGTCGTGACCTGCCGCCTCAAGCGCTTTACGCAGACGACGAATATGTACGTCAACGGTACGGTCTTCTACATACACGTTGGTGCCCCAAACGTTGTTTAGCAGTTGTTCACGACTGTAAACACGCTCTTGGTGTGTCATGAAGAAGTGCAGCATTTTGAACTCTGTTGGTCCCATATCAACCGCTTCATCATTTGCAGTCACGCGGTGAGAAACAGGATCCAATTTCAGACCTTGTACATCAATCACATCTTCAAGCGCAGTCGGTGTTACGCGGCGAATAACGGCTTTAAGGCGAGCAACCAACTCTTTTGGTGAGAAAGGTTTGGTGATGTAGTCATCCGCGCCAACTTCTAAGCCACGAACCTTGTCTTCTTCTTCACCACGAGCTGTCAGCATTACAACGGGAATGTTGCGAGTTAACTCTTCGCGCTTCATGTGTTTGATGAAGTTAATACCACTGCCACCTGGTAGCATCCAGTCTAGTAGCACTAAATCCGGGAAGGGTTCAGCCAGCTTGGTTACCGCAGAGTCGTAATCTTCTGCTTCTACTGCTTGATAACCTTTCTGTTCAAGCACGAAGCATAGCATTTCGCGAATCGGAGCTTCGTCTTCAACAACCAGAATCCTTCTAGACATAATTGAATAACCTTATGTTAGTTGAGCTAATGAATTTAAAGGACAAAGCGCCCCTCTATGCATAAGCATTATTACTACCAATTATGACACTTTTGTGACCTTTGAAAACAAATTTTCATATAACTTTCTTTTGAGATTCATCATGATCTTTTTCAATTCAATTAGGACAACGCCGGGAAAATTCCCTATGATTAGTCCCTTGTCATCAAGCCTAGAGAAGATTTATGTGGTTTAAAAACTGTCTGGTATACCGCGTTAACCGCGAGGTTAACTTCAACGCCGATCAACTGGAAACTCAACTAGCCGAGTTCCGATTCACCCCTTGTGGCAGCCAAGATAAACAAAAGTTTGGCTGGGTTAGCGCGATGGGTAGAAATGGCGACATGATGACGCACGTTTCTGAAAACCGCATTCTGATTTGCGCTAAGAAAGAAGAGAAGATGCTGCCTGCTTCAGTGATCAAAGATTCACTAAACGCAAAAGTAGAAGCAATGGAAGCACAAGAAGGTCGTCCTCTTAAGAAGAAAGAGAAAGACAACCTGAAAGATGACATCGTAATGGACCTACTGCCACGTGCATTCAGCCGCAGCAGCCACACTTACGTACTGATCATGCCAAAAGAAGGCTTCATCCTTGTTGATGCAAGCAGCTACAAGAAAGCAGAAGACGTATTAGCACTATTGCGTAAAACAATGGGTAGCCTACCTGTTGTACCAGCAATCCCTGAAGTTGCGATCGAAACGACCTTAACTGAATGGGTGAAAACCGGTGATACGCCACAAGGCATTTCTATGATGGATGAAGCAGAGCTTAAGTCTGTGCTAGAAGAAGGCGGCGTGATTCGTTGTAAGAAGCAAGAACTGACAACCGATGAAATCCGTAATCACATCGCTGCAGACAAAGTGGTGACGAAGCTAGCACTGAACTGGCAAGATCGTATCGAATTCATCATGGCAGAAGATTCTGGCATCAAACGTCTAAAGTTCTCTGATGAACTAAAAGACCAAAACGATGACATCCCACGCGAAGATCAAGCCGCTCGATTCGACGCAGACTTCTCTCTAATGTGTGGCGAGTTCAGCGCTTTCCTACCAAATCTATACGAAGCATTGGGCGGTCTACCAAACCCTAACGCTTAATTTCGTACAAAGATTAACCATAACGCCCTCACTTTTTTTGAGGGCGTTTGTTTATCTAAACCATAATTCTCCTAGTCACAGGTCACATTTTGACGTAAAATTTGCGCCCCATTTCCATGAGGTGGAATTGGCCTGACTTGTGATCAGATACTAAGAGAATTGAGCAATGACAACAGAGAAAGCATTCGTACCAGAGCTACTGTCTCCTGCAGGTAGCCTTAAAAACATGCGTTACGCATTCGCCTACGGCGCAGATGCAGTATACGCTGGCCAACCTCGCTACAGCCTTCGCGTACGTAACAACGAGTTCAACCACGAAAACCTACAAATCGGTATCAACGAAGCGCATGCCCTAGGCAAAAAGCTTTACGTGGTATGTAACATCCAACCGCACAACTCTAAGCTTAAAACTTTCATCCGTGACCTAAAGCCAGTGGTAGAAATGGGCCCAGACGCACTTATCATGTCTGATCCAGGTCTTATCATGATGGTTCGCGAAGCGTTCCCAGAAATGCCAATTCACCTGTCTGTACAGGCGAACGCAGTAAACTGGGCAACTGTGAAGTTCTGGGCTGCTAACGGTGTTGAGCGTGTGATCGTTTCTCGTGAGCTTTCTCTAGAAGAAATCGAAGAAATTCGCGAGCACTGTCCTGAAACTGAACTAGAAGTTTTCGTTCACGGTGCTCTATGCATGGCTTACTCTGGTCGCTGCCTACTGTCTGGTTACATCAACAAACGTGACCCTAACCAAGGCACTTGCACTAACGCATGCCGTTGGGAATACAAAGTAGAAGAAGGCAAAGAAAACGACGCTGGCCAAATTGTTGAAGCATTCGATCCAAACGAAGCTCAAGCAATCGAAGTCGCTGACGAACGCCCTGAAACGACTATCGGTCGCGGCAAACCAACTGACGAAGTGGTATTGCTTTCTGAAAGTCACCGTCCAGAAGAAAAAATGGCGGCTTTCGAAGACGAGCACGGCACTTACATCATGAACTCGAAAGACCTGCGTGCAATCCAACACGTAGAGCGTCTAACTAAGATGGGTGTTCACTCTCTTAAAATTGAAGGCCGTACTAAGTCTTTCTACTACTGTGCGCGTACGGCTCAGGTTTACCGTAAGGCGATTGATGACGCAGTTGCTGGTCGTCCATTTGATGAAAGCCTAATGGGTACGCTAGAAAGCCTAGCTCACCGTGGTTACACAGAAGGCTTCCTACGTCGTCACACTCACGACAGCTACCAAAACTACGATTACGGCTACTCTGTATCTGATGCTCAGCAGTTCGTTGGTGAATTCACTGGCAAACGTCGTGGTGACATGGCTGAAGTTGAAGTGAAGAACAAGTTCATCGTTGGTGACAGCCTTGAACTAATGACGCCAAAAGGCAACGTAATCTTCACGCTAGAAGCGATGGAAAACCGTAAGTCAGAATCAATTGAAGACGCAAAAGGTAACGGTCACTTCGTATTTATCCCAGTTCCAGAAGACATGGATCTAGAATACGGTCTGTTAATGCGTAACTTAAATGCAGGTCAGGATACCCGTAACCCAACTGGTAAGTAATCATGGCACTACTTATTACCGATAAGTGCATCAACTGTGATATGTGTGACCCAGAGTGCCCTAATGGTGCAATTACTATGGGTGACAGCATTTTCGAAATTGACCCTGCTCTATGTACAGAGTGTAAAGGTCACTACGAAAAACCAACATGTCAGTCAGTGTGTCCAATTACGAAGTGCATTATTACCGACCCAAATCATGTAGAGACTGAAGAGCAATTGCTAGAGAAGTTTGTGATTATTCAAGGGTTAGCGTAATCGAAAGAGGTTCAACTTTGCCGACAAAGTTGAACCTTTTTTTAACCCGATTTTTCGATAGGATAGATATTACAAAACAGCTCTTTCTCGAAGTGATACTCCAAACGAGAACGCCAGTCTGAAGTATTTGAAACAGGCACTAAATAAAAACTTTCCCTGCTAGTGTCAGTAACGAATGCCATTCCATACTGCATTAATTCATAATGAACATCACTAACAAACCCAGGGTCCAAACGCTGCCTACCAGTAAGATGATTGATATCATCTCTCGAAATAGAAACACCCGTATCTTCACCGCTAAATCTGTGTCTCAGCCATCCCGCAAATTCTTTTGCACAAATCATCGTCATGGTCTTGTCCTTGATTTACTCTTCGACGGGCAACAAGCCACTCAGCCCACCTATTAATATTGTCTGCGAAGCCACTTCCATAACCAACTGACAGACACGAAACTAAGCAATCAGAGAGTCGTGCGAATTAGTTCTATTCAAAAACAAAGAAAATGGAATTTACTACCATAAACCACTGTTTCTTAAAAACATTCATACAATGCCCTCTAGATAACTTAGGTTGTTTTTTATACTAATATTATTCACTGTAGACAAAAGTGTGATGATTCTCCAGTTTCATAACCGAGATACGGCAGTACCTTACCCACTCATTTCATCGTAATAAGTGGTGCACACTCGGCAGGAGTGAGCTTTCTATTTTTCTTAGCTGGGGAAGGCGTACTTTTTTTATTTGTCGCTTTTGGGGATGGAGATTTAGGCTTCCAACTTGCGAGTTCTGCACCGCAGCCATCTCCCATAGGAGGTGGAGCTTGATTAACACAGTTCAGACTGGAAGCAGGGCAAGCTAACCGAACATGGAAATGGTAATGATGCCCCCACCAAGGACGAACTTTACGTAACCACGCACGCTCACGACTCGCTTCTTGCTTACACAACTGCTCTTTAATCACTGGATGAACAAAGATTCTAGCGACACGCTCACTTTGAGCAGCACTACGAATAATTTCAAAGTGTCGCTTCTCCCAGCGATGTTCTAGGATCTGGTATTTTTTTAGATCCACAACACTCATTGGCTTCGGCAATTGTAGCTCGTTATAAGATAGTGGCTCATCAGCTAAACGAAGCCATATATCAATGTCTAAGCCAGTTTGATGACTAGAATGACCAGAAGAAAAACGTCCACCGCGAGCTAAGGATAAGTCCCCAATAAGTAACGTTGTGTTGAGATCTTGATTGGCTTTTTTCGCTAACTCTTCAACAAAGCTTATCGTGTGAGGGTGCCCATAGTAACGCTTCGTTTTACTGCGTAAAACCTGATAACCAATACCATCAAGCGGGAGAGGAGAAGCACCATCTAAACAGCCATTAGCATAACTGCCGATAGAGGAGGATGTGTTATTTGTGGGACCAGAGACCTGCTCCCACGGAGTAGCATAAAGAGAAGCTGAGAATAGAAAACTTAAACAAAAAGAAAGACTCAGCTTCATCACGCTCATTCCTTAATAGTGGTCACCATTATCATAGTAGCCTTTAGGAGAGAGTGCAGAGAAAATTACCGCAACATCGATATCTTCACCGACAATACCACGAACTTGCTCAGTAATCGCTTTAGCCACTTTATTCTGAGTCTCTTGCCCACGGTCAAACCACAACACCTCAACAAAAGGATAAGCAGCACTTACTTCACCTTCGCTAAAAAATGTACTGTAGATGTATTCGAAAGTGAAATCTTCACGAGGACAATCCATTAATGGTTGCAGTTCATCGGTAAGAGGTTTTGATAGCGCTTGAACCGTTTGAGGCTCAACAGCTCTAAATCGAAGATGTGGCATAGACTTGCTTCCTAATTATTAGAATTCAGCGCCGATAATAACAGGAACTCGCTCTCTTATCACGCTGAGAGCTTGCAGGCATGCATAAGCCTAAATACCTTAAGGCACACAACTGTTGCTAGGTTACTTGAGAAGAGATGACTCATAGGCCTACGGAGCAGCCTGCACTTCAAATACTTTAAATACCTTCTCTCAGAGAGAAATTTGAAAAGGCCGCAGAAACGAAAAAGCCCCAGCATTGCTGCCGGGACGCGTAGTCTGAGTTTAATATATGACAGGGGTAGACCTGACGATCCAGAGGTTCGACTGAGCTGGCACCCCAGATCCCAACACGCGCTGTTTTGAGTATCAGGGGATCCGTTGCTTTGGTCTTGAGATACAAATACGAAAAAGGCTCTAGTCTTTCGACTAGAGCCTTGAATATGGCAGGGGTGGAGAGATTCGAACTCCCAACACGCGGATTTGGAATCCGCTGCTCTGCCAATTGGAGCTACACCCCTGTTGTTCGTGTTTAATGAGACGACTCTCGAATAAGTGGCGGAGCGGACG
>NZ_JPRD01000053.1 GCF_000817815.1 Vibrio owensii CAIM 1854 = LMG 25443
TGGGAGTCCATATACAGAATGACGACTACTTTAACAAGCTATAAACCAAAAGAGTTCGTCATCCTAGCGAGCTCAAGCGAGACTAAGGATCTAATAACAGTGCCCCCAAACTCTTCTTCATTCACCTTAAATCACAGCACAAACGGATAATAGACTCTGAATCACACTCGTTCCTTGTTGTTTAGAATGACGACATATACCCAACAAATCCACACACAAATTAAGTCAACACTTTTCTTTACTAACCCTATCGAGCATAATATGTACTGATGTATAGATGGTGGGTATATGAAGACCGTAGATAGGATTTTGCAAATCGTTAAGCGTGATGGCTCTGTCACTGCGAAACAACTCTCTTCTGAACTGGGTATGACAACCATGGGTGCGCGTCAGCATCTGCAAGGTTTAGAAGATGACGGCATCCTGTCGATCCATGATGTGAAAGTCAAAGTTGGGCGCCCAACTCGTCATTGGTCCCTTACGCAAAAAGGTCATGAGCAATTTGCTGATCGCCACGGCGAACTAACCATTCAGTTTATTGAAGCGGTAGAGCACATCTTCGGTAAAGACGGATTGGAGAAAGTCACGTCTGAGCGCGAGAAACTCACCCTACAAAACTACCAGCAACACCTTGAGCAGTGCGACTCTCTGGAAAGCAAGTTACAGACACTTGTTACTCTGCGTGAACAAGAAGGCTACATGGCAGAACTAGAGAAAGATGAACATGGGTTTATTCTCATCGAAAACCACTGCCCTATTTGCAAAGCAGCCACTCGCTGCCCAAGTTTGTGCCAATCTGAACTCAATGTCTTCCAATCACTTTTAGGTAGCGAAACCAAAATCGAACGAGATGAGCACATCATCAGTGGTCAACGTCGCTGCGTGTACCGAATCCAGCAATAAACCTTCGATCAAACTAACCGCCATTATGAACATACTCTCTTATAAATGAGACTATGACGCAATTCATCCGCTCTCATCCTCTATGTGGATTAAGCTTTTAGTAACTAGGAGCAACATCCAATGGATTTGGAGCGGCTATGCCGAACAGCTACACACCTCAAGTTTTGCCCTCATTCGATGAAATGGTAAAAATGGCAGAACGCGACCCCGAAGCCTTTGAGCAATTTCGTCACGATATGGCGAAAGAAATGATTGAAGGTGCTTCAGAGCAGATGCAACCACGATTGTGGGCACAGCAAAGTCACATAGATAGAGTCATTCATAACTGCAAAAATCCCAACCACACAAATGTCGTATTAATGAATGAATTGCAGAAACAGGTCGTGAAATTCAGAGAGGCATTACAAGGGGAAACCACCCCAACTAAAAAAGCCGATGTGGTTGAGTTGAAAACGTTTAAAGATAGGGATGATTTTTACTAAAACTCGTTGGATAAATCGAGAAAGTCAGGATTCGTTTTTCTCACTAAATCTAACTTCCACTCTCGCTTCCATTGTTTCAACTGCTTTTCTCGGTTTATGGCAGTTGCCATATCTTCAAACAGCTCAAAGTAAACGAGCTTGTGAACGTGATATTTCTTGGTAAAACCCTCAACGATTCCGTTTTTATGCTGCCATATTCTTTGGGCTAGTTGGCTAGTAACACCAATGTAGAGAACTGAGTTATTTTTTGAAGTTAGGATGTAAACGCAAGGTATCTTGTCGATGGTTCATTCTCCTTAATGATCTGTGGCTACTTTTCCATTGTAATTCACTAGCTCGGTCGTTTACTGCAAACTCGGAGCACTCGGTGAGTAGATTCTGAATCACGCTCGTCCCTCGCTGTTCAGAATGACAGTTAATTTAACTTACTATTAAATAAAAGAAATCAGTCATTTTCTATTGAGCCTCAGCGAAACTAAGAATCTACTTTCAGCAAGTACAATACCTTAGAAAGAACGCCCTCTCATAGTTACTTTAAGTCACTATTAAATAAAGGAATCCGTCATTCTAGCGAGCCCTAGCGAGACTAAGAATCTACGTCCAAGGAGTTCGATACCTAAAGACCTTACTCCGGCTCAGGACCGTATTTATTCTGACCGGCAGAACCTTTCAAGAAACCACACTCGATAAGAATCCATAGACCACATAGCAGAGAGACCGAAGCAATCAGCATTTGCGGTGTAGATGGATCCTGTGCGGCTGGGTTAGTCATTGGCGTGGCAACTCGACCAATGATCAATGGGATGTTCAACGCTAGCCAGTAAATCGACTTATTACGGTCATGCCAACGCTTAGTGGTTATCGCCAAATCTGGGATCAGAAGAATCAATAAGAAGATAGGCAGAAGAATATAAGAAAATGCAGGGAACAACTTACTGATGCCCGCACCAAAACCTAAGATTAGGATGTAGTAGATGATGTTCCACATCCAGTAAGTTTTACGACCTATACGCCCTTGGAAAGAAAACAATAACTCTTTAATCGACATCGACTTTTACCCTAATTTTGAAAGGCTATAGATTAGCCGAGTCAGCATGGTTTGAAAAGTTCATCCCCCCAGAGGAAAACATCACCAGATTTCAAACTGTAGGGATGCACATTTAGAGCCTTCAGCTTGTCGACTCTAAATGTCTAAATGAGGCAGTTTGGACTTTAACCCGAGCAATAGAGCTAGTTCACTACTTTCTGGAAGCAATCAATATCCATATCGCGCACATTCACCGTTAAGCTACGAACATGACTCGCTTGTTCCTGTAAAACAACCATCAGTGCTCTTGATAACTCGCGTTTTTGTTCTGCATTTCTACCTGCCAACAAATCAAAGTTGATGTGAATAAAATCAACACTATCGCCCTCTTCTCCCACCAACCAATTGTGGCAACGAAGCGCACGTGATTTGACGGACGCAAGCTCGAACAAACCACTCTCCAAGGTGACTTTGTGTAGATCTTCTAGTAATCCCTGAACATTCACACGCTCATCGACTGAGTTGGAATATTCTAAAACTAAGTTTGGCATTTTGATTCCTTTCTTATTACGGCGAACTTTTAACCCACAGTAATACCAATCTAAGGCGCATTTTCCGAGGAATGGACTATCATTCTGTCTACGCGATCACCAATCGATTGCTTTTGACAAAAATAACAGAACTAATGCAGCACCGACCAGATGAAGAAAGCCGAATAAGACATGACGCCAATCATGATCTGTTCACATTATTCTGTTATATTCCTACGTAGATTTTTTACATTAATAGACTATTTACATTAAAGATAAGGGAGATATTCCTATGCGTCGTCCTGTAGT
The DNA here is from genome assembly GCF_000817815.1 of Vibrio owensii CAIM 1854 = LMG 25443. Classification (GTDB taxonomy): domain Bacteria; phylum Pseudomonadota; class Gammaproteobacteria; order Enterobacterales; family Vibrionaceae; genus Vibrio; species Vibrio owensii. Next base: position 3,252 of record NZ_JPRD01000053.1, read on the forward strand.
GATGGGTAACTGGAAACTAAACGGTAGCAAAGCAATGGTAACTGAGCTGCTAACTGGTATTAACGCTGAACTTGAAGGCGTTGAAGGTGTTGACGTAGCAGTAGCTCCACCAGCTCTTTACATTGATCTAGCTGAGCGCGTAATCGCTGAAGGCGGTAACAAAGTTATCCTAGGTGCACAAAACACTGACCTAAACAACAGCGGTGCTTTCACTGGCGACATGTCTCCAGAAATGCTGAAAGACTTCGGTGCTTCTCACATCATCATCGGTCACTCAGAGCGTCGTGAATACCACAACGAATCTGACGAGTTCATCGCTAAGAAATTCAACTTCCTAAAAGAAAACGGTCTAACGCCTGTTTTCTGTATCGGTGAATCTGAAGCTCAAAACGAAGCTGGCGAAACTGAAGCAGTATGTGCACGTCAAATCAACGCAGTTATCGACACTTACGGTGTTGAAGCTCTAAACGGCGCAATCATCGCTTACGAACCAATCTGGGCTATCGGTACTGGTAAAGCAGCAACAGCTGAAGATGCACAACGCATCCACGCTTCTATCCGCGCACTAATCGCAGCGAAAGACGAAGCAGTTGCAGCACAAGTAATCATCCAATACGGCGGTTCTGTTAAGCCAGAAAACGCTGAAGCTTACTTCTCACAACCAGACATCGACGGTGCTCTAGTTGGCGGCGCTTCTCTAGACGCTAAGAGCTTCGTAGCTATCGCTAAAGCAGCGGCAGCAGCTAAAGCTTAATTTAGCTTTTTACTAAGCAGGAATACAAAGGGATGCATCACGCATCCCTTTTTGTTTGCTTACGATCTAATGAGTTTTGTCATTCAGAGGAGCCTAAGCGACATCAGGAATCTACTTATAACGATAGCAAAACCCACCTTCTCTTAAGCAGGCTCTGCCACTTTCACCGTTGGCTTTTTTGCCAACTCTGCACTAGATGCTTTTTTGTATAGGTTCTCGTAGCAGTAGTTTGTCGCCTCGATGTAACCCTCTACGCTACCGCAATCAAAACGCTGACCTTTAAATTTGTACGCTAGCACACAACCAGACTGTGCTTGTTTCATCAACGCATCAGTAATTTGAATTTCACCGCCTTTACCTGGTTCAGTGTTTTCGATCAGTTCGAAAATATCTGGCGTTAAGATATAGCGACCAATAATCGCAAGGTTACTTGGTGCAGTGCCCGGCTCTGCCTTTTCTACCATGTTATCAATTCGGAAGATGTCGTCTTTGATCATCTCACCAGCAATCACGCCGTATTTATGGGTTTCAGTTTCTGGAACTTCTTGAACGGCTACAATAGAACAACGGAACTGCTTGTACAGTTCTACCATCTGCGCCAATACCCCCTGAGCTTCATTCACACAGAGGTCGTCTGCTAAAACAACAGCAAATGGTTCATCCCCAACCAACTCACGCCCCGTTAGAATAGCGTGGCCTAAGCCTTTCATCTCACGTTGACGGATGTATGTGTAACTCGCTGAATCAATCAAAGAGCGAATATCATCCAATAGAGCTTCTTTACTTGTGCCTGAGATTTGATGTTCCAGCTCGTAGTTTTTGTCGAAGTGATCCATCAGGGAGTGTTTGCCACGGCCTGTGACAATACACATCCCATCCATGCCTGCCTCAATGGCTTCTTCAACACCATATTCGATCAATGGCTTGTTCACCACTGGCATCATTTCTCTCGGCATGGACTTAGTTGCAGGTAGGAAACGAGTACCGTAACCTGCTGCTGGAAATAGACATTTTTTAATCATTTAAGTATCACCAACTGAAAAAAAAGCCCCCAACGTGGGAGCTTTGTAAATTTAATAACGCTTTTCTTAGTCGCTACCAAACAAGTCACGTGTGTAAACTTTATCTGCAACGTCTGCTAACTCTTCAACCATGCGGTTAGAGACAATCACATCTGCTGTTTGCTTGAATTCGTTTAGATCTTTCATCACGCGAGAATTAAAGAAGTCATCTTCTTTTAACACAGGTTCGAAAACCACAACTTCAACGCCTTTCGCTTTGATGCGCTTCATGATGCCTTGGATAGAGGAAGCGCGGAAGTTATCAGAACCTGCTTTCATGATAAGGCGATAGATACCAACAACTTTTGGTTCACGCTTGAGGATAGATTCAGCGACGAAGTCTTTACGAGTACGGTTCGCATCCACAATCGCGCCGATGATGTTGTTTGGCACTTCTTGGTAGTTCGCAAGCAGCTGCTTGGTGTCTTTTGGAAGGCAGTAACCGCCGTAACCGAAAGATGGGTTGTTATAGTGGTTGCCAATACGCGGGTCTAGACCTACACCCTCAATGATCTGACGAGCGTCTAAGCCGTGCGCCTCGGCATAAGAATCCAGCTCATTGAAGTAAGCAACGCGCATTGCAAGGTAAGTGTTTGAGAACAGTTTTACTGCTTCAGCCTCTGTAGAGTCAGTAAAGAGCACTTGGATGTCCTCTTTTACAGCACCTTCAACTAACAAACCTGCAAACATTTCCGCACGTTCGCTACGCTCCCCTACAATAATACGAGATGGGTGAAGGTTATCGTAAAGCGCTTTGCCTTCACGAAGAAACTCTGGAGAAAAAATTAGGTTCTCACAACCCAATTCTTCTTTAATGCGCGCGGTATAACCCACTGGTACGGTAGACTTAATTATCATTACCGCTTCCGGGTTAATCGCCATCACATCTTTAATCACCGCCTCAACAGAAGAAGTATTAAAGTAGTTGGTTTGCGGGTCGTAATCCGTAGGTGTTGCAATCACTACATATTCCGCACCTTGGTATGCTTGTTCTTTATCTAACGTAGCAACAAAGTTTAGTGTTTTCGTCGCAAGAAAATGTTCAATTTCAGCATCCACAATCGGTGACTTACGCTGATTCAGTAAATCAACCTTCTCAGAAATGATATCTAAAGCGATCACCTCGTGATTTTGAGCTAACAACATGGCATTAGACAGTCCAACATAGCCGGTTCCAGCAACTGCGATTTTCATGGATTAATCCTTCATTTATTTTTGGCAGAGGATACCAAAATGCAAAAAATGAGTTAGGACAGCGACTTCTACAGCAAGTGGAATAACCTAACAAGAGAAAATTCAGCTGCCCTCAAATTATAACTAATTGTTCAACAAACTAACCTAAGCTCAGGGACTAAGATTGGCTCATGAACTTTACAGAGTCTAAATAATCAACTTCAGATTGATTATGACTCCAAACTAAGTCGCCAATACCGTCTGTAGGATTAAAGCCTGTTGGGGCGCTTAATAGTAATGTACGAATGCTTTCGTGATCCATACTGTGACATGCGAAATCAAGTTCACTTAACAATAGGTCGTATTCTTCCAAAGGTAAATGTACCTCATGAGCCGTCATGATTCGTTCATGCGCAGTCTGCTTGACATTGTCACCAATAAGTAGTTCTTCATAAAGTTTTTCACCGGGACGAAGTCCTGAGAATTGAATCTCAATATCGCCATGAGGGTTAACTTCAGATTTGACTTCAAGACCAGATAACTGAATGAGATTGCTTGCTAAGTCTGTAATTTTGACTGACTCACCCATATCTAAAACAAATACATCTCCACCTTTACCCATTGCACCGGCCTGAATTACTAACTGCGCAGCTTCAGGAATCGTCATGAAGAATCGAGTTATCTCTGGATGAGTCACGGTTACTGGTCCACCTGATGCTATCTGCTTTTTGAATACAGGAATAACTGAGCCAGAGGAACCAAGAACATTGCCAAATCGCACCATACAGAATCGAGTACCATTTGGATTTACATTTTCCTGTTCAGCGAGAGCTTGCAATCCAAGTTCTGCCATTCGTTTAGTTGTCCCCATTACGTTAGTAGGACGGACGGCTTTATCAGTAGAGATTAGTACGAATGATTCAACACCGGCTTTAATCGCTGCACAAGCAGTATAATAGGTACCATAAATATTATTACGCACACCTTCAATTACGTTAAATTCGACTAGTGGGACATGTTTGTATGCTGCTGCGTGATATACAGTTTGCACTTTAAATGCCGTCATCGTAGTTTCCAAGCGGTGTTGACGCTGAACTGACCCCAATAACGGAACAATATCGCAAGTTAAACCTCTTTCAGCCTTAAGTTGATTTAACTCTCGATCAATTTGATATAGACCAAACTCAGAAAGTTCAAACAAAATGATAGACTTAGGTGCCTGTTCTACGATCTGACGGCACAACTCAGAACCAATAGAGCCTCCAGCGCCAGTAACCATAACCACTTTGTCTTTAATATTAGCTTCCAGCAACACTTGTTGAGGAGCTACTGGATCTCGTCCAAGTAAATCTTCAATCGCGACGTCCTTAAGTTCATCAATTTTGGCTTTCCCAGAGACAATATCTGTCATGTCTGGAACCGTGAGTACTTCAACAGGTAACTTAGCTAATTCGTCCAGGATCACCTTACGACGTGAACGCTTAGCACTTGGCACTGCGAGTAAGACTTGAGAAACTTCATATTTATTTATGAGGGGCATTGCGTCTTCAATAGCAATAACCGGCAACCCTAAAATCATAGTATTGCAAAGAGTTGAGTCACCATCAATAAATGCTCTTACGCGATAGTCTCCACTACTTCTTAATGCCATTGCCAATTGTCGACCGCCAGATCCTGCACCATAAATGAGAACCTCTTTACTCTGCGTTGAATAGCTTTGAGCTATCAAAGATCGAACGATAACACGGGGACCTCCACAGAAAAGAGCGAGAAATGCACCATAGATGACAGGAACAGTTCTAGGGAAAGGGTCACTCATGTAAAAGCTAAGGGCGGCTACAAGTGTGGCAGAAATTACAGCCCCGGCTGTCACAACAAATAAAGCCTGAAAAGTGAGATAACGGAGAACAGCTCTATAGAGCCCTAATCGAGCAAATACAGCAATAGTGACTATTGTCACTGCAATTTGAATCCCCCAGACAGCAGGATAAGTAAAATAATTGGTTTCTCCAGAACGAACTAAGATTGCCAAATGAAAAGCCAAAGAGATCAGAACTACATCAATCAGAACACTGACAATTCTTTTATGCGTTCTAGAAAGCTGCCATATAAATTGTAGACGTTGCATAATAATTCTTATTTGTGGGTGTATCCGGAAAACTGGATATAGTTTAACATAAAGCATCAACCTCGTCGTAATAAGCCCTGACATTAACTCATCTTATGAGAGGGCTCTTCACTTGGAAGGAAATGAAGAGTGGCAAAAAATAAAAGAGCGACTTTCGCCGCTCTTTTTGCTATTTTACGGCATCTCCAGAACCGCTACCAGTTACTGTCATCATTATGTACTTGAAGTAACTCTTCAACGTTAAAGAGTCGATCATCTTTCTATCCGTTTCAGCTAACAGTTTTGGGGTCGACATATCGATGTTCTGAACCTGCGCAAGACCAGTAATGCCAGGAAGCACACAATAGACGCCTTTCGCGTCACGCTCTTTGATAAGCTCTTCTTGATTAAACAAATTTGGTCGTGGGCCAACCAAGCTCATTTCACCTTTCACTACATTGATTAGCTGCGGTAACTCGTCAATCTTAGTTTTGCGTAAAAAAGCGCCCAGTTTTGTGATGGACGCATTACTCGCTAGATGGCTAGCGACTGACTTTGTGTTTACTGACATCGTGCGGAATTTAATTAGTTTAAATGGCTTCTTGTTTTTGCCCACTCGAGTCTGCACGAATATCGGTGAGCCAGTATCAAACATACCCAATACGATAACAATCAGGAGAACTGGCCACAGAAACAGTAAACCCCAAAATGCTGCCAAAAAATCTACTATACGAATCATTTTCGTCCTTTATTCAGTTGTGACATGACTGCTTCCATCGAGCATGGAGGCGTCCAGTCCAATAATTGTTTTAAATTGGAATTATCAACGTGTAGGTTACCAACTAGCTGCTCGACTAGCTGTGTTTTACCTGTCAATCGACCAGCAAGTCTAAATAAACCGATAGGGATGGGAAGTTGAATAATTTTACGATTAAAACCTCGCGCAATTTGGTTAGTAAACTCCCCTATAGATACTGTCTCGCCTTCACTCGCCAAAAACACTTGGCCATTTGCGTTTGGATGCGTAGTACAATGTACAAGAAGGTCAGTTAAGTTCTGAGCTGCGATAAAATCACGCTTATTCTCGATTGAGCCAAACGGAAGGAGAGGAACTCGTTCTATGAGTTTACTCAATAAGCCGAAGTTACCCGGGGCATTTAACCCGTATACCAGTGTTGGTCTAACTATAACAACCTCAAGCCCAGTCTCGTCTGCAATTTGCTTCAAGCCTTGCTCAGCAGAGAGCTTAGAGCGCGTATAATCATTATCAGGTATAAGTGGGCTATTTGGAACCAATGGAGCTTCAAATGTGTTCGCGCCATGCACACCAATCGAGCTGACAAACACAAACCTTTTGACACCATTCAGTGCAGCTTCCCGAGCTAAATGTAATGTACCATCCACATTTACCTGCTGGTAATCATCACTCGTGAATGTTCGTGAATGAGCGAGCGCGGCAAGATGGATTACGGCATCAATACTACTAAAAGCATCAGACCAATCCGTTTGCCCATTAAGGCCGCTAATCGTAAATTGCTCACAATTCCAATGATCACAGTTATCATTTTCACGGACAACAATACGCTTTATGTTAGTGTAGCCGCAAAAGTGGCTTCCCACGAAACCACTGCTACCGGTCAGTAGTATATTCATCAATTAAGACTATCTTTGATTAACATTTATTTTTAACAACTACTTAACCGAGTAGTGTTCGCGGTACCATGCGATAAACTCAGCAACACCCTTCTCTAGGTTCATCTGAGGCTTATAGCATGTTGCTTTAAACAAATCAGTGGTGTCTGCATAAGTTCGGTAGACATCTCCAGGCTGCATCTCTCTAAAGTTTTTCTTGGCTTCAATGCCAATTTCGACTTCAAGGGCTTTAATGAAGTCCATCAAGTTTACCGGTGAGCCGTGGCCAATATTATAAACGGCGTATGGTGCAGAACTTGTTGCTGGCGTACCCGTTTCGACTTTCCACTCATCCGTTCGCTGTGGAACCACATCTGCAATTCGTACTACACCCTCTACAATGTCATCAACATGTGTGAAATCGCGCCACATATCACCATTGTTATTAATATCAATAGTTTCACCGGCAAATATCTTCTTCGCGAAGATGAAAGGCGCCATATCAGGGCGGCCCCAAGAACCATAAACTGTGAAGAAGCGCAGCCCTGTTGTTGGAATATCATACAGATGAGAATAACTATGAGACATCAGCTCATTGGATTTTTTCGTCGCGGCATAAAGTGATACTGGGTGATCTACCGAATCTGATGTGGAGAATGGGACCTTTTCATTCAGGCCATAAACTGAACTTGAAGAGGCATAAACCAAATGTCCTACGTTATGATTTCGACAAGCTTCTAGGATATTTAAGTGGCCAACCAAATTGGAGCTTGCGTAAGCTTGTGGGTTATCGATCGAATAACGAACACCTGCTTGAGCTGCTAAATGAATAACTCGGTCAAACTCGTGCTTTGAAAAGAGAGCTTCCAGCGCAACACCATCAGCAATGTCCATTTGCACAAACTCAAATGCTGGTGTTTGAATTCTTTGCAGTCTTGCATGCTTTAACTCTACATCATAGTAATCATTGATGTTATCAATACCGATGACTTCATGCCCAAAAGAAAGGAACTTTTCAGCAACGGCGCTGCCAATAAATCCGGCAGCGCCGGTAACCAAGTATTTCATATTTACTTCCAATTTTTACTGAACGCGTTAGAACAACATTCAAATTATTATTTTGTACGAGAGTCAAAAGACTTCATCAATTGGGTCAGTCTCACTTGAAGCCCAATCGGTAGCAAAGAGCGGACAAAGGGGACAAAGCAAACTAAGGATTTCATCAAACCCAGTTTACAAGACATACTCCCTTTAAATCCAATCTTGCCTTGCATCCAAGCCAGTTTCGGTGACTGTTTTTGCAGTGTATGCTGATCAAAGCGGTACTCCATCAATTTCTCTTGAAGGTTACCAAGCCTTAAACCATGCTTAGCGGCTCGAAACCAAAGCTCATAATCCTGACGCCTTCTCAACGAGTCATCATAGGCACCAATATCATCTAATCTTGCTTTGACGAACATAACACTAGGATGAATGAACGGGTTGCACCAGAGCTTGCTCAAGATATCAGCATGACTCTCTGGATTAACTCTTACGCCCGTTACTTCACCAGTAAAATCGATGACTGTAGCAGCTGTACCAACAATATCGAGTTGATTTGAGATGATATAGCGCTCTTGCTTTTCCAGCCTTTCAGCAGCACAAACATCATCAGTATCCATTCGGGCGACTAAATTCCCCGAGCAGTACTTCAACCCTTCGTTCAGCGCAATAGCCAAACCGGAGTTCGTCGCCAACGGTACCTTAATGATTGGCAACAAAGTGCAGAATTCATCAACAACTTCCGTCAGCGCATCATTTACTGGACCGTCGAAAACAATCACGACTTCGTCAGGTTGTCTTGTTTGTTTGGTTAGACTTTCCAAACTCTGGACCAAAAATTTAGAATTCTCTTTATCATAAAGAGACATCAATATAGAAATCTTATTCATCTTTCTTAATCAGCTCATATTGACCATCTGCCAATCAGCAGATCAGTGTTACTTAGCCGACTACTCCTAATTTAAGCTGATGCGATAAAGCTGTCGCTTGCCCGAAAATACAGAGTCGAAGAACACACTGTTGCCATCAGGTGACATTCTTGGGTGTAAGTCGCAACGCGTTTCACCATTAAAGTTAAACCCATGGAAAAATTCGCCAAGATGCTTAACCTCACCTGTTTTCCAATTACACAGCATCAAATACTGCATGCGGGCTTTATCTGGATACGTGTCGGTAATAAACCAGTCTCCAACTACATGTGGGTGTCCATCGCCATAAGAATCTAAGACACCGTTAGCAAAGTGGGTCATATTGCCAGTGTGAATATCGATCAGCCAGTATGCATCTTTTTCGCCTGGCCCTCTCAGATAACCCAAGATTGTTGAATCATCCGCCCAAAAACAGTGACTCACCATACCGTAGGCAGCGAGTGTCTTGACCTCTTTGCCATCACTCGTAGACAACATTAATCGGTCAACACGACGCTGGCCGACAAAATAACGATGAAGAAATATAAAATGCTCACCAGAGCGAGAAACACTCACATGGTTTACTTTGTGGGTGGCATTATCGAAGCTCGACTGATGATCAATGGCCTTCACATCATCAATAGATAGCAGTAGTTCACTTTGACCCGATTCAATTGAAACCTTCGAAATACCATCTTTATCAGTTTGCTGAAGCTCTTCTTCCGTCAGAGAGGGAAGATTTCGATAGCCATAGTCGGGTCTCATCGCCATCAATCGGCGGTAATTCAAAGACAAGAAGTAATCACTCTTGAATGAGTCTTGCACAGCATGTTCAAATCGTCTGACTTCTTGCTGAGTCTCAATTGAGAAAACGCGACTATAGTACTTCTGGAGTTCATCATCAAAGTCGTTGAAGATGAAGTGTTCCGAATCAAGCCAATGTGCCCTGGAGCCTTGTTGCCAATTGAAGGTGCGAGTATCAACTTCAAAAAGTAGCTCTTGGTTAGGATCGACCACAGCAATGGTCACCGAATGACTACTTTGTGGTAAACGATCTGTTCGCGAACTGGTTCGATGCACTAGGGTGTAACCGCTCTCTGAAACCGGAGATTTGTCGAAGTAACCAAAGAAGCTCTCGCTTTCTTGATTTCGATTTATGCAAAAAATCTCGAATTCAGACTTATAATGATAATTTTTTTTTGACCGAAAGTAGACAAGCTTAGAATAAAAAGTTTTTACTACACGCTTGGCTGTCGGGGTTTTCGTCAGAATACGAGCTATCGCTCTTTCTAAAGGGCTAAATGACTCACTCAATTTAAAACGTCCTTACTAAAATACGATAGTTAAATATGAACAACTAACAAACTACGAAGCTTTAAAATTCATTAAAAACAGAAAAAAACCATTTTAAAACTACATCCGGCTACGAATCCGTATTAACAGAATTGGCGATACCAGACCAAGAAATGCTAATATAGCAGTTTTTAGTCTTGGACAAATTAAAAAAGAATCGTAGTAATACCTAACAGCTTCAACACGACGACCAATCGAAATAGCTTGGGCTGCTAAAAAATCAAACTGCTTTGAACGCCTCAGTTTTTGTTCTTGTTCATTTAAACAATCACTAATCAACTTCTGGTGTTTTCTATTTAATAGTTCAATACCCTGTTCATAGCGACTTAAATTTGAAGAGATTCTATTCCTAACAAAAGAACGGTTTGATATAGCTAAAGGCTCTTCGACAATGCCTATTTTAAAGCGAGAGGATATAATACGAATCCACAAGTCATACTCTTCTCTTGCTTGAAAACTTGTATCAAATCCGTTAACTTTGAGAAAAATACTTTTTTTCACTACACAAGAGATTGTTGCTCCAATATAGTTTTCCATACAAATTGATTTTAATGGTTCGGAGAGATTGCGAGATTTAGTTGGATATTCTACGCCTATACTTTCGTAATTTACTATTAGCTGGGAAAAAACAGCATCAAGATTTTCTTTTTTTGCAAGTGATAACTGCTTCTCCAACTTATTAGAAAGCCAGACATCGTCATCGTCTAAAAAAGCCACAAACTCAGAATTTGCGATACTTGCTCCCAAGTTTCTTGAGGATGATGCTCCAGAGTTAGGGTTAGTAATGAACTGAATCCTCAGATCATTATAACTTTCTACTAATTCTTTCGTATTTTGAGATCCTGTGTCATCTACTACAATCACCTCGTTGGCGCGATAGGTCTGATTCAAAACACTATCGATGGCTAGCTTTAATGTTTCAACTCTATCGTGTGTTGGAATTACAACAGAAACTTTCATGTTAGACTCGTTTATTATTTATTAAATGACATATTGGAGATAATAGTGACGTAATATTGACTGATTCAATCTCATCCAAGCTAAAAAGCTCTCCGCTATGGTTATTGCGGGTGGAAAAAACCGCTTTGATACTAGCAACATCATTTTTGCAGAAAGTAAACCTATCATTGAGTGGTATATCTTTTTCAGAAAATTCCCCATCCAACAAAACTAAAACATGTCTATCGGAAATTAGAGAGTCGTATATTTTACCTGGCAACTGACCTCCATGACGATTCAGTACAATTACATCCAAGTTATAGGACTCAGAAATTTCTTCCAGTTCAGATTTAGAAACTCTTGAATTTATACTAACGGCCGGACTAGAAGTTTTTAGTTCACAACCTTCACCATAGATTGCAAGAGGTAAATCCAAATCCTCACAAGCTTTAACCAAGTTTTGAAGATTTCTTATGTTGGAATGATAATCTCCTGCATAAAGTGCTCTAACGTTATTTGGTATACCGGTGGGAATAGCCAACCTCTTAGCTCTTGCGTTTGCTAAAGAAAAACTGCTGACGCCTCTAGGAAGACAAAACATCTTATCACTACTTAGCGGATACAGTTTTTTCTGCCTTTCTAGCGTAGCTATTGAGTTATAAAGCACAATATCACTTTTTGATAAAATGCGATTCTCTAAGAATTTAACTAGCTGGCCACTACCAAATGAAAGATCATCATACCAAGGGTCGCCCCAATATTGAACTTTAACAGCATCAGTTACTTTATAAATTTCATTACAAACGTATTTGTGTATCCCTTTTGGATCAGATGATGAAAATACTACCTGATATTCCTTAACATTCAGGTTATTTGGTAGTGAATCCCTGAGTAAGTATACCTTATCGGGGATAACTTTCTGTACCTTATCAATAACAAACTTTTTTAATTTTCTAATGAAAGATTTCTGAGCATCATTCGCCTTAGTAGTCCGAATGCACTCTATAGAAAAGTAAGTACTAATATACTGACTTAAATCTGTCGTCTTATTTTTCTTATCATCACGAATAATCTCCAATACATCAACAGCGTAGTATTCGGAAAGCCCCTCAACCAAAAGACGATTTCTAATCGCTGCAGATGAGTTTGAGTATTGAAGCTCAGGGGTAACAAACAATAACCTATCCAATTTAGTCACCAATAATAATTAAAATATTATATTTTGATATAACGGCAAAGAAGAAAAGTTATACCAGAGATTTAGAGTGGAATATAATAACAAACAATAATAGAGAGCAAAAAAAGCAACCTTATTATACTCTACGAAGAATTTTAATATCACGTCAATTACAAACACAAGTGGCAGCATAACTAACAAGTCAGACGCTCTAACTGAAAATATAGCTATATTAGAAAACAATGCATTGCAGCTTAAACCAATCAAAAAAACGAGCACCATAGTCCTATGTAATGGGGAAACTACTAAGCGCCTATGTAATATAAATAAAGCTACGAGACCGAGAGCAAGATAGATCAAACTACGAGGTCCAAAAATACTAATAGCATCGTAACGGCCCAACTCCGTATACCCTAACATTTTTGTCGCAAGGCTTGGGTCTACCAATGTTAGAATTTCATATATTATGTCGAATGGACCATTAGAAAAAAGAGCTACGGATAAGTAAGTACTACATAAGAGAAACAAAACAACTATCTCACTACGTCTTACACTAACCACTGCATATAAAGGTAAAGCCAAAATTGAAAAGATCTGTATTAAAGAAGCCAATATAACTAAACCGTAAAATTTTATATAATTTTTCTGATGAATTTCTAAAAGTGCGTAAAAAACAATAGCCGCTGATAAAGCGTTTCTTATTTGTCCCATATCTTTAGACAGAGTAAAACTAAAGCAAACAAACAACCCTAGAAATGGAAAGAAAGAGTTTCTTTGAATTATTGAAGCTTTTAAAAAAAGAGTAATAGCCCCAATAAAGAAGATAAAAAATTCAAAAGGAAAGCCTACTATTCTAAACAATGAGCTAGTAGTAGCAAAAATAAATTCTTTTCCCGAAGAACTTATATTATATTCATATAATGGAAATGATAAATCCTCGAAGCTAGTACTGTAATATAAGTTTTGATAACTAAAATAGTCAATTCCATCATATCTAAGGGAAACAAACAAAATAATAGGGATGAGAAGAAAAATTATAATATGATTTCCTAACCTATTAAACCGCCCGTCAGCCCCTAAGAAAGCAAAGACGAAGTATGGTAATAAAACTAAGAAGTAGTAAAAATGCATCGTTATCTAAGAACCTCTAGACGTCCATAGCCGGAAGAGTATAGAGTTGGTGATTCAAGGTTTTGACTTTGGAAATTATCAAGAACAAACAAACTTCCCTTTGAATAGGCGATAGTTCTAACCTTGTCAGAAAACTTGACTTCAAAAAAATTTGGCATGACTTTTATACTACATTTTTTATAATCAAAGCTCGAAGAGAAAGCCGTGGGGAAACTATAAGCTTCTTTAGCAAAGCTTCTACCAAAATCAACTCTGAATTTATCTCGCATAACAATATCCCTTGTATACGTATAAGTCCCAAAGAACTGGTTAGTAAGCGTCCCTTTGTGATATACCGCATAAGCTCCATAATCAGCATGAGCATGTCCACCCTGACCACTTTGCCCAACATCACCATGATAAATGACCAATTTAAAAGTATTTTCTGTATCATATATAGACGTCAGACCGAAACAACTGTGAGTCTCTATTTTTAACTTGATATCACTAACATCAAATTTTTGATAAGCTAGAGACCTAGTCTTACATAGATCATTAAATGCGCTAAAACATTGAGCAGTTTCAATTCTAGATAGACCTAACGTTCTTCCTTTAGTTAGCATCCTCACTAAAGTCCCCTCACAAGAGGTTGGTTCACCCCCACAGACAAGAACATTATGAATATCTACAAGAGTGTTATGAGAATTGACATTCTGCTCCCAATGGCAATTTAGATAACTACTCTTAACATCCTTTAGGTTAATAAATCTTTTCTTCGCATTAGATAAGCTATACAACTCTCCGACAGGGTCTATACAAATAAATCTTCCAGAGTCATTATCACCTATTTGAACAATATCGCCATTAGGCATAGTGCCAGCAATAGTAATGTTTACGAGTTTACCAATCTTTGAAATTCTTTGATTTCCTAGCCATTCTTTTACCCAGTCAACGTCGTACAGCCCCATTAGAACTGCTACAGGATACATTAATAATTCAGAGCTTAACCTATGATAACTCAAAGACGATTCAAAATTACTTCCATCAAAATTGAACTGATTATCGAAACATGACAATAGCTCACGTTTTGAGAACTCATGCCAATTAAGCACACTTCTATCACCAGTTTTCAGTAACCAACTAGATATAAAAATCAACCCACTAATATTTGACAAATAGTGATTATTTGAACGTTCTGGATAGACTCTATTTCTCTCTAGATGTGAATAAATGAAATCACCATGAAGAAAAATCAAATTTTTTAATTCTTCAATAAATATATCACTACCTATACTTCGTTTACTAAATGAAGATATAAAATCAAAACAAATTATGATATTCGTAGCCCTAATGGCAACATCCATAGGGCAACTCCAATTCACTCCGTAACCGCAGCGATTACTATTAGTAAAATCTTCAATTATTCTTTGAAAAAAGACAAAAACCTGTTCAGAACTCGCTCCGTTATTAATAGAAAGAAACGCATACTGAAGCAAAAATTGTAAACGTCCTAGCTCCCAAGGATGCTTAATGTCAACTTCCTCAATGGATATTGCCTTGGTCGCATCATAATGAATTTTGTTCTCGTCCCAAATATAACCAGAAATAACATCTCGGTTCCATATAATTCCATTCATTTCATTTGAAAAGTCAACCCAACCACTCCCCAGTATATCGAAATGATGATTCTCATAAGCGCCTAAAATATATTCTGAAGATAAACTATCAACCTCAACCTTATCAAAGCGATCTGCTGACAATAATGAGCAAAAAGATAGTTCTTTGGTATAGCCAAACTTTCTAATTATTGGATACTTAAAACTGTCGACGATTCTTACTCTAAATCCCGTCATTTTAGACAGTATTTTTTTGAAAAAAAATCTATTTAATAGCATTTAGATACAACTCACAGAACTTATTTATCTGATTTTCCCAAGATAAAGGATTAGAAACAATTTCAAAATTATCTCGATGTGTAAGCTGCTGCATCATCAATCTGACTTTGTCACCAAGTTTTTCTTCCGGTTGCACAGGTATGTTATATCCAACGTTAAATATATCATTCATCTCACAAATGTTACTGTAAAAACCAATTACCGGTGTACCTAATAATATTGACTCTAAATATCCAATACTAAAACCCTCTTTAAGGCTTGGTGCGAGATTGAACTTAGCGCCTTTCACATATGAAAGCATTGACTGGCGATCCATTGGGAGTTGATGCTTAATTTTTTGACGGATATATTCATTAGAAACAGATTCCATTAGCTTCTCATAGTCCTCGGCATTACAAACAACAACCAAATAAAGATCTTGCATTTCTAATATGATATGCTCTATTTCTTCAGCGATTCTACTGAGACCCTTTCTAACCCAAGTATCCGAAATCCCGTTAAAAATTGCATACTCATAATCTAAGTTAACCTTCTCAACTTCATTAATGGTTATGGGGTTATTTATCTTTACTATTTTGTCATCATTGACCAATTGTAGAACGTTTGACTTTGAATAATCAGAAATCGAAATTACTTTAAATGCAGAACAGATATTTCTATGTAGAAAACCTTTATCAACATCGAAGACTTGCTTATGACCAATACCATGGTCTGTAATAACAAAAGGAATTTCTATTACTTCGCAAGCAGTAGCTATGATATTATGAATACCGTGAACATGAACCAAACTAATTTTGTTTTTTCTTGTAAAATAGCTAAGCGAACCACAGTCAGCGATAACCCTCAACTTCCTTTTTAAAGGCATTTCTTTCTCTATTAACCGGGAAAAGTATCGAGCACCAACAAAAAGAAAGCATATAAAAGAAAACCACGTTGAGTATTTAAAGCAATTATTACCTATATTAGTCCGTGTTCTATTAGACAGTGGTAATGAGTTATCAAAAAAGTAGCTATTAACACCCTTAAAGAGTAGATTTTGAGCAAGCTCAGATACATGGGATTCGACCCCGCCTTTTTCAACACCGCCTAAAACTGTCGGAATTGGCGATACATGTAAAACATTCATTCTAAAGTCTCTTTTGCTTGCTTTGTTATATTTATATATAGTCTTCGGGGTTAATATTGGTTCTAATTACCCTTGCTGGCACCCCAGCAACGATAGAGTTATCTTCCACATTCTCCAGCACCACAGAGTTTGGTGCAACAATTGAGTTATTACCAATTACTATCGGACCAAGAATTCTAGCGCCAGGACCTATATATACATTATCACCAATAACAGGTACATCATTATACTTAGAACGCCCCCCAATAGTAATTCCCTGCCCTATATTGCAATTGTTACCTATTTTAGCGCGAGCATGAATAACGACACCAATACCACCATATGCAAAAACTACGTTTTCCCCTATTTTAGTAGTATGAGGAATAGCGCAGTTGAACATAAAGAATTGAAGTTTGTATATTAATCTAGACAGGTTTTTAAAACCTTTTATGTGAAGGTAACTTCCAACACGTATGAGTCTCAATAACATAATTCTTCTCTATATATACATTTCGAGTTTTCGAACCTGATGTAGATAGTCTTTCATAGATTTAGACCTAATCCTTTTGGCTAAATAGTCTAGTATTTTTCTAGATATATTCGGCATGTATTTTATCGAAATTTGAGCGGACTTTAAAATCATTCTGTCTCCAAAAGATCCAAAGTTTTCATAATACACACGCAACTTCATCAACAACAGCAGTGAAGTATACTTCTGGTTATATTCAGTAACACCATATAGTAATGACAAATAGAATTTAAATATAGATTCCTTGTTCATATTCAATGAAATCTTGCAAAAGACTATCTCCTTATATTCTTCTTCAACAAGATCCAAATACGAGAAAACATTAAAAAATGTGCATCGGTTCCAAGAATTTTCTTTATCTCCTCCCCCCCAGTGTACTATCGATTTGCATGAATATAAAACCGTAGTATTAGAATTCTTTTTAGGAAGGAAAAATGGTACGAGCTGTGGTCCGGACATACAGCAACCATGCCTAATTAAACTCAATGCTGGTAAAATGAACTCTCTTTTATAAACATTATTTGAGATTAGAAGTAAATTCGAGAAACTATCTAGCTGCTTAAAAGAAGATTCCATACCTTTACAAATAAGGTTTTCTTTACGGCTATCCATCAGTTCCGTCGAAAAGTTGATAAATTCAGGTTCATCGTTATCTATGATAGTTTTCTTAATTATCGCTACAGCATTGTATTTAACAGGATCATCATCGCTTAGAAGCCAAAACCATGGTTTTGATATATTTTCAAAACAAGTAGATATATTTGATGTCAAACCAATGTTAACTGAATTTCTCATATAAATAACGCGACTATCGCTGATTAGCTTGGAGACTGTATCTTCATCAATTAAATCATTATCGTAAATTTTCACAATATCATTCGGACCAAGTTGAACCAACAAATTATCAACCTGTTCTATTAGTTTATCTACTCTTTTATATGTAGGAATACAAACTTCAATCTCAATTGAATTCATGATTTAAAACCTCACTTTGAAATATTTTAGCTGACCAAAAAACAAAACACGTATTAACTATTAGCGGCCCAAACATCCCATATTCCGTACTAATAAAAATTGAAAATATATAAGATAAAGGAATTGTGATATTTTGAAGAATAGAAAACTTAAAATAAGGCTCTTTCTTAAAGCATCTTGAAAAATTAGCCTCTGTTGTAATAATCAACATACTAAAGAAAAACAAGAATATTAGAAATGTAGTTTCATTTTTCGTTACTTTTTCAAAGATATAGAAATCAGGAAGAATAAAACTTATTGCAAAAAATGTTAAATACCCAAAAAATAATATTCCCAATGAGTACATTTTATGACGTTTGAATTTAGACACAGCTTCCACAACGCTACCGGATGATATTTTATTTGAGAAGTAAGTAATTTGACTGTTTATTATCGATGAAGCTACTATATAACCTGCTCTTGCAAGAGCTAAGGTAAAAGCAAAGCGACCAGCAAATTCAATATCGGACATTTTATAGCTTATTAGAGTCATAGAGTTCCACAAGAAATACCCCAAAATCCAAGAGACTGATATCTTAGATAGCAAGGGCCAAATATTAGTAAAAGTAACTCTAACGCTGTCTTTAGATTTAACTGTTACAAGCATCTTATATATGTAACTTAAGTCACGTCTCAATAGAAAAATTAATAATACATTATTTGTAAATAGTAAAACTGATGTACTGTATAGACCCCAGCCGAAATAAATAGCTGAAACTAACGTGATCGACGACACTACACTTGCGACTGTTCTACATTTATACAATTTAACTTGTCTTTGTATACTTTCAACTAGCACTTGGATCGGCGTTAAAACAGTAAAAATCGAACTTAGCAGTACTATGAGTAACCAAGGCTTTTTCCAGTCTATATCTCCTGTATAGTCTGAATAAAATATTAGCCCACCAAGCCCTATGAAAATTAGGATAAATAACGCAACTACTAAAAACCAAATTATCGAAAAATTAAATAAAGATCTTATTTTCTCTCGAGAAATTTGACTCCACTCACCGTTGTCATTTAATGAAAAATCATGAGATATATATTGTTTTAATACAAATCCAACTCCGGCTTCTGCTAATTGTTGAAGAGCGATTAAATTAAAAAATGAAAAATAAAAAAACATTTCATCTACACTCAATTCTTTAGAGATTACTAGTAATGTAATAGGACCAATGAGTATGCGCGCAGATTGTGAGATCAATCCTTGGATTGCTATATTATTCAAAGTAATACCTAAACTTGATTATCAATAGTCTTTCAAATACTTGATAACTCTATATATAACTTACCTCTTACGAAATGAGAACCGTTGAAGTAAGCATCATGAACCTTAACAAGCAATAAAGCTCGAATGATTGTAACGAATAACTTTTCAATGAATAGATAGAAATGAGAATGTTTAGATTAAATAAAAAGAGACAAATCATGCCTAAGAAAAATTAATTATGATAAGCTATTGATGCTGCTAGCAAGATTTAAAAATCATCATAATAACCATCAATTCACATTAGCTTAAATACACACTAACCGAAAATTTTTAACATAAAAATCCGGCACAAAAAATTTTATTGAGGCATTTACTTATAAATAAATGCTTAGTTATATATCTTTATCTTAACCAACAGTCAGTAATATAGATACAATTAACTCTTGTGTTTGATTGCTTCTACACAAGATAATAAATACAACGCCTGGTTGTAATAAGTGTAATTTCATTTATATCTGAACTATTACATAGTAAAATTACATTCAAACTAACCTTATTTATTAAGCATCAAACCTACCTTCTCATATTTTATTTTTTACTTGGTATAAGTAATTTTGATCTGATATAGTCTTCTATCTTATCTTGGATTATAACACTCTCATAATCTTTGTTATCCCAGAGATTCATCAACTCAACATCCCTGTAAGGGATTGCGCCAAATTCCACTTCGATATTGATGTTTTTATTGATAATATCAACAAGCTGTTTTGGACTATAGTTTGACGATGATTTTATCTGTATCTTATTGTTTTTTGTATTTTTAAATTGTTCTATTATTACTTTACAAACTTCTCCCACTTCAGATAAATTAAGCTCCTGCTCCCCCTCTGTTATTTCAATCTTCTCCCCTATCTTTGCCATCTTCAGTAAATAATCTAGGAGCTTACCTCTATTGTCATATTCACCATATGTACCGTACAAAACTATTTCTCTACATCGAACCGAAGTATAAGTATTGTAGTAGTCAAAAAAAGATACAAGCGCCCCTTTTGAAGCTGAATAAGCATCAATCGCACACCCCTTATGAGTCGCATCTCCAAACTGCCAATAGCTACCTATATAAGTAAAGTTACAATTCGATATTCTTCTAATCCTTTCAATTATCTCTAAAGGTTTTCTAATATTAACATCAATTATCTCATTGATATTCTCATTATTATAACAAGCTGAAAGATATATTATCTCTTGAGGTTCAAATCTATCGAGCACACTTTCTATATCTTCATCAAATGAGAACTCAGCTACTGGCGCGATATTAACAGGCCTTCGGCTAACGTTTCCGACCTCATAACCATAAGAAAGGAGTCTATTGATTAATTCTCCACCGATATACCCGCTACCGCCAAATATTAAAACTTTCATTCTATTTATGAGAGTGAGGTAAACCCTCACTCTCCCCATTTAATTTAGAAACTTATACCAAAAAACTCTTCGAACTTTTCAACTACAAAATCTAAATGATCTTGCTCAAGACCAGGATAAACACCAATCCAGAAAGTATTATTCATAATAAGATCTGTGTTAGTTAGGTCACCAACAACACGGTAGTTGACGTTCTCAAAATACGGTTGGCGTGTCAGGTTGCCAGCAAACAGAAGGCGAGTACCAATCTTGTATTGGTCCATAAACTTCAGCAAGTCTACACGATCAATACCAGAATTTTCACGAATGGTAATTGGGAAGCCAAACCATGATGGGTCAGAGTTTTCAGTTGCTTCAGGAAGAATAATAAACTCTTCACATGATGATAGCCCAGCACGTAGATAGACGTAGTTATCTTTACGCTTTTGAACTAGGTCTTCAACGCGATCCATCTGAGCAAGGCCACAGGCAGCCTGCATGTCAGTAATTTTCAGGTTGTAACCTAGGTGAGAGTAGGTGTATTTATGATCGTAACCATCGGGCAAAGAGCCTAACTGTTGGTCGAAACGCTTACCACAAGTGTTGTCACAACCTGGTGGGCAGTAACAATCACGTCCCCAATCGCGGAAAGATTCAACTAGCTTTCGTAGTTCTTTATCTTTTGTAAATACAGCTCCGCCTTCACCCATGGTAATATGGTGGGCTGGGTAGAAGCTCACCGTCGCGATATCACCGATAGTACCGACCATTTGACCATTGTAAGTTGAGCCTAAAGCATCACAACAGTCTTCGATAAGCCACAGGTTGTATTTATCTGCAACTCGACGAGCTTCAGTTAGGTCGAAAGTGTTACCCAATGTGTGTGCAACCATGATTGCTTTAGTTTTTTCGGAAACCGCCGCTTCAATCATCTCAGATTTGATTTGGTAGGTTGGGATATCAACGTCTACAAAAACAGGTACTAGACCATTCTGGATGGTAGGGTTTACTGTTGTTGGGAAACCAGCAGCAACGGTAATCACCTCGTCACCAGGTTTTAGTTGACGTTCACCTAGCTTAGGGGATGTTAGTGCAGTTAATGCAAGAAGGTTAGCTGAAGAGCCTGATGTCGTGGTTAGGACGTAAGGCACACCTAAGTATTCACCAAGACGCTTTTCGAATGCCTCATTAAAACGCCCCGTTGTTAACCACCCGTCTAGGGAGGCTTCAACCATTAGTTGAAGTTCTTTTGCACCAAGAACTTTACCTGATGGAGGGACAACACTCTCCCCACCAACAAATTCTTTTTGTGCGTACTCTAGCTCTGCATATTGCTCGACAAGGTCAGCAATCTGAGCCCTTAGTTGCTCTTTCGACATTATTTATTACCTGCTCTTGCGGTCATGTATTCTTTTATTTCATTAATCGTGTAGGCTTTAATGTCTTCGCCATTAAGCCAAGCTTTTTGCCAACTAACGATTTTATCTAAAGTTGTTCTAAGATCCCAAACCGGCTGCCAATTGAGGCGCATTTTTGCTTTAGAACAATCCAGTTTTAGATAGTGAGCCTCATGAGGGTGTACTTCTTTGCTCAAGAACCACTCTGCACCCTCCCCCCATGATTGGGTTAGGTGATTGACGATTTTCTCAACGGGTTGGGCATCTTCATCTTTGGGGCCGAAGTTCCAGCCTTCAGCAAAACTTGGACCTTCTAAGTATAATTTTTCTGCTATCGTAATATAGCCTGATAGCGGCTCTAAAACATGTTGCCATGGTCGAATGGCATGAGGGCTTCTGATTTCAACTTTGCGATTATCTCCAAAGGCTTGAAGAATATCTGGTATCAAACGATCTGCCGCCCAATCGCCACCACCGATAACATTACCAGCACGGACAGATGCAATAGCACAGCCATGCTCTGGGTATTTTTCAACATTAAAGAAAGATTGGCGATAAGAAGAAGCAACCAACTCAGCACAGCCTTTACTGTTACTGTATGGGTCATAACCGCCCATCGGTTCATCTTCACGATATCCCCATACCCACTCTCGGTTCTCGTAACACTTATCAGATGTAATGTTGACGACAGCTTTCACCCCACCAACTTGTTTCACGGCTTCCAATAGATAGACCGTTCCCATTACATTGGTAGAGTATGTTTCCATTGGGTCATCATATGAATGGCGGACCAAAGGTTGCGCAGCCATATGAATAACGATTTCAGGTTTAAAGTCGTTTATTACATGGCGCAGGTGGGTAAAATCACGAATATCGCCTTCTTCTGTAGACATTCCTTCCCAGACCTTGGCTTCTTCAAACAAGCTTGGGGTTGTTGGAGCTGCTAAAGAATATCCCTTTACAATAGCTCCCATTTCCTGAAGCCAAAGAGATAACCAACTACCCTTAAAACCGGTGTGACCAGTAATAAAAACTCGTTTACTAGCCCAAAAACTAGGGTTCATAATTACTCCCAAATTTTCCAAGGGGCTTTGTTTTCTTGCCAAAGCTCTTCCAAGTACACTTTATCTCGCAATGTATCCATTGGTTGCCAGAAGCCATGATGCTCATAGGCCATCAACTCACCATCTTTTGCTAGTTGATTAAGCGGATATTGCTCCCACACGCTACTGTCACCATCGATGTACTTCAATACGTCTGGAGAAAGCACAAAAAAACCACCATTAATCATAGCACCGTCGCCTTTTGGCTTTTCTTTAAAGCTGTTTACTTGGCCGCCTTGAATATCTAATGCACCGAAACGACCCGGTGGGTAGGTTGCTGTCAACGTTGCCTTTTTGCCATGTGACTTGTGAAATTCAATAGTACTAGTAATGTCGATATCACCAACACCATCACCGTAAGTGAAACAGAATGCATCCTCATCTTTAATATGCTCTGCTACACGGCCTAAACGACCACCTGTCATCGAGTTATCACCGGTATCAACCAAGGTTACTGTCCAAGATTCCGCACGCTTACGGTGCACAGTCATCTCATTGTTTTGCATGTCAAAAGTAACATCTGACATGTGCAAGAAATAGTTAGCGAAATACTCTTTTATTACATAGCCCTTGTAACCACAGCAAATAATGAAGTCATTAATACCATGCGATGAGTACTGCTTCATGATGTGCCAAAGAATAGGTTTACCTCCAATCTCTACCATCGGTTTTGGTTTCACGGATGTTTCTTCGCTTAGGCGTGTACCTAAACCACCAGCGAGGATCACTGCTTTCATATTATTAGCTCCAACTAACTTTATTTTGCGGGGGTAAATGCATCTGAAAAAAAGCCACTTTCAGGTAACCCTTTCTTTTCAAAGACAACTTTCGCTTGCTCTATCATTTTTAAGGACCCACAGGCATAGATATCAACCGAGGACAAGCTTTCAAAATCTTGGGTCACGATATCTTGCACATAACCGACTCTGCCTGAAGGTATTAACTCTTCTCTCGATAAAACGGGTGTAAAAACAATATTTTTATATTGTTTAGTTAAATGTTCAAAGCCTATGTCGTAAAATTCATTCTTGTATCTCATACCCCAGTAAATATGGATAGAGCGTGAATCTTTCGCTTCCATCAGTTGCTCCACCGCTGCTTTAACCGGAGCGATACCTGTTCCTGTCGCGATCATTATTATGGGCCTGTCCCCACCACGAACGAAAAATGTGCCTTTTGGCCCTTCAATTCGCATCAATTGATTTAACTTCAAATTTGATGCGAATAGAAGATCTGACATTTCTCCATTTTCAACACGGCGAATGTGCAGTTCTATTTCCTTAGTTTGCGTTTTCGCATTGGCAATAGAGTAGCTACGTTTTATACCTTTATAATTGAGATCAACATATTGACCCGGCAAGTAATCAAAATCCGAGGTTGGCGGAAAACGGAGCTTTAATACGATGATATCAGAGGTAGGAAATTCAATGCTAGATACTTTACAGGGTAGTGTCTGAGTTTTGATGTTTGCTAATTCTGGGTAGTAGTTGGCTCTTAGTACGACATCGCTCTTTGCTCGTGATTGACACGTTAAAAAATGCCCTTCAGAAATAATTTCACCATTTTCATCCTCAACCTTACCTTGAATTAACTCAGCAGAACAAACACCACAATCACCAGTTTTACAACTATGCTCTAAAGTGACTGACTGTTGGAGTGCGTCCTCCAATAGGTTATCCTTACTCTTATAATTCAAACCTGCTGGTTGAATTTCAATCTTATACTCCATCTACCAAATACCTTTAGTATCAACAATAAAATCGGAGTGCATTTCTTCTACTTTGAATTCTTTATGGTCGACAAGCAGCACATGGACATCTGCACTTTCTTTTGCAATATCAAGGCTAACCAACTCAACATCTAAATTAGTTGGTTTTGATCCAATATTTGGTTCAACCGCTAATACTTTTCCAGCATGCATTTCTGTTATCTCCTTCGTGATTAACATCGCTGGGCTTTCACGTAAATCATCGATATCAGGCTTAAATGCAAGACCGTAGCATGCAATAGTAATGGTATTTGCTGTTTTTTGGGGGTTGGCTTGCAGGAAGTCTGCAATAGCTAACTTCACTTTATTGATTACCCATTCAGGTTTTGTATCGTTCACTTTGCGTGCTGTATGAATGATCTGAGCTTCTGCTGGCGTTTTTGAAACGATAAACCAAGGGTCAACAGCGATACAGTGTCCACCAACACCGGGGCCAGGTTGAAGAATATTAATACGAGGGTGACGGTTAGCTAATGAAATAAGCTCCCACACATTAATATCTAATTTGTCACAAATCATAGATAGCTCATTCGCAAAAGCAATCTGTACATCACGACAAGAGTTTTCTGTCAGCTTAGCCATTTCAGCAGTGCGTGCATTAGTGATCACACACTCGCCTTCAACAAACGCTTTGTAAAGCTCAACTGAACGGTTTGAGCACTTGGGTGTTAAACCACCAATAACACGGTCATTTTCCACCAACTCACGCACAACATGACCAGGCAAGACACGCTCAGGGCAGTGCGCAACATTAACGTCAGCGTCTTCACCTGCTGTTTGCGGGAAGCTGAGATCAGAACGAGCTTCTGCAAGCCAGGCTGCCATTTTCTCTGTGGCACCTACTGGAGAAGTCGACTCTAGGATCACCAAGTCACCTTTTTTCAATACTGGCGCAATGGCCTTGCTAGCCGCTTCAATGTACGTCAAATCCGGTGCAGGCACTTCACCTTCAGAACACGGTAAAAAGGGGGTTGGTACTGCGATCAGGAACGCATCAGCAGGCTCAGGTGTTGTCACTGCTTTCAAGTAACCTTCTGTAACCGCCGCACTCACAATCATATCAAGTTCAGGCTCTACGATATGAATTTTGCCTAGGTTAATCGTATCCACCGCATGTTGGTTAACATCAACACCAATCACCTTCTTTTTTCTTGACGCAAACATGGCCGCTGTTGGTAGTCCAATATAACCAAGACCAACTACTGAAATTGTTTCAAATGACATAAACTAATCCAAAATCTATTTTAATAATACTCTAAGAATGCGTTGACAAGCTTCTCCATCCCCATACGGATTGTGTGCAAAGCTCATCTTTTCATATTCATTTTTGTCCGTTAGGAGTAGGTGAAGGTTTGAGACGATCGTATCAATATCTGTACCGACAAGCTTAACTGTACCTGCCTTTACCGCTTCTGGACGCTCCGTGGTATCACGCATTACAAGAACAGGTTTACCTAAGGAGGGCGCTTCTTCTTGAATACCACCTGAGTCCGTCAAAATGATGTCAGCGCAAGTCATTAGATAAACAAACGGCAGATATTGCTGTGGTTCAATAAGATACACATTGTCCACTTCCGAAAGAATTCGATTCACAGGCTCACGAACGTTTGGGTTTAAATGCATAGGATAAACAATCTGCACTTCAGGATGTTGCTTTGCTATTGTGGCCAAGGCTTCACAAATTCGTTCGACCCCCCCTCCAAAGCTTTCACGGCGATGCCCTGTAACAAGAATAAGTTTCTTTGATGTGTCTAAAAATGGAAATTGCTCACGCAACTCTTCATTAAGTACAAAATCATTCTGGATTTTATTTTGCACCATCAACAAAGCATCAATCACTGTATTACCCGTGACTGAAATATCTTCTTCGGCAAAACTCTCTTTTATTAAGTTTTGTTTTGAGGTTTTAGTTGGCGCAAAATGATATTTAGCTAGTGCACCAGTTAAACGACGATTGGCTTCTTCTGGCCATGGTGAGTAAATATTGCCAGTACGAAGACCAGCTTCCACATGCCCTACCTCGATTTGCTCATAATATGCAGCAAGACTTGCCGCTAGCGTGGTAGCGGTATCACCATGCACTAGAACTACGTCTGGCTTAAATTCCTGTAGTACAGGTTTGAGCTCTAACAATATGCGCGCAGTAACATCATTGAGAGCTTGACCAGGTTGCATGAGGTTTAGATCATAATCAGGTATAATTTCAAAAAGCTCTAACACTTGATCAAGCATTTCACGATGCTGAGCGGTCACGCAGCACTTCGCTTCAAACCTATGATCTGCTGCCAATGCATGAACAAGTGGTGCCATTTTGATGGCTTCTGGGCGTGTACCAAATACCGTTAGCACTTTTTTTTTGGACATTTTTTAGCCTAATTTCAATTATAAATTTTGTCATCTACGTGAGATTTCACTTCAACGCCTCAGACTTTTCTTCGTCTGAAACGCTTGTTGTTCAAGATGAGACAGCTTTATTTTACTATCTCGCTGTAATTAATTGATTTCACCTATCTTAAACAAGCCACTCCAAATAGGTCCTTGAAAACTAGCTCCTAGCTCCTAGCTCCCCTTTATCTTCCTTTCGAAACGCAAAGCGTACTAGTACAATCGCCACACCTAGCATCCCCCCAAGCAATGTAACTAGCACACAAATTAGAGCGCGTTTCGGACCATCTTTAAGCTCCGGTACAACGGCAGGGTCAACAACTTTGAATATGAACTCTTCTTGTACTTCAGCCAGCATCAAACTTTTGGTCTGCTCTTCGATCAGTCGGTAAAACGTGCTTTGCATATCCGTAACAGCAGTTTTTTGTAGCTGAGCGTTTAGGTAAGCTAAATTTTGTGAAGTTTCAGCAATCGTTCGTTCACGCATTACTTGGTTGATGTCTTCAATTAGCCAGTTGACCCATTGCTGAGCTAAGTAAGGTGAGTAGTTTTTAACAGATACTGTGTATAAACCACTCTCTTTATCTTGGCTAATATTCAAAACCTCTTTACTGAAAACTTCAAACGCTTCCTGTGCTGTTGGTGTCGCACCACGTAGGCCATCGGGTTCGCGAAGCCACTCACTATTCTTCGAGTTATAAAGTTCCTCATCAAGAATGAGCATATTGCTTTCTAAATCCCAATTTTTTGCTGCCATCAAAGGAACAAGCAAATCATGCTTTTTAATAAATGCTTCTACAAACTGACGAGACTTCATTACTTGCACTGCCAAATCTGTTTGCGAGGATTCTCCTGCACCAAGGTTAACACCTGCTAACGCAGCTAAACCTCCTAGCTGGCCTGCCATTTTTGATAAGCCACCACCATTTGAGCTTTCTGCCGGCGCAAGTAATGCATCTGATTTGTATATATTTGGCAGGCTAAGTGCGTATAGCACCGCACCGACCGCAAAAACAAATGTGGTCACAATGATGAACCACTTGCCTTTCCATAGAGCGTTAAAAAGTTCACGCAAGTCAATCTCATCATCTGCAGATTGAGGTGGATATGGTAAGTAGTTTGGATTGAGTTCTTTTTGTGGTTCCATGGAAGTTCTAGGTCCTAGGATCGGTGAAAATGTTTACGGAATACGGAATACGGAATACGGAATACGGAATATTGCTCCGGTGAAATACCATGCAAACCGTTTACCTGAGCTTTCAAACGCAATCTACACTCAATCCGAGAGTAGATTCCTAGTCTTGCTTCTGCTCGCTGGAATGACGTTTTCTTCTCCCGTATTCAGTAGCTAAGCGCTCCATAATCTGTATTTAAAAAAGTTCTAGGCCCTAGGAACGTTTATTCCTAGGACCTTTATTTACCTTTACTTCAACGCGTTGATCGCTACACCTGTTTGGTAAAGGATCTGGGTGGCAGCAGTCCAAGTACTTAATGCATCGCGGTAGTCGGTATCAATTGGCACAACAATTGTGTCGCCCGCTTTTAACTCTTCATGATTGTTACCGAACCAGTAACCAGAAGTTGGTTTGTATACTGAACCATCAGCGCGCACGACAAAAATACGATCTTCATCTGCTTGTTTTTTCGCGCCGCCGGCTTTGTTTAGGTAATCATCTACGTCTAGCTTGTTATCTAACAAGTAAGTGATTGGAACCTGAACTTCACCCATGATTGAAACCGTATTACGGAAAGTCGGTACAAATAAGAAGTCTCCATCTTCTAACATAAAGTCCGCAGAACGCTCGTCTTTTAGGATGCGATTAAGCTGCACAACCATGCGACCAAGCGCTTTGCTCTTACTTGCTTCTTCCACAAACGCCAAGGTTTTTTCTGGGTCAGAAATCACTGAGCTCATATTGCTGTCTGCACGAAAGGTTTTTTTCGCGGTTTCTGCGCGCATATCTGCGGCGTATTGATTTAGTAGCTTTTGCTCTTGTAGGCGAAGCGCTTCACGTGTGAAGATCGCACCTTGAGGATGGGCAAATTCCGTCAAACCACCAGCACGCTCAAGTAACTCGCCTAAGGTCTCCCCCTGACGAACCGTGTAAGTACCAGGGAACCGCACCTCACCCTGCAGGGTTACTGTGCTCTGTAGTTTAACGTTCGGCTTTTCTAGGATGTTCAAACGGTCACGGCCAACAAGGATTGCATCATCTGCTGTACCTCCTTGAATCGCTTTGCGTAAATCAATGCGTTCCACATCAATAGAAGCGCGTTCGTCCTTGCTACTGATCACAGTACGAGCCAACTCTGCATTAATGGTAAATGCATTGTACGTTAGACCACCTGCCGCTTCGATAAGGGTAGACACTGACATGCGTGGCGTAAGTGGGTAGCGACCAGGGTGTTTAACCTCACCAAATACTTCAGCGATTTGCGGTGCTAAGCCTAAACGAGATTGTTGCTGGAGCTGCAAAAGCACCGGAGCAAGTAAAGTTCGACGAGTGTTTTGCTTCAACGCATCAAAATCTTCTTTTGTGATTTCTTTGCCACGGAATATGATTTTTGGCTGTTCTGATTCTTCAGTTGAAGATCGTCCCATCGGCATATTGTCTGTTGCTGAAGAAATAGCAACAGAAGAGCTCATCACTTCTTGCTCTTTTTGTTGATCCAGCTCAGCTTTAAATTGTGCTTGCTCAAGCGTTTTCGCTTTCGTAACCGTATCTTGATCTGCAAGGGTATCTAAATCTTCATTATTGAAACGGTTAAATACCAGCACTCGGTCACGTGAGTTTAACTTTAGGTTATCTTTGCTGCTCGGCGAAAGAATCGCGTTAGCAAGATTTACTTGATAAACCTCGATGTCACGTTGTGGGTTAATCTCACGAACAACGACAGCATAGTTAACATCTGCAGTAGAGTTAAATGACGTATCTACCGATTGGAACAAGTCAGCAACGCGAAGGCCACTCCTCCATTCGATAAAGCTCGGATGACGAACATCACCTTCAATTTGCACGTAACGGGTTAGTTCTTCGCTCTTCTTCAGTACATTAACGGCGTCGCCATCTTTGACTTTGGTTTGTTGATCATGTGACTGACTGAAGTTCAGGGTTAATGCGTCACGCGCACCTTTCGCTGCATAACGTTTGACTTCAATTTGGTCACTGTAAGCGTTGGCAGTAAAACCTCCCGCCATTTGAATCGCCTGTTTGTAGGTTTCGCCTGACTTTACTTCATAGATTGCAGGGCGGTTTACCTCACCATCAATAGTGATGGTATTGCCAACAGCACCAATAAAGACCACATCACCAGGTAACAGTCGAACATCGTTGCGCGCGTCGCCTTTCAGCAATAGGTCATACATATCAAGTTTGCGAATCACCTGACCATTGCGCTTTAGCTGCACGTTGCGCAATGCACCGCTCTCCCCAAAGCCGCCACTGTAATAAATGGCTTGAGAAATGGTGGTTAGCGCGCTAACGGTGTAAGCACCAGGTTTGTAGGCATCCCCCATAACAAACACTTGCATGGTACGCATTTCTCCTAGCGAAATATCGCTACGCACACCGATCATTTGCTCTTTTACTCGTTGGTTTAGGGAGTCACGAACGTCAGAAAAGCTCATGCCTGCTAATTGGACTGGGCCAAGTGAAGGAAAGTTGATAGTACCCGCGCGATTTACTCGCAAACGGTGAGTCGTATTCTCTTTACCAAATAGCTGAATAACAATTTCGTCACCAGCGCCGACAGTGTAGTCAGCAGGGACAGGCACATCGTTTACTGGAGCAAATGTTGTTGGTGAACCCGCAAATAGATCCAAGCCGAAGCGCTTTAGCTCTTCATCTTCTTTCATTACATCCGCTTGGTTCGTTTGATTAGCGTTACTCACCTCTGGGCGAGGATCAATCACTTGAGGGTTTTGATAGCTACTCGGCTGAGAAGAAGAGCCAGAAGGGAGAGAAATGCCGTACTTACTTGCTAGTGCTTGTTGTTGGTCAGCAGGTAGACTTTGGAACATTTGCATTTGTTCCGGGGTTGGAGTTTGCGCATGACTGAATGGCGCAAAAACACTTGCCAATACACAAGCGGCAATCGAGAAATATCCTTTAAGCATGATAATTCGCTATTTAAATCGAGAGTTAAAAAATCCTAGTTACTAAAACTAGGCACTAGGTCTTTTAATTAAAATCGGTGCTGAAAGCCGAGTGTCAGGGCATTCAGACGAACTTGGTCTTCTGATGTATTGTCAATAAACTCGAAAACAACCGCATTGTGCTTATCTAAGGCGTAATGCATACCTAAACCAAAGCTAAAGCCTTGATCTTTATTAGAGCCGACGTTCTGTTGGTCAATTTGGACACTGGAGTAACCCGCCAGCCCGTAAAGTGCGAAACGTTCAGAAACCGGCATGTTCAACTTAACAAAACCACTTGCTAAGCTGTCTACTGCAAGTCCGCTTTCGCGCTGTACTGAGGTGCCGTAACGCGCTTCTAACGCGACATAATCGTTAAAGAAATAGCCTGCTTGCGCTTGAAGAAGGAATGGATTGCCTTCGGTTACGGAAGAAATAGAAGAGTGGTGGTATTCGGCATTAGAGTAGCTCACTAACGCACCTGCATAAAAATCTGCTGAGGCCGTAAATGAGCACAAGCCTAAGCTGATTGCACTCAACGCCCCTAGCCATGGTCGTTTGTTCATCACGTAAGTGTTCCTTGGGTATTGACTGACCGCTGCACATGAATAACGCACGCAGTGAATGTCTGTTAACTCTTTGTCTGTTTGCTTGTGCGTTTTCACGCTACCGCCCTGCGGCATTACGCGTAGCCACTGTTCGCTGATTACCGAGCTGCTCGGCTTATTGATATAAGTGCTTTTTTCAAGCGTCGCTTTTGTGAGGAGAAAATCAAAAGCTCATACTTGAAAAGCACAGCATAAAAGCTGGCAAATTATGCATGGATTAGCGCAAAACGGCAAGGGGGCTCACTCTAAGGTTTGAGAATGGGCATTCTTGTTTTTGAGAGCAATGAAACTCTGGCATCATTCCTTTATAATGTTACAAAGCGTAACGTAAAACTTATATCGAATGTCGATTCGCTACTTACTTTTGATATTGACTAGTTGGTGTTACTTAGTGGAGTTATCCTTCATTACTCCACTAAGCTCTAGTTAAAATCACTAATACCGCCTGCAAATGAATTGTCTTTTCAATGAGACGCATTCTTTAGAACTTGGTAAAATTCCATAGGAAACTATTTACATGCTGATTGTTTTTTAACTAAAATGACAGATGGTATGTTCTAAACAGACCAAACATCGATGTTTTAAAATCTGAAATACAAGGATTAATAATGAAGAACACAGCTCTAGCTATTCTTATGGCTCTAAGCGCATCAACTGCATTCGCAGCTGAAGAAGCAGGATCTGCTGGTGCAGCATCTGCATCTGCAACTGGTACAACTGCAGTAGCAGTAGGTGCAGCAGCAGCAGTAACTGTAGTAGCAGTTGCAGCGTCAGACAGCGACTCGTCAACAACTACTACTGGTTCTGCGACTACTTCAGCGAAGTAATTTTTGTTTAAGTCGAACTAGATAAATCGCCCTGAACTGTTTCAGGGCGATTTTATTTGTACGAGGGAAAAATGAATACCTTTCTATCGCAGAAATGGATGCGCTTACTTGTTGTTTTACCTGTATTAAACCTCACTTTTGGGTGTACTCAGAAATTCAATGATGTCTCGGCGACCGTTCAAGAAGCTTATGGTAACTACATCGATGTTGAGTTGACACCAAAAGAAATTGAAGCCGTTCCTTATGCCAGCGCTTATCTAAAAATCGGCAGCCAAAAGCAAGTCTTCGTTGTTCTCGCCTTTGCTGAATCAAACCCACTAACGGGTCAAACTCAACTCAAATGGGTCAGTGCCGATAAAGCGATGGTGGTAACAGAGAATGGCCATATTGTTAAAACCATTGGATTGCAAACCACTAACCTAGCCGGTGTCTACGGTGACGTGCCTGCTTACTCAAAATCATCTGTTCAATATGCGCTATCTTACGATTGGTCTGAGCAATACCGTTACGGCTTTCAAGCTCATGTAGAGCGATCACGTCAAGGCAAAGAGACGGTAACCACCCCTATTTCATCGACAGAAACTGACGTTTATACTGAGCTCGTCACTTTTCCAAGCTTAGAAGAAAGCGTAGAGAACACCTATTGGGTAGACAGTGATGGGCAAGTGGTGAAAACACGTCAGCACTTGGGACCAAACATGGTGCCAGTTGAATTGACAATTTTGAAAGGGTACAGCAAATCATGAGTAAGCGACTGCTCTCTTTACTAAGCTTGGCAGGTGCTGTAAGTATTACCACACTGCCTACGATGGCCAAGAACCACAGTTTACCGCCATTACAAGTTGAATTAGTGGGTACTGGAAAAGCCTTACAATTTGAACAGCCAACTCGTTTAGACCACATCCTAAAACTCGCACAAGAGCAGAACGTTGTCTTGCAATATCCTCTTGCGATTAGTTTGTTTGATGATTCAGAACAGGCACAGCAAGAAAGTCTGACGTTAAAAAACGCCGTGTTGAACCAAATGATTCAATACAACCTTATTGGCCATCCATTTTACAAATTTATTCAGCAAAGTCAGTTTGCGCCTCGCGTTCTTTCCGCCGTCGATGTTGATCAAATTCGCTTAGATAAATTTGATAACCCACTTTTAAAAGGACAGTTTGCCTTAAGTGCACCTAAGCGAGCAGAAAAAGTATTGTATGTGGGCAATGTGGACAAGGTTTATGCCATCAAACATCTAGCTGGTATCCCCCTACATGAACAAATCGATAGCCTAAAAAGCAGTGAGGTTGGTGAACTGGCTCAGCCACCTATTCTAATCTACCCAAATGGTGAAGTGGTTACACCTCATCATGGAAGTTGGTTGACCAAACAATATTATTTACCGCCCCTGACCATGGTCTACATCCCATTTGACGATTTTGAACAATCACCAATGGATCAAGACATCGTCAAACTGCTGTCACAGCGTAAACCAGCCCCATCGAAGAGTTAAATATGAACCTGATAAGAACCAGTTTATCGCTTTCTTTAATGGGTCCAGCGTTGGTTTGGGCTCAAGATATGCCTTTTGAGGCACCGCCATTACAACCTTCACAGATGGATTTTGGTGGTGTGGGCTTAATGCAAATGCCAACCGGCCGTATGGCACCTGAGGGCGAGTTCAACTTTGCTATTAACAATAGCAATGAGTACACGTTTTACAAT
This sequence comes from Vibrio owensii CAIM 1854 = LMG 25443, assembly GCF_000817815.1. Taxonomy (GTDB): domain Bacteria; phylum Pseudomonadota; class Gammaproteobacteria; order Enterobacterales; family Vibrionaceae; genus Vibrio; species Vibrio owensii. The sequence goes on from NZ_JPRD01000053.1 coordinate 37,594, forward strand.
GTGACTCTACAAGTGATGCCATGGTTAGAGACTACAATTCGCTACACTACTGCAAAAGATGTTCTTTACAGCGAAGACCCTAATTTTTCTGGTGACAATGAATACACCGATAAAGGTATCGATTTTAAAGTTCGCTTATTAGAAGAGTCTGAGTACTTACCAGAGCTGTCTGTTGGTATTCGTGACTTTGCGGGTACTGGCCTGTTTGATGGTGAGTTTGTTGCTGCAACAAAACGTTACTCTAACCCTAACCTTGGTACCTTTGATTTTACCTTAGGTATGGGCTGGGGTTACCTTGGAACGCGTGACAATATCAGTAACCCCGCTTGTAAGTTGTCAGACAGTTTCTGTGAGCGACCTTCCGACTTTAAAGGCAATGGCGGTAGCGTAGATTTTGAGCGTTGGTTTAAAGGACCGGCAGCTCTATTTGGTGGTGTGGAATATCAAACACTACATGCACCACTGCGCTTCAAGCTTGAATACGACAGTAATGACTACAGCGAAGATTTTCCTGTGGTACGCGGTGGCATAGACATGACGCCCCACACCCCTTGGAACTTTGGTATACTTTATCGTTTAGGCCACATGGCGGATCTGCGTTTGAGTTATGAACGTGGCGACACGTTGGTTGCTGGTGTGAGTCTTTATACTAACTTCAATGAAATGCCGTCTTTCTGGCGTGATACACCAACACCAGAAGTTGAAGAAAAGCAACCAGAGCAACTGTCTGATGTAGATTGGGAACGTGTTACTGAGGAGCTGGATAAGATTGCTGGCTACCAAAATACCCAGCTCTATGTTGAAGACAATACCGTTTCGGTTGTTGGCGAGCAGAAAAAGTATCGTGATCGCAAGGAAGCTCATGAAAAAGCAGCGGCAGTCCTTTACAACGAAATGCCAGACAACATTGATACCTTTACTATCAATGAACGCAGCCGTGGCTTGCTCGGTGATCAAACGGTTATCTCAAAAGATAAGTACCGTGACTTTGCAGAAGTTAACTACATCAACCCGACTATTGAAGATGCGACGTCTACATCAAGCAATAAGCCTCAGGGCAAACCTGCTTACGATGGGTTTGAGCGTTTTGATTGGGGCTTTGCACCAAAACTGGCTCAAACCTTGGGTAACCCAGAAGACTTCTACTTGTTTAGTGTTGGTTTGAGCGGCAACACTTCTTACTGGCTAACGGACAATCTAGAAATCGGCGGCTCACTTTACTGGGATTGGTACAATAACTACGACAAGTTTAACTACGTAACACCACCTGATGGCACAAGCGTCCCACGTGTACGTACTATGTTCCGTGCTTATCAGAATGAACACGCGGTAACTATGTCGAACCTTCAATTGACTTGGTTCCAAGAGTACTCCGATACCATGGACCAGCAATTCTATGCAGGTTACCTAGAAAGCATGTTTGCGGGTGTAGGTACCGAATTCTTGTACCGTCCAAAAGGCGCAAACTGGGCGCTTGGTGCTGATGTTAACTTAGTTTCTCAACGTGATCCTGAAAGCTACTTTGGTGTTTACGATGAGAAGTGGCAGCATATCCCTGAATACGGCCGCCCATTCCAAGTGGTAGATAAAGGCTTTACTGGCTTTGTGTCTGGTTACTACTACCCTCAATGGGATTTCCTACAAGATTTGATGATCCAAGTCGATGTGGGCCAGTTCCTAGCGGGTGATGTAGGTACGCAAGTGAACGTGTCTAAGCAATTCAAGAGTGGCGTGATTGCAGGTGCTTTCGCCTCATTTACCGACTTATCTGCTGAAGAATTCGGCGAAGGTAGCTTTACGAAAGGTTTCTACATTTCGATTCCATTTGACATAATGACGGTGAAACCAAGCAACAACCGTGCAAACTTTAGCTGGCAGCCATTGACTCGCGATGGCGGTCAGAAACTCGGTCGTAAGTACAGCCTAATTGAGCTGACGGATGAGCGTAATCCTTGGTACCAACGCCCAAATACGTCAGACGAAAAATAATATAGCTCTGACTAAACTATTCAACTAAAACAAAGGGAGCTTCGGCTTCCTTTTTGTTTAGCTAATGACAAGGACTTACCCTAGTACTAGCACCTAAAGGCTTAACTCTGCTAAACTTCCTGAGAAAATTTTAATCTATGGTGGAAGTCTTATGATCATCGTAACTGGTGGTGCTGGCATGATCGGCAGCAACATTGTTAAAGCACTGAACGAAGCAGGTATTAACGATATTCTGGTTGTCGACAACCTAAAAAATGGCAAGAAGTTTAAAAACTTAGTTGATCTTGATATCACAGATTACGTGGATCGTGATGACTTCCTTACTCAAATCATGGCAGGTGACGACTTCGGTCCTATCGAAGCTATCTTCCATGAGGGTGCTTGTTCTGCGACAACCGAGTGGGACGGCAAATACATGATGCTAAACAACTATGAGTACTCGAAAGAGTTGCTTCATTACTGTCTAGATCGTGAAATTCCATTCCTATACGCATCCTCAGCAGCAACATACGGCGAAACAGAAACGTTTGTTGAAGAACGTAAATACGAAGGCGCACTTAATGTATACGGTTACTCAAAACAGCAATTTGATAACTATGTGCGTCGCCTATGGCAAGATGCCCAAGAGCATGGTGAACAGCTTTCTCAAATCACTGGTTTCCGCTACTTCAATGTGTACGGTCCACGTGAAGATCACAAAGGCAGCATGGCATCGGTAGCCTTCCACCTAAATAACCAAATCAATGCTGGTGAAAACCCTAAATTATTTGCAGGCAGCGAATCATTCAAACGCGACTTCGTTTACGTTGGTGATGTGTGCAAAGTAAACCTTTGGTTCCTAGAAAATGGAGTTTCTGGCATCTTCAACTGCGGTACTGGTCGTGCAGAATCTTTTGAAGAAGTAGCAAAAGCAGTGGTCAAACACCACAACAAGGGTGAAATCCAAACCATTCCGTTCCCTGACCACCTAAAAGGCGCTTACCAAGAATTCACTCAAGCGGACCTAACTAAGCTTCGTGCAGCTGGTTGTGATGTAGAATTCAAAACGGTAGCTGAGGGTGTTGCTGAATACCTAGCGATTCAAAACCGTTAATTCCCTTCAAAGGTGGTAGTTAACTCTCTACCACCTTTACTCTGATACGATTACTAGTATCATTTCTACAGACCCCCAATCGCCTTTCTTCAAAAATATAGGTACTTAAAACTTCATGACTAATCAACGTGATGATTTCGATCCTAAAGCTTATAACCCTGAATTTGAGCGCCACTTTTTAGCGCCGAAGTATTGGGGGACATGGATAGGCGTTGCCCTTTCTTTGCCGCTTGCTTTATTACCTTTAGGGGTTCAGAAATGGCTAGCAAAAGCCATTGCGAAGAAACTGGCTAAATCGCACAAAGGTCCGGCTCACCGAGCTCGTGTCAACTTTGAGCTGTGCTTCCCAGAGAAATCATTTGAAGAGCGCGAAGCACTGATTGAAAAAACGCTTTATACCGCAGCATTGTTCTTTTTCCGTTTCAGCTTACTAAGCTTACGCTCATCTAAATGGTTACAGCAGCGTTGCCAAATCCGAGGTTTAGACATCCTACAAAAACACATCGACAATGATGAGAAAGTCATTTTGATGGTTCCACACTCATGGGCGATTGATATTCCTGCGGTGTTGCTTGCTTCGATGGGAATGCCCGTCTCTGCAATGGCAAAAAAGCAGAAAAATGAAGTGGCTGATTGGCTAATGCACGAACAACGTGTGCAATATGGCGGTCGTGTTTATGAGCGCTCTGGTGGTGTTAAGCCGTTTTTGAAATCAGTTCGTGACGGTTACATTGGCTATTACTTACCCGATCAGGATCATGGTCCTGAACACAGCGTTTTTGTCGATTTCTTTGCGACCAGAAAAGCAACGCTTCCAGGCTTAGGTAAAATTGCCAAACTATCACGCGCTAAAGTGTTACCTATGTTTGCTTCTATGAACACAGAAGATGGTACGTTTGATATCGAAATCTTACCGGCGTTTGAGCTAGATAAAGGCGAAGAACAAGACGCTCGCACTTGTAATCAAGCGATCGAGTACTTTGTTGCAAATAAACCAGAACAATACATGTGGGTGCTACAACTTCTGCACTCTCAAGAAGACGGCAATAACTATTACAACCTATTTAAACCGAGATACAACACTGACTGGCAAATAAGCAAATGAAAAAAATCTTAATTATTGGCCCTTCTTGGGTTGGCGATATGGTGATGTCGCAGTCTCTTTATATCGTCTTAAAGCAACTCCATCCAGAAAGCCAAATTGATGTAATTGCACCTGGTTGGTGCAAACCAATTCTTGAGCGCATGCCAGAAATCCATCAAGCTATTGAAATGCCTATTGGTCATGGTGAATTCAACTTACTCGGTCGTCGCGAAATCGGTAAATCATTACGAGAAAAACAGTACGACCACGCATACATCCTGCCGAAGTCTGCAAAATCTGCTCTTATCCCGTGCTTCGCAAACATTCCTCTTCGTACTGGTTGGAAAGGTGAAATGCGTTACGGTTTACTTAATGACTTGCGACCAAACATGAAGTCTTTTCAGTTCATGGTTGAACGCTATGTGGCATTAGCTTACTCACAAGAAGAGATGATCGACTCATCCTCATTGGGTGGTTTAGAAACCCTACCTCGCCCTAGCCTGTTTATTGATAAAAAAGAGCAAGCTGAAGCGATTACTAAGTTTAACCTCAATCAAGAGGCACCTGTTGTTGGCCTGTGCCCAGGAGCAGAGTTTGGTCCTGCGAAAAAATGGCCTGAAACACATTACGCAGAAGTCGCGTCAGCAATGGCAAATGCAGGAAAGCAAGTGTGGCTATTTGGTTCTCAAAAAGACCTTGAGACCTGTAACAACATCAAGCAATTAGTACCTCAAGAATACCAGCACCAGATTCATGTTTTGGCAGGGCAAACGAGCCTGATTGAAGCAGTTGATCTTCTAGCAGCATGCCACACTGTCATCGCGAACGACTCAGGACTTATGCACGTGGCAGCTGCCGTTGGTTGTAACGTCGTTGCGGTCTATGGTTCCACATCACCAAAATACACACCACCGCTTGCGGAAAAGGTAGAGATTGTTCACACCGATATTGACTGCCGTCCCTGCTTTAAGCGTGAGTGTGAGTTTAAGCATCTTAAGTGTTTAACTGAGTTATCACCAAAACAGGTGCTAAACAGCATCCAAAAACTTGAAGCGATAACGGTAAGTTCATGCTAATCCGCATTTTTTACACATTGCTACTTGCCCTTGCGTCCCCTTTCCTTTTATTTGGTTTATATAAAAGTAAACCAAACAAGCCCAAATTTGGTGAACGATGGAAAGAGCATTTTGGTAGAACCCCAAAACTAGAGACAACTGAGCGCCCCATTTGGATTCATGCGGTTTCGGTCGGTGAAAGTATCGCCGCTATCCCACTCATTAAAGAGTTGAAAAAGCAAAACCCAACCCAACCTATTTTGGTCACCACCACAACCAGTACTGGTGCGGAACAAATTGCTAAGTTGGGCGACTTAGTGGAACACCGCTATATGCCTATCGATTTCGGTTTTGCTGTGAAAGGTTTTCTAAAGGCAATACGCCCAAAGCAAATGTTGATAATCGAAACCGAACTTTGGCCAAACACGCTTAATAAAGTCCACAATGCAGGAATCCCTATCATAGTGGTCAACGCTCGCCTCTCTGAAAAATCGTGTAGGAACTACGCAAAAGTGCAGCCTCTGTTTGACCTATTACCCCCTTGCATAGATAAGGTCCTTTGCCAGACGGAGTCAGATGCTGAGCGTTTCGAACGTTTAGGTGTCGAGAAAAACAAACTTTTTGTCACTGGCTCGATAAAGTTTGATATCCAGATATCGAACGACGTAAGAGAAAAAGCTAAATCGCTAAGGAATGCTCTCGGATTAGAGCGCCCGATTTGGATTGCAGCCAGCACTCATAAAGGCGAAGATGAGCAGGTATTAGAAGCCCACAAAAAAATCTTAGAATGGCACCCAAATGCACTTTTAATCCTTGTTCCACGGCATCCAGAGCGATTCGAAGATGTATTTGAGCTTTGCCAAGGTCAAGGCTTTGAAACTGCTCGACGTACAAGCCAAGAAGAAGTAACAACATCGACCCAAGTTTATCTTGGAGATACCATGGGTGAGATGCTTACCTTGATTGGATCAGCCGACATTTGCTTTATGGGTGGTAGTTTGATTGGCGATAAAGTTGGTGGGCATAATGTTCTAGAGTCTGCGGCTTTAGGTGTGCCAGTCATCACTGGGCCGAGCTATTTTAATTTCCAAGAAATTGTCGACAAGATGGTATCTTTTTCTGCGATAGCTATTACTTCAAACGCAAACACCCTTGCAATTGAAATAAAGGATCTAATTCAAAATGAAAGTGCTTACCATCAAGTAAAGGTAAGCCTACTTTCTGTCGTAAACTCAAACCAAGGCTCATTACAAAAAACTCTGGATAAGGTAACTTTATAAACTATGGATCTTTTTGTTGTTACATCACCCATGCAGTATGTTTGTGCATTAGAGGCTAAAACATTCTTTAACAGCCAAGAGGCGATCTTACTGTTGGTAAACCAAAAAAGTACGCTTGGTTTAGAGCAACAAAACCGACTTTTTAATACTAAAGAGTGGCAAAATATCATCACCATTGATAGGGGAAACCGCAGTATTGCTGTCCCTAAAGCAATCAAAGAGATCAAGAAAGCCCTAAATGGGCGTTCGATACAACGTTTTTTCTATGCTGAATTTAATGCCTGGCGAACAAAACTAATACTAAAAAACCTCAATATAGAGAAACAAATCTATTTTGATGATGGTACGCTTACACTGTCGGAGTATCCGAAGTATATACTGCCTAAACAAGACTTTTACCGCCCAAGGTTCCTTCAAGATTTAGTAGTGCGTCTTAATGGATGTAAACCAATTGGTCATTTAAAACCTTCTGATAATCTAGAAGTTTTTACGATGTTCAACTTAAACCCAATAGCACATAAAGTACATAAGAATTCCCTGAGCAGATTAAAGGGGGAGTATGGTAACCCATCTCTATATAACAGAGATGCCCCAATTGGCTATATAGGACAAGGGGCTATTGGTGACAAGTATCAAAAATCGGTATCACAATACATTGAAGAGATTGATACTCTTGCTAAGTCTAGCAATCGAAAAATTATATACTTCCCTCACCGAACAGAGCGAGATGAAGTAAAAGAGGCGCTACAGGGAAAAAGCTACATTATATACCACCGTAGTGAATATCCTCTAGAAATAGAGTTAATCGATAAAGGTATTGAGCTCTCTGGATTCGTAGGGACTTACTCCACTGTAATGTTTACTTGCAGACTACTCTATCCAGATATGCCCATTTATACGATATCCGACGACTACCCTGATAAAGTGTTTCGAGCAGAACTAAGAAGACAATTCAAAGCTATTAATGTAAAAAAAATTAATAGCTTTGAAGACCTATAATTAAGACCTTTTATTCAGAAAATACTCTGCTAATTCAAAATCCAACTGCTGATCAATATCGAATGAGTCCTTGTTTTCCATCACAAAAGCAAAGGACTCACTTGTATAGCAGATCTCTTGGTATTCGAGTAATTTTTCAACATCAAATATATAAATCGCACCATTGAAGCGATAAAAGCTACCTAAATCTTGAGAACGCTTTAGAGCTTCTGGTCGAATAAAGTTTTCCATTGAACCATTATCTGGCAATATATTTGACCAAAGTGGAGGATGCTCGCAAGGTGTCACAGATACAACAGAAAAAGCTTGTTTCTCAATAAATAGCTCCAGAGCCTGATCGATATGCTGTGAGGTACGCAACGGCGATGTGGGTTGGAGTAAAATGACTATATCAAAACCAGTACCAAATTTTTCCAAGGTGTACGTCAGGACATTCGCTGTCGATGCAGTATCAGAAGCTAAGTGCTCTGGACGAAGTTCAGGCGCAGGAATCCCTAAATCTGCAGCTACATCAGCGATCTCCTGATCATCTGTGCTTATAAAGATATCATCAATATACTCACTACCTTTAGCTGCATCAATAGACCAACCAATTAATGGCTTCCCTGCAATTGGCAAGATATTCTTTCTTGGTAACCGTTTACTCCCTCCTCGAGCAGGGATAAACGCTAATACCTTTTTTCCATCAATCATTAGAACATCCCCAAGCTGTGGATATCCGCTTGTGCGCGATTAAAATCATCCATACGACCGATATCAAGCCAATACTCATGAATAGGAAACATTAGGATATTGTTTCTTTGCTCCATGTGCTGCTCTAGCAAAGTTGGCATATCAATTTTGTGATTTTGGGGAACCGAGTTAATCACTTGTGGAGAAACCACATAAATACCAGCATTGACAAAGAAACGTTGAATTGGTTTTTCGACCATACTCGTTATTTTGTTACCTTCTCCATTGATCACACCATAAGGGATCTGATAATCGTACTCTCGCACACACATTGTCGCATCAGCTTGATTTTCGTTATGGAAATCAAGTAGGCGCTGAAAATCCACCTTCGTAAGTACATCACCATTCATCATTATGAGCGGTAAACCTTTCGGTAGATCATCGGGTAGAAGCCCCAGAGCCCCTCCGGTACCAAGTGGCTCATCTTCATGAACGTAAGTGATATTCACGCCTAGGTCGGTACCATCTCCAAAGTAGTTCTCAATTTGCTCTGGCATGTAGTGAGTCGAAATATAAAAGTTTTGGAAACCCGCTTTTATAAAGTTACGTATCAACGTTTCAAGGATCGGTTTACCACCAACTTTTAGCATAGGTTTAGGACAAGTATCGGTTAAGGGTTTAAGACGGGTACCAAAACCACCAGCCATAATAAACACTGGGTTTTCATACCTAGGTTTACAAAGTGCACCTTGCAAGGTTTCTAAACCAACAACCCTATAATTCTCAATTAAAGGAACGGAGAGAATGCCTTTTGACTCCATTAGGTCAATAAGCACTTCTCTTTCTGCATTAACATCAGCAGTGGTAGGACTGGTGTTCATAACCATTGCAATTGGGTCTGTGAGTGGGAGATTTCTTAACAACCCTCTTCGGATATCACCATCTGTTACGACCCCAACTAAGTGCTGCTCGTTATCAACCACTAAAGCAACGCGCAAGGCTTCTTTGTTGATAATTTCTAATGCTTCTAGAATTGTTGCTGAAGGTTCTAGCAGCACATTTTTCCACTCGTGACTCATTGACAATCACCATAAATCTTTATGAACTTACAGAATTTTACTGGCTCGACTTCTTGATTAAAAGATCGAACTTCTTCTTCTACCGTTTTTATAAATCCTAATGATTCAACCGATTTAATAGAAGGGATATTTGAAGTTGCAATCCAGGCGATTACTTTATCGACTTTATATTTCGTTGCAGATAATCCTTCCTTGATCATGAACTTTGCTAACCCACGACCACTCTTCTCAGAAGATATACCATATGCGATCTCAACTTCGTCAGCATAAGAATTATAATCTATATACAAATAACCTATCGCTTCACCCTTTTCACATAAAAGGTAGAACTCTCTAGAGCTACTCTCGATGGCCGCAAAAAAATGATGCTCTAGTTTTTCTTTAATAGGAGCCTCAGAAAAGCCCGACCAGTAGATATTTTGGGGTTGGCTTCTCAATCGAAAAAAGCTTTCAAAATATTCATAACTAGCGAGCTTCAGCTCTAATTTTTCTTCATTCATTTATCTAGTTTCTTAATCAAGTTACAAATTCGTGAGATATCTTTTTGCGTATATCGACTATCCAAAGGTAAGGAAAGAACGTTTTCTGATAACTGATTTGAAACCTGCTCAACTTCAGGCCAGTGAATCGCCAAAAAGATTGAATGCTCCATCAGTCCCTTTCTCACTTTATCGCGATTAGCTAACAGTAGTGGCAAGAAAGAGGGGAAGTTCACATTAATATCTATATATTGGTCGCTTCTAAGAAGTTCTTTGGCGGTCGTCAGATTTTCTTTACGTATCTTTAATTCTACGTGTTTATCACTATAGAACTGACATGCTAGAACCGTACTTTTATCTTCTGGTTCATAGATTCCAACACCGCTATCCAACAAATTTTCGGCATATGAAAAAGATGATAAGTAATCACTCTCATTACCGATAGAATTACTGAGAAACTTAGCCTTTATGCTTTTTGCTTGATATTTGATCTCTGAAAATTCTGACAAACATAACTTATTCAATCGTTCTAATGGCACGTTTGATATCAGTTGGCTGAAATCAGCTATTGCGGTTATTTTTCTTAGGCTATTAAAGTAACACCACTGTACATCAGCCAAGACCTTAGGAGGCTCGACACCAAAAACATCATCGATAATGAATGGAACTTGAGAGCACTCTATCAAATTGAGAAACGAAGTACTCTCATGACCAAAATACTTAACTAAATATATTGCACTAATATCTTGATAATCATCAGAAAAATCGAATTCGAAGTTATCTTGAACTGCATAAAATAGTACTTCGATATCAAATTCTAGTAATACATCAACAACAATTTGACATACAAAGTCTGGAACAAGAACCCTTTTCCCCTGAAGTGACATTGAGCGAACAGCCCATCTTAGCGAAGAACGCCCACTATTCGTCACTCCATAAAAGAGACCATCCTTGGCAAGCTCTTGCTCACCGCCTATCGTTCTATTTTCAGTATTTAACATCATAAAATGGCTTAGTTTTTAAACTATTCAAATCAACAGCTCTCAGAACATCTACCACTTTTTTAGAACTATTTCCCTGTCCGTAAGGGTTCACTATTTGCAATAGAGATTCTTTAAATGCAACGCTATACACTTGGTCTAAAGCAGACGAGATTTCGGTGGCGCTTACGGCTACATCAAGAGTACTGTTCGCTCTCACTCTTCCTTTCTGGCGATCGCCGATATTAATAGTGGCAAGTTTAAACGATGGCGCCTCTACGATACCGCTAGATGAGTTCCCGACCACGGCATCAACGTATTGTAATGCTGATAAATACCTGAGCTGCCCCAGCGAAGTAAATGCAATCGCTTTGTCACTATTCTCTGCAACATAAGCATCGATCATTTTATTAATCAAACGACCACCAACATCAGCATTTGCCTTAGTAAATATGATTAACGTGTCATTGAGATTGTCAAAACCTGACAGAATCTCAGAGAAGTCACGTTCAACCTCTTCAACATTCTGAGTGGTCTCTGGATGATAGGTAAATAGCAAGTTTTTTGCTTTCAGCTTACAATCTATCGAGTTTTCAAATTCTTCTTTGGACATCAACTGCATGCGCAGCAAGTTATCTAAGCCGACTTCCCCAACCGTAAACACTCTTTCTGGCAACTCTCCCATTTGAATAACACGCGTTGAATATTCATCCATTGCGGTAAAGTGTAAATGAGACAATTTGGTCACTGCGTGACGAATCAGTTCGTCGATCGCGCCTTCTGTTAGCTCTCCGCCACTTAAGTGAGCCACTGGAATACGCGCAATATTTGCGGCAGAAACAATCGGGATTAACTCGTAACGATCACCTAATACAACCACGATGTCTGGCTGCAATTCATCAAATGCTTCAGCGAAGCTGATCTGCGCAAGCCCCATGCTTTTGTTAACTCCGATTGGAGTATCTGATGACAACAATATTTCTATTTTCTTGTTTACACAAAATCCATCATCAAGAATTTGCTGATTCGTCAGGCCAAATTCAGGAGACAGGTGGCTGCCTGTTGAAATGATCTGCAACTCTAGCTCTGGAGCATTTTCAATGTCTTCCAATAGACATTTTAATAAACCATACTCAGCTCTCGTAGCCGTCACGACACAGATTTTTCTCATCAGATTAGCTCTCCAATTTGGTAGTCTTTTTGGGCTACAGAGCCAACGACTTCATCCCATCTTGTTGGAGAGATGCCATTACCAGGGCGTTTAATTTCTAGCATATCAGGAGTAATCAACTGCCCTGCTGAGATCTCTTGTCCTGCAACAATACTTTTTCTAACAACATTTCGATTAGCCTGCTCTGTTTTTGTCGGTACTTTCCAACCTGAACCAAGCGCTTTTTCAATATTACGAATTGATGTGACCATATCTGACAGCTCTTGTGGTTCAAGGCTCGCTTTATGGTCTGGTCCTTCCATAGTGTTGTCTAGTGTAAAGTGCTTTTCAATAACCTTTGCTCCCATTGCCACGGCTGCAACGGGAATTTCGATGCCTAAAGTATGGTCAGAGTATCCGACTGTAATACCTGGGAAGGCCTTTTCTATCGTTAACATCGCCGCTAAATTAACATCTTCTGGTGCAGTAGGGTAATCTGTCGTCGCATGCAAAACTGTAATGTCACCTAGAGTTAAGCCTGCATCAACTAGGGTCATGATTGCATGTTCAACTTCATGTAAGTAACCCATTCCAGTAGATAGAATAACTGGCTTTTTAAAGCTAGCGATATGACGTAAGAATGGTGTATTGGTTAATTCACCAGAGCCAATTTTGAAGACATTTTGCAGCTGATCAAGAAATGTTGCGCTTTGCTCTTCATCTGGCGTAGACATAAAAGTAATCGCTTTTGAGTCACAGTAAGCCTTCAAATCTGAAAAATCATTGTAGCTAAGCTCTAAACGCTTCAGCATCTCAAACTGCGTCTCTTCTCGCTGAGTATTCTCTACTTGATACTCGGCCATTTGCGCATCTTCCGTAACCAGCAGCTCTGTTTTCCATGTTTGGAATTTTACAGCGTCAACGCCAGCTTCTACGGCTGCATCAATCAATTTCTTTGCTAGCTCAAAGTCACCATTATGGTTTACACCCGCTTCTGCGATGATAAAAGTCTTGTTTGTCATGGTTACCTCTAAGCTCGGTATAATTGAAATAGTTTTGGAGGGCTTACATCTTTATGTTGTTCAGCCCACATTTGATTCAGCATTTGACGTTTTTCAGGAAGAAAGTCTAAGCCCGCAATGTAGAATGGCATCGTAAGTGGTGAGAACTTCGACTTAAACTTAAACAGGCTGTCATCAGGAGAAGACGTTCTACCACCACCCAGCATCATATAACGGCAACCCTTGCTTTTGGCATGTTCAAAGGCGGCATCAAGTAGCAGGTAGTTACCATTTTCTTTGGCTAACGCTTGGTTGTTCGCCGACAAATGATAGTGAGCTAATTCTTTCCCGCACATAAAAAAGCCGATAGAGGCGAAAGTACTCTCTTTCTTCGTTGCTAGTAAGTCGACTCCTTCCAGAGCGCTCAGAGCATTAAAATAATCTTCTTGGAAATAAAAAAAGTCACTTGCAGAGTTTTTCTGCATCGTTTCGTAATACATTTCCATAAAGCTGGAAAGCTCGACTGAGCCCGTCTCTATTGTGAGTTTTTTCTCAGCCTTTTTTATTATGTTTCTTGTCGTTTTTGAATATAACTTGCGTCGTTCTTCTGTGCTTTTTTCCAAATCAACAATGACCACTTGCCTTTCTGGTAAGTTCATTTCGAAAAGCGAGGCCATATTCCCTAAAGAATTAAATGGATGAAAACGGATAAATTCACATACTATGTTTTGCTCTTTACAGAAATCTCTGTAGGCACCAAAAGCACGACATAAAAACGGCTCATCTAATGAGTTCGAAACTGGACCACCGTAACCATATGGAGTCTCTAAATCATATAACTCTTCGTCAATTTCTTTGCCTGAAACATTTTTGATACGGCGTTTTAGAGCACTAAACTGCACATTGGAATCACCTTCTTCATACTTGAATTCAAAGTGTTCACATTCACCTTCATACAACGCGGAATATGCTCGTTGGTAATAGATATCTGAGGGTAAATTTCTAATTGTAATATCAGTCATCATCTAGCTCGAAGTATTGGAGTACTAGGCAAATTAATTAGGTGCGCCTCAATAAACTCAGAATACGTTAGGTCACCACGTATTGAATTCTCAAACATAGGCAATCTATGCATAAGCTGCCAAATTGGCCGAGTCATCACTCCAGAATCATTTGTGACACTGAGGATCTCTTCACGGCTTTCTTTATCCGAGCAAATGATCGCATTTAACCAATAGTTTGACTGCGCATATTCAGGCTCAGTGACAAACTTGATGTCTGAACCTTTAAAAAAGTCATTGTAACCTTCAGCAAGCACTCTCTTTTGTTTTAGGTACTGCTCGATAACTTCCATCTGAGCACACCCTAGAGCTGCATTCAGGTTTGGCATACGATAGTTGAAACCAGGTTCATCATGGAAGAACTCATACGGATGAGGAACTTTTGCTGTCGTAGTAACATGCTTAGTTCGCACACCTAATTCTTGAGTCTTACATAACACCATGCCACCACCGCCTGTGGTGATGATCTTATTGCCATTGAAGCTGACAGCACCAAAATCACCAATAGTACCGGTGTGTTTGCCCTTATAAAACGAGCCTAGACTTTCTGCGGCATCTTCAACCAACGTGATGTTCCATTTCAAACAAACAGCAACCAGTTCATCAAGCTCTACAGGGTGGCCAAACGTGTGCATTGGTACAACGGCTTTGATTCTTCTACCTGTTTTTTTATGGATACACCCCGCGTCGGTGACTTCAGCATTCTCTTCTAAAAATGCATCCACAGCCTTAGGGCACAACCCTAAACTCACTGGAGATACATCTAGAAAAATAGGCTCAGCCCCCATATGATAAAGAGCATTGCAGGTTGCAACAAAAGTCAAAGCTTGCGTGACGACCAAGTCGCCTCTTTGAACATCAGCCATGTACAATGCAGCATGCAATGCTGCTGTACCATTCACTGTCGCTACAGCTTTAGCCGTACCAGTGTAAGTTTCAATTTTTTTCTCAAAATCATCAACAAACTTACCGACGCTAGAAACAAATGTACTTTCAATCGTTTCCATTACGTACGCTTTTTCGTTGCCATCGAAAGTCGGTGCATGTAAGGGAATAAATTCGTCTGTTTTGTAAGTATCTCTCACAAATTCAACAATAGATGTCGCTTTCATTGAATGCTCCACTTACATCTTGCTATCGAGGTATTTACCTGTTTCTTTGTGCCCAAAATCAGGGATCATGGTAAAGAACAGTTTCACAATCTGCTCTTTAGTCCAAGCTCGCTCACCTTTCATCTCAGAGATGCTGTTTTCAAACAAAGTAAGAAGCTCTTGCTCATAAAGAGGTTCATTTTTGATGATGCCCAGATTTTCGAATCGAGACATATCCAGATCTTCTTTATCTGTAAAAAACTCTTCGAAGTCTTTTTCACCCGTTGTATCACTTGCAGTAAACAAACATGGCCACTTGCCCTGCTCTGGAAGTGTATGTGCAAGTTGACGAGCTTCTTCTTCTGTTTCACATAGGTGAGGTTCAAAACCAAGTTGCTCTAGGTATTTCACCGCGATATCTGCAAACGAAATAAGATGTAGAGCTTCACTCAGTTTCGGGAAGAAAATGTCACGGTTTTCGCCAAAGATACAAGACATTAAACATAGTTCTCCCGACTCTTGAGGGGTAACAAAGTAACGCTTGATGTCGTTTGGGGCCACGATAGGTTGGCGCTTTTGAATACGTTGGTTAAATCCGTGAAGTAGCGAGCCATCAGAGAATGCCACATTTGCAAATCGAGCCGTTGAGATTGCCATTTGCTCGCTTTTACGCATCAGGAACATTTCCATAATACGTTTGGATGCTCCCATCATATTGACTGGGTTTGCAGCTTTATCTGTTGAAACACAGAAATACTTTTTCGCGCCAGCATCAATAGACTGCTGGATCGTTTTGTCGGTATTAAAAACATTCACATCGATCATGCGCATCAGTGTGTAAGGATCTTTTTCACTTCTAACATGCTTAAGCGCAGAGAGGTTCAATACATAATCGAACTTACCATCAGCTTTGATGAATGCGTCGTACTCTAGAGAACCAATGTCCAAAGCAAATGTTTGGAAGTCACCATCAATATAACCAAATGAGCTACGGATATCTCGAACAAGCTCTACCATATTGTTTTCACTAATATCGACAACATGTAGCTTCTTAGGGTTACGTTTAAAAATCTCTTTAGTTACCGCTTGTCCGATAGAGCCAGCGCCACCCAGAACAAGGAAACTTGACGCAGAAACAATGCGTGACAATTCAGATTCATGATGCTGAATGTCTTGATCAAACAAAGCCTCAGTTCGGCCAATCAGGTTTAATATTGAAGTCATTGCTATTCTTTCTCTATTTGAGGCTATCTAGCCGTAATACTTTTATTATCGCCCACTATCGAGCTGTTATCAGCCACGTTTTTTGTGATGACCGCATTTGCTCCAACGTAACAATTCTTACCAATTGAAATCCCACCAATGATCTTTGCCCCACTGCCAATGTAAGTATTTTCTGACACGTGAGCCATCGAGTTATCGGAGTCAAAGTTGCTGCCAATCGTGACTTGTTGATAAATTCGACATCCTTTTTCCACTTTTGCTTGCGAACCGATCACAATTCCACAAGGGTGAGGAAACAAGACTGTTGGATGAATGTCGGCTAAATGGCTAACATCACAGTTGTAAACATAAAAAATACGTCTTTGAAAACGCTTGCGTATAAAACGAGAGTGTTGCGTCCCCCAAAACATTAGATCTAATTCGGCGCGAAACTTATTTGAGGGTTCAGACGTAGAAAGCCATTTTATCAATAGTTTAAGCATTCTATTTGACCTTCTTCGGTGGGTTACGAAATAAATGCCACTTACGCCAAAGAGCACACTGAATAGAGTACAACTCGCGCGTAAGTCGATTCATTTTATTACTCTTCTCGAGCTTACCGACACTAGAATCAAAATCTGTTTCATTCTTAACGATACCTGGCATTATGCCTCGGCATGCAACTTCATTTGACCAAAACTGGTCCATGTAATCATCAACAGGCAGTAGCCATTCTTGAGCAGATTCAATGAACCTTTTTGCTGCCATTGGAGTGACGAAGTAAGATCGAGTTGCGCCTGGGCCTCGTAAATACTCGACGACATCATGAGATTTATATGAACCAATTTTGACGAATGGCCGTTTGCGTCCATTAACAAATAAACGAACATAACCATATGGTTGGAGCTCGTTGATGTTTTTCATCGAATCATCAAAACATTCTTCTAGTTGAGCATCATCCTCAATGACAACAATCGGCTCATTTAACTCTAGGCACTTTTCCCAAAGCAAATAGTGACTGGCGAAGCACCCCAATTCACCTGGTGTCATTCCATAGCCTTTCACTCTAAGTCTTTTCTCAACGTTGTACTTGCTAAACAGAGGATGCTCGCCTTTACGTCCATCTATTGCATCAAAAAACTCAAAGTCTTGCTCTACACCAGCAAATTGAGCTTCGATATGCGCGCGGCGCTCAACTGCGCTTTCCAAACTAATCACAAACGTACGCATTCTCTATCCTTTATTACTTTGGTGGTAACCGCTTAGCAAACAGTCAAAATCTTGGAGGCTCCACGCAATCGCGCATTTACCTTTTTCTTTATTAAATGAGCGCAATAGTCGCTCTAAGTTCTCTTTAGAAACCTTAGTATCTGTAGATGAAAAGCACTTATCAAAGTCGATAATCCAGACCTTGTCTTGATCATCAATTAAGATGTTATGAATGTTCAAGTCGGTATGGTTCACGTTAGCTCTATGCATCTTGGCAATTTCTTGCCCAATCTTCTGGTACATCACTTCCGGTAATGGTTTTTCTCGCAAAATACTGACCAAATCTCTGGCATTTGGGATTCTTTCGCTGAGCAGACCCGCTTGGTAAGTCAAACCTGTTTTAACTGCTCGCGCGGCAATCGGGCGAGGAACATTAACGCCGGCATCTATCAAAATCTGCAAAAGATTTAACTCCTGAGCACTACGAGTTTGTTCCCAACCAGAAAACCAGTATTGGTCTTTCACAAGTTTGCCGAATAGGCCACCTCGGCGATAATGTCGAAGGGCTGCTTGCATAGAGTCGAGTTGAACAAACCAGGTTGTTCCCCGACCAGAAGCGCTGCCCAAGATTTTACCTTGTTCTTGCCAATAGCCGGCATCAAACAATGGCAATGTTGGGTCTGAAATGATTTCATCATCAAACCAAATCGTGCAATTACCTTGTTGTGAAGTTTGAATCATATCTTTGATACTCACAGATAAAGTGATTTAGAGATACAGACTAAGCAAGATATACAGCCATGTGAATCCAGCGAACGCTAATGCCACCATAACCGCCGCTGAGCCGATATCTTTTGCTCGCCCACTCAATTCATGATGCTCGACACCCACGCGATCCACTACCGCCTCTATCGCGGAGTTGATCAACTCAACAATCAGAACAAGAACGACGACACCAAGCATCAAAATGCGTTCTATGACACTCAAGTCAAAAACACAGACCAAAACGATGGCAATGGCTAGCATCACAAGCTCTTGTCTAATCGCCGCTTCATGTTTAAACGCCGCCCTTAAGCCTTTCGCAGAATATCCCGTCGCTTTGATGATGCGCTTTAAACCAGTGTTTCCAGGTTTACCCGAATTTGGAGATTGATGTTGTTGGCTATTTGACATTGCGAAGACTCGTCAGTGCTCAGTATAGAAGCGGTGTATTTTACATTTATTGGGGATGTCTGCATAATTTACCTGCATCTATTTATCTGATCAGACAATAACTATGTTCACTTCTGCCCCTTCTTCACTCTGTATATTGCGTTTATCTGCAATTGGTGACGTTTGTAATACTATCGCGACGGTTCAAGCGATTCAAAAACAATGGCCTGAGACCCATATCACTTGGATTACTGGCAAACTTGAAGCTCAATTGCTACAAGCGATAGATGACGTTGAAGTGATTGTTTTTGATAAAAAAGCAGGACTTGATGGCTACAAGTCATTGTGGAAGCAACTCAAAGGACGCGAGTTTGATGCTTTGCTTCATATGCAATATGCCATTCGAGCGAGCGTGGCGACGTTGGGTATCAAAGCGAAATACAAACTTGGGTTCTCTTCTGACCGCAGCCAAGATTTTCAAACTTTGTTCACCAATGTCAAAGTTCCTTCACCAAGCTCTTTGCATGTTGCGGATGGTTTAATGGCGTTTGCCAATCAGATTGGAGTACCTCAATCGGAACTATCTTGGTCTTTATCTTACTCAGAACAGGATGGTACTTGGGCTAAGACAAAACTAGATACGGTGAAACCAAACTTATTATTGGTTCCCGGAGCAAGTAAAGCCTACAAGAACTGGAACGCGAAGGGTTATGTGGATGTCATTAATCATGCGCGAAAGAAAGGCTGGAATGTCATACTAGCCGGCAGTCCTGCAAAGGTCGAAGTTGACCTAGCAAATGAGATTCAAGCTCTGTTGCGTGAACCTTGTTTAAACTTAGTAGGAGAAAGCTCCATCCTACAAATGCTAGCTTTAATCGATAAGGTGGAGATGGTGATAGCACCAGATACTGGCCCAGCCCACATGGCGAGTGCAATGAATACACCGATTATTGGTTTATATGCCCATCACAATCCTATTCGAGTAGGCCCTTATCGCTTTTTAAAGTATGCCGTATCTGTATATGAAGAAGTGATTCTTGCAGAAACAGGAAAGACTAGCCAAGAATTAAGTTGGCGAACCCGAGCAAAGGATGAAGCCGCAATGAACCGCATTACAAGCGACCGTGTCGTCGCTATGTTCGACCAAGTCGTAGAAGATTTGTATCCACAATATCAGTAAATTATACCTGTAGAAGATTGTTTAAGAAGGAAACTACCTTGTCTAAACCTACCTTAGCCGTCGCGTTGATCGTAAAAAATGAAGAGAAGCACCTGAAAGCTTGTCTAGACACAGTAAAAGATTGGGTCGATGAGATTGTTCTTCTAGATTCAGGTAGCACTGATACCACTGAAGAAATCGCTAGGCAGTATACTGATAAGTTTTATACAAATTTAGAATGGCCTGGGTTTGGCAAACAACGCCAACTTGCTCAAGACTATGTGGAATCGGATTTCGTGCTTTGGTTGGATGCCGATGAGCGTGTTACCGATGAATTACGCCAAGACATACTCAACGCAATCAGCCAACACTGCGATAAAAACATTTATCGTGTGAACCGACTGACGACAGCCTTTGCAAAAGAGATTCGTTACTCAGGCTGGTCGCCTGATTGGGTTGTACGTTTATACAAAACATCAGAAACGAAATATAACGACGCGCTCGTTCATGAAAGCGTTGTTATTCCCGATGGCTTTAAAGTAGTTTCGTTAAATGGCCGTTTGAAGCATTTTACTTATGAAAAGCTTGGCGAGTACACGCGAAAAACCCAACTGTACATGCAATCTTGGGCAGACCAGCGTGAAGGTAAAAAGTCAGCCTCACTTTTTAGTGCATTTACCCATGGTTTCTTCCGTTTCTTCAAAATGTATATTATCAAACGTGGCTTCTTAGATGGTCGACATGGTTTTTTACTCGCCGTACTGAGTGCAAATACAACCTTTACTCGCTATGCAGACCTGTGGCTGCGTGATTACGTCAAAAAACATAATAAAGAGCAATAACATGAACATTTGCCACGTTAACTTAGCTTCTGGATACCATGGTGGCGAGAATCAGACGCTGCAACTCATTAAGCAGCAAGTAAAGCTCGGCTATCAACTGACAGTTGTTGCAAACCCTAAAGGCCCTTTCGCCGATGCGGTAAAAGCGTTAGGCGTTAAAGTGGTATTAGCGAACCACTTTACCAAAGCACACTCAAAATCTATCACTGAGGATTGTGCTCTGATCCATGTGCATGAGGGACGTGCCATTTATTGGGCTCTGATCCAACATATGCTCTACGGCAAACCATATATCGTCACTCGCCGAATCGACAACGCATTGAAAAAGAAATGGTTGGCAAACTTAGCCTATTCGAAAGCCTCCGCTGTGGTAGGTTTAAGTACTGAAATAGTTCAGAGAGTGAAAGACGCTTACCCGACTTCAGTAACCTACAAAATCCCAAGTTCACCGGTGACATACCCTGCTAACGCTGCAACTGTACAAGCAATTAGAGACCGCTTCGCAGGCAAATTTATAGTGATACATGGAGCAAACATGCTGAAACATAAAGGCTTCAATGTCACTGTCGACGCGGCAAGGCTGTTAGAAAAATCCGCACCCTTTGTCCATTTTTGTTTGCTAGGTGATGGCTCAGAGAGAGAGGCTCTTGAGTCTCAAGCACAAGGCCTAACTAACATCAGTTTCGAGGGAAAACAAAGCAATATGGGTGATTGGTTTGCTGCGGCAGATTTGCAGGTTCATCCTTCTTACACAGAGGGGCTGGGCTCTGTCATTTTGGAAGGCATGGGCTCTGGTTTACCTGTTATAGGTACTAATGCAGGTGGTATCCCTGACATCATCGACCACAATTCAAACGGCTTACTTGTTGAACCAGGTAATGCGCAAGAGTTGGCGAATGCAATAATGAAGATCGCTCAAGATGAAAAGCTTCAACAAGAATTCATCGCCAATGGGCAAGAGAAACTGAAGTTATTTGATATCAACTACACTGCTAACCAATACGTAGATGTTTACGAGAAAGTTTTACGATGAAAAAAGTCATTTACCCAGGAACATTTGACCCAATCACTAACGGCCACCTAGATATCATTACGCGTGCCGCAAACATGTTCGATCAAATTATTATCGGTGTCGCAGCAAGTCCTTCGAAAAAAACACTGTTTAGCCTAGAAGAACGAGTAAAACTTGTTGAAGAATCAACAGCGCACTTAAGTAATGTCTCAACCGCTGGTTTTAGTGGCTTACTGGTTGATTTTGCTCGTGAGCAAGAAGCAAATGTGCTGGTGCGCGGCCTTAGAACAACTGTCGACTTTGAATACGAATTTGGCCTGACGAGCATGTACCGCAAACTATTACCAGGTGTTGAGAGCGTGTTCCTGACACCTGCAGAAGAGTATGCTTTTCTCTCTTCTACCATCGTCCGTGAAGTAGCAATCCATGGCGGTGATGTCGAGCAGTTTGTGCCAAAATGTGTTTATACAGCTATCAAAACAAAGGTAGCCAAATGAGCTTCACTAAATTCAAATACTATTCCAGCAACTCATTAATATCGCTCATTCCCGCCTCGCTTTTTCGACTGTATGCCAAAAGAAAGCTAAAGGCATACGACGACAATGAGCAAAGTGACATTCAAGCTAGAGTCAAATATTACAACAAGATCATAGAGCAATTTGAAGTAGGCAATAAAGGAACTAAAGTCGGTAGTTTTAAGAAAACTAGTGGGACAACATATTACTTCGATTTACTCAAAGTCATTAAAGGCTTTCCGTCAAACTTCGCTTTTCATTACCTCAACGGTGATGTTCGACACGTCCCAGATGAGCCGACATTTGTGAAAAGTCGCCCCATTAGCGACGATAATGGCAACTCAGTAATATTAAAATTAAATGCAATTCGACACTTTTACTTTGTTCGCGATAAATTGTCATTTGAAGCAAAGAAAAATATGGTAGCTTGGCGTGGTGTAGGATTCCAACCACGTAGACAGGTTGTGTTACAGAAATTTCATGATCATCCAATGTGCAATATTGGCCAGACTCGACCTTTAGATAGAAACCCATGGGAGAAAGAGTTTATGTCAATAGAAGAGCAACTTACTTACAAGTTCCTTTTGGCCATTGAAGGAAATGACGTTGCCACCAACCTTAAATGGGCAATGTCCTCAAATTCACTAGTGCTCATGTCGAAGCCAACTTGCGAAACTTGGTTTATGGAGGGTCGCCTCGAAGCGGGCATTCACTATGTTGAAGTTGCGGATGACTACTCTGATTTAATTGAGAAAATGGAGTACTACATCGCGCATCCAAAAGAAGCTGAAAGCATCATCAAAAACGCTCACGCATGGATCGATCAGTTCCGAGATCAAAAACGCGAGCGTTTAATTTCATTATTGGTCGCGAAAAAATACTTCGAAAAATCAGGACAAATGTAATCTTGTCCTTCCTCTCTCAAGTTTTTACTTCTGACATTCCCCGCAGAAGAAGGTATTGCGTTGGCCTATCTTTTGTTCTTGGAGAGCTTCACCGCATTCTGGGCATGGCTCTCCGGCTTTTCCATAAACTAATAACTCTTGTGCGAAGTAGCCCGGTTTGCCATCAGCTTGGGCGAAGTCTTTCAATGTGGTTCCGCCTTGCTGGATAGCAATCTCTAGCGTAGCTTTGATGTTCTCCACCAGCAATTGCCACTCCTTCTTAGTTAGTTTTCCTGCCGGGCGAGTGGGATGAATGCGTGATTTAAACAAAGACTCGTTGGCGTAGATGTTTCCTACTCCGACGACGATTTTGTTGTCCATGATGAACTGCTTAATCGCAACACGCTTACCTTTGGCTTTCTCCGCCACGTAGTCGGCGTTGAACTCTTCAGTCAAAGGCTCTGGTCCCATATGACCTAAAACTGCGTGTGGCTCATTGGGCGCACTCCACAACCATGCGCCAAAGCGACGTGGATCGTTGTAGCGCAGCACTTTGCCATTGCTCAGTTTGAGATCCACATGATCGTGCTTTGCTGGAGGAAAATCAGCGTCAAGCACACGCAGTGAACCCGACATGCCTAAGTGAACAATCGCAGTTCCTTCATCCGTTTCTATCAACAGATACTTAGCGCGGCGACTGATATTACGAATCACCTGCCCTTCTAGCTTTTTGAGCTCTTGAGGGATATCCCAACGCAGTTTCGGGGTTCTGAATACAAATGCCTTGATCGTTTGGCCAATCATATGTGGACTGATGCCCATTCGGCTTACTTCAACTTCAGGTAATTCAGGCATTTGATTCTCCTTACAGCGCTAAGAACTTTGATACTGGATGGCTAGCATAATCGAAAAAAGTTAAGACAAATACTGGTGATGCAAAGGGTTATTGCCAAGAACGTTACTTGGGCATGATGTAATTGCCATCAACAGAAATCGCAATCCATTTCCCCTGCCAGTTTTTAAACAACCAAAAATCGTCAAGACGATAGAACGTCACTCGCTGTGGTTCCTCGAGCCCTTGATACCAAATTTCGATGCTTTCCGGTGATGATAAGCGCGGCTTTAACTGCTCGTATTGCTCTAGTGTCAGCTCAGTACCTTTCAATGACTGCCAACGAGTCACAAGCTCTTGTACGGGAATATTCGCTTTAATGTTCGATTGCCATTGGCCATTCTGCTTATCTAATTCCCAACCGGCATAGTAGATAGCACTGACGTCATGATCAGAGCGCAGCAAGTTTGGATAAGGATCCGCTGCTTCTTCAATAAGGTAAGATTTGATCCATGTTGGCGCATTGAGGATCAGCATAAATACGATGATGCCTAGGATAAGAATGTTATTCCAACGACGGCGGCGAGCCGGACTTACACGCATAGTGGTTCCTAATCTCAAGTAGTTAGAGACAAACTATCAAAGCTCATCAATCTTGACTAGAACATCTGTATGCAAACGTGGTGAGGATGGAAATGAAGGGGAGATGGAGGAATTTTAGGTAATAAAAAACCCAACTCGAAAGCTGGGTTTTTCAAATCATCAAAGAGATAAAACCAATTATTTGATTTTAGCTTCTTTGTACATAACGTGCTGGCGTACAACTGGATCAAATTTCTTGATCTCAAATTTGCCTGGCATGTTACGCTTGTTCTTATCAGTTGTGTAGAAGTGGCCTGTACCTGCTGAAGATACTAGACGGATTTTCTCACGAACGCCTTTCTTTGCCATTGCCTATTTCCTCTTAAACGTTTTCGCCACGTGCACGCATATCAGCAAGAACAGTATCAATACCCTTCTTGTCGATGATACGCATACCTTTTGCAGATAGGCGTAGTTTAACAAAACGTTTTTCGCTCTCTACCCAGAAACGATGAGTTTGTAGGTTCGGCAGAAAACGACGCTTAGTAGCATTTCGTGCGTGTGAACGGTTGTTACCCGTTACTGGACGCTTACCAGTTACTTGGCATACTCGTGACATGAATGTCTTCTCCAAAATCGTTTCAGCTCGATATCAACCTTGGTGGCCGAACCTCTCTATTTCTTGGAAAGAAGTTAGAGGTTAAGAACCGCTATGGAAAATCCATACAAGGCTATCAAAGGTCGCGCATTATACTAACTTGATATGCATTGCTCAAGACCCGAACAGATCCTTTTTACAGGTTTTCGTGATCTTTTTTTAGACAGCAGGTTTTTTCTAGCAGTCCAAGCTGAATTCAGTTAAAAATTTAGTGGCGAGGATGATAGCAGATTTTTAGCAACTAACAACCTAAAAAACGCACAGTTATATCCAACCTCTTTCGGCAAAAGAGACGCTTTCCCCATCTCCGATAACGAAATGGTCCAAAATTCGAATATCCACCAGCGCTAAAGCGTCGATTAAACGCCGGGTAATCCCTCTATCTGCTTGGCTAGGTTCCGCCACACCTGACGGGTGGTTGTGAGCCAAAATCAATGCAGCGGCGTTGTGGTGCAAGGCGCGTTTGACGACTTCTCTCGGATAAACCGATGCAGCATCGAGTGTTCCTTCGAATAAAATCTCATCTTTTATTACCCGATGTTGGTTATCTAAGAAAAGAATGTAAAAAGCCTCTCTTTGTCGGTCTCTTAATATAGAAGAAAGATAAAGTTTGGTTTGTTCTGGGCTGGTTAACGCATCACCACGTTTTAATGTTTCGGCTAAATAGCGTTGCGTCATTTCCAAAACGGCTTGTAACTGGACGTATTTCGCTTGCCCTAGCCCTTTATGCTGGCAAAACTCTTTCTCTGAGGCAGAAAACAGCTGGCGAAGCGATCCAAAGTCTTGGAGCAGAAAGTCCGCTAATTCGATGACGTTCATACCTTGCGTGCCAGTGCGCAGGAAAATAGCCAGTAATTCGGCATCCGACAACGCTTGTGGTCCGCGTTTAAGTAATTTCTCTCTGGGCATGGACTCGTTGGGCAAGGTTTTCAGTGTCATTAGGCGGTTCTCTCTATAAGTGAGCGCCTATTGCACAAAATAAAAAGCGAAAGTCGAACCTGACTTTCGCTTTTTTCGTTAACCACTGCTTTTCAATGTAATCGAGCAATCCATCAAAGCTTGAAGTTTCCAACCAGATCGTGAATTTCAGATCCTGACTGCGATAACTGAGTACTGATGCTTTGCGCATGCTGAAGCGTGTCATTAATACGATTCACGATTTGTTGAATCGCCACTAGATTCTGGTTGATGTCCTCAGCAACCGCACTTTGCTCTTCTGCTGCAGAAGCGGTTTGGATACCCATATCTCGAATTGTACCAATAGAATGATGCACGCCAGACAGTGATTGCTGAATCATTGAGGACTCTTCAACGGTCTTCGCGCCGCGCTCTTGGCTCGCAGCCATGGTAGTGACAGCTCTTGATACGCCCGTTTGTAATTGCTTGAGCATATCGCCAATCTCATGAGTACTGTTCTGCGTTCGACTTGCTAGCGAGCGAACCTCATCGGCCACCACAGCAAAACCTCTTCCTTGCTCGCCAGCTCGTGCGGCTTCAATCGCTGCATTCAATGCGAGTAAGTTGGTCTGCTCGGCAATTTCTCCAATCACATCGAGCACCTTGGTAATTTGCTCGGTCTGTTGACTCAGTTCTGCAATCGCCTCAGAGGTACTGTTCACTTCATCGACTAACTTGCTAATGCCATCAATCGCTTGATCGACTTCGCGCTGCGCTTCAGTAACTTGTCCGTTCGCATCATCAATCGCCTGCGCCGTAGCATTGGTATTACTAGCGACTTCTTTAGCTGTCATGCTCATTTGCGTTACGGCCGTCACCACCTTATTGGTTTCCAGACAATGGTTTTGCATTTGAGCACTGGCTTGAGAGGTTTGCTGATCCAATTGTCCAGAGACGCTTTGGACTGTATTGGCAGAACGTTGTATGTCCTGCATAAGCGGATGTAGCTTATCCATGAACTCATTAAATGCCGAGGCCACCTCACCGACTTCATCTTTACTTTCGATTTTCAGACGAGCCGTCAGATCACCGCCACCCGCAGCCACATCTTGTAAGGACGCCGCAATGTGTTGCAGTGGTTGGATACCTTTAGAAACGATAATACTGGTAAGCACGCTAGTGATAATAAGGCCAATGACCGAGATGGTTACCGCAGAGAGCGTATGTTCATTCAACTCTTGTGTGCGCAGTTCACGCTGCATCGCCACTTGCTGATCAATATCATCTATATAGATGCCCGTACCAAGCACCCAGTCCCACTTAGACAGGTATTCGGCATAACCTAATTTTGGTGCTTGCGCATCGATGGTTGGTTTATGCCAAGAGAAATAAAGGAAGCCATCGCCATTCTTAGACGCATCAATCAATCCGCCAATTACTGCCACGCCATTTTCATCTTTCAAACCGATAAGGTTTTTACCTTCTAGAGACGGCTTAATCGCATGCAGCGTGTTAACCCCTTTCGAATCATAAGCAAAGAAATAACCATCGCTTTCAAAACGCATCGCTTTGAGAATTTCTTTTGCCGCTTGTTTGTTATTGCCGTTTACGTCCGTATCGTAAAGCGGCTTTATCGCTGTAACCCCCATCATCATGTAGGCTTGCAGCTCTTTCTTGCGTGTATCAATTAACTCTTGTCTATCCCGAGCCAATTCAGCTTCTAAGCTATTACTGCCGTTGATGTAATAGACCACCGAGATCAATGTGGTGATCAACAACAAAGGGATCAGAGTCACCAGCAGCAATTTACTTCGACTTTTCAGCACCATCTTATTCCACTACCTCATTATTGTTATTTTTCCCCTTCTATCTTGCAGAGCGGGCAAAGATTGTCTGTGAAGTAAGCAAAAGTTTTATATAAGGCTCAGCAATTAATATTCTGTAGTTTGATATGGATTAGCTTCTCATCAGATTTGCTTGGACGATGAGAGATTCAGTTGTGCTAAACTCGTCGCCAGAAAAATTGGAGATCTCACATGCAAACACTAGCAGGAAAGAAAATTCTACTCGGCATCAGTGGCGGTATTGCCGCGTATAAATGTGCGGAGCTAACCCGTCGCCTAATAGAAAGAGGCGCGCAAGTTCAAGTAGTGATGACCAAAGCGGCGAAGGAGTTCATTACTCCCTTAACTATGCAGGCAGTCTCTGGGCGTCCGGTGTCGGACAGCTTGCTAGACCCAGCAGCAGAAGCGTCGATGGGTCACATTGAACTGGCAAAATGGGCAGATTTGGTTCTTCTTGCACCTGCAACCGCAGATTTGATTGCACGTATGTCGGCAGGCATGGGTAATGATTTGCTCACCACGTTAGTACTTGCGACAGATTCACCAGTAGCGGTATCTCCGGCGATGAATCAACAGATGTACCGCAATGTCGCAACTCAAGAAAACATCGCGACACTGGCACGCCGTGGTATGCACATTTGGGGCCCTGCGGCCGGTGAGCAAGCATGTGGTGATGTTGGTCCAGGTCGAATGCTAGAGCCAATGCAATTAGTGCACCTGTGTGAGCAGTTCTTCCAACCGAAACTGTTGGCAGGAAAATCGGTACTGATCACCGCAGGTCCAACTCGTGAAGCGATTGACCCAGTACGTTACATTTCTAACCACAGCTCAGGAAAGATGGGCTTTGCACTAGCAAATGCAGCAGCACAACTAGGTGCGAAGGTCACGCTAGTCAGTGGGCCTGTCAGCTTGAATACGCCAGCGGGTGTTGAGCGTATCAATGTTGCAAGTGCACAAGAGATGCATGATGCAGTAATGGCTCACGCGCCTAGTCACGATGCTTTCATTAGCTGCGCCGCCGTAGCCGATTACCGTCCAGAAAACGTGGCGTCTCAAAAGTTGAAAAAGACCAAAAACAACGATGAGATGACCATCAACATGGTCAAAAATCCTGATATCGTAGCGACCGTCGCCAATATGACAGAGCAACGTCCATTCACAGTTGGTTTTGCAGCAGAGACCAACGACGTAGAAACCTACGCTCGCGGTAAGCTGGTAAAGAAAAACCTCGATATGATTTGTGCGAACGATGTTTCTGTTGAAGGCCAAGGTTTTAACAGTAACGACAACGCCATCATTTTATTCTGGCCAGAAGGCGAGCAGGCGTTGGCACTAGAATCCAAAGAAGCGCTAAGTTTCAGAATTTTGGAAAAAATGCACGAATTGATGTAATTGCCATTCGCTTTTCATAGAAAACTGGCACAAATTTGGTACAAACATGACAAGTGAGGGTGTTAAAGCTCCCATTACCTCCTCACTGGTCTAGTTTGATGCCAAAGAGCGTCTTATAATCCCCTCCGCTCAACTTTGTATTTTGAAAGGAAGTAACTAAATGGCCGGCAGTAAAAAATCCAATCGTCGTGAAGAAATCTTGCAAGCTCTCGCGCAGATGCTTGAATCTACAGAAGGCGCTTCACGCATTACTACGGCAAAATTGGCGAAACAGGTCGGTGTTTCAGAAGCGGCACTTTACCGCCACTTCCCTAGTAAAGCTCGCATGTTTGAAGGCTTGATTGAGTTCATCGAAGAAGCACTCATGACACGCATCAACCGTATTTTGGATGATGAGAAAGACACACTAGAGCGTATTCGCATGGTAATGCACCTTATCTTGGCATTCTCAGAACGTAACCCAGGTTTGACACGCATTCTTTCTGGCCATGCTCTAATGTTTGAAAATGAGCGCCTACGCGATCGCATCAACCAACTGTTTGAACGCATTGAAACACAGCTTCGTCAGATCCTGCGTGAACGTAAGATCCGTGAAGGCAAATCGTTCCCAGTGGAAGAGCGCATTTTGGCGGCTCAAATCCTAGGACAAGTTGAAGGCAGCTTGAACCGCTTTGTTCGTAGTGATTTCAAATACCAACCAACTGCGAACTTTGACGAGTATTGGGCACTTCTTAGCGCACAAATTAAGTAGAGATTATGAGTAAAGACAAATTCACTAAGCCGGAGTTTTCTCTTTCCCTTCTCCACCCTCGTAACTGGGGTGTTTGGCTCGGCTTTGGCTTTTTGGCTATCGTGGTCAATATCCTTCCATACCGCATGTTGCTGTCGTTAGGTCGCACGCTTGGCCATATTGGCATGCGTTACGGCAAAGGTCGTGTCCATGTTGCGACACGTAACCTTGAGCTGGCTTTCCCAGATAAAACGCCTGAAGAGATCCAACACATCGTTGAAGAGAACTTCAAGAATACCGGTATGGCGCTGATCGAAACCGGCATCACTTGGTTCTGGCCAACGTGGCGTTTCAAAACTCTGATTGTCGAGAAAGATCTGGGTGCGCTGCATGAGAGAAATGCAGAAGGCAAAGGCGTATTGCTGTGCTGCGTGCACGCACTCAATCTTGAAATCACGGCGCGTGCCTTTGCAGTACTTGGCGTGGCGGGTTACGGCGCATTTCGTCCACACAACAACCCTGCTTACAACTTCATTCAGTACTGGGGGCGCACACACAACGGCAATAAGCTGATTGATCGTAAAGACGTCAAACAGATGATTCGTGTTCTACGTAGCGGTGAGCGTTTGTTCTACTTACCGGACCACGATTACGGTCGTAACAAGTCAGTATTCGTGCCTTTCTTCGCAGTTGAAGACGCTTGTACCACGACAGGCACCAGCATTCTGGCTTACACGTCTAAGTGCTCGATTATTCCGGGCTCTGGCTTCCGTAATGAAGATGGCAAGTATGAAATCATCGCTGATAAGTGCATTGAAGCCGACTACCCGAAAAAAGACGAAGTTGCGGCAGCGGCTTACATGAACACTTTTGTGGAAGAAGTAATTCTGCGCGCACCAGAGCAGTGGATGTGGCTGCACAAACGCTACAAGACCATGGCTGATGAAACTACGCCAAAAGGCATTCGCTATAAGTAAGTGATAAAGACAAAAGAAAGGGGTTGATGGATATCCACCAGCCCCTTTTTCTTTAATGATGAAACAACAATTAAATACCGTATTCTGCGCGGTACGCTTTTACTGCTTCTAGGTGCTCTTTGTCTGTACCTTTCTCTTCAAGGAAAGTCACAAGGTCAGTCAGGCTTACGATTGAGATGATTGCACAACCAAAGTCACGCTCTACTTCTTGAATCGCAGACAACTCACCTTTGCCTTTTTCTTGACGGTCAATCGCAACCAACACACCTGCTAGGTCCGCACCGTTTGCTTGGATGATTTCCATTGATTCACGAATCGCTGTACCTGCAGTGATTACGTCATCTACTAGCATGATACGACCTTCAAGCGCCGAGCCTACAAGGTTGCCGCCTTCGCCATGATCTTTTGCTTCTTTACGGTTGAAGCAGTAAGGTGTGTCGATATCGTGGTGATCCGCTAGCGCTACTGCTGTTGTCGTCGCGATTGGGATACCTTTGTAAGCAGGGCCAAATAGTACATCAAACTCAATGCCTGAATCCGCCAACGCTGCTGCGTAAAAACGACCAAGACGCGCTAGGTCACGACCAGTATTGAAAAGACCAGCGTTAAAGAAGTACGGGCTTTTACGGCCTGATTTCAAAGTAAACTCACCAAACTTAAGAACTTCTTTCTCAAGTGCAAACTCAATAAATTCACGCTGGTATGCTTTCATTATTTTCTCTCTAAATACGGGCTTGGTATCCATATTCCCAAGCAGTTAATAAACACTAATGCGTTATCTCCTAAGTAGATGGATTTACAGCTAGGCAGCAAGTTTTTCTATCCCTATGAGCATAGTCTTCTATGTAATTAGGGTAGAAAAGCGCAGCGAACAACGCTGTAGATTCATATACGACGGAGATAAAAAAATAGCCCCCATAATGGGAGCTATCTAAATCAATTGGCTAACGCCGCCTTCTGCGCTGCGACAATTTCCGTAATGCCGACTTTCGCCGACTCTAACAGAGCCATCAGTTGCTCGTGACTGAACGGTTCACCTTCTGCGGTGCCCTGAATTTCAATCATCTTGCCTTCTTCTGTCATCACAACGTTCATGTCTGTGTCTGCCGCTGAATCTTCAACGTACTCAAGGTCACACAGAACATCATCACCTAACAAACCAACTGAAACTGCCGCTACGTGGCCTTTCATTGGGTTTGCTTTTAGCTTGCCGCTATCCACTAGGTGTTGGAACGCATCTGCCATTGCAACGCTTGCGCCGCTGATAGATGCAGTGCGAGTGCCGCCGTCTGCTTGGATAACATCACAGTCAACTGTGATCATGAACTCACCCATCGCTTGTAGATCAACCACAGCGCGTAGGCTGCGTGCGATCAAGCGTTGGATTTCCATTGTACGACCGCCTTGCTTACCGTTCGCTGCTTCACGACGAGTACGCGAGTGAGTTGCACGAGGTAGCATGCCGTATTCAGCCGTTACCCAGCCTTTACCTTGACCTTTTAGCCAACGAGGCACAGATTCTTCAACGGTCGCATTACACAACACTTTGGTGTTACCAAATTCAACTAACACTGAGCCTTCAGCGTAAGCTGTGTAGTTACGAGTAATTTTGATTGGGCGAACTTGATCCGCCTTGCGATCGTTTGGACGCATGGGCATCTACCTTAAGTAATGAGGAGAAGACGATTTGGTTGGGCGCAGATTATAACGGAATCGATTAAATAAAGCTATCTGGACAATCTCGACTCAGAATAGCAAAGCCACTGCCATCTTGCTGTGCTACTATTGCGGGGTAATTTTCAGCAAATTAGAAGACAGGAAAATTCAATGATTTACAGTATGACAGCGTACGCGCGTAAAGAAGTGAAAGGCGATTGGGGGAGCGCAGTGTGGGAAATCCGCAGTGTAAACCAACGCTACCTAGAAACTTACTTCCGTATGCCTGAGCAGTTCCGTGCTCTTGAACCAGTACTGCGTGAGCGTTTTCGTAAGCGCCTAGCACGCGGCAAAGTAGAATGTAGCCTGCGTTTTGAAGCGAACCCAGCAGCAAAAGCTGAACTAAGCATCAATGAAACACTGGCAAACCAAGTGATCAAAGCCGCAGAGCAAGTGATGCACATGACTGGCGAACTGAGCCGCATCAACCCATTCCAAGTAATGCAATGGCCTGGTGTAATGGAAACGCCAGAGCAAAACATGGATGAAGTAAACAAAGAACTGCTTGCTGCTTTTGACGAAGCAATCAACGAGTTCATCGAAGCGCGTGGTCGTGAAGGCGACAACATGAAAGCGCTTATCGAGCAACGCCTAGAAGCGATCACATCAGAAGTCGTGAAAGTGCGCGCACGCATGCCAGAAATCCTAGAGTGGCAACGTGAGCGTCTGTTCTCGAAGTTTGAAGATGCGAAAGTAGAGCTAGACCCATCTCGCGTTGAGCAAGAGCTTATCCTTCTGGCACAGAAATCAGACGTAGCAGAAGAGCTAGATCGTCTTGATTCTCACGTGAAAGAAACCACAAACATCCTGAAGAAAGGTGGCGCAGTCGGTCGTCGCCTAGATTTCATGATGCAAGAGTTCAACCGTGAGTCGAACACGCTCGCGTCAAAATCAATCAGCACAGACATCACTGCGTCAGGTGTTGAACTGAAAGTTCTGATTGAGCAAATGCGTGAACAGATTCAGAACATCGAATAATAAAAGACCTCGATGAGTGACCCGTCCTAATATAGGT
>NZ_JPRD01000054.1 GCF_000817815.1 Vibrio owensii CAIM 1854 = LMG 25443
GTGAACGGCATTAGAGCCGAAGCTCTGGTTTTTTTATGTCTTTAGCAGCGCGATTTAAGCACCTTCGTTGTGCAGTTCTAGGTTTGCTAAATCTTGCTGAATCTCGAGTTGCGTTTTCGCATCATCGTTGCGCAAGCCATCAAGGAAATCTAGATATTGCTGATCGATATCACCTGTCACGTATTCACCGTTAAATACAGAGGTATCGAATTGCGTGATGTCTTGATTGCCAAGACCAACCGCTTCAACCAAGTCATCCAAACGCTGATAAATCAGTGCATCTGCGCCGATTTGCTTACAGATAGTTTCGTTATCACGGCCATGTGCAATCAGCTCTGTTGCGCTTGGCATATCGATACCGTAAACGTTCGGGAAGCGCACTTCAGGAGCCGCTGAAACCATAAACACTTTGTTCGCACCGGAATCACGAGCCATCTCAATGATCTGCTCTGAAGTGGTACCACGAACAATAGAATCATCGACAAGCAGTACGTTCTTATCTTTGAACTCAGAACGAATAGCATTCAGTTTACGACGAACTGATTTCTTACGTTGCTGTTGACCCGGCATGATAAAGGTACGGCCGACGTAACGGTTTTTCACGAAACCTTGGCGGTATGGTTTGTCAATGGCTTGTGCAATTTGCAGCGCAATATCACACGATGTTTCAGGAATTGGGATAACCACGTCGATATCAAGATCTGCGTAATCTTCGCGGATACGGTCACCCAGCTTTTTACCCATTTCAACACGAGCGCTGTAAACCGAGATCTTATCAATGAATGAGTCTGGACGAGCGAAGTAGACGAATTCAAAGATACATGGGTTCAGTTTTGGATTGTCGCCACATTGCTTGGTAAACAACTCGCCTTCAAACGTTGCGTAAATCGCTTCACCTGGTGCGACATCACGAACAAAGTCAAAACCAACCGCATCAAGTGCTACAGATTCTGAAGCCACCATGTACTCTGTTCTGCCTTCGACTTCACGCTTACCTAAACATAAAGGGCGAATACCATGTGGGTCACGGAAAGCAATCATACCATGACCGATGATCATCGCTGCGACAGCATAAGCGCCGCGGATTGTGCGGTGTACATTCGTTACAGCGCGGAAAACGTCATCCGCCGTTACGTTACCTTTTACCGTATCGATCTCATGTGCAAGTACGTTTAGAAGTACTTCTGAGTCTGAAGTGGTGTTGATATGGCGGCGATCTTTTTCAAACAGCTTCTGACGAACTTCATGAGCGTTAGTCAGGTTACCATTGTGGGCAAGTGTAATACCGAAAGGAGAGTTTACGTAGAAAGGTTGAGCTTCAGAGGCACTTGAACTGCCAGCGGTTGGGTAACGAACGTGACCGATACCAACCTCACCTTGTAAGCGTTGCATGTGTCTTGCTTCGAACACATCCTTCACTAAACCGTTCGCCTTACGCAGACGAAAACGATTGCTTTCTATGGTACAAATACCAGCGGCATCTTGGCCACGATGCTGTAACACCGTTAACGCGTCATAAATAGACTGGTTTACAGGCGTTGTGCCCACGATTCCAACAATACCACACATGTCCTAATCCTCGATTTGCGACAGTAGCTGGCACTACTAGATAGTGCCAGACAGAAAACTTGATGTTGCTTTTAAATGCTCGAAGAATGGGGCGATGATACGGCTGAACTCAGGGACCAACTGTGACTCTTTCCACCAATCCGAGCTTGGGAATGCAGTAAACGCATCCATAAAAAACAGCACCGCAGAAACAATCAGTACTCCGCGTAAACCACCAAACACCACACCGAGAATTCGATCGGTACCTGATAGCCCTGTTTTTTGTACCAGTTGACCAATGACGTAATTCACCACTGCACCAACCACTAAGGTTGCGACGAATAACGCCGCAATTGCGGCTCCGTTTCGAAACATTTCATCTTCGATGTTGGTGAAGTACACCGCCAATTTGGCGTAGTAGTTGCTGGAGATAAAAAATGCTCCAAACCAAATCACCAAAGACAAAGCTTCTTTAGCAAAACCGCGAACTAAACTGATCAGAGCTGAAAATCCGATCACACCTAAAATGACAAAATCTAACCAATTCATGTTTTCTTCATCTTAAGTTGGCGCGCATTTTAACAGAAAAAATGCTGACGCAAACGTTTTCTTATGGATTTAATGGCTTAAATTTAAGCAATTGACCTTTTGAGCCTGTAATTTTTTGTAATTCCTTGACCTGTCGTTCAAGTTTACTTTTTGATACATCAGGACCAACAATCACTCGAGTAAAAGCTGTCTCTTTTTTTACATGAGCTTGGTAACCACGCTTCTGTAAATCCTCTACTAATGCAACAGCATTCTCATGATTTTTCAGTGCCATCAACTGAATGATCCAAGCAGAATCTTCATATTGATTTTTTTCTTCAACTGGACGAACCGCAACTTCCACCTGTTCAGGTTGTTTCGTTTCTTCTGGTTGGGTAACTGGCTCTGGTTCTGGCTCCGAAACGGCGACTTGAGGCTCTTCAGATTCATCTACCGTTGCCGTAACCGGAGATTCAGGCAAAGAGACATCATCTTCTACAGGCTCTAGTATCTCGAAGTTCTCCACATCGCTATCAAGTTCAGGTTTGATAGGAATACTGGCAAACTCTTCTTTGTAGTGCAGTTTCTTACCATCTAGTACGTCTGGAAGTACGATGACCCCCACCGCCACTAGAATGATGGTGCCGACTAAACGACTTTGGAATTTACTTGCCATCAAATTACCTTTGATTACTCATTATTTGATTGCCAATGCTCCAACACTTCGCCCACTGTATGGAATGAACCAACCACCAAAATAACATCGGCTTGAGCGGCGTGTTTCTGTGCGCTCTCAAACGCTTCGACTGGGGTTTGGAACTGAACTTGACCTTGAGGTAAGTATTGGCACAGTTCATCTGCTGTCGCCGCGCGTGGGCCAGTTAGCGATGCTGGGTACCATTGTGTTGCAATTGGAGTTAATGCTTCGATTGTTGCCTTGATGTCTTTATCGTGCAGCATCGCGACCACAACGTGGATATTCTTATCCGCGTATTGGCGTTTCACCTTCTCAACTAAGTATTCAGCTGAGTGAGGGTTGTGCGCGACATCAAGAACGATTTCTGGGCCCGTTTGCAGAACCTGCATTCGGCCAGCTAGACGAGCATTATTCAAGCCATTAACGATATTAATGTCAGTGATTTGCAATTCTGAAGCGCCAAGTGCCATTAAAGCTGTTGCTGCATTTGGTAGCGGTAGCGATGGAACTGGTAGGTCTTCTAATGCAAATGCACCACTGGTCCACTTCCAGCCTTTCTCAGTCAATTGGTAATCGAACTGGATGCCAACTTGGAAGAACTCAGCTTGAATGTCATCAGCGTGCGCAGCAACGGTTGCTGGCGGCGTTGGTTGGCCACAAATCGCAGGTTTACCAGCACGGTAGATACCCGCTTTCTCAAAGCCAATTACATTGATGTCATCACCAAGCCAATCCACATGGTCGATAGCCAAGCTGGTAATAACAGAGACATCATGATCCACAACGTTTGTTGCATCTAAACGCCCGCCGAGGCCAACTTCTAGCAGAACTACGTCGACTTTCTCAACTTGGAAAATACGAAGTGCGGCTAACGTACCGAATTCAAACAAGCTTAGACTAATATCGCCGCGTTGCTGCTCAACGTAATCAAACGCTTCACAGTGTTTGCTGTCCTCTGCATCCACGCCATTGATGCGCACACGTTCGTTGTAACGAATTAGGTGTGGAGAGCTGTATACCCCCACTGAGTAGCCTGCATCTAACAGAATGGCTTCCATCAATGCACACGTCGATCCCTTGCCATTAGTGCCGGCAACAGTAATCACAGTAGGAGCAGGTTTGGTGAGGTTGGCTTTTTGCGTTACCGCTTGAACACGGTCTAAGCCAAGGTCGATAGCTGAAGTGTGGAGATTTGTTAAATAATCAAGCCACATCGTTAGAGAGGATGTGGCTTGAGGAATAGAGTTTTGGGTCATCTAACTTTAACCATTAATTTCTTTGGTTTTTATGTTAGCTGATACTTTACCCTTTTTCGTCCGCTTCTGGTACAGAATATGGTTCTTCATTTGGAGATTCGTTAGCCGAAACCACCATAGGAGACTTGTGGTTAGTTAGCTTAGCCACTAGACCACCCACACGCTGACGCATTTCACGACGGTCAACGATCATGTCAATCGCACCGTGCTCAAGAAGGAACTCACTACGTTGGAAGCCTTCAGGAAGGTCTTCACGTACTGTCTGTTCGATTACACGGCGACCTGCAAAGCCGATAAGTGCTTTAGGTTCACCAATATTGATGTCACCTAGCATTGC
This sequence comes from Vibrio owensii CAIM 1854 = LMG 25443, assembly GCF_000817815.1. Taxonomy (GTDB): domain Bacteria; phylum Pseudomonadota; class Gammaproteobacteria; order Enterobacterales; family Vibrionaceae; genus Vibrio; species Vibrio owensii. The sequence continues at coordinate 4,367 of NZ_JPRD01000054.1, forward strand.
CAAACTCGCAGATACACCACCCATTGTTGGGTCAGTCAGTACAGAGATGAATGGTAGGCCTTTGTCAGAAAGACGCTCAAGTGCTGCACTGGTTTTCGCCATTTGCATTAGAGACATCAGTGCCTCTTGCATACGCGCACCGCCACTTGCTGAGAAACAAACAAGCGCACAGTTGTTTTCAATTGCTGCTTCTACCGCTTTAACAAAGCGTGCACCAACAACAGAACCCATTGAACCGCCCATGAAAGAGAATTCAAACGCACACGCCACTAATGGCATGCCCAGTAATTCACCTTGCATTACGATCAGTGCATCTTTCTCGCCGCTGCTCTTTTGCGCTGCAGAGATACGCTCTTTGTAGCGTTTAGAATCTTTAAACTTCAGTTTATCTTGTGGCTCAAGTTCAGTGCCAAGCTCTACGCGTTCACCTTCATCTAAGAATGTTTCTAGACGACGACGCGCTTTCATGCGCATGTGGTGATTACACTTAGGACAAACTTCTAGGTTGCGCTCAAGCTCAGCATGGTACAGAACCTGCTCACAAGAAGTACATTTGGTCCACACGCCTTCAGGAATAGAGGCTTTACGTGAACTTACTAGGTTGCTTTTCTCTAAAATCTTTTCAAGCCAACTCATGGAAGACCTTTTCTCTCAACTCTTCCGCTTCATTGCGAAAGATATAAATTCGGGAATATTGCGGATGGATTAAAACATATCTTGCCGCGACTGTAGATAAAAAACTGGTTGTACCTATTTTTGATATCATTAATAACGCACAGTTTCTGCACGTATCCAGTCTAAAGTACCGATATTTTGAAACAAAATCGCAAATTTAGTTCAAATTATCTGGCAAAAACAGCGGACCGATCGGAACTTGTGGCAATCCAAACTCTTCTGGGTAATCCACATCCACTAAGTACAGACCTTCAGCTTTCGCCGTTGCACCTGCTAATTTGCGGTCTTTTGCTTCAAGTAGCCACTTGATCCATTCTGGTTTTTCTTCGCCACGACCTACCTTGATCAGGCTACCAGTAATGTTACGCACCATATGGTGGACAAAAGCATTCGCTTTAATATCAATCACGATGTAATCACCATGGCGGGTCACATTAAGGTGCATCAAGTTGCGGAATGGGCTCAACGACTGGCAATGCGCAGCGCGGAATGAACTAAAGTCGTTCTCACCTAACAGGTACTGACCTGCTTCATGCATTTTCTTCTCGTCTAGCTCACCGTGATAGTGGCTAACGCCAGAATTTAAAATACCAGGACGCAATGCGTGGTTGAAGATGATGTAGCGGTAACGACGTGCGGTTGCTGAGAATCGAGCATGGAAATCATCGTTCACTTCCACTGCCCAGCGGACAGCGATATCACTTGGCATGTTCGCGTTTGCGCCCATGGTCCAAGCCACCATTTTACGACTCACGTTGGTGTCAAAGTGAACGACCTGACCAGTGCCATGTACGCCAGCATCGGTACGACCAGCACACTGTACTTCGACAGGGTGGTTCGCGACCACAGATAATGCTTTCTCTAGCTCTTCTTGGACACTTTTCACGTCTCTTTGGCGTTGCCAACCAAAGTAGTTTGTACCGTTGTATTCGATACCTAATGCGATTCTCATTTTAACCTTCGAACTCTAAAATGGGGCGGGAAGTATATACGTAAGTCCTTCCAGATACAAAAAAGGGCAGCGTTTGCTACCCCTTTTTACTTATCGACCGTTAATCGTGTCGATGAGAGTTTTAGCCTCTCTGCGAATATCGTCCTCACCGTAGACGATCGCTTCCTCTAACAGTTTAATCGCGCCTTGAGGATCGTTCATTTCAAGGTAGATTTTTGCTAGGTCGAGCTTACCTGCGGCTTCTGCATTGGTATCGACATCAACATCACCAATATCGCCAATCACATCCGGAAACTCATTCAAACCCACATCGAGTTTGAGCTCTTGCTCTTCAAACTCACCACCGTCTTTGTCTACCTGAGCCATCAACTCATCAATGGTCATGAATTGATTTTTCTTCGGATCAAAATCGGTTAGGTCGTCTTGCTCACCCCAGTTTTCTTGCGCGATCTCAGGCTGTGCAAGTGCTTCTGATGAACTCCACACTTCACGCTGGTCTTCTGGAACCTCTGCCGTTGATGAGGTGTTTTCTGGCGACAGCTTAAAGCCATCCCAATCGTCACCAACATCCAGCATGGTTTCAAAGTCCATACCTGCACTTGCAATGGTGTCGCTGTCTAACTTGCCATCAAATACTTCAGATTCAGCATTTTCAGACAACAAGTTCGCCATCGCAGACTCTTCAAAGTCATTTAATTCCGACTCTAGGTCATTGCTCGGCTCAGGCTCTAAATCGGCACTGAAAGCTTCTGGTTGCGCGAAGACCTCAAACAGAGCGTCATGGTCATTCTCTGCTTGTTGTACAGCTTGAGAGACTTCTGAGTGCTCTTTAACAACCTCAGGTTCAACAGTGTCAGAGTCAGAACTTGCTGCCTCTTCTGTCACTGATGCCAAAGCATCTTCCTCATTGAACTCTGGTAGTTCAAAGTCATCGAAGTTGAACTCTTCTTCTTCCGCGACTGGCGCTTGAGGCTCAGCGATTTCAGATTCCGCTATCGCAGGCTCTTCGGCCATTGAAGCTAATGCATCTTCTTCGTTGAACTCCGGAAGCTCTAACTCATCGAAGTTGAACTCTTCTTCTGCTTGCGCAACTGGCGCTTCAGGCTCTGCGATTTCAGATTCCGCTGGCGCAGGCTCTTCGGCCATTGAAGCCAGTGCATCCTCTTCGTTGAACTCAGGAAGCTCTAACTCATCGAAGTGGAACTCTTCTTCTGCTTCCGCAACTGGCGCTTCAGGCTCAACGATTTCAGATTCCGCTAGCGCAGGCTCCTCGACCATCGAAGCTAATGCGTCTTCTTCGTTGAACTCCGGAAGCTCTAACTCATCGAAGTTGAATTCTTCTTCCGCTTCCGCAACTGGTGCTTCAGGCTCAGCGATTTCAGATTCCGCTAGCGCAGGCTCTTCGGCCATTGAAGCCAATGCGTCTTCTTCGTTGAACTCCGGAAGCTCTAACTCGTCGAAGTTGAACTCTTCTTCTGCTTCCGCGACTGGCGCTTGAGGCTCCGCGATTTCAGATTCCGTTAGCGCTGGCTCTTCGGCCATTGAAGCTAATGCATCTTCTTCGTTGAACTCAGGAAGCTCTAACTCATCGAAGTTGAACTCTTCTTCTGCTTCCGCAACTGGCGCTTGAGGCTCAGCGATTTCAGATTCCGCTAGCGCAGGCTCTTCAGCCATCGAAGCCAATGCATCTTCTTCGTTGAACTCTGGAAGTTCTAACTCGTCGAAGCTGAACTCCTCTTCATCAATAGCCGATTCAGTCGAGCTTGCCGCTACGGGTTCTTGTTCAATTTTGTTTTCAGGTTCTATCTCATCAACCAGCCAATCTTCCTCTTGAGGAATTCCAAATTCGTTTTCAACCGTATTTGGTGTTGGCGTGAACGCTGGAGCCGGCTCAGTTTCCGGTTCGACCATCGTTTCTTCTTGTGGCTGAGACGCTTCCGTTAAGCTTTCTGCTTGAGGATCTAACGCTTCAGAAACTTCAGCTGAATACTCTTCAATTGTATTTTCTGCTAGTTCGTTACCTTCAACCGATGGTTCAGCCGGAGCTTCTGATTGCTGCTCCGCATTCTCACTTGCTACTGGCTCTTCACCAATTAAAGCATCAAGTTCTGCTGCAAAGTCTGAACGCTCTTGCTCATCTGGTAAGAGCGCTTCGTTGTTACTTTCGAATAGCTCATCAAGCTCCGTCATTAACGGATCATGCTCTTGGGAAACGTCCTCAAGGTCGCCTAAGAAATCTTGGCTATCAAAATCATCAATTGATTCTGGTTGCTCCTGTTCAATCGGCTCACTTGGAAGTTCTGCCTGAGTTTGGTTATCAACTTCAGGTTGGTTCTCACTCAGCAGAGCATCAATATCCAAACCAGAATCGAGACCAAGCGCTGCTTTTTCCTCTTCCAGATCGGCAGCAGGCTCAACATCTGTCATTGGCTGAGGTTGTTGAGCACTCTCTTCAGCTTCTGGCTCTAGATCATCAAAGCCTAACGAAGCAAGGAGATCGTCGTCACTAAGCTTGTTTTCTGCTTGCTCTAACTCGTCATCTTCACGAATCAGTTCATCAAATGGATCGATTTCACTGCTTGTTTCGTCCTGCTCTTCTTCTACACTCTCGTCGCTAAGCAGTTCGTCCAGCAGGTCAACGCTGTTTTCATCAATGTCTTCTAGAGAATCGTCACCATCGAAGCCCGACAGCTTTTCTAGCTCATCAAGCGGGTCAAAGTCATCATCGGATGAATCTTCATCATCGAAACCAATGAGGTCATCAAGTAGATCTGTGCTGTCTTCGTCGATGGTTGGCTCTTCGCTTAAACCTGCGATGTCTTCCAACTCTTCAAGGGGATCAAGTTCGTTAAGTGGTTCGCCATCGTCTTCACCGATCAACTCATCAAGTAACGCTGATGCTTCTTCTTCACTTGAATCGCTTTCAGATAAACCAGATAACGTTTCTAGCTCATCAAACAAATCATCATCAGTGTCTTTTGGCGTTGGCTGTTCATACTGTGCAAGCAACTTGTCGATGTCGTCATCTGTCGCTTCACCCGCAGAGAATGCCGTTTCAGATACCGTTGGCTTATCATCTTCAACGTCTAAGTTGAGATCGTCACCATCAAGGTCAGCAAACAGATCATCGAGCATTGCTTGATCAAGCGTATTACTTTGTAACTCTTCCGCGGGGTCATCAGCCGCGAGTAATTCAGCAAAGGCGTCATCAGACATTGCATCAGAGCCGTCTTCGTCAGAAAGATCGAAGCCTGCATCATCATCGTCATCGAGCACTTCAAGCTCAGGCGTCACCTCATCGAGTGCGCGCTCCATCTCTTCAAGACCAAGGGCTTTTTCTTCGCCATTGACTTTGATGCCATTACTAGAAGAGTCAAACTCATCGAAACCAACATCCAGCTCGCCATCATCGCCAATACCCGCGAATGGGTCTTCGCCATCGTCGCCTTCTAGATTGAAGTCGAGGTCATCGTCATCGAGGTTACCGAAAACGTCCTCTTCTTCAGGCTGTTGTTCTTCTTGTTCGAATAGGTTTTCTGTTTCGTCGTCATCGCCGAACAGGTCATCATCTAGGCTTAGCTCTTCATCTAATTCGTCAGCAGCCGCTAAACCGATTGGCGCCGCAAGAGGATCAACGTTTTGCTGTTCTTGTGCAGCCGCTTCTTCCTCTTTCGCTTTAGAGCGTCGACCAAGTAGCATAACGACTAGCAACGCAATCAAAGCACCAGGAATCAATGCCGCAAGACCGACAAGCCAACCATTCGACAAAATTTTGTCCATGGTGCTTGGTTGCATGCGTTGTTGCTCAGCGACACGCTGGCGTTCCTCTGCCAGCAGTTTTTCTACTTCCGAGCGAATGCGTTCTTCATCGTTGAGCGAGGTTTTTAGCGTTTCGACTTCACTCTGTACTTCAGAAAGCATCAAACGCAGGCGATGATTCTTCTCTTCTAAAGATTCCAATTCACTTTGCGAGCCTTGCAGCTTGTCTTTCAGCGCACTGACTTGCTTCTCGCCTTCTGGTGAGGTGATCACTGCAGGCACTGGCGTCTCAGGTTTTACCACTTTTACCAGATCTGGTTTCGGAGCTTCTGGTTTCGCAGCCTCTGGTTTTGGATCTGGCTTTGCGGTTTCAACCACTGGTTTTGGCGGCTCAACTTTCGGTTTTACAGGTTGAGTAGGCGTTGCTTTTGGCTGAGTGAGTCGAGCTTCATGCGCTTTCATAATGGCAACAGCTTGCGCAGTTGTTGCGCTTTGCACTTGCTCCAGAGAAGGGACACGTAATCGACTACCAGGAATCAGTTCGTGGATATTCTGTTTATCAAACGCTTGAGGGTTGATTCTATAGATGGCGAGCAGCGTTTGTTGTACGGAAACATTTCGAGAAGGTCGCAATTGAGAAGCGATCGACCATAAAGTCTCATTTTGACCTGTCGGGCCAAAGAAGCGCGACGGTTGGTCATTTTTAGGTGGAGCGGGCAACGCTCGTTCAATCTCCTCAGCAAAGCTCGGAGACGCTTGCACTTCACCAGAGGGTCCTACAAGACGAATACCTTCGGCTTGAACCAATGACGATGTCTGAGTCACGCTCATCAGCACAAGGGCTGCTAACAAACGCTTATAATTTTGACGCATAGAAGGCTCAGTTTGGTGCTAGTAACAATTTGAAATAGTGATCGGTTAAATATATCGGATATAGCCCTCAAAACTATAGCTTTGAGGGTAAAAAATGTGTGGCTCTCACCATATTCGTACTAATCTCACACAATTTTACGCTATTCGAACAAAAAAGCCTCGCATAGTGCGAGGCTTTAAGGTTCTTAATGTGGTCGACTTAGTAGTAATCGCGAATCAGAACTTCTGCAATTTGAACTGCGTTGGTTGCTGCGCCTTTACGAACATTATCGGCAACAACCCATAGGTTCACGCCACTGTGATGGCTGATATCGTTACGAATACGACCAACCATTACATGGTCTTTGCCGCCCGCATCACGAACTTGTGTTGGGAAGTCTTCACCGTGGAATACTTCAATACCATCTGTTTGCTCAAGTAAGTTAATCACTTCTTGTGCATCGATTGGTGAGCGAGTCTCAATATGAACCGCTTCTGCGTGACCATAGAATACAGGTACGCGTACACAAGTTGGGTTTACTGTGATTGATGGGTCGTTAAAGATCTTTTGCGTTTCCCACACCATTTTCATTTCTTCTTTGGTGTAGCCGTTTTCCATCATCTGGTCGATTTGTGGAATACAGTTAAACGCGATCTGTTGAGAGAATTGCTTCTTGTCAGCAGGTAGACCATTTAGTAGCTTCGCTGTTTGACCTGCTAGCTCATCAATACCTGCTTTACCTGCACCCGATACAGATTGGTAAGTTGAAACGTTAATACGTTCAATGCCCACTGCATCATGAATTGGTTTCAGTGCCACCAGCATTTGGATGGTTGAACAGTTCGGGTTTGCAATGATATTGCGGTTACGAAACTCTGCAATCGCTTCTGGGTTTACTTCTGGCACAACCAAAGGAATGTCATATTCGTAACGGAAGTTCGACGTGTTATCGATAACGATAACGCCTTCATCAGCGGCAATTGGTGCCCATTTTGCTGACAGTTCGCCACCAGCAGAGAACAGTGCGATGTGCGCTTGAGACCAATCGAATTCTTCTACGTTTTGAACACGTACCGTTTTACCATTGAAGCGGTAAGTCTTGCCTTCACTGCGCTCACTCGCAAGTAGGAAGATTTCACCTACCGGGAATTTGCGCTCTTGAAGCACTTCCAAAATTGTTTCACCGACCGCACCGGTCGCACCTAATACGGCAACATTGTATTGCTGGCTCATTGACTTACCTCAACCTGAAAACCTAGTTCTGCTAATGGTGCAAGATTGCATGTTTCGTTACCCATTAGCGTGACAGCGCTGTACTCGCGGCGATCCCAGTAGTTTTTACGCATCAGGTCAAAAGAGCCAGGCTTACTGATTTCGCGGCGGAAAAGAGCGTCATCTTTACGCACATCATAGATTAACTGCGTGATGTTGTGCAGCGTTGCTTCATCCCATGCTCTGTCCAATACCATAGTCGGGACAGGCGCGGTCGGCAGTAAATCGCTGGCATGCGCACGTAATTCGTTATTTAAGAACTCACAGTAGCTGTTGAAAATCATCGTCGTACCGCGAGCTTTCCCTTCCAGACCATAGCCTGCAACGTGAGGGGTTGCGAATGCTAGCAGAGGCAGAAGCTCCATATCAACCTCTGGTTCAAATTCAAATACGTCGAGTGCCGCTGTAAAGCCGTCGTTTTTCAGCAAACGCTGCTTCAGCGCTTGGTTGTCCACAACGGGACCGCGCGCCGCATTAATAAGAATTTGATCGCTGCGAAGACCATTTAACACCTTCTCATCAATCAAATGATGCGTTGGGTGTGGACCATCTTTAGTGATAGGTGTGTGCAGCGTGATGATGTCAGAACGTTCGATAAGCTCTGCTAATGGAGTGAAACTGCGAGAATCGCCCTCTTCTTGTTTGAATGGGTCATTGATAAGCACGTTGATGCCCATGCCTTTCAAACATTTCTCAAGGTAACTGCCCACTTGGCCCGCACCGATGATGCCAACGGTTTTATCGAAAACGGAGAAGCCTTGCTGTTTTGCTAGCACCATCATGACGCTGAACGCATACTCAGCAACACCCACTTTGTTACATCCTGGTGCAGCGGTGAAGAAAATGCCTTTCTCTTTTAAAAGTGCTTGGTCAACATGATCCATACCTGCCGTTGCTGTACCAACGAACTTCAGCTTGTTTGCTTTGCTGATCAGTTCTGCGTTTACTTTGGTAACTGAGCGAATCATTAGTGCATCTACATCCACTAAATCATCGGCTGTCAGTGTACGACCGGGTTTTAGAATCACTTCACCGAGTTGGCTGAATAGCTCTTCAGCGTACGGCATATTTTCATCAACAATAATTTTCATAGCGCCAGCGTTTAACATCCATTTGTATGAGTTCGTTTATTCGCAAGATGCGAAGCTAAAGCGATTGTGCCCTTTTCTTGAAAAATCTCAACAACTATACCCAAGTGACTTTCAAAAGCAGGTTTCAGAAAAGAAAAAGCCCGGCTAAATTAGCCGGGCAAAGTTCCAGAACAAAAGGATCCTATCCCGCTCTCCTTGGGATAGAGTCTGCGTCTGTTCGATCAGTTTGACTGATCAAGCTCTGGAAACTGGTTTGTTGGTCCGTTTACGCCGTATGGGAAACCACAGTGATATTCCGACCAACAAATTCAGTTAGCTTTGGGTCGCTTACGCTTGGTACTTTTTGATTACCAATGTCGCGTTTGTACCACCAAAACCAAAGCTGTTTGACATAACTGTCGTGAGCTCAGCGTCACGAGCTTCCGTTACGATGTCTAGACCTTGTGCTGCTTCATCCAAGTTAGAGATGTTCACACTTGGCGCAATGAAGTTGTTGTCTAGCATTAGCGTTGAGTAAATCGCTTCGTGAACGCCAGCTGCACCTAGTGCGTGACCTGTCATTGCTTTTGTTGCAGAAATCGCAGGGCTGTTGTCGCCGAATAGCTCTTGAATAGCGCCTAGCTCTTTCACGTCACCTACAGGAGTAGAAGTACCGTGTGTGTTGATGTAGTCGATAGCGTCAACATCTTGCATTGCCATCTTCATACAACGAACTGCGCCTTCACCTGATGGTGCTACCATGTCGTAGCCATCAGAAGTCGCGCCGTAACCGACAATTTCGCCGTAAATTTTCGCGCCACGTGCTAGTGCGTGCTCTAGTTCTTCGATAACTAGCATGCCGCCGCCACCAGAGATAACGAAACCGTCACGGTCTGCATCGTAAGTACGAGAAGCTTTTTCTGGCGTTTCGTTGTACTTAGTAGATAGTGCGCCCATTGCATCAAACATCATAGTTTGAGACCAATCTAGCTCTTCACCACCACCTGCAAATACGATGTCTTGTTTACCAAGTTGGATAAGCTCCATCGCGTGACCGATACAGTGTGCAGACGTTGCACAAGCTGAGCTCATTGAGTAGTTCACACCACGAATCTTAAATGGTGTTGCAAGACACGCAGATACTGTTGAAGACATAGTACGTGGCACCATGTAAGGACCTACGCGTTTTACGCCTTTCGCACGCATCGTGTCAGTTGCTACTGTTTGGTTTAATGCAGAAGCACCACCAGAACCAGCAACGATACCTGTACGATCGTTTGAAACTTGTTCTTCAGATAGACCAGCGTCTTCAATTGCCTGCTGCATTGATAGGTATGCATAAGCAGCCGCATCACCCATAAAGCGCATCTGCTTACGGTCAATAAACTCTGCAGGGTTGATTTTCAGATCACCCCACACCTGCGAACGCAGACCGTTTTCTTTAAACTGCTCAGACGCAGTGATGCCAGATTTGCCCGCTTTAAGAGACGCTAGAACTTCTTCGACGTTGTTACCGATACTTGAAACAATACCCATACCGGTGATTACGACTCGTTTCATTATGACATTCCTATAATTCAAAAATCCGCTAGATAATAACTAAGATAGTCAACAAAAGTGGTCAGCTTTCCCAGAAATTCGTACAATCGCCGAATTCTAACCGCGCCAAATCACATATTTGCACCATTATGACTTCGATTAAAAACGCAGAACTTGGTTGGAACGAAGCTGGTACACCGGTTTCTGACCAATTTGATGATGTTTATTTCTCCAACGTAAACGGTCTCGAAGAGACGCGTTACGTGTTCCTCAAACAAAATCATCTACCAGAAAGATGGCAGGAATTTGACCAAAGACGTTTTGTTATTGGTGAAACCGGATTTGGCACAGGGTTGAACTTCTTAGCCGTGTGGCAATGGTTTACCGAATTTCGTCGCGAATATCCAGAGGCAACGCTAAAAGAATTGCATTTCGTTAGCTTTGAGAAGTACCCACTGAGCAAAGCTGATCTAGAAAAAGCGCATCAATCTTGGCCAGAGTTGGCAGAATTTGCGGAAAAGCTGCAACAGCACTACCCAGCGGCTGTGCCTGAGTGTCATCGCATTGTTTTAGAAGACGGCGCTATCACGCTCGACCTTTGGTTTGGCGATATCAAAGATTGCATGCCGCTTGTTCCTTATGCTGAGCAAGGCTTGATTGATGCTTGGTTCTTAGATGGGTTCGCTCCAAGCAAAAACCCAGAGATGTGGAACCAAAACCTGTTTAATGGCATGGCAAAATTGGCGAAACAGGATTGTACGGTCGCAACCTTCACGGCAGCAGGCTTTGTGCGTCGCGGCTTAAACGAAGCGGGCTTTGTAATGAAGAAAGTCAAAGGCTTCGGCACCAAGCGTGAAATGATCGCAGGTTCGATGGAGCAACGTGAAGCGCACTCAAATCACCTACCTTGGTTCAACCGCACTGCATCGACCAATCATGATTCCATTGCGATTATTGGTGGCGGCATCGCTAGCGCGGCTTTGGCTAAAACGCTGGTTCGCCGCGGTCAAAATGTCACGCTTTATTGCAAAGACGCTCAACCTGCAGAAGGCGCATCAGGCAACCGCCAAGGTGCTGTGTACCCATTACTAAATGGTCCACACAAAGGCGTTTCACGCGTGTTCGCTCCGGGCTTTTTGTTTGCCCGTCAGTTTGTTGACCAAGCAGCGCAAGATATCCAATTTGATCACGATTGGTGTGGCATTACTCAGCTGATGTGGGATGACAAATCCGCAGACAAGTTAGAGAAGATGCTCGCAGGCAATTTCACGCCAGAGTTAATTCACAAACTATCTGCAGAAGAGACGGCGGAAAAAATAGGCTTGCCGATTGATATGGCATCGGTTCATTACCCTCTTGGCGGTTGGTTATGCCCTGCTGAATTGACTCGTGGTTTGATTGCTCAACTAGAAAGCACCGAGCTTTTTGAAGTGAAGTTCGAACATCAAGTTGAGTCGCTCACTTGGGATGAAGCGCGCAAGGTTTGGGTATTGAAAGCGAACGATCAAAGCTTTGAACATTCAACTGTCGTGGTTGCCAATGGCAGTGAGTTCCAAACACTAAGCCAAACTGCCGATCTACCAATGGGTCAGGTAAAAGGTCAAGTTAGCCACGCCCCTGCAACTGAAACGCTGTCTAAGCTGAAAACAGTATTGTGTTACGACGGTTACATGACACCTGTTAACCCGAATAATCAGCACTTGTGCATCGGTGCAAGTTACGACCGCAGTCACCTAGACTACGAGTTTGACGAAGAAGCACAAACAGATAACGCCGAGAAGTTGGTGAAGTGTTTGCCGAACCAAACTTGGACAAAAGAAGTGGATACCTCTGGGAAATTATCACGCCAAGGTATTCGCTGTGTTAGCCGTGACCACCTGCCATTTGTCGGTAACGTAGGCGACTTTGAAACCATCAAAACGCAATATGCAGATCTGCAAAATCAACAAGAACAAGACGTTGAAGCGATTCACCAGTTCCCTAACCTATTCTGTTTCCTTGGCTTAGGCTCTCGTGGTTTGAGCTCTGCGCCTTTAATGGCCGAGGTGTTGGCATCACAAATCTGTGGCGACCCGTTACCACTGCCTGTTGATGTGCTGACTGAGTTGCACCCAAGTCGTATGTGGGTTAGAAAACTGCGTAAAGGTAAAGCGATTACTGAGTTGTAACGTGTTTCGAGTGCGTAAAGAACCCCTCCTAGCCTCCCCTTAAAAAGGGGAGGAACAAGTTCTTAGCTCCGCATTAGTCCTCCCCCTTTCTAAGGGGGAGTTAAGGGGGGTTACAAGTGTTTAGTTCAACGCCGCCACGGCCGCTTTCACCTGCTCTGCAATTTCCGCATTACGGAACTCACCCGCTTCCAAATCAAAGTTATCGTAGAAGCTTGGAATAGATTGCGATGCTTTCACTTCAGCACCAAAGTAAGGCGCAGAGCCTGTCGCCGCAGCGAGTACCGTTTGTGCACCACCAGGGCCAGGTGAAGTCGCTAAGTACACCGCGGGTTTATTTTGGAATACGTTGCGATCAATGCGTGTCGCCCAATCGAATAGATTCTTATACGCCGCTGGGTAAGAGCCGTTATGCTCAGCAAAAGAAATCACCAAAGCGTCCGCGGTTGCGATGTCAGCAAGAAACGCTTTTGCGCCTTCCGCCTGACCGATTTCTTTCTCTTTGTCTTCACTGAACAAAGGAACATCGTAACTATTGAGGTCTAACACTTGAACTTCTGCACCTTCGACAAGGTTAGCAGCGTAAGTTGCAAGGGTTTTATTGATAGAGGTAGAGCTAGTGGAAGCGCCAAATGCGATAATTTTCATGGTTGTAATCCTTTGTTCACGTTTTGTACTAACAAGAGTAAAAGGTGAACGGGTGTGCTACAACCACAAAAATTTTAAGGAGAGATTCGAAAATTTCGAAGGAGTTTATTTCAACTCTTTTTGCTTCAACCAGAAGCTTAGCGCTGCCAATCGAAGCATATATAACTGAATGAGACTTAAGCTTGCGCTTGAAGCTCTTGCCATAGATCACTCACGATCACGCGATCGGCTGGCGTTAGTTCTGAACGTGCTTCTTCAAGACTGTTTTCGATGCGAGATTTAAGCTCAGTTACATCGTTAATGCCTTCTTCTTCACACGCTGCAGCAGACAGAGAAATGTGACCACGTAAATAACCACCAGCAAACAGTTCATCATCCGATGCTGTCTCAATGCGAGCATCAATCAGTTCTAGTAGTTTTTCTTCAAATTCAATAATCATGGCGTTTCTCTGAGGTTATTTAACGATAAAGTCAGATGGTTCCAGCGGCTTGGTTTGGTAAAAGGCACGCAACGCATCCGATAGCATTTTCACGCGAGGCGGAAGACCGTTTTCTAGAATACCCATTACTTCATTGTGCACTTTGTGCATAAAACCAAGACGATCTGGTTCAAAATCGCCGTGTAGATTGTCACAACTGACGTTAAAAGGGAAGTCAGCACTTTTCGCTAGAATCCACTCGTAAGCTTGAGGGCGAATTTCAACTTTTTCGAACTCAGCTTGAACTTCTGCTGTGCGACCATCAGGCTCGTACCAGTAACCAAAATCTTCCAGCAAACGACGCTCTGGCCCTGCTACGCACCAATGGGCAATCTCGTGCAGTGCTGACGCATAAAAGCCACGAGCAAAAATAATCCGATGATGCGGGTGTTCTTCATCTGCTGGTAAGTAAATTGGCTCATCGCCGCCTAGCTCTAACTCAGTGTTAAAAGGCTCAAGAAATGTGTCATTGAAAATAGCGATAAGGTCTTGATATTCGTGGTTCATCATCGATTCTGTACGTCAAATTGATATGCGGTGCGCATTGTCGCTGTTTTTCTTACACAGGTAAAGCCACACAACATGTTTGGTTATTAGCTGAGTTAATCTGAAAGTCGCTTTCTCCATACAATTTCTCATTCGTCACAGATCACATTTCCCACTACACTCACGCCTTATTTTTACGCTTAACGATGGCGACTTCAACGCCACTTGAAGCGAGATTCTTTTTGGGTTTAAGCCTCTCCCCAAGGTTTAAATCTTGTTGGTAAGTTTTGCTGCTGTTTTCCTTAATCTCAAGGACCATGACAGAGCCCCTTTATTTGAGTGTCCCCTTATGCTGCTAAGTGTGTTGTATATCATTGGTATCACGGCTGAAGCCATGACTGGTGCATTGAGTGCCGGCCGAAGAAAAATGGATTGGTTTGGTGTTATGTTGGTAGCCAGTGCAACGGCTATCGGCGGTGGTACGGTGCGCGACATTCTTCTTGGTCACTACCCATTAGGTTGGGTGAAGAATCCAGAATTTTTGGCAATCACTTGTGTAGCTGGCGTTCTGACGACTGGCTTAGCGAAATGGGTGATTAAATTCAAAGGGCTATTTATCCGTTTGGATGCACTGGGCTTGATCGTATTTAGCATCATCGGCACCAAAGTCGCGATTGGCATGGGCTTACACCCTGGTATTTGTATGGTGTCTGCACTAGTAACAGGCGTATTTGGTGGTTTGCTACGTGATTTGATTTGCCGTCAAACACCGCTTGTGTTGCATGAAGAGCTTTACGCCTCTGTCGCACTTATCGCATCAGGTTTGTACCTAGCGCTACTTGAGTTCAACGTACCAGACGTAACGGCGACGATTGTGACTCTGATTACTGGTTACATGCTGCGAATGGCGGCAGTACGATTCAAATGGCGCTTGCCTTCATTCCACTTGGAAACCGAAGGGTCGATTCACTGATTCGAATCGAAAGCTATTGAAAAGAAATGAAAAAGGCTGCTCACTGAGCAGCCTTTTGTGTTTCTATCGAGTTAAGTTTCAAACTTAAATCTTTGGAGTCTCGGTTTGTACGCCATGGTTTTGACCACGATGACGTAGCAAGTGATCCATAACGACAATAGCCAGCATCGCTTCTGCGATAGGCACGGCGCGGATACCCACACATGGGTCATGACGACCTTTAGTGATCAACTGAGTTGGTTCACCTTCTTTAGTGATAGTCTCACCCGGAACCGTAATGCTTGAGGTTGGTTTAAGCGCGATGTTTGCAACAATATCTTGACCAGTAGAGATACCGCCAAGAATACCGCCAGCATGGTTGCTACCGAAGCCTTCTGGCGAAAGCGTATCACGGTGCTCACTGCCTTTTTGGCTCACCACGTCAAAACCGTC
Organism: Vibrio owensii CAIM 1854 = LMG 25443; assembly: GCF_000817815.1. Taxonomy (GTDB): domain Bacteria; phylum Pseudomonadota; class Gammaproteobacteria; order Enterobacterales; family Vibrionaceae; genus Vibrio; species Vibrio owensii. Next base: position 19,670 of record NZ_JPRD01000054.1, read on the forward strand.
GCCGATTTCCACGCCTTTCACCGCATTGATGCTCATTAGCGCGTGCGCAATGTCTGCATCCAAACGATCAAATACTGGTTCACCAAGGCCAACAGGTACGTTCGTTGCCACAACCTGAATTTTTGCGCCAATAGAGTCGCCTTCTTTTTTCAGGTCACGGATAAGTTGATCAAACGCTTCTACTTTGTCTGCATCAGGGCAGAAGAACGCGTTGTTTTCAATTTCATTCCAATCCACTTTATCGATTGAAACGTCACCCATTTGCGACAAGTAAGCGCGGATTTCCACACCAAACTCGTCTTTCAGGTATTTCTTAGCGATTGCACCAGCCGCCACACGCATTGCCGTCTCACGAGCAGACGAACGGCCGCCACCTCGATAGTCGCGCACACCGTATTTTTGGTGGTAAGTGTAATCAGCGTGTCCTGGACGGAACTTGTCTTTGATGTCTGAGTAGTCTTTAGAACGTTGGTCTGTATTCTCGATCATCAGACCAATTGAAGTACCGGTGGTTTTACCTTCAAAAACGCCAGAAAGAATTTTTACTTCGTCCGGTTCACGACGTTGGGTAGTGTAACGTGACGTGCCAGGACGGCGACGGTCGAGATCCGTTTGCAGATCTGCCTCAGTGATTTCCAAACCTGGAGGGCATCCGTCTACGATACATCCTAGTGCGATACCGTGACTTTCTCCGAATGTCGTTACTCGGAAATGTTGTCCGATACTGTTTCCTGCCATTACTTCCTCAAGTTCTTGTCGCCACGCTCTCCATGAGCGCAACTGCTTTTCAATTCTTCGTGGAATCATAGTGGCGGTATTACGTTTTGATGTAAAGCCCGATTTGGCGGAAAAAACAAAACAGCCGAAATTTTCCGAGTTCAGTGCGAAGCGGATAAAAAAACACCGAGCACTGGGCTCGGTGTTTTCATTGTTTTTAACTGTTTTTTTTGACTGACTTAGTCTTTGTACAGTTTGAACTCTTCTGCACACTCAACCAGCTGGTCACGCGTTAGCATGAATACGCCATGACCGCCGTTCTCGAACTCAATCCAAGTGAATGGAATTTGTGGGTACTGTTCCATCATGTGAACCATTGAGTTACCGACTTCACATACAAGAATACCGTCGTCTGTTAGGTAGTCTGGCGCATTAGCAAGAATACGGCGAACCAGTTTTAGACCGTCAGTGCCAGCAGCTAGACCTAGTTCAGGCTCGTGCGTGAACTCGTCTGGCAGGCTGTTCATGTCTTCTTCATCCACGTAAGGTGGGTTAGACACGATCAGGTTGTATTTCTCTTTTGGAAGATCGCGGAACAAGTCAGAGCGGATTGGGAACACTTGTTGCTCCATGCCGTGATCTTGTACGTTTTGCTCAGCCACTTGTAGAGCGTCTGTAGAGATGTCGATCGCGTCAACTTCTGCTTCAGGGAAAGCGTGCGCACAAGCAATCGCGATACAACCAGAACCCGTACATAGGTCCATGATGCGCGTAGGCTCTTCCACCAACCAAGGTTGGAATTCCGCTTGAATCAATTCGCCGATTGGAGAACGTGGCACAAGTACACGCTCATCAACGAAGAACTCAAGACCGCAGAACCATGCTTTGTTCGTTAGGTATGCAGTTGGTGTACGCTCGTTGATGCGTTTTACTACGCGCTCAACGATACGCAGACGCTCGCTTGTCGTAAGGCGAGAGTTCAATACGTGCGGAGGCACATCAATCGGCAAGTATAATGTTGGCAGGATAAGCTGAACCGCTTCATCCCACGCATTATCAGTGCCATGACCGTAAAACAGGTTAGCTGCGTTAAAGCGGCTTACCGTCCAACGAATCATATCTTGAAGGGTATGGAGCTCCGATACCGCCTCTTCTACAAAAATCTTATCCAAAATTGCCTCCGAAAAGCGCTACAATACTGCCATAAATTGTAAAAATGAAATTGTTTACCTAATGAGCAAAAAAGACACCGAACACGATGACGATTTCGCCTTGTTTAAGGATGCAGTACAGGGCGTAAAAAAGTTGCGACAGGATACCATAATCCAGCAACCAAAAAAAAATACTAAGCAAAAAGAAATCACACGCTCAAACCGTGAAGCGAGTGATTCTGAGTTTTACTTTTCTGATGAGTTTGTTCCGCTTCTTAATGAAGAGGGACCAACTCGTTATGCGCGTGACGATGTGTCCACTTATGAAGTGAAACGTCTTCGTCGTGGCGTGTACGTGCCTGACGTCTTCCTAGACATGCACGGCATGACACAGCAAGAAGCCAAGCGAGAACTCGGTGCGATGATCGCGTACTGCGTGAAAAACGAAATCCACTGTGCGTGTGTACAACACGGCATCGGTAAGCACATTCTGAAGCAAAAAGCGCCGCTTTGGTTAGCTCAACACCCAGACGTAATGGCATTCCACCAAGCGCCTCTAGAGTTTGGCGGCGATGGTGCCCTACTGGTGCTGCTGTCCATTCCAGAAAAATAACTCACCGACTTCGAGAAGTCCTTCTCGGACGAGCAAGAACGACAAAGGCAGGTTAAACCTGCCTTTTTGTTTTTCTCGAGCCATTGTCTCGAGAGCTAGTGTTCTATGGCGTGATATGCCAAAGCACTTCACCGCGTTGTGTTTGCGGATCAAATTCAATGCACACCAAGCCAGATGTTGGAAACATTGGTGGCGTCATGTCTTTCACAAATTCCGAGGTAAGGTAGCCCACCAGCGGCAAGTGCGACACAAACAAAAGAGATTCAAGCTTCTCAACTTCAATCAACGCATTAGCGAAATCAAACACTTGGTCGGATTGACCGTAAGGCGTGATATCTTCACACGTTTCGATGCTCTTAGCCGAAAAGTGTGCGCTGATTTCTTGCCAAGTTTGCTGCGCTCGAATGTACGGGCTCACCAGTACTTTGTCGAATTGAGCAAAACCTTGCTCTTTACATGCTCGGGCAACTGCTTCCGATTCAGTTCTGCCTCTTGGGGTCAGTTGTCTTTCTGCGTCGGTGTTCGCAAAATGCTCTGCTTCACCGTGACGCAAGATAAATATTTTCATGTTATTTCCTAGGGATAGCTAACGCTACCAAAAGGTTGACTGCTATCTTTATACGGATAGCGGGCTAACTTTAATAATGTCGAAACAAAAATACTGATATAATTATCGGTTCATTATACCAATTCGCTTGCTAAAGATAGCGACTTTCTTAACAATCTATTAAAAAGAATATACTCAGTTCATCACATTCTACGATGAAGTTATGAACTCAGTGCATTCCTTCAAATAGCTCGAACCCCATAGCAATTTGCTGATGGGCTTATGCAGTACTCTTACGAATAACAAAAATGCGGCAAGCAGTATTTGTCGAAGCGCAAACTTTGCGCCTCCCCGCTCGGGGATCATAATTACTGTAATGCGAAATCTGGAGACGCATCGTGCACCTAAGTCCAAACGATTCAAATCAATACCGCTACATTACATTGAGTAATGCCCTGCGCGTGTTGCTGATTCATTCCGACACGGCTCAACAGTCGGCAGCAGCCCTAGCAGTAAACGTTGGACACTTCGATGATCCGATGGATCGCCAAGGTCTGGCACACTATCTAGAACACATGCTTTTTTTGGGTACGGAAAAATACCCTAAAGTGGGCGAGTTTCAAAGTTATATTAGTCAACATGGTGGCACCAACAACGCTTGGACGGGCACCGAGCACACCTGTTTCTTCTTCGATGTCACACCAACTGCTTTTGAAACCGCGCTTGATCGCTTCAGCCAATTCTTTACCGCACCACTGTTTAACGAAGAAGCGTTAGACAAAGAACGCCAAGCGGTCGACTCCGAATACAAGCTCAAACTGAATGACGATTCTCGGCGTCTATATCAAGTCAACAAAGAAGTCATCAATCCAGAGCACCCGTTTTCAAAATTCTCTGTCGGTAACTTAGATACACTTGGCGATCGCGATGGCAAATCCATCCGCGACGAGATAGTTGAATTTCACCACTCTCAGTATTCTGCTGACTTGATGACGCTGACTTTGTTTGGCCCGCAATCTCTTGATGAGCAGCAAGCATGGGTAGAAGCCATGTTTGCCGACATCCCAAACCACCAATTGCACGGCAAATCGATTGATGTGCCTATTGGCACCGAAGACAGCACAGGCATCTTGGTTCAAGTCGAGCCAATTAAAGAGTTCCGTAAACTGATTCTCACGTTCCCAATGCCGGGAATGGATGCGCACTATAGCGTGAAGCCCCTCTCCTACTTTGCTCACCTGTTGGGTTACGAAGGCGAAGGCAGTCTGATGCTTCAACTCAAAGAGAAAGGCTGGATTACCTCCCTCTCAGCAGGTGGCGGTGCGAGCGGCAGCAACTACCGCGACTTCACCGTAAGTTGCACCCTGACGCCGAACGGCTTGGATCATATCGATGACATCGTTCAAGCGGTATTCCAATATCTCTCCATGATCAAACAAGATGGTATGGATGAGTGGCGCTACTTGGAAAAACAAGCGGTGTTGGAATCTGCTTTCCGCTTCCAAGAACCATCGCGCCCAATGGATTTGGTCAGCCATTTGGTGATCAACATGCAGCACTATCAACCGGAAGACACGGTTTATGGTGACTACAAAATGGCAGGCTATGATGAAGTGCTTCAACGCTCATTACTTCAATATCTTTCGGTTGAAAACGTTCGCGTTACATTGATAGCGAAAGGCTTGGAATACAACCAAACCGCAGAGTGGTACTTCACGCCTTACTCGGTAACGCCGTTTAGCGAAGAGCAGCGCCGTTTCTATCAACAAATCGACCCAAGTTGGCAATTCGTTCTCCCAGAAAAGAACCCATACATTTGCTACGAACTCGATCCAAAACCGTTTGAAAACGGTGGCTCATTGCCGGAGTTGGTGGAAAATGTAGAAGGCTTCCGTTTATGGCATTTGCAAGACGATGAATTCCGAGTACCAAAAGGTGTCGTTTACGTCGCCATTGACAGTTCACACGCGGTGGCATCACCAAAAAACATAGTGAAAACGCGACTATGTGTTGAGATGTTCCTCGATTCTCTAGCCAAAGAGACGTATCAAGCTGAAATCGCAGGCATGGGTTACAACATGTATGCTCACCAAGGCGGCGTCACGCTGACATTATCGGGTTTTAGCCAGAAACTACCTCAACTGTTGGAAATGATTCTGCATCGCTTTGCTGCGCGTGAGTTCAGTCCAGCCCGCTTCGAGACCATTAAGCAGCAACTGTTACGCAATTGGCGGAATTCATCGCAAGATCGTCCTATTTCACAGCTTTTTAATGCATTAACAGGCTTACTCCAACCGAACAATCCTCCATTCGCAACATTGGTTGAAGCATTGGAAGAGATTGAAGTGGATGAGCTGTCAGTGTTCGTTGAATCGATTCTGGCTGAGCTACACGTTGAGATGTTCGTTTATGGCGATTGGCAGCGTCAGCAAGCTCATGACATGGCAAACACATTGAAAGACGCATTGCGTGTGAAAGAACAACGTTACGAAGAGGCGCTTCGCCCACTCGTCATGCTGGGTGAAAACGGCAGTTTCCAACGCGAAGTGAACTGTAACCAGCAAGACTCAGCTGTAGTGATTTATCATCAATGCGAAGACATCTCGCCGCGTAATATTGCACTTTACTCGTTAGCGAATCACTTGATGTCGGCAACCTTCTTCCATGAAATCCGAACCAAACAACAGCTAGGCTACATGGTGGGCACGGGGAACATGCCGCTGAACCGCCATCCGGGGATTGTGCTTTATGTGCAGTCACCGAATGCTGCACCAGCCGAACTGGTTACCTCAATCGATGAGTTTTTAAATGCGTTCTACATGGTGCTGTTAGAGCTCAATGAATACCAATGGCACAGCAGTAAACGCGGATTGTGGAACCAAATTGCAACGCCTGACACCACATTGCGTGGGCGAGCGCAGCGCCTATGGGTAGCAATTGGAAACAAAGACACCGACTTTAATCAGCGCGAAAAAGTGTTGGAAGAGCTTAAAGAGTTAACTCGCACTGACATGATTCGCTTTGTGGTCAATGAGCTTAAACCTCGTACTGCTAATCGTTTAGTGATGCACTCACAAGGCATCGCTCACGCGGACGAACCCCGTATCAATCTCGGTTTAGAAGTGGGCTCGATCGAAGAGTTTCAACTGCGTCCAAAAGACTTCGGTCTCGGGTAAGAGACTTAAGTATAGAAATGGCATGAAATGGTAAAAGTAGTCATTTCGTTTATGCTGTAATTACCTTGTTCAACAATTACGCAAACACGAGGACTAAATGAAAAAGCTACTTTTACTTGCTGCTGTACTTATGCCACTCGCGCCTGTTGCCCATGCAGACATCACAATTAAGGGTGACGATTTCGAACTGAGTGAAGACTGTTTGCGCCTTAATGGTGATAACGTATCAATAAAGTCCGACGATTGCTCCTCAGGTAAGCATGACAAAGACCACAAAGGTAATTCTAGTGTCCACGGTGATAACAACCCAGGCAAAGGTCACGACAAGGACAAAAAAGACAAGAAGAAATAACGTCTCATAATCTCAAACACAAAAAAGGCTTGCATCACGCAAGCCTTTCTATTTTTAGCGCAAGCCATTAATCGTAGAAGTTACGACCTTCACCCGCGCGAGTGAGTAAGCCATCACATGGCGCGTAACGATCACCGTATTTCGATGCGAACTCGTTCATTTTCTCAACCAGTTCTTTCAAACCGAATTGATCCATGTAACGGAATGGACCACCTAGGAATGGTGGGAAGCCAATGCCAAAGATCGCACCGATATCACCATCGCGTGGAGAGCGGATAATACCGTCGTCTAAACAGCGAACCGCTTCGTTTAGCATTGGCAGTACACAACGCAATGCAATGTCGTTGTCGCTCAGCTTAGACTCTGGCGTCAGGTTCAATAGCTTGTAGACGGACTTATCGACTTCTTTCTTCTTACCTTTGTAGGTGTAGAAGCCTTTCCCACTCTTACGACCTTTTCGACCGTCATTCAGTAGTGTGTCGAATACGTCTGGACCTTTAAATCGTTCGCCCAATTCGTTAACCAAGATCGGCATGATCTTAGCACCGATATCCACACCGACTTCGTCCAACAAGGTGATAGGACCTACTGGGAAACCGAAGTCGAGCAGCGCTCCATCAAGTTGTTCGATCGGCTCATTTGCCAACAATATGTGTGCAGCTTCGTTCATGTAAGGCGCAAGAATGCGGTTTACATAGAAGCCTGCTTTATCTTTCACGACAATTGGTGTCTTGCCCTGTTTCTTAGCAAGCGCAACAACCGTAGAAATGGTCTCTTCTGACGTAGTTTCATGAGGAATCACTTCCACCAGTGGCATTTTCTCTACTGGGCTGAAGTAATGCAGACCGACGATGTTTTCTGGACGCTCTGCTTTTTCTGCAATTTTGTGAATTGGTAACGAAGACGTGTTAGTCGCGAAGATAGTCTCTGGTTTTGCGTTCGCTTCAATATCCGCAACCATCGTCTGTTTCAGGTCAAGATCTTCAAACACGGCTTCAATTACTACATCAATATGGTTGAAGCTTGTAAAGTCAATGCCACCAGACAGTTGCAGCATCTTCGCTTGCAGACCCGCTTTAGAGATAATACGGCGCTTACGCTGCTTTTCGAACAACTTGTAGTTGTAGTTCAATGCATTAAGAACGCCATCATTGCTGACATCTTTAATACGTACTGGCACTTTCGCTTTCGCAACAGAAACATGGCTGATGCCTGCCCCCATTAAACCGCCACCCAACACGCCAACTCTGTTGACAGCAGCTGGCTCTGCTTCCGCGCCGTTTTCTTTCTTCATTTCAGTGGTAGCAAAGAAAATAGAACGCAGTGCTTTTGATTCTGAGCTCATCACCAATTCACCAAAGCGCTTCGCTTCAAGTTCTTGACCTTGGGCAAAGCCCTTTTCAAGACCATGCTGAATGACTTCTAGAATCGCAACCGTTGCAGGGTAGTTGCCACGGGTCTTCTCATTGGTTTTCTTCGCAGCTTGCTCGAATACAAACTTACGACCTAAACCGCTGCCCGACATAAACTTCTCTTTTGTCGATTGCTTCTTGTTACCTTTGTTCTTCCCTTTTTCAATAAGCTGCTCAGCTACATCAAGAAGAATCGTCTCCGGTACACACGCATCAACAACGCCCAGTTTTTTCGCTTTCTTCGCACGCAGTTGTTTGCCAGTAAGGATGAGGTCTAGCGAAGGCAACAGGCCAATCAGGCGAGGAAGGCGCTGAGTACCACCAGAACCAGGCAACAAACCAAGTTGCACTTCTGGCAAACCAAGACGCGTTTTATCGGAATCAGTACACACTCGGTAATCACACGCTAGAGCAAGCTCTAAACCGCCACCTAGACATGGGCCGTGAATCGCAGCAATAACTGGGTAAGGCAGATCAGACAGCTGCTGGAATAACTCTTGACCTTGCTTAGCCAATGCTTCCGCTTCACTCGCCGTTGTGCACGCTTCAAGCATGCGAACGTCAGCACCTGCAACAAAGTTATCTGGTTTTAAGGAATGAATGATCATCCCTTTCACGCCACTGGTGCCTTTGAGTTGAGCAAAGATCTCTTTCATCTCATCTGCAAACGCCGCTTGCAACGTGTTCATTTTCTCGTTGGGCACATCGATGGCTAGCCAAGCAATGTTCTGCTCATCAATCTTTAGACTAAATGCTTTTTGCTCGCTCATTACTCAACCTCCAAAATCATTGCTGCACCAAGACCACCTGCGGCACATGCGGTATTCAACGCAAGACCACCGCCACGACGTTTAAGCTCACGCAGCGTTTGCGTCATCATACGTGCGCCAGTTGCGGCAAATGGGTGACCGTAGGCAATGGAACCGCCAAGGACGTTGAATTTATCCATGTCGATTTCACCTATCGCTTTCGAGCGACCTAGGTTTTCTTGGGCAAATTTGTCAGAAGCAAACATCTTCACGTTCGCCAATGCTTGAGCAGCAAAGGCTTCGTGCATATCGATAAGCGTTAGGTCTGAAAGCTCGAGACCAGTATTCTCCAACACTTTTGCCGTCGCGTATGTTGGTCCCATTAGCATGTCCATTTCCACACCAATGGCTGAGAATGCATAACCGCGAATGTAGCCAAGTATTTCCATACCTAGCTCTTTCGCTTTGCCTTCGCGCATTAGCATCACAGCAGCACCGCCATCGGTTAATGGCGTACTGTTCGCGGCTGTTACGCTGCCATATTGACGGTCGAAAGCCGGACGCAGTTTCGCGTAGCCTTCTAATGTCGAATCATGACGAATATTGTTATCTTCAGAGATCCACTTTTTGTAAGGTTCTGGGAAAGCAGTCATCACTTCGTCTTGAATTTTGCCTTCTTTCCAAGCTTGCGAAGCTAGAGAGTGAGAGCGGTGCGCCAAAGCATCTTGCTCGGCACGAGTAATGCCATGTGACTTCGCCATTTGCTCGGCAGTTTGGCCCATTGAAAGACCCGTCGAATACTCCGCTACCGCTGGCGGTACTGGCATTAAATCTTTAAAGCTGAGTTTTTTAAGAATGTTGAGCTTTTGACCCAGCGTTTTGGTTTTGCTTAGCGCAAGCAAGTTCGCGGCAAGTTTCTTAGAGACACAAATAGGTAGAACAGATGAAGAGTCCGCACCACCCGCGATACCAACGTCAATGCTGCCCGCCATAATGCTCTCAGCAACGTTGACTGCAGCTTGGAAGCTGGTCGCACACGCGCGAGTAACACTGTAAGCGTCAGTGTGGATGTGCATTCCTGTACCAAGCACAATTTCACGTGCAATGTTTGGCGCTTCTGGCATTTGAACTACTTGTCCAAATACCACTTGTTCGATGAGTTTCGGATCGATGTCTGTGCGAGCAAGCATTTCGCTCACTACCATTTTGCCTAAATCGACCGCTGGCACCTGGCTAAACTCAGTGCTTTGACGAGCAAAGGGGGTTCGTAGCCCTGCGACAATAGCAACACGTTCACCGTGGCGTGTTTTCACTTCCTGCTTGCCCATTGTTTCTCCTTAAATACAAGAGGTCTGACCTGATGCATTGTAATCAGTTTGTTAAATTTATCAAACATGCGTTTAAATAAACGTGAAGCGAGTAGATCTATTGCTCTAGTTCATTGATTCTTAGGCGATTAAGAATGATTAACTATAGTGAGTAAAACAGCGGAGAAGTGTGCGGAAGGTAAAATTGAAGCAAAAAAAAACCACACAAAACTGTGTGGTCGGAATATCTATAAAACAATTAACATACGCCAATTGTAAAATTAATCAGTTTCCTGATTAGGAGAAAGTAAAGTCAGCCTTCAAAAGGAAGTGTCATCTTGCTCAACATGTTAGTCGTCAATGACTAACTAGATGACAAGATGTACTATAGCCCCTTCACTGCGCGAGATTTTGAAATAGATCAATTTTATGGCGATTTTACGGGTTCCCACCGTATCAAAGTTCGAATAACTTCAAATCGCCCCAAAAAAAGTGTAGGAAAGTACCCCATTAAAACGATATAGAATAAATTATCATCACTTCAAATAAGTGCTTGATCGTAGAAGAAGTATATTGTGCTGCTGCTAAACTACATACAGATGTAGTCAAATCGAACTATGACCTCACAGAGCAAGACGGAGGCTCCTGTGGCAATATTTAAAATGTTTGGAAAGAAAAATTCCAACAGTCCGGTCAACTCTGATATGGACAGACAAAGAAAATACGAAGCTCTTGTTCGGGGCTATCACAGAGACTTGTATCGCTACGCTTACTGGTTGTGCAAGGATAAGGCGGTTGCAGAAGATTTGGTTCAAGAGACCTGTCTGCGTGCATGGAAGTCGCTGGATAGTCTTCAAGATGAAAAGGCTGCAAAATCTTGGCTTATTACCATATTAAGACGAGAAAACGCACGCCGCTTCGAGCGTAAACAATTTGATTTGGTTGATATCGATGACTACGGCAATGATGCTAAAGTCAGCGATGACCCACATCATCAACAGGAATGGCTGCAAGCTCAGATCATGAAGCTCGACGTCGAATACCGTGAACCTTTATTTCTTCAAGTTGTAGGCGGTTTCAGTGGAGAAGAAATCGGTGACATTCTTGATTTAAACAAGAACACAGTAATGACGCGCCTATTCCGTGCCCGTAATCAATTAAAAGAGATGTTGGATTCTCAAGATACTCAGAGAGGACAAAAAAATGGATGATTTAGAATTTCGTCGTCGTATTTTGTCGGATCCAAAACAGAAGGATGAAGAGATTCTGCAAGCTTTAGCTGAGAACGACGCTAACAGCAAGTTTGTTGATGACGTTTTGGATCTCGACCTTAAAATCAAGCAAGCCATGAATGTGGATGTGCCTGAAGACCTTGCCGACAAAATTCTGTTTAGCCAAACGTCAAACGCGCTAGATGACGACAAAGTGGTAAGACCGAATTTTGCTCGTAAAGCGATGGCACTGGCGGCATCGGTTGCGTTTACTGCTGGTCTACTTGTAGGTCAAATCAACTGGGGCAATGTTATTGTTTCTCCAGCGCAAGCAAGCCTAGCTGACACCGCAATGAAGCACGTCGTGGCAGAGAAAGAGTTCGTTAACCAATTAGACGAGAATGTTTCTAATAGGCAAGTAAATGCCAAGATGATGCCTTTCCATTATCAGATCAATGGCGACTTCCCTTACCACGTCTACTACCTGAATCATTGTGGCTTTGGTGAGTCGAACAATGCTCTTCATATGGTCTTCCAAGGAAAAGAAGGCAAAGTAACCATGTTTGTTACTGACGTGAAGAGTGATCAGAAAGTCGACTTTGATAAAGATGGTATGAGCGGCGTTGTGAAACCAGTAGGTAAAGCAAGCATGATTCTTGTTGGTAACAGCGGTGAAGACGTTGAAGCCATCGCAGCGAAACTCGCTCCTATGATGGAACCGATGTAAGAACTTCATCGAAACCACAATACTAAACAGTAAAAAGCCGCTAAATTTCGAAATTTAGCGGCTTTTTGTTTATAAATTCAAAGCAAAACATTCACCCCGCCCATTGAATTTAGAGTCAAAACTCTAAATTATGCACTTTAGGTGCAATTTCCCGACATTTAGACATCATTTCTGCAATTTTTATTCAAATTTATCCAATGGTCGGATTTGTATGGTCCACTCTTAATACTACTATCTGCGCCACTGAGCAAAAGCTCAACTTATCGTCCAAAGAGACGAAACTAATAAGGAATAAATAATGACTCAGAATACGCGTCTGTTTAAAAAGACTCTCCTAGCAGTGACGGTTGCAATGGCATCTGGTCAAGCAATGGCAGCTGGTTTCCAGCTAAACGCACAATCAGCGACTGGTATCGGTCGTGCATTCGCAGGTGATGCAGTAATTGCAGATAACGCATCTGTAATGGCTCGTAACCCAGCAGCAATGGCTCTATTTGACAAAATGGAACTGTCGCTAGGTTTTGAAACGATCACTACTGATATCTCAGCTAAAAATGTGACTTACAAGAGCCCATTTGGTCAAACGCTAGATAACACTAGCTATGATGATATTGGCAGCACATCTGTAGCACCGAACATCCATCTTATCGTGCCAGTGAACGACAAGTTTGCTTGGGGCGTAAACGCATACTCTAACTTCGGTACAAAAACAGAGTTCAGCAATGACCTAACATGGTCTGAGTTTGGCGGTTTAACTGACGTGAAAAGCGTTAACGTTGGCATTGCGGGTTCGTACCGTCTAAACGACCAATGGAGCTTTGGTGCAGGTCTAGACCTAATTTACGGTACAGGTAAGCTACAACGTACTCTTGGTACAGACCTATTGGGCGGTATGATTCCAAAAGGCACTACTCTATTAGATGCTGATGCGGCAGGTTTTGGTGTTGGCTTTAACGTTGGTACCGTATTCGAACTAGATGAAAATAACCGTTTCGGTTTCTCTTACCGTTACAGCCCAGAAATTGAAGCAGAAGGTGACATTGCATTCTTACCAGCAGGTGCGAAAGACTCTAATGGTAAACTAAACCTTCCTCTTCCAGATATGGCGGAGTTCTCTGGTTACCACAAAATTCAAGATACTAAGTTCGCAGTACACTACAGTGTTCAATGGATCGGTTGGAGCGCATTCGATACTCTAGACGGTACTGTAAACGGCTCTAATCAAACATTTAACGATTACGAGTGGCAAGACGGCTGGCACTACGCTATCGGTGGTACCTACTACATGAACTCGGACTGGACACTACGTACTGGTTACATGTACGACACAAGTGCACAAGACCAGAAGACATCAGTATCAGTGCCTGACTCAGATCGTCAATGGTTCTCAGCAGGTGCAACTTACCACATTGATAACGCATCAAATGTTGATATTGGCTTTACATACCTATTAGGTGAAGACGTTAAAGTTAACGAAACGTCTAGTTTAGGTACCTCTATCGAAGCAACGACTCGTGCGGACGCGATTCTATTCGGCTTACAGTACAGCCGCAGCTTCTAAGCATTACGCGACAAGCTAATATAAGTACTCTCTATATAAAAGGCTGGAATTCCAGCCTTTTTTCTTATCTATTGTTTTCCATTCACCGAGATTGGGCGCACACGTGTAATCAAAAGCCATAATTATGACTCACAGGTGTTCGCTGAAATTTTTTCACACAGCCGTTACAGTTAGATAGATCATCTACATATCTCTATATAAATAGATTATAGGACTGAAAACACTGTTTTATTGGCTTTTCATTTTTAAAGTAATAACTCTAGTCGTAAACTTTCGCTCCACGTTATAAATAACTCAGCGAACATTACAATGAAAACCAACAAGACTCTCCTATCAACAGCAGTGGCATTCGGCCTACTTAGTACTTCAGGCGTTGCAAACGCAGCAGGTTTCCAACTTGCAGAATACTCTGCGACTGGTCTAGGTCGTGCATACGCTGGTGAAGCAGCAATGGCTGATAACGCAAGTGCACAATGGCGTAACCCAGCAATGCTAACTTACCTAGAAGGCACACAAGTGTCTGTTGGCGCTATCTATGTTGATCCTAATATTGATATTGATGGTGAAATAACAACCCCATCACTCACTGGTGATAATCGTGGTGCCACTTCAGCGAAAGACATTGCGCATAGTGCTGTTGTTCCCAATTTTTACCTGTCACACATGTACAACGATCAATGGGCTGTTGGTTTCGCTCTTGGCACAAACTATGGCATGGAAACAGAACTAGAAAGCACTTTTAATGCGACTCACTTCGGTGATGAAGCTAAAGTGATGACAGTTGAAGCTCTTACTAGCCTAGCATATAAGATTAACGAGCAATTTAGTGTTGGTGCAGGTATTCGTTACGTCACTGGTGAGGGTCATTTTGGAGCAAGCAACAAAAAGCTTGGCACTCTAAAATATATGGAAGGTGATGACAGCTCTTGGGGCTATCAAATTGGTGCAGCATGGCAAATTAACGATACTAACCGAGTTGGTTTTGCCTACAAGTCTGAAGTGACAATGGATTTTGATGGCTACGCAACAGGTTATGGTTTCAATAATACAAATCCATCGGCCAAGAAAGATGGTAGTCTAGAAATTATTCTTCCAGCTACTGCTGAAATCGCATCATACAGCCAAATTACAGAACAACTTGGTGTACATGCAAGTGTTAACTGGACAGATTGGAGCACATTTAAAGAGCTAAAAGCTAACTTTAAAGACGGTACATCAGACGTAATCAAAACTGAAAATTGGAAAGACAACTACCGTTTCGCAATCGGCACTACTTACCAATGGGATCAAAAATTAACACTTCGCTCCGGTGTTGCGTATGATACGGCCGCAGTGGATCACAAATACCGTACTACAACAATTCCAGAAACAGATCGTACTTGGTTAAGCGTTGGTGCATCTTACGAATTTACTAAGAACCTAACTTTAGATGGTGGCTTTACTTATATTCTAGCTAAAGATGCGCCTATTAAAGAACCTAGAGACCAATCAGATAAACTATCTTCTTTGATTGGTGGCGAATTCCAAGGTGAGATTTCGGGTGACATTTGGCTAATCGGTGTTCAAGCGAACTACACGTTCTAATCTGAACGCTATTTCTCGATAAAAGAAAGTTACCGACAAAAAAGAAAGGCTTGGTGAAAACCAAGCCTTTTTATTTTGCTATTTGCTGAAGCGATTAGAAGTCTTCTTCTAAATACTCGTCCAAGTATGCTTCTTCGTCTTCATCCACTTCATCAACATTGTTGATTTCCGCTTTGAAATCTTGACGCTGCAAGTAAACATCACGCGTTAGCACATATGGATCTGGAGATGCTTCAAGCTGTGCTTCTTGTGGAACCAATAGCGCACGTTTCTCCATGCCCTCTAGTGCCCACTTACCAAGACCCGCCCAGAAGTTAAGGTAAGACAAGGGTACATACATACCATCTACAGTATCTGTCACTTCACGTAGCGTATATGGACCATAACCAGGAATCATAAAGTATGGGCCGTTACCAACGCCATAGTGCCCGACTACGCTGCTGAATTCTTTGTTGTCGTATTTAGTAATACCTGCGGCCGTTGCAATATCGAACAAACCGAAAATGCCGAACGTGGAGTTAATCCAAAAACGGTTAAAGTGATCAACGGCTTTGGTGCCATTGCCCATAACAAGGTTGTTTACCACACTTGCTGGCTCATCTAAGTTTGCTAAGAAATTAGCAATACCAGAGCGAACCGGCACTGGTGTGTAATCCACGTACGCAAGAGAGATCGGACGAACCAAATACGGGTCTAAGTAATCGTAGTTGATGTCCCACATTGCGCGGTTGAAGCCTTCTAATGGATCATAAGCATCAGAAGTCGTTTGATTAGTTTCGTTTTCTTCAGTTACTGCCTCCTCGGGCGCACTTGAACAGCCAACCAGTCCAACTGCGAACAGTAACAAGAAGATGGATTTACCCTTGTTATACATTCTTCGTTCCATAACGACTATTAATATACCTAAGCAACCTTTTGATATATGTACGGAAAGCACCGAAAGAAAAGTCACTTGGGTATATAAATAAAGGCCAGCAATCGCTGGCCTTTTTCATTCTACTCGATAGTTGCTAGTCATACCACAAAACAGAGATGGCAATCACTAAGTGTCAAATATCAGAGACGATTATGCTTATTGATACTGCTTATCGATCATCACTTCAACTGGCTGACCGAAATCAACCACAGCGCTCTCACCGTGCCAATCTTGGTCGCGAGTCGCCACGTTGCCATCAGAGTCGACACGAACACGAACCATCAGCTTCTCTAGAGAAGAAAGCTTCTGTCCGTCCATCATCGCATTACCATCATCCAGTACCACTGTACGAGGGAATGTGCCTAATGGGTAGCGAGCTGCTGCAACTGGCATTGGAGAGCCGTCTGCACGGTGGATTGATACGATCAATACCGCGTTTGGATCCAACTGAGCCTCTGGCGCAACGTTAATCGTCACCGCCACACTCTTGTCTGGAGAAACCGCTTCGCCCATTTGCTTGCGCGCGCTTTCGATACTGCGGCCTAACATTTCGTAGCGGCTGTCTTCTGGACCAATCATTTGCTGCATGATGCCCCAGTATTTGATTGCCGCCGGGAAGTCTTGACGCTCAAATGCATCAAACGCTAGTAGCGAGAATACACGTAGATCAACGTAATCCTGCTGCATCAGTTTACCAAGCAGAGAACGAGCCGTTGCTTGATCCATCTCGTCTTGAGAAAGCATCAGTGCCTGTGCATAACCAAGTTGAACATCTGGGTCTTTTGGCTCTAGCTTGTACGCTTTCTCCATTGCATCAATAGAAGTCGTTACGTCACGGTTAGCTAAAGCGATACGACCTAGTAGCAACCACCCCGTTGAATCTTCAGGCTGGTAATGCAAACGAGTACGCAGTGCTAAAGATAGGTCAGCCATTTCATCTTCACTCAAAGGTTCAGATGACGCAGACATTAGCTTTTTAGAAAGCTCTGGTAGGTTCTCGTTGACTTCTTGCCACTTGATCACATCTTGAGATGCACCAAATTTGTAGTATAAACCGTAGCTTAAAACTACTGTCAGAATGACTGATGGGATTAAGACTGCAATAGGAGAAACCTTTGTTTCTGTTTGCGCTTTATCACCCGGAATATCGTCAAGTAGCGACTGCTTTAGATCCGAGATCAGATCGTCTTCGCTTTCCACCAGACCTTCGTCTGTTTCTTCAGCAAGCTCAGATAGACGGTCTTTATAGAACGCCTTGTTTAGCTCATCACGTAACACTTCATCGTTGTTGGCTTTTTGCTTTAGCAGTGGCAATGCAATCAATGCGCATGCCACAAGCGTAAGAACAACGGTTGAAACCCAAAATAGTGTCATTATTTCTTATCTCCGTTGTTCTCTTCATCAAGTAATGATTTGAGGCGCGCTTCTTTCTCTTCGTCCCATTGCTCATTGCTTGCTTGAACTGCTTTTGCTTTGGATTTACGGCTACGTAGCACAATCAAACCAAAACCGCCTAATACCACTGCTAGTGGGCCTAGCCACAAAATTGCAGTCGCAAAGGTAAACGGAGGATTGTAAGTTACGAAGTTACCGTAACGAGCAATCATGTAATCCACGATCTCGTCCTTCGACTTACCTTCTTTGGTCATTTCGTACACCTTGTGGCGTAGGTCCTGAGCCAATTCCGCATTCGAATCTGAGATAGTGTTGTTCTGACATTTTGGACAACGCAGAGTATGGCCTAGCTCTTTGAACTGCTGCTCTTGCTCTAGGTTATCAAACTCATACACTTCAATCGCTGCGTGGGCAGCAAGAGAGAATGTCATTGCAGCCAATGCCGCTAAGATAAACTTTCTCATTGCTTCGCCTCCTCAACCAACTTGGTGTAAAGCGGCTCTAGTTTTTCCGCCCAGTTGCGAGGGTTTACGTCACCGACATGGCGGTAGCGAATCACGCCATTTGCATCGATGATAAATGTTTCAGGAGCGCCGTATACGCCAAGGTCTAGACCTAGCATGCCGCTGCCATCAAACAAGTTGATTAGGTATGGGTTGCCTAGGTCGTTTAGCCAACCCACTGCTTTGTTGCGATCATCTTTGTAGTTCATACCGATGATCTTCACACCTTTACCAGCAAGCTCGTTTAGGTATTTATGCTCTGCATAACACGTTGGACACCAAGTCGCCCAAACGTTAAGTAGCAGAGGCTCACCTTTGAAGATCGATTGATCGTATTGCTTGCCCGGCTCCGCCAAATCTTCCAGATGGAACTCAGGTACAGGCTTACCTACTAGTACTGATTCCAATTTTGTTGGATCGTCACCCTCTTGGTTACGAACCAACTGAGTTGCGAAGATACCCGCCAGTACCATGAACGCCACCAACGGGATAAATAGGACTTTCTTATTCATTTCTTATGCCTCCTTCTCCGCTAGCTTTGACTTTTCGTCTTTCTTAGCCGTTTTGCGGAAGCGGTAACGTCTATCAGAAATAGCAAGCGCACCACCTAAAGACATGATCAACGAACCAGCCCAGATCCAACGAACAAATGGTTTGTAGTAAATACGTACTGCCCAAGAGCGGTTATCGTCTAGACGCTCACCCATTGCAATGTATAGGTCGCGAGTGATGCCACGGTCGATAGCCGCTTCTGTCATCATTGACTTCGCCGTGCGGTAGAAACGTTTTTCAGCGTGTAGCGTGTTCACGTACTTACCGTCATTGGTGATTTCAAAGTCCGCGATGTAACCATCGTAGTTTGGACCATCTTTGTCACGTAGACCTGAGAAGTAGAAATCGTAACCGTAAATCTTGAAGTGCTCTCCTGGCGCCAAACGCACGTCACGTTCGATGCTGTAGTTTTGCACCATAGCAATACCAATCACAGTAACGGCTAGACCGATGTGACCAAGCATCATTGCCCAGTGGCTGCGTTGAAGTTTACGAACACCTTCACCGAAGCTATGACGGTGAGTAGCACGCTCGTACAACTCAAAGCCGTGCATTGCAATGATCCAGATTGCCATTACCCAACCGATGTAAGCCATCGCTGAGAAGAAGTCTGCGAATAGGAATACGCACACTGCACCTAGTGTGAAAGCAAGCACACCAGAAACAATCATAGGCTTAATAAGCTTAGATAGATTGTCGCGCTTCCAACGAATCATAGGACCAATACCTAATAGGAAGGCGAACGGCATCATCAGCCATGCGAATAGCATGTCGAAGAATGGCGCACCGATAGATACTGAACCAAGACCAATTTGTTTGTGAACCAATGGCAACAATGTACCAACCAATACGACGACTAGCGCAGCAATCAGAAGCACGTTGTTAGCAAGTAGCGCGTTCTCACGCGACACCAAATCGAAATTACCACGTACGCGAACTGCTGCCCCTTTCACTGCGAATAGCAGGAGTGAGCCACCGATTACGAAGACTAGGAAACCTAGAATAAACATACCGCGTGACGGATCAGACGCGAACGCGTGCACCGATACCAAAATACCGGAACGAACCAAGAAGGTACCCAACAAACTTAGTGAGAATGCCGAGATCGCCAGTAGAACTGTCCAAGCTTTAAATGTACCGCGTTTTTCGGTTACCGCTAGAGAGTGCATCAGTGCTGTACCGGCTAGCCAAGGCATGAATGATGCGTTTTCTACTGGATCCCAGAACCACCAGCCACCCCAGCCAAGTTCGTAGTAAGCCCACCAAGAACCTAGTGCGATACCTAGTGTTAGGAATACCCAAGCTGCGGTTGTCCAAGGACGAGACCAACGAGCCCAAGCGGTATCAAGACGACCAGTCATCAAAGACGCAATTGCAAACGAGAACGCAACCGAGAAGCCTACGTAACCCATGTAAAGCATAGGTGGGTGAACGATCAAACCTGGGTCTTGAAGAAGTGGGTTCAAGTCACGTCCATCTACCGGGAAGAACGGCAACGTGCGTAGGAATGGGTTTGACGTCAGGATGATAAACAGCAGGAAGCCCACTGAGATCATGCCCATTACCGCAAGTACACGTGCAACCGATTCTTGTGGCATGCCACGACTGAAAGTAGCAACCGCAACTGTCCATGCAGCTTGGATGAGTACCCAAAGCAATAATGAACCTTCGTGCGCACCCCAAACCGCAGTTAGACGGTAGTACCAAGGCAATTGGCTGTTTGAGTTACTTGCTACGTATTGCAGCGTGAAGTCGTTGGTGTAGAAACCCCAACACAGAATAACGAAAGAGAAAAACAGCATGATGAACATCGACCACGAAAGCGGTCGTGCTGTGTTCATCAGCATGGTGTTGTTGTTTGATGCACCCCATAGCGGCAATACGCTGAGCAACAATGCCATTGCTAGCGAGAGTATGAGGGCAAAGTGACCGACTTCAGCAATCATTGGCCGCTTCCTTGTTTTTGTTCAGTTGTGTACTGCAAAGGCTCATGAGTTTTCTTCATTGCTTCTGCAATCTCAGGTGGCATGTATTCTTCATCGTGTTTTGCCAACACTTCAAAAGCTTTTACGGTTGTTGCGTCTTCAAGAACACCTTGAGCAACAATACCTTGACCTTCGCGGAATAAGTCAGGAAGGATACCTTCATAAACGATGGTCACTTCAGGACCGACATCGTGCAGTTCAAAGCTTACTTTTAGAGATTCAGGATCACGACGAACTGAACCTTCAACAACCATACCACCGATACGTAGACGCTGGCCTACCTCAGGCTTTGTGCCGTCTGGCTTACCGTTTACCAATTCCGTCGGCGTGTAGAATAGATCCATGTTTTGGTTCAGTGCGTAAAGCATCAAACCGATGGTTGCACTAATACCGATAAAGATCGCTAAAACAATGCCTAGCCTCTTTTTACGTCTCGGGTTCATAACGTGTTCTCCATATTCTTCGCCGCGTCGATACGCGCTTGACGATCAATTTTCGCTTTCACTTCTTTTAACAACGCATCCCCACGGCGGATACTCGAAATCAAAAGAATGAGCATAGATAAGAAAGTAATACCAAACGCGCTCCATACGTAACCTGCGTAGCCACCCATGGCAAATAGTTCGCTCAGAGAATCAAAATGCATAATCAATTACCTCACTGAGTTTTTTCAGCTGCGAGTTTTTGCACCCAAGGGCGATGACTCTCTTTGCTGATAATTTCGTTACGGAAGCGCACCATCGTTACCGCGCCAAAGAAGAACGCAAAACCAAAAATGTTCAGCAACAAAGGCCAAAGCATGTTGGATGAGATCGATGGTTTTTCAAATTTGGTGATAGTCGCGCCTTGGTGAAGCGTGTTCCACCACTCAACTGAGAAGTGGATAATTGGTAGATTCACCACACCGACGATAGCCAAAATACCTGCGGCTTTTGCGGCGGTCTTTTGGTCATCAAATGCGTGGTAAAGTGCAATAACACCAAGGTACAAGAATAGAAGAATTAATTCGGAAGTAAGGCGTGCATCCCATACCCACCAAGTACCCCACATAGGTTTGCCCCAAACGGCACCCGTTAGTAGAGCAATAAAGGTGAATACTGCACCGATCGGCGCCATAGCCAATGCTGCCATGTCAGACAGGCGCACTTGCCAAACCAAGCCGATAAACGCGGCAATGGCCATCGACATGTAAACACCCATCGACCAAATAGCCGAAGGTACATGGATGTAGATAATTCGGAAACTGTCACCTTGTTGGTAATCAGAAGGCGCAAATGCAAGGCCCCAGACAGTACCAACTGTTAGGCATACGAGGGCCAATACAGAAAACCAAGGTAGGAACTTACCACTCAGGTGATAAGCTGCTTCAGGCTTGGCATAAGGATGTAGCCATTTCCACATGTTAAGTTCTCACTCTTACTTCAGGGACACTGTCCAGAGGGCCGAGACCGTAGCAGTGCTTTAATAATAATTCTTTGATCAAACGTCGCTTAAATCGCATTTATTGAGTTAGTTAACACTAACTCGCAGTGCCGCGCTGATAGCAAACGGTGTGAGGGTGACAGCCCCCATCAACATTGCGCCTAAAATCGCCAGTTGTCCGTTATACGTCATACCTAGTGCTGCAGCATCAATCGCGGACGTAGCGAAAATTAGAATTGGGATGTAGAGCGGAAGAATGAGCAAACTCAAAAGAACGCCGCCTTTTTGCAACCCAACCGTCAGTGCCACACCAATGGCACCGATAAAACTCAACGTCGGCGTACCAATCACTAAAGTCAGTACGACAGACAGCCAAGTGTTGAAATCAAGAGAAAGCAGAATTGCCAACAATGGGCTGATTAAAATCAGAGGCAATCCCGTTAGCAACCAGTGAGCTATGACCTTAGAAATCACAACAAGTTGCAATGGAATTGGCATTAGCATCATTTGCTCTAGTGCGCCATCTTGAAAATCATCACGGAATAGACGCTCTAATGATAATAAGGCGGACAGCAGAGCAGCAACCCAAACAATGCCAGCTGCAATACGTGCTAACAAATTAGGCTCAGGACCGATGCTAAGAGGGAAAAGTGTGATCACAATGATGAAGAACCACAATGGGTTCAAAATGTCCGCTTGACGACGAAATGCGATCAGAAGCTCACGGCGAATAATGGTTGTCATGGCCGAAATCATATCAATCACCCAGTTTTATTTTTCTAAGTTTCGGGCTGTCTGCAAACATATCTTGGTGCGTGGTTAGCACGACGATGCCGCCATTGTCAGCATGGCTAACAAACAGTGCCTCTAGCACTTTCACGCCTTGTTTGTCGATTGCAGTTAAAGGTTCGTCCAGAATCCATAGAATTTGATTGCTTAGCCAAAGCCTTGCCAACGCCACACGACGCTGTTGGCCAGCAGAAAGCTGTGCTACAGGCACATCTTCTCGACCCGCAAGCCCTACTTGGGCTAAAGCAGCAAAGATTTCTTCATCGGAGGAGCGATTATTATGGATAGATTGGTAAAAGCGCAGGTTTTCAAACGCGGTAAGTTCGCGTTTAACGCCAGTTTGATGCCCTAAGAACAGAAGGTCTTGATGGAAAACGTCACGAGATTTTTCAACCTCTTCGCCTTTCCATTTGATTGTGCCTTCTTCTCTGTCCCCTAACCCTGTCACGATACGAAGCAGTGTGGTTTTGCCTGTGCCGTTGCGTCCTTCAATCTGGACCAATTCACCAGGCTTGATTTCGAATTGCAGGTTTTCAAACAGGACCCTGTCATCACGGATCGCAGTTAGGTTAGAGACTTCTAACATAGGGCTTCAACTAAAAAATGAACGAGCCGCTATATTAGCACAGCTTAGTTGTGACAAAACAGGATAAGAAAGCGATGATGTATGTAAGCTCGTGAGTTTTTGTTAACTTATAGTCACATTTTAATAAAAATAACCATAAGTGATTATAAGTTTTTATTTTAAAAATAAAAAAAGAAGCCGAAGCTTCTTTTTTAATCTTTATCGACGTCTTCCACGGGGTGGATAAGTCGGGTCATCAGAGGGTTGACTGCTTAGCGGTGGGATTTTCTCTTTCCCTGCCAATTTTTTCTGCAGCGAAAGCATCAATTCTGCTTCTGCTTTTGGCAATTCACACTCTTCAATCAACTCATTGATGTCGGCACCAAGTTGAACCATTTTCGAAGCGCGGCTGTACAAACGACCGTCTGTATCTGCGTGTTCAAGTTCACGAATGCGTTCATTAAGATGTTGAATCACATCTTGTTGTTCAGTCACTTTTTGACCTAGGCCTACCACCACTGAACGCACTTCCAACAGTTGCTTGTTTAGTTTTTGTGTTTCTTTGTCAGCATGGCGTGACTGTGCACGTTGCTGATCCATCTGCTTTTGCAAACCCGCACGCACGCGTAGTTGAAGCAAAAGCAGCACTAAGAATACAAACGCTAGGCCACCCAATATGAGCGGCAAAGATAGCAAGGTTTCTTCAGCCATGATTCATCAGCCAATTATAGGTGAGCCATCTCATCCCATTCGTCATCAGTTAGCAGCTTGTTCAAATCAACAAGGATAAGCAGTTTACCATCACGGTTGCTTACGCCTTGGATGAACTTCGCGCTTTCGTCAGTACCTACAGAAGGTGTTGTATCGATCTCAGAAGAACGTAGGTAAACCACTTCAGCAACGCTGTCTACTAGGATACCGATAACTTGACGCTCAGACTCAATCACGATGATACGCGTGTTGTCTGTTACTTCGCCTTCCATTAGGCCAAAACGTGAACGTGTATCGATAACCGTTACAACGTTGCCACGTAGGTTAATAATACCTAGCACGTAATCTGGCGCACCTGGAACTGGAGCGATTTCTGTGTAGCGAAGAACTTCACGAACTTGCATTACGTTAATGCCGTACGTTTCTTCTTCTAGTTGGAACGTCACCCACTGAAGAACTTCGTCGTTCGATGTATCTTTCTTCACTTCTACTTCAAAAGCTTGAGACATAGTTAATCCTCGTTAATGTCGTTCCCGACCAAAAATCTAATTCAGTGATTTTACATCTAAACCCGCGTTTAGCATGTCTATGAGTGCTTGGACATGAATTAAAGCACACATTTTTTCTTTCACCATGCCCGCTAGCCAAGGGCGTTTGCCCGCTTGTTCACGCCAACGGACTTTGTCGATATTGAGCGTTTCAGTCCCCATCAATTGGTTACTGGCCAACCCCCACATGCTTTCACCAAGCATGACGACGTATTGGTAGTTATCTTTGTAGTTTTCGTCGCGAAGCTTATCCGCCATCACCCACTTTGCAGTGTCGACGACATCAAATTGTTGCTCACGACTGGTTTGCAAACCCAAGTACCATGCAGGGCGACCAATCAAGTGGTTCAGCTCTGTGATGCGGTGAATACCACCTAACTCATCAAGCGGCACCGCAAAAGTCACACCATTTACATCAAAGTAAAGCACTTGAAAATCAGCGCTACGCTGCGTGCTCTCCCAAGTATTGGGTAACTTTGCACCCGCTTCAGTTTCCAGTTCTGTTTCAGTGTGCTGTTCAATCTCCACTTCAACATCAACTGTGGGTTTAACCATTTCAATTTCTGGTTGTTCCCAAACTGGCTCAGGTTTTTCAACCTCTACAGTCGGTGCCGGCTCTTCGTCGATCACCCACTCTTGAATTTCTTCAACGGTTTCCACCGCTGTTTCGACTTCAACTTCTGGTTCCATTGCTTTTGCTTCAGTCGCAATATCAATGGTGTTTTGTTCCAGAATGTCATCGATATCCAACTCTGCCACCACGTTGGTGGACTCAAGCTGGCTGAGCAATCGCTGAACGTCTTCCAGATTAGGCGCTTCTAATTCTGGCGAGTACGAATCACTGTATTGATACGACTCCGGTTCTGCGTATTGCAGCTGTAATTTTGGCTCTGGCTCTGGCTCTG
>NZ_JPRD01000055.1 GCF_000817815.1 Vibrio owensii CAIM 1854 = LMG 25443
GATGCGATGTTTGCTGGGTTTGCTTGAAGGTCAGCAATAATTTGGTTTGCTTTCTCTTCCCACTCAGCCGGTAGGTCACCGTTTACGCGGCGTTTGAATTCAGCTGCCAGCTCAGGGTACGCTGCTTCATAAGCTGCAAATTTCTCGTCCCACGCTGCTTCCTTAGCTGCGCCTGCTTCTTTCGCTGACCACTCTGCGTAGACTTCCTGCGGAATTTCAAAAGGACCGTGCTCCCAACCTAGTTCTTTACGTGTTGCTGCAATTTCTTCAGCACCTAGTGGCGCACCGTGACAGTCGTGTGAACCAGATTTGTTTGGTGAACCAAAACCGATGATAGTTTTAGTACAGATAAGCGTAGGGCGTGGATCTGCTTTTGCCGCTTCGATTGCTGCGTTGATCGCTTCAGAGTCGTGACCATCTACAGCAGGGATTACGTGCCAGCCGTAAGATTCAAAACGCTTAGGTGTATCGTCAGAGAACCAACCTTCAACGTGACCGTCGATAGAGATGCCGTTGTCATCCCAGAATGCGATCAGTTTGCCAAGGCCTAGTGTACCTGCAAGAGAACAAGCCTCGTGCGAGATACCTTCCATTAGACAGCCGTCGCCCATGAACACGTAAGTGAAGTGGTCAACGATGTCGTGGCCTTCTTTGTTGAACTGAGCCGCTAGTGCTTTCTCAGCCATCGCCATACCAACAGCGTTAGTGATGCCTTGACCTAGAGGACCCGTTGTTGTCTCGATACCAGGTGCGTAGCCGTACTCTGGGTGACCAGGAGTCTTAGAGTGAAGCTGACGGAAGTTCTTAAGATCGTCGATAGATAGCTCGTAGCCTGCAAGGTGCAGTAGAGAGTAGATAAGCATAGAGCCGTGGCCGTTAGACAGTACGAAACGGTCGCGGTCAGCCCACTCTGGGTTTGATGGGTTGTGGTTTAGGTGAGAACGCCAAAGTACTTCAGCGATGTCAGCCATACCCATAGGTGCACCTGGGTGACCAGAGTTAGCTTGTTGAACACCATCCATGCTTAGTGCACGGATTGCATTTGCAAGGTATTTACGATCCATAGTAGTTACTTCTCGATATTTGATTTAAATAGAGGGAACTTGTCGGAACAAGTTCAAATAGAATTTTTTGAATAAAGCGCTGATGCTAAAAGCGAGTAGGCTGGCTACTCGCTTTTGGTAAGCAATTAAAGCTTAGCTGCGATCATGTCTTCTAGTTTGCCTTGGTCAACCGCGAAGTTACGGATACCCTCAGCTACTTTCTCAACAGCCATTGCGTCTAGGTTGTGCTCCCATAGGAACTCAGCGTGAGACATTGGAGCTGGACGCTCTTTAGAACCTTTAGAATCAACCAGTTTCTCTACAACTTCGCCTTCAGCAGCTTCTAGCTCAGCAAGAAGAGCAGGAGCGATAGTTAGGCGGTCACAGCCAGCAAGTTCTAGGATCTCGCCGATGTTACGGAAGCTTGCGCCCATAACAACTGTGTTGTAACCGTAGTCTTTGTAGTAGTTGTAGATGTCTGTTACTGAGATTACACCTGGATCTTCTGAAGCTTCAAAGTCACGACCTTCTTTCGCTTTGTACCAGTCCATGATGCGGCCAACGAATGGCGAGATTAGGAATACGCCTGCTTCAGCACATGCACGAGCTTGCGCGAAAGAGAATAGAAGCGTTAGGTTACAGTTAATGCCTTCTTTCTCTAGGATCTCTGCAGCGCGGATACCTTCCCAAGTAGAAGCCAGTTTGATTAGGATGCGGTCGTTAGTGATGCCTGCATCGTTGTACATTTTTACAAGTTGGCGAGCTTTAGCAACGCTGCCTTCTGTGTCGTAAGAAAGACGAGCATCTACTTCTGTAGAGATACGGCCAGGGATAGTTTTTAGGATCTCTTTACCGATGTTTACTGCGAGCATGTCACAAGTGTCTTGTACTTGTTGTGCTTTGTCGTTGCTTTGTGCTTTTGCGTATTCGATAGAAGCGTCGATTAGAGGTGCGTACTCTTCGATTTGAGCCGCTTTTAGGATAAGAGATGGGTTCGTTGTTGCATCTTCAGGTTGGTACTTTTTGATTGCGTCAATTTCACCAGTGTCCGCTACTACAGTTGTTAGTTTACGAAGTTGCTCTAACTTGTTGCTCATAATCGATCATCCTATATAAATGGGCTTAAGTGTGGTTTTCAATACCACAGCTTGTGCATTTGCAAGCGTGTCGGCTAATCGTCTCATCATATTTAACGAGACATCTGCTCAGCCAACTACGGAAAATTTCGGTACCGAACATTTGCAATGAACATTTGATCGGTAGCTGAGTAAATGATGAATCCATATTTATCCTATCCATGCTGAAAGTCAATCGCCGAAACCGACTTTAAGTGAAGTTCATCAACGTTTTTTTGCTGTGTGTTCAGAGCATGGCCGAAATAAACGTTTGCCCTTATTGTTCAAGGCTTGAGCAGTGCTGATATTAATAAAATCACGCAGTGAGAAAATGTCATTGCAGTGAGCAAATGTCGCAGTAAAATTGGAGGGTAACATATGCTAAGTCAATGAGCGGATGCTCACTAATGCATACAATGTCGATCCTCTAAAAGGGCGAGAAAAACCATGAGCAGTTCTAACCAAGATATTTCTATTGAAAGCACAGACTTACTAACGGAGATTTCCGTTGCTTATTATCAAGATGGGGCGACACAGGAAGAGATATCCAGAAAATTTTCCATTTCTCGTGCCAAAGTAGGGCGAATGCTCAAACAGGCACGTGATGAAGGGATTGTTGAAATCACCGTAAAGTACCACCCAGTGTTCAGCGCCAAGATCGAGCAACGCTTGATTGACCGCTTTGGTGTGAAACGCGCGCTGGTGGCATTGGATCAGCCCAATGAAGAAGCGCAGCGCCTTCAAGTGTCAGGTTTGGTCTCTAACTATCTCACTAGCACGCTCAAGAACGGCATGGTAGTGACGGTAGGGCAAGGGCGTAATGTGTCTTCCGTGGCTCATCACATTGGTGTTATTACGCCGCGTGATTGTAAGTTTGTGTGTGGTATCGGCGGGATCCACCCTCGTGGCGGTATGTTTAACGCCGACCACATTTGCCGACAGTTTGCTAAGAAATATGGTGGAACCTCCGAAACCCTTTATGCACCGGCTTACGCTGAAAACCGAGAGCAGAAAATTGCCTTCATGCAAAATGCTACGGTCAAACAAACGCTCGATCTTGCACGTAAGGCAGATGTTGCCCTTGTCGGTATCGGTGATATGAGTGAAAACAGCTACATGGTTGACCTTGGATGGTTCACTCCAGATGAAGTGGTGCAATCTCGTTTGATGCAAGGTGTCGTCGGGGATTTTGCTGGCTACGACTTCTTTGATATCCACGGCAACGTCGCAAACACAGTAATGAGTGATCGAGTAATCGGCCTAGGTATCGAAGAGTTTAGACCGATTGCAGAAGTGATTGCGATTGCGGCGGAAAACAGTAAGCCTCTCGCACTATTAGGTGCTTTAAGAACTGGCGCGATAGATGTTATTGCAACCAGCGTCAGTAATGCACTGACGGTTCTTAACTTGGATGAGCAGATGCACGGCAACAGTACATCAGAGGTTTAGCACAAATAATATGCAAACTATGTAATCAGGCTGCGAGGATTTATAAATGACTCGCAGCCTGATTTCGTTTTCAAGTTAAAAATAATCCTCAGGAGTAATTTGTAGTTGATTACTCTGGAGGAAATTATGAAAAAGACACTTCTCGCAGCTGCTTTATTTACGGGGTTAACAGGCATGGCGCACGCCGAGCAAAAAGTCGTAGCAGGCTATTTTGCTGACTGGCAATACGCTAACGCAGATAACCCATACACAGTAAAAGACATCCCAGCTGATAACCTGACCCATATCATCTACGCGTTTTTGAGCATGTGTGGCCCTCATACTGGCGCATCTGAGACAGTGCAAAAGTTAGTCGCTAAGCAATGTGAAGGCAAAGAGCCGTATACCGCGATTCTGGTTGATACCGAGGCGGCACTTGAAAAAGACTTTGGTCCGGTCTCTGTCGACGTTCCATATAAAGGGCACTTCGCTCAATTAGCCGAACTTAAGAAGCAACACCCTGATCTGAAAATTCTCCCTTCTTTTGGCGGTTGGACCATGTCTGAACCTTTCCATGCAATGGCTAAAAACCAGCAAGCGATGGATCAGTTTTCCAAAACGGCTGTTGAGTTGATTGCTCAATACGATTTCTTCGATGGTATTGACTTAGATTGGGAATATCCAGGTGGCGGCGGTTTAACGACGTCTCCTTGGAACCCAGATACTAAGCTGACGGATGAGCAGAAAGCGCTTGAACGTGACGCCTTCACATATCTAGTTAAAACCATGCGTGGTGATTTAGATACACTAGCGAAAAAGACCAAGCGTGAGTACGAGCTTTCAACCGCGGTGGGTGTTGGTCCAAAAGCGGCGGGCATCGATTGGAAAGCGGCGCAGCCTTACCTAACCAACATGTTTGCGATGACTTACGACTTCCTTGGTGGTTGGGGGCAACAGACTGGGCATACGACTAACCTACATGCGACTGACCGTAGTTGGTGGGGAATGGGCGCAGACGTGTTCATTAATCAAATGATTGAGCTGGGCATTCCGAGTGAAAAGCTAGTGATTGGTGCGGCGTTCTACGGTCGTGGCTGGCAAGGTACCAAAGATTTTTCTGGAGGCTTACCAACTCAAGACCTAGTTTCTGAGCAAGGCGCACAGTTCGGTACTGGTGAGAATGGCTACTTCATGTTCTGGGATCTGATGAAGAACTACAGCACGAAACAGGGATATGAGTACAAATATGATGAGCAAGCTCAAGCGCCTTATCTGTGGAACCCAGATAAGAAGGTGTTCATCTCATTCGAAGATCAGCGTTCTATAAAAGCCAAAGCAGATTGGGCGAAACAATCAAACCTTGGTGGGATCTTTACGTGGGAGCTATCAGGAGATCCGAAAGGGGAGTTAGTCGAAGTGATGTATAAGGAAATGCAGAACTAGTCTCTGTCCCTTACGCAATAATCACGTAAATCAAGCCGTCGCTATTGTTCGACGGCTTTTTCGTTGTGGTTCTCTTCAGCAAAGCTAACCAACTGTTCAAAAGGCAGTGGTTTGGAATAGAAATAACCTTGAATCAAATCACAGCCACACGCGGCAAGTTGATCGCGTTGCTGACGTGTTTCAACCCCTTCAGCAAGCACTTTCATCCCAAAGTTTTTACCGATAGCAATGATGTTTTGCACCATGTTCAGTGCTTTTTCGTCGTTCTCGATATTGTCGACAAAGCTCTTATCGATTTTAACTTCATCAATCGGTAACGCTTTGAGCATCGAAAGGGAAGAGTAGCCCGTCCCAAAATCATCCAAAGAAATCTTGAAGCCTAGAGTGTGTAGGCGTTCGCAAATCGGGGCAAACTTGTTGAGGTCCTCAATAAATAGGTTCTCGGTGATTTCGAGTGTGATGCGATGTTGGTCGACCCCATGTTTATCAATCAATGCCACTAAGTCGTCGATAAAGTTGACCTGAATGAACTGTTTGACCGAGATGTTTATCGACATTTGAATTGGTTGAGCGGCTAGTTTGGTTAGGCGAGCCATATCAATCAAACTTTTCTCGATGATCAATTCACCTAGCCTCACCATCAAGCCTGAACTTTCCGCTACGGGGATAAATTCATTTGGTGGAACAAAGCCTAGCTCTTCATCTTGCCAACGAATCAGCGCTTCAACACCATAGATTTCACCGTTCACGTTTAACTGTGGTTGATAAACTAGGAATAGATTTTGTCGTTCTATCGCTAACCTCAAACGTTGTTCAACCTTCATTTTATGCAGGTGTTTGGCTTGCATTTGTTGGTCGAACACACTGTATGCATTACGCTCTTTTTTCGCCTGATACATCGCGATATCTGCGGAGCGAAGCAATGCGTCTAAATTTTTACCGTGTGAAGGGTAGAGGGCAACACCGATGCTGCAACTCAATAGAAACTGGTTTTCATTCACAAGGTAAGGCTCAGACAAGTAATGAATCAGATCACTTGCCAGCGTTCGCACAGCATTTTCATCGGTACGGCTGACGAGCAGTATGAACTCATCACTAGCTTCTCTAACAATCAATCGACCATCACTGTGGAAGCTTTTCAAGCGCAGTGCGATTTGCTTCAACACTTCGTCGCCGAACTCGTGCCCATGAGTGTCGTTGACCGATTTAAAGTTGTCGATGTCGATGAACATCAGAGTAAATGGCGTTGAAGACCCGCTTAACCAACCTTTGATATGTGTCCTGAGATATTCGCGATTTGGCAGCAGCGTTAGGTGATCATGATGCGCTTGGTAAAGGAGCTTTTGGCGTGTCGCCAGTTCGTTGTTGGCAATAGAGCGAACGAGTGCGTAAAAACCCGCTTGGATAAAAAGAAAGACAATGGAATACAGCGCAAATTGGTCGAAAAATCCACTTTGTATGTAGCGTAGATCAGTAGAAGACGAGGCCCATAACTTATAATCTGGCAGGTACTTCAATGTGACGAGTTGATTAATTCTTGGATCATCAGCAACAATGTTGACCGCACCAGATAACGCTTTGACGGTTTCTCGACTCCAACCGTACTTTTTCTCAACCTGTTCAAAAACAATGGACTTTTTGTGCCCATCAGCAGGAAGGGTATAACTGAATAGGCTCGCCTGTTCCGCCGAGGTAAAGGTTAGGTAGCCGTCCTCTCGGACCAAAGAGACGCGATTGTGTTTGTTGGCGTGCACATCATTTCTAAACACCAAAGACGAGTTCATGTTGAAGCCAGCTGTCATCACCGCCAGCACCTTACCAGTTTTATCTCGAATCGCTTTTCGAATTGGAATCACTAACGAATCGAGTGCAGGCATGAAATAGGTTCTACCGGCGACCATATGGTCAGATTGCAGTGCAGCTTCGAAAGTCTGTTTAGTCTGAGGATCTTGCTTTAGGTTGTGGAGTTTCTGTAAATCCAGATTAGAACTAATGGCGAGATAATCCCCTTTAGGGTTCGTCAGGCCAAAAGCGGCGATGGCGGGATGGATATCCATCAAGTCATCAAGCAAAGGGCGCATTTGTAATGACGCGGTGCGAGTGAAATCGTTTTGGTCAATTAGTTGATGCCCAACGACTTCTAACAGCGTTTCTTGCCCTTTGAATAGAGAATCGACAGAAGAAGCAAACAACTCCAATTGAAGGAGCTGTTTGTCCTTATATTTATCGAGAGTG
Source organism: Vibrio owensii CAIM 1854 = LMG 25443 (assembly GCF_000817815.1). GTDB lineage: Bacteria > Pseudomonadota > Gammaproteobacteria > Enterobacterales > Vibrionaceae > Vibrio > Vibrio owensii. The sequence continues at coordinate 7,265 of NZ_JPRD01000055.1, forward strand.
GATTCGTAATGATAGTGACCAAACAGAGAGAACAATCCGACACTGATGGCAAACAGTGTCATATAGAGCGTCCAAATGTTCTTCTTTAAGCCGATCATATCGTTTTACTGCTCCTGATCTTAACGCTCGATAGGTAGAGAGTGGTCAGCGCCCCATTCGGTCCAAGAACCGTCGTACACCGACAGATTGTCCAGACCGATTTGATACGCCGCGAGTAATAAAATGCATGCGGTCACACCGGAGCCGCAACTAAAAATGATTGAATTATCACTATCTATTGTTAGTGCGCTAAATATCTGTTGCAACTCTGAATTCGGTTTAATGTGACCGTTGGTTAAGAGTTCTTGAAACGGTAAGCAAACCGAATTTGGAATGTGCCCACTACGTAGACCTTCTCGTGGCTCAGGCACTTCACCAAGGAAGCGATCTTTGGCTCTGGCATCGATGATATTGGCACTTTTATTGGTTGAATGAGCAAGAACATCTTGTGCACTCAAAAAGGCATTTTGGTTGAGCTCGCCCGCAAAGTTACCTTTTTCGCTTGGTTCCGATAGGGCACCTTCGGCAGGGAATCCAGCTTCAATCCACGCTGGAAGCCCACCGTTTAAGACTCGAACATTATTATGTCCCATGGCCTTGAACATCCACCAAGCTCTTGGTGCGGCTAAAGTACCAGAGTTGTCATAAACCACAATCAAGTCCTCGTTGTTCAAACCGAGTTGTTGCGCACTTTGGTTGAAGCCTTCTTCTGTTGGCATCATATGCGGCAGGGAGGAACCGGGTAAACAAAAGTCATTGTCGTAATCAAAGCGTAAAGTGTTTGGAATCCACTTATCTTGGATCTTTTTACCTTCAGAAGGGATTTGAAACGCAATACTAGCGTCGAGGAGCTTGACGTTAGGTTGGCCGAGAAGGCTATTGAGTTCATCAGTACTGATCAGTGCTTGCATTGTTTTTCATTTCCTCAAAGTAGTATGACGTTTGACATGAATTCGAAGAGTAGGCTCATTCGCAGTTTAAAAACGTGAGCGGTTGCTCGAAGAGTGAATCCGTAGCTTGGTTGAATGTCACTAAGGCACCTTCAGGACAATGGACAGAGGTTGGAACCGCAACACGCTTTGTTCCGAGTACCTCTGACTCGACGGTGAGATAGCGTCTTTGCCCATCGAGGGATTGTGTCAGGGTATTTGAAATCACTTTTGCGGTGATGGTTTGTGTTTCATCAGAAGATGTTAGCCACAGAGCCAAACATAATGCGACGATGGCAGCAACAAAGACCAAAATGAAGGTTTTCGGGTTGTCCAACGTGTTTTCCCGCTCGATGATTAATCCTACTGTTTTACAACAAAAAAATCGCATGTTCAAAAGAACGATGCGATTTTTAAGTTAAAGATTGAAGATTTGTTCTGAAAGGCTGCTTTCGCTATGCCTTCAATTTACCCAGTTACATGGTCCAAGTGTTGTCCCCAGAAGTAATCACTTTCTGAATTGGGTCACTACCGTCATAGAACCAAATCTCAACAAGCAGGTTACCTTGGCTATCAGAGACATTAAAGTCGACGTTTGTTGTACCGTTGTTGAGTGGAACCGATGCGACTTTACTTGGGTATCTTGCGTCGTAGTTACCTGAACTGTTCTCTACAAACTCTTTGTACACGCTTAGGTGTGCTCGTTGTGAAGAGAAACCACTGATGTCTACATTGAGCGTACCTTCCGTCACTGGGTTGTAGCTAAAGTCATCTGGTACTACTAGATCCTGCATGGTTGCATCTTCTACTGTTACTGTTGTCTCTTCTTCGGTCGTTTCTTCCTGCTGGGTAGTATCTTCCTCTGGCACGGTGGTTTGGGTTGGTGGAGGTGTGCTGTTACCACCACCTCCTCCGCCGCCACCGCCTCCGCCACAAGCTGTTAGTGCTAATCCCATGATGATTGTGATAAGTGCTTTCATAATGTTATCTCCCTATGGAATGTAGCATTTGTTAGGTGTTGGAGCGGTGTGCCAATCTGTGCTTAGTTCGCCACCAGACTCAGCCCAAGTTTGGAATTGAGGGTATGCATCGACCATGTCTACACGCTCTAGCGGCCAATCCCAATCCTCTACTATCAACAGTGCCCAAGGTAAGTTGTTTGCTGTTTTGAAGTACACACCTTGTGCAGGGTCACTTGCATCGACGCCGACACCGAAGAGGTTTTGGTCATCAAACTGTTCTGTTGGTGCTTGGTCTGCTAAGTGAACTTCCCATTTACGACCTGGCTGGAAGGTAATACCGTCGCCATGGTAAGTCCCCGGCGTTGCGAAGATGAACGGGTCGTATGGCATGGCTTGAATGGCTGAACGGTCAGATCCTTCAGTGAAGTACACATTCAAGGTAAAGGTGAGTGAGACATTATCATCACAGCCAGACTCGGTACGGAAGTAGCTACAGCTGCTCGCCGCGTGTGTGCTTAAGTCTTCACTGATGATGAAAATGGCTTCATCAGAAATACTTTCCAAGCCATTAGATGCTTGTTCTACACCATTGAAGGATAGCGTTGTTAATCCGTTTTCAATTGAGCTTCTTAAAACACCCGGTAGTCGGATTGCGAAGCCATTTTTGTAACTTGCGCCGTAAGCCGCTAGGTCACCAGTAATTTGAATATTCTCAACATGACCCGCAAGACTGGTTTCAGTTATGCGGAATTTCACGACCACATCATTCATGTCGTAGTCTGCGGTGTATGGCCAGTTATCTTCATAAGCCACGGTGGCGTAATCTTCTGCACTCGGGAAATATTCCACGGAGTAACCATTACCAGTGATGGTAATTGGGTAATCTTCAACTTCACCAGACGTTGAGCCACCATCGTAGTTTAATCCGGTTTGTTGGCTAAAGCGGAATCGGCTCCAGCTTGAACCTTCCGTTGCAGCGGTTGAAACTACAAACGGTAGGGGATTATTACCCGCAGACAGTAATTGGTCAGTAAAGACTTGTTCGCCTTCATCATCAAAGTCACCATCGCGGTTCCAGTCAAACCATGCTGATAGGTAGCCAGAAGTAGAAGCCGTCACATTCACAATTGAACTTAAGCCCGGGTCAAGTGCGGATACAAAACCAACACCATCTTCATCAGCGGTGCCTACAGAGTTGTCGTTTGCTTGACCGTCGGCATCACCATCTGGAGCGACGGAACCAAGCCAAGTTACACCGTCCACCTCGTGGCGAGGACCGTTTGACGCAAGCGTGGTGTGGTAGCTGTCTGGAGCATCACCAAAATCAATTGGCTCGTCTTCGTCAATCACTGGAGCATTTGCACAACGTGCACCATCATTTTGGCTTGAGCTTGGACCGTTGGATACAAACTCAACTGCAGGAACGATACCTGCTGCGATATTGGCTGCGTTACCTTCCGAAAGGTCAACACGATAGATTTTGCCATCTTGGTTACGTGACACGTAGTAGTTGCCGTTTACATCGAAGTAGCCAGCACCAAATGTGCCTAGCTCGCCAGTGTCACCTATCGCAGTCGTATTACCATTCGATGGGTTGAACTGATACAGCACTCCAGAGTTATTGTCGATGCCGTAAAGGGAGCCGTCGCCTGGATGGAATGCAAAGTCTGTTAGGTTCACGGTCGCTGTTGAACTAATTTTCACGATGCTCAATGTCGCATTTGGATCAGAATCGAGCGGAGAAAGGTCAATGGAGAAAAGTCCTTTGCCTTTGCGGTACAAGTAGTAGACGTGGTTGTAAACGTCACCTACGTAAAACGTGTGGTCGGTTGGAAGACCCGAAACATCAAGCGTCTCTGCTTGGAAGTCTTGACCAAGACGAACAATCTTTTTGTTTGTGGTGTCGTAGCCGTAAATATAACGGTCAGTGAAGTTAAAACCTACCCCGTTAATGCCCGAAGCCAAACCTGTGTCGTCCTCTAAAAGAGTCGTAGAACCAGTAACCAAATTGACGCCATAGATTTGAACCGGGGTTGATTGGAATAGGTATGCTTTACTTGGGCATGTGTCAAATGGCGCCGCTTGTGCATAAGCGCTCGCTATTAGAGACCCAAGTAGTAGTGATGTCCTTTTCATAATTCGCCCTCTCATTGGTTCGTAATATATGCAATGAAAGGAATGTGCCAAATTTTAAATTATTGAATTTTATGAAATTAAAATTTGTAAGAAAAAGGGTTTTAAATCTGATTGTCAAAATGAGAAAAAAGCCCAACATCGAGTTGGGCTTTTTAGGAATGATTAGAGGTTTAGAACTAACTACAAACCGGACAGGTAGGCATTTTCATCAGATTCATTTCTCGCCAAGACATGCTGAGCGCATCGAGAATCAAAATTTTGCCTTTCTTTGGTTGGCCGTAATCAGCAATCACTTTGATCGCCTCCATCGCTTGTACTGCGCCAACAATACCCACAACAGGAGCCATGACTCCGGCTTCGACACAACTTAACGCACCGCTGCCGAAGAGGGCACTTAAGCACTGGTAACATGGTTGAGTTGGGTCGTCGTAAGTAAACACACTCACTTGGCCTTCCATGCGAATGGCCGCGCCTGAAATTAGCGGTGTTTTGGTCGCAAAACATAGGCGGTTAAGTTGATTGCGCGTATCGACGTTATCTGATGCATCGACAACAATAGTGTGCTGCTTAATCAGGCTCTCTAACGCTGTATCATCAAGACGTTTTGCGATGGTATCTACGATGATGTGCGGGTTAAGTTCGCGTAGTGCATCGGCCGCTGATTCTACCTTCTTACGACCAATATCCGCATCGTGGTGCAGCACTTGGCGCTGAAGGTTAGACAGCTCGACGATATCATCATCAATCAGCGTGATTTTACCGACACCAGCCGTCGCCAAATATTGGCTTGATGCGCAGCCTAAACCGCCAGCACCAAGCATCAATACCGATGCTTGTTTGAGTGCTTCTTGTCCTTCAAAGTCAAACTGACGAAGAATGATTTGGCGGTTGTAACGCAGCATTTCCTGATCGGAAAGAATATCCACAACGTCTTCCTAGTAAAGGGTTGAGTTGAATAGTTGAATCTGAACCGTTTCGCCCACTTCAACTCGGCCGCGTTCACGTTCCAATACAACAAAACAGTTCGCTAGGCTCATTGAGCGGAATGCACCAGAGCTTTGGTTACCGGTTGTTTCAACCACAAACTTGCCATCTTCCAATGTGTAGATACCACGTTGGTAATCGGTACGCCCCGGTGCTTTCTTAAAGGCGGTTTTGGTTGTTGCAGGAATAGACTCGGGTGCTTTCCATTCGGTGTGGCCTGCAAGTTTTGCCAGCATTGGTTGAACAAGCACGTACATAGTAAGAACTGCAGAAACAGGGTTACCCGGCAGACCACAGAACCAAGCTGTACTTAGCTTACCAAATGCGAAAGGTTTACCCGGCTTGATTGCTAGCTTCCAGAAACCAATTTCACCAAGCTCTTCAAGAATGTCTTTGGTGTAATCCGCTTCGCCCACACTGACACCGCCTGAGGTCACTACCACATCTGCCAATGTTTGCGCTTGTTCAAAGGTCGCTTTTAGAGTCTCTGGGCAATCTGGAATGATGCCAAGATCAACGGCTTCACAACCGAAGTTCTCGATAAGCGGTTTAATACCGTAACGGTTGCTATCGTAAATCTGACCTTCGTCTAGCGGCTCGCCCAGTGGTTTAAGTTCATCACCAGTAGAAAAGAAAGCAACTTTTGGCTTACGTACTACTGTTACATGGCTCACACCAAGAGACGCAATCATCGGAATATCGCGAGGTGTTAAACGCGCACCTTTTGCCAATACGATGTCGCCTTGCTTGATGTCGTCACCTGTTGGGCGGATGTTGTTTTGCGGCTTCACGTCAGTTTGATTGAACTGAATGCCAGCATCCGTCACTTCTGTGTTTTCTTGCATGATAACGGCATCACAACCCTGTGGGATTTTTGCGCCAGTCATGATGCGAACACAGGTACCTTGAGGCCATTCACCTTCAAAAGGTTGTCCTGCAAATGATTTACCTGCCAGAGGCAATACAGAAGATGACTCAAGCTCTTGAATCCGAATAGCGTAGCCATCCATTGCTGAGTTATCGAATGGCGGTACGTGAATAGGAGACAAGATGTCTTCTGCCAGTACAAAACCGAGAGCTTCTGCAAGTGGAAGAGAAAGCGTTGTTTGGATAGGTTTGATTTGCGATAGCATTTTGTCCATCGCTTCTTCAATTGGCATCAAGCCAGGTGCGTCGCAGCAGCCCATTGAGAAAATCCTGTGTTCTTTTGTTTTGTGGCAACTTTACCATAAAAAGGGGACCGAGTAAGAATGTCCACCTATAAAATATGGGTGTAATTATTCAAAAATCCGAGTATCCTTGTCAGCCATCCGAAAGGGGTAAAAAGCCCGCGGAGCTCAATAAAATCAGCTCAGTACCTATATTTGATGTGACTTGGTGTAAAGACACGAAACTGAGCAACTCAAAGCGAAAAATATGAATGCAATTTTGATTGGGTTTGTATTAAAGCGGAAGTAACAAAAGAGGAAGTGGAATGTCAGGTCTTAGCGAGTCAGCGAAGTTGGTAAAAGAAGCGCTAGAGCAACGCGGTTTGGAAACGCCAATGCGTCCAAACAACGTAAGTCGTGAAGAGAAGAAAGAGAAGATCGAACACCACATGCGTGAGATCTTAGGTCTGCTTCAACTTGACCTTACCGACGATAGCCTAGAAGAAACCCCACACCGCATTGCTAAGATGTACGTTGACGAAATCTTCTCTGGTCTGGATTACTCTAACTTCCCTAAAATCACGGTGATTGAGAACAAGATGAACGTGAGCGAGATGGTTCGCGTGAAGGACATCACAGTGACCAGTACTTGTGAACACCACCTTGTGACCATTGATGGCAAGGCGGCTGTGGCTTACATTCCACGTGGCAAGATCATTGGCCTATCAAAGATCAACCGTATCGTTCGCTTCTTTGCCCAGCGTCCACAAGTTCAAGAGCGTATGACTCAGCAGATTCTTGTTGCACTTCAAACGTTGCTTGAGTCTGATGATGTGGCAGTGACAATTGACGCAACACACTACTGTGTGAAATCTCGCGGTGTGATGGATGCAACCAGCGAAACGACGACAACAGCATTGGGTGGAATCTTCAAAAGCAACCCAGCAACGCGTGCCGAGTTTCTGCACGGTTTACGCTAAGTAACAAAGCACTATTCTAAGAGGATGGCAAACGCCATCCTTTTTTGTATCTGTCTGAAATGAATAATGATTTGAGAATGAATACGACAAAAATCATTTATCGATTTCTGTGTTGACAGTCACATGCGATAGACTTAATATCCGCGCCCAGCAAACGGTTGCGAAGGCTTCACTTCTCTATTCGTTCTGCCCAATTTGATTCTTCAAGCTCAGCTGATCTCGGTCAGTTGTCTTTCTGTTTTCTAATAGTAGAAAGGCAACAAAATTGAGATTTGGCATGACCACACAAACCACCATCAACTCGACTGCTCCCGCTTCTATTCAAGCATCGGAAAACAGTTGGCAAAAGAAAGCAATTCTTAGTGTCGCGTTCTTAATGGCGACCACGTCTGTTGGACCTGGCTTTTTAACCCAAACAGCGGTCTTCACCAATATCTACAAAATCGACATGGCATTCCCTGTGTTTGCATCCATGTTTATCACCTTTGGTATTGTGATGAACTTATGGCGCATCGTAGGTGTGTCTGGTATGCGCATTCAAGATATTGCCAACAAAGTTGCACCGGGGATGGGCTACGTGGTGGGCATTCTGTTGGCTCTTGGCGCTGTCGCTTTTAACTTTGGTAACGTAAGTGGTTCTGCACTCGGCATTAACGTTTTGACGGGTGTGGATACGACTTGGGGGGCTCTTTTTACAGGCGTAGTAGGTTGTTTGCTGTTTGTGGTGCACAACGCTTCTAAACGCATGGACCAAATGGCACGCTACCTTGGCTTGTTTATGATCATCTTGATTGCGTATGTTGCGATGACCAGTTTGCCGCCAATGGGGGAGACCTTGAGCGCAGCAGTAATGCCTACTGATGTTGGCAGCCTGCTATTACCGACGCTAACGATCGTTGGTGGCGCAGTCGGTGGCTATTACACAGGCGCACAGCGTTTGGTTGATATCGGCTTGAAAGGTAAAGAGAACGTACCCGCTATCAAAACCGCAGCATGGGCCGGTATTTCGATTGCCGTGGTGATTCGTATCCTGTTGTTTATGGCCGTGTTCGGTGTGATTGCGACAGGCGCGACTTTGGATTCTGCAAACCCAGCCGCAGACGCGTTCCGTCAAGGTGCGGGAGAGGTAGGTTACTTTATCTTTGGTTTGGTGTTGTTTGTTGCTTCGATTACCTCGGTTGTGGGTAACTCGTACATGGCGATTTCCCTTATCAAAACGCTGTTCCCAGTTGTGTCTCGCAACGAGAAAGCATGGTGTGTCGGTTTCATTATTATCACATCGCTTGGCACTGTGACGATGGATATGCCGATTTTGCTGCTAATGCTGGCTGGCCTTGTTAACAGCATTATCCTGCCAATCGTTTTAGGTATGGTGCTGGTGGCGACACGCAGAAAAGACATCGTAGGTGACTACAAACACCCAGCCTATTTAACGCTTACGGGCGTTGCGATTGTCGTGGTGATGGCGGCATCAAGCATGACCAATATCAGCAACTTTATGGCCAAGTTTATAGGCTAACTCAATGCATCGGCTAACGTGTGTCGAGTAATGTTTATTGGGCATGAGCCTGCAAAGAACAAAAGAAAACGACCTCGCAATGAGGTCGTTTTTTATGTTTGTTTTGAAGGCGTTCATACCAGTTCTGGCCAGTACATTTTTACATAACCAGCAGAAACCCAAACGACAAGTACCGTCGCAATGCTTAACTCTAAGAATCCAAAATCGTGCAACCAATGCCAGTGGGGATGAGACTCAGCAAAAAAGGTGGTGAGGCGATGCATCGCAATAGCACTGATAACGGAAGGGAAGGTCACGGCCGCAATAGATGGCTGGAACTTCAAACGCATTAAGCGGAAGTAACACAGGTAAATCAGCAACGTCATGGTGATTGCGATGCCCGCCAATGCGCCTGTCAGAATCGGGTCTGGCTCGCCAAAGTTGACCAAATACGCCGCTAAAGACAAGTTTACTGGTGCTGCCATGATCGCCAATGTTGGACGTGCACGGCGTGGCAGGGAACCAAAGAACACCAAACGATATAGCACTAATGGCAACATAAAGAAGTAAATGCCAATACACATCATTGCCAAGGTTTCAGAAAACACATTATGGCCGAATTGAGAACCTGCAAGGGAAGAGCTGATCAAGCCAACCGGATATAAGAACCAACTTGGCACGATGTTCGACATCTTGAAGTTCATGATCTGGAAACCAAAGAACAACACCATCATCGTAAAATGAAGTAAGACCGCCACAAACCACAATGGATAAGCAATAAGTGGTGCTACTGCCGCAAGGTAGTCACACAGTACGAGCAAGGCCATGCTCATCGGAGCCATTAAGCTACCACTTAGCGGGTGTTTGATATCCGCCATAAACAGGCGAGGGCTGGTGGCGTATTTTAGGAGAACTGGAGTGAGGAGCAATGCACCAAGTGCAGCAAGAAATGGTCTTATCGGTTCGCCAATGTCAGGAATGTATAAAGCCCAAGCTTGTCCAAGCCCTATCATACCCAGTGCCAAAGCCGCTTGCGAAGGCGGGACACTGTAAAACTGTACAAGTCTTCTCCAGTTCAAAACTACTCCGAGATTGGATGAATCACTCTAATTTGAGGCGAGAATACTAACAATATTCATGAGTCGTTACCCTTAAATATTATAAGTAAATATCAGAGAATGGGAATTTTGTGAGTTTGGTAGGGAAATTTTGTAGAGAGATGCAAAAACGCAGAATTACTGGCTCCAAACTAACATCTTATGAGGAAGATAATTTGGAGCCGACATTAAGTTAGGCTTGGTTTTCCGGCAGGTCTTGCTGACGTAGCTTGTCATTTTTAAGCGTACGATGTAGCAACTGGCTGTAAATCGGTTGCCCGCCAAGTAACTGCGCTACGATTACTGCACCTAAGCTAGTAATGATGAGAGGCAGAATTAAGTAGTAGTTATTTGTCATCTCGATAACCAGCAAGATGCCAGTGATTGGAGCACGCACTGTCGCTGCGAATAACGCACCCATACCGGCAATGGCAAACACGCCAGGTTCAATTGTGAGAGAAGGTAACAACATGTCTGCGCTTGCGCCAAACGCGTAGCCAAATAGCGTACCCAGTGCCAACATTGGTGCGAAGATACCGCCTGGAGCACCTGAACCAAAACATAGTAAGGTTGTGATAACACGACCAACAAACAGCATCACTAAGATCGAGATTGAGTAGTTACCGTTGGTAATGTCCGGAATCAAACCAATACCACCGCCAGTAAGTTGAGGAACATAAAGCAGTAGCAAGCCAAACACACCACCCAAGACAGTGCCAGTGATTAGGTAGCGTTTACGGTCGTTTTTATGCAGAGCAACAAAGCTGTCTTGTGCAATAGTCACCAGTTTGTTGAAGATGACACCAAATACACCGAATAGAGAACCAAGCAGTAGGAATAGCCACAGTGATTGTAACTCTGGCGATTGATACTGCGGCATGGTGATAACGGCAGCTTGGCCATTGATGGCGCGAAATACAATGTTTGCCATGATCGCTGAAATGATCACCGCTCGGATAGAAATCAACGAGTAGCGAAATTGAGGGCGCATTTCCTCAACCACAAACATAATGCCAGCTAATGGCGCGTTAAAAGCCGCGGCCAAACCACCGGCTGCACCGGAGGCTAATAATGAGTGGCGTGTATCATCGTCTTTAATACGGAAGATGTCAGTGACCATACGACCAACGGCACCGCCCATTTGTACGGTAGGACCTTCGCGACCTAAAACCATACCTGAACCAAGTGCGCCCATACCGCCAAAGAACTTCACTGGAATAACACGCCACCAACGTACAGGGCGGATGTTATCCATTGCCCCTTCGATCTCAGGAATACCTGAGCCAGATGCTTCAGGAGCAAAACGGTGAACAAGGTAATAACCGATAAATGCCAAGGTTGCACTGATTAGAATCGCAGCAAGCCACAAAGGCAGAACGCTACCGATTTCGCTTTTTAGCCACTCGGTACGAGTTTCTGAAACAAAGTGAACGGCTATTTCAAAATAGGTGCCGACAAGGCCTGCTAATGTACCAACGATCGCGGCCATAAAGAGGACGGAAAATGATGTTGGCGTTGACCCTCGAGAGACAAACTGGTTAATCGCATCTTTAGGTACGTGCGCTAACACAGATTTCACAATTCTCTCGCGTTTGGTCATTAACAGATTCTCCTAGACTACTAATTGGAAGGGACGAAAGAAATTATACGCTCACGAGAGTCTAGACCTAATCAATAAAGATGCAATTTAGCTTTCCACTATTGAGCAGTTCAAGCGTCTATTGTGCAAATATTGATAAATATTGTGCTATTGATCCCATATCTCACGCTATTTTTTTATCGAGTAACCTTGTTTTCTGAGCAAAATGAACCATGCTTTAAGTGTAAAGCAACATGACTGCTTCAGAAGGAGGGATGTGAGGTTTTACACACAATTTGGATGGATTCAAACCCTACAGAAATTCCTCGTTATTTGTTCGGGATGCATCAATAGACTTCCCGATTCGCATACTCACGATTGAGTCACGAGGCAGAGGCGCACACAAGAGTGCGCCTTTTTAATGCCTGTCTAAACCGCAAGCCTATTCACTACTTTGCCTACAAAGGTGTCTGCACGGTTGCCCAATAATAACCGTATGAAGTGTTGATAAATATAAATGGTATGCTATTCTGCTGTTTCGTAATGGTTCTCAGCGTGATGGACTACGCGGTTTATGCTTTATACAAAGATTGATGCGGGCTAGAAGGTCCGCTTTTTTTGTGCCCGAAATCTAACATAGTCACTTGCTTCTCGCTCTACTTACAGCAAAGATAAAGCTCTTTCATTCATCTTCTCGAGTCAAATCGATAGTACCCCTATGTTGCGTTTCTCATTCTTCCTGTTTCTTTCTTTAAGTTTGTTTTCTCAAACCGCAAATGCACGAGATGCATGGTGGCAAATCATGTTATCTGAAGCGCCTTTCGTCGAGGTTCGACAAACCTTGCAAGAGGGTGGTGACTGGTACGGATGTGAGACGCAGGAAAGCGAAGGTGCATTATGCTTGGATGATTTTCATTATTACCACCAGCACCTTTACGGAGAAGCAACGATAGAAGAAAAAGTGATTCGTCTAAACTTTCTCACGGACTATCAACCTCAAAACTTGAGTGATGTGATACTGAATCTGAGAAAAGATGGCTTGGTGATGAAGCGAATCAACATACAGGGCGAACAGTACGATATAGCTGCGGCTTTAAAACAAAACTCACCAGAAGCTGTCGACAAAGCTCTGATTCTGTTTATCAACCGCTACCCTCAGCAAGCGCCACGAAGTATTGATTGGGTGTTAGCTGAAGAGTTTGAATCGCCAACACCGAGAGTGCATGTCACGTTAAACAGTGATGGCGAAATGATTGAGCTTAAGGTTGAGCGCTTTTAGAGGGGAAGTTAAAGCGTCGCGATACAAACATCGTTCAAAGGTTTAGTTTTGCGCGGTCTTGTTTTCATCATGCAACGAAAGAAAGGTCGCCATCGCGGATTCATCCAAAAAAACATCTGACTTTTTGTGCGCGCGTAGGTACTGATAACCCGCCACCAACTTGCGGTGCTTGGCTTCTTCCTCTTCTGATATCGTTCCATTCATCACGTGTTGGAAGGCCAGTTTATAGGCCTCCATGTCCACGACTTCTGCTTGACGATATAAATAGCCACAACCTGTGGCTAACCATTCCAATGAACAGTTGGCTCGCATTGCGATTTGATTCGCTTTGGCTAAGCTTGGTTCGCTGCCTTTGAGGTATTTGCGAATCAAAGCTTCAGAGACGTCCACGCGTCGCGCAAAACCACTGATGCTTTCTTCGCCAATTAATGTCGCGAGTCGTTGGGCAAAAGACATATTTCGTACTCCAGTTCGAATTGCGAAAGTTTACCCGTTGAGCGAGCGGTAAAACAAGACTAGGATGAAAGCAGATTAAGAAAAGGAGATAAACCCATGGTTGCAAAAGTAGTGACTGCACCAAACGGTCCAGAGTTTTCTGAACTGGTACAAGGTTATTGGCGTGCGGTAGATTGGGGCATGACGGCGCAAGAGCGTTTGTCGTTCCTAAAGCAACACATTGAGTTAGGCATTACCACCGTCGATCACGCTGACATCTACGGTAACTACGAATGTGAAGCGCTGTTTGGTGAAGCACTCGCACTGGACAAAAGCGTTCGTGAGCAAATTCAGATCGTGACAAAATGCGACATCAACTTGTGTGGTGACAAAACGCCAGAACGTAAGATCAACCACTACGACACCAGCGCTGCGCACATCTATCAATCCGTGAACAACTCGCTTGAGCGACTAAAAGTCGACGAGATTGATGTTCTTCTTATCCATCGTCCGGACGTGTTGATGGATGCAGGCGAGGTAGCGGAAGCGTTCTCTGAGCTACATAAAGTGGGTAAGGTTAAGCACTTTGGTGTTTCTAACTTCACGCCTCGTCAATTCGAGCTTCTTCAATCTCGTTTAAGCAAACCTCTTGTGACTAACCAAGTGGAAATCAACCCACTGAACTTTGAAGTGGCACACGATGGTACGCTAGACCTACTTCAAACGCATCGTGTTCGTCCAATGGCATGGTCATGTTTAGGTGGTGGTTCCATCTTTACTGGTGACACGGAACAAGCGGTTCGTGTTCGTAACGAGCTAGAAGCTATCCGAGAAGAAGTGGGTGCAAACAGCATCGACGAAGTGATTTACGCTTGGGTTCGTCGCTTGCCTTCTAAGCCGATGCCAATTATTGGTTCTGGTAAAATCGAGCGTGTGCATAGTGCAGTTAACGCGCTAAGCATTGAGCTAACTCGTGAGCAATGGTACCGAGTTTGGGTTGCATCAAAAGGTCACGGTGTGCCATAGAAAGCGACCAGTTAACAAAAGACTGAGGCACTCCAAAGAGGGGGCCTTTTTTATTTCATACTTATCTTAAATGGCAGTAACTTTATAAACGCAATCCATTGCATATCAAGCCTTGTAGAACTTTTAATCATTCCTGACTGATGTCACTAAATGTATAGGGAATCGAACTTTTTCTTAGTTCATTGGTTCACTCGACAATTCATATTGCGTATGCTTACCCAGTAAACAAAAAACGAAGACTCTTAGTCTGTGTAGCAGTAACAATCTGGTAGAATCCCGCGCAGATTGTTGAATATTTAAAGGTGGTAGCATGTCTTTTCCTGTACTCATCTGTGATGATTCTGCGTTAGCACGCAAACAGATGGCAAGATCACTGCCAGCAACATTGAATGCAGACGTGACATTTGCCATCCATGGTAAAAATGCGCTTGAAGAGTTAGCGCAAAAAGAACTTAAACTGATGTTTCTTGACCTCACCATGCCAGAGATGGACGGTTTTGAAACATTAGAAAACATGAAACGCTTAGGCATTCAAACGCCTGTCGTGGTTGTGTCTGGCGATATTCAGCCAAAAGCAAAAGAGCGCGTGTTTGCTCTCGGTGCGAAAGCATTTATTCAAAAGCCGATTGGTAAAGATGAGCTTAAAGCGACGTTAAAAGAGCTGATCGAGCCGAATGATCGACCACAAGTCATCACACCGACAACCATAGAGTTGCCGATTCTCCGCCGTCGCGACATCTATATGGAAGTGGCGAACGTTTCTATTGGTCGTGCTGCAGATGCGCTCGCTCGACACTTTGATGTATTTGTTCAGCTTCCATTACCAAACGTAAATATCTTTGAAGTCAGTGAACTGCACATGGCTTTGCGTGATCTCGCCTCTCACGACAATGTCTCTGGTGTTTGCCAAGGCTTTTGTGGTGAGGGTATTGCCGGCGAAGCGTTAGTAATCTTGAGCGACTCCAGTGTTTCTGATCTTAAGAAACTGATGAAGGTGCCAGCAGACAGCGAAGAGTTGGAAGAATTAGAGCTGTTGATGGACATTTCCAATATCTTGGTTGGATCATTCTTGAATGGTTTGGGCGAACAGTCTGAAGTCCGCTTTTTCCAGAGTTCACCAGTGCTGCTTGGTCAGCATATTTCCATCGATTCTATTATCGAGTCGACAACAGGTGCATTTAGTCGAACCATGACATTCGAGGTCAGCTACAACATTGAAGGCACCTCTATCCGTTGTGACCTGTTGTTTATGTTTGTTGATGAGTCATTGCCGTTGCTGGATAACAAACTGTCGTACCTAATGGAGGATTTCTAATGCTGAACTTACCTGCAGAATTTGAACAATTCCATTGGATGGTCGACATGGTTCAAAATGTCGACATGGGCTTAGTTGTTATCGATAAAGATTACAACGTTCAAGTGTGGAATGGCTTTATGACTCACCACAGCGGTTTGCAATCTCACGAGGCAATTGGTTGTTCGATCTTTGATATCTTCCCTGAGATCCCGCAAGAGTGGTTCAAACTGAAAACTAAACCTGTTTACGATTTGGGGTGTCGAAGCTTCATCACGTGGCGTCAGCGTCCATATCTGTTCTGTTGCCGTAACGTTCGACCAGTGACGCAACAAGCAGAGTTCATGTACCAAAACGTGACGCTAAACCCAATGCGAACCCCAACAGGGAAAATCAACTCGTTGTTCTTATCGATTCAAGATGCAACTGCCGAAGCTTTGATGTCGCAACAGCAAAAATAAAGCTTGAGAAAATAAACACAGCAAAAGCCGAGGTTCGCCTCGGCTTTTTCGTATACTTAAATCGTGTCTTCTAAAACGCAGAATATCAATATGGACTTTAATCTCGCCCTTAAGCTCTACACAGCAGAGCAAGTCAGAAATGGAGAAATACTCGCCGCTCAAATGGCAGGCGTCTCAATGTACAGCCTAATGCAGCGTGCAGGAATGGCGGTATACGAACGATTTCTTCATCTTTACCCAAGGGCGCGAACCGTGCTGGTGGTCTGCGGCAAAGGCAATAATGGTGGAGACGGATACGTGTTTGCCACGCTTGCCAAACAGGCGCAGTTGAATGTTAGAGTCTTCCAGCTAGGTGACATCACATCATTAAAAGGGGATGCGTTGCGAGCGTTTGAAGATTGGCAGTCTGTGGATGGCGAGAATAGTTCTTGGGATGATTGGCATACTGCACTTTTAGAGGCGGATGTAATCATCGATGCCATGCTTGGGACAGGGCTCTCTGGTGAAGTAAGGCATGAGTATCGTCGCTACATTGATCAAGTAAATCAAATTCATTGTCCGGTCATCTCAATCGATATTCCTTCGGGGTTAAGTGCAGACACAGGTTCCGTGCTCGGAGATGCCATACAAGCGGATCATACGGTGACCTTTATTGGTGTGAAGCAAGGCTTATGCACAGGGCAAGCGAGAGACTACGTCGGTGAGCTGCATTTTTCTGGTTTAGGTGTAAACGTTGAGTTCGAGTCGATTGAAGAAGAAAGTGCTTTAGGCATCGACCATCAAATCATCAAAAGGCTACTACCAAAAAGAAAAGCCACAGCCCACAAAGGGAATAATGGCAAGCTCTTATGTATAGGCGGTAATCAAGGCATGTCCGGCGCTATTCGTTTGTGCGCCTCAGCAGCAGTAAGAACAGGGGCTGGGTTAACCGCCTCTGTCACACATCCAAGCTCATTGTTGCCACTGCAAGTTGGTGTGCCAGAAGTCATGAGTCAGGCTATTACTTTTGATGAGTTAAAAGAGGCAGATAACAAACTGACTAAACGGACACGTTGGGCGGACGTTTTGGCCTTTGGTCCTGGCTTTGGTGAGGACGAATGGGCACATCAAGCCTATCAATACTTATCTCAGCAGCACAAACTGAAAGTCGTTGATGCCGACGGGTTGAACATTCTTGCGATGCTGAATCAGCGTAATGACGTCGTGGTTTTACGAGATGAGCAACGCGTTATGACGCCACATCCGGGAGAGGCAGCACGTTTACTTAATGTCTCTACAAAGGACATAGAGAAAGATCGCTTTGCCGCAGCAAGACAACTTCATGAACGTTATGGAGGTGTCGTTGTACTTAAAGGGGCGGGTACGCTTATCTATGATGGCGTGAGAATGTACGTTTGTCTCGCTGGAAATCCGGGAATGGCCAGTGGCGGTATGGGGGATGTGTTATCCGGTGTCATTGCCGCACTGCTTGCCAAAGGGTTACCTATTGCTGTTGCTGCACGTTTGGGAGTCATGCTCCATAGTCACGCTGCGGACATTAATGTTCAACAAAAAGGCGAAATTGGCTTATTAGCAAGTGATGTTATTGAATCACTTCGATGCGCTATAAACGTCACAGAGAGCTAGTGCGTGCGTGATATACTCAAAAAAGTGGCAAAAAAGTGATGTGAAACGTGAAAAAAATTAGAAAATTATTCTTGCACAAACCGACTAATGAGAATCGTTTGGTGTAACTTTGACCGTTTATGAGAGGTTGAACGGTAAAATTTCCGTCGTTTAACGCAAAGGTTTGCGCAAAGGATTAAATAAAGGGTGGATTTAACTGTTTGATATTGTTAATAAAGTTATGATTTTGGAGAGTGGTGAGGTGTTTTTGATATGCGATTTCCAAGATGGTATCACAAAAAAAAATCAAATATCAGACTTGTAGGAAATAAATCACGACCTATAATGCTGAAAACCGGAGCGTCTGCCAACGCTCCGGTTTTTTTGTGTCCGAAGAACAGTGAACTCGTCTGCCAACGACTTCACTACGCACTCTGAGATGACACATATACTTATGAATCAAGGAATTACACAATGCGTATCGAACAAGAACTTAAGTTAGGTTTCAAAGATGTACTGTTTCGCCCGAAACGTTCAACCCTTAAGAGCCGTTCTCAAGTAAATTTAACCCGCGATTTTACATTCAAGCACAGTGGCCGTCAATGGTCTGGTGTACCAGTAATTGCGGCGAACATGGATTCGGTTGGTAGCTTCGCAATGGCGAAGGCACTAGCAGAGCATGGTGTAATGACCGCTGTTCACAAACATTACACTGTAGAAGACTGGGCAGAATTTGCGAAAACAGCTGACAAAACAACACTAAACAATGTAATGGTGTCCACTGGTACGTCTGATGCGGACTTCCAGAAAACCAAGGACATCATGGCGATCTCTGATGAGTTTATCTTCATCTGTATCGATATCGCGAACGGTTACTCAGAGCACCTAGTCGAGTACGTACAACGTGTACGTGCAGCATTCCCAGACAAAGTTATCTCTGCAGGTAACGTAGTGACTGGCGACATGTGTGAAGAGCTAATCCTAGCGGGCGCAGACATCGTTAAAGTGGGTATCGGCCCAGGTTCAGTATGTACTACACGTGTTAAAACAGGTGTTGGTTACCCTCAACTTTCCGCAATCATCGAATGTGGTGACGCTGCACACGGCCTTGGCGGCATGATCATTGGTGATGGTGGCTGTTCATGCGCGGGTGACGTTGCAAAAGCATTCGGCGGCGGCGCTGACTTCGTAATGCTAGGCGGTATGCTAGCAGGTCACGAAGAGTCAGGCGGTGAAGTGATCGAACAAGACGGCAAGAAGTTCATGAAATTCTATGGCATGTCGTCGAAGAGCGCGATGGACAAGCACTCTGGTGGTGTTGCTGGCTACCGTGCCGCTGAAGGTAAAACTGTACTTCTACCATTCCGTGGCAGCGTTCACGGTACTATCCAAGACATCCTTGGCGGTGTTCGCTCAACATGTACTTACGTAGGTGCAGCAAAGCTTAAAGAGCTAACCAAGCGTACTACCTTCATCCGCGTACAAGAGCAAGAAAACAACGTATTCGGTAAAGAATAAGTTTTTGCTTAAATAGAAATAGATAGATTAAGAGCCGCAGTTTGCGGCTTTTTTTTTGCTCAAGAAAACGAAATACCTAATAAGTGTACTGATACGGTGAATAGTCGTTAATTAAGTAAAGGTTGGAAAATACACTGATGATATTCAGCACAATTATCGGAACGTCTCACAAAGCTCTCTCTTTATAATGAATTCTGTTATTAATGTGAGGTATTTATTGGACTAAAGAATGCATTTTTACTGATTTAGTTAATTTAAAGCCTCTATTAGTGAAACTGACAAAATTGCTTTTTATATGATCGAGATTCGTTTTATAAGACTCGGATCTCTTAATCATGAAGCTACGTTCGATTATTTCCGCCTGTGCGCTACTAAGTTGTAGCCAAGCCTTTGCTAGTGAGCCTGAAACAGTTACCTGTGAGTCCAACAAACCAGGAACCGTGATGGTTCAAGAAGACGAATTGTTTGTGGTCGTCAATGACACGCTAATCCGCAATTCAGATTACTGGCAAAGCTTTCTGGATGGCAACATTCTGCTCTGTACCAGCCATGTGACGGACATGAGTGACCTGTTTGCTAAAGACCAATACTTCAATCAAGACATCAGCCGCTGGGATACTTCCCGTGTTACCAATATGGACCGCATGTTCTCCGGCGCCAAACGTTTTGACCAAGACTTAACCTACTGGGACGTCAAGCGCGTCTCACGTCATACCGACTTCGCTAAAGGCAGTGGCCTGTCTGAAGATAACCTTCCAACTTTTACACAATAACGTCTATTCAATCCTAGGAAAATACAATGAAAAGAACCATAACCTCACTTCTCGTGGGCGCAGCTGCGCTCGCTAGCCAAACTGCATTTGCTATTGATATCTCGGTAAAATGTCCTGACCAAGATGTTAACTCAGTGATGTTTGAAAATGGCAAGGTTTATGTCGTGGTGGATAACTCTCTAATTAAAAATAAGACTTTGTTAGATAATTTAGAGCAAGGTCATATTCGCTTGTGTACCACCCAGGTGACGGATATGAGGAAGATGTTTTATAAGCGCGAATCGTTTAATGCCGATATCAGTGATTGGGATACATAGAATGTGACGTATATGTCTCAAATGTTTGATGGAGCAAAAGCATTTAATCAAGATATAGGTTTTTGGGATACATCGAGTGTGACGTTAATGTCTGACATGTTTGAATATGCTCAAGCTTTTAATCAAGACATCGGGCACTGGGATACATCGATAGTGTGGGATATGGAGGGAATGTTTGCGGGAACCGAAGCCTTTAATCAAGATATAGGTCGCTGGGATACATCGAAAGTGACAAAGATGCACTACATGTTCTCCAATACAGGCAAGTTCGACCAAGATATAGGTGCTTGGAATACGTCTAGTGTGACGAATATGAATTCCATGTTTTATTACGCAGGTGCCTTTAACCAAGATATAGGTGATTGGGATACGTCGAATGTGACGAGGATGGATTTTATGTTTTATGATGCCCAAGCCTTTAACCAAGATATAGGCCGTTGGGATACATCGAATGTGACGAGTATGGAAAACATGTTTAAGTGGAACCGTTTCTTTAATCAAGATCTAACTAACTGGAACGTGAGCATGGTAACGAACCATACTGGCTTTGCGACAGGCAGTGTTCTGTCTGAAGAACATCTGCCAATTTTCGTAAACTAACTCTCTCAGCGGTTTTACTAAACAAAAGCCAGTGTTGATGGATTCAACGCTGGCTTTTGTTTTAGATCTATTTCTATAGTCTGCCACCAAATAAGAAGCTAAAAACGCAAAAGTTGCATTATTAAAACTAAATCGTTCTTGAATGCTATTTATGGTCTTTATCTATTCCTTAAGATGACTTTTTGTTACTGGCTCACGGAGGAAAATGTGCCTAATAAAGATTATCTTGAGTTGGCGAAACAAGCTGCTGCAAATGAAAGGGAATATGAGTGGGGATTAGCGTGTGAGTTTTGGCTCGCAGCTGCAACCAAAGCACCAGAAAATAGTAGCAATAAGCATTGGGCATTGTTGCGGTCGGACTTCTGCCGAGGGCGTACTCGAGAAAATGGCTTTTACTTTCCATCGGAACCTTCTACTCAAATCAGGGAGAGTAAAATTGCAATGAGTAGTCTTTCCTCTTTCAGAGGAACGGTGTTTAGTTAAACACCCTTTAAAAATAATCAAAAAATGACACGGAACGAGTCTCTCATGTTTTCTGTGGTTCTTTATATTCTGTCAGAAAATTCTGAGAATGGTGCGCACATATATCTAAAAAAGATAAAATTAAATAACCTCCTTTAATAGTTAGTCGCATTATTTAATAAAGAGCATCAATAGAAATGCTCTGCAGGAATAATGTGATATCTGTTCTAAATACTCATGTCAGCAATGGATATTTTGATTGAAAGGGGGAGTCATATGGCGTATTGATTTAAAGACGAGTTAAGTCGTTGGGTTGAAACGAGAGGCATTTCTCGAAAAGATGTTATTGCGTTGCTGCAAAACAACTATTACGAAGAGTTCAAAGGACTAGACTCTATTACCTTGAGTAGGTGGTTTACTGGAAAAAGCGTCCCACCAATCTACAAACAGTTCTATATCGCTAAGTGTTTGGAAATGGATTTGGTGGAAGTTCTATTAAGAATGGATCTTTCTAAAGCTCGTTACTCGAACAAACATTATGTGGTGATCAGCACACTCGTAAAAGCGCTCGATTTTTCAATATCTAACCTCTCGTACCGTAAGGTATCTGGGCCACCAAAGAGTGAAATTAAATCGCTGTCTTTGAATGAATACGCGGATATGTTTAAAGAGTTTAATCACAATATCTCTCCTTTGGCGCGTTTTTATCAGGATCTGCAAGACAAAGGCAATGATGTTAAATATCAATGTGTTTTGATTAAAAATGACCAAGATGCAACGGTAGGTCATTGGTACGGTATCAGGCATTGTTGCTGTTCGTCATCGGCTTATTGATGGTATTGCGCAACTACCACTTAGAAAGCGAACGCATAGATGAAAAGATCGCAAGTATTGCCGCACACTCGGTGATTGGTGTCGTCATTCTCGACCAAGATTTACGAGTCGATTTTGCGAACAAGAGTTTTTCTAAGCTGACAGGTTATACACGCGAACAACTGAATGGTGAAAACCTGCAACAGTATGGCTTCAGTTGTTTGAACAAAGCGATGATGAAGTTAGGCGCGAAAGCCAACTGGAAAGGTGAAATCAAAGTGACCAACCGTTTTGGTGACCATCTAACGCTAGATACGCACATTACTCATTATAAAATGGGGATGGGAATGAGCGACCGTTATGTGCTTAGTTTCCGAGACATCAGCCATCGAGTGCGGTTGGAGAATAAACTGAAGAGCCTTGCCGAAAAAGATCCACTAACGGGCTGTTGGAATCGCCGTCGTTTTGACGAAGAATTAGCTCGCTACGCAAACATCGCCGGTCGATATGGATTTTCTAATGCCACCTTAGCCATCATAGATATTGACCATTTCAAACAAATCAACGACCAGCACGGTCATGATGTGGGTGATGTCGTACTCAAAGACCTCGCTAGATTGATGAAGTCGGAGTGTCGTGAAACTGATATTGTTGCACGTGTTGGGGGAGAAGAGTTTGCCATCATTATGCCTGAGACCAATACTCGAAACGCGTTTGAAGCGATTTACCGGCTGAAAGAAATTATTCAGTCGAAAAGTGTATTGGGCATCACGGTCAGTGGTGGCATTACGGCAATCAATCGTTCGGTTGAGCAAACCTATCGTCGAGCAGACAGGGCTTTGTACCAAGCCAAAACTTTAGGACGAAATCGTGTTTGTGGCGCGAAAGGTGAACCGCTAAGCAAGCACGTTTCTGAGATGGAAGCGCTGATTGCTACTAGTTCTCGATAGTCGACTTCCTAAAGCATACATTAGATTAAGAGCCGCACATCGCGGCTCCTTTTATTGCTGAAGCATTGTTAATTATCTAGGTTTACGAGTGGCTTGCTGATCAGTTCCACTTTTTGACCCTGTTGGATTTTAGCGACTTCAGTGAGTGCTTGTTTGACTTCATTTTGGTTTCTAAGTACTGAGTAGGTTAGATCAAAGTATTTGCTTTCACCTGCTCGTATGGTTGGAACTAAGCCTAATGGGCGTTGGTACTTCGTGTTGTAGGCGTAACTGGTTCCGGGCTCAATGCCAGTCACATAACCCTGTTTGTATGTATCGGTATTTTTCCATAGTGTCAGTACAGGCAGTTGCTCTACGTTATAACTGAGCGCCACACCTTTATCGCTTTTTTTGTTGTGAAGCACCGCTAAACTTTGTCCGGAATCGTCACCTATAGGCTTCAAGTTAAATACCATTTCATCATAGCCTTTTGTTGGTCCTTGATAGGTTTGCCAACTATCCAAGCCCGCCTTTGCGTAGTTGTTGAATGGAGAGACTTCCTTTACTGCTGCGGAAAACTTCGCTCCGTTTTCAAGACTAGGTCTACCAAAGTTAGAGTGGTAAATAATCTGGTACTCGTCATCGTAGTCAGACATGTTGGTTAACTTATCGTGTAGAGAGAATGAGTTGCTACCTGGCAGTATTGATAACTCTGTATGAGTCACCAGTTCTGCTTTTTTGAAAGTGCGTTCTGAAACGGTACCTTGCACCCTAATTCTGTGTGGGGGATTATCATCAATGATCACTTTTACTGTAGAAGCGGGTGTATTTTGGACTCGACCATGCAGGCTTAGAAGCTGACCGTTATCATCAACGCCCGGGTGACCTGTCCATTCATACCCACAACGTACAAGCATTTCATTGAACCCATCGAGCCAGCCAAGACCATTGCGACTTTCCAGCTCGATGAATGCTGGGTTAACGATCTCTTTGACAGGTGAGTCCCAGCCAAGAATTCGCTCTCCATCCATTTTGACATCAAAGATGCCCATCCCACGAGTTGGGATAAGGGTAACTTCCAAAATGCCGTTGTCTATGACGAGAACATCAACACCAAATTGTTTTCCACCGTGCAAACGTTTTTTTCAATGCTGAAGGGCAAGTCTGGATTAAAGCCGAGGGAGCGACTAGTCATTTTCCAATCTCCAACGTCTTGATTTAAAGCAGAATTAGTTAGAACAAATTCTGCTGAAGAAACAGGTAGGGTAGTGAGTCCGAGTAGCATAGCGGTACAAGCGATGTACGAATTTTTCATCCTTTATTCCTTATTTATTTTTCAAATCTAAGTATTGCTGAATCGATTCAGCATTATTATATAAATTGCGCTATTTTTGAGCAAAGTAGGCTGATATGAGTTGTGATCAATATGCTCATTAGAAGGTTTTTTAATGATCTTTTTGATTGCTGAATCAAATTCAGCAGAAATATTGAGTGCGAAAATGAAAGTCGTTTTGCTGAAGCTCGCTCTTAGTTAACTAAATAGGGGCGTCAAACGACTCGGAGACACCTAGCTATTCCGGTTCGCTGTTTTCCTTGCTGTACTGGGCGATTTTAATTGACACGAAACGTTTACATTTTGTTGCTGTAGATTCGCGGTGATGAAGCGGTATGCCATTCCTTGGTTAATTAATAAACTTAAAAATAAAATGTGTAGAAAATATTTGAGTTCATTGCATTTGTCTTTGTTTGTACTTTTGATAAGCACGGGGTTTTCATGAGTCTTTGCATCTATAACTTGCGCTGTTAATACTCTAATTATTGATTTTAATGGTTTTTGTGTTTCTGTTTTTACGTGTTAAATCTTCATAAACTCTCTCTTTTCTCAAGTTTTAATAATGATTGTTGTCGAAATGATTCGGCTGTTTCTGTTGTTTTTTGTAGATAATTAGTTTGAGTTCAAACTAAATTTGAGGCATTTTATATTTAACTAACCGTTCAATTAAAAATAACAAGGATGCAAAATGCCCAAGGTTGGGATGCCTGAAATCAGAAAACCGCAGCTAGTCAAAGCGACGATGTCGGTCATCGACAGAGTAGGTTTGCAAGCTGCGAGTATCTCGTTGATCAGCAAAGAAGCAGGGGTATCAACGGGGATCATTAATCACTATTTCGGTGGAAAGCACGGTCTGTTAGAAGAGACCATGCGTGAAATCCTGCGCCAGCTTTCTGCCACCATCAAAGAGAACTTAAGCCAACTGCCAGCTGATGCGCATCATCAACGTATTAATGCCATCATCGACGGCAACTTTGTGGGCTTCCAAGCCGAGAACCAAGTGGCAAAAACTTGGTTGGCATTCTGGTCGTACTCCATGCATGACGCACAGCTCAAACGTCTGCAACGAGTGAATGAACGACGACTCCTTTCTCATCTAAAAAAAGAATTAAAAGCCTTGCTGGATCAAGAACAAGCAGAGCTAGTAGCGCATGGTATTGCGTCACTGATTGATGGCATTTGGCTACGCGGAACGCTCAACCCGCAAGGCATCGATGCCGAGAAAGCACGCGTCATCATCAACGACTATCTCGACAAACAGCTCACGTTCTACTCAAAACTAAAATAAAGAGTCAAACCTTCAAATGGATATGAAAGCACACTACATCGATGGTGCCATGCACCTAGGATGCTCAGAAGAACACTTCACCACATACAATCCCGCCAATGGTGAGCTGCTTGCGAATGTGAAGCAGGCTAACCAGCAAGATATGCAAGCGGCAATTGAATCTGCCAAGCGCGGTTTTGCGATTTGGTCTGCAATGACGGCGACAGAACGCAGTCGCATTCTACTTAAAGCGGTGGCGTTACTTCGTGAAAGAAACGACGAGTTGGCAGCACTAGAAGTTGCAGATACAGGCAAGCCAATTCAAGAAGCGAATTGCGTAGACATTGCAACGGGCGCGGATGTGATCGAGTACTACGCAGGTCTTGCACCTAGCATGCATGGTGAACAGCAACCGCTGAATGAATCCCAGTTTTTCTATACTCGCCGTGAGCCTCTAGGAATTTGTGCGGGCATTGGGGCGTGGAACTACCCAATTCAAATCGCGATGTGGAAGTCTGCACCTGCACTTGCTGCGGGTAATGCGATGATCTTTAAACCATCAGAAGAAACCCCGTTAACCGCACTCGAACTGGCAGAAATCTACAGCGAAGCAGGGTTGCCTGATGGCGTGTTCAACGTCATTCAAGGTGATTACCGAGTAGGGCAAATGCTCACAGCACATCCAGACATCGCTAAAGTCTCTTTCACGGGTGAATCCGGTACGGGCAAAGTGGTGATGGGTGACAGCGCAGCCACACTAAAGCAAGTGACTATGGAACTTGGCGGTAAGTCTCCAATGATCATTTTTGATGATGCCAAGCTAGACGACGCGGTTTCTGCTGCAATGGTTGCAAACTTCTACACCCAAGGTGAGGTTTGTACACACGGTACTCGCGTATTCGTTCATGAAGGTATTTATGATGAGTTTGTCGCTCAACTAAAAACTCGTACTGAGTTGCTGGTGGTTGGCGATCCGCTTGATGAGCAAACTCAAATTGGCGCGCTAATTTCCAAAGAGCACGAATCAAAAGTTCTTTCCGCAATTGAACAAGCGAAAGCAAGCAACGCAACGCTGCTGACTGGCGGCTACAAAGTCACAGAAAACGGCTTGGCGAGCGGTAATTTTGTTGTGCCAACGGTTTTCATTGATTGTGAAGACGACATGCCCCATGTGCAGCAAGAGATCTTTGGTCCTGTGATGTCAGTGCTTAAGTTCAGTGACGAAGACGAAGTGATTGCACGCGCTAACAACACCGATTACGGACTTGCAGCAGGCGTGTTCACGCAAAACCTCTCTCGTGCACATCGCGTCATTCATCAAATCCAAGCTGGCATTTGTTGGATTAACACCTGGGGTGATTCTCCAGCTGAAATGCCAGTTGGCGGTTACAAACTGTCTGGCATTGGACGTGAAAACGGCGTTGAAACCCTTAAGCATTACACCCAAACCAAGAGCGTGTTAGTGCATTTGGGTGATTTCGACAGCCCTTACGCCTAATCAGTCAGGAGGATTTGTAATGCAACAACACTACGATTACATCATCGTCGGTGCTGGTTCGGCAGGCTGTGTCTTGGCGGATCGTCTGAGTGAAAGCGGTCAGCACCAAGTCTTACTGCTGGAAGCGGGTGGCTCAGACAAGAGCATCTTCATCCAAATGCCAACGGCGCTGTCTTACCCAATGAACACCGAAAAGTACGCATGGCAGTTCGAAACTGTTGCGGAAGATGGACTGGACGGACGCCAACTGCATTGTCCACGCGGCAAAGTGTTAGGCGGAAGCTCTTCGATTAACGGTATGGTTTACGTTCGTGGTCATGCTTGTGACTTTGACGAATGGGAGGCAGAAGGCGCAAAAGGCTGGAACTACCAAGCTTGTCTGCCGTATTTCCGTAAAGCGGAAACGTGGACAGGCGGCGCAGACGAATACCGTGGCGATAGTGGTCCTGTTGGGACGTGTAACGGCAATGATATGAAGCTGAATCCACTTTACCAAGCGTTTATTGAAGCGGGTAAAGATGCAGGTTACCCAGAAACACAAGATTACAACGGTTATCAGCAAGAGGGCTTCGGTCCGATGCACATGACGGTAGACAAAGGCGTGCGCGCTTCTACCTCTAACGCTTACTTAAGCCGTGCAAAAAAGCGCAGTAATTTCACCTTGATGAAAGGCGTGACCGCTCATCGCATTTTGCTTGAAGGCAAGAAAGCGGTCGGCATTGAGTTTGAACAATCTGGCAAAATCAAACAGTGCTTTGCTAACAAAGAAGTGGTGTCGAGCGCGGGTTCTATCGGCTCGGTACAACTGCTGCAACTCTCGGGTATTGGTCCTAAGACTGTGCTTGAAAAAGCGGGCATTGAAGTGAAACACGCACTAGAAGGCGTGGGTAAGAACCTTCAAGACCACCTTGAAGTGTATTTCCAGTACCACTGTAAACAGCCGATCACGCTCAACAGCAAGTTAGGTTTGATCAGCAAAGGTTTGATTGGCACGGAGTGGATTTTGACGCGCAAAGGTCTGGGCGCAACCAACCACTTTGAATCGTGCGCATTCATCCGTTCTCGTGAAGGCTTGAAATCGCCAAACATTCAATATCACTTCCTACCCGCAGCAATGCGTTATGACGGGCGTGCTGCATTTGATGGTCACGGCTTCCAAGTGCATGTTGGTCCAAACAAGCCAGAGAGTCGCGGTAGCGTTGAAGTGGTTTCTGCCAACCCAAATGACAAACCAAAGATCGAGTTCAATTACATCTCGACGGAACAAGACAAGCAGGATTGGCGAGACTGTATTCGTTTAACGCGTGAAATCCTCAATCAACCAGCAATGGATGCGTTTCGCGGTGAAGAGATCCAACCGGGTCTTAACATCACCAGCGATGAGGCGATTGATGAATGGGTGAAGCAAAATGTAGAAAGTGCTTACCATCCATCGTGTAGCTGCAAAATGGGCGCAGACGATGACCCAATGGCCGTTCTGAATGAAGCCTGCCAAGTGCGCGGCATTGAAGGCTTGCGCGTGGTGGATTCATCCATCTTCCCAACCATTCCGAATGGCAACTTAAACGCGCCAACCATCATGGTCGCAGAGCGTGCCGCGGACATGATCTTGGGGAACATACTCGAAGAATCGAATAATACACCGGTTTGGATTGCTCCGAACTGGCAAGAGACGCAAAGAATGCGTCCGCCACAAAGAGACTTAAGCTCAATCTCATAAAGTCAGTAATCATTACAAGGAATTTAAACATGTCTACGATGACAAAAATCTTTTCATCTATCGCACTGAGCGCAGTTGCGACAGGTGCTTATGCTAACCAATGTGAAACCGTTCGATTTGCCGATGTAGGCTGGACAGACATTACCGCAACCACTGCTGTTACCTCTGAACTGCTCAAAGGCTTGGGCTACAAAACCAAGACTGACCTTCTGTCTGTACCTGTGACGTACTCTTCAATGGCAAACGGCGACATTGACGTATTCCTAGGTAACTGGATGCCAACCATGGAAGGCGATATCGCCAAATATCGTGAAGCTGGCACAGTGGAAACCGTTCGTGCAAACCTAGAGGGCGCGAAATATACGCTAGCAGTACCGAAGTATGTGTATGACGCAGGCGTGAAAAGTTTTGCTGACTTGGCAAAACATGCCGACAAATTTAAAGACCGCATCTACGGCATTGAGCCGGGTAACGATGGCAACCGCCTTATCCAAGATATGATCGACAGCGATGCATTCGGCTTGAAAGACTTCAGCCTAGTGGAATCAAGCGAAGCGGGCATGGTCTCTCAAGTGTCTCGCGCAGTGCGCCGTAACCAATGGATCGTTTACCTAGGTTGGGCTCCGCACCCAATGAACAGCAATGTTGAGATGGAATATCTATCTGGCGGTGACGACTTCTTTGGACCTAACTACGGCGGTGCAAATGTTTACACCAACGTGCGCCAAGACTACCTATCTGAGTGTCAAAACGTGGGGCAACTGCTTAAGAATCTAGAGTTCAGCCTAGAGATGGAAAACCAGTTGATGGAAGCGATTCTAAACCAAAAACAAAAGCCAGCGAAAGCAGCGCAAGAATGGTTGAACGCTAACCCACAACAATTTGAAGCGTGGCTAGAAGGCGTTAAGACGCTGGACGGCAAAGACGCAAAACAAGCGATTACTTCTTACCTAAAAACAAACGCTTAATCATTCCTCTCTTTAGGAAAAGGTGGGTAGTGATGCCCACCTTTTAACACAAAGGTTTTATTGTGAATTTTATTACGGACAACAAACTTCCGTTGGGCGAATGGATGGAAACAGGCGTAGATTGGTTAACCATGAACGCGTCGGGTTTCTTTGATGCTATTTCTATTTTTCTCGAAACCATCATTCTATTCGTGGTGGATATTTTCAAATGGATGCCCCCGGCAGCACCTATTATCATGACCGCAGCGATTGCGTGGTTCCTACACCGCAGCATTCCTTTAGTCGTGTTTATCGTGCTGGCGCTGCTGACTATCCTCAACCTCGGCTACTGGCAAGAAATGCTGGAAACCTTTGTTCTCGTCTTCGCTGCGACAACGATTTCCGTATTAATTGGCGTGCCCCTTGGCATCATGGCGGCGCATCGCCCGTGGTTGTATACCTTATTGCGCCCGATACTTGATTTAATGCAGACCGTACCAACGTTTGTGTACCTGATCCCAACATTGGTTCTGTTTGGTTTAGGTATCGTTCCGGGGCTGATTTCTACCATTATCTTTGCCATCGCCGCGCCGATTCGTCTGACTTACCTTGGTATCACCAAAGTGCCAGAAGAGCTGATTGAAGCGGGTAAGGCATTTGGTGCAAGCCGCATGAAATTGCTATTCAAAGTCGAACTCCCAGCAGCATTGCCAAGCATTATGGCGGGTGTGACCCAATGCATCATGTTGTCACTTTCTATGGTAGTGATTGCTGCGCTAGTCGGTGCCGATGGCTTGGGGAAACCAGTCGTACGAGCTCTGAATACCGTGAACATTTCTCAAGGCTTTGAAGCGGGTTTAGCGATTGTTTTGGTCGCGATTATTCTCGACCGTTTGTGCAAAGCGCCAAACCAGAAGGAGGCATAACATGGATGCAATTACGATTGAAAACCTCGACGTTGTGTTTGGTCAGCAGCAAGAGCAAGCATTAGCGCTATTAGACCAAGGCAAGTCTCGTCAAGAGATCATTGATGAGACCGGACAAGTGGTTGGTGTTGATAAAGTCTCAATGAGCGTCAAACAAGGTGAGATCTGTGTATTGATGGGACTTTCTGGTTCGGGTAAATCCAGTTTGCTTCGTGCCGTTAATGGTCTAAATGAGATCTCTCGTGGCTCACTCAAAATCAAAGATGGCGACGACATGGTAGAGCTTGCTAAATGTGACGAGCAGACTCTGCGTAACTTGCGTACTCATCGCGTGTCGATGGTGTTCCAAAAGTTTGCGCTTATGCCGTGGTTAACGGTATTGGACAACGTGGCGTTTGGTCTTGAGATGCAGGGCATTGGCAAAGCGGAACGTCGTAAAAAAGCACGCGAGCAACTAGAAATGGTTGGGCTAAGCGAGTGGGAGAGTAAGTTCCCACATGAGCTTTCCGGCGGTATGCAGCAGCGTGTTGGTTTAGCTCGCGCCTTTGCTATGGATACCGACATCCTACTCATGGATGAACCGTTTTCTGCGCTCGACCCACTGATTCGCGCTCAGCTTCAAGATGAATTGATTCAACTGCAAGAGAAGCTCAACAAGACGATCTTGTTTGTGAGCCATGACTTAGATGAAGCGCTGAAAATCGGTAACAACATCGCCATTATGGAATCGGGCAAACTGATTCAACACGGCAAGCCTGAGCAAATCATCCTTGCGCCAGAAAACGACTATGTGGCGGACTTTGTGGCTCACACGAATCCGCTCAATGTCTTGAAAGGTCGTTCATTGATGCAAGCCAGCACCGAGCTTAAGCAGCATAATGACCGTGTGTTGGTGTGTGCAGATAAGCAGATTTGGATAGAGCAAGAGCCGAAAGGCGTCACGCTGGTGGATTCCGATAAGTCATTGGTGAATTGGGAAAACGATTCAACCACACTCGACGACATCGGCGAAAGCACAGTCGTTCAAGCTAATCCAGATATCAGCATGCGTGAGGCGATTGAACTGAAGCAACGCAGTAATCAACCTATCTTGCTAGTAGAAGAGAACAAGCTAGTGGGCGTACTGAGTGACAATGAATTGTATGACGCGCTGCTTGGTAATTTTAAGTCCAAGCAAGTGGCGTAGCTGTCTCTTACCTCAAAACGTTTGTTGATTCCCCTCAGCAAAACAAAAAAAGAGCCGTACTCTTAGACTAAGACACTAAGAAGTACGGCTCTTTCAATTTGAACAATGATTTAGATAGCTAAGCTCTAGGCTAGGAACCAAAGAGCTAGGAGACGATACTCATTAAAGAGTAGTAATTACGTCATCCATGTTTAGACGTGCTTTTGGTAGACCGTGGTTGTAGTCTTCGCCGTCTTTGTGGTAGCCGATTGCTAGTGCAACTTCACATACGTGACCGTCTAGTTCTGCTTTGAACTCTTCGCCGATCAGTGTTGGGTCAACACCTTCCATTGGAGTAGAGTCGATACCTAGACGCGCTAGTGTGTGCAGTAGGTTACCAAGTGCGATGTAAACTTGCGCTTTAGTCCAGCCGCCGTTGTAGCCGTTCTCATCTGTGTTTGCTTCAGCAAATGCGTAAGCACCCATGAACATGTCGTACATGTCTGCTGGTAGGTGACCAGAAGTTA
The DNA here is from genome assembly GCF_000817815.1 of Vibrio owensii CAIM 1854 = LMG 25443. Lineage (GTDB taxonomy): Bacteria > Pseudomonadota > Gammaproteobacteria > Enterobacterales > Vibrionaceae > Vibrio > Vibrio owensii. The sequence goes on from NZ_JPRD01000055.1 coordinate 39,512, forward strand.
CTTCAGCATCAACACGCTTCGCGAATTTCTCTTTAGTGAATTTTGGATCGTACGCTAGCAGAATAGTGTGAGATGCTGCTTTAGCGTGCGGTTGGTTGAACTGGTGCATGTTAGCAAACGTGTCATGGAAACGCTGTTTCGCTTCGTCGCTCTCAATTACGATGAATTTCCAAGGCTGAGAGTTGATAGAAGACGCAGATAGGCGGATTGCTTCTTTGATGATTGCCATATCTTCTTGAGAGATGCGTTTCTCTTCGTCGTATTTTTTAGCTGTGTAACGGTTGTTTAGGTCTGTAATGATTTGATGAGACACGTTTATATCCTCTTAATATTATTAGACAAATGAGGATGCGCTTAGCATCGACAACCATGCGTACCTCGAAAGTGAGTCCATAATATCGACTTTTATCGAATTGATAATACGTGTTTCGTTTAAATCACTTTCTATTTTTTATTGAAAATCGAATTTGAACGCCTAAAAGGCAGGTTGGCATTCTCCGTACGCCGACGTTCAGAAACCACCAACGAGCTTGGTAGGATTATCAAATTACATTCATAATGAAAATAGATAAGTTGGTTGGAGGCTAGGGTATGAACGTAATCGAGGTATTTAACGACAGCTACGAACGCTGCGTAATCCATGAGGACTTCTTTGATTTGTTCTATGAGAACTTTTGGTCGAAAGGTGAAAACTTCAGACAAAAGTTCGATGGCGTGGACATGAAAAAACAAATCCGGATGCTTAAAGGATCTATTGTGTTTGTGATGATGGCGGATACCTCAACAGACGCTCGTGACATGATGAGGAAATACGGCAATAAGCACGGACACAACAATATAGGCGTAGCCCCTGAAGATATCGATGTCTGGTTTGAAAGCCTGTTAGAAACCGTCGCCCAATGTGATCCTGACTTTGATGAAAGGGTCGAGTACGCGTGGCGTCACTGCTTTGAGACGGGGTTGGAAATTATGAAGAAAGAGTGTTCCGACGCATAATTTCAATCAATGTTGAATTCGTAAAGGGAGTAGAACACAGCTACTCCCTTTTTTCTTTTTCCTTTTTCTACTTGCCTCTATAGCGACTGCTAGGCTTACTCGTTCCCTTCTTCCGACTCTCCCTGATTCTTCTTCACAGCCTTGGCGATATCGGAGACTGCTTCGACGAGATTAATCGGCATCGGGAAGATAATGGTTGATGTCTTGTCTGTGGTGATTTCAGTGAGCGTCTGCATGTATCGAAGCTGTAAGGCGTTAGGTGCTTCGTTGAGCATTTCTGCCGCTTCTTTTAGCTTGTTGGAAGCTTCCAACTCACCAGTTGCGTGGATGATCTTCGCTCGGCGGTTACGCTCGGCTTCGGCTTGGCGGGCGAGGGCGCGCACCATGCTGTCGTTAAGATCGACATGTTTCACTTCAACCGTTGCGATCTTGATACCCCAATCGTCAGTTTGCTGGTCGAGAATGGATTGCAGATCTTTGTTGAGGCGTTCACGTTCAGAAAGCAACTCATCCAATTCATGCTGACCAAGTACAGAACGTAACGTTGTCTGTGCTAACTGGCTGGTGGCATCGCTGTAGCTTTCAATATTGTTGATTGCCATTTGTGGGTCGACAACTCGGAAGTAAACCACGGCATTAACTCTGACCGATACGTTGTCACGGGTGATCAAATCTTGAGTCGGAACATCCAAAACAATGGTACGTAAATCGACCCTAACCATTTGTTGAATGAAAGGAATTAAGATGATCAAGCCCGGTCCTTTTACTTCTTGGAAACGACCGAGGAAGAACACCACGCCGCGCTCGTACTCACGCAGCACCTTGAACATTTGCGTTGCCAGTGCAACCAATAAAACAATGATAACGGCAACAGTGTAGAGCATCATAAGCGCCTCCTATTCCTTAGGGCGGTCACTGGGTTTCACGGTTAGGGTCAACCCTTTTATGGTTACCACGGTGACGTGGTCTCCTTGTTTGAGTTGCGCATCAGCTTTGGCTTGCCACAAAGCACCATCCAGTTGAACAAGCCCAGTTCCATCGACAAAATCATCGCTCACAACGGCGAGTTTGCCCGGGTAGGTTTCGAGTCCGGTGGTGGCTTTTTTACTGCGAATTTTAAGAAGCAAGCCAACGGTAATAACGATTAAGCCAGCAGAGAAAACAGCGATACCAATGATTAATGGCAGAGCGATTTGGAAGCCGGGGATGTCGCTGTCCATCAGGAAGATGGAGCCGAGAACAAACGCAACGACACCACCTAAGCCGAGTATGCCAAAGCTCGGGTTAAAGGCCTCAGCAATCATCAGAGCAATACCGAGCAGCAGTAACCCTAAACCAACGTAATTCACTGGCATCATTTGTAGGGCATACATGGCGAGTAACAAACATATCCCACCGAGCACACCTGGTAAGCCGATGCCAGGGTTGTAGAACTCTAATAACAGACCGTAGATACCAATCAGCATCAGGATGTAAGCTACGTTGGGATTGGTGATCACCGCCAACATTTCTGCACGCCAGTCTGGGACGCGCTCTACCCACGTTGGGTTATCTAACGCCAGCTTATACGGCTTGCCGTTCACTTTGACCTCTGTGTCATTGATTGCGATGACCAAGTCTTCGGGCGAGTTAGCAATGTAATCAATAACGTTTAACTCTAGCGCTTCTGAAGCGTCTATGTTTGCAGCTTCGTTGACGGCTTTCTCTGCCCACTCGGCATTTCTGCCATGCAAGCGAGCCAAACCTTTGATGTATGCTCTGGCGTCATTAATGACTTTCTTTTCCATTGCGGTTTTGGCGGGTACTTTATCGGAGTTTTTACCTGATGATTCATCATTCGATTCGTCATTGTCTTTGCCGTCGGCACTAGAAGGTTGCTGTGGTGCGCCGCCAAGTGAAACAGGCGTAGCTGAGCCTAAATTGGTGGCTTCTGCCATCGCTGCAACATGACTGGCCAGCAGAATGTAGGTGCCAGCGCTAGCTGCCCGAGAGCCTGACGGACCAACCCAAGTTGCAATGGGTACTGAAGAGGTTGTGATGGCGTGAATGATGTCTCTCATTGAGCTATCAAGTCCGCCGGGGGTATCCATTTTTAGAATGATGAGGTCGACGCCGTTTTGCTGAGCCTCTTCAATCTCTCGCGACAGATAATCACTCAGAGCAGGACCAATCGCGCCTTTGACTGGCAATACCCAAACGGTGCTCGCTAGCGCTTGGCTGGCAAACAAGAGTAGAGGAAGAAGCCACAATCGTATCTGTTTCATACAGCCCTCCTTGTGTTACCACTGGGACTTATCAAAACACTATTTAAAGTATAGATACGAGAGGGAGGGAGAAGGGAATTAAACAACGTTTAATAACGTCAAAGAATTCACTGTACAGAATTTTGAGTGAAAGAGGGCCGTTGAAACTTATCACGCTTCTCTGAGCGCTTTGAGATAGGTTGTTTTTCATTGATAACCGCCTATCTCAAGCTTTTGAAACTACTATTGTTTTAAGGTCTATGCATGTATTGTTCATTGGTTTGGCAGATGTGTTCTGAGACTGGTTCATCTATTACTGGGTTTAGATTTACCAATAGTGCAGCGTTGTTGTCGCAAATGGTTGTGAGCGATCCTGTTTGCGCGCTCCAACCTTTAACTCTCCAGTCATTGATAATGTTGTGCAATTCACTCTCTGAGGAGGCCGAGCCGAGGGCGCCTGAGAGAATATTGTAGGCATTAATGAGCTTTGCTTCTGCCATGTACTGTGTTTGTTTTGTTGTTTCTATGTACAAGTAGGCTGACGTTATCCAACCTGAAAAACTCAGTATTACTACTAATACTGTCAGTGGGGCTATTGTGAAAGATTGAGTCGGCATACTGTGGTTACTCCTTCGTCAGTCAAAATGCGTTTGAGTTTATCCCTGCCAAATTTGCAAAGCGTGGTTACTGAGCCAGTTTGTGCTGTCCACTTATTTTCGAACCAAAACTCCATGCTTGCGATAATGTCTTCTTGAGATTTATCTTCCTGAATTGCTTGAGCCACGATGTTATAGGCGTTTTCGCTCACCATACTTTCTAAATGATCTCGCTGTTCTGCCATATAGTTATAAAGCAGAAAGCCTGAGAAGAACCATCCTGAAAAAGACAGGGAAAATAGGAAGATAAGTTTCTTTCTGTTCATATTATTAATCCTCAATAACGTTTTTATTTATTTTGCGAAGAGTCTTTGTTTATTCTCAGAAATTCTCTGAGTGAGCCTCGACACAAAAGAGCACAAAATAATATTAGAGAATGGCGTGGACGTTATAGTCACATTGTTGCGTAGCGTCACCTTGCCGTTTTATTTCACGTACTTGCGTGCGGACATCATTGATTGGGTGATGTCCGTTTTTTATGCATTAAAATGTGTCCTTTCTTTAATTCGAAGTGTTGTTTTGCAATGTCTGCGGGTATTCCTGTATTTCGCATGACCTTATTAAGGTTGATGCTGTTGTCGAAAAAGACATTGCGCTCTAGCTCCGAGATAGTGATTTGGCGTCCTGGGTTATCAAATAAATAAGAAATAAACCGAAAATTTATACTGCCATTACGAAAACTGATGATCTTTTCATCATTTAACCATAATGAGTAATCTTCTTTATCTAACCTAAGCTCGTTTTCTTTAACTTGAATCTGAAGACAAATAAGTAAGAAGAAAAGGCTATTCAAAAGAAGTAAAAATGGAAATAACACAGCACTTCTCCATTTGATTTGATATTCAACTCGGTGAGTTTTTTATTGAACCTGCTACGGATGTGTCACAACGATAAGTGATTTGAGAATAATACGTGAGTCATTTTGTACTATTTATAACCTTAGTTAATATAATTTAAACTTATTTAATCACTATCGCGTAAGATTACCGGTGTCACTTTGATTTTGTGAAGTTGGATTTTCTATAAACAAAGAAATTCACTTTATGGGACGTTGTGGTTCTTCAGAAAACCAGTAAACTGCGAAGAATCAACGACACTCAGACAAGAAGATAAGTGGGAAGTTATGATGTTAATTGCGATTCGATTGGTGAAGCTTGCCGTTATCTGTGCAGTGTTCTTCACTATCTACGATTTGATTGCGTTCGGTGAGGTGACTTGGATTAATCGTTTCTTCAACCTGTAATCCGAAATGAAAGGGGCATCGAGCCCCTTTTTGCTGTCTAGCTTGTTAGTTCTGGTTGCGTAGGTGAGGTGTTGACCACAGACATCTGTTGACATCGATCTTGAGCCAGAAAAAGAAACTTGTCGTAGCCGCTCTTCTCAAGCTCTTCACTAGAAACCAATTGCTTCACAATGTTGTCGCAGCGTTTGATCAGCAGCTCAACCTCTAATGACGATTTGTTGCTCGGAAAAGCTCGTGTTAGCACTTTGATGATGTTAATACACACGGTTCTTAGCAGCGGACAACGTGCTTGAAGCTCAATTAATGCGTCGATCAAAGCTTGGTAATCTTGCTCGGCTGCACGAATCTTCTTGTACTGTTCTTGCATCCAAGCTTGACGCTCCGCGTTGTCGGTTTCTAAAGAACGACCAAGAGCAATTTTACTCGATAGAATCGTATCGCTTGAGTCGGTTTGTAGGTTTTCAAAACACCAAGTTATGGCTTGAGAAAACTCAGATTCGAAGTTCATCTCATGCAATAACCAAGCGAGATGAAACTGCGCATAAAAGTGAGCGAAAGGCTTACGACGATACAAATCACTGAGCACTTTAAATGCTGCAACGTACTGGTTTTCCTCAATCGCAATGTGCACGGCAATCAGATCCAATTCGTCCTTAATTGCTTTGTTTTCTGGGCCGTTAGTGATGGATTTAAACAGGCTTTTTGCCTGAGCCAGCAAATCCTCACGACTTTCTAATTTTCGCACGCAGTAAAGCAAAATTCGGATCAAGTTCAGCTTAGAGAAGGTGTTGTTGCGATAGGTATCTTTGTTGATCTCCATGTACGCGTGATAGTGCTGTAATGCTGAGTGATAATCGTGCTCTGCTAGGCACAAGTTAACGATCACCAGTTCACGTTCTGAATTGCCTTCAACCAAGCTGTTTGCTAGCTCTAAGTGTCTGATTGCACTTGGTACTTCACGGTTAAGCATGTTGAAGTTCGCGGCACATTCACGAACTTCAACATTGTTTGGAGACTCTTCTAGCAAGCTACGTACTAGGCGTTGTGCTTCGTCGTTTTCACCCAGAGAAACAAGCGTGTTTGCCAAGCCGATTTTTGCCCAGTTAACGTCTTTGCGTTCAATGACTTGTTCGTAGACGATTTTGGCTTCGTGATGCAGCTTTAGGCGCGTTAAGAAATCGGCACGGAACTTCTCAATAATGAAGAAGTATTCTGGGTGGAAGGGTGCTAACTCGTCGCACGCTTCTAAGCCTGCATGAGCATCGTTCTTCAACTCAGCTTCGTAGATGGCTTGTAAGGTATTTTTACGCTTTACTGCGCCTGAAATACGCTCTTTTAACGTGATTGAGTTAAAGGGCTTAAGTAGGTACTCGTCGGGCTTGAGCTCAATGATCGCACGTACGATAGTGGCAGAGCTTTCCCCTGTTACCAGAATAAACACCGTGTCATGGCTCAAGAGTTTGAGATGTTTTAACTCTTCAAAGAGTTGTTTACCGTTCATGCCGCGACCAAAGTTATAGTCACAAATGATCAGATCAATTCGCTCTTGATGGGCGATTGAAATCGCACCCTTAGCAAGACGAGCGGTGAAAATGCGTTTGTCAGAGAAACCAAGTTTGGTCAGCATGTTTCGTAATGTGAGTACTACGATAGGCGCATCATCGACAATGAGCACATTGTATTGTGAGAAAGATTTGGTATTCATTTCAAAGTGATTCATCAAACAAAATCTAAGCGGCGAGGGCAGACCATATGCCACTTAGATTGAATTAGAACAAAGCTTCCAGTTGCTCAAATGGAACAGGACGGCTGCGCACAAAACCTTGATACAGGTCGACGCCAATTTGACGAAGGTAGTAAAGCGTTTCGTGGTCTTCGACGCCCTCGGCTACCGACTTTAATCCCAGTGACTTTGCCAGTTGTAAGCTAGAGATGGTCAGTTGCTGGCTCTTAAAATTGGTTAGCGCGTTTTTGATGAATTGGCGATCAATCTTCAATTCCGTGTACGGCAAAATCGCCAGTTGACTGAGAGAAGAGTAACCCGTCCCAAAATCATCAATCGCCAAACCGACACCTCTTAGGCGCAAGTTAGCTAGGTTGGCTAACGAAACCACGTCTGAATCGTAGACCTCATCTTCTGTAAGCTCTAACGTCACTCGTTCTGGTGCGATCTGGTATTGGTCGCACAAACGGAAAAATCGTTCGCTCATCGGTTGTTTAAGCGTTTTCTGGTTCATGTTGACGGACAAACTCACGCTGGTGTTGAGTTTAGCCAAATCACGTAAGGCGTTTTCTAGAACCAACCAAAATAGTTTATCCAGCTCATTACGAGCTTGGATCTCACTTAAAAACTGAGCCGGAGCCAACACGCCATGTTCTGGGTGAAAGCAGCGCACCAACGCTTCTAGCCCAACCAAACGGTTATCGACTACCGAGTATTGTGGCTGGTAGCAGTTATGAAACCAACCTTGTTGGAACGCGGTATCGATGTCTGTTGTGTTCATCAGCACAGGCAGGGCAACGACTTGCTCTTCGATGGTGTACTGCTGGAAAGCCGTCAATATCTGACTCAGCTGTTCACAAGAAATCGGTTTAGTGAGTGCGCGTACAAAGTCATAGCCTGCCGACAAACACATGTTGTAAGTGATTTCGACCACATCCTGATTCATCGCACTCAAAATCACCACACCTTTTGGGCGCGTTTCTTTCGACAGCGTGCACAGCAAGTCCACGCCATTTATATCGGGTAGGTCGATGTCGCAGAACATCAAATCTACAGCTTGGTTGGTGCAGATTTCGCTGACCTCAGAACCTCGATGTACGATGGTGATTGAGCCATTAAAAAGACGATTAAGCAGAATCTTGAGATTGGTTGCTTGTAGTCGGTCATCTTCAACAATCAAAATGTTCAATTAGTTGTTCTCACTCAAATCTAGCCATTGTTTTGTGGTGGCTATGATGGTTTCTAATTCGTTAAGTAAAGCGGTGCGCGCTTGCTGTTCTTGCTCTGTACCTATCAGCATTTCACACTGCTGGGCACTGTGCTTCAATTGAGTCAAATTCAATGCCGCGGCAGAACCTTTAATTCGGTGTGCGACAGACTTAAGACTCTCTTCGCCAGAGTGAATCAATGCGATGTCGTTACTCAGCGCTTCGCAGACCACGTGTGCCATTTCTGCTTTTTCTTCATGGTGATAGGCATCCAACCAGTCACTTTGAGTTTCGCTAGAGAAGGACATCGCCAAATACTGCTCACACAAGGTTTTGAGATCGTCCAAGTTATAGGGCTTGAACAAGACCGACTCCATGCCGTTTTGCTCCGCTTTCTCAATCACATTACGAGAGTTTTCTGCCGTACAACCCACGACGGGCAGTGAGGCAAATTCGCTACTCGCTTTGAGTTTTTGTGTAAGTTGATAGCCATCCAGATCCGGCATATGGCAATCACTAATAATCAAACTGATTGGCGCGAAAGCATTGTCGTCTTGAGCCTGTTTCAACAACTCAATCGCCTCACTCCCACTCGCTGCCAATTGGCAACACACACCAAGCTTTTCAAACTGGCGCTTAAACAACAGTCGGTTAATGGCGTCGTCATCAACCACTAAAACTCGACCTTGCCATTGGCAGGTTGTCGGTTGTGTCCAATGATTTGGCATCGTCGAACTTGTGTTCAGTTTTTGCTGAATAAGGTCAGGATAAACATTGGAGTAGTGCGGTTCTGGCTCAATGACATGATGCTTGAGTTCAAACTCATCGAGCGTTACCTGCCAAGTATTTAGCCAACGTTGTATCTGCTTATCTTCGGTGTAAATCGGTCCCATGCCCGTTAGGTCGAGAGGTTGACTGGTCATTGGCAAACGCACGGTAATCTCTGTCCCTTTGCCTTGTTTACTATTCACCTCTATCGTGCCGTTCATGATGTCGACCAGTTTTTTCACAATAGACATACCAAGACCTGTGCCCCCAAAACGACGGCTGATGCTCTTATCACCCTGCACAAATGGTTGGAATAGGGCATCCAATTGAGCCTTGCTCATGCCACATCCGGAGTCTTGCACGGAGAAAACAAGCTCATTCGCGCGGACGTGAATGTTCACGCTGATCTTGCCTTTGTCTGTGAACTTAACGGCATTACTCAGTAGGTTGTTGATGATCTGGTTAACGCGCAGCCAGTCTAGATTCACCAAAGCATAAGGTGTCGGTTGCCAATTTACTTCAAACGCTAAAGCCTTTTGTTCTACTGCTTTTTCAAAGCTGCGCAAACTTGAGCCAAGCTCTTCGTAAACATTGCCACTGTGCACATCCAACTGAAGCTGGTTCGCATCCACTTTAGAGAAGTCGAGAATGTCGTTTACGTGCAACTGCAAACGCTCAGCCGACAACATCGCACTTTTCAGTAGTTCTTTGCTTTCCGGACGGTCGAGGTCTTGTTCCAATAGTTCCATCAGTCCGAGCATGGCAGCGATAGGGGTTCTCAGTTCATGGCTGATCACCGCAAGAAAGTGCTCTCGTGCCTCAATGGCTTGCATGGCTTTGAGGTTGGAAGCTTTCAATGCACACTCTTTCTTTTTCAGCTCGGTGATGTCATCAAACACCGTCATATGGAAGCGTGTCCCTTCTTCTGGATGAAGGAGAGACTGCCTTCTTACTCGGTAATGCTTTTTACCGAGAGAGCAGAGCGTGGTGACGATTTCATCCGGTACTGGGTAGTCCGTATCCTTGGTTAGCTTCAAAACCAATTCGCGTTGTTCATTGGTGATGTTGCTGTCGGTATTACATCGTTGCAGCATCGACAAGTACGGCTTGTTGGCTAAGATTTGCTGGTGGTTATCATCCGAGATCAAAATCTTATTAGGGATATGATCAAGCACTGAAGACAACCATCGGTTTTGTCGCTGACGTACTTTGGTCTCGTATTCTTTACGCTTGATCTTACGAGTCAGATGCCCGGTTCTCAGAATGTAAATCAGCACGGCAACCAACAGCGCACAGACACCGACTAGCGCCCAAATCACCACGATTTCTTTGTCGACACCATAGTGGACGGTGACTTTGTCATGACGCTCCATGAGCTGCTTCAACTCGGCGTCTGTGGTGATTTTCAACACGGTGTTCAACACGCGGCGTAAGAACTCAGAGTCTTTTCTTAGCTCCATGCCCAGTCTTACTTTGAGCTGAATACCCGTTGGAGGTGTAACCGCTTCAAACGTCTTGCCTTGCCCATCGTAATAATGATTGTCGATCAGGCTCTGGTTAACAAAAGCATGGGAAATCTCACCTTCTTCAAACGCTGCCATCAAGTTATCGAAATCACGATAAACTTCCGCAGAGGAATACTCCGAGTGATCGAGAAAATGCGGGTAAAAGTTACCTGAGCGATCCAAAATGGCCACGTTTTCTTCAGCGTTCGAATTGAGCGATTTAATGTAACCAAACTGCAAGTAGCCCAGGGTTCTGGTCGTGATAAAGCGCTTCTTATCGGTTAGGGCAATGTTGCGCGCAGGCAGTAAGTCGACCAGATTCTCTTGCAGCATCAAGTCAACATCGCGCCCATTAGCTGGCACGTATTCGAACTTGATCATGCTCTTTTGCTCCATCAGCTTAAGCAGATCATGAACATAGCCTTTTATCTCGCCCGTTTTTGGATCGAGATACGACAGCGGATACACATTATCTTGAATTGTGTAGCGTACCGTCTGATGACCTTGCTGCTGCTCTAGAATATCTAGCATCAATTCGTTGTGCAGAATGTTGATGTTGGCTTCGATGTGAACGCGACTGTGTTTCGATTCTTTCGAGTGTTTGATGTACTTAGTGATGATGTCCATCAACTGGGTAGATTCTTTTCCGGTAAAAATCGTTACTTCTCCCGGAGTGAGGGATTTGTTGTACACGACTTTACCCGTCAGTTCACCTTTCGGGTTTTTGAATCCATAAGAGCTCAGCGTCGACAAACCGACAACGGCAGCATCGGCAGCACCGCTATTAAGCGATGCCGTCATCATCATGTTATTGCGCACAGAATGGACGTGCTTAAAGCCAAGTACATCAATCTGATCACACGCGCTTGAATCTTGTACACACACCCATTTGAGCTCGTCTAGCGGGGTATTCTCTAATGCGCTGTCACGCAGCCAAACCAGTCTCAATGTGTGGAATATCGGATCAGAGTACAGGAAACGTTCTGCGCGCTTTTTGGTTGCAACAAAGCCAACGGTGAGGTCTATCTCTCCGTTCTCTAAGCCATCGAATAGTGTATTTAATGTTCTATACGGGACGTACTCAGCCTCAATGTTTAAGTCGTGTAGCATGGTTTCTGCATACTCGATATTGATGCCTTCTTTTGAGGCAAGATCACCCCAGTAAGGTAGCCAATCTCCCTCAAGTACACCGACTTTTAATGTGCTTTGATTGTCCAGAAATGTTCTGTCTTCTGCGTTTAAGAAATCACGAGCAGATGCATTGAACGACAGAGTGGTAAGTAGTGCAGCAATGAATGCGAACAGTTTCACTATTTTATGTTTTCCAGCCAAGAACCGAATTTAAAATGGGGCGGAATCGTATAGGTTTTCACCGCGTTCTCCAATCAAGGTTGTTTGTCTTGTCGACAACATACGCTTGATATACAACTCGATGAGTTCAGAGAGGATCAGGACGATTAATTATCAATAAGTTATGAGAGGAAGCTCAATATCCCCACGAGCCGTAATGGAAAAAAACTTAAAAGCAACTAAGTTCATATTAAGAGGCTAGGTAAGGATACCCAGAATTATGAACAAAAGGCTTACCACAAAAGGGTTATGTGGATGTTTGATGATAGGTTTTAGCGCTTCGGTTATTGCTGGTGCAACGCATGATGACGAGGTGAATTTTCAGTTGGTGCAACCAATTGATGGCGAACCTAAGATCGACATGGATCTAGCTCGAGTCGGTTGGCACTTGTTCCGAGACCCAAACTTATCTTCCAACGGGACAATCAGTTGTGAAACTTGCCATGATCTTTCAACTAACGGTGCAGAACCAACCGCGGTTTCTACCGGCGTGAATGGTGTCGGCAACCGTAATTCCATTACTGTTTTTAATGCGGCTTTAAATTATCGTTTTCTTTGGGATGGCACGGCGAACTCTTTGATGGCTCAAATCGATGGTCCGGTGCAAAACCCGTTCGAGATGGATTCGAACTGGCAGGACATAGAACAATATGTGCAGTCGAAACCTTCTTACCAAGCTCTATTTAAGCAAGCCGACAATCGAGCGATCACTGTCAACAATATCAAAGGTGCCATTGTTGAGTTCGTTAAAGGACTGCAAACGCCAGGCGCGCCTTTTGACTCTTATTTACTCGGCTACTCTCACACTTTGGACGAACAAGCGATTCGGGGTTGGAATACCTTTCAACAAGTCGGTTGTGTTCAGTGTCATCAAGGTAAGAATGTCGGTGGTTCAATGATTCAGCGCTTTTCCTACTTCCGAACCCAAGACGAAAGCCTCGATACAGGGCGTCACTTAAGAACAACGGATGGCGAGGATAAGTACTATTTCCGAGTCGCGAGCTTACGTAACGTGGGGCAAACCAGCCCTTACTTCCACAACGGGCAAGTCGATGAGCTTTCCGAAGCCATTCAGATCATGTCGCAAACCCAGCTGGGAGTGACCATGAGTGACGACAAAGTGGCAGACATCGAAGCGTTCTTAAACACGTTAACGGCGCCGAGACCCGCGATTTTAGAGGTGTTTGAAAATGAATAAATTCCGATTACTCAACGCCTTTCTTTTCATCGTTATTGCAGCAATGATGGTGCTGGCGTACATGACGCATGTGAATTCCAAAAACACACATGGGCTACATGCTTCGTTATCTGAGATTGGTCACCATTTGATTGAGTCTCGTGACAGTGTCGTGAATCGTTATTCTCTGCGAGAGCGAAAGAACTACGAAATCACCCAAAGCTTGGTGGAATTAGAGATTGCCGCCGAGAATTTGTGTACGGATTTTAAGCAATCCATTTGGTTTAGTTTCACCCCAACCAAAACGCGCGTGCAAAACATCGTCGCCCAATTCGATGGCAAGGTACGCGATGCGACGCAGACGCTAGATATGTTGGTTGGCGTTCAAGTGGCAAACCAATATGAGATGCACACTCTGCACAACATTTATAAGCAGCAGTTCGAAGTCACCAATGAAGATGCTTGGCTTGAACAGCATTATTTTGAATTCTTGACCAATGCCGCCCTAGAGGGGGAGAACGCGCAAAGCCAAAATATTGCCTTATTCCTTGATCGACTACGAGAGAGCGAACGCAAAATTGAGTTGCTCACCAACAAGATTTTGGAAAGTCACTATTTTGAATTTGTTGAATACTCGGAGCATCAACTTTTAGAGATCTCTCAGCGTGAAGCAAGGCTTACGTGGGTGTTCGTTCTGTTATCCATTATCTCTTTGGTGGCAGTATTTGTGCTGCAAACTCAGCACCGTGTGAACAAGCTGAAGCAACTCAATGATGACTTAACCGAAGCCACAGAAAAAGCGGAGCGGGCGGCGAAAGCCAAGTCACAATTCTTAGCAACCATGAGCCATGAGCTAAGAACGCCAATGAATGGGGTGTTAGGTATTTCGCAAATCATCGCCAGTGAGACCAAGGAGAAGGGGACGAAAGAGCACGTTCAAGTGATTTTGGACTCTGGTCAACATCTGATGACGATTCTTAATGACATTTTGGATTTCTCCAAAGTTGAAGAGAATAAGTTGGAGCTTGAAGCCGCACCATTCAATTTACCCCAAGTCCTCACGCCAGTTTGTAGTGCGATTCAGCCTTTAATCGAAGAGAAAAACATTCAGCTTTACGTCGAGAACGAAGTACCAGAAAACATCGAGTTTAATGGTGACTGTGCGCGCATTCGACAGATCCTGTTTAACCTTGCAGGTAATGCGGTCAAGTTCACCAGTGATGGACATGTACTGATTCGAGCGGAATTAGACGAATCAAGAAAGCGCTTGTTGTTGTCTATCAACGATACGGGCATTGGTATTCCGGCTGACAAACAAGACCGTATCTTCAATTCTTTTGAGCAAGCAGATACTTCCACCACGCGTAAGTTTGGCGGCACTGGGCTTGGTTTAGCGATTGTGAAAAAACTAACGGAATTGATGGGTGGTGAGGTCAAGCTTAAGAGTGTAGAGAGCATTGGTACTCAGTTTTTAGTCGAACTCCCAATACCTTGGGAAGAGAAGGCGTTACCTAAAGCTGCGGATACCAAAGTCAAAGTTCAGCGCGAAAACAAACGTAACCTGCATATTCTTCTCGCCGAGGACAACCGAGTCAATGCGATTGTAGCGAAAGGATTCTGTGAGAAGCTAGGGCATACGGTCGAGATTGCTGAGAATGGTCTAATTGCGACTAAGAAAGCGCAAGAGAACCAATATGATTTGATTCTTATGGATAATCACATGCCGGAGATGAACGGGGTTGAGGCGACCCGCTTTATCCGCGAAAAACTTGGCGTGAATACCTTATTGTTTGCTTATACCGCCGATGTGTTCAGAGAAGCGCACGATAACTTTATTGAAGCAGGGGCGGACCATGTACTGACCAAGCCGCTGCAACGAGAGAGTTTTGCTGACGCACTCAAGCAGTTTGCTTCGCGTTTACCGACCCAAGGTGATGATGCACCAGAGCAAGCTGACAATATTGTTCAGTTGCATCGTGAGCCGATTGAGAAGCTCAGACTTACTGAAGAGGAGCTGACTCATTCAGAAACCGTCGAGATCCTCAAACAGGAACCAGAAGCCTTAGTGGATCTACTAGAAAGCATAGTGAATGACTTTGAGAAGTCGGTCGACGAGTTGATTGAATTCTTCATGGCGGAAGATCTTGAAGCGCTTCACAGCACATTACATACCACCAAAGGTATGGCGCTAAACTTAGGTTTGGATACGCTAGCAAATCAAGCCCTTGAAATTGAAACCCAAGTTAAGAACGAACAAATTCCGGATATTGAACAACTGCAAAAGTTGATTAACCGATTGCAGGTGAATGTCCATCAAGGGCAACGTCTGATTGACCAATCTCGCAAACAACAGGCAGACACAAATCAGGTGATTTAATGGCTTAGCGCACGTATTTCATCCCTGCTCTTGGGTCATGCTTTGTACTGTGGTTTACTTGGGGCTCTAATTTATGGAGAGTCGCCTTATTAGGCAAAGCCCCACAGCACAAGGGATGGTAATGAGTACACACACTGCAGTTATCCGATGGCAGCGTCAAACCAACGAAATCTTTAGCGACAATCAATACAGCCGAGCACACGTTTGGCAGTTTGACGGTGGCGTTACCGTTCCGGCATCCCCATCTCCTCAAGTTGTCCCGTTACCACTTTCGGTAGAAGAAAACGTCGACCCAGAAGAAGCGTTTATTGCTGCGTTATCGAGTTGTCATATGTTGGTTTTCCTTTCTATTGCCGCTAAGCGTCGCTATGTAATTGATTCGTACGTGGACGAAGCAATTGGGGAACTGACGGCAGGAGAAAACGGCAAAGAGTGGGTTTCTAAAGTTGTGCTGAGACCACGCATCGTTTTTTCCGGAGATAAACAACCGACACGTGAACAGTTAGGAAAAATGCATCATCTGGCGCATGAGAACTGTTTTATCGCCAATTCTGTAAAGACCGAAGTCGTGACCGAAATTCTCGATTAGCGTCGTTGAGATTATTTCAATATTGACAAAAGTCTCTCCTCAATTATGGTTACAGCAACAAAAGTGAGGTAAGACGATGTTAACGCGTTCCGATGATCTAGAAATCCTATTAACGGTTGTAGACTGTGGTGGCTTTTCCGCTGCGGCAGAAGCATTAGATGTGCAAGTGGCAAGAGTTTCGCGCTCAGTCAGTCGTCTTGAACAGCAGCTTGGCGTTTCTTTACTAAACCGCACCACACGTCGCGTTGAGTTAACCGATGAAGGTCGCCGATTTGTCGAGCATGTGCGCACCGCAATGCAGTACATTCAGCAGGCGGAAGAGTGCATTCTTTCATTAGGAGAAACGCCTCAAGGGACACTGCGTGTGGATGCCGCAAGCCCATTCGTCTTCCATCAACTAGTTGACCTGATCAAGCCTTTCCGTGAAGCCTATCCGCAGATTGAATTGGAGCTGACGTCCAACGAAGGTTTCGTTGATCTATTAGAAAAGCGCACCGATGTGGCGATTCGTATCGGTAAACTGTCTGATTCTACTTTGCATGCAAGAGCGCTGGGTAAGAGCGAGTTGTATTTGGTTGCCTCACCGGATTACCTCAAACACAGAGGGATTCCACAAAAGCCAACGGACCTTGCTCATCACGACATTATCGGATTCACTGAGCCGAAGATCCTCAACAAACTGCCATTAAAAGGCGCACCAGAGATAGAGCCAAATTTGCTTTCCAGTAACGGTGAGACCATTCGCCAACTGGCGCTAGCAGGCAATGGCATTGCGTGTTTGTCCGGTTTTATGGTTCGTAAAGACATGGAAGAGGGGCGCTTGGTGCCGATATTGGAATCAGACAAAATCACTAATACTGGTCGTGAACAGATCAACGCGGTTTACTACAAATCTTCATCTGTTTCATTGCGTATTTCCGCTTTCCTTGATTTCATCCAACCCAAGTTAAAGCTCTAATTAACCGTTCAATGGTTTGAATATAGGTGACTGGTTTCACATTTCAGTTCATTTGAAGCCGAGAACTGAACCAATGTTGTGCAGTGGCGCAAACTGTTCGTTGTTAAATTAATGTTAATATCGAATGGTGTGTCATTGATTAATAGCGAGCATGGATGTGCAAACACCTTTGAATCCCTTTATTCAAGCGAATGGATTACCTCAATTTGGTCATTTAGCATCGATTCCCGAATCGCTTCAGTTGGATGCGTTTCAGTATCTTAATGAGATGGATCATTCTGCATCGAGTTGGCGAAAGCGATTCGACTATAAGCAGTTCCAGTTCGTCTCGATCGTGACAGAGAAATACATCATTGGTGTTGCGATTGCCGATATTCGCTATTTGGCGTCTGGCTTTTGCTATGTGTTTGATACAGAAACCCATGAGCTCGTTGAACAGCAGTGGCTAAAGCCGATCAACATGGGTTATCAAACACAACCTTCTAGCTGGAACAGCCACGCCTATCTCGCTAACGATGCCATTCAATTCAAGATTGAACATGGACTCTGGCACATACAGCTTTCAACAGACCTTATTCAAGCTGATTTGAGGTTAAAACCTGAGTCAGAAAGCTTGCCTTTGATGCTCTGTACACCAACCGCGTATTCCGGCTGGACCTACACCCAAAAACACAACGCACTCGCTGTTCAAGGTGAAATGAGTGTGAAAGGGCAACCACAAGATCTAACCAACGCAGTTGCTGGGTATGACTTCTCTGCCGGCTATATGCGAAGGGAAACCAGTTGGCGATGGGCGAGCATTAATCATCACAGTGAAGACAAACGGATAGGGCTGAACTTTGCTGCTGGAGTCAACGAAACCGGACATTGTGAAAACGTGATTTGGATTGATGGCGAACGGTATTTGATGCCACCTGTCCAATTCGAATTTTCTCGCCTCCATCAAGAAGCGTCATGGCGAATTACCTCACAAGACAAGCGCATCGACTTGATCTTCAAACCTAAAAATCAGCGCTCAGAGAAAAAGAACTTCTGGTTTTTGAAGAGTAACTTTCGTCAGTTTGTTGGTTATTTTTCTGGCTATTTGATTGATGGCAATGGCATTAAACACGAACTTGAAGAGGTGAAGGGACTCACCGAAGATCACTACGCGAAATGGTAGGAACGGACTATGGAATGGTCACAAATTACGGAACATCCTGATTTATTGTTGATGTTGCTCGCGCCAATATTCTTTCTTTGTATTGCGGCAGAATATTGGTTTGGACAACGTGGTGGAAGATTACCTGAGAGTGCGCGATATTACTTGCCAGAAGTGGTGTGTAACTTTGTATTGGCTGGGCTTCATCAAGCGACAGATATCTTAACAGGGCTGCTTATCGCCAAGCTGTACTTATGGTGGTTTGGTTGGCGTTTGTTTGATATCGAGATGACGGTTTCTACCTTCCTGTTACTCATGGTCTTACAAGATTTCTTCTATTACTGGTTCCACCGAGCAAGCCATCGTATCCGTTGGATGTGGGCGGCACATGTGGTGCATCACAGTTCAGAGCGCATGAACTTCAGTACCGCATTTCGTCAAAGCCTAATGTACCCATTGGCCGGCATGTGGTTGTTCTGGTTGCCACTGGTCATTATTGGTTTTGATCCTAAGTGGGTGGTGTTTGTTGTTCTGCTCAATCTCGGTCTGCAATTCTTTGTTCATACCCAATCGATTCGTTCTCTTGGCCCTTTAGAATGGGTCTTCAATACGCCATCTCATCACCGCGTTCATCATGGTGTGAATCGTCAATATATCGATAAAAATTACGCTGGCGTATTGATCATCTGGGATCGTATGTTCGGGACGTTCGAGCCAGAAGTTGAAACGGTTCGTTATGGCATTTCAAAACCTGTTAATAGCTTTAATCCTATTACCGTGACGTTTGCGGAATGGAAAGACATGTTCAAAGAAGTGACTCGTCCTAATTTATCTTGGCGTCAGCGCTGGCGGTGTTTGTTTGCACCTCCGTCTGACACCTTGGAATAGCCGTTTCTTATGATTAACTAAACGCCATACCATTTACTCTTGACAGCATCCGGCAATGTTGTTTTAATTCGTACGGTGTTTTGTAAGATTTAGGGAACGGACGATGACATTTAATCGAGTTGTCTCAATTGTAACGATGACCGCCGCTATGTTCAGCTCTGGGTACGCATACGCAGCACCTGCTTTTAGTGCAGATCAGCTGTGTAAAGCAGGGTTAGCACTGGCGATAGATAAGCAGCCCCGCGGGATTAAAACGGCGGGAACGTCAGGTCAACGTATTTTGCTGGCTTTGAAAAATGGCAAAAATGATTGGGATTATCGCTGCACGGTAAATCGTCAAAATCGTACGTTAAAGATTGACGCTAGAGACTTGAAGCGAAATGACAAATACCTTGCTCAAGCCATACGTTATCGCGTCAATGAAGGGAAGCGATCGGTCGAAGTCACCATGAAGAAACGCGCTGGTGGCGGGCTGAAAAACGACACGTTCACGACACTTCAGTTGGATTAACCCCAAAGATATGGGGAACATTATAACGAAGACACGCCCCTGTATTTTGCAGGGGCTTTTTTATGCCTGCAGTTTGAGGTAGCAAATACAAGAGATCGATTACAACCACAGCGTGATAGCAGTGAAGTAAGAATTTAAAGGATAGATTTGGGAAATCTGAGAAAAAGATTAGCTTAAGGGAAAGCTTGGAGCGGGCAGCGGGAATCGAACCCGCATCATCAGCTTGGAAGGCTGAGGTAATAGCCATTATACGATGCCCGCGCATCGATAGGACTCATTCAATATGCCAGATTAAATTCAAAAGAAAAGTCTTTTTTGCTCAATGAGTTGCTTAATGAGCAAATAAATACCAATTCGCTCAAAAAGCGCACGATGATGTTGGCGATAGGTAACTCCAAATATCGATCCGTTTTCTTTCTCAGGCAGTTATTTACTCTGTTCTTCGTCTCTCTCGCGTCTTGAATTTGAACACTTGGCATTCATGGTCAAGACTAAATGTTGAAATGATTCAATTTTTTCCCACACACGTAAAAACGAATACCACCATTTGCCGAGAGAGACCGGCACGATAAGACAGAGGAGAAAGGGTATGTGGAAAGGTTTACTGGCAACACTGTTTGCTATCTCGGTAACGGCTTGTACAACAGTGACGACAGACGTCGACAAGCAAGCGGATTTCTCATCCTACAAAACGTTTGATTTTGGTGAGCAGTCTGAAACCCCGACCAGTTTGGACGCACGAAGAATCGAGCAGGGATTGGCTGCTCAACTAGAATCAAAAGGACTGTCGCGCGTGCAAAGTGGCGGTGACCTTTATGTGCACCACGACATCATCAAAGAGTCCGAACTGGTGTCATCGGGTTCTAGCTTTAGCGTTGGTTACGGATGGAACAGCTTTGGCGTGATCACTTCTAGCCCTGAGCGTTATAAAGAGAAGAAGTACGGCAAACTTGTTGTCGAACTTGTTGATACCAAAGCCAACCAAGTGGTGTGGAAGGGTGTTTCTAGCCGCAAGCTAACCGAATCAATGAGTACGGAAAAGCGTGAAGAGCTAATCTCGGAAGAAGTGATGAAGATGTTTGAAAACTACCCTTACGGTAAGAAATAACACGGCTCGAATACTAACTAATAGCCCCGTCCGGCATAAGTTGAACGGGGCTATATTGATCGTGGGTTTCACCACAACTCCCTCATGAGTTACTCAAACCATCGGATGTATTGAGGATTTCAAGCGCGAGGGAGAAATCATATTGTTCCGCTGCTCTTTTAAATTTATCGAAACAAGAGGCCGCCAATCCGAGTTGTTTGCCGCTATGAACGCTACTCAAGTGATTAAGCACCTCGGTGTCATCATTAAGCAGTAGGCGTTTCAACATTTCGAACGTCTCTGGATTGAATGATTCGTCAATATGAACGGGGTTTTCTTTTGTATTGCTTTCAGTTGCTGACAACACTTGAGTACAGACGCTCGTTAAGGACCGGACAAGAAGTGCTTTGTCTTTTGCACTGACGTTCTCTTTTTCCAATTGCGTGCATAGTGCTTGAATTTGCTTGAGTCCGACACTGCCACTGAGTCCTTTGATGGTATGAATGGCTCTGTCTACCTCAGTAGTACTCATTTCATCGAAGCTAAACGATTTGTATTGGTGAGCAAACTTTTGTAGTACCGACAGATACAGCGTGCTATTTCCTGCTGTGACTCTGATGCCTTGTTCAATATTCAGTTCAGGTATTTGAGAAAGCGCTTCTTTGATGGCAATTGGCATCTCATTTGTAGGCGTTTGCGTCTCAATACTATCGCCGCCATTAGTACACAGTAGCTTCGCTAATCTCGATTTCAACAATGGAATATCTATGGGTTTATGCAGCACACAATTCATGCCTGCATCGAGGGCTTTTTTCTCATCTTCAGCTAAGGTATTGGCCGTTAATGCGATAATTGGCAACTCGGTAAGCTTTAGCTTCTGTCGGATGTTTTGGGTCGCCTGATATCCATCCATAATTGGCATCTGGCAATCCATTAACACGGCATCGAAGTTGTGTTTAACCAAAAGCTCTAAGGCTTCTTTACCGTGGTTGGCAATTTGCACAACACAGCCCGCATTGACTAATACATCTCGCACTAACTCTTGATTTATTCGATGGTCTTCAACAACAAGAATACGTTTTTTCGCCAAGTTTGAGCCTGAGCTTGTTGTGGCAGGAGAAGGCGCTTCACTCTCACTTTGGAAAAGGGTGTCCAAGCACTCAGAAAGCACTGTGGTTGTGAAAGGCTTTCTGAGTAGCTCGTCGTATTTAAGGTCAATAGAATCAAGTTGGTGTAGAACGTGCGCAACACTGGTATTCGTGACCAAAAGCACTTTGCTATTCGGCACTTCAAGGCTCCGAAGCTGAGAGAGCATCTTGGTAATTAAGTGGGATTGGGCGGGCAGGGTGACCAAAAGGAGTGGAGGTAGCTTAAGTTCAGAATCTACCATGTCTTTTAGGTCAGCAAAGTCCTCACATTGGATATTCAGTTGTTGCAATTGACCTTGTATGAGCAAACGAGACTCTTTACAAGCATCGATCAAAAACGCGCGGTTAGGCACGTGGTCGAAGTTTGGACACGGAATGTCCTCACTGCAATATTCGAGTTCGAATTGAACCTTAAAAATTGAGCCTTTTCCTAGCGTACTGGTCACTGAGATTGTCCCCTTCATCAAGTCTACGATGTTTTTCGTAATGGCCAAACCGAGCCCTGAACCACCGTATTTTCGCGTTGTTGAGGTGTCTGCTTGAGAGAAACTATTAAACAGCTTGTTGATCTGTCCGGGTGTCATGCCGATACCCTCATCCTCGACAACTAACTCCAAAGTACTGTATTGCTTGGTTTTATGAAGCAGATTCAAACGCAATGTGACTTTGCCTTGATGAGTAAACTTGATGGCATTAAACCCTAAGTTGAGAATGATTTGCTTGACGCGGTAAGGGTCGCCTATCAAGGTTTGCGGTAAGTTCTGATCGACAGAGAGTAATAGGTCGAGAGATTTATCCTGTGATTTGACGGACAAAATATCGATAGCTTGATCGAGTAATTCATCGAGAGAGAAGGGCGTACGTTCGAGCTCTAGTTTTCCTGCTTCTACTTTCGAAAAGTCCAATATGTCATTTAACAATCGTAACAAGGATTTCGCTGAGCGATGCACCTTTTCAATGTAGTTCTTTTGATGTTTATTGAGCTCTGATTCAAGAACAAGATGACTCATGCCTATGATGGCATTCATCGGCGTTCTGATTTCATGACTCATGTTGGCTAGGAAGCTCGATTTGGCTTGATTGGCAGATTCGGCATCATCACGTGCTTCTTGCAATGTCGCCGCCATGGCCTGAAGCTCGATTTGTGAGCGACGCATGGTATAGGCGAGTAAGATGATAGCCAGAATGAACACGAACGCCGAATAAATGAGATATTGCGACACTTGTTTGAATTGCGACACCTCGGCAAAACGCAGCTCTCTTAAATGGTCAAGCTGGTCGTCTGCTTTGGTCGCGGCCATGACCATTTTGCGTGCAATATCGTTCAGTTGTTGGGATACCTCGACGACATCTAAAAAGTGCAGCTTATAAGCCTCAATAGAGCTAGGCACAGATTCAAACAGCGCATTATTGCTCTCTTCAACCAAAAAAGATTGGATGCTACGTGTGTGTGCTTGTGCTTTCGCTAACGCCTCTAACACAATCAGTTTGTGTTTTTCCTTTTCTTCGGCTCGAGTCGAGATCATGAAGTCGCGATCTGCTTGTCTCGCCTTTCCGACTGATTGTTTAAGTAGCGTTGCTTGGATACCGGCTTCAAGACTCATGTTCATGTCACTTTCAAGGTTGGCGACATTGGCTTGCGCTTGAATCAGATCCTGCCTGATGCGTTCACGCAATGCATCAACGCTTTTTGCGAGTTGTTCTGAAGAAGCTCTCAGGTTTTTAGACGTGGCTTCGTTGTCTGCGCTTTGATTTACCAAGCTTAAAGCTGATGAATAATGCTTTTGGGAGTTCTTTAACGCTTGAACGAGAGTTGATTCGTATTTGTTGTGCAGCGCTTCAGAGAGCGTTTCTGTGAGCTGCTCAAGCTCGTCCGTGTACTTGATGGCATCGTTAAGGTCGCTGTCTCTGCCGAATAGAAGAAACTCTAAACTCGCAGAGCGAATGGACTGGGCGGTTAAGTTTATCTCGTAGCTGAGTGATTCGTGCTCGGCCACACGAACCATCATGTCTCGGTTTTGAAGTTCTTCTTGTTTGTCTGCTACGACTTTAGAAGCGAGGCGTTTTTGTAACTCTCGGGTTTGTGTGGCAACGGTTGTCGCATCCTTTTCCATCACAGAAAGGCTTTGTTTTTGTTGTTCTGTGAGGGTTTTATATAGGGTGAAAAGTTCCTGATAATCTTCTACGTAACTAAGTAAAGAGTCATCGATGAGGTCGTTTGACACTGAGTTATCTTCAAAGCTCTGCGCGAGTTTTTTGGTTTCTTCGATAAACCGCTCTGCCTTAGCTGCGTCTTCCAACTGGCGATCGCGTGTATAGGTGAGCTCGTATAATCTCGCGTTATCAAGTGCTAACAAGAGTTGCCCCGCGAGGCCGTACCTCTCGATTGAACCAAAGGTTTTATTGATACTGAAACCAGCGAACAAGCCCACGATACAAAACAGTGCAATAACGAACCCAAAACTTAACAGGGTTCGTTTTGCTTGTTTCGAGACTTTGTTTTCGCCTTCTCTGGTCATTACGCGTTAACTCTTAAGGCTTGGGGTTCAACATCCGAATAACGCGCCATGATTTTTTTGATTTCAGGAATGAGAGAGATAAAAACAGGCACCAGTTTTGGGTCAAAGTGGGTACCCGATTCCTTAGTCAGAAGCGCGCATGCTTCGGGAATCGACCATGCTCGTTTATAAGGTCGTTCACTGGTTAAAGCGTCGAACACGTCTGCAATGGCAACGATTCGAGCAGAAAGGGGAATCTGCTCCCCAGAAATACCTTTCGGGTAGCCGCTTCCATCCCACTTCTCGTGATGCGCGATGACGACTTCTCTCGCAAGGTTAAGGAGAGGAGAATCGTGCTTGCCGAGGATCTCATAACCATATTCCACATGTCGTTGCATCTCTTCCCATTCATCTTCATCAAGTCGAGAGGGCTTGAGTAGTACAGCATCGGGCGTTCCTATTTTTCCGATGTCATGCATAGGGGCGGCGGTAAAAAGCAGTTCACACCATTCTTCATCAGCGCCAATGGCTTCTGCCAGCAATCGGCTATAGTGGCTCATTCGAATCACGTGCATGCCTGTTTCGTTGTCTTTGTACTCGCCAGCCCTTGCTAAACAGTTGATGATCTCGAGTTGGTTTCGAGCAAGAAGGGCGGTTTTTTCTTTAACTTGGGCTGCTAGCATTCGGCTTTTGCTGTAAGCCAATAGTTGTGAGCGTACTCTTACTCGAAGTATGGCTGGGCTAATCGGTTTGGTGATGTAATCCACCGCGCCAATATCAAAGCCGAACTGTTCATCATCGTCATCGGATTGCGCGGTTAAAAACATGACCGGAATCGCGCTAGTCAAAGGGTTCGACTTCAAACGCTTACATACCTCAAAGCCGTTCATTTCAGGCATGACAATGTCGAGCAAGATGAGGTCAGGTTTTGGCTCTTGCAGTGCGATTTGCAAGCCGCGTTCACCGTTGATCGCAGCTTTGACTTGGTATTCTTCGTTCAGCACGTTAGAGATGATCTGAATGTGCTCGGGTGTATCGTCAATGACCAAGACGGTAGGTTTAGTCGTTAGCATGGTTCATCTCCTTTTGCGTTTAGTAGATGTAAGCTGCGCCCGAACCCGAGCTACTGTTGTCGTTGAAATCTGACCCATCAGACGCTTCGTCTTTTGCGCCGACGATCAAGGTATTACCATCACCACTGATGGCGATAGCGCTGCCAAATCCATCGCCTGCATCCGTATTGCGGGATTTGATGTATTCTGTTTGCCGCCAAGTTCCTTCAACATCGGTAAAGAGATATACTGCACCAGCTGCACTTGTGTCATTCAATTGCACATCACCATCCAAACCTTGGCTAGATGAGGCTTCATTTGGGGCGCCAACAACAAGCGCTTTACCATTGCTGCTCAGTTGAACATCGGAACCGAAGTGGTCAGAAGCATCGGAGTTAACGGCTTTGATGTAATCTTCTTGTTGCCAACCCGCTTGCAATTTGTAGAAGAGGTAAGCGGCTCCAGCGCCAGAAGCTGAGCTGTCTGATTCATTGCCGTTTATCTCACTGTCAGACGCTTCGTTGAAAGCGCCAATCGCTATCACGGTGCCATCTGAGTTTACGTCGACTGAGTGTCCAAACTGGTCTTCAGAATCTGAGTTCGAGGATTTCAAATAGGAATCTTGAGCCCAAGTGGCACCGTTGTGAACAAAGACATAAGCAGCACCTGAGTTATCACTGCTATTATCCATTTCGTTACCATTGACGCTGATGGCATTTGAATCTTCACCCGGTGAGCCGACTACCGCGGTTAATCCGTCGTCGCTTAACGACACGTCGTAGCCGAACGAGTCAAGCTTGTCTGAGTTTGTTGACTTCAAGTACGCGGTTTGCGCCCACTGGTTGTTTTGCAATTCAAACACGTAGGCCGCACCTGACAAACTGCCTGTGTTATCTGTCTCGTCACCATTGATGGACTGAGCTGAAGAGCTTTCTCCAGGCGCACCAACAAGTAACGTCGTACCGTCTGAATCCAGTGATACTGAGAAGCCAAACGAATCAACAAGGTTGCTGTTTGAGGATTTAATGTAAGCTTGCGATTGCCAAGAAGGCCCACTGTTAACGTATAGATAAACAGCACCGGACGCCGGCGCTAAGTTATCCAATTGGTTGCCATCGATACCCGTTGCAGACGAGGCTTCGTTTATCGTACTGACAGCAAGCGTATTCCCATCTCCGCTCAGAGCAATCGCATAACCAAACTCATCTTTGTCATCGGCATTCGACGCTTTAAGGTAAGCAACTTCATTCCAAATACCGTTTGTTTTTCGATAAACATACACTGCTCCAGATAGGGCAGCACTGTTTGCAGTAGGATCATTGACTATGCCGCTCTCTTTGAAAGCACTCACTGCGATAGTCGAGCCATCATTACTCACCGCGACAGCGTTGCCATAGTTGTCGTTACTGTCGGTGTTAGAAGCTTTCAACAAGCCAATAGCATTCAATAAAGCGCTTGGTTCAATCGATACTTCGTTACTTTTCTGATCGCCATCTTTGTTACTAGCCACCACAAAATACGTCTCGTTGGTGGATAACAAGCTGTGGAGTTCAACTTGTTTATTGGTCTCGGTTAATCCAGTAGACAAGACGTCGCAGTTGTCCGTTGCTGTCGTATTTTTCCGGCACAAGGTGTACTCATCAGCGTTTTGACTGTCTTGCCACTGAAACAAGAACGTTTTCCCATTCACTGAAGTTGGCGCGGTTAAAGTGAAGGCACTTGGCGGCACAGACACAGGTGTTGGGTCTGGCGCTACCACTGGTGGTTCAGGTTGTTTGTCCTGGTTTTGGTCAGGTTGCTGCTTTGTGTCCTCATCCGGTTGTTTGTCCTGGGTTTGATCAGGCTGCTGCGTTGTATTCTCGTCAGGTTGCTTTTCTGGTCCAGGCTCGGGTTCCGGTTCGGCCTTTGGTGGAAAAACTGGAGGCGTATCAACGGGAGGAAGTGGTGGTTTCTCACTTTCTGGCGGTTGAATTGGGTCTGGTGTCGGTTCTACGTCTGGGGTTTTTGGCAGTTCAACTTCTTGTTGTTGCGGTGGCGTAACGACTTCCGTGCCTGTTTCGGTGTCATTGCAGGCAGTAAGAAAAAGCGTTGAGCATGTGACTAACAATAAAAGTGCTTTCATAAATGATTCCGAGTTGTGAACTTATAAGCGACTGGATTCGTTTTTAATTGCACTAGCCTTTAGCGGTTGTGTCGTTTTTATTGTTGGCTAACTCTTAATTTCTGACGGGGTTACACACTGAAGAAGCATAAGGCGTACCAAGTGTGTATTTAGCGAGTGAACCAGTCGTGAATCTCGCTGGGCACTAATGATTGATGAAAATCACCGGATAAAATAAGTAATTTATTGCTCATTTATCCATCCTGGTTTCTTCTTTGAGACAAAAATTCTCTTTTTGACATTCAATTTGAGAACCCAGAACTCAGAACCTAACGCCCAAGTAGATGAGAGCAATCTCCCTCATGCTCATCTATTACTGACGCCAGCTGACTGCTAGGCAATGGCTTCAATAGACATGGCCTCAATGGGCAAAGGTTGTCACTGTGACACTTTTAGGGCTTGGCTTAGCTTTTGCTACCTCCTAAACAGGATGGATAAAAGTGGGGGTCGCAATGAAGATTACCAGCCCTGTATTCGAGGAATTTGAAGCGCACGAAGTTCAAGTGGGATCGTGTTTACTCAAGGTGCAACAGCACGCGTGTGAACTCATCGTGGAAAGCGGTAAACGCTACAACATTACAACGAAAGAAAGTGATGTCTTAAAAACGTTAGTTACCAACTTGGGCAAGGTGGTTTCTAAAGATGCCCTTATTCGCGCAGCATGGGGAAACCCCGAGATCATCGGTTCCAACTCATTACCCGTCGCGATTTCAAACCTGCGTAAAGTACTCGAACCGGAAAAGATTAAGATCGTTAATGTCCCCCGCCAAGGTTATCAACTGGAAGTAGAGTGTATGGCTTCTGGAGAATCAAATTCAGAACAAGTTGAAGAAGTAACAGAGCAAGTCGTTGCATCCAAGCCTGAACATAATATCAATAAACGTATTGAAACAAACTCCAACAAGATTAGCGTCATTTGCGCCTGGTTATCGCTGTTGTATGTGGTGTTTGTGGCGTCGTATTTCAGCTTTTCTTGGGTTCAAGTTGATTGCGAGGTTGTCGGCCAATCCAAAGTCTGTGCAATTCGAGGGGATGTCGACTCTGAGCTGAAAGCAGAGCAAGGCTCATCCATTTTCGTCTCATCAAACGGCAAGCGTTATGAGGGGGCATATCATGACTAAGCTACTACAACGCGGCGCATTTCTTGGCTTCATCTTAACTACCGCTTTTCTTTTATATGGGCTGGTCAATGGTGCTGGTTGTCGCTATGACCTCTCGGTGGAAAATGCTGAACATCAAAAAACGTTTGTCACCTGCTACCGCGGCAAGGTGGTGGTGCTCCATTCTCTTCTCAACGAGCAAAATGAACTGGTTTCCAAGTGGCAGGTAATGGCAAGACAAATGAAGTTTGGTAAGCAGGTGATATACATCATCTATGACCGAAACCGCATTGATGGTGGCAGCACAAACAACCTGACGGACAGATATAACGAAATCTTCTCGGGATATAACGTCCTCTTTTATCACGTAGAGCGGCTGGGCGATCGTGTGTTTATCTTCGAAAACTTCCCGGAAAACAACGTTATTGAAGGGCGGTTAGAAGGGGAGATGGATTTGTTTGCCATGGTGATGAGGTGAGTACCAAGAGCTCTCGTTTCATCAGTGAGTGAGCTAGTTCCTGAAGCGTTACTTTTCGATGGGAACAAACAGTACCGCCATTATTTAACGCTAAATTACTCACTAAGGCGCGAACGTTATTTTTAAAGTAGCGACAGAAGTATTAAAGAAGCTGCTTTTGGATAGAAGGAACAAGACAATGCTATGTGATGGTGATAATGCGAACTTGTTTGCGCGTTGCTTGATTGATGAAGGGCTTGAAGTTTGTAAGCTTAGAGATGAAAACGCGGAAGCGAATAAAGTGATGGTTAAGTGGCATCATGAAGAGGGTTCTGCATCGGCTTGTAATCGTTTAGCATCCGTTGGCATTTTCATTAACGTGGTTTCTCTGCTCGGGGATAAAAGCTCGCAAGAGTCGGGTTTATTGTTTGAGTTAAATGAGCTGACAAGGCTTGGTATCAACCCAAACGAAATACGTATGTTGGCCGAAGCTACGGCGGGGGCGTTACTAGGGCGCTGTAAACTTGAGTTTGTTGCTCAAGTGGTTGCTAAGATCGCTTCTCGGTTATCCGGTATCACCTAGAACACTTTTTGCGGCCTTTTGAACATGAAATGTACGGCCAAAGGTTTGCAAAACTCTCTTTTTACTATCAACTGAGAATTTAGATTGCAAATCAACACGCATGGAGTTACAACAGCGTATCGTTGTGGTTTAGGTGAATTCTGTGCGTACTTACCTAGTCAGTGTGTTAGGGCTTGTTGTTGCGCTGATGGCTTTTGGTTTGAGTCAGGCTTCACCGTCACCAAAACTTTCCCACGCGGTCAGCTACACCTCTTCTTTAATTGATGGTGAAGCGCATCTTGAGAAAGCACCATTCTCACCATCTCGTAAAATTGCCGCCAGCTTATTCAGTCGAAACGCATTGCGCGTTAACCATTCCAATACATCACCAGAATCTGATGACTTTGATGTAGTACCTGCGCGTTGGCTAACGGTAGTTGCGGATTCTAATAAACGCTTTGTATCTAAAGTGGCTATGCCCGTTATTGATGTCTTTTATCCTCGCTCGAAATATCGACTTGGAACAGGGCAAGAATCTAATCTCATTTATCGCTTCATGCATGCTAGGTGATGCCTATTCATCTGTTTTTAAATTTAATTGTGATGTTTAGGAGTTTGCTATGTTTGATTCGATTACTCAGGTGCTGTTTGCGTTGTGGCACCAAGACTTTACCGCGCTGATGGCGCCGGGTAGTGCAGGGCTGATTTACTTTGTAGTTGGTGCACTTATTTTCCTTGAAAGTGGGTTTATCCCTGCAGCCCCATTCCCGTGTGACAGCGTGGTCGTACTTTCTGGTACATTGGCAGCGGTTGGAGTGCTTGACCCAGTTATGATCATGTTGGTGATTGTAGTCAGTGCAGCAATGGGCAGTTGGGCAGCATATTTGCAAGGTAAATGGCTAAACCGCTTGCCGAAAGTACAAGGCTGGGTGAATGCAGTACCAGCGAAGCGTTTAGAACAAGTGGACATGCTGCTGGGTAAGCATGGTTTGATTGCGCTATTTTGCGCGCGTTTTATTCCAGTGGTGCGTTCGTTGCTGCCATTGATGATGGGATTACGCGTGAACCGTGTTAGCAAGTTCCATTACTTTGCGTGGCTGAGTGCGATTCTCTGGACACTGCTACTGTGCGGTCTTGGCCTGTTGTTACCATTGTTACCAGAAAAGCTAAACAAGATTGTGACCATGGGATTGATGGCTGCACCGGTTATTACCCTAACCATTGCCATCATGAGCTTTGTATTGGTGAAAGTGCGTAAGGCTTGGAGCAAATCAAAAACAACTCCACAACTGCCATAATTGTTCTGGTAAGAAATTTGAAAAGCAAAAAAGGCGCTATCACAGCGCCTTTTTCTGTATTTACATTGCTTGCAATGAGCGCGAATCAGTAACCGATGTTGTAAAGGTATTCGCCTGCTTCCTTACACTCAGTTTTGTAGAACTGTTCCATCTTCGTTTCATCCATGCCTTGTGCTTTGAACTCAGTCTCCGCAGAAGAGAGTTGGCTGAATGTATAGCCGCGCTCAGCCATTAAGTAATGACGAAACATAGCTCGATGCTCAGGAACGGCTGCACGAGCGTTAGAAGCATTCGCACACTCTAGAAGCGCACTGTTGCTCATATCTTCAGGTTTTGCTGCTTGTGTAGTCGCAGCGAATAAGGTTGTGAGTGCCAAAACGGCGATAGTCGCGATTTTTTTCATAATCAGGATCTCGAGTTAATTCAGGGTAAAGATGAGATCATCCTTGGCTAGTACTGAAGGTATCCGTATTAATGTCAGTACAGTCAATGTGCGAGCTAAGCGTCGCGACTGTGTTTAAACACGTAAAGTAAATTGGCTTGTTTCCACCCCGGAAGATGAAATGCACTTTTGCTTGCCGATAACTGTGCACGATTTGGCAAAGGTGTGGCTTTGAGTGCGATATCCAATAAGGAAGGGGACAAAAAAGCGACCAGGAGGTGATACTCGGGTACGACGCTCAATGTCAGCTCGCCATCGTTACCAGAAGCTCGACGGCAAGGCAGTAGACCCAACAGGTCGCGCTTTAAGTGGCGGTAGTAACCATCAGGGCTCCAAGCATCACGAGTATTCCAAGCTCGATAAGGGACTTTTAACGCATGATAGTCATGTTGTGTAAGTTTGTAGAACGTCTCGGAAGCGGTGTAGTTGGTATCTGCAGATTCATGATTTTGCGCAGCATACATCTGCCCTGAGAACAGGGAGAGTGACAACAAAAGCAGTAGGCGAAATACGTGAACCAAAACTAACCCTAACACAAGATGGAATCGATATTCGTTTGCTGCCAATTGGTGGCGCTTGCGTATACTAGCGACTTGTTAACAGGATGAACAGTTTTTTGTCTATTAAAAAAGGGAGCAAATCTGCTCTAATGCCGATCAGTT
>NZ_JPRD01000056.1 GCF_000817815.1 Vibrio owensii CAIM 1854 = LMG 25443
AGTGAACGGCATTAGAGCGTTGTGCTCCTCTTAAGTATTTATCTTATTGCTTAAAGTGATTAAGACACTTCTTGCGCAGTCTCTACTCGACGCTTGTTACCCAATAAACGCTGCCAATTAAGCGGCATCATCGGCAGCACAATCAGAATGATCCCGAGTGCGGTAAACAGGTCGGGTATTTCATCAAACCACATCACACCAAACAATGTCACAAACGCCAGTCCAGAATATTCAGCCAGTGCAATCTGGCTCGCAGGAGCACGCTTAAACGCTTTGACCACCAAGGCATGATAAGCAAGTACAAGCAAGTTAATTGCCACAATCCACATCAGGTGTTGCCACGTAATGGCTTGCCATTGAGGGTAGGCGAGCAACAAAGCGACTGGTAATGTCATTAACGTTGTCCAAAACAAGGTGCACACCAAAGGCTGCTCTTGTGGCATACGGCGAATAAGGATGTTGCCCACACCGATGGCAAGCGCACTGCCGAGAGCAATGATTGCAGCCCAATGGAAATGTTCGGGACGAAGCACAATTAAGACGCCACCAAAACCAATAAAAGTACCGAAAATCTTGCCTTTGGAGGGTTTTTCTTTAAGGAAGATAATCGAGAGCGGCAGCACCAATAATGGACCGACATAGAAAATCGCATTCGCTGTCGCCAATGGCAGATGGGTGATTGCTACCATAGCGCTGGCACTGCCTATCAGAATCAATTGCGCACGCCAGAAGGTGATCCAATCGCATCCCATTTGACGTTCTCGTTTATCCAAACGAAGCCAAAGAGGTAAGAGCAACACCAGACTGATTAATTGGCGAATAAAGACGTATTGAAAAGTGGGCACCTCGCCATTAAGCATTTTGAGGGACACGTCGGAAAGAGACGCGACCAAGTTCGCCGCCACCAAAAGGAAGATGGCGCTAGAGACATCAGATTTTTTCATATTGGAATGGTTAGAGAGTTAGAGACTCAATCGATAAAGGGTACCGATGGTGGTTTTTCCTTGAGGAGTAATGCGAGTTTTTTGTGCCAACAACAGCTCTGCCGTCGCGACCGCATCCGCTAACGCATTGTGTCCGTTGTACTCAGGCAGCCCATAGCGAGCGCGAGTACCAGAGAGAGTGACATCAATTTCGTCACGAGGATTAATCGCTTTCTGTAGATGCTTTTCAATGCACATGGTGTCGAGCCAAACCAAAGGCGGTTCGCTGAGTTTAAACACCCGATGTAGATATTGATTGATGAACTGGGTTTCGACCACACAAGCGTGAGCGACCAAGATCTTGCCTTTGGCAGCATGGAAAAACGCTCGCATGGCATCATGGATTGAAACGCCCTCGGACAGCATTTGCGGCGTAATATGGTTGATCACCGCGGTTTCTGGTTTGATTTGCGAATCGCTATTGATGTACATGTGCTGGCTGGTGGCCAGATCCACTTTGCCATTCGCTATGTCTACCCAACCGATCGACAAAATCAGATCTTCTTCGCTGTCTAAGCCGGTCGTTTCCAAATCTAGCACAATGTAATTGGCGTCTTGTGCAAATTGCGCCGCTTCCAGACGTGGCGTTTGAACCAGCGCTTTAATGTGCTCTGGCATGGTTGTCTGTTTAACGTATTGCTCGCGCTTTCGATTCAGGCGCGAGCAAGGATGAAAGTGTTCTAAGATTCGCTTCATTAACGGCTCCCAAAGCGCACTTTCGCCGCTTCTTGCAAGTCAGCAATAATTCGGAAGGCGTCTTTCAGGTGTTGGCGTTCAAAGCTACCGAACGTATTTGGGTCGATGTGGTTATTTGGCTCTTCACCGCGTTTCAGCGCTTCTAACTGATGAGCAAAACGGAACGACAAGATGAACTGGTACGCGTTAAGGATGTTCTTGTACGCATCTTCACTTAATACGCCCGCTTCATTCGCGGCTTTGAAACGCTCGTCGGTTGCCGTTAAATCACATTCAACCGCCAAACCGTAAATGCGCGCCAAATCAATGATCAGATTGATGGCGTATTTCTTCACATCGAGCGTCTTCTTGTTCTCACCTGACTTCTCCAAAACCAAACTGTTGAAGATGCCCAACGGTGGGTTGGTATTCACCGCATCGTTCACAAGCATGGAGAGGAACTCACGATTGCTGCGGATGTTGGTGTGCAGCTCATCTCGCAAGATGCTCTCGTAATCTTTATTGCCGTAAAGGGTACGAATTTCCAAGAACACGCTGATGTTTAGTAAGCGCTCGTATTCTGGGTTGGCAACCCATTTCTTGTAGTATTTCTTCCAGACGCTCAGAGGTTGGCACCACTTTGGCGTCGCGGCCATAAACTTGCCAGGACACAAAGGGTAATCACAGCTCGCAAGGCCGTTACTGACGATCATAGCAAGATGCTTGAAGTAAATTCGGTCGTTCTCTGTCGCGTGGTCAGCAAGGACAATCGCGCTGTCTTGATCCGACAACATGTGGACTTCGTTACGAGCGTGGGAGCCTGCCACAATCCATGAGAACTTACATGGCGGCGGACCAAGCTTATCAATCGCAATTTGAATCAAACGGCGCGTGTAGGCATCCATGATCATCGTCATCACTTTACCGATGACTTCTGGTGAAACGTGCCCATCCACCAAGGCTTCAAAGATCGCTTGGCGCTCTGGGGTAAAGCTCGAAAGGGACTTTACGCTGCCTGCGTATTTGATTTTCTCGATCAAGAAGATGGCTTGCACACGGTGGTTTTGCACAAGGTGTGTCGTAGTCAGTACGCCGACGACCTTGTTGTTTTCTACCAATGGCAGGTTGCGAATATTGTGCTGCATCATCATCGATGCGGCATGCAAGACGAGATCATCTGGTTTGATGGTTTGCGGATCGTGGGTCATCACTTCAGAAATAGGGCGGTCTGTACTTACCCCTTGTGCGATAACACGCTTGGTCATATCGCGGTCGGTAATCAAGCCAACGATTTTGTCGTTTTCGTAAACCACGGCGCAAGGGGAGCATTTGGTTAGCATCTCGTTTGCAACGGTTTGAATCGACTGGTCGGCAGTCACCACCGCAACGCGACCGCTGGCAACCTCACCAACGCGGCGAATGAACAAGCCTTTCTCTTTGTTTGACCACACCACATCCAGCGCTGATTTCAAACGAACTTGCGCTTGAGAAGCAAAGTGCTCTGCACATTCAGGGTGGGTTTCGAACAGTTTTTTAAGCGCCGAGTTGGGAATTACATAAACCAGTGAGTTCTCAATCGCGATGGCACGGTAGCCTTTCGTGCTGTCGATTTGGTTGCCAAGAAAGGTGAAGCCGAAGATGTCTTCTGGCCCCAGTTTCGCTCGTAGCACACCATCGGACTTTCTTTGCTCCATAGAGCCTGTACGTATGATGTAGAGTGACTTTTCTTGGCCTGTCGCGCATTGGTCAATGACTTCACCTTTGCCAAGGTAGGTAATCTGCACGTGCGATGCGAGTTCACGCAAGGCGGGTTTTGGGATCTTGTCGAATGGGTCGATTTGCCCGATAAATTGCAGGATGTTTGGCAGCAAAGATTCAGTCATAACACAGCACTTTAATAAATTTAATTTGTATTATTATATATCTAAATTTAATCAAAGTATCACTGATTAAGAAGTTTTTTGTGAGGAAAGAGAGGGTTCTTGCTGAAGCAATAGGGGAGTAGATACAAAAAAGCACGCGAAGGACGCGTGCTTTCAATGGTTCGTCGCTGAACTTATTTTACTGGCGCTAAGCGGTGCTTAGAGTCTAATAAGTGATTCGCTGATGCTTGGCGCGCTTTGTCAGCGTTGCCTGCCATGATTGCATCGTAAATCTGACGGTGTTCTTTGATACAAGTGCTGCCTTCTTCCGAAGAGTGCGCAATAAAGTTAACGAACATCGTCGTTAGGATATTGCCGAACGGTAGGTAGAAGTCGTTACCTGTTGCATTGAAGATCAGGCTGTGGAAGCGAGTGTCCACTTCCATCCATTTTTCGTGATCAAACTCTTCCGCTTCTGCAACGTCGACCATCTGTTGGAAAGTTTCAGATAATTCAATACGTTGTTCCGCAGTCGCGTGGATAGCAGCAAGTGCACATGCCTCTGGCTCGATCGCACGGCGTAAACCAAGGAATTGACCACAGAACTGGTCAGTATCAGCAAGACCGTCCATCCATTCAATCAGTTGAGGATCTAAGAAGTTCCAGTAAGCACGGTTGATGACGCGAGTACCAACTTTAGGGCGCGACTCAAGTAGACCTTTCGACGTTAGCAATTTCACTGCTTCACGTAGTGCAGTACGGCTGATGCCAAATTGCTCACAAAGAACCATTTCGCCAGGTAGGATAGAGCCCTGAGGAAGCTTACCAGACAAAATACCACGTGCGATTTCACGCGCTACTTGCACATGAAGGCTTCGCTTAGAGCCTGAGATAGAATGAAATTCGCCAGACATAATCTTCACTTAATTACTAAATATGTATTATTTAAGCCGTACTATAGCACTCTTGCCCCCACCCACCAAGCAGATGTGAACGTAATATAAGAAGGTTCACATAACGCGTGTTTTCACTAGACACAATCAATGATTGCGTTGACTTGACCGCTTCTTCAATATCGTTTTTATCGCTATCAAGTTGTTAAATTATTCATACAAATAATAGCTGTAAAATCCTACTTGTTGTGACCCAAACCACAAATGCAACGCAAAACTGACGAATTTTGCCGGATCTCGCTCAATTGGGCGCAAATACGCTTGCGACTCATAGATCTTATTGTATGATTTATTTCGAAGGCACGAATAACTAACATAGGTAAACTGTCATGTTTAACGATTTGAAAGGTAAGCGCGTACTTATCACAGGTTCTACATCAGGTATGGGCCTAGCGGCGGCACGCGTGTTCGCAAAATACGGCGCTAAAATCGGCATTAACAGTCATCAAACCGGTCCTGACGCAGATGCAGCAGTGACTGAGCTAACCGCACTTGGTGGCGATGTTAAGTTTTTCCAAGCGAACCTTATGGTGACTGCAGATTGCGAAAAACTGGTTAAGGAATTTACCGATCATTTCGGTGGCATGGACGTGCTAATCAACAACGCTGGTGGTCTTGGCGGTCGTGAAAACCTAGAAAACATCGATGATGAGTTCTACAACCGCGTGATGGATCTGAACGCTCGTTCTGCGTTGATGACAACCAAATATTCAATCCCGCATCTACGTGCA
Source organism: Vibrio owensii CAIM 1854 = LMG 25443 (assembly GCF_000817815.1). Taxonomy (GTDB): domain Bacteria; phylum Pseudomonadota; class Gammaproteobacteria; order Enterobacterales; family Vibrionaceae; genus Vibrio; species Vibrio owensii. The sequence goes on from NZ_JPRD01000056.1 coordinate 5,205, forward strand.
TCCGCAGCGGAGTCTGGTGAGACAGCATGCGTGATCAGCACTGGCTCTATCGCAGCTCGTGAAGGTGGCGGTGTTGGTGCTGGTATCTACGCGGCATCAAAAGCGTGGTTACACGACATTCACCGTAACTGGGTGAAAGAGTTCACTAAAGACAACATCCGTTTCAACATCGTTTCTCCAGGTACTATCGACACCGCATTCCACGATGGTAAATCTGATGAGTTGAAAGCAGCAATCGCAAGCGGTATCCCTATGGGTCGCTTCGGTCGAATCGAAGAAGTAGCACCAACGTTTGCTTTCTTCGCTTCACATGCATGTTCTGGTTACATCACTGGCCAAGTGCTGGATGTAAACGGCGGACAAATGGCGCCATAAGCGCTGACCTATTTCGTTTCAGACGAATACACTGACCTCAAAAAGCCAGCTTCGTCTGGCTTTTTTTGATCATTTATCAAGTGCTACGGCACTGGAAGCATAATTATAAGGAGCGTCAAATGGCAAAGTTTTCTCTTGTGGAGGATTCACACCGCAAGATCCATGTGCAAGTTGCCAGACAAATCGCCCGCAAAATACTGTCAGGTGAGCTAAACCAAAATGAAAAGCTACCCAATGAGATGGATCTCTGTGACGCGTTTGGCGTGAGTCGCACAGCATTACGCGAGTCAACCAAACTGCTATCAGCAAAAGGGCTAATCGAGTCAAAGCCGAAGGTGGGGACGACCATTCGTGCGCGCAACCACTGGCATTTTCTCGACCCTCAACTCTTGGAATGGATTCAAGATTTAGAAGATACCGAGCCGTTTCTGGCTCAGTTTTTGGGGCTGCGTAAAGCGATTGAACCAGAGGCTTGTGCCTTAGCGGCGAATAACGCAACAGCAGAGCAACGCAAAGAATTGTCGGTCATTTTTCAGCGTATGACCATGGCAGCCAATCGTTTCGATTATGACGATTGGACGGTCAACGACCACCTGTTCCACCAGACAATATTCCTTGCAACAGGCAATCAATTCTACATTCCGTTTAGCAATATTTTGTCGACCATCTTCAAGCAGTTTATCGATCATTCAGCTGAAGGCGGTCGATTCTGTATTGAAGAGCATCGCGCGATTTACGATGCGATTATGGCGGGGAATGGAGACCAAGCTCGCATCGCGTCGCATACATTGCTTAACGACGAAAACCAAAAACTGGCTCAGGTCGTCAACGGTTGATGAATCAACGTGTATTTGGCTTTGCTCTAACGGTGAAAGGATAGGGCAAGGCCAACGTTTAGCGGCAACAGCTTCCTTGCTAGTCGCGCTTGTGACAACTCCGAAAGGTCTACCATGTCTTCCCAACCCTATATAAGAAAAAATCTCTCCCTTGCTTGGCCGTTGGCCTTGAACGCATTATTAATGCAGTCGATGTTAATGATCGACACCTTCCTTGTCTCACCACTCGGTGAAGTTTCCCTTGCTGCCATGGGTATTGCTACCACCATCGTCTCCTTTGTTTTAGGTATCCAAATGGCGTTGGCGAACGGCTCACAGTTGGTACTCAGTCGTGCAGTTGGATCTGGGCAACACCTGTCGCTGAACAAAGGTTTCTGGGCGGGCTTAATTATCAACGTTTTGGTCGCGGTTGTGTTTTGGACACTGATTACCGCCTTCGACAAAGCGTTGATCAGTAAGTTGACCGACAACGTTGCTCTGTATGCTGAAACCGAACGCTACCTCGCTGTCGCCAAGTTCATCATCATCTTTAACGCGATTACCCAAGTCATGATCGCCTTGTTTAATGCACTTGGCCGAACCAAAGTGCCGTTCAAAGGTTACTTGATTGAGCTGCCAGTCAACATGGCAATGTCGTACGTGTTGATTCATGGCTTTGCTGGTTTTGAGGGCATTGGTGTGCAAGGCGCGGCAGCAGGCAGCTTAATCGCCATCACCATTCGATTGCTGTACTTAACGCTTTGTATTCGATGGGATGATTCCATCGTCTTGTCGATTAAGAACCTAGATGCGTCACTGAAGGCCAACACGCTAAATCACTTTAAAGAGATTTTTCCCGTTGCAGCAAACGTGACTATGTTGCAAACCGGCGCGACTATCTACATGTTGTTGTACTCACAGCTGACATTGAACGCCTACGTAGCGATGACCATCGTAATGCCTTGGATCAAAGCAGGGACACAGTTCATCACGGCTTGGGCGCACTCGTCGGCGATCACGATCAGCCAAGCGATTGGTTCACGTCAAATGGATGAGCTACGTAAGAATGTTGATATCAGCATCGACATGGCTGTGATGATCTCATTTGTCTCGGCGGCGTTCTTCTTAGCCTTGAGTTTTGTTCTACCGGATTTATACCCAGACCTAGATCCAAGTACCTATGTAGCCCTTGCTTCTATCGCGCCGTTATACGTCTTTCTGCCGATTGTTCGTGGCTATAACACGGTACACGGTCACGTGTTACGTGCGCTGGGTAAGACCACAGAAGTCTTCAAGATCAACTTCACTGGCCAGTGGATTGTGTCCATCCCATTGTGTGCGTTGATCATTCTGCACTGGGATCTCTCTTTCTTTTGGGCGTTCGCCGTTATGCCATTTGAAGAAATAGTGAAAGCACTGCCATTTAGGCACTTGGCGCGTAAATCACTCAACGAGTTTGATCTGAAGAAAGCTGAGAAGCTTATGTATGATTAATTTGTCGTTTTTATTTTGATTTTTCGTCTAGTAATGAGCCCTTAACGATGAGGGCTTTTTTGTCTCTATAGTTTACTGCTGAGTGTTTGGTTTAAATAACCTGCTTTTATCTATCACTTTTTCTTAAAGTATGATCCAAGTAGAACTTGCAATGATCAAACTGTGAGCGATTTTACACACCCGATTTTCCGTTCGGTTTAATCTCTGGATTAATGATTAATATGTACGACAATAATACATAAATAAGGAAATCCAAATCCATGTGTAATAACAAAAGACTGAACAAGAATCTCCTCGCTGCCGCGTTACTTACTACGCTACCAATGACCGCTTTGGCCCACAATCAGACACCTCATCCAGTGCCTGCGGATAAGTTCGACATGATGAACTGGAAAATCACCTTGCCAATGGACAAAGACAACAACGGTCGAGCGGATGAAATCGAAGGGGTGGCGATGCTCAGTTACTCACATCACCAATTTTTCTTCTTAGATGAAAACGACAATATGGTCTTTGAAGTGCCGAACATGGCGGTGACAACAAAGGGCTCTACAAACGCGCGTTCTGAGCTGCGCCAAATGGGGCGAGGCACTGATGTCGATATCAGCGTGAAAGCGCCAGAAAACAACTGGGTGATTGCTGCGCACCCTCAAGCGGAATCATTCAGCGCAGTAGGAGGAACAATAGAAGCGACGTTAAAAGTAAACCACGTTGCTACGCGCTCTAAGAATCCAGAAAAATACCCAGCGTATTCCGTCGTGGTAGGGCAGATTCATGCAGGCAAAGATCCGGCTCAATTAGAGGCGAACACAGGGTTTGGACACGGCAACGAACCACTAAAAATCTTCTACAAGAAATGGCCTAACCATAAGATGGGATCGGTGTTCTGGACATACGAACGCAACCTAGCGAAAGCAGATCCTGACCGTACGGACATCGCTTATCCGGTATGGGGTAATACATGGGAAAGCAACGCCGAGCCGGGAGACAAAGGCATCGCACTTGGTGAAGAGTTCAGCTACAGCGTAAAAGTCGAAGGCAACATGATGCAGCTTGCGTTCGAAGCCGAAGGCCACCCAACCGTGAAGTATGAACTCGACTTGAGCAATAACGTCGACGCCTATGGAAAAGTGGATAAGAAAGACTTCGCGAAAGGTTATGCGAACGAGTGGTTCTACTTTAAAGCGGGCGCTTACGGACAATGTAGCGTGAAAACTGGCGATAACTTCTGGGCGACAGGCTGTGAAGGAACGGGAGATTTCGAGACGGATAAGAAGAACGGCGATTACAGCAGTGCGACCTTCTCTGTCCTGAAGTTAAACGGCAAATAAGCCCGAAATTAGACTTCTTGCTAAAAAAATCCCTACCACGTGGTAGGGATTTTTAGTTGATTACTAAGTTTTTGGGTATCTATGTCTATCGGTATCTATGTTTGTCTGCGTCTGGGAAAGTGTTATAGATCGAAGCGATCGTTGTTCATCACTTTCACCCAAGCTGCGACAAAGTCTTGGACAAACTTCTCTTTGTTATCGTCCTGAGCGTAAACCTCAGCGTAAGAGCGCAGTACCGAGTTAGAGCCGAATACTAAGTCGACACGTGACGCTGTCCATTTGGTTTGGCCAGAAGCGCGTTCGCGGATTTCGTACTCGTTATCACCGGTCGGATGCCATGTGTAGCTCATATCAGTGAGGTTAACGAAGAAATCGTTGGTCAGTGCGCCGACGTTATCGGTAAATACACCTTGGCTTGTACCACCATAATTGGTGCCAAGAACACGCATACCACCAATGAGCACCGTCATCTCGACAGCGGTCAGTTGCATCAATTGGCTTCTTTCCAATAACAGCTCTTCTGCCGTTACGACGTAATCGGATTTCAGCCAGTTGCGGAAGCCATCGTGAATTGGTTCAAGCACATCGAACGAATCGGCATCGGTCATGGCGTCCGTCGCATCTCCACGTCCTTGGCTAAATGGGACAGAGATATTCATACCTGCGTTGGATGCCGCTTTCTCGATACCCACGCCACCCGCCAGCACAATCAAGTCTGCCATGCTAATTGGCGAGTTGTGTGTGGTGCGAATATCGTCGAGCACGCTCAACACTTTCTGCAATCTTTCTGGCTCGTTGCCCACCCAATCTTTTTGCGGAGCAAGACGAATACGTGCGCCATTGGCACCGCCGCGACGGTCAGAACCACGGTAAGTACGAGCGCTGTCCCAAGCGGTAGAAACCAACTCGGCAATGCTCAATTCACTATTGAGAATCGCCATCTTGAGCGCATCGATGTTCTCTTCAGATAGGTGGTAAGAGACAGGTGGTACGGGATCTTGCCAAATCAAGTCTTCTGCTGGCACATCAGGGCCGAGGTAACGAGATTTAGGGCCTAGATCGCGGTGAGTCAGTTTAAACCAAGCGCGGGCGAAACAATCTTCGAAGTACTTAGGATCATCACGGAAACGCTCTGCAATCTTGCGGTATTCCGGATCAAACTTAAGCGCCATATCCGCATCGGTCATCATTGGGTTGCGACGAATGCTTGGGTCTTCCACATCCACCGGCATATCTTCTTCTTTGATGTTTACTGGCTCCCATTGAGCAGCACCCGCTGGGCTCTTAGTAACCCACCAGTCGTAAGTGAATAACAAGTGGAAGTAGCCGTTATCCCATTTGGTTGGGTTAGTGGTCCACGCACCTTCTACGCCACTGGTGACGGTATCACGTCCTATGCCGCGAGAGGTTTTGTTGAGCCAACCAAAGCCTTGGTCTTCAATTTCTGCGCCTTCGGGTTCAGGGCCGAGTAGGGAAGCATCACCATTACCGTGTGCTTTACCCACAGTGTGACCACCCGCGGTGAGCGCAACGGTTTCTTCATCGTTCATTGCCATGCGCGCAAAGGTGACACGCATATCGTGTGCAGTTTTGATTGGGTCAGGTTTGCCATCGACCCCTTCAGGATTTACGTAAATCAAACCCATCATTACGGCTGCAAGTGGGTTTTCTAGATCGCGTTCACCAGAGTAACGATTGTTCTCTCCGCCACTTGGTTGCAACCACTCTTTTTCTGCGCCCCAGTAAATGTCTTTTTCAGGATGCCAAATGTCTTCACGACCGCCAGCAAAACCAAACGTTTTAAAGCCCATGGATTCATAAGCCATGTTACCAGCAAGAATCATCAAATCAGCCCAAGACAACTTGTTGCCGTATTTTCTTTTGATTGGCCAAAGTAGACGACGTGCTTTGTCTAGGTTGCCGTTATCTGGCCAACTGTTGAGTGGAGCAAAACGTTGATTACCTCGGCTTGCGCCACCACGACCATCTGCAATTCTATAAGTTCCCGCAGAGTGCCACGCCATACGAATCATCAAGCCACCGTAATGGCCCCAGTCTGCTGGCCACCAATCTTGGCTGTCGGTCATCAGATCTTTTAGGTCTTTTTTTACTTCCTCTAAATCGAGAGAGTTAAAAGCATCGGCATAATTAAAATCCGCGCCCATTGGGTCGGTTTTTTGGTCGTGTTGATGAAGAATGTCGAGGTTGAGGGTTTTCGGCCACCAATTGAATTCAGCTGCCTGTTGGTTGGTGTTCGCTCCATGCATGACAGGACATTTGGAGTGATTGTTTTTGTCGCTCATCTCTTGCTCCCTAACTGGGGTTAGTGTTCCCAAAGTTTAGTTACAGGTTGCGTATTTCGCCCTTGCGGTTTTACGTTATATTTCGGGATTTTGTTCAAAAGATGATCAGTGTCATTCTTCAATAACTTAACCGTATTTAATGCTCAATATTGACGTTGGATCTCAGTAATTCTTTTCGAAGATAAAGGATGAAGAGGATGGTTTTCGCAAGCTTAGTCTCGTGCGAGAAAATGAACCTCAAAGTGTCGCTAATCCCTCGTCACTTTGTCAGATTGTTCTCGAACCCGACGTAAGATTTCCCAATCCAATGTTGGCCAATAGTAATCTCATTTCACCGCTCTAACATGTGCCCTAAGCAACAAATACAGGGCTTTTAAATGAGAACAGCAAAGGGTTTCACCTTAATTGAATTAGTCGTGGTTATCGTGATTCTTGGGATTTTAGCCGTGACGGCCGCACCACGTTTTTTGAATATTCAAGGCGATGCGAGAGCAGCAGTGATCGAGGGCGTGAGAGGCGCTGTGGTGAACGCGAACCAAATTGCCAATGCTAAGTATCAGCTTGGTTATGGCGTATCGATTGGCTCTACGGCAACAGACAATACCTTTTTAGATTTGAACAAAAATGGTGCGCAGGACGATGGCGAACCTCTGATGGTTTGGGGACATTTAGACAACGTTTCGGTTGAAGAAATGGTGAACCTCGATGGGGATTTGGTGGTGTCTGATCCAGAAGCGCCGGGCAAGAACAAACTCTACATTGGTTTTGCTCAAAGTGCCGATGCATTAGAGAACAGTCAATGCTATTTCCTTTACACCCAAGCATCGGGAGAGGGCTCAGAACCGAGCTTTGAAACGGTGACATCCGGTTGCTAGTTCTTTTGAACCTCGACAGTTTTGCACAACAAATCTGGCCGTTTTTAATAGACACGTCTCTGTAAACCTTGTCGGCTTTCATTGAACTTGTTCTAACGTCATCACACTTCTTGGACTAAGTGGTTTAAGTTTTCGCCAAAAATCGTAACGCTGTGTGCAACAGAGTGAACCGAAGATTGTTTGGCGTATCGATTCACCGGAAAGGATTTATCACTGTTCAACTTAGTATCAGAGCGGAGCAATCAGCGTTGCTCTACGAGCTCTAAAGTCGAGAAGTAAAGGATGAGAAGCAAACAGAATAAAGCGGTATTGTGTGCGTTTGTATCGGGTAGCCTATTTGGCGCAGCACTGGTCATCGCCATGTATATCCAGATTTGATGCCGTGCTGGCAAAGCGTGCCAAAACTGAAAAATCAAATTGTACAAGGAGTAGGGTTGTTTTCAGCTCTGCTCCTTGTTAGTTTTAAAAGCATGAAAACGACATTCACACCTTCATCAAACTTCTTCTGGTGGCGCTCTAATTAGAGCGGCGCGGAATCCTTACATTCTTACGCTGCTGGACGGTAGCTAAGAGTGTCATGCCTTTTTATCTCCAGTAGCGATCTATTTTTATTCGGAGATAAGTTATGAACACCACACAAAACACTCAACAACGCGAAGTCATTCTCACTGGCGACCGAGCCACTGGCCCTCTGCATTTAGGTCATTACGTCGGTTCACTACAACAGCGTGTTGCGCTACAAACTCAGCACGATCAAACCATTCTCGTTGCCGATATGCAGGGCTTAACCGATAACGCGCACAATCCTTCCAAGGTCTCTTCCAATATCTTGAACGTCGTTGCTGATTACCTTGCTGTTGGCATCGACCCAATTCAAACCACCATCTGTTTGCAGTCTCAAGTTCCGGCGCTTGCTGAGCTAACCATGTACTACAGCAACTTGGTTTCTATCGCACGCTTGGAGCGCAACCCGACGGTGAAAAACGAAATTCAAAGCAAAGGGTTTGAGCGTTCCATTCCGGCTGGATTTTTGACTTATCCAATCTCTCAAGCGGCTGACATTACCGGCTTTCACGCGACACTTGTTCCCGTTGGTGATGACCAATTGCCAATGCTAGAGCAAACCAATGAAATCGTGAGAAAGATAAACCATCTTGGCGGGAAAGCTATTTTGAAAGAGTGTCGTCCACTGCTCAGTGATGCACCGCGTTTGCCAAGCACAGATGGCAAAAACAAAATGTCGAAAAGCATGGGTAACGCAATTAACTTAGGCGCGACAGAGAAAGAAATCAGCGCAGCGGTGAAATCCATGTACACCGACCCAAACCACTTACGTATTGAAGATCCAGGCCAAGTGGAAGGTAACATCGTGTTCACTTACCTTGATGCGTTCCATGCTGATAAAGCTTATGTGGAAGAGTTAAAAGCGCATTATCGCCGTGGCGGGCTGGGTGACGGAACAACCAAGAAAATATTGGAAGAGTGTCTGCAAGAGATGCTTCGTCCAATCCGAGAAAAACGCGCCATGTTCCTAGATGACAAAGCACAACTGATCGAGTTCTTAAAACAAGGTAGCCAACGTTCATGTGAGAAAACTGAGCAAGTGCTATTTGATGTGAAAGGTGTGTTTGGTTTGAATCTGTTCTGAAATCGGGTCTGCAAATTACGACCAAAAAATAATTCAAAAAAGTGTGCATCCTTTTGCGACCTCAAACGTGTTAGAGGTAAATCGTTTAGAGGGTGCCACTATGTTGGACATTTTTACCCATTTTGCCGACTGGCTGACGTATTCCATTCTCAACTTGGAAGCCAGCACTTCAATGGCAAAAGGTGTTCATTTCTTTATTGAAGACACAAGTAAGATCCTAGTCTTACTGGTTGTGTTGATTTACGTTATCTCCGCACTGAGAGCCAGCCTGAGTGTGGACAAAGTTCGCCAATATCTGCAAGGCAAGCACCGTGGTGTGGGTTACTTTCTTGGTTCTCTATTTGGTGCGATTACCCCATTTTGCTCGTGCAGTTCTATTCCTTTGTTCATGGGGTTTGTCTCCGCGCGCATTCCTATTGGTGTGACCATCGCATTTCTTATTACCTCGCCTTTGATCAACGAGGTGGTGGTCATCATGCTCGGCAGTGTCCTCGGTCTGAAATTCACCATTATGTACGTCGTTATCGGTATGCTACTGGGCATTTTTGCAGGCTTTGTCTTGGATGCTTTTAAAGCTCACCGTTGGTTACAACCTTTCCTCGCCGAGGCGTATCAAAAAGCCAATGAGCTAGATGCGCTGCCTCAAACGGCGATTGAGTCTCCGCCAATGACGTTGAAACAGCGCCACGAATTTGCTGTGAACGAGACCAGCACCATCTTCAAGCGCATTTGGATTTGGGTATTTGTTGGGGTAGGGATCGGTGCGTTTATTTATGGTTTTGTTCCGGCTGATTGGTTCGAGCAAAACCTCGCACATGGACAATGGTGGACGGTGCCACTTGCCACGCTCAGCGCTATTCCAATTTACACCAACGCTACGGGCATCGTGCCAATCATGGCGTCGTTGATAGACAAAGGCATGCCACTGGGAACCACGCTTGCGTTTTGCATGGGAGCGGTCGCCGTGAGCTTGCCAGAGTTCATGATGCTCAAACAAGTCATGCAATACCGATTACTTGGCGCCATCGCGGGTTACTTGCTGGTGGCAATTTCCATCACGGGTTGGTTGTTTAACTTCTTCTATTAATCACAGCAGAGCAAATGCTCACAGGAGTCTGATATGAAAAGCATTCAAGTTTATGGTTCAGGTTGTAAGAACTGCATCGTCACCGCAGAACGTATTGCCGAGGTTGCGCAAGAGCTAGGGCAGCAAATCAGCATTGAAAAAGTCACCAGTTTAGAAGCCATCATGAAAGCAGGCATTATGAGCACACCCGGTGTCGCGATTAATGGCGAGTTGAAACACACGGGTTCGGTGCCATCTGTTGATCTGGTTCGTGATTTGCTCAAAGAAGATGTTGTAGCGTAAAGGTAAGGAAAGCGCGTAGCGCGTGCGGATTGTTTTAATGAGCACGCGCGACGACCAATCGAGATTCAAGAATGAAATGTTTGATGAATGCGTGGAACCATGCAGAACCGAGCCTTTATGGTTGGCTACTAAAGCAAACCCAAAATCCGCATGAAGCGGAAGACATCATGCAAGAAGTGTTTCTGAAAGCCATGGAGAACAGCGAGCGTTTCTGTACATTGCAGGACGGCAAATCATGGTTGTTTAAGATGACCAGAAACCAATTCGTTGACCAACTAAGACGGAAAATCCAATCGGTAGAAATCGAAGAGTTTGTCACGCCAACAGAAATCTCTCCCGCGATGGTTCAACTTCAACGTTGTCTTCCAAAAGTATTAGTGAAACTTACCGAGCAAGAGCGAGATGTGATAGAGCAATGTGACCTCAACGGCATGGCACAAAAAGACTACGCAGAGAAAAACCAGCTCAGCCTGCCTGCTGTGAAGGCGCGTTTACGTCGAGCCCGAATAGAGCTCAAAAGCATTTTGGTGAGCGAGTGCAAAGTGACCTAAGACCAAACGGGCGTCTGCTGCTTTAAGTCCTTTCAAGCTGAACCTTAAATCTTTCTGACAGTAACATTTTTGAGTTAAATTTATTGATAATAATTCTCATTACGTTATGTTTGTGGTCTCAAATATACTCATTGTTGCGGAGACCAACATGGAACACTCGGATATTACTCAACTGCTTATTCCAAAGAGTGATTGGGCATCGCCTGATCTTTTTCTTTATGAAGGGGAAGACAAACTTCGTCTGAGCTTAGAAGGCGCAATTCAATACAGTGGATTGAACAGCATTGGTGGCGTGATTCTAGGCTTTAGGATGATCCAATACGCGGTGCAACTGGCGGCGGGTGATCAGTCTTTGCAACGAGATGGCATCAGTATTTATACCGCGTTCCCTGGTCGTGGTGCTCAAGATGCTTTTGAATACACATGCCGCGCACTACGTGATAAACGCTACTGCTGCGATACCACATTGCACCACCCAGCAGCGCAAACCGGGCAACGTGGCCAGTTCCTATTTACGATTCGTTTGAATGAACAGTCTATGGTGATGACACCGGCAAATGGACTACCAAGAAAAAGCTACTTTGAGGCTGACCGACATTCGCAAGACAGCCGAGAAGCCGCATTGAAATGGCGTGATGAGAAGATCAACTTCGCTAACACGCTCTTGAGCTTGCCTCCGGAAGAGTGCTTACGCGTGTTGTAACCCTTGAGTTCTTAACGGAACGAATTTCAGAAGGTCGCTCGCTTTCAATTGAGCGACATTCTTGTATCAAGTATTCGCGGGAATCAGATTCCTAGTCGCGCCTGGGCTTGCTGGAATGACCCAGTTTAAGCTTTGAGTTAGTGGAAGCCGTATTTGTTGCCTACGATCACGACCCCAAACAGCGTCATTCCCTAGAGCGAAGAATGAGCGAGTAGGGAATCTCTCACTTCCAATTGCTCAGACAAACGTACCATCAACCCGCAAAGAACTCGCGACGAAAATCTGCCACCTCTTGCTCGTAATAACGCTGCCATTCCGAGTCCGATAAACTCGCGTGGCTGGTCGCTCTTTGTGTGGCCAGTTTGGATTCAAGCTGCTGCAACTCACTCTGATAATCGCGTACTTGCTGCTTTTGCTCGGCGACTTGTTGTTCGCGAGCGTGTATCTCTTCACTCTCTTGCTCAGAAAGGTAAGTGTATTGAAGCTCTTCAATCAAAGCCTCGCGCTCTGTTTGGCTTACGTTATCCGGAATTAACGCCACCGCACGCTCGTACTTTGCTTGCTCGCTGGCTAATCCCAACGTTTCCTCATTGCCTTGCCACTCTTGAACTAAATCCTCAAAGGCTTGTACGTAGTCTTGAGCGGGAGTCGAATCCAACTGCTCTGCCTGCAAACTAAAATCGTAAAGGGCAAATTCATCAGCAAAAATCACTTCGGCCAGCTCACCCCATATCTTTCTCGCTTCCGTTTTGAGAAGGGCAACACGAGAGGCGAGCGGTTGCTGCTCATTAAACAACAAATCACCCACACTTTGCTGCCACAAACTATTGAGCTGATGGTAATTCGCCAGTAAAGCAAAGCGCTCACCCGACATATAACTTTCCAGCTCGGCCAGCTTAGCTTCGCAATTATGATCAGACATACACGTATGCCAGAACGTCTCTATTTCGGCTTTTAATGCACGACCTTTGACGTCATTCAAACGTCCAGCAATGACTTTAATTGGAGAAGGGGTGTCTTTGGCTTTCGGTACGACTTTTTTACTGGCAGTTTGATTGGCTGATGAAGAAGAATTGCCACTAGTATCTTGCTCAGCACGTCCTTCAATAACAGAAGAAAACGGCAACAAGCTTTCATGCTTATCACCCGCCATTGAGAACCAAATCGTGCCCGCCACAACGGCGGACACAGTAACTAACGCAATACGCTTCATGGTTTGATCACAGCGCTAACAGGGAAGTGATCCGACAGATTGTAATGCTTCCACAAACTCTCTGCGGTAGAGCGCGGAACGTCGACACGGTTATCGTTAAATGACTTCACGCCATATTCATTACTCACCATCACGTAGTCGAGGTACTCCACATTCTCGCCACCAGATAAAGCCTCTCCGGCAAAGTTATTGATTCGAGGATCGAAAGTCGAAGCGGTATAACCTGAGTACTGCGGCTCGATCGCACTTAAGTTCGCAATCATCTGCTGGTAGTCACCAGGGAACTTCAACTTGTTCACGTTAAAGTCGCCGCTGTAAACCACAGTCTCGTTGGTAGGGATATTTAGAGATTGAGCCATTGTGCGCATCTGCTTGAACTGGCGCTGACGATATTCGCGCGCCGTATCCGTATCAAAAGACGCAGTATGAGTCGCGAACACATGATAAGCCTGACCGCCTTTGATGATCTCCGCATAATTCACGCCTTTATCGGCAAAGCAATCCGTGCCCGAGCAATCTGGGAAGACGTATTGAGCCTGATTGACGATAGGATAACGGCTCACAATGATCACGCCACCGTCGTAAATATTGAAGCCATCTTTATCCAACATCTTAGTCTGGTAAGGGTACTCTTTTGCAAGCTCACGCAAGAAAGCATCACGGCCGCTGGCAAACACCTCTTGAAGTGCCAGCACATCGTAACCTTTGACGTAATCAGGAATGAGCTCATAACGATCGCCAATGTGAGAAGCAATCGCTGGCAGTGCCCAGATGTTATAAGTCATCAGCTTCAGGTTCTGCTCATCGGTATCGACGACTTCATCCACCTTGTTCGGTGTGATGGTGTAATACAAATCATCATAACGAGCTGTGCTAGCAGATTTAAACGCCAGTTCTGACGTGCGGTCGCCAAATGCATCGGTACTAGAGCGGTGAATATTACGATCGTCTTTGAGTGCTAAGCCCACATCCGCCGCAGACAAGCCATATTCAATCGTAGAGTTATACCAATGGCCTTCCATCACTTGGTTAAGCGTGATGCTCTCACCTTGTGGGTTAGACACCACGGTTTCAAAGCGATAGTTCTGACCAGATTTCACGCCTTCCCAGCGATTAAAGCTCAATACGGATTTGGTTTCCCAAGGGCCAAGCACTTGTACATGCTGCTGCCATTCTTCTCCGTATTTCAGTAAATCACTGCCTTCGTGTTTCACCTGAATGGTTAACGGTTGGTCTGAGTTATTGGTGAGGTATACGTCCGTATCTGCCAAGCTCGGTAATGCCACTAAACCGCTTAGCAAAAGACTCCACTGCGAAAATCTCATCTTGTTTATCCATAAGTTGTGTTAGAGCAATAATTCTTATTTATAAATATGACTAGCACGTTAAATATGGATGACAGAAAGGCACTCAGCAGAAATAGTTAGCGAGTTGTGATCTTTGTTCGGATTTGGAAAGGAACAAAAAGGCTTACAATGTGTAAGCCTTTCGTGAGTTTAGATAAGATCGTATTTGGATGGTTCAGGGAATAGTAAGCTAAGGTTTTTCTTATCCATTTTGAAAAGTGGGCCTTTTTCACTGACGCGGCCAGTTTTCCCGCTTCTCTTAATCAAATGGTCCATTGTGATCACACCTGCTTCTATTAAGGGAAGTAGTTGGCTAACAATTGGTGCTTTTGTGTGTGTAACGCTAAGCAACTGAAATTGCTCAACACCTTCTACCATCTCGCTCTTGGCTTCCACCCAGAATGTTTCTGCGTGCTTTTCCTTCAGTCGATTCCTAAGCAAATCACCAGGCCAGACAGCGACCAATTCGCTCTTATTTGACCACTCTTCCAACTGATCTTTTGATTGGTTATAAATAAAGCTTAGCCCTTGTGAGTTTTCCTTTTGAGTGCTCACAGTACAATAGAGCTTAAAGTCTTCTTCTCTTTGATATCCATACTTATTGAGAATTTCAGCACTTTTCTTACAAGGGCTGAGTGACCAATCAGCGACTTGAGCAAACAGAGTTGTTCTATTAGTTGAGCCTCGACCGGACTTTAGTTCTATTCCTTTGTAATCAGGCTTTTTGCTAGAGTTAGCTTCTATACCAAGCATCGTCTCAAGCGTATAGCCGATAGCTGTATCCCCTTTTCTAAGAGCAGAGAATTGAGAAGCTGCTAAGGCTCTGAGCTTATCAAGAAGTTCAGTTGCAACTTCATTGCTCTCTTTCACTTGAAGTGTTAGGACTTTACCTATTTCTGAACTTTCTCGTTTTAATTGTTCTTCTAGACAAACATCAGACAAATTAAATAGAAGAGCTCGTTGCTCATCGATAACAATTGCAATTTGATCTCCGGCGTTTGCGAATTTTGTTAATCCGCGGAACCACATCCTTGGATCGCCTTGTTTTGTCATCGGTCGATAAAGGCTGACTTTTGATTTAACTTGAGAAAACTCACTAACAAGAATTGCCTCTTTGACTACCTTGTAATCAGGCCCTTGTTTTTGCTCCCAATAAAAATGGAAATTCTCAAGTTCAAAGTGAGATCGAACTGTTTGCGTAGCATCGAGAATTGATTTCTTTAACCCCGTTATTGTGGGCTCAAAAATAGAAAATTCTAAGCCGAGTCGAGTTAAAACTTTTTTATTCTCGTTTACCTTTTTTTTGTGTGACAGCTCTAACTCGGTTGAGCGCTCTTTCTCCAGAACTGCAAAGTCTTTTTCACTCATCGAAACATCTTCATATTCAACAAATGTTGTTGATGGAGTAGGTGTAGGAATTGACGTTTGTTCTTGTTTTATCAAGAACTCATTCAGGTCACTCCAAGATTGAAATCCGTATTCATGACTCAGCTTATTTAGCGCCTCTGAGTGAGAGATGTTTTGTGCTTTCTTAAGGGCTTTCGCTCTTTGTTTTAATCTGGAGATCGTAGGTAGAGATTTTTTGTCTTTTGACATGGTTTGATTGCCTTTTGGCGCTACGTAATATTGAAGTAACTGGGAGCGCGTTGGCGCTTTTTTCAAAGGTTCCCCTAAACCTGAAGGGCCAAAAGGTGGTGATACGTAGCATGACTCACAACCTTTTAAGCTATCTATGTGCGTAAAGTTGTGGTGCTTGTGATAACCAGATCTGCAAACACCGACATCCGCCGATAGATTTACAGAGCTGACCAAGAGGGGTCTTTATGTGAGGTGAGGCTGCTCTAATAAGCCTTTGATAACAGCATATTACAATAAAAGTGAGAATCAACGAAAGGCTTAGGCAAAATTAAGCCTGGACATTCTGTCTAGCTTTGCTTAGAATCCCCAGCATTCGTTTTTTATTGATGGGTTTTTTCGTGAATCATATTGAGTTGTTTGCTGGGTGTGGAGGGTTGTCTCTAGGCCTAGATCAAGCCGGGTTTGAATTGGTTTTAGCTAATGAGTTGTCTCCGATGGCGGCAGAAACATTTGCATATAATTTCTTTAATGAAGATTTGCACGAGCTAGCAAATCAAGAAAAAATGCCGTCTCATACCTTTTGGTTGAATAGCAAATACGACGAATTAAAGCCTCGTTTACGTGAAAACCCTTTTGAGTTTCCTCCTTATGGAGAAGAGGGAACTACAGATTTGGGCGCAAAAAACTTGCCTCTAGATGGCAAGCTGGTTGTTGGAAGCATTGTCGAGCTAAACCGCCTGCTAGAGAGTAATGATAAGTTCACTAAAATGTTGCAGACTGCTTTTGGTCGCAGTGGCGGGTTAGATTTAGTTTCAGGAGGTCCCCCTTGCCAAAGCTTTAGTATGGCAGGTAAGCGAGAAAAGGATAATGACAAGAATACGCTTCCTTGGGAGTTTGCTAAATTTGTGAAATTAACAAAACCCAAGATTGCATTGCTTGAAAACGTCACAGGCATATTGCGACCATTTAAGGACTCTGAAGGGCAACAGTTTCATGCTTGGTATGAGGTTGCAAAGGTTTTTGCATCAATTGGTTATGTTCCATTGTGTTTGCACGTGAATGCCCGATTGGCTGGAGTTGCTCAAAATCGACCTCGCTTTATTCTTATCGCAGTACATTTAGAGCACTTTGAGAGTATTCAAGCGTCTCTTGATAGTGTTTCTCTATCTCTGTTTGAGCAACCTTTAGCGTTTTATAATGAAGTTCGAGGTCTAGAAGAGGCTGAACTGAGTAAGATGCCGTTTGGTCGACTAGATTATGTTGATGCTACAAAAACTAGCGGAATGACCCTTTTCAAAAATAGTTTTCTACAATCGTTGGTTGATTGTGAAAAGGAAGTATCAGTAAAAGAAGCCTTAGACGATCTAAAAATCAACGATCCTTCTGAGCCATCTGAATTTGTTAATGCACTAAATGCAACATTTAAGATTCTTAAGAAGCACCCTAAAGGTCTAAATCATGCGTTAAGAAATAACAGTCCGTTGGTGCAGCGTCGCTTTCGACTTTATCAGGTGTTGCAGCAAGTTGATGACCGCTCAGTTACTAAGAGTGTGTTCGCCGTTCTAAAAGGTGAGACTGATTCATTGACTATGACTTCATGGGAAGCGTTAAAGCCTTTTGAATATCTTCATGAAAATGGCGAGTTGTATCAGTTTGATACCAAAGAGCAGTTTGAGCTGTACCTGAAAGCTCACCCTACTAAAAAACAAACTCAAAAGGCCTTAGTGTCAGATAGTCCAGCCCCAGCGGCGTTGTCTATACCTGATGATGCATGCCATTACGATAAGAAAGAACTTAGAGTTTTGACTGTCAGAGAAATGGCTCGTATACAATCTTTCCCGGATAACTTTGTTTTCAGATCAAAGATTACAACTGGGGGACAGATGAGAAAATTCGAAGTGCCACAGTATACTCAGGTTGGTAATGCAGTACCTCCAATACTAGGCCTAAAGCTTGGTCTATGTATCTCCAAGCTTTTGAGTTAACAGAAGAAGCCGACTTTATTGTCGGCTTTTTTAATTATTCAATCCGTAGTGTTATGCTTTCGGAGAGATAATCTGGCAATGGATTTCTATTGGGGAGAAATAAGAAAAATGTAACACCAGTGGTAGCATTCTTCTTAATAGAAAGAGTTTCTAATATTCGTAGCTCAGTATTGGTGGATAAGATAGTTGCAACCGCTTTAGCTCATAAAGGCGTAAGCAAATAAAATTATTTAATAGGTGGAAGATATGGAAATCACATGCCATTGCGGGAACATCGTTGTTCAAGCTGACGTACCGAAAGAGATAGCGTCATGTAATTGCTCTATCTGCCGTCGGTATGCAGCTTATTGGGCTTACTACCCACCAGAGCAAGTATCAGTTCGCTATTTGAAAGAGCCTTCTGTCTTTTATATCTGGGGTGATAAAGAAGTCGAGTTTCACCGCTGCAATCTGTGTGGGTGTTTGACACACTACGTAACGACAGAGAAATGCGACGCTGATATCGTCGCCATCAATATGAGAATGGCAGAAGAGGAAGTCTTGAAAGATATCCCGTTGAGACTCATAGATGGTAAGCGCTACTAACCAAAAAGCCAGACACATGTCTGGCTTTTATCTTTCTAATTAACGGACTTTATCTTTGATATTTCAATCAGTTGTGTAACGTTTTCGGCGAGAGACAATCTGCAAATCTGGCAATTGGTTTATAAATTAGAGTTAAATGTCTAATTTCTGAACTAACTTCATAAATACTATGCAACTCAATTCACATTGTTTGTTGTAAGGAATATAACAGCGCCCTCAAACATATAACTAATTAATGAGTGTTGTTATGTCTCATACCCGTCTATTCCCACGTCATCGCTTGGCGCTAGCTTGTATGCTTGCCAGTGTTTCCAGTTTCTCATTCGCTCAAGAACAGTGTGATATTCCTGATCTTCAACAGGCGCCTGATCTTGCTTTAGCCGTTTCTGAAGCGACTCATCATTGTTATGGTGCTTGGTTCTCTGCACCTGCTGATTCACTGAACGATATCTACAGTGAAGCGAGCTTAAGCCGTATTCAAATCGCGTTAAACCAAGCCATTGCAAGTTACCGCGGTGAGACAGAACAAGCGCGCAAACTCGAAAACCTTGGTGAGTTTGTCCGCGCGGCTTATTACGTTCGTTACAACGCGCAACAGCCGGACTTTTCTCAGGCATTAGGCCAACGTTTTGCTCAGTCGATTAATGCGTTTTTAGCGAATCCACACGCGTTAGACCAAGGACGCGAGCAAGTAGGGGCGATGAAAAGCCTGACGTTGATGGTCGACAATGTGAAGCAACTTCCTCTAACGATGGAAGCACAACTTGCGGCACTGCGTCACTTCGATCGCGAAACGGCGCAAGACACACAGTGGGTCGATGGGTTGAATAACCTTTTCCGTGCAATGGCTGGCCATGCTTCGCGAGATGATTTTTACCAGTACATGGCGAACCATACTCAACACATCGATACGTTAGCAGCATTTGCTCGTGATAATGCTTGGGCATTGGATACGGATGCGAGCTTCTTGGTTTACAACGCCGTTCGCGAAACCGGACGTTTATTAGCGAGCCCAAACCAAGCAACCAAAGAGAAATCGCTGCGTGTGATGCAACAAGTGATGGAGCAAAACCCGCTTGGTAGTGAACACGATAAGCTTTGGTTAGCGGCAGTCGAGATGATGAGCTACTTCGCGCCAGAGGGTCTGAATGGTTTGGATTTAGACCAAGCGAAGCGTGATTTGGCGGCTCGCGTGCTAACGAATCGTCATGAGTGTGATGGTCCGGCTATCATTCGTTCTCAAGATTTAACCCAAGCCCAATCTGTTGAAGCTTGCGAGGTTTTAGCCGCAAAAGAGGCCGACTTCCACCAAGTGGCGAACACAGGGCATCAACCTGTTGCGGACGACAACAACGAGCGAGTGGAAGTCGCAGTGTTTGCGAACAACGGCAGCTACGTGGATTACTCGTCTTTCTTGTTTGGTAACACGACGGATAACGGCGGTCAGTACCTTGAGGGTAATCCAGCACAAGCAGGCAACGTGGCGCGCTTTGTCGCTTACCGTTACGACAATGGTGAGGCGCTTTCTATTCTCAACCTAGAGCATGAATACACCCATTACCTAGATGCGCGATTCAACCAATATGGCTCATTCAGCGATAACTTGGCACATGGTTACATTGTTTGGTGGCTAGAGGGCTTTGCTGAGTACATGCATTACAAGCAAGGTTACGATGCGGCGATTGGGCTGATTGCTGACGGCAAGATGAGCCTATCGGACGTGTTGGCGACCACTTACTTTCACGATACCAATCGAGTTTATCGTTGGGGCTACTTAGCGGTTCGCTTTATGTTGGAAGAGCATCCGCAAGAGGTAGATAGCTTACTGGCGCTTTCTCGTTCTGGTCAGTTTGCTGAGTGGGCAAAACAGGTTCAATTATTGGGTGAACAATACAATGGCGAGTTTGACCGTTGGTTAGATTCAGTCTCTAGTGAACCTCAGCAACCTGATCCAAACCCAGACCCAAATCCGGGTGAGCCGACTGAGCCTTCTGATCAAGTAACGCAGCTTGTAGCAAATCAAAGTGTGGTGCTCAGTGGCGCAGCATACAGCGAACAACTGTTCTATGTGGATGTGCCAGAGAACACAACTCACTTTGACGTAGCGATTCATGGCAATAGCCAAGGCGATGCCGATTTGTACATGAGCTTTGAGAAAGAAGCCCATTACTATGACTTTGAGTTCAGCCAATATGGTGATGGCAGCAACGAGATGGTGACGTTTGAGCCGGAGCAATCGGGTTACATCAAGCCGGGTCGTTACTACATCAGCATTGCAGGCCGTTCGGACTTTAATGACGTGACGTTGCAGGCGTCATTAGTGACTGAAACCCCAACACCGCCAGCACAAGAGCAAGATGACTTAACCCCAGTGGTATTGGAATCTGGCCAAGCGCAAACCTTAACGGTGCACCAACAGCGTTACGCAGCGGTTTATGTTCCGCAAGGCGTACAAGAGGTGCGAGTGTGGCTAACCGACAAAAATGGTAATGCAGACAATGGCAACGTTGATCTGTTTGCGAGCAAAGCTTATTGGCCAACAGCAGGGCAACACGAATACGCATCAAACTACTGGGGCAGCAATGAATACCTGCAAATCCCAGTGACAGAAGAAGGCTATGTCCACTTCTCATTGAATGCTGATCAGCAAGGGGATGAGGTCGAGATGTTGGTTTACTTCTACTAACTCGCTGTATCGAAATCAAACCCTCATAAAACCAAAGCCGGACATCAGAGTCCGGCTTTTTGCTATTTGTGCGCAGGACTGAACCTGCTTAGATTGGCTCGTTCACTTTACTCTTTGTCGCGACTTTGCCATCGGTAGAATACGCAAGCTCACCTGCAATGTAAGTGGCTTCGACGTTTCTTTCGTCACCCAACATCATCAAGGCAAACAACTTGTCTTCTAAGCTCTTGGAATGCTGGTAACGCAACTTCTGCAAATCTGTTGCCGCCCAGTTAAGGACAACAAAATCGGCCTCTTTACCTGCTTCGAAATTACCTATTTTGTCATCGAGACTCAGCGATTTCGCGCCGCCCAATGTCGCTAAGTACAAGCCTTTAAACGCAGAGAGTTTCTTTCCTTGTAACTGCATGATTTTATACGCCTCATTTAAAGATTCTAACTGAGAAAAACTGGTGCCTGCGCCAACATCTGTCCCCAAACCGACACGTACATCTTTTTGTTCTGCTTTTTCTAAATCAAACAGACCACTACCGAGAAATAGGTTGGAGGTAGGGCAAAATGAAATCACGGAATCGGTACGCTGAAATGCATTCCACTCTTTATCTGTAAGGTGAACCGCGTGGGCGAAGATGGAACGCTTGCCAGCCAAGCCGTAGTGCTCGTAAACATCGAAGTAGCCCTCACGATCCGGGAAGAGTGATTTCACCCATTCGATTTCGTTTTTGTTTTCTGACAAGTGTGTGTGCACATACACATCGGGATACTCGGCTTTGAGCTTACCGGCCGCCGCTAACTGTTCGGGCGTTGAGGTTGGCGCAAAGCGAGGCGTAATGGCGTATTGCAATCGCCCTTGGTTGTGCCACTTGTTGATCAGGTTTTTGCTTTCTTGATAACCCGTCTCAGGCGTGTCGAGTAGGTAGTCTGGCGCGTTGCGATCCATCATGACTTTCCCCGCGATGATGCGCATGTTCTTGTCCAGCGCTTCTTCAAATAGCGCTTCTACGGATTGAGGGTGCACCGTGCCAAACACTAACGCGCTGGTGGTGCCGTTCTTCAGCAGTTCATTGATAAAGAACTGAGAGATGGCTTTGGCGTGGGCTTTGTCTTCAAACTGCTTTTCTGTAGGGAAGGTGTAGGTTTCTAGCCATTCCAACAGCTGCTCACCATAGGCGGCGATCATTTGTGTTTGTGGGTAGTGGATGTGCGTGTCAATAAAGCCCGGCACGATGAGTTTTCCCCTGTGATCGACAATCTCTTGGTACTGTGTCGAATCGCTTTCACTGAACGCTTTGATGGCTTTGATGCGTCCATCTTCAATCACTAATAAACCGTCTTCGAAGTACTGGTAGGCGTCAGGCAGGTGTTCAACCTTGGCTGGATCATTGATGAAATGTAATAGGCTAGAGCGGATGGCGGTGACGTCTGCCGCCGCATGAGATGAGAAGAAAGCCGTACCGAGTAAAGATAGAAGGATCGCGTTTTTGTTCATAAGTCACTCCATTGAATCGTTCGAAAATCCATGGTTTTTGACTTATTCGAGCAAGCCCTTGTCAATAGAGTGTAACAACCGAAAACCATTAAAAGCGAACTGACCGTTGCGAGATGTATGCCAATCAACGACAGAGCGGTTAATAGTAAGCAGGACAAGGCTTGAGGGCGAATCCACGAGACAATAAGTAGATATTCGCTAACCATGATGGTGAGGAAAAACAGACAGTTGAACCGATGTGGTGCATTTCATGTTTTGCTAATAAATGACCTCGGGCTGCAATAAAGCTGTCATGTTTGGGTTATAAGTTGTGCGACTTAAATGGCTATGCCAGATGAGAAGCCCAAGCCAGATGAAACACGTAAACCATGTGGCGAACAACGTAACCAGTAGATTGGAGAATCATGGCAAGAGTAGTAAACGCAGCCGATGAAGTGATCATTAAGTTGCTACAAAACCAAGGCTTTATTAAAAGCGAAGCTGAGGCCCGCTTGAAAGAAGAAGTGTACCGTTTACACCCACACGAAATCGAAAAAGTGAAAAACTACGATCAACACTTTGGCATCAATGCAAAAGAGAAATTGATTGATGAGATTTTAGAGCTTAGACGTGAAGCATTGATCAAGAAAATATCCCGCCCAGAGACTGCTGTTTTTAAGTAACTTGTCCTCAAACTATCCAAGACATTTGATCGACCCTTAATGTGTAAAAGTAAGTAAAGAAGAGAGTCAAAGTTAGTGAGTGGTTTGACACTTATGGAAATGCGTTTTAGTTTTCGATTCAATCAATCTTTGTCATGAATGGGTTTAGATAGCAGGATATGGATTCAATCACACAAGCTGCATTAGGCGCGACCGTCGCCGGTGCGATTGCCGGTAAGCGCTGTAACGCGAAGGTATTACTGATGGGTGCTGCGCTCGGCACTTTGCCGGATCTGGATGTGATTCTGGATTATGGTGACGCAGTACAAAACACAATCAAGCATCGTGGCTTTACGCATTCTCTCTTGGTGTTACCTCCTTTTGCTTTGCTGATTTCTTGGCTTTATTGCCGCTGGCGACCAGATGCGTTTTGGACGCTTTCTCGTGTGTTCTTTTTAACCGTGAGCGTGTTCGTCACCCACACTTTGTTGGATGCGATGACAACGTATGGCACGCAGTTGATTTGGCCATTTGAGGGCTATTTTGAGCTGCGGAACGTGTTCATTATCGATCCGCTTTATACTCTGCCTTTGTTACTTGCGATTGGTGTTGCTCTGTTTTCCAAAACTCACGGCGGACGTTGGTGTCAGAGTGTAGTGCTTGTCTCCACGCTTTATCTCGGTTGGGGATACGCATCGCAGCAAATGATCGCGTCTCGCGTGGAGCAAAACTTAGCAGCGCAGAACTTACCGAATCAACAAGTGCTGATCACGCCAACACCGTTTAATACCTTCCTGTGGCGAGTGGTGGTGATGGATGATGGTCAATATTACGAGGGCTTGGCATCGGTACTCGATAGCGATGAGCGTATTGATTTTGTCTCACACCCGCTAGGCAGTTGGCCTTTGGCAGACAAGCCGGAGACTTTGAAAGGGCTCAAGGCTTTCTCCCATGACTATCTGAACTATCGAGTGGAAGATGATGCACTGATTGTGTCTGACTTGCGTTTGGGAATGTCGAACAACCTTTCCTTTGAATTTATCTTTGCGGAGAAGGGCAAAGATGGCGATTGGCAGTTGTTGGAATCAACACAACGCTACCCAAGTGAGCGTAGCTTGGATTTGTTAGGCCAACTTTGGGAAAGGTTGAAAGGCGACCAGAGTATTGATGCGAATTTGGAACGTGTGGAGTTAAGCGCGCGTTCCTAGTTTAGGTGTATAGTGATCCCCACCTCGCTCTTGAAGATGATGAGACGAGAGCGTGTTGTCGGGAATCTCTTCATCAAAATGAATACTGACACCAAACTGAATAAAGAAAGCCGGACGTGATGTCCGGCTTTTTCGTATTTGCTTTAATCAACTATCGGTCGAACTCACTACGGGAATTCATACCCGTCGTGCGAGTTGGTCAGGTAGTAGAACGTAGCTTGAACATAGTCAGTTGGATCACCTGAGTTGTTTTGGTTGTACACGCCCGCTTTGAAGTACATGTATTGGCCGCCAACATCATAGCCGCTGGTGGTCATATCTACCGTTTCAGTGACGTCTTCGTGGTCATCACGTTTGATGGTGACGATAAGTTGGTTGCCTTGCACTTCGATTCGGTAGAAGAACAACTCGTTTAGTGCGATGCCATCTTCAGGTTCTGAAGCGTTGGATGCTGAACTACCAATAAGATTAATGAACTGCTCTGGATCTGATGACGCGTCTTCGTTAGGTTCATGCGCAAAGTAAAGCGAACCTTTGGTGTGACCAGGTAATAAACGATAGTAGAGGCGGATTGGTTCATCGTTATTTGCGTGGATTTGGCCGACGATCACGCGGCCCACTTGGCTGGAATCACCCGTTGTCGTTACTGCGTTGACGGCCAATGTCGCTTCTAGGACGCCATCCACACCGCCAGAATTGTTTTGATCATCGCTTGGTGCGCTCGCAAATACCCAGTTGTTTTTGGTGATGCCTGTGGTGGAGATGCTGGCGTCGCCACGACGGAGCATTTCACGCATTTCTGAACGTGTGTATTTGGTATTTGCAGATGTGGTTGCGCCTTCGACGGGTGAGATAAACACCAAACCGCCGTCATCACCAGTGTAGAAGAACTCGCTGTTCTCAAAGCCGCTAGAGAGTTCGCCTTCTTTCACTTCTTGAGCATCGCCAGACGCGTTACCGTTATCATCAACTGGCAGGTCGAGTTTCCAATCTAATAAGTCGAAGTTGCCTGATGGTGGCAGGGCAGGGTCGAGATCGAAGACAGGCAATGAAGTGGTCGGCGGGTCAATGATTTCAGAAGATGTGAGTTTGAAGAGATCTACACGACCCTCAGCGCCACTGTATTCACCAAAGACAGTGATTTCCGTTGCATCTCCTGAGTTGAAGGTAATGGTGGTTTGCGCCCAATCTGAGTTTGAGGCCGTTTTGCTAAAGGTGTCGCTGCCAACATTCACGCCGATGTTTGCATCTGCTAGCACGTACGCGCTCAATGTGTATTCTGTATTGCTTGTGACCGGAACCAACTGTTCTAGACGTGCACCACTGCCAGAGAATTTTGCTGACTTTGCGCCGTCATAGGCAACACCGGAGACAGCGGTTGGATCCACCTCTGTCCATCCAGAAAAATCTTGTTCAAAACTTGGGTTAACGAGATTGACTTCGGCACTGTGTGCGGCAAAAGAGCTCAGTAAAACGGCACTGCCGACAATATTGACTAACTTGCTTTTCATGTTGTTCTCCACGGTTTTCAACGATGGCTTATCTTCTAATCCTGTAGAAGTAAGTTGTGCTTCATGTATTTTAATAACACAAATAAGTGTTAGCTCTTTCTCTGGAGAACAAAGATGAAGATGAAAAGCGAACTTCTGTATTTTGGTTGCGGCTAACTAGCGATCTTACGCAACTATTTGCAACGTAATTCTTTAGCATGCTGCGTTGATCTGGAAGCGCGATGGCACTTTGTAGGCGTCAAAGCAAAGAAAAGTCTTTCAGGAATAGAGGGTTACAAGCTATACAATATGAATAATTGTGAGCGAAGATCGATTTTATGAAGACGAAAAAAAGCCGAACATGACGTCCGGCTTTGAATTAGTTCCCGATTTTTACATTAATTTTTAGTGACTAGCTAAAGATTAAATTTGTGCGAATGCGCCTTCCCAAGTGTAAGTCACACCGTCGAACTCAACGCGATGTGCCGCGTTTTGCTTGTCTTCTTCTAGGTTGCAGATAGCGAAGTGGTAAGCGTTGCCTGTGGTAGTTTGCAGACGAATCACGGTACCCACTTCGTTGTTGCCAACGACGGTTACTGACTCTACTAGGCCACGAGCGCCAACTGATGCTTCGATAGACTCGTTGAAGTAACCGTGTGTCTCTAGCACAGAGGCAAACACGTGGTTCTGACCAGATTGACGTAGGATCAGTGCTGGTTCGCTCTTCAAGTTGAAGTCTGGATCATTTGCGCCTGTGCGAGTGAAGAACACTTTGCCGCCGTTTGTTGCGCTTGTGATTAGCGAGTAGTAGCTGTTGTCGTGCAACCAGCTTACAAGCGAGCTGCCTTGAACTTGGCCTGAACCCACATTCCATAAGTGTTGGTAACCGTTGTCTTCGCCCATTGGACGCAGCGTGCTTTCTACATCGTATTCAAAATCCGTACGGATGATTTGACCAGAGTAGTGCACTGGCAGGTCGTATTGGTGCTCTTGATCTGCTTCGATGCGGTAAACATCAATCACAAGTGGTTTTTCGAATTCTGGCAATTCAGCAAGAATGATGCTGCGCTGCATGTCTACGCCGTTGTAGTAACCAGAAATACGACCGCTCATGCCTTGCAGTTTTTCGTCATCAGCTTTGAAGAAGTGCTTAGAACCGAACTTGGTTTCTGCTAGCGCTGTGTCGAAGTTGTTTTGTGTCTTTTGGTCAACCGTTACTGTGTTGTGCGCGACCGTCTGCTTACAGTAAGACTTGTTCTCTGGAATGTACCGACCGCCAAACTTAGGCTCAACGTTCACCCAGCGACCAAAGCCGTAATCGTGCAGCACTTCATGACCGCGGTTAAATACGCTCAGGTGTAAGCCATCGTAGTGACCGTGGTCTAGCGCTGAGTGGTACTGGTGATCGCTGCCGTGTTGACCAAACCAGATAAGCGCCATTGTGTCGTCATCTTGTTCGTCACGGTGACGAAGAATGCTTACGCCACCTTTTTCGCCTTCAGGGCCGTCAGTAACGAATAGGCTACCCCAGTTGAATGGCTTGATGTTGTCTGCAGCTGCAACCGCATCAGACAATGTTTTGCCTGAGATATGAACCCAAACGTCTTGTTGGTGGTCTGCCATGCCAAGTAGCGTTTCAGACTGCTCGTAACGGTGGAAACATACTGACGTTGCCATGATTACGCCTTCATCGTTAATCGAAATCGTCTTCGATGAATCGTTCAATGCTGGCAAAGTACCATCTGGGAATGCCGTCTTAAATACTGCGTAAGACGTGGTCTTGATGACTGAATCGTTGAACTCGTAGATACCAAGCTCAGGCTGACGACGTTCAATCGCTTCTGCGAATAGGTAGATTGGACGTAGCGAGAAACGGTGGTAGTAAGGACCTTCCATGTAGTAGCCGTCTGGCGAGAACAGTTGGTCTAGCTGAGCTAGGAAGCCGCCGCTCACTTTGTCCAGTTTCAAGCCGTAAAGCGCTTTGTCCACCGCTTCTTGGTCGTTAATTGCGTAGCCACAGATACCTACTGCTGCTACCGCCCACAGACCGTGATTGTGTACGATGTCGAAGTCGTGACCGTAAGTGACTACGAACAGCTCAATCATTTGTTTGAACAGGTCGTTTTCAATCAGTGTTTTTTGCTCTTCTTCCAACGTGTGGTAAATGCAGCTATACGCACAAGACGCGTATAGCATCCACATGTTCTCGTTCAGAGTTTGGTGGAAGATCTTACCCGGAGGGTTAGAGTCACGGCTGGTGTTGCTTTCTAGCGTCGGGTATACCTTCGCGTAAGCCGTTAGCATGTCCACGATGTAATCGCGGTATTTCTGTTCGCCAGTGATAAGGAATAGGCGACCCGCTAGATCAATGTGGATGTAGTTTTGCTTGTGGCGGTTGTGCTCGTAACCACCACCTTCGCCGTGACCTGGTACTTCAATACCCACCTCTGCCATGTAAGCGTCAGTTTGTTTGATGTCACGTGCTAATGCATTTCCTAATAGGCTATCCGTGCCAAGTGCTTTGCTTAGTTCTACCGCTTCTTCAAAGTTCATTAATAGCGGTTGGTAAGACTGGGTTTGGTAGCTCATTATTATTTCTCCTGCCCGAATGCGTTCACTTCTAGAGAGTAGAAGCCATTCCAGCTGTAGGTTTTACCGTTCAATTCTACTTGGTGTGGGGTTTGGTCGTCAGCGCCTAGCACATTGCTGATCATCACAGTAACCAGTGATTTTTCAGTTGTGATTTCTACGATGCTGCCAACGGCGTTGTAACCCACGACGCGGATATCTTTCACCTGGCCACGTGCATTCACCGATTGCTCAAACTCTTCGTTGAAGTAGCCGTGTGTTTCTAGCACAGAAGCAAATAGCGTCGATTCGCCCTTGCTGCGCAGAATGAATGCTGGTTCGCTACGTAGGTTAAAGCTTGGGTCATTGGCGCCAGTGCGAGTGAAGATCACTTCATTATCGCCGTTCTGTTTCGCGCTGCTGCTTGTGCCTAACCAAGTGTAGTAGGTGTTGTTTTGTAGCCAGCTAACCAGCGCCGTATCTTGCACTTTGCCGCTTGCTACTTTCCAAAGGTGTTGGTAACCGAAGCCATCGCCAAGCGTGCTCAGTTCACCAAAGCTTTGGTAATCAAAGTTAGTGCGTACGATTTGACCATCGTATTGATGAGAGTAGTCGTACTGATGCTCGCCTTTACCTTCGATGCGGTAAAGGTCTAGCAGTAGTGGTGCTTCAAGCTCGTCTAGGCTAAGCATGAACACACTGCGCTGCATGTCTGTATTCGGGTAATGGTCGTTCGCAAACGCACTCATACCGTTGATTTCAGTGCCTTCTACTTTGAAGAAGTGAGGCAAACCGTGTACTGAATCAGCGCGGTCTACATCGAAACCATTCTGACATTGCTCATCAATCGTTACCGCGTTATGCGCGATAGTTTGACGTGCGTACGATTTGTTTTCGTCTAGGTAACGACCGCCGAATTTAGGCTCTACGTTTACCCAGCGACAGAAGCCGTATTCACGCAGCACTTCTTGACCACGGTTGAAGAAGGTAATGCCAAGCGTATCGAAGTTACCATGTCCCATGCCGTGTTGACCGTAGTTCATCACAAGCTGTGAAACATCACCGGTTTTATCCTGCATACGGATAAAGCCTTGTGCACCGTTGTTACCAGTTGGACCTTCGTTGAGCTCCACACTTGGCCAGAAAGGCATGCCGATTTCACGGTCTGCGATGGCTTTATCGTAAGCTTGAGAAAGCTCAAGACCACATGGGTGCATCCAAACGGCGTTTTGAATCTTCGCCATGCCTAGGATGTTGTCATCCATACCGTAGTGTTTGCTGTAAACGCTCACTGCAACTTGAACGCCCATGTCGGTAATGCTCATGGTACGAGATGCGTCGTTTAGGGCAGGGAACTCACCATTCGGGTAAGCCGTTGCCAGCATCGCTTGTACTGTGTTGCCAATCACTTTGTCTTTGTAGTTGTAGATGTCTACTTCAGGCATGTGACGGTGTACTACTTCTGCAAATACACAAGTTGGACGAATCGCATAACGATGGTAGTACGGACCTTCCATGTAGTAACCAGAAGGGGCGAACAGTTGCGAGATTTGCGCTAGGAAGCCACCGGTATCATCTCGGTCTTGACCGTACACCGACATCTCTAGATATTCAGGTTTACCAATAGCTAGACCACAAATACCAACAGCCGCAACTGCCCAGATACCGTGGTTGTGAATACGGTCGAAATCGTGCGCGTATTTCACGGTGAACATGTCTAGCATTGGTTCGAAAATGCGCTCAACAACGGCTGTGCGCTCTTCTTCTGTCATCACTGATGCCACGCAAGAGTAAGCAAGGCTAGTAAACATTAACCAACAGTGTTCATTAAGGATCTGGTGGAAAAGACGACCTGTTGGGTTAGTGTTTTTCTGTACGTGGAAATCAAAAGTGAGGTACTTCTCTGCGTAAATAGCGAGAAGATCTTTAACGAACTGCGCGTACTTTTCTTCTTGAGTGATCAAGAACAAACGACCCGCTAGGTTCATGTAGGTATAGTTTTGTTTGTGGCGGTTGTGCTCGTAGCCACCCGCTTCGCCGTGACCTGGTACGTCTAGAGGCAGACGCATGAAGGCTTCAAGTTCCTTGCGATTCGCTTCAATGGATTTGCCCATTAAGCTCGGCTTTCCGACTTCCTTTCTTAGTAGTTCGACTTCTGCTTCAGTCAACAAAATCGGTTGTGTAGTCATTTCTTTACCACCCTCAGATGAAGTGTGTTGTTTTCTTAAACTTTCTATAAAGTAATACAATATTAGGTTTAGGTGTAGTTTTTGTGGCAAAAAGGGAGAGTGAAATCACGCGAATTTAGCTAACTCATTGATTTGTATTGTTGTGCTAATCCTTATTGTGACTGATGTTTCGGCGTTATCAATCGTTAAGTGGAATGCTTTAACGAGCGCCGTTTGATGAATATCACATATTTTTAGATATATTGTATGACAATTAAAATAGATCGGATATGCTCGTTACCAATTCGACAGCAGACCCTTTCGCTGCGCGTTTCACTTTTATCAATACGACGCTTTTTTAAGAGGACTTTTTAATAAAGCATGGTTAAGAATGAAGTGCCGTAGGGTTCGCTTTAATAGAGACTTTTTAGGAGTATGACGATGAATTCTTTCTTTGTATTAGATGAGAACCCGTGGGAAGAGCTAGGCGGCGGTATCAAGCGTAAAATTGTTGCTTACACAGATGACCTAATGGCGGTTCACCTATGTTTTGATAAAGGCGCGATTGGTGCTCCACATACTCACGAAATTCACGATCAAATCGGTTACGTAGTACGTGGCAGCTTTGAAGCAGAAATCGAAGGCGAGAAGAAAGTACTGAAAGAAGGCGATGCATACTTTGCTCGTAAGCACATGATGCACGGTGCGGTTGCACTAGAGCAAGACAGCATTCTTCTAGACATCTTCAACCCAGCTCGTGAAGACTTCTTAAAATAATCTATAGCGCAACCTCAGTTGCTAAGGTGACAACATGAAATCATTAAACATCGCGGTCATTGGCGAATGTATGGTTGAGCTACAGAAAAAGGAAGGTCAGCTAAAGCAGTCATTCGGTGGTGATACGTTGAATACCGCACTGTATTTATCTCGTTTGACCAAAGCTCACGATATCAAAACCAGCTATGTAACGGCTCTAGGTAACGATCCTTTTAGCCAAGAAATGCTATCAGCATGGCAAGAAGAGGGCATCGATACTAGTCTGGTTCTTTCCGTTAAAGAAAAGCAACCAGGTATCTACTACATCGAAACCGATGAAACTGGCGAACGTTACTTCCACTACTGGCGTAACGAAGCGGCCGCTAAGTTCCTATTCGAACAAAACGAGTCTCCGCTATTAGTCGACAAACTTTACTCGTATGATGCGGTTTACTTGAGCGGTATTACATTAGCGATCCTTACTGAAGAAGGTAAGACGCAATTGTTTGGCTTCCTTGAGCGCTTCAAGGCACAAGGTGGTAAGGTTATTTTTGATAACAACTACCGCCCTAAATTGTGGGAAAGCCGCGAGAATGCCATGTCTTGGTACCTTAAGATCCTTAAGCACACAGATATTGCACTGCTCACATTTGAAGATGAGCAAATGCTTTACGGTGACGAGCATCTAGAACAGTGCATCGAGAGAACCTCTGCACTGGGCGTGGATGAAATCATCATCAAACGTGGTAGCAAAGATTGCTTGGTTGTGGCGAATGGCGAAGCGCAATACGTGGCGCCAAACAAAGTCGACAACGTGATTGATACAACAGCGGCTGGTGATTCTTTCAGTGCAGGCTTCTTGGCGAAACGTTTGACTGGCGGCAATGCAGCGGAATCGGCTTACTCTGGCCACTGTATGGCTGGCGCGGTAATTCAACATAAAGGTGCCATCATTCCACGTGAAGTGATGCCAGACCTTCCTTTGTAATTCTTTTGCGGAGCGTTGAGTAATCGGCGCTCCGCAGTGATTTATTGAACTCAAGTTAACGACGACGAGTACACTCTTATGACGACATTAAACGAACAACTAGCAAACCTAAAAGTAATTCCTGTTATTGCCATCAACAAAGCAGAAGATGCGATCCCTCTAGGTCGCACTTTGGTTGAAAACGGTATGCCTTGCGCAGAAATCACGTTCCGCACAGAGTGTGCTGCAGAAGCGATTCGTGCTATGCGCGCTGAGTTCCCAGAAATGCTGATCGGTGCAGGTACGATCCTAACTAACGAGCAAGTTGACCAAGCGATCGAAGCTGGTGTGGACTTTATCGTAAGCCCAGGTTTTAACCCTCGCACGGTTCAATACTGCCTAGATAAAGGTGTGGCTATCGTACCTGGTGTAAACAACCCAAGCTTAGTTGAGCAAGCGATGGAAATGGGTCTGCGTACACTTAAGTTCTTCCCTGCTGAGCCATCTGGCGGTGTTGGTATGCTTAAAGCACTAACGGCGGTTTACCCAGTGAAATTCATGCCAACAGGTGGCGTGAGCCTAGGTAATGTAGACGAGTATTTGTCTATCCCTTCAGTACTGGCATGTGGCGGTACTTGGATGGTGCCAACAAAGCTTATCGATGAAGGTAAGTGGGATGAACTAGGTACACTGGTTCGCGACGCAGTAGCTCACGTAGCATAAGTGTCGTAACACCCCGATAAAACTAGCGAAAAGAATGAAAAGCGAGCCTCTGGGTTCGCTTTTTTTGTGTTTGAAAGTTTGAAAGAAGCGAGATTGGAGAGTTGAGATACGAGAAAAACAAACGAGAGATTAGAATCGAGAAACGAGATTTGGGAGGTGGAAGTGGAAAGCGCCGGACTTTTCCTGCGTCATTCTCGAGAGTGACGAAGGAGCGAGTCGGGGATCTTGCTTGTTATATTCATCTAAATCCCACTTTCTATCCAATTCCTTCGAAACATCTCATTACGTTTCGCTCAAAGAAATACCACGCATTTTTGATCTTCAGACAAAGCGTGAAGAAGAAAAATATTCCATACTTTAATGAATTTGCAATAGATTATTTGTATTACAATATAATTACTTGTTGAGTGGCGGATATTCTGACTTAGAATGTCATTAGCCCAATAAAACAAAGGATTTCTCGCCAATTTTTCAATGAAATAACTTATGTTCCAGATCACAATTAAAGCTTATTGTAGTACAAATAAAATAATGAACAGAGTAGTCTAGGCGTTAGAAAATGATCAAACTTGAAAGGCTGAAAAAATGACTATTGATACTCTTGTTGTTCTTGCCTACTTCTTCTTCTTAGTTGCAATTGGTTGGATGTTCCGTAAGTTCACTACCTCAACCAGTGACTACTTCCGAGGGGGCGGTAAGATGTTATGGTGGATGGTAGGTGCTACCGCCTTCATGACGCAATTTTCAGCATGGACGTTTACAGGTGCCGCAGGACGCGCGTTCAATGACGGTTTCGTTGTTGTAATCCTATTCTTAGCCAACGCATTTGGCTACTTCATGAACTACCTCTACTTTGCTCCAAAGTTCCGTCAGTTACGTGTAGTGACGGCGATTGAAGCAATTCGTCAACGTTTCGGTAAGACTTCAGAGCAGTTCTTCACTTGGGCTGGTATGCCAGACAGCTTGATCTCAGCCGGTATTTGGTTGAATGGTCTTGCGATTTTCGTGGCAGCGGTCTTTAACATTCCTATGGAAGCGACCATCATCGTTACTGGTTTAGTGCTAATGCTAATGGCGGTAACGGGCGGCTCTTGGGCAGTTGTTGCATCTGACTTTATGCAGATGTTGGTTATCATGGCAGTGACGATCACTTGTGCGGTGGCTGCATACTTCCACGGTGGCGGTATTGGCAACATCGTATCGAACTTCCACGGCGACTTCATGCTGGGTAACAACCTGAACTACGTCAGTATCTTTATCCTTTGGGTAGTGTTCATCTTTGTTAAACAGTTCGGTGTAATGAACAACAGCATCAATGCTTACCGCTACCTATGTGCAAAAGACAGTGAAAACGCACGTAAAGCTGCTGGCCTTGCATGTGTGCTGATGATTGTTGGTCCTATCATTTGGTTCCTACCACCTTGGTACGTGGCGGCATTTATGCCTGATTTCGCAGAGCAATACGGCTCAGTAGGTGGTGATGCAGCTTACCTAGCATTCGTACAAAACGTAATGCCAGCAGGTATGGTGGGTCTTCTGATGTCAGCAATGTTTGCGGCGACCATGTCTTCAATGGACTCTGGTCTTAACCGCAACGCGGGTATCTTTGTGATGAACTTCTACAGCCCGATTGTACGTCCACAAGCGTCACAAAAAGAGCTGGTTATCGTGAGTAAAGCAACGACTATCGTGATGGGCTTCATCATCATTGGTATCGGTCTATTCATTAACTCGCTACGTCACTTGAGCCTGTTCGATATCGTACTGAACGTGGGCGCATTGATTGGCTTCCCAATGTTGATTCCTGTACTACTTGGTATGTGGATTCGTAAGACGCCGGATTGGGCTGGTTGGGCAACACTGGTTGTTGGTGGCTTTGTTTCTTACATCTTCGGTATCTCACTACAAGCAGAAGATGTAGAGCGCCTATTCGGTCTAGAACAAGCGTTTACAGGACGTGAGTGGGCTGACCTGAAAGTTGGCTTGAGCTTAGCGGCACACGTTGTCTTCACTGGTGGCTTCTTCCTACTGACAACACGTTTCTACAAAGGTCTATCACCTGAACGTGAGAAAGAGGTGGCTCAATTGTTCGAGAACTGGAACACGCCACTTGTGGCTGACAGCGAAGAGCAGCAGAACCTAGATACAAAACAGCGTGGCATGCTTGGTAAGCTTATTAGCGTAGCGGGCTTCGGTATCCTAGCGATGGCTCTGATTCCAAACGAACCATCAGGTCGACTACTGTTTATCTTGTGTGGTGCGATTGTTCTCTCGGTGGGTGTTCTATTGGTGAACGCAGCACGAGGGCCTAAAAGCCCAAAGTTAGCTAACGCGAAAAGCTAACCACAATTAACGACTCTCTATGAAAAATCCCACAGTATCGCTACTGTGGGATTTTTTTATTTTCGACTTTAAGCACTAAGAGAAAAACGAGTGATTAGGTTGTCTTGCTTCTTGCTTCTTGCTTCTTGCTTAAGGCAATTCGATTTGAGCAGGAATACCACTGTGGAATTTGAAGTCTTCATCTGGTGTTGAAATCAGTTCAGCTTCGATGCGTCCAAACTCTGCAATGCGCTCACTAATATCTTTACCTGCGATTTGTTCTGCAAGGACTAGGTAGTCTTGGTAATGACGAGCCTCTGAGCGAAGTAGAGAAACATAGAACTTCGCGATGTCTTCGTCCATGTGTGGAGCCAGTTTCGCAAAACGTTCACATGAGCGAGCTTCTATATAGGCACCGATGATGAGCTTATCAATCAAGGTTTCTGGCTCATGTGTTTTCATGTTTGAAATCAGCGTTTTTGCATAGCGGCTTGCAGGAATGTTTTTGTATTCCACGCCACGGCTTTCCATGATTTCTAGCACTTGGTAGAAGTGGTGCAACTCTTCTTTGATCAGCAGAACCATCTTGTCGATCAGATCTTGGCTGTACGGCGAATCTGATTTAGCGATGATGGCTTTTGAAATGTTGCTCTTGCCTTTAAGCGTCTCTAGTGAGCCTGTCTTACGGTAGGCAAAGTCTTCATATGGTTTGAACCAATCGAGCAGGGCATGTGAGCTTGCTTGGTCTACTGCGTATTTACGGATCAGGAACATTGCCGACTGACCCGCTTTGAGTTCGCACAGTAGATGGTCTAATAAAATGGTTGGAAGGTTTTCAGGCTTCTTTGCTTCCTCAACCCATTCATCTGGGGTGCTGCATTGCAAGAATTGGTTAATTGGAGCAAGAAGATCCTGATAGGCGTCGAGATTAATCATTTTAATTTTTAGTACTTTACATTCAATTTTGGTTTATCCGGCTAATGTCTATTCAAATCAAGAAGACACAAAAAAGGCTGCAAACGCAGCCTTTAATCGGATAGGGCGGAAAGCTTAAGCGGAGTTTACCACTTTTTCTTCTCGCCGAAGAGCGCATCCATGTCACTGTCGCGTTCTTTGTCGGCAATCTGCTGCATTTCTGCTTCATTCTTGTCTTGGCGCTTCTTATCCAAGTCACCAAGCATTTCTTCGAGCTTTTGTTTCGCTTGAATAGAGTAAGCATCATTTTTGGTGCTTAGCGCATCAATGCCTTTACGAAGCAGTTGCAGAGCCGTTCCCGGTTGCCCACGAGCAATAGAGTCATTCGCACGCTTAATCACGTTCTCGATGTTGATGCGAATTTGCATCGTTTCAAGACGTGCGTTTTCAGTTACGTAAGTTTGCGTGTCTAAACGGCCTTTGTTGTGCTCGTTACGAACCGCATCACGAAGACGTTTCACGAGCTTTAACATTACAATGGCTTGTTTATCGCTGCTTGGCATCTTGAATGTGGTGCTTTCACCGTTTGCACTGCTCTCATTCAATTGAGCAATTTGCTGTTTCATGTTTTCGATGCGCTGCACAAGCTGCTTGTTCTTTGGATCAAGGTCGCGCATGCTTTCAAGTGCATCAAGAATACGATTGTTAAGACACAGCAGTAAGTCCTTGCTGAAAGGAATATGATGAGCGTGTCCAATCAGCTCTTCTGTACCGTCAATCAGTGCCACGTAGCGAGCAGACTCTTGTCTTTTCGCTGTCTCTACTTTGACCTTGTACTGCAACATGATGTTATAGCCAAGGATCAGTACCAGTAGGATGACTACCAAAGCGATTATTAAACCAGTATTCATATCTTTGCTTCTACTACTTGTTACTTTTCTGTATCCAGCGTTCAAGAATACATGAATCTTATCTTTCTCGGCACCCTATTTATTTGATTATTTTGCTCCAAACACGTTTTCCTGTGGATTTAAGCACAGAATGCGGTGAGCCGTTTAAAAAAGCGAATTTTGAAGGTTCAACTCCATGCATATTTAGAGAAGTTGAGTAATTCGCTATGAGCTTGAGCTATAAGTTAGAAATTACTGTTCATTTAGTTGCTAACACGTTATAACTAATCATTATATCTACTCGGGCGAGTAGACTAGATAAGTATGACGTTATTATCTCAATCAATGAGTAAGGGATTACGATGAAACTGCAACAACTGAAGTACATTGTTGAGGTTGTGAACCATAATCTGAATGTGTCTGCGACAGCAGAAAGCCTATACACTTCTCAGCCGGGCATCAGTAAACAAGTCCGTCTATTGGAAGATGAGTTGGGTATTCAGATCTTCGAACGAAGTGGTAAGCACTTAACGCAGGTGACACCCGCCGGTGAAGAGATCGTGCGAATTTCTCAAGAGATTCTAGCGCGTGTTGAAAGCATCAAAGCCGTGGCAGGGGAACATACTCACCCTGAAATGGGCACACTTAACATTTCCACCACTCATACCCAGGCACGCTATGCGCTTCCTGATGTGATCAAAGGCTTTACGGCACGTTACCCGAAAGTATCGCTGCACATGCATCAAGGGACGCCTTCGCAAATGTCTGAAGCGATTGCCAAAGGTACGGCAAACTTCGCGATTGCGACAGAAGCACTGCATTTATACCAAGATGCCATCATGCTGCCTTGTTACCACTGGAATCGTTCTATCGTGGTACCAAAAGATCACCCATTAGCGAAGAAAGACCGCGTAACTATCCACGATTTGGCGGCTTACCCGCTAGTGACTTATGTATTCGGCTTTACAGGCCGTTCTGAGTTGGATACCGCATTTAATCGTGAAGGCTTAACACCGCGCGTTGTGTTTACTGCAACGGATGCCGACGTGATTAAAACTTACGTTCGTATGGGTATTGGTGTTGGTGTGATTGCGAGCATGGCAGTTGATGAAGACCAAGACAGCGATTTGGTTGCGATTGATGCAAGCCACTTGTTTGGCGCGAGTACAACGAGCATTGGCTTCCGTCGTGGTACTTTCCTTCGCTCTTACATGTTCGACTTTATGGAGCGT
Organism: Vibrio owensii CAIM 1854 = LMG 25443; assembly: GCF_000817815.1. Lineage (GTDB taxonomy): Bacteria > Pseudomonadota > Gammaproteobacteria > Enterobacterales > Vibrionaceae > Vibrio > Vibrio owensii. The sequence continues at coordinate 43,431 of NZ_JPRD01000056.1, forward strand.
TTTGCACCGCATTTAACTCGTCCGGTTGTGGAGCAAGCGATCTCGCTTAAATCAAACACCGAAATTGAAGAGATGTTTAAAGACATCGAGCTTCCGGTCAGATAACACTTCATTGATGTTTCGATTCCCTCTACAATGCGCTCGTTGTAGGGGGAGCTATGAAAACGCAATTTCAATTTATTAATGACTGCTTAATCGAAAACCAATCTTTGTGGCGATTCGAGCCTTTTAAAAGCAGCATTCACGCATCATTACCTTGGCAAGAGCAACATCCTCAGCTGTGCCAGTGGTTGGCGTCTCTTTCTCCCTCTCAGATTGAAGAATACAAAGCGGAACCGGAACTTGCCTTAAAAGCACTTAGTCCGTTTTTGCCTGAACTTGAACAACTTTCAGAACTCACTCGCTTAGAACCGCTAGCTTTAAAAGGCTTGGAACTCGCTCGTGGTTTAGATAACGGCATTCCCGGTCGTAAGTTAGAGCAAATTAGTTCGATGGGTGAAGCGGCGATTCAGCTTCATCATGGTGACGAATGGTTAGAGTGGTGCTCAGGCAAAGGTTATTTGGGGCGAATTCTGACCACGCAAACCGATCTGCCTGTCACCAGTTTTGAATACCAACAAGCACTGTGCGATTCGGGGCAACAAGCAGCCAATGAGCATCATTGGAAGATGACGTTTATTCAAGGCGACGCGTTCGATAGCAAAGCGAAAGCCGTGTTTAAGCCAACGCAACACGCAGTTGCACTTCATGCTTGTGGTGATCTTCATGTTCGCTTGATGCAGTACGGCAGTGAAAACGGTATTGCTGCGATGACAATCTCGCCTTGTTGTTACCACTTGATTCAGTCTGAGCAATATCAGCCGATGTCGGTGCAGGGCAGGGCTTCTTCTCTCTCATTGTCTAAGCAAGAACTGCGTATTCCGCTGCAGCAAACCGTCACTGGTGGTGAACGTGTGCGACGCCATCGTCAGCAGGAAATGGTGTTCCGTCTTGGGTTTGATTTGATCACGCGACAAGTTTTGGGGATGGCAGAGTATCAGCCTGTGCCGAGTATCCGTAAGTCGCAATTGAGTGATGGTTTTGAATCGTTATGTCGCTGGGCAGCGGAGCAGAAGGGCATCGATCTTCCACAAGAAATCGACTTCGACCATTTTGAAAAGTTAAGCGAAGAACGCTTTTGGCAAATGGAGCGTTTGAGTCTGGTTCAATTGGTATTTCAACGACCGTTGGAGATTTGGCTTGCTTTAGACAAAGCACTTTATCTTGAAGAACGTGGATATCGTGTTAGATTGGCAGAGTTTTGCGCTAAATCAGTCACACCTCGAAACATTTTAATTTGTGCTTATAAGATTTAGATCTGTTTTATAATTAAATGCTCTATACAAAAAAGCCCACTTTAGAGTGGGCTTTTGTAAACAAAACGTGACAATTTATGCGTTATTTTGTCATTAGTTGAACATTGCGATTGCTTGCGCAGGTTCAACGTATTCTAGGTCAAAGCTCTCAGCAACTTCTTTGCAAGTCACTTTGCCGTGGATAACGTTTAGACCTTCAAGGAAGCCATTGTCTTCTAGAAGTGCTTCACGGTAGCCTTTGTTTGCAAGCTTCACGATGTATGGAAGCGTTGCGTTGTTCAGTGCAAATGTTGAAGTACGAGCAACAGCACCAGGCATGTTGGCAACACAGTAGTGAACCACTTCGTCAACGATGTATGTTGGTTCTGCGTGCGTTGTCGCGTGAGAAGTTTCGAAACAACCACCTTGGTCGATAGCAACGTCAACCACCGCCGCGCCTGGCTTCATCTTAGCGATGTGCTCTTTTGTTACCAATTTAGGTGCTGCAGCACCAGGGATTAGAACCGCACCGATCACTAGATCTGCTTCTAGAACATGCTTCTCGATAGCGTCTTCAGTAGAATAAACCACTTTAGCGCGACCTTGGAATTCTTCGTCTAGTTTACGCAGTGTATCTACGTTACGGTCAAGGATTGTTACGTCCGCACGAAGACCTACAGCCATACGAGCTGCGTTCGCGCCAACGACACCACCGCCGACTACAACAACTTTCGCTGGCTCAACACCAGGTACGCCACCTAGTAGTAGACCGCGACCGCCGTGTGATTTTTCCAACGTTTGCGCACCTGCTTGAATAGACATCCGACCTGCCACTTCTGACATTGGTGCTAACAGTGGCAAACGACCCATATTATCTGTTACAGTCTCATACGCTATACAGACAGCTTTGCTCTTGATTAGCTCTTCAGTTTGTGGAAAATCTGGTGCTAGGTGTAAATAAGTAAATAAAATCTGCCCTTCGCGGAGCATTGCTCTCTCGACAGCTTGGGGTTCTTTTACTTTTACAATCATATCTGCTTTCGCAAAAACGTCTGTAGCAGTAGGAAGAATGGATGCGCCTACAGCGATGTAATCATCGTCTGAAAAACCAATGCCGGCACCTGCATTGGTCTCAACCAAAACTTGGTGACCATGTGAGATAAGTTCTCTCACGCTAGCTGGGATCATACCCACACGGTATTCGTGGTTTTTGATTTCCTTAGGTACGCCAATGATCATCCTGTGTCCTCTTTCTAAAATGGTTGTATTAACTGTTTGTAGGGTGTTATTGTCGAATTAATATCTAGTATAGATGTTGATTTGTAATATTTGGCACCAAATATTAAAAAGTTGTAGTATATTTTTTTGCAAGGAAGTAATAAGGTGGAATAAAAAATGGCAGACAACTATAAGAAGCCGTCCAAGGAACTAGACCGTATCGACCGCAACATTCTTAATGAACTGCAGAAAGACGGTCGTATTTCGAACGTTGAACTTTCAAAACGTGTAGGACTTTCTCCAACGCCGTGTTTGGAGCGTGTGCGTCGCTTAGAGCGTCAAGGTTATATCACTGGGTACACTGCGTTATTAAACCCGCAGTTCCTAGATGCATCACTGTTGGTATTCGTAGAAATTACGCTTAACCGTGGTGCGCCTGATGTATTCGAACAGTTCAATGCGGCTGTTCAAAAACTAGACGACATCCAAGAGTGTCATCTAGTATCAGGTGATTTCGACTATCTTCTAAAGACTCGTGTATCAGACATGGGTGCTTACCGTCGACTACTAGGCGATACGTTACTGCGTCTTCCAGGCGTGAACGACACTCGCACCTACGTAGTTATGGAAGAAGTGAAGCAAACTAACCAGCTTGTGATTAAAACTCGTTAAATTCTTGCAAAGAAAGCGGTAAATGCTTCCGCTTTCTCGATAGAGTAATTGGGTTTTTCTCTTTGATATGGTTAAATCAATTTACCGAGCGGCTTTGTGCCGCTCGGAATGTTTTGCTTATTCCTAATTCATTTCCATATTCAAGTTGATTTATGTTCAAAGAGAACGCAAAGAAAGTCGAAACCATCATCAAAACCAGTGAAGAGCCTCAGTCTTCACGATTAAATGGCTTCCAACGCTTAAAAGAGTGCTGCTTTATCGTTGGCGTTCTTAGCTCGATATTGCTAGCCGTTGCATTATTTACCTTTAGCCCAGCCGATCCGTCTTGGTCCCAAACTGCTTGGGGCGGTGAGATCGATAACGCTGGTGGCCTGTTCGGCGCTTGGTTAGCCGACACGTTATTCTTTACCTTTGGTTCCCTCGCGTATCCATTACCCTTCCTGTTAACCGCAGGTGCATGGGTAATTTGCCGCAAGCGTTCTGAAGACGACCCTATCGACCTTATGTTGTGGGGCACTCGTCTACTTGGTTTAGTTATCCTTATTCTTACCAGTTGTGGTCTTGCTGATATCAACTTTGACGACATTTGGTATTTCTCGTCTGGTGGCGTTGTTGGTGACGTACTGACGAGCTTGTCTCTGCCTACATTAAATGTATTGGGCACAACGCTTGTACTTCTTTTCCTATGGGGTGCTGGCTTCACACTATTTACTGGTATTTCTTGGCTTAACATTGTTGAGTGGTTGGGTGATCGTGCACTTGGCGTCGTTGCAGCGTTAACAAATAAAGCACGTGGTACCGAGCATGAAACTCTAGAGCCGCAGTTAGACGAGTTTGCTGAAGATCGTGTCATGAGCAAACGTGGTTCAGATGACATGGAAGACGAGCCTATGCCTCATCTTACTGCTTATGATGTCGAAGAGCCGAAACAAGAAACACCAACACACGAATACCCAATCTACATGCCACAATCGGCTGCAGATAAACCGAGACAGCAGCAAGCAGCGCAAACTAACGTTCAGCCAACGCCACAGCCTGCAGTTGTAAATGCCGCGCCTGTGCAGACTCAAATGCAGTCTCAGGTTGAAGATCAAGCTAAAACTGTTGAGCCAGTGCGTGCGGTGAGCACAGATAATGTGGATCCATTCGTTGAACGTACTAAACAATTGAACGTAACGATTGAAGAGCTAGAAGCGGCTGCACAACAAGCTGACGATTGGGCAGATGAAGAACCACAGGTTCAAGAAGCGCAAGTTGCTCCTGTTCAAACTCAGCCTGAAGTTCCACAATCTGTTTCTCAGGAATTTGCTCCACAGCAAGCCGAGCATCAACAAGCGCCACAAGAGCCGTTTGTGACACCTGAACCAACCGTCTCTGAACCGTTCGATAACGCACCAATCTACGATGAGTATGCTCAGTTTGAAGCAGAGCAGGCTCAACAAGCCCAAGTTGCACAAGAACCAGCGCCTGTTCACGCGCCAATCGAACAGCCAACCACAGAGCAACCTTCACACGAAGAACCAGTGATTAGTTCTTCTGCATTGGATAGCATTGCTGAACAAACAGAGCCAAGCCAACACATCGAGCCAACGATTTCGAACTTCGATGTATTGGATGACGAAGATGATTACCCGGCGCAGCAGCCAGTTCAACAAGCTCAACCGGCTTATGCTGAGCCGCAGCAACAAGCGATTCAGCCACAAGAGCCAGTTCAGCAATCGCCTGTTCAAGAGCAACCTGTTCATCAGCCTGTTGCAGTTAAACCTCAACCGGTAACGCCTGCACCTCAAGAAGTCGAGGTAGAAGAGGTTCAAGACGACGATCAAGATGTGGCTGCATTCCAAAACTTGGTATCGAACGCTCAAGCGAAAGTGGCTGCTCAGCAGAACCCATTCTTGGTACAACAAGAGCAAAACTTGCCAGTGCCAGAAGAGCCATTGCCAACACTAGAATTGCTTTACCACCCAGAGAAGCGCGATAACTTTATCGACCGTGATGCACTGGAAGAGGTGGCACGTTTAGTTGAAACCAAACTTGCGGATTACAAGATCAAAGCAGACGTAGTCGGTATTTACCCAGGTCCTGTTATCACTCGATTCGAGCTTGATTTGGCGCCGGGCGTTAAAGTAAGCCGCATTTCTGGTCTGTCTATGGACTTGGCACGCGCACTTTCTGCAATGGCGGTACGTGTAGTCGAAGTGATTCCGGGCAAACCTTATGTGGGTTTAGAGCTGCCTAACATGAGCCGCCAGACGGTATTCTTATCTGATGTAATCAGTAGCCCTCAGTTTGAACAAGCAACGTCACCAACGACCGTTGTTCTTGGTCAAGATATCGCGGGTGAAGCGGTGATTGCAGATATCGCGAAAATGCCTCACGTACTGGTAGCAGGTACAACCGGTTCTGGTAAGTCTGTAGGTGTGAACGTGATGATCTTGAGTATGCTTTACAAAGCATCACCAGAAGATCTGCGTTTCATCATGATCGACCCGAAAATGTTGGAGCTTTCAATCTACGAAGGTATTCCTCATCTACTTTCTGAAGTAGTAACAGATATGAAAGACGCGTCTAACGCACTGCGTTGGTGTGTGGGCGAGATGGAACGTCGTTACAAACTGATGTCTGCATTGGGCGTACGTAACGTGAAAGGCTTTAACGAGAAGTTGAAGATGGCAGCAGATGCCGGTCACCCAATTCACGACCCATTCTGGCAAGAAGGCGACAGCATGGACACTGAGCCGCCGTTGCTAGAGAAACTGCCTTACATCGTTGTGGTTGTCGATGAATTTGCCGACCTGATGATGGTGGTAGGTAAGAAGGTTGAAGAACTGATTGCTCGCTTGGCGCAAAAAGCGCGTGCGGCAGGTATTCACTTGATCCTTGCGACACAGCGCCCATCGGTTGACGTTATTACCGGTCTGATCAAAGCGAACATCCCAACACGTGTGGCGTTCACCGTATCAACTAAGACTGACTCACGTACTATCCTTGACCAAGGCGGTGCAGAATCGCTGTTGGGCATGGGTGATATGCTTTACTTACCACCAGGTTCAAGCCATACGACCCGTGTTCACGGTGCGTTTGCATCGGATGATGATGTTCACGCTGTTGTGAACAACTGGAAAGCACGTGGTAAGCCAAACTACATCGATGAGATTATCAGCGGTGATCAAGGCCCAGAAAGTTTGCTTCCGGGTGAACAGATGGAATCGGATGAAGAAGTGGATCCACTGTTCGATCAAGTCGTAGAGCACGTAGTGCAATCGCGTCGTGGTTCGGTTTCTGGTGTACAGCGTCGATTCAAGATTGGCTATAACCGAGCGGCTCGTATTGTTGAGCAGCTTGAAGCGCAAGGCATCGTAAGTGCTCCGGGCCATAACGGTAACCGTGAAGTACTGGCTCCTGCGCCACCAAAAGATTAATGAACTTGTGTTACTCACCTCAGTCCAACTGAGGTGAGTGGTTCTAACAATAGGTATCTGAATGAAAAAACTATTTTCAGCGAAACTTTTCTCTGCGCTTGTTTTAAGCTTTTCTCTCTTCTCTACTGCACACGCCGCGTCTCCTAAAGATGAACTAAACAAACGCCTTTCTATGAATGATGGCTTCAGTGCGGATTTCTCTCAGCAAGTTATCAGCCCAGAAGGCGAAACGGTGATGGAAGGAGAAGGTACGGTCGAAATCGCTCGCCCAAGCCTGTTCCGTTGGAGCACAACATTCCCAGATGAAAACCTTCTGGTTTCTGACGGTAAAACATTGTGGTACTACAGCCCATTCATCGAGCAAGTGAGTATCTACTGGCAAGAACAAGCAACAGAGCAAACGCCATTTGTTTTGCTAACGCGTAATCGTGCAAGTGATTGGGATAACTACAAGATTTCCCAAAAAGGTGATGAGTTCATCCTCATTCCTACTGCAGTAGACTCCACACAAGGTCAATTCCAGATTAATATTGATGCTAAAGGTGTGGTGAAAGGCTTCAATGTGGTTGAGCAAGACGGTCAAAAAGGTTTGTTCACCTTTAATAACGTGAAGCTGGGTAAACCAAAAGCAGACAGATTCACATTCACAATTCCAAAAGGTGTGGAAGTGGATGACCAAAGGAATTAATTGGTAGTGAGCAATTACACATTAGATTTCTCGGGGGACGAAGATTTTCGTCCCCTTGCTGCTCGTATGAGACCGGAAACGATCGAACAATACATCGGACAGCAGCACATTTTAGGTCCCGGTAAGCCACTGCGCCGTGCGCTAGAGGCGGGTCACATTCACTCGATGATCCTTTGGGGACCACCGGGCACAGGCAAAACGACACTAGCAGAAGTGGCTGCAAACTATGCCAATGCTGAAGTTGAGCGCGTGTCTGCCGTGACGTCTGGTGTGAAAGAAATCCGTGCAGCAATCGAGAAAGCACGTGAGAACAAAATGGCGGGTCGCCGCACCATCTTATTTGTGGATGAGGTGCATCGCTTCAACAAATCTCAGCAAGACGCGTTTTTGCCGCATATTGAAGATGGCACAGTTACCTTTATTGGAGCGACGACAGAAAACCCATCGTTTGAGCTAAACAACGCATTGCTGTCACGTGCACGCGTGTACAAGCTAACGTCTCTCGACAAAGATGAAATCTCGTTGGCGTTGAACCAAGCCATTAGCGATAAAGAACGTGGGCTGGGTAATACGCCAGCACACTTCGCTGATAACGTATTAGACCGCCTAGCAGAACTGGTAAACGGTGATGCTCGTATGTCTCTCAATTATCTTGAGCTGCTTTACGACATGGCAGAAGACAATGCGCAAGGTGAAAAAGAGATCACGCTTAAGTTGCTTGCGGAAGTAGCAGGGGAGAAGGTCTCTCGCTTCGATAACAAAGGTGACATTTGGTACGACTTAATCTCTGCGGTTCACAAATCAATTCGTGGCTCAAACCCGGATGCTGCGCTGTATTGGTCTGCGCGTATGATTGCTGCTGGTTGTGACCCTTTGTATATTGCTCGACGCTTATTGGCGATCGCTTCTGAAGATGTAGGTAATGCTGACCCTCGCGCAATGCAAGTGGCACTGTCTGCTTGGGATTGCTTTACCAGAGTTGGTCCAGCAGAAGGTGAACGTGCGATTGCACAAGCGATCGTGTACTTAGCGTGTGCGCCGAAAAGTAATGCTGTTTACGTGGCGTGGAAACAAGCGCTCACAGACGCTCATAACTTACCTGAATATGAAGTGCCGCATCACCTTCGAAATGCGCCAACCAGCTTGATGAAAGACATGGGTTATGGGGCAGAGTATCGTTATGCTCACGATGAGCCTGGCGCTTACGCTGCAGGTGAGCAATATTTGCCACCTGAAATGGGCGATCGTAGGTACTATCAGCCGACAAATCGTGGTCTAGAGACCAAAATCGGCGAAAAGTTAGATTACTTGGCTACTTTAGACGCAAATAGCCCACAAAAGCGCTATGAAAAGTAGGCGTTTTTGGATACATTTGTTCAGTAAATTTTTTTAACGCGTACGCTTGGAAAGTGCGCGTGATTTCACAACAAAAAGCATAGGATTAACAATGCTGGATTCTAAATTACTTCGTACAGAGCTGGATGAAACAGCTGCTAAACTGGCGCGTCGTGGCTTTAAGCTAGACGTAGATACTATTCGTAAACTTGAAGAACAACGTAAGTCCATTCAAGTAGAAGTAGAAAATTTACAATCCACGCGTAACTCCATCTCCAAGCAAATCGGCCAAAAAATGGCGGCTGGCGACAAAGAAGGCGCAGAAGAGATCAAGAAACAAATCGGTACTCTAGGTAGCGATCTTGATGCGAAGAAAGTTGAACTTGAGCAAGTAATGGCTCAACTAGACGAATTCACGCTTTCTGTACCAAACATCCCAGCAGATGAAGTGCCAGATGGCAAAGATGAAAACGACAACGTTGAAATCTCTCGTTGGGGTGAGCCAAAGTCTTACGACTTCGAGCTGAAAGATCACGTTGACCTAGGCGAAATGGGCGACGGTCTAGACTTCGCAAGCGCAGTTAAGATCACCGGCGCACGTTTCATCGTGATGAAAGGCCAATTTGCTCGTCTACACCGCGCAATCGCTCAGTTCATGCTGGATCTTCACACTGAAGAGCACGGCTACACAGAAATGTACGTACCTTACCTAGTAAACTCTGACAGCCTATTCGGTACTGGTCAGCTTCCTAAGTTTGGTAAAGATCTTTTCCACACTGAGCCGCTAGTAGAAAAAGTAAACGACGAAGAGCCACGTAAACTGTCTCTAATCCCTACTGCAGAAGTACCTGTAACGAACCTAGTTCGTGACACGATTTCTGACGAAGCGGATCTACCAATTAAGATGACAGCTCACACGCCATGTTTCCGTTCAGAAGCAGGTTCTTACGGTCGTGATACTCGTGGTTTGATTCGTATGCACCAGTTCGACAAAGTTGAGCTAGTACAAATCACTAAGCCAGAAGATTCAATGAACGCACTAGAAGAGCTAACTGGTCACGCTGAGAAAGTTCTACAACTTCTAGAGCTTCCTTACCGTAAAGTGGTTCTATGTACAGGTGACATGGGCTTTGGCGCTCGTAAGACTTACGACCTAGAAGTTTGGGTTCCTGCTCAAGAAACTTACCGTGAAATCTCTTCATGTTCTAACATGTGGGATTTCCAAGCTCGTCGTATGCAAGCGCGTTTCCGTCGTAAAGGCGAGAAGAAACCTGAGCTTGTACACACGCTAAACGGTTCTGGTCTTGCTGTAGGTCGTACAATGGTTGCTATCCTAGAAAACAACCAAGAAGCAGACGGCCGCATTGCAATCCCTACAGTACTTCAGAAGTACATGGCGGGCGCAACGCACATCGGTTAATTCATTAGCCACTAGAACACCAAAACCCAGCCTTAGTGCTGGGTTTTTTGTTATCTGCGTCGAGTGAAAATACGTTGTTATGTAATTAGCACACGCAATAGTGAAGAGCTCGCCCAGAATCTGGCAGTACGAGACAAATGATATTTTTCTAAGCAGTTTCTCACGTGACAAGCTAATGGCTTCATTTGCCCTTGTTGTTAAACGTTATGCCAGTAAATCATCTTTCATTTCTCGTAACTTTTGCGCTTACCTTACTTGTTAGTGAGAGTGCTATCGCAAGTAAATTTATCCAGCCTCAATACTTAGATAGTGAGCGAACCGACCGCTTTTTTGCACGCCAAGTAGCGCAACCTTCCAAAGAAAATATGCAGCTTCGTAATTCACTCGGCTGGGGATACGGGCTTGAGTTGGCAAGTGCGTCTGGTGACACGGAATCGGTGTTTAATTGCAAAGACTTAGCTACTGCAAGCTCTGCGGGCTTTACTGCTGCTAAAGCGTATGAATACGGCGCGTATAAGGCGTATTTAACTCAGTGCCAAACATGGAGTGAGATGGCAAAGTTAACCGCCTCTAAGCGCTCATATATATCGAAATTTAAGTTAGATGATAGCTTTCCTAGTTTGGCTCCAAGTGCGATTGCTTTTGTTATTTCTAACGAAAGTGCTGAGAAAGCAAAGACACTATCAACGTGGGATGAAGCAGACCATATCCAAAGAACTCTTGTCTCCAGTGAAGTGAGAGCAGAGTACTTCGACGCGACCGATGGCTTTCAAGTCATTACGATTGTAGCAAAAGGTGATTACAACGCTGACGGCATCGAGGATATCGTTATTGAGAAAGAGAATAGTGTACTCAGTGGCTCGTATTCTTCTTCACACGGTTATGTATTAACCCGTATGTCTGAACAAGCGCTATTTAAAGTGTTGGCTGAATGGTAATGAAACGATTGGTGGCCACTTGGGGGTTAAGTGTTGCCATGATGAGCACGTTTGCCGTTGCTAGCACCTCGCCTAGAAAAGTCTTTGAATGTTCAGTAAACCAAACTATGAATTTTAGTATTTCGATAAAGCAAGGCAAAGGTGGGCTTATCTTTAATAAGTTCATTGTGAATCAAAGCCCAGTTTTACTGCGCATTAAACCTCAAGATTATCGTATCAAACATTACCATCGAGCGTTGGTAGATGAGAAGTCACTGGAATTTAGTATTGGTGAGCTCGTCATATTAGTCAGTGAGTACTTTAGCGAGGAGTTTGGTGAGGCAGAGAAGATACTCAGTGTTACTTTGAGAGAGCTTGAGCAAACGCTGTACTTTGAATGTGAGGAAGGGAGTATGAGTAACCTTGCATTGCTTTTCCATGAGAGTGCCAAATAATCGATTGCAGATTAATTATTACCAAAACGTAATAGTGTTTTCGAATTTACCCTAATTATCTTGTTATTTGTAATCGATATAATCATCCACCTTACCACGGTAAGTAGATTTTCTCATTCAAGTAACGAGGAGGGCTTATGGCCGTAGGGTGGGCAAACGACGATAGCGTCAGCCAACAAATTCAAAACACAATAGACGACGAGATTTCCCGTGTTCGTGGCAGTATCACAAAGGGTGAGAGCGCCCATTACTGCGATGAGTGTGGTGATGAGATTCCGGAAGCGCGTCGTCTTGCAATGAAAGGCGTTCGTTTGTGTATCGAATGTCAGTCAACAATCGAATTGGTATCTCAACGCCAAGCATTGTTCAATCGACGAGCGAGTAAAGACAGTCAACTTCGATAGCTTTACTGCTCAAATAAATAACGAGACGGTTTGAGTCTCATACTCAAACCGTTTTCGTATTTAATTGAACTATGAAGCGAAGCTGTCTCTACGTTGCAACGCCGCATCAATCGCGTTAACTAGCTTCTCAATATCTTCCGGCTTGCTGATGAACGGCGGCATCATATAAATCAGTTTGCCAAATGGGCGAATCCACACTCCGTGTTCAACAAACAAGGCTTGGATGGTTTCCATATTCACAGGGCGATGCGTCTCCACTACGCCAATGGCACCTAACCAACGGGTGTTCTTCACCAACTCGTATTCTTCAAGTTTTGGTAGTAACTCAGAAAACAGCGTTTCAATTTGTTGGGTTTGTTGCTTCCAATCACCTTGCTCGATCAATTCCAAACTTGCAGTAGCTACAGCACAAGCGAGTGGATTCCCCATAAAGGTTGGACCGTGCATAAAACAACCAGCATCACCACCACAAACAGTGTCTGCTACGTGTTTGCTCGCGAGGGTTGCAGAGAGGGTCATGTAGCCGCCAGTAAGTGCTTTCCCGACACACAGAATGTCTGGTTGAATATCTGCATGTTCGCAGGCAAACAATTTACCTGTGCGTCCAAAACCGGTAGCGATCTCATCTGCAATCAATAACAAGCCGAATTTGTCGCAAAGCCTACGCACGCCTTTGAGAAACTCTGGATGGTAGATACGCATGCCGCCTGCGCCTTGAACGATAGGCTCTAGGATCACCGCAGCAAGTTCTTTATGGTGCGTCTCAATCTTGTGCTCGAAGTCAGTAAGATCTTCTGGATCCCATTCATCCCAATAACCACAAGTTGGTGACTCCGCAAAGATATGCTCAGGCAAAAAGCCTTTGTAAAGAGAGTGCATTGAGTTATCAGGATCGGTAACCGACATGGCCGCAAAGGTGTCGCCGTGATAACCGTGTCGCAAAGTAAGAAACTTCGGTCGACGTTCGCCTTTTGCATGCCAATATTGCAGCGCCATTTTTAAGCTGACTTCTACGGCAACGGAGCCTGAATCGGCAAGGAATACATGTTCAAGATTACTTGGTGCTAGGGATAGCAACTTCTTACACAAACTGATTGCTGGCTGGTGGGTAATCCCGCCAAACATCACGTGAGAGACCTGATCGATTTGTTTGTGCGCGGCTTGATTTAAGTGTGGATGGTTGTAGCCGTGGATCGTCGACCACCAAGAAGACATGCCATCGACAAGCTCAGTACCGTCTTCCAATTTAATGTGAACACCATTTGCCGATGCCACTGGGTAGCAGGTCAGAGGTGTCAATGTCGAAGTGTAAGGATGCCAGATATGCTGGCGGTCGAAGGCGAGATCCATGTGTGATTCCAATAATAATTGAGATTAAAAAATAAACAGATGTAAACTTTGGTCTTTTGTGTTGTGTTGACAGTTTATCGAGACTCAGTAGACTGTCAACACAACAACAAAAGTGACTAAAGGAATACACGTGGAAGTTCGTCATAACTGGACGCATGCTGAAGTGCGCGATCTCATGGAAAAACCATTCATGGATCTCCTATTCGAAGCGCAGCTTGTACATCGTCAATATCAACAAACCAACCATGTTCAAGTAAGCACGCTTCTGTCGATTAAGACAGGTGCTTGTCCAGAAGATTGTAAATACTGTCCTCAGAGTGCTCGTTACACCACAGACATCGAGAAAGAGCGTCTGATGGAAGTAGAACGCGTACTCGATGCTGCGCAAAAAGCCAAAAATGCTGGTTCTACTCGATTCTGTATGGGCGCAGCATGGAAAAACCCGAAAGAGCGTGACATGCCGCATTTGACCGACATGATCAAAGGCGTGAAGGGCATGGGTTTAGAAACGTGTATGACATTAGGCATGTTGACGCCAGATCAAGCAAAGCAATTGGCAACCGCAGGTCTGGATTACTACAACCACAACCTAGATACCTCACCTGAGTTCTACGGCAACATCATTACCACACGTACTTACCAAGACCGTTTAGATACTTTGTCTCACGTGCGTGATGCTGGCATGAAGATCTGTTCTGGTGGCATCATCGGCATGGGTGAAAGTGCTAACGACCGAGCTGGTTTATTGGTTGAATTGGCGAACTTACCGGTACACCCTGAAAGCGTTCCAATCAACATGCTCGTGAAGGTGAAGGGCACACCACTGGAAGAAGTGGATGATGTTGAGCCATTCGATTTCATTCGCCTGATTGCGATTGCACGAATCATGATGCCTCAATCAGCCGTTCGTTTATCCGCTGGCCGTGAAAACATGAACGAACAAATGCAAGCGCTGTGTTTTATGGCGGGTGCAAACTCCGTCTTCTATGGCTGCAAACTGCTGACCACGCCAAACCCTTCTGAAGACAAAGACATGATGTTGTTCAATAAGCTCGGCATTAACAGCCAAGAGGTGTCTCAAAAACCTGATGAAATCGAAGAAAATGAGTTGCTGGATCGCGTCGTAGAGCGTGTTGCTGCTCGTCCAACAAAAGACGACCTTTTCTACGATGCCAGCGTTTAAATCTCGTATCGAGTCCGCCCTTGCTGAGCGTAAAACGCAAGGGTTGAATCGTTCTATGAATGTGGTGTTTGCCGGTAACCAGTCCGTTTTGGAACACGAAGGTAGACGCTACATTAATTTCTCAAGTAATGATTATTTGGGATTAGCCAATGATCAAGCACTTGTTCGGGCTTGGCAGCAAGGTTTAAGCGTATATGGTAGTGGCAGTGGAGCATCACCGATGGTGACTGGTTTTAGTGCCGCGCACAGCAATTTAGAAGCCGCGCTGACCGAATGGTTGGGTTACGACAGAGCAATTCTGTTTGGTTCTGGATTCAGTGCTAATCAAGCCTTGTTGTTCACCTTGTTAGAAAAATCAGACGTACTCATTCAAGACCGTTTGAACCATGCCTCACTGATGGAAGCGGGGATCTTGTCACCGGCTAAGATGAAGCGTTTCAAGCACAATGACATCGAGCACCTAAAATCGCTGTTGAATAGCGAAGGCAACCATCTAGTTGTGACTGAAGGGGTATTCAGCATGGATGGTGACTGTGCGCCGCTCAGCGATATAGCTGAAGTCACTCGCAGTCATGGTGCTTGGTTTGCTGTCGATGATGCTCATGGTATTGGCGTTCTTGGTCAATCCGGTGGTGGTTCTTGCGAGTTGGCAAAGGTTAAACCTGAGATACTGATCGTTACTTTCGGCAAAGCGTTTGGTATGTCTGGCGCGGCTATTTTATGTGACCACGCAACGGGAGACTTTTTGACTCAGTTTGCTCGTCACCATGTCTATTCCACGGCGATGCCTCCGGCACAAGCCTACGCGCTGACGCATGTGGTTTCTATGGTTCAAGAGCAGTCTTGGCGACGTGAAAAGCTTTCAGAGCTTAGTGAAGTGTATCGAGACTGTCTCAGCGATCTTGATGGCTTTGTCGAGACTCAGACTTCGATTAAGCCGTTTGTGATTGGTGAATCTGAACTGACTTTGCGAGTGGCAGGGGCTTGTCGCCAAAATGGTATTTGGGTTACCGCTATTCGACCACCGACGGTGCCTAAAGGGACGTCTCGTCTTCGAATTACGCTCACAGCCAGTCACACCAACGAACAAGTTAAAACGCTTTCAATGGCATTGAAGCAAGCATTAGGAGCGCTGTAATGGATAATGCAGAAAATATGACATTGGAGAGCTTTTACCAAGACAAAGAAGCGATTGCCTCTTCGTTTGGTAAAGCAGCAGAAACGTACGACAAACACGCGGCTTTTCAGCGTGATGTTGGACATCGCTTGCTTGATAAACTTCCTGAAAATTTGACGGGAAAACGTATATTGGATTTAGGATGTGGCACGGGTTACTTCTCCCAACTGCTTCAACAACGTGGTGCGGAAGTTGTCTGCGGTGATATCTCTCAAGCTATGTTAGATAAAGCTGAGCAGCGTTGTGGTGCAGCACGAATGCATTACCAAATGGCAGATGCTGAAAACTTACCATTTGACGATGAGAGCTTCGACTACGTGTTTTCAAGCTTAGCGCTGCAATGGTGTACAGATTTAAGTTACCCACTCAGAGAAGCGCGGCGTGTACTAAAAACCGGTGGAAAGGCGTGTTTCTCTACGCTGGTTGATGGTTCGCTTTATGAGTTGCGCGAGGCTTGGTCAAAAATTGATACATATCAACACGTGAATAACTTTATTACCCACAATCAGGTAAAAATTGCGTTAGCGCAATCTTGGTGCCACAACCATCATCTAGACTTGACCCCCATCACAGTTTGGTACGATTCAGCGTTTTCTGTCATGCGTGATCTCAAAGGCATTGGTGCAAATCACGTAAGCGAGCGCTCACATGGCCTGACGAGCCGCCGCACTTTATTGCAAGTTGAGCGCGCGTACCAAGCATTTAGAAACGATCAAGGTCTTCTACCTGCAAGTTATCAGGTTTGTTTTGGAGTCATAGTTAAATGATTGATGCATTTTTTATTGCTGGTACGGATACTGATGTAGGAAAAACGGTAGCGTCTAAAGCTATTTTGCAAGCACTCGGTGCGAAAGGGCTTAACACCATTGGTTACAAACCAGTGGCAGCAGGAAGCGATAAGACGGCAGAAGGTTGGCGCAACTCGGATGCATTGCATCTGCAAAAAGCGGCAACGCTGGATATCGCTTACGACGATGTAAACCCATACGCTTTGGAATTGCCTGCTTCTCCTCACATCGCCGCAAAGCATGAACATGTAGAAATTAAATACGAAGTATTGAGTGAAAAATTAGCTCAACACAAAGAGCAATCAGACATTGTTCTAGTGGAAGGCGCTGGTGGTTGGCGTGTGCCTGTGTCTGACACAGACAGTTTGTCGACTTGGGTGCAACAAGAACAGTTGCCAGTTGTACTGGTTGTCGGTATTAAACTGGGCTGTTTGAGCCATGCATTGCTCACTGCTGAGATCATCAAAGCGGATGGTCTGAATCTCGTAGGTTGGGTGGCAAACCGCGTTAACCCAGGCACGGAGCACTATGCAGAAATCATCGATATGTTGGAAGAGCGTCTAGACGCGCCGAAACTCGGTGAGATCCCATACATTCCAAGTGCGAAGCGCAAAGAGTTGGGTAAATACATCAACGTCGAACCGTTGCTAAACGTATAATTAACCGACAAACAAAAATACAAAAAGGGCTGCATCATGCAGCCCTTTTCTCATGTAAACCTTTGTGCCTTATCGTAAGATTCGACGCTTAGTTTATTTCTCTTGGCTAAGCCCCATCAACGCTTGTTGTGTTTCTGCAACTCGCTTTGACATTTGAGCATCAGTTGAAATACCTAGCTGTTGTTTTGCCTCATCCTCTGAGATACCTAGGTGACAACAAAGTAAATCGATAGCCATTTGATAGTCGTTAGTTTCTACCATGATTTTTCCCTCAAGACATGGAAGTTTGGAGTTACTTAATTGTCCTAAAAGCTAACCCCGTTTCGTTCATCTAACCCGAATCTAGCACGTACAGATAGTCGCACAATAAGACCAAAGTCTATACTCGGTCTAAAGTGCTGATTTAAGAGTGTAAAAAGGTGTGTATTATTTCAGTCTCGAAAACAAATGTTGCAATTTATTGCTTAACCTTGTTTTTAACGCGGATAGACTATATCTATAACGCAACAGAGCTTGAATCTAGCGAAATCGCCTCGTAGAGTTCTGTTTCATATAACAACCGTTTTTATAAAAACGATAAGCTTCCTCGGAGAAAAGTAATGAAGCGAATTATGTTATTCCTAGCAACTAACCTAGCAGTCGTGCTAGTGCTTAGTGTTGTTCTGAATATTGTTTACGCTGTAACTGGAATGCAGCCAGGCAGCCTGTCTGGTCTACTACTGATGGCAGCAGTGTTTGGTTTTGGTGGCGCATTCATCTCGCTAATGATGTCTAAGAGCATGGCACTACGCTCGGTAGGCGGCATGGTGATTGAGAGCCCACGTAACGAAACTGAACATTGGCTTCTAGAAACAGTTGGTCGCCAAGCTCAACAAGCGGGCATCGGTATGCCAACCGTCGCTATTTATGATGCGGCAGACATCAACGCATTTGCAACCGGTGCTAAGCGTGATGATTCGCTAGTTGCAGTATCTACAGGTCTTTTGCACAACATGACTCGTGATGAAGCGGAAGCGGTACTTGCGCATGAGGTTAGCCACATCGCTAACGGTGATATGGTGACCATGACGCTAATGCAAGGTGTAGTGAATACCTTCGTTATCTTCCTATCTCGTTTCATTGCTAACATTGTTGCTTCGAATGACGATGAGGAAGGCCAAGGTACAAACATGATGGTTTACTTCGGTGTGTCTATGGTGCTTGAACTGGTATTTGGTTTCCTAGCTAGCTTCCTGACTATGTGGTACAGCCGTCATCGCGAATTCCACGCTGACGCGGGTGCAGCGCATCTTGTGGGTAAAGAGAAGATGATCGCGGCGCTTGAGCGTTTGAAGATGAGCCACGAATCTCAACTGGATGGCACTATGATGGCGTTTGGTATCAACGGTAAGCGTTCGATGACTGAGCTTCTAATGAGCCACCCACCGCTAGATAAGCGTATTGCGGCACTACGTAGCCAACAGTACTAATCATTCAGCAAATAAATAGTTAATCTCCTGAAAAGGCTTGGTTTTTTGACCAAGCCTTTTTTTGTATCTATTGATCGCTACCGCACTCCATCACGTATCACTCTACAGAAACAAAGTTATACAAAAATATTTTTGTACAACTTTTCATGATTGGTCTATCTTGTACATATAATAATTTTGTACAACTGTTGAAGTAGTATAGGAGCATAGAAATGGACGTTCATTCAGTTGGCAACATATATCAAAAGCTGAGCAAAGCGAATTTGCACTTGCTTGAAGGGGTATACCACCAGGATGTGGTTTTTGAAGATGCTGCTCATCGTCTAGAGGGCTGGCCTGCGCTTTCCGATTATTTTCAATCGCTCTACACCAACGTTATCCGTTGTGATTTTATCATTCACGATCATCAACAAGTGGGCGAGACAGGGTTTCTTACTTGGACCATGGATTTACAGCACCCAAAACTACAGAAAGGCGCGCCGATTTCAGTCAATGGTGTTTCTCATCTCAAGTTCAGTGAAGGGCAGGTTATCTACCATCGAGACTATTTCGATTTAGGAGAGATGCTGTATGAAAACCTTCCTCTACTTGGCTCTGTCGTAAGAACCATTAAGCAGAGGCTAGGACAATGAGCGGTTCAGTTCTTATCACTGGCGCAACGTCTGGCATTGGTAAGCAGCTCGCTTTGGATTACGCCAGTGAAGGGTGGAAAGTGATTGCTTGCGGACGTAACGAAGCGGTGTTGGCTGAGCTAGAAGCAGCGTCGACTAACATCTCAACATTGCGCTTCGATGTGACTCAGTACGATGAAACGATTCAAGCGCTCTCACAACTGCCATTCACTCCTGAAACTTGGATCTTTAACGCTGGCGACTGTGAATATATGGACGACGGCATAGTGGATGCGAAACTCATGGCGCGCGTCATGAACGTGAATGTGGTTGGAGTCGCTAATTGTGTTGAAGCTTGTCAGCCTCGCTTTGAACGTGGTCATCGCGTCGTGATTGTAGGGTCCATTGCATCGGAAGTCGCATTGCCTCGAGCAGAGGCTTACGGCGCATCTAAAGCGGCAGTGAGTTATTTCGCACGCACGCTAGCCGTCGACCTGAAAAAGAAAGGTATTAAAGTCGTGACGGTGTTTCCTGGCTTTGTTGAAACGCCACTCACAGATAAGAACACCTTTGATATGCCGATGATTGTTACGGCCATTCAGGCCTCGGCTGCCATCCGAAAACAATTGGATGCCAACAAAAGCCATATTTATTTCCCGGCGAGATTTACCGGCATTTTACGCTTTATCTCGCTGCTTCCATACAGCTGGCAAGCTCGGCTAACCGCAAAACTCGTATCATAAGAAGGAAGAAGCATGAACACGGCAGGAAGAAAGAAAATCGCCATCGTTGGAACGGGTATCTCTGGCCTTACTTGTGGCTATTACTTGCATAAAGAACATGACGTAACGCTTTTTGAAGCGAATGATTACATTGGCGGCCACACTGCAACCGTTGATGTCAGCCTTGATGGCAAAGAGTATGCAATCGACACTGGGTTTATCGTTTATAACGATCGTACGTACCCAAACTTTATCAAAATGATGAACGAGATTGGTGTTGAAGGTCTGCCGACTCAAATGAGCTTCAGCGTCAGAAACGATGGGAACGGACTAGAATACAACGGCCATACCGTGTCGACATTGTTTGCTCAAAAACGTAACTGGGCAAACCCTAAGTTCTATCGCTTTATCTTCGAGATCTTGCGTTTTAATAAACTGGCAAAGCGCTTTGCTAACGATCCATCAACGCAATCTCAAACGCTTGGCGCTTTTCTAGATGAGCACAAATTCAGTGCATTCTTTTCTGACAATTATATTCTGCCAATGGGCGCCGCGATTTGGTCTTCGACTTTAGCGGATATGCACGCGTTCCCGCTCATGTTCTTCTTGCGCTTCTTCCTCAACCACGGTTTGTTGGATGTGACCAACCGACCACAATGGTATGTGATTAAAAGTGGTTCACGTTCTTACATTCCACCATTGACCAAAGGTTTTGCTGAGAATATTCGTCTAAACAGCCCTGTCGAAAAAGTGATTCGCAACGAAAAGGGCGTTGGCGTTCAAGTTCTCGGAGAAACAAATTGGTTTGATGACGTGATCTTCGCTTGTCACAGCGATCAAGCAATGCGAATGCTAGAGGATATCAGCCCAATTGAGCAGGAAATATTGGGGGATATGACGTATCAAGCTAATGAAGTTGTTCTTCATACCGATACCGGTCTATTGCCAAAACGCAAGGCGGCGTGGGCATCTTGGAACTACCTATTGGAAGGCAGTGAAGATGAGCAGCAACGTCTTCCTTCGCTCACTTACAATATGAACATCCTTCAGCACGTTCAATCAGAACATACATTTTGTGTAACGTTGAACAGCACCAATCAAATCAACCCAAACAAGATTCTGCGCTCATTTACTTATCATCATCCTGTGTTTACTACGGAGTCGATAGCAGCGCAGCAGCGCAAAGACGAAGTTCAAGGTAAACAGAGCACATGGTTCTGCGGCGCTTATTGGTACAACGGTTTCCATGAAGATGGTGTGCGTAGCGCGATTGACGTAGTTAAGGGATTAGAAGAAAAGTATCGCGAACAAAATGTGGTTCCTTTTGAAAAAGGCGCGGCATGATATGGATAGCCAGATGAACAGCCGACTGTTTATAGGAAACGTTCGCCACCGTCGATTTACGCCTGTGAATCATGAGTTGAACTACTCATTGTTTATGCCTGCCATTGATGTCGATGAGCTTGATGCTTTAGAGAAAAAAGTATGGGGCTTTGGTTCGCGGTGGTGGCATTGGGCACGCTTCAAGCGCAGTGATTACATCGGCGAAGGTAGCGTTAAGTCGGCAGTGCAGAACAAAGTTGAAGAACTGACCGGTGTTCGCTGTACTGGCAAAGTCGTCGCAGTTTGTCACCTGAGATATTTAGGGCTGTATTTCAGTCCAGTTAATTTCTACTACGTTTATAACAAGGAAGGTGAATGGAAATACCTCCTAGCAGAGGTGAGCAATACCCCTTGGAATGAACGACATTATTACGCGGTATCGGCAGACAAAGAAGACAAGGAATTCGGTTGGGAGCAAGACAAAGCGTTCCACGTTTCACCATTTAATCCGGTTGACCAACTCTATCGTTGGAAAGTTAAACCTCTGACAGACAAGTTGAATATTCATCTTGAATGTCACAAAGATGGAAAACAGTTCGATGCCACGATGGCAATGAAAGCTAAACCGCTTTCAAGCAAAACCTTATTGAAATGCTTGATCGTTACGCCAATTCAAACGGTAAAAGTAATGGTTGGTATCTATTGGCACGCTCTCAAACTATGGCTTAAAGGCGCGCCGTTTTACTCACACCCTAAATACGCTCAACCTGAAACGACAGAGCCTGAGCAAGTGAGTAAAGAAGAAAAGAATAATAAGCACAAGGAGAACTCTGCATGTTAAATACGACTTCTATGGCAATGCCGCGTGAATTAACGACGACTCAAAAAGCGGCTCGTGGAGTTCTTTTCCAGTGTCTGCAAAAAATGGAAATTGGGTGTCTGACGGTGATTGAAAGCTTCAAGACCGAGACGACGGAGCGCAGTGAGCGCTTTTCAACTCCGAACGGGGACTACAATGGCGAACCTGTGGCGGCGACCATTGAAGTGAAGCATCCTGGATTTTACTCGCGTCTGTTGCAAGGTGGCAGTATTGCTGCTGGCGAAGCTTACATGGACGGCTGGTGGGACAGCCCAGATTTGACAGCTCTAATGAAGCTGATGGCGCTTAACTTGCGTGCGCTTGACAAACTGGAAGAGCAGGGCAGTTGGCTGGCTAAGCTGCTGTACAAGTTCAGTCATTGGTCAAACAGAAACTCTGAAGAGAACTCGCGTAAAAACATCCATGCCCATTACGATTTGGGTAACAACCTTTATGAAGCGTTCCTTGATACCAATATGCTGTACTCGTCAGCGCTATACAATAATGCGGATGACTCTCTAGAGCAGGCTCAAATCAACAAAATGGATCGTCTATGTCAGCAACTTGAGCTGAAGCCTACTGATCATGTTGTTGAAATTGGCACTGGGTGGGGCGCTATGGCGATTTACATGGCCGAACAATACGGTTGTCAGGTCACCACCACAACGATATCTGAAGAGCAGCACGCGTACGCGGAGCAGAAGATCAAAGAGCGTGGCTTAGAAGACAAAATCACTCTACTCAAAGAAGATTACCGCAACCTAACCGGTACGTATGACAAGCTTGTTTCTATTGAAATGATTGAAGCCGTGGGAAAACAATTTCTACCTTCGTATATTAAGGTTTGTGAGTCTTTGTTGAAGTCTGGTGGTTTGATGGCGATTCAGGCGATTACGATTGCCGACCAACGTTATGATTACTACAGTAACAATGTCGACTTCATCCAGAAGTACATTTTCCCTGGTGGCTTTTTACCTTCTGTAACCTCACTCACTCAAGCAACAACAAAGTACAGCGACTTAGTGACGCGAGACTTGTTCGATATTGGTTTGGACTACGCCAAGACGCTGAACGAATGGCACCTACGTTTTAATCGAGCAGAGAGTGAAGTGCGCTCATTTGGCTACGACGACCGCTTTGTGCGTATGTGGCGCTACTATTTGAGCTACTGTGAAGGTGGCTTTTTGGCTCGCACGATCAGTGCCGTTCACATGACGTTTCAACGCCAGTAGTTCGTTATGAAGGTATTTCTTGCTTCGACATGGTTCCAACTCTGCTGGTTTGCTGCAGTGCTTGGAACCTATCAATGGCAATGGGTGACGTTATTCCTTACTTTGGCAACCCTACTATATTGTCTAAAAACCGACGCATTTTCGCTCAAAAGTATTGGTGTAATCGTTACGATCGGGCTCGTGCTTGATACGCTTAATCAACAACTCTCTGTCTTTGTCTTTCCAACCCCATGGCTGCCTGTCTGGTTATTATGCTTGTGGGTTTTGTTTTCTTGGTATGCCTATCAACTTAAGTCAATTTTGTACCGTTTCCCAAAAACCTACGTATCAATAGTAGGCGGACTCGGAGGAACAGCGAGCTACTTTGCTGGCTATAAACTCCAAGCCGTTGAATTTGGATTTAGCGTTGGCACTACTCTCATGATCTTATTCGTCGAATGGTGCGCAATGATGCTGTTGATACTCAAGGTGTACGGAAATGAAAAGCTTGAAGAGAAATTGGAAACGGAAGCTGACTAGCAGTGTAATGGCCGCCTCCTTGTTCTGTGCGGTGCCTTTGCAAGCTCAGAATGTCGCGGGCTCTAGTATTACAACAGACACGAGCAGTTGGCAACAATGGCAGACCGTGGGTGAAGCTCAACTTACTTGGTTTATTTTTGATATTTACAAGTCTCGTTTAAAAACGCCCGACGGGCAGTATCAGGTGTCTGGTGACGTTTCACCACATCCTTTTGCGTTGGAGATTAACTACCAGCGCGATATAAGCAAGGAACAGCTCTTGGATGTTACTGATGAACAATGGCAGAAACTGGGATTTACTCAGGCCTATCGTCAGCAGTGGATTTCCGAATTGAACACCATGTTCCCGGACATCAAGAAAGGCGACGAGCTTACTTACCTCACCGATGGTAAAAACGGCCAGCTTATTTACCGCCAAGCAGGCAGCAAGCCTTACCAAACCGTTGGCTACGTTAAGGATGAGCGCCTCAATGATGCATTCCTTTCTATTTGGCTGTCGCCACAAACAGAATTTCCCAAACTTCGTAAACAACTGATAGGGCAGGTAAGGTAGTGAAATTGCTAAAACGAATGCTCAAAGCGCCCCTGATTGCGGCGGTAACGTTGCTCAGCGCGTGCTCTGCTGACATTGATAATTACCAAGCGTCATCGCCAGCCTTTGACCTGTTTGGCTATTTCGAAGGTGACGTCAAGGCATGGGGAATGGTGCAGGACTACACCGAGAAACAAACTCGTCGATTTGAAGTCGATATCGTTGGCACGGTTGAAGGCAATGAACTGACGCTGGTGGAAGACTTTGTATTTGATGATGGCGAGCTAGACCAGCGTATATGGGTCATTACCAGACTCGAAGACGGTACTTATCAAGGTAAAGCGGATGACATCATCGGTGTTGCGACCGGTAAAGAGACGGGTAATGCGCTGCAATGGCAATACGACTTCGAGTTAAAGATGGATGACTCAACCATCACGGTATCGTTCGATGACTGGCTTTACCGCCAAGATGACATGCATGTGTTTAACCTCACCAAGATTAAGAAGTTTGGCGTTGAAGTAGGGACGATTACCCTTTTCTTCCAAAGGCAATAGAAATAAAGAATCGAGATTTGGGAGCGCTTGGCTCTAGGAGTCGAGAGTGGGGCGCTAGTATTTCAGT
Organism: Vibrio owensii CAIM 1854 = LMG 25443; assembly: GCF_000817815.1. GTDB lineage: Bacteria > Pseudomonadota > Gammaproteobacteria > Enterobacterales > Vibrionaceae > Vibrio > Vibrio owensii. The sequence goes on from NZ_JPRD01000056.1 coordinate 68,344, forward strand.
GAAGGGAAGTTAAATTTGGGATGTGTTGGCTGTGGTTGTCTCTTGAATGGATATAACCGAGCTTTATCTTTTATCCCGAATCTTAGTGTTCCATAGGGCAAAGCCCGTTCCCATAAAAAGAAAGGGTTGACGCTTTCACGTCAACCCTCAAAATTATCCGATTCTCGATTCTCGATTCTCGATTCTCTTACAGCTTATCTGTCAGTTCGATTGCTTGACCGATGTAGTTCGCTGGCGTCATCTCTTTCAGACGCGCTTTCTCGTGCTCAGGAAGCTCAAGGCCGTCGATGAAGTTACGCATTGCTTCGCCGTCTACACGCTTACCACGAGTTAGCTCTTTTAGCTTCTCGTATGGCTTCTCGATGCCGTAACGACGCATTACTGTTTGTACTGGCTCTGCTAGTACTTCCCAGTTCTTGTCTAGTTCAGCAAGAAGCGCTTCACGGTTTACTTCTAGCTTGCTGATGCCTTTAAGCGTAGAAGTGTAAGCGATGATTGCGTAGCCAACACCAACACCAAGGTTACGTAGAACTGTTGAGTCAGTTAGGTCACGCTGCCAACGAGAGATAGGCAGTTTCTGTGCTAGGTGGCCGAATACAGCGTTCGCAAGACCTAGGTTACCTTCTGAGTTTTCAAAGTCGATTGGGTTAACTTTGTGAGGCATTGTTGAAGAACCGATCTCACCAGCAATAGTTTTTTGCTTGAAGTGGCCTAGTGCAATGTAACCCCAAACGTCACGGTCGAAGTCAATCAGGATAGTGTTGAAACGAGCGATAGCGTCGAACAGCTCAGCGATGTAATCGTGTGGTTCGATTTGAGTTGTGTAAGGGTTCCAAGTTACGCCTAGAGACTCAGTGATGAACTCTTCAGAGAACTTGTGCCAATCTAGCTCTGGGTAAGCAGAAAGGTGTGCGTTGTAGTTACCTACTGCACCGTTGATTTTCGCTAGGATCTCAACGTTTTCGATTTGCTTGAATTGACGCTCCATACGGTACGCCACGTTTGCCATTTCTTTACCCATAGTAGATGGAGAAGCAGGCTGACCGTGTGTACGAGATAGAAGAGGAATGTCGCGGTATTCCACTGCTAGCGCTTTGATAGCGTCGATTAGGTTACGGATTTCTGGAAGAATCACGTTCTCACGCGCTTCTTTAAGCATTAGAGCGTGTGATGTGTTGTTGATGTCTTCAGAAGTACATGCGAAGTGGAAGAACTCGTTTACTGCGTGCAGTTCAGGAACGTCTGCTACTTTCTCTTTTAGGAAGTACTCAACCGCTTTTACGTCGTGGTTAGTTGTACGCTCGATCTCTTTGATACGGCGTGCATCTTCTTCAGAGAAGTTTGCAGCAAGGTCGTCTAGGAATTGGTTTGCTTCTGCGCTAAACGCTGGCACTTCTGCAATTTCAGCAGTAGCAGCAAGCTTTTGTAGCCAGCGGATTTCAACGATAGTACGGTATTTTAGTAGACCGTATTCACTGAAAATTTCGCGTAACGCAATTGTCTTGCTTCCGTAACGGCCGTCTACTGGTGAAACAGCAGTCAATGCTGACAGTTCCATGATGTTCTCCTGAATTGGGTTTCTAAATTTCGTGAGCTTTATACCAATAACTGTGGCAATTGTCACGAATATTGCGCAAACGTTTGCGCGAGATTTGTTTTGGTCGAAAAAAATGAGCTCGCGATAAACGCGAGCTGCTTACTTGATACCTTATTACATTCGAGCAAGAAGGATTTGTGCTTGCTCTACCATCTTTTTGCGTCCGAAAATCAGGTGGCGACGCTTGCCGCCAACTTGACGCCAGAGTACTGCGCTACGAATACCCGATAACAACAGCGCACGAACTTTGTGCTGGTTAGAGGTTTGTTGCAGTACCGATGGAGTACCAGTTACTTGAATACGAGGACCAATAGGGCTGACTACATCCAAGTAAATGCTTGCTAGGTTGCTGATCATTTGATCATCTAGCAATTCAAAATGTTCCGTTTGACGCTGAGCCATTTGAATGCGGTCACCAAGTTGTGACATTGCATCGTTACGACCCGATAGCTTGCGCTCTAATGCCATTAGGCTGATGATGTAGCGAGTGACTTCACTTCCCGATGGGGTGCTATCAATCCCTTTCACCAAGCATTCAAGACCCAGCTTAAGGTCGGCTTCGCGACCGAAAACACCAATGGTGTTCGCTGGGCTAGTATTCAAAATGGCGTTAATTGACGTTTCAAAGGCATCTTGATCACAATGTCCGTTTCTCGCTACCTGTTGAACTAAAGCAACAGCTTGGCAGATACCTGCAAAAGCGATAGTACGGTCATAAAGTGTATTCGCCACGTAACGACTCCTAAGCTTGAGAATATTTAATGCGTTGCTCGATGATGCCGCCACCTAGGCACACGTCATCTTTGTAGAACACAGCTGATTGACCTGGAGTTACAGCAATTTGTGGCTCGTCAAAGATCACTTTAATGTTTTCATCATCGATAGGGATGATTGTACAAGGAATATCTTCCTGACGGTAACGAGTTTTCACTGTGCACTTCATAACATCGCGAATTGGCTCACGATCTACCCAGTGAAGTTGTGATGCAAGTAGACCTTCTGATTTCAACATTGGATGGTCTTTACCTTGAACGGCAATCAAAACGTTACGCTCTAGATCTTTCTCACCAACGAACCATGGGTCTTCGTTACCACCGCCGCCTTTACGGCCACCGATGTGTAGACCTTTACGCTGACCAAGCGTGTGGTACATCAGGCCTTGATGTTGACCAATCACTTCGCCTTCAGGTGTTTCGATGTTGCCTGGTTGAGCTGGAAGGTAGCGACCTAGGAATTCTGTAAACTTGCGTTCACCTATGAAACAAATACCCGTAGAGTCTTTCTTCTTCGCCGTAATTAGATCTTGCTCTTCCGCAATGCGGCGTACTTCTGGCTTCTCTAGGTCACCAACAGGGAATAGGCTACGTGCGATTTGCTCGTTGCTTAATGTGTACAGGAAGTAGCTTTGATCTTTGTTGCCATCTAGACCACATAGCATTTGTGGTTTTTCACCGTTTTCAGGGAAAGAACGACGCACATAGTGACCCATTGCAATGTAATCCGCATCAAGCACTTCATCAGCGAACTCTAGGAATGCTTTGAACTTGATTTCTTTGTTACAAAGAATGTCTGGGTTTGGTGTACGACCTGCTTTGTATTCTGCAAGGAAGTACTCAAATACGTTATCCCAGTATTCAGCAGCAAAGTTGATGGTGTGTAGATGAATGCCCAGCTTGTCACATACTGCCTGAGCATCAGCAAGATCTTCTGCTGCTGTACAATACTCTTCGTTGTCATCTTCTTCCCAGTTCTTCATGAACAGGCCTTCTACTTGGTAGCCTTGTTGCTTTAGAAGATACGCAGAAACAGATGAATCAACGCCGCCGGACATACCGACGATGACTTTCTTTTGGCTGTTATCAGACATTACTAAACACCACTAAAATTAACGGGACGCAGATTCTACCAGAATCCACTGACCGGTGACAGATCCGAGATCGAAATCACACTTCGATTTTGGCTTAAATTTATCCAAATGCGAAGGTGAGGGTTAAATTCGATAAGTATAGAAGGGTTATATATGGCATAGTTGGCAAAAATCCAAGAGGAAAAAGCAAATGACTGAAGAAAACCAATTTATGCAAGAAAGTGAGTTGATTGAAATTGTTGAAAATCAGCTAGAAGATGGCAATCCGCTCAAAGTAAAAGAAACCTTGATGCGTTTAATGATGACAGGTACACCACGTGAAGATGCGGTTGCGATGATGGCATGCGCAATGTCGATTGAGATTTTCGACGTGATGAAAAACGAAGGTGAATTCAATCTGAAACGCTACAGCGAGCACCTTGATCAATTACCAGATTTGGGTTTCATGGAAGGCGAATAGGCCGATTGAAAGAAAAAAGCAGACTGCAAACGTTTGCTATAATTGCCTTTATTGCTGCTTTAATAACGGCGGTATAGAATCCGTTCTCCTTTTCATCCCTTACTCAGACTAACAATATGAAATTTCCTGGACAACGCAAATCCAAGCACTATTTTCCTGTTCATGCTCGTGACCCATTGGTGAGCCAAGCACAAGAAAGCAAAAAGATGACGCGCACTCACATCATCGGCATTGATCAAACGCTGGTTGATATTGAAGCGAAAGTGACAACGGATGTGATTGAAAAGTACGGTTTGAGTAAAGGACACTCGTTGGTTATTGATGACGCTACAGCAGAAGCTTTGTACCAACAGCTAAAAGCAGAGTGCCTTATTACCAATGAGTATGCAGGTGGTACGATCGGTAATACGCTGCACAACTACTCAGTGCTGGCCGATGACCGTTCAACACTTCTGGGCGTAATGAGCCAAGATATCAAAATCGGCAGCTACGGTTACCGCTACCTATGTAACACATCTAGCCGTATGGACCTGAACTACCTACAAGGCGTTGATGGTGCAATCGGTCGTTGTTTTGCTCTGATTACCGAAGACGGTGAACGTACTTTCGCAATCAGCGAAGGTCAAATGAACCAACTTCACCCAGACAATATCCCTGAGAAGATCTTCAAGAGCGCATCTGCTCTAGTTCTTACTGCATACCTTGTTCGTTGTAAAGAAGGCGACCCAATGCCGGAAGCAACGATGCGTGCTATTGAATACGCGAAGAAACATGATGTACCAGTGGTATTAACGCTAGGTACTAAATTCGTTATTCAAGATGATCCAACATTCTGGCAAGAATTCATTCGTGACAATGTTTCTGTTGTTGCAATGAACGAAGACGAAGCAGAAGCATTAACGGGTGAGTCTGATCCTCTAGCTGCTTCAGATAAGACGCTTGAGTGGGCTGACCTGGTTCTTTGTACTGCTGGTCCTGTAGGTCTGTTTATGGCGGGTTACACTGAAGAAAGCGCTAAGCGTGAAACTTCATTGCCACTGCTTCCTGGTTCTATTGCTGAATTTAACCGTTTCGAATTTAGCCGTCCTGCTAAGAAAGACTCGTGTGAAAATGCAATTAAAGTATATTCACATATCTCTCCATACATGGGTGGCCCTGAAAAAATTAAGAACACCAATGGCGCAGGTGATGCGGCATTGTCTGCGGTTCTTCACGATATGGCAGCAAATAAATACCACAAAGAAAATGTGCCTAACTCAAGTAAGCACAGTAATGAGTATTTAACTTATTCTTCGTTCTCTCAAGTTTGTAAATACGCGAATCGAGCAAGTTACGAAGTGTTAGTGCAGCATTCTCCACGTCTTTCACGTGGTCTTCCTGAGCGTGAAGATAGCTTGGAAGAGGCATACTGGGAACGTTAATTCATTCTGTTGAATTACCCAACTTTGCACATAAGTGAAAAAATGGCGCATTTCGAATGCGCCATTTTTGTATCTATTTATAGATAAATAAAAAGGTTCCCATTGGGAACCTTTTTAAAATTCATAAATCTTTTATTAGATTAGGAAATCGTCTAGAGATTTACCTGCATCAAGTTGCTCTTGGATTGCAGAAGGTGTACGACCTTGACCTGTCCAAGTTTTTTCTTCGCCGCTAACGTCAGTGTATTTGTATTTAGCAGGGCGAGGAGCGCGTTTAGATTTTGCTTTAGTTTTTGTTTCACCAGCAAGTGCGCTAATTAGTGCTTCAACGTCGATACCGTCTTGAGCGATTTGCTCAGCGATAGCAGCTAGTTTTGCTTCTTGCTCAGCTTGTGCTGCGCGGTCTGCTTCTTCTGCTTCTTTACGCTCTTCAACAACGATAGTTAGTTTATCTAGAGCTTCTTCTAACTGTTCTAGAGTCAGCTCACGAGAAAATGCACGAAGGCTACGGATATTTAGAAGTGTTTTAGTCAGCTCTGACATAACGATTCCTATTAATAGGTTAAAAGGTTCGACATTGCTTATCGAGACGATAAATTAAATGCGAAACTAGAATTAAAACATAGAGTCCTTATATTTAACTTTATCTTTCTCATATGTGCAAATGCTAATTCATGATTAAGATTAAATTTCTTTAGTTTTTTCGGTAATCAACAATATTAATTAATCAAATTGAAATCTAATTAGCCATTTCTAACACTTTTTACTTTATAGATACTGTCTTTTTCTCGAGCACCATCATGTTTATTTATAGCTTGAATTAAATTTCCATTTTTCTGACAGAAAAGGACGAGCTATCGAATGTTCGTATCGTCATATTTCTTTCATTTATTGTTGCACGTAAAACTATGGCGAATTTAATAGTAGTAATAAAGTTTCATAAACATCAAGGTTGAAGCGATTGCAGTTGCACAATGTATGATTGGATCACATTTCATTTATAAATCAAAAGATCGATTATTTATTCATTTAATTTAGTTTGATGTGTTGCATTGGGAGGCTTCATAGGTGACAATGACTGTCACCTGATGCAATATTGCAGACAATTTGTTGCTAATTTGTACAATTAGCAGTTGAAAGTTTGTTATTGCCGTAGAGGTGCAGTCTCGAAGAGTAGCTATTATTGGGGTGATGCCAATGAATAATAGTGGAAGGCGAAGATTGCCGAAGTAAGTGGCCTATTGAAACCACTTGCTGGGGTTGTCTCTGAAAGGAACAACACTGCCATAGTATATTTACATTAAACTATGGAGCGCTACTGTAGGGGTGGGTGAAGTGTTCGCTTCCCTGTCGCTAAGTTCAACATGAGCACGTATCGTATGCTACGTGACTTGTCTGCAGTAGATCTCTAGCCAAACTTTGGTTTTTGAAGATCATGAATTTAATAGATTTTGCACATTCTCCTGTTTCGTTATTACCGCCTATTGTCGCGCTGACGCTGGCGATTCTAACTCGACGTGTTTTAGTTTCTCTTGGTGTAGGTATCGTACTTGGTGCGGTTTTACTTAACGATTGGTCTATCGGTAACACGATAGGTTATGTAAGTTCTCAAGTTTCTTCTGTCTTTATTGAAGACGGTGGTATCAATACTTGGAACATGAGTATTGTTGGCTTCCTTATCCTATTGGGAATGACCACTGCGCTGTTAACACTTTCTGGTGGTACTCGAGCTTTCGCTGAGTGGGCGCAAACACGAGTGAAAAGTAAACGCGGCTCTAAACTTCTTGCAGCCTTCCTTGGCGTGTTCATTTTTGTCGACGATTACTTTAACAGTCTTGCTGTTGGTGCGATCTCTCGCCCAGTGACAGACCGCTTCTATGTGTCTCGCGCTAAACTTGCGTACATCCTTGACTCAACTGCTGCGCCAATGTGTGTGATCATGCCTGCTTCTAGCTGGGGTGCTTACATCATTACTATTATCGGCGGTATCTTGGTGTCACACGGTATCACTGAGTATTCTGCTCTTGGTGCTTACGTTCGTCTTATTCCTATGAACTTCTACGCGGTATTTGCTCTACTAATGGTATTTGCTGTGGCGTGGTTTGGTCTAGACATTGGTAAGATGCGTGAGCACGAAATCGCAGCTTCTCAAGGTCGCGGTTTCGACAAAGATAAAGAAAACGATACTCAAGAAGCGCATGAGCTTAACGAAGAGCTAGATATTCGCGAAAGCGAGAAGGGCAAGGTTTCTGACCTAGTACTTCCAATTGTTACGCTTATCATTGCTACGATCGCTTCGATGCTTTACACCGGTGGTCAAGCACTAGCGGCAGATGGTAAAGAATTTGCGCTTCTAGGTGCGTTTGAGAACACAGATGTTGGTACTTCTCTTATTTACGGTAGTTTGCTTGGTCTTGCAGTGGCATTGTTCACTGTAATTAAGCAGGGCATACCAATGGTAGAGATTGCTCGTACGCTTTGGATTGGTGCTAAATCAATGTTTGGTGCAATCCTAATCCTTGTGTTTGCTTGGACTATCGGTTCTGTTATCGGTGACATGAAGACAGGTTCTTACCTATCTACAATGGCACAAGGCAACATTAATCCACACTGGCTACCAGTTATCCTATTCTTGCTATCTGGCCTAATGGCGTTCTCAACAGGTACGTCATGGGGTACGTTCGGTATCATGCTTCCAATCGCGGGTGACATGGCTGGCGCAACAGACGTGGCACTAATGCTACCAATGCTAAGTGCGGTTCTAGCTGGTGCAGTATTTGGTGACCACTGTTCACCAATTTCAGATACAACGATTCTGTCGTCAACAGGTGCACGTTGTAACCATATCGATCACGTATCAACACAGTTACCTTATGCATTATCAGTCGCGCTTGTTTCATGCGTGGGCTTTATTGCTCTTGGTATGACAGCTTCAATTGCGTTCTCTTTCATCGCAGCGTCGATTACATTCGTTATCGTTTGCGCGATTTTGTCATGGTTTTCAAAGTCAAAAATGGCATCTTGCCAGAGTGCGTAATTCACTGAATTAAAAAGTAAAATTATAGGAGGCTTCGGCCTCCTTTTTTATTTGTATTATACAATTCGATTTTTTTTAAAATTAAGGGTTGAAAAAAGTAATCAGCTTAGTTAGTGTGGTTACTAACAAAGCAAATGAGAAGAGCCTTGAAATAAGTATGCGTAATTTTGTAATGAACATTCATCACCATCATCACCCAATTTAGTCTTTCGGGAGATGTACGCATACCCGGGAGATAGGAATCTCCCGGAGGTGAAAATCAAAGTGAAAACAGATTTCAAACCCTCGGGAGACCAAAATCTCTCGAGGGTTTTTTAGTTTTACTGGTTTATAAAATATTTAAATTACCGAATCTGGCACAGGGATAAAGCAATGCAAACACAACGCTTAAGAATTGCAATTCAGAAAAAAGGTCGTCTTAGCAAAGAGAGCCAAGCTCTACTTAAAAAATGCGGCGTGAAATTCAACGTGATGGGTGAGCGCTTAGTTGTTCATTCTGAAAATATGCCAATTGATTTACTTTTGGTTCGTGACGACGATATTCCTGGTCTAATTATGGATGGTGTTGTTGACCTTGGCTTTATTGGTGAAAACGAACTTGAAGAAGTTCGTCTTGATCGTAAGGCGCTTGGCGAGCCATGTGAATTTGTTCCACTTCGTCGTCTAGATTTCGGTGGCTGCCGTTTGTCTATCGCAATCAATAAAGACGAAGAGTACAACGGTCCTCAAGATCTAGCGGGCAAACGTATCGCAACCACATACCCGCAACTGCTAAAAGCTTACATGGATGAAGCTGGCGTTCCTTTCTCAACATGTATGCTGACAGGCTCTGTAGAAGTAGCACCTCGCGCTGGTCTTGCTGATGCGATCGCTGACTTAGTCTCTACTGGTGCGACGTTGGAAGCGAACGGCCTTAAAGAAGCAGAAATCATCTTCAAATCAAAAGCGACACTGATTCAACGCACCGGCGAATTTGATGCAGATAAAGTCGCGCTAATCGAAAAACTTCTGACTCGTATGCAAGGCGTACAACAAGCGAAAGAGTCTAAGTACATCATGCTACATGCACCAGCTGAGAAGCTAGACCAAATCAAAGCATTGCTTCCTGGCGCAGAAGACCCAACGGTATTACCTCTATCTGCTGACAAGCAAAAAGTTGCGGTTCATTTGGTAAGTACTGAAAACCTGTTCTGGGAAACCATGGAACAGCTAAAGGAACTGGGTGCGAGCTCAATTCTGGTACTACCAATTGAAAAAATGATGGAGTAATCGCAATGAGAACAGTTGTATGGCAATCGCTGAGTGAAACTCAACAAGACTCGATTCTAGAACGTCCAGCAATCGCAGAAGGCGCAAACATCACTGCTGCAGTTTCTGAAGTAATCACAAAAGTTCGTAAAGAGGGTGATGCTGCATTATTGGAGCTGACTGAGAAGTTTGACCGTGTGAAGCCGGAATCCATTCGTGTATCAGCGCAAGAAATCGATGAAGCATCTGCTCGCCTTTCTGAGAAGATGAAAGGTGCGCTTGAGCAAGCTTATGCAAACATCTCGAAGTTTCACAAAGCACAAAAGCCACAACCAATTAAAGTAGAAACTCAGCCGGGCGTTCTTTGTGAGCAGGTAACGCGCCCAATTCAAAAAGTGGGTTTGTACATTCCTGGCGGTAGTGCGCCATTGCCTTCGACTGTTCTAATGCTAGGCGTTCCTGCAAAAATTGCAGGTTGTCGTAAAGTGGTGCTTTGTTCTCCACCGCCAATCGCTGACGAGATTCTGTACGTAGCAAAACTGTGCGGCATTGATGAAGTGTACAAAGTCGGCGGTGGTCAAGCGGTCGCTGCAATGGCTTACGGCACAGAGACTGTATCTAAAGTTGATAAGATCTTTGGTCCAGGTAACGCTTATGTGACCGAAGCAAAACGTCAGGTTAGCAATGATTTCCGCGGTGCTGCGATTGATATGCCTGCAGGCCCATCTGAAGTGCTTGTGATTGCCGATGAAACCGCAGATGCAGACTTTATCGCTGCGGATCTTTTGAGCCAAGCAGAGCACGGTCCTGATTCTCAAGTGGTACTTGTGACGCCTTCTCCTGTTATTGCTGATCAAGTGACGGATGCGGTTCAACGTCAGCTTAAGGAGCTATCTCGTGCGGATATCGCAGAACAAGCGTTGGCTTCAAGCTTGATCATCATTGCTGAGTCTCTTACTCAATCGGTTTCTATCTCGAATTACTACGGTCCTGAGCACTTAATTGTTCAGACTAAGAACCCACGCGAGCTTCTACCTCTATTAGATAACGCAGGTTCTATCTTTCTTGGTGATTGGTCGCCTGAATCAGCAGGTGATTACGCATCGGGCACCAACCACGTTCTTCCTACTTACGGTTACACACGCACGTATTCAAGCTTAGGCTTAGCGGACTTTTCGAAACGTATGACGGTTCAAGAACTGTCTGCTGATGGTCTAAAGAACCTTGCACCAACGGTGGTAACCATGGCGGAAGCAGAAGGTCTGGATGCGCACAAACGTGCAGTGACCATTCGCGTAGAAAAACTGGCAGCTAAGTAAGAGGATATTGAGATGGAAAAGCTAGCGCGCAAACAAGTCCAACAACTTACCCCTTATATGTCGGCTCGTCGAATTGGTGGTACCGGTGACGTATGGCTAAACGCCAACGAATCGCCATTCAATAATGAATACAAAACAGACTTCGCTCGTCTTAATCGTTACAGCGAATGTCAGCCTAAAGAACTGATTTCTGCTTACGCAGCCTATGCGGGTGTGAAACCAGAGCAAACACTAACATCTCGCGGAGCGGATGAAGGTATTGAACTATTGATTCGTGCTTTCTGTGAGCCGGGTGAAGATGCGATTCTTTACTGCCCACCGACTTACGGTATGTATGCCATCAGTGCCGAAACCATCGGTGTAGAGCGTAAAACCGTGCCGCTAACGTCAGATTGGCAACTAGACCTTGCAGGCATCGAAGCTAATCTGGATAACGTGAAACTGGTTTTTGTATGTTCGCCAAACAACCCAACGGGTAACTTAGTTAAGCGTGAGGACATTGTGTCTCTGCTTGAGATGACAAAAGACCGTGCAATTGTGGTGATGGATGAAGCGTACATCGATTTTTGTCCAGAAGCGTCAACGGTAGACCTACTGGCGCAATACCCGAATCTTGCGATTTTGCGTACTCTGTCGAAAGCTTTCGCGCTTGCTGGTCTGCGTTGTGGGTTTACGCTTGCGAACGAAGAGCTGATTAATGTACTTCTTAAAGTTATCGCACCATATCCAGTCCCGGTTCCAGTGGCAGAAATTGCGACTCAGGCGCTTTCGGAAGCTGGTTTAGCGCGAGCGAAGTTCCAAGTTCTTGATCTGAATGCAAACCGTGCTTACTTGCAAGTTGGCCTTTCAATGATTCCGAGTTTGGAAGTGTTTGAAGGGTGGGGGAACTACCTATTGGTGAAATTCCCAGATGGCGATGATCTTTTCAAAGCGGCTTGGGATACGGGCATTATTTTGCGTAACTCGCCAATTGAGAACTGTGTACGTATCAGTGTTGGTAACCGCGACGAGTGTGAAAAAACGCTTGGATTTATTAGAAACTACTACGCATAAGTAGAGACAAAATTAATCGCTCTCGCTCAATTGCGGGAGCGCCAAAAGAATAGCAATAAGGAAGTTCCCGAGTGAGCAAACAACAAAAAATCCTTTTTATTGATCGTGATGGCACCTTAATTGTTGAGCCGCCGATTGATTTTCAAGTAGACCGTTTAGACAAACTAAAGCTAGAGCCATTTGTTATCCCAAGCCTGTTGTCGTTGCAGGATGCAGGATACCGTCTAGTGATGGTCACGAACCAAGATGGTTTGGGTACTGACAGCTACCCACAAGCTGATTTTGATGCACCACACAACATGATGATGGAGATCTTTGAGTCTCAAGGTGTGAAGTTTGATGACGTGCTGATTTGTCCTCACTTCGATGAAGATAACTGCTCTTGCCGTAAGCCTAAACTGGGCTTGGTAAAAGAGTACCTTCAAGGTGGCAAAGTTGATTTTCAAAACTCCGTTGTGATTGGCGATCGTCAAACCGATCTTCAACTTGCAGAAAACATGGCAATTCGTGGCATTCAATACAACCCAGAAACCATGGGTTGGAAACAGATCCTAAAAGATCTGACGGTGAAGGCGCGTGTTGCTGAAGTTATTCGCACCACAAAAGAAACAGACATTAAAGTATTCGTTAATCTTGACGAGCAAGGCGGTAACGATATTTCTACAGGTCTTGGCTTTTTTGACCACATGCTGGATCAAATCGCGACGCACGGTGGATTCCAAATGGTGTGCAAAGTGGAAGGTGACCTGCACATTGATGATCACCACACAGTGGAAGATACCGCTCTAGCATTGGGTCAAGCGTTAAAAGAAGCACTGGGTGACAAGCGTGGTATTGGTCGCTTTGGCTTTAGCCTTCCAATGGATGAGTGTTTGGCACAATGCGCACTAGACCTATCTGGTCGTCCTTACCTTAAGTTCGACGCGCAATTCAGTCGTGAGCAAGTGGGTGATCTTTCAACAGAGATGGTAGTTCACTTCTTCCGCTCTTTGACTGACACATTAGCGTGTACGTTGCACCTTTCTTCTGCGGGCAACAATGATCATCACATCATTGAAAGTCTATTTAAAGCGTTTGGCCGTACTCTGCGCCAAGCAATCAAAGTAGAAGGCACTGAGCTACCAAGTAGTAAAGGCGTGCTTTAAGGCTAACCTTAGCAAGGAGAAAAACAGTGACAGAACAGAAAGTTGTCATTATCGATACTGGCTGTGCCAACGTCTCTTCGGTGAAGTTTGCTATTGAACGCTTAGGCTATGACGTAACTATTTCAAAAGATCCGCAAGTCGTATTGTCGGCAGATAAGCTATTCCTACCGGGTGTGGGAACCGCCAGCGAAGCGATGAAAAACCTAGAAGAGCGCGATCTTATCAGCTTGGTAAAACAGGTAGAAAAGCCGCTGTTAGGTATCTGTTTAGGTATGCAACTGCTGGGCAAAGTGTCTCAAGAGAAAGGACAGAAAGCCGACGAGTTGGTTGAGTGTCTTGGACTTTGTGATGGCGAAGTGAAGCTACTACAAACTGGAGATTTGCCACTGCCGCATATGGGTTGGAACACGGTCTCTGCAAAAGCAGGTAATCCACTTTTCAAAGGTATTGAAGAAGGAGAGTATTTCTACTTCGTGCACAGCTTTGCGATGCCAGTTGGGGACTACACGATTGCGGAATGCGAGTACGGCAACCCGTTCACAGCTGCAGTACAAAGCGGTAACTACTACGGTGTGCAATTCCACCCTGAGCGTTCTTCAAAAGCGGGCGCGAAGCTTATTCAAAACTTCTTAGAATTATAAAAGGGATTTAGTGTGATTATTCCAGCTCTTGATTTAATTGAAGGACAGGTGGTTCGCCTTTATCAAGGTGATTACGGCCAAGTAACTGAGTACAAAGTCGACCCCGCAGAGCAGTTCAACTTGTACCACCAAGCAGGTGCTAACTGGTTGCACTTGGTGGATTTAACTGGCGCGAAAGACACGACAGCACGCCAGCTTGATTTGATTGCAAAGCTACTAGCAAGTACACCAGCAAACATCCAAATCGGTGGTGGTGTGCGTACAGAGCAAGACGTGATTGATCTGTTAGAAGCCGGTGCTCAGCGTGTTGTTGTTGGTTCTACAGCAGTAAAACAGCCAGAGCTTGTGAAAGGTTGGATGGAAAAATACGGCGCAGAGAAAATCGTTCTCGCGCTAGATATCAACATCGAACAAGACGGCACACGTAAAGTGGCGATCTCTGGTTGGCAAGAAGATTCAGGCGTGACCATCGAAGCTCTAATCAACGATTACCTAACGGTAGGTTTGCAGCACGTGCTTTGTACGGACATTTCTCGTGACGGTACGCTAGAAGGCTCAAACGTAGAGCTTTACGTTGACCTATGCAAACAGTACCCACAAGTGCAGTTTCAATCTTCAGGTGGCATTGGCTCATTAGCAGATATCGAAGCGCTAAAAGGCAGCGGTGTGGCTGGCGTGATTGTTGGTCGTGCGCTGTTAGATGGTAAGTTCACAGCAGAGGAGGCGTTTGCATGTTGGCAAAGCGAATAATTCCATGTCTTGATGTACGTGATGGACAAGTGGTCAAGGGCGTCCAGTTCCGTAACCATGAAATCATTGGCGACATCGTTCCTCTGGCACAGCGTTATGCGGAAGAGGGCGCTGACGAGCTTGTGTTCTACGATATTACCGCTTCAAGTGATGGTCGTGTCGTCGATAAAAGTTGGGTCGCTCGCGTTGCAGAAGTTATTGATATTCCTTTCTGTGTGGCTGGTGGTATTAAATCAGCGGAAGATGCAGCGCGCATTCTTGAGTTTGGTGCAGATAAAGTGTCTATCAACTCACCTGCCTTGGCGAACCCGCAATTGATTACTGACCTTGCTGATAAGTTTGGTGTGCAATGTATCGTGGTGGGCATTGATTCTTACTACGACAAAGAGACCGGCAAGTATCAGGTTTACCAGTTTACTGGTGATGAAGAACGCACCAAAGCAACTCAATGGGAAACGCGTGATTGGGTGCAAGAAGTACAAAAACGTGGCGCTGGTGAAATCGTACTGAACATGATGAACCAAGACGGCGTGCGTAACGGCTACGATATTGAACAACTTAATATGGTGCGTGAAGTGTGTAATGTGCCATTGATTGCATCGGGTGGTGCAGGTGCCATGGAGCACTTCGCAGAAGCCTACCAAAAAGCAAATGTGGATGGCGCGCTTGCCGCATCGGTATTCCACAAGCAAGTCATCAATATTGGTGAACTAAAGCAGTATTTGAAACAACAAGGCATTGAGGTACGACTATGAGTGTGAAAGCCGCCGAAGTAAGTTCGCTAGCTGAGCGAATCAACTGGGAAAAGGTGGATGGTCTGGTACCTGCCATCGTACAAGATTTCCAATCAAGCCAAGTGCTGATGATGGGTTACATGAACCAAGATGCGTTGGCAAAAACGGGTGAAACAGGTCAAGTGACGTTCTTCTCTCGTACCAAGCAACGTCTTTGGACGAAAGGTGAGACCTCCGGCAACGTATTGCAACTAGTGAACATGCAGCTCGATTGCGACAACGATACGCTACTGGTGAAAGTGAATCCCATTGGCCCTACGTGTCACTTGGGTAACACAACTTGCTGGGATGTGGACCCTCAAGAGGAGTCACAAATGGTGTGGCTTCATCAACTTGAGCAGCTACTGGCTGCCCGCAAGAGTGCCGACCCAGATTCCTCTTATACTGCTAGTCTTTATGCCCGTGGCACCAAGCGTATTTCGCAAAAAGTGGGCGAAGAAGGCGTTGAAGTCGCGCTTGCGGCGACGTCGGGTGATAAGGCGGAGCTAGTGTGTGAATCAGCAGACTTGGTTTACCACTTGCTGGTATTGCTTCAAGACCAAGGCTTATCGATGAATGACGTAGTGAATAAACTGAAAGAGCGTCATAAATAAACCTGCTATAGATAAATGAAAGCCCCTATGCTCTCGAGCCTAGGGGCTTTTTTACTTTAGTGTTCTTGATTCGGGGGAAAACCCGGCAACAGTGCTAGTAGCGATTAGACTCTGAATCACGCTCGTTCCTCGCTGTTCGATGTATGGACTCCCCTCTCCAAGGAGGAGCTAAAATTTTAGTGCAAACAGAAATTTTAATCGGGAGCCATACATGAAAAAGTCTACTACTATCGCCATTGATTTAGCAAAAAACTCATTTCAAATTTGTAAACTAGTTAGAGATCAAGTTACCTCTGAAAAAGCCTTAACTAACCAAAAATTGAAGTCATGGTTACAAAAACAACCCGCTTCTCATGTAGTAATGGAAGCTTGTGGCTCTGCACACCATTGGGGACGTTTTTGCCA
>NZ_JPRD01000057.1 GCF_000817815.1 Vibrio owensii CAIM 1854 = LMG 25443
ACTGATCGGCATTAGAGCACGGCGCTCCTCTTTTTTATTGTGCTTAAGCTATCTTGCGAATGTCTTTGCCGATGACCACTACCTCGTTAGTAATAGAGCTTAATGGTTTCGAGTTTGTATGGTGGATGAAGGTAAGGTTCGAGTTCGCTACGACGATTGTTGAGTCTCTCTAGCAGCTTGTAGGCAATAAAGTAATGGTTAATGTTGCTGACATAGCGTATCGGTTCTAGTCCGATGTATTGCCGCGTCACCACTTCCACATTGCCGAACCAAACATTGGGATCATACCCTTTTTCTTTGGCGATTCTTCTCATCTTCCTCATGTTACCCGGCCCTGCATTGTAGGCTGCGAGGCAGAAGTAAATGATGTCGTTTTCGCTGATGTTTTCATCGTTGAAGAAGTACTTCCGAAGATAATGCATGTACTTCAAACCAGCGTGAATATTGGGTTCTTTCTCGTAGATGTTGGAAATGTTGATGGCTCTATCTCTCGCCGTAGTCGGCAAGATCTGCATGATGCCCACCGCCCCTTTGTGAGAAATGACGTTTTGGTTCAATCCGGATTCTTGAAAGCCTTGAGCCAGCATCAGTAAATGGTTGAATTGATACTCCTGAGAATACGCGTAGAAGATATCTAACAATTCTTTAGAACGAACTGCATTGTCTCGGTTAAGGAACTTTCTCAACCATTTGTCGTTTTCGAGATACCTTTCATTGACCACATTGCCGAACAAAGTTCCTATCCGAACTTCCTTGATAAATTTGTTCACCGCCTCTTCTAACTGTGGCGAATCTTGTCGTATTCCCCATCCAATTTGTGCATTTTCCCTGACGGTGATTTGATTATGAAACGCCACGCCAGGAAAGATATTCCCCCACATCCCCGTCTTGTGTCGGTCGAGCACGGTGATATCGATAATGCCCGCACTGACCATTTCGAGAACCTCATAGTCTTGCATGATTTCATCAAGAAACAAGATATTAATCAGCGGTTTGTTTTGTATCGTGAAGTAGTTATTTACCTTGGTTAGGCTCTTATGGTAACTCGAGCTTTCTCTCACCCAAACATCCAATCCACTCAAATCATCCACGGTTTTAATGTCCGAGTATCTGGTGTTGGTCACAATGATTTCTGAGACGTTTTCTCTCACCGGATCGCTAAACGCAATCAGCTCTTTACGCTCATTGGTAATGGTTAGATTCGCAACTATGACGTCACCATAACCAGCAATCAATTTGGGGATGAGTTCGTTTCTTGCGACCGGAATAACCTGAATATTGATCGCCTTTTTGTTCTTCCTTAAATAGCGTTCAAATTCGTAAATAAGCTCAGAGATAATGCCTTTCGGCTTACCATTTTGGATGTAGTAAAAACCCAGATCAGCAGACACCAAAATACGAACGGCTTTCTTTTCCTTCAGGGTATCTAAATCCCCCACGTAGGGGTCAGACTTTAAAGGAGAGAGTTCCAATGCGACACTGGTATGAGAGAAAGACCAAAGACACAGGACGATGCAAAGTATTTTACCCACCATGAGCTTATCCGTTCGCCAAATCATTAATGATAATTTTAGCAATAAAAGCTCATGGGCATGTCTTAGGTCTGAGCCTGACCTTGTTCAAGAAATAAAAATAGCCCGCTTCGGGGGCGGGCTATTGGAAAGAATCTTAATTTATTTGTAGCTTGGATTAGAAGCTGTACGTCACACCAACACGGCTACGTAGCTGACGTGATGAGCTGTCATCACAAGAGCTGTTACATTGAACGTTACCGAATTCTACGTATGGACGCCAATCCCAACCTTTCTCTTTGTAGCCTAGTTTAAAGTTGTAGTCCCATTCGTACTTACCATCGCGGTTACCTAGCTTCCACTCATCGCTGAAGAAATCTTCTTTGTAGTTTGCTTCAAAACCAAATTGCCAAGCGTTCCAGTTGTAATCGATGTTACCCGTGATTTTACTCGCGTTCAGTGAATCGTGTTGTTTGCCGTCTAGACCTGTTGATGTTTTACCAGATGCGTAGTTGCGGAACTCGTGACGGTAGCGAAGCTTGGTTGTGATACCAGAATCGAATTTGTATTGAACACGAACCTGAGGTTTGTACGTTACGGCTTCGTCACCAAAGGTAATTGGCATCGATGTGGTTACACGCCAGTTGTTATCAAATTTGAAGTGGTAACCGTATTCGAATTCGCTATCACCACGTTGAAGCTCGCTTAAGTTGCCAGTGTGCTTCATCTCTACGCCGTAGTAGTGGTTACCTGTGCTGCCACCAATTTTGATACGACCTGCCCACTGCTCTGAATCGTGTTTGTATTCTTCACGGAAGTCTAGAGACGCGGCTGAAATGCTACCTGCAAAAAGGGTTGTCGCGATCGCTAAAGCAATTTGTTTTTTAGAAGTCATAGTAATGTTCCACTGTAAATAAATTGTATTTCAAAGTGGCGACGCGCATACACGCCGCCCTTTTTAGGGTTTTATTGTTTTGGGTAAAGCAATTCGATATCGCGCTGAGCCCAAACTTCTGCCAAGTTCTTCTTCACTGTGAAGCGGCTAAAGTCAGTTTCGATTGCCAGTTTCACCCACTCAGGTTTCTCCATCGCCACACCTGCTTTTAGGTAAATCGGTGTCATGCGCTCTACGCGGCGTGGATTGTCTTTCGCGGTGTATGGCCAGTCAGACGCAGGATCTTGATAAGTCGCCATTAGCTGAATACCTTGCGCTAATGAGCCACCTTTCTTGTTTTGGTAGTGCCATAGGTCGATGCCCACTTTGTCACCGATTTGAGCGATGCCGACCAATGGATCTAAGCTGAAGTAGTGGTAGTGGTATGCGCGAGTACGTTCGATTTCATGAGGCTGAGAGCCGTCTTTTTCAAACTGAGTGTCTACGCGCATCTTGCCTTTTTGAACCATCTGTTTTGCGAGAGGCTCATTACCTAAGAAGTAAGCAATACTGGCGACTTGGAAGTCATACCAAGTGCCGTGGTTGTTTGCCGCAGCAGCTTCGCCTTTCGGGCCACCTGATAGGTCGTCAACAATCAACCAATCTAGGTATTCGCCGTACCACTGTGTAATTTGCTGTTCGTCTTTATCCGTCCAAGCAGGAGAAAGCGATAGGATGGCGATTGAGTCCAGCATGCGATCGGCCAGAGTACGTGTATCAATAATGCCGCCACGACGACCTTCTGCACGACCAGGTACGCCCTGACCGTAATTCACGTTCGGGTTCATCTTAGTTTCATCATTCATGAACCAAGTACGAACGTATTCGATACCTTGTTTTGCGTATTTCTCGTCTTGGCTGAAGTAATAAGCTAATGCCAATGCGCGAACAGAACGAGTGAAGTGACCGATACGTTTAGAATCTGTTTCAGCTGTTTTCGATGCTGGGTTAGTTTTGCCATCGTGACGAACCCAAGGAAGGCCATCTTCTTTCGATTCATCCGGCCACCAGTACGGGCTGATGCTCATGTAATCGTTTTTGCTACCGCTTGGTGGCGTCATACCTTTCGCCGTTACCGTAAACGGGCCATCTTTCATCGCCAGTTCTGCTTCTTCAATAAGACGGTCGTACGCGTCTTTCATTGAATCGCTCGCTTTATCTGACTGTAAAACAGCGCGGTTTTGTTCAAGCGTTGCTTCATCAAGGAACACAAAGTCTGCAGCAAGAGTGTTAGCACTGAAAAGAATGGCGCTGAGGCAGGTTGCTAGATGTAGAGGTCGTAGGGGTTTCATTATTATCGGCCTTATATCTTGAGTTAAAATACTACAAATATAGTACCCAGCCGATGTTGAGCGTTCTGTGAATTAGATCTAATTGTATGATTTATCCACGCTATCAAACTTTGTTACAACCACCAAATTTAACATTAACTTATTGATATTAAATATATTACCGATATTTACAGCTCATTAATTGTCTTAATATTTAGGCTAAAAATGTGCTCTACCGCATATTTTTGCACCAAATGAGTTCATTTTTATTTGTCATACAATATAATCATTTCAAGTTTTTGAGACACAGAACATCAAATTGCTATTGACGCACACTTTTTCGCTCTGTCCTTTTCTACATAAAGTCCAATAACAGGTTAAGCATCGCTTGGTTATAGAGATGAAATGAGAAAGGCCGAGGCTATATAAGCAGAGGTCACTTATGTCAGGCTGAGACATAAGTGGGTAGAAGAATTAAGTAAGTAGAAGAAATAGCGAATAGAGGCAAAGTACAGCGAACAAGATGGATGCGACCAGTGAAACTTTCAACATTGAAGAATACTGTTTTGTCATCCCTACTCGCTGTTGCTCAAGTCTTGATGGTTCTAAGCAGCTTATTGTTACTTCCAACGGTTGTGGTTCTCATTGGGCTTAAATGGCTGTAGCGGTTTGTCTTTTGTAACAGACACTTATAGAGACAAATCAACAGCCTGGTTTCGCTATCAATAGGTAGCAAGCCAAGGAAAACGCTTAATTGGTTATGACTAATTGCGCTTTTAGGAGTAGTGACTTAAGTGGGAAATGTTTAATACCAATCGGCATAAGTAAAGCGCCGAGATCGATCAGACGAGGATGATGACTTGTGTCGATTGGTATAGTTGCTCCCATATCATAACAACACTTTACAGAGCCTAGCTTTGTTGAACTTTGCAATGATTGTCGAAGATCTTACAGCGTAACGTGCTTAGCAGCGATGAGAGATATACCCCTCGAGTATCTTTCAGCTACATCCAGAACCTCGTTTCACTGTTCTATTGCAATCCAACAGAGCCCTTGGCTCAGACGGTATCAATACCGTTTTTCGCCCACGCATTACAGGCATGTCGTGGGCGTTTTTTTATCTGCAATAGTCATACAAATCTGACAATACTTCACACCTTCTTACGCCGTTATAACCCTTATTAACTAAGGCTATAAACGCTATTGAACCAATCGAGTGCACGCCAAAGTCATTGATAAGTTTTCGTGATATTGACTTGGTACACCCTTCCCCTTTTGAGTGCAATGTCAATATCCGATCATGATCACTTGTATGATTATTGAAATGACCCATTCCGGATCATTCGTCACGCTTTTGAGTTATTGTACTACAAATAAGCAAACTGATAGTTAGTATTGCCTCAAGACATTAAATAACGATCAAAAGGTCTAAAGATGGAACTCAATACCCTTATTGTAGGCATCTACTTTCTATTCTTAATTGCAATAGGTTGGATGTTCAGAACGTTTACCAATACGACTAGTGACTATTTCCGAGGCGGCGGCAACATGCTTTGGTGGATGGTTGGTGCAACGGCCTTCATGACGCAGTTCTCTGCATGGACGTTTACTGGTGCTGCTGGTAAAGCTTATAACGATGGTTTCGCGGTTGCGGTTATCTTCCTAGCAAACGCATTCGGTTACTTTATGAACTTTGCGTATTTCGCACCAAAGTTCCGCCAGCTACGTGTAGTGACGGTAATTGAAGCGATTCGTATGCGTTTCGGCACCACGAACGAACAAGTCTTTACTTGGTCTTCAATGCCAAACAGTGTGGTATCTGCTGGTGTTTGGTTGAATGCACTGGCGATCATCGCTTCTGGTATTTTCGGCTTTGATATGACAGCAACCATCTGGATTACTGGTTTGGTGGTACTGATGATGTCAGTAACGGGTGGCTCTTGGGCAGTTATCGCGTCTGACTTCATGCAGATGGTGATCATCATGGCGGTAACAGTAACTTGTGCAGTTGTTGCGATTGTTCAAGGCGGCGGCATTACTGAAGTCATCAGTAACTTCCCTGTCGCAGAAGGCGGTTCTTTCGTCTCTGGTAACAACCTGAACTACCTAAGCATCTTTAGCATTTGGGCGTTCTTCATCTTTGTTAAGCAGTTCTCTATTACCAACAACATGTTGAACTCTTACCGCTACCTTGCAGCAAAAGACTCGAAAAACGCGAAGAAAGCAGCATTGCTAGCGTGTGTTCTAATGCTAGGCGGTGTATTCATTTGGTTCATGCCTTCTTGGTACATCGCGGGTCAAGGCGTAGACCTATCAGCCGCTTACCCAGATGCAGGCAGCAAAGCAGGCGACTTCGCTTACCTTTACTTCGTACAAGAGTACATGCCAGCGGGTATGGTTGGCCTTCTCGTAGCAGCAATGTTTGCCGCGACCATGTCTTCAATGGACTCAGGTCTAAACCGCAACTCTGGTATCTTCGTTAAGAACTTCTACGAACCAGTGATTCGCCGTGGCCAAGCATCAGAGAAAGAGTTGGTAACGGTATCAAAAATTACCTCAACGGTATTTGGTATTGCCATCATCCTGGTTGCGCAGTTCATCAACTCACTAAAAGGCCTGAGCCTGTTCGACACCATGATGTACGTTGGTGCCTTGATCGGCTTCCCAATGACCATCCCTGCATTCCTAGGCTTCTTTATTAAGAAAACGCCAGACTGGGCTGGTTGGGGCACGCTGATTGTCGGTGGTCTTGTCTCTTACGTTGTTGGTTTCGTTATCACTGCTGACATGGTTTCTTCAGCATTTGGTCTTGAACAGCTTACTGGCCGTGAATGGTCAGACGTTAAAGTCGCGATTGGTCTAGTTGGCCACATTACGCTAACGGGTGGCTTCTTCGTTCTATCAACGCTGTTCTACAAGCCTCTAAGTGAGAAACGTCAGGCAGACGTAGATAAGTTCTTCGACAACCTATCAACACCACTTGTTGCTGAATCTACAGAGCAGAAAATTCTAGATAACAAGCAACGTCAAATGCTTGGCAAGCTCATCGCAGTCGCTGGTGTAGGCGTAATGCTGATGGCGCTACTGCCAAACCCAATGTGGGGACGCTTAGTCTTCATCTTGTGTGGTGCCATTGTTGGTGGCGTTGGTCTACTACTTGTTAAAGCGGTTGACGACAACGGTACTCAAACCCAACAAGCGGTAACCGAAAGCTAAATCTACCTTATGAAGCGGTTGTACACAGCCGCTTCATTCTTCCCTTATCACTCAGGTCTATTTGTTTACTTTTTTGTTAAGTCCGTTGCGGTTGAGACATTAAATAACCAGCGAATTTAACAAAGAAATAATCATACAAAATAAGCAAAATGTATAACCAAAGTTTCTTGTTGAAACGATAATCGGATGTAATTAACGGGGTTCCATACTGACAAAACTCATCATAAGTTATTGAATAATCGATTTTAAGTTCACAACCATCAGTTCATGTAGATAGAAGTAGAAGAATGTACTGGGTCAAGCAGATTTCCAGTATTAATCACTCCATCACACAATTGAATTATTGTAGTACAAATAAATAATCGAACGGATAATATATCTAGCAGAAATCAATGACTATGAGAAGGTCGAAAAATGGAACTCAATACCCTGATTGTTGGCATCTATTTCCTATTCCTCATTGCAATAGGCTGGATGTTTAGAACATTTACAAGCACCACCAGTGACTACTTCCGCGGGGGCGGCAACATGCTGTGGTGGATGGTAGGCGCAACGGCGTTTATGACCCAGTTCAGTGCTTGGACATTTACTGGTGCGGCCGGTAAAGCGTACACCGATGGCTTCGCTGTAGCGACTATCTTCTTAGCGAATGCGTTCGGTTACTTGATGAACTACCTGTACTTCGCACCGAAATTCCGCCAGCTGCGCGTTATCACGCCGATTGATGCGATTCGCATGCGCTTTGGTCGCTTTAACGAGCAAGTGTTCACTTGGTCTGGCATGCCAAGCAGCGTGATTTCTGCGGGTATCTGGTTGAATGGTTTGGCGATCATCGCATCGGGCATTTTCGGCTTCGATATGACAACCACCATTTGGATCACGGGTTTAGTGGTACTGATGATGTCCGTAACGGGCGGCTCTTGGGCGGTTATCGCATCTGACTTTATGCAGATGGTCATCATCATGGCAGTAACAGTGACGTGTGCTGTGGTTGCGGTAGTAAAAGGCGGCGGTATTACAGAAATCATTGCGAACTTCCCTGTTCAAGAAAACGGGTCCTTCGTAACCGGTAACAACCTGAACTACCTCAGTATTTTTGGTATCTGGGCAGTGTTCATTTTCTTAAAGCAGTTCTCTATCAACAACAACATGTTGAACTGTCACCGTTACCTAGCGGCGAAAGACTCTAAGAACGCGAAGAAAGCTGCACTACTTGCGTGTGTACTAATGACAGTGGGCGTATTGATTTGGTTTACCCCTTCTTGGTTCATTGCAAGCCAAGGTGTTGACCTATCAGCGCATTACCCAGAAGCAGGCTCAAAAGCGGGTGATTTTGCTTACTTGTACTTTGTTGAGCAATACATGCCAGCGGGCATGGTTGGTCTGCTGATTTCAGCGATGTTTGCAGCGACGATGTCATCAATGGACTCAGGTTTGAACCGTAACTCAGGCATCTTCGTGATGAACTTCTACTTGCCGATTCTGCGCCCGAACGCGACAGAAAAAGAGTTGATGATCGTATCGAAAATCACCTCTACCTTCTTCGGCATCGCGATCATCTTGATTGCTCTGTTCATCAACTCGCTAAAAGGTCTGAGCCTGTTCGACACCATGATGTACGTTGGCGCGTTGATTGGTTTCCCAATGACGATTCCTGCGTTCTGTGGCTTCTTCATCAAGAGAACACCGGACTGGGCTGGCTGGGGCACATTGGTGGTAGGTGGCATCGTGTCTTACACGGTTGGTTTTGTCATCACACCGGAAATGATTCAAAACTGGTTTGATCTTCAGCCTCTAACAGGCCGTGAATGGTCAGATCTAAAAGTTGCGGTTGGTTTGATTGGTCACTTGGTGTTTACCGCAGGCTTCTTTGCTCTGTCGACACTGTTCTACAAACCGCTTGAAGAGAAACGCCAACAAGACGTTGACCGCTTCTTCAATAACTTAGCAACACCGTTGGTTTCTGACTCAACGGAACAGAAAAAACTGGATAACAAACAACGCCAAATGTTGGGTTCGTTGATTGCCGTGTCTGGTGTGGGTGTGATGGCGATGCTCTTACTGCCTAACCCATTCTGGGGACGCATGATTTTCGTGTTCTGTGGTGTGATTGTTCTTGGCGTCGGCGTGGCGCTGATGAGAGCAGTCGATGGCAACGCAGAGCGCGCTTCTGAGGGGGCTCCGATAACGGAGAACTCATAACGAGAAACAAGCGGTTGAGTATTCAACCGCTTTTTGTGCTTCTACAAAGAGATACATTATGAAAAAAACAATGCTTGCTGGCGTGGTTGCCGCGTCCATTTCTGCCCTAACCCTAGTAGGTTGTAACACTTCACCTTCTCAAACGACGGAAGCTGCGGCTCCCGCTGTTGTTGAAACCGCAGTGAATGACATCACTCGCGATTACTTGCTTGCTACGGATCGCTTAAACGCAGTGGATGGCAGCGCACTTGAAGCGCAATCAGCAGACGCTGTGCAAGCATTGAAACAACAAA
Organism: Vibrio owensii CAIM 1854 = LMG 25443; assembly: GCF_000817815.1. Taxonomy (GTDB): domain Bacteria; phylum Pseudomonadota; class Gammaproteobacteria; order Enterobacterales; family Vibrionaceae; genus Vibrio; species Vibrio owensii. Next base: position 9,428 of record NZ_JPRD01000057.1, read on the forward strand.
TGGAGAATGCCGGAGACGGTACAACAATTACGATTCCTGCGGGTAAATACGCAGATCTTGATATCGTCACGGTAAAAGCCAACGACATTACCATCAAGGCGGAGCAACCTGGCAGCGTTTGGCTAACGGGTTTGGCTCAGCTTCGCCTTGAAGGTAACAACATCACTGTCGACGGTTTGGTGTTTACCGAAGGCGGCCCTGCTGAACGTTTCGGCGGCGTGCGTATGATGGGTAACAACAACACTTTGCAAAACTCTACGTTCTACTACTTCAACCACGCTTACGAATACCAACCGGACGAACGTCGCTCGGAATACCCGAAATACTTGTGGGTTTCGCTTTGGGGTAAAGATGGCAAAGTGATCAATAACCGTTTTGAAGGTAAGCAAAAGCGCGGCACGTTAATTGGCGTACAAAAAGACGACACCCCAGATAACCACCTTATTGCTAACAACATTTTCTTGGACCAGAAACCAAACCAGTTCAATGAATTCGATATCAAAGAAGCGATTCGCTACAACGGCAACAGCTGGGAAGCGATTCGAATTGGTGACTCTAAATCTTCTCAATGGGCATCAAACTCTAAGTTCACCAACAACCTGATGATTGATATGGATGGTGAGCGTGAGCTGATTTCGATTAAGTCAGGCGGCAATGAAATCTCTGGCAATACTATCTTTGAAAGTGCCTCTCTGATTTCTCTTCGTCACGGTAAAGCGAACGTGGTGAAAGACAACGTGATTCTAGGTAACGAAAAACTGCTGACTGGCGGTATGCGTATTTACGATGAAGACCACGTGATTGAGAACAACTACATCACTGGCACGCGCGGCCGTGATGGCAAAATTGAAGGTAATGCGGATCTGCGCGGCGGCATCGTGATCAATACCGGCATCATTGATGTAGCAAACGGCGAGCAACTAGACCAAGCAGTGAAAGGCAAAGAGCTCAACAAACAATGGACACCAAAGAACATCACCATTCGTAACAACACCCTTGTGGATACGGAATGGGGCATTGTCTACGGCAACCAAACGCACCGTGTGAGCCTGTTCAACAACAGTGAAGTGAAGAACATTTTCGCTGGCGTGGACGTTCACTTCGACAGCAACGTGGTTGATAACCACCAGCAAGAGCAATTCGTCAGCGTACGCGCAACAGAAGAGTTGCCGCTGGTGAATCCTACCTACAACAACGAAGTTTACGTCGGCACGGTGACTAACGCAGAACAAATCGCTTCTTACTCGGTAGAACTACCAAAAAGCGAACAAATGAAAGGCTTTACTCAATACCAAGGCGTTGGTGCAGATACGAGCAAGCTGTCTGTCGTAACGGCGGAAACAGCGGGGCCTGATTATCTCCTTTCAAACGCTCAAAAGTAATTCTGCTTTAGAGTTTGCTTCCAGTCTGGTGATACAAGCCAGACTGGTTTTCCTCTCCTTTCACCAGTAACCCCACAATAACAGAAGAAAATTTCACCACCCTACTGTCTCCCAAGATTGAGTTGTGGTTTAATTGTATGACAATTATAAAACTCTTTTCTTTTGCTGCGGATACACTCATGGATGCTGTTTTACATCAGTTGCAATTCTCGTTGTCGATCACTGGCCCCATCTGCTTAATGCTTGTCTTGGGCGTTATCTTCAAACGCATTGGGCTTATCAACGACAACTTTATCGAAGTCGGTTCTAAACTGGTGTTTCAGGTCACGCTACCTGCGATGTTGTTCTTGAGTATCGTCGTCTCCGAGCATGATTTCTCTGCGGCTAGCGGCTTCGTCAATTACGGCATTGTTGCCAGCATCGCGTTTTTCATCTTCACTTTTATCTCCGTCAAACTGTTCTTCAAATCTTCACCCGACCAAGGCGTTTTAATCCAAGGTGGCTTTCGTGCCAATACGGGCATCATCGGCATTGCGTATGTGGCGAATGCTTACGGTTCACAAGGTGTCGCTCTGGCCGCCCTTTATGTTGCGGTGACCACCTTTATCTATAACGTGCAAGCGGTGATTTGTTTGTCTCCAAAAGGGGCAACGTCTGGATCTCAAGCGGCCAAAATGATGGTAAGAACCTTAACGCGCAACCCTCTGATCATCGCAATTGTCTCTGGCATGGTGTTCTACCTTCTGTCGATTCCGGTTCCGGATGTGGCGATTGATGCCGGTAACTATCTATCGAAGATGACGCTTCCCCTCGCCCTTTTGTGTACCGGAGGCTCACTCGATTTAAGTTTGATGAAGAAAGAGAAAGGACCGTCTTGGTTTGCCAGCAGCTACAAACTGATCGTTGCCCCTATCGTGATTACCACAGGTGCGTATTTAGTCGGCTTTAGAGGGATTGAGCTTGGCATTCTGTTCTTTATGAACGCCTCTCCTGTGGCGGCAGCAAGTTATGTGATGGCACGCTCGATGGGAGGAAACTCCGTCTTAGCAGCGAACATCATTGCTTTGACAACTGTGCTTTCAACAGTGACTTGTACCGTGGGGATTGTGATTTTAAAAGCGTATGGCTTGATTTAGAACGGCGATTCTCAATTGGAAAATCGCCGATGAGGGAAAGGATATCAACAAGCGATGCAGGCAAAGCTATGCGATGGCACTGAGCAGTTTGTTACGCATGATGTTTTCTTGGATTTCTGAATCGTGCAAGTTGCAGGTTGAGCACTTCTCTTTGCCTTCAATTTTGTATTTCAGACAGCACGTTTCTCGTCTCACGTAGAGCTTTTGAAAACCATTAAAGGTCACCTTTTTCACCGCGTTTAACTCACCGCCTTTTGGTGTTACCGCGTTAAATAGGTTTTGCTGCCACTTTGATGCTGCTTGCACGTCTAAATCTAACCTGTCATTGGCCAATGGTTGATGCGCAAGTTTAGAGAACGCCAAATCACATGCGTACAAGGCATTCCCCCAAAACACTTTCGGGCTAACTTTCTGTTTTTTGTACAACGACACCAATGGCTCCGAGAGCGTCGTAATGACTTGCGCGAGTTTCTCATCTAAGGCCAGTTCCGATTCCACTTGCATCGCATATTCATTGCCAGCCTCGAGAGCAAAGAAAGGCGTTGCACTCGACACTTCAATGCTTGCTACGCGATGGTCTTCACCAATCGTCAGATACAGATCATCGAGTGTTAACTGCAACACACGATCAAACACTACACGGTGACCTACAAGCGACGTGAGCAAAATAGCGTTGAACACTTTCTGCCAGATAGGCACGGCAAATGGCAGCTTTGCCTCAATAGAATCCGCGTAATCTTGCACAACAACAGGAAAATCACGCTCAAACCATTCACTGGCTTTAATGCCTGTCGGCTGTTCAACAAAACGTAAGCGGAAGAAAGGTTCGTGTCGATTCAAGATGGCTTGCTGCTCGGTGATACTCAGCGCTTTAACATTCTCAGGCAAAGCCACCAAAGTACGAAACTGATTAAACAGGTTTTCCATTAACGCACTTCCTCACGAACATAAGCTTTTGGTAAACAGTAAACGTAGCCATCAATGACTTCCATTTTTCCTTCGACTTTAAAAACCGATTCAAGGGTCGATTCAGTGAGCACATCCAAAGGCGCTCCCTGTTTTAAGATCTGACCTTTTTTCATTAGTACCAGTTCATCGCAGAACTGTGCAGCTTGGCTCAGCTCATGGAGAACATAAATGATGGTTAAGTTGCGTTCCTTGTTCAACTTATCGAGCACTTCAAGCAACTCGAGTTGGTGACCTAAATCGAGATAACTGGTTGGTTCATCCAGCAATAACCACTGCGCTTCTTGCGCCAAACACATCGCCAGCCAAACGCGCTGACGCTCACCCCCCGACAACGTACTCACTACACGCTTTTCGTAACCAGCCAACCCGACAGAAGCAAGCGATTCAGTAATCACTTCTTGGTCACGCTCACTGTTGCCCTGATACCACTTGCGATGAGCAACACGACCAAGCGCAACAAGCTGCTCGACCAATACACCTTCTGGCGCCGTAGGATGTTGAGGCAGAATCGCAATGTGCTTAGCGAGATCTTTAAGCCTCCATTGATTAAGCGCTTTGCCTTTAAAAGTCACGTCGCCTTTTTTCGCTTTTATCGCACCGGTTAAGGTCTTCATCAACGTACTTTTACCGCACCCATTTGGGCCAATGAACGCCGTCACCTTACCTTCTTGAAGACGGATGTTCACATCGTTCAAGATCATCGTATCGTTGTAGCCTGAAGTGAGCGATTGCCCTTCAAGCCCTTTTGAAGATAGGGTCATTATGAGTGTTTCCTTAACAAGAAGAGGAAAAATGGCACACCAAGCAGTGCGGTAATCACGCCCGCTGGAATTTCGGTTGGGAACAGTAAGTGTTTGGCTAAAACATCTGAAAGTGCGAGGAAGCCAGCGCCAAAAATCAAAGTCGTGAACATGGTTCGCAAAGGATCATTCGCACTGAGCAAACGTGCAATGTGCGGAATCACCAATCCCACAAAACCAATCGGCCCAACCGCTGAAACGGCAGGCGCAGTAATAAATACCGTACCTAACAGAATCCCCAAGCGCAGCAAAGCACCGTTGATACCAATCCCACGCAAAATCGCGTCATCGTAGCGTACCCATTTTAGTGGTAAATACACCAAAGCAATGAACGCTAAACAGGCCAAGAACCAAGGCAGAAGATAACTTACTTGCTCCCAACCTCGTCCATACATACCCCCCGCCATCCATTGCAATGCGATATCGGTTTTACCCTGACCAATAGTGAAGATCAGCGCCGAACTCAACGCACCAAGAATCGCCGTGATCGCTACACCTGTGAGTAGAGTGAGACTGGTATTTCCGATTCGGCTAACGATCAAAACAGGAATCGCACTGAGCAAACCACCCGCCATTGAAAACAGCAGCAACGCGCTTTCTGTGGTGATATTCCAATTAAACCAAGCGGGCAACAAAATCGCACAAACAGCACCAAGAGAAGCTCCAGCGTTCACACCTAAAATACCGCTGTCTGCCAACGGGTTTTTAAGGGTGGTTTGCAGCAATAAGCCTGATACTGCCAGCATCATACCCGCCATTATCGCCAGCAAAAATCTTGGTAACGTTAGCGACCAAAATGGGTGGTAAGTACCGCGAGTAATAAACAGCTCGCCTGCTTGTCTAAGCTCTGGGTTAGAAGCGATAAACAGTGCAGGAGCGAACACCAGCAATGCCAAGCAAGGGAATAAGAAACGCGTTTTCATTAATTCCCTCTCAGCTTACGAACAATCAACATAAGAAACCAAGGCGCACCTAAAGTCGCAGTAATGACGCCAATAGGAATTTCCAACGGCATAAGCAGGGTTCGAGAAAGGAGGTCCGCTGCGGTGACAAGTGCCGCACCAATCACAGCTGCACCGCCAAGCCCCAATCCCATCATGCGTGCGAGATGAGGGGCAACAAGGCCAACAAAACCAACAGGACCAAATGCACCAACCGCAACCGCAGTAAGCACGACAGAGATAAAACCAAACGCCAATCTATAACGGTTGATCGCGATACCTAGACCACGAGCAACCGTGTCATCCAGCAGTAAGTAACCACGCTGTCTATGCGTCACCGCAAGCAAGATAAACGCAGGAATGACGGTATAAACAAGCGGCGTAAACACCGACCAATTCGCGCCTGCGTTACTGCCCGTTAACCAGAAAAACAGTGACTCACTGTCTACGCGATCCGACAACAGAATGTAGGTCACCGCTGCTTGGCAAAACGCACTTACAGAAATGCCAGCTAACGCCAAACGCGCTGGTGTGACGCCCTGTTTCCAACTAATGGATAAGGTAATGGCACCGCCAAGCAATCCACCCACAATCCCCCAAAACAAAGTTGGCAATGGCAGCAAAAACATGGTCGCCGTTAACACGCTAAGTGCTGCACCAGACATAACACCGGTCAGATTTGGAGATGCCAATGGGTTACGAACGATGTCTTGCATGAGTGAGCCAGATACCGCCAACGCAGCCCCGCCAAAGAGTGCGATCAAGGTACGAGGTAAACGCAGTTCCCAAAACACCAACGCTGCTTGGCTGCTTGAATCAGAAATCAAAAACGCCATGATTTGCTGTGCATCGAAATGGTAAATACCACTCGACAAAGACGCATAAACCACTGTTAGCAGCAAAGCCGTCGCCAAACTGCGAACCATCACCGCACTTGGTTTGGTTATCCTAAGAGCATGAGCCATTGATCACCTCACAAACTCGTTCAACAGAAGGCGCAGGGAAAAGATCGGGATACACTTTGTGGGCGATATCCATCGCCACCCAAATTCGTGAAAGTGGCCCTTCTGGCTCTCGCCATGTCATATCAACCAAGTAAACTCGATTGTTCTTCACCGCTTTTAGGCTTTGCCAAATTTTCGATTCGGTAAATTGTGGCTCGGCGTTCTGGTACATAAAAATCACATCGGGATCGAGTTTTACCAACCACTCAAGACCCACTTGCCCAGAAAAAGGCGTTTTCGTCGCGTACGGCGAGTCACCATTCGCACTTCGGATATTCAATTTTTCCATAAGAGCAACGGACATAAAGTGTGAGTAGTATGCTCGCGGAGTGACGCCTGCACTTGTCAGAAATAAACCAGAAAACTGCCTATTACCGAGCTTTGATTGCATTTCATCAAGAAAAGTCTGAAAACACATATTTAGTGATTTCCCTTGCTCTTCTCGACCCATTGCCATGCTTGCACGCTCTACCGCAGAAAAACTGTCTTCTAAAGTAATCAAATCAAAACCGAGAGGCGGTGCGATTTCAACAAAGCGCTGATAGTAAGGCTCTAACATTCGCCCCAAACCAACGACCAAATCTGGCTTCACATCGTACAAAGCTTCAAAGCTAGTTCTTGAACGATTACCAAGACTTGGCACGTCATTTAAAGCAGAAAGATAAGGGGGAAATCCACCAGGATAATCGGACACACCAACAGGCTTCTCACCCATTGCTATTACTAGCTCTGCACCAAAAGTAGATACGCTTGCAACACGCGGGAAATGGGTCACATCCGACGTCGAAATAGTATGGTCTAGATCATCGACAACGGATGCGTTTAATCCACTTGCATAAGCAAGCTGAATAGACAGCATTTGGCTAATTATTGAAATGATAACGACTGCAGTAAAATTGCTCATTAAATGACAAATGATAATTATTGATATTTACATTACTTCTTTGCGTGCTAGACTACCACGCAATTACAAAGTGCTCAATAATCGCTAGCTAAATCGATTTATTAACAAGTTTATAAAAGACAACTTTTAGTTGCAGGAAGTTATGAAACTCAAACTATCTAAGCTAAATATTGCAGTGGTAAGTGCAATTACTCTTTCATCTTTCGGCGTTTCAGCAGAAAGTAACGACGAAGTCCAAGCAATGGAAACAATGGTTGTTACCGCAAGCCGTTCTCAACAGCTGCTTAACGACGTTCCTCGCTCTGTGACCGTTATCGATCAAGAACAACTTCAGTCTCAGTTAAACCAAAGCCGCAGCATCAACGATGTGCTTTCAACGTTGGTTCCGGGTATGGGCACTTCTGTTCACGGTAACCTGAGCAGCAAAGGTCAAAACCAAATCCGTGGTCGTCGCGTTCTACTATTGATTGACGGCGTTGCACAAAACAACAGCTTCCTAGACTTCGGCCAAGAGTTGTCGGCCATTGATCCGCAAAACGTTGAGCGTATCGAAGTTATCCGTGGTGGTTCTGCGGTTTACGGCCTTGGCGCACAGGGCGGTATCATCAACGTGATCACCAAAATGCCAGAAGAAGGCGCAGTAGAATATCGCACTAAAGTTGGCACAAGCTTCCAAGAGTTTGGTAGCGATGCGTTCACTTGGAACGTTTACCAAGAAGCGACAGGCGGTGATGAGAAAGATCAATGGCGTTTAGGCCTTGGTTACGAGCAACGTGGCGGCAGCTACGATGCTAACGGTGACCGCCTACCTTCGGTAAACAACGAAGATGACATGGACAACCTAAACGTAAACGGCGTTTGGAACCGTAACATCGACGAAGATCGTTCACTGACTTTGACTGTTGGCGTTCGTAACATTACTGACAACGACGGCTGGTGTGCAGCAAATGGCGATGCAGCTAACGGCAAACGTGCAGAAGCGGTTCACTGTGGCCCAGGTTACAACAACGGCGTTGCAGGCAAAGATGGCGCGAAACCAAATGACGTGACACGTACGTTCGCTAACTACCAAGCACGTTACCAAGATCTGGGCTTTAGCTTAGGTATGCTCGATGTAACGGGTTACTGGATGGCTCAAGATACTGAGACGTTCACGCTTGCGATGAAAGACAAGAACCCAAATTCTCCAACCTTTGGTCAAACGCTATATGGCCACAACGAGACAGATTTTGATCGTTTCGGCGTGAAAGCCAACATCTCTAGCCAAATTGATTGGGCTTTCGTGACTTGGGGTATGGACGTTGAACAACAGTCGTTCAAACAGCCAAACAGCGTCGGTTTCTACAACAACACACCGGATGTAGAGCAGTTTGCTATCGCACCATTCGCACAGTTCATCACTGACGTAAGCGATAACACGGTTCTTTCTTACGGTATCCGTTACGAGTACGTACGTCTAAGCGTGGATGATTTCACGGTAGGTAACACGCACAACAATGCAGGTGATCAAGTTCAAGGCGGTGATCCGTACTTTGACGAGTTCCTATTCAACATTGGTGTGACACACGATCTGACCGACAACCACCAGCTGTTTGCATCTTTCGCGCAAGGTATGTCAACGAACGAAGCACTACGTGACATTCGTTCTGGTAACAGCTCAACAGTTGAAGGTGCTATCAAGCCAATTACTACTGACAACTACGAAGTGGGTGTGCGCGGCTTCCTTGGTGAAGCGGACTACTCTCTTGCAGCGTTCTACAGCGAATCTGACCTAGGTTCGACGCTGAACGTAAACGAAGCAGGCGATGCGCTAGAAAGTACTCGTGCACCAGAGAAAGTTTGGGGTGCGGAAGCAACGCTTGGTTACAGCATTCTTGCTAACCTTCGTACAGACAGCACGATCTCTTGGCAAGAAGGTGAGCGTAAACTTAACGAAGACAGCGGCTGGGAACCACTAGACGGCACGCGTATCGCACCATTGAAAGTAACGTCTGTTATCAGTTACGACGCTTACGAATTCGGTCGCTACAACATGACGCTGGTTTACTCAGGCAACCGTGATAAAGAAGATGAAATCACTTCTGGCGCGAAATACGCAGTAGACAGCTACTTCGTTGCAAACGCTGGTGTGGACTACGATCTTCCGTTCGGTACGTTAAGCTTCGCTGTAGAAAACCTATTCAACGAAGACTACATGACGGCGTACGCGCAATCAGAGCGTAACAACTCACGTTACTACAACGCACCGGGTCGCCGCTTCCACTTGAACTACGAAGTGAAGTACTAATCCCTCACCTCGTTAAGATATGAAAAAGCCGAACAGTGATACGCTGTTCGGCTTTTTTGTTTTTGTCTCTGAACAAATCTCAGAAAAACTATTGATTTATTGATTCGGCAATCCGTTGAGAAACTCTTGGAAGCTCGGCGCTTGTACGCGGCTCAGTACCTTTCTCATGTCTTCAATCAAACTATCGTCAGACCAATCAACGCGAATATCAATCGGCGCTTGCGTGTAGCTTTCAATACGAAGCGAAGCGGAATACGTACCGCGCTTATCGCCACCCGCTTCCAACGCGGCTTCCAGTGCAGTTATGAGCACTTCCGCTAACCTTGCTTCGTAGTTATCACGATATTGAGGTTTGTCCCCTGCTCTCACTTGATCGGCATTCAGCATTGTCTGAGCCATAAATGAATCCGCAAATGCTTCAATAACCGCATCACTTTCTAACATGTTGCCAGCAACGGCGAGATCTTGAAAAGCAAGAGAGCCCACGTGCGCGATGTTCTCTTCACCATTGATAAACGCCGCGTGGCCATGTTTATCCATTACCATGCATTGGCGCTTAGCAAATTCAGCATCGCCCTCTTTCAAACGCTCAACCACATCATGGCAACAAAGCCCTTGCGATAACCATCGCTTGGCGTTGTCGGCATACCAAGGGTTGGTAAACAGCCCCTGAGTGGCACACGCGCCAATCCCACGCCAACTGTGGTTTACGTAGCCACCGACGGCAACGCCGCCAGTCGCTGTAATGGAAGCCGATAACCCTGTTTCTGGGTTAACGTGTATAAGTGAAATCGTCATAGATTCTCAATATAAAAGGCGTTAGTAACCAACCATTTGTCCAACAAACAGAGCTACCCAACATAGAACATAAACGAACGCCATGAATGGCATGATGGCTTTGAGCCACTGCTCGTAAGACACGCGACCAAGTGCCAACATTGCTAGCGTACCACCAGAAGTCGGTACGATAAGGTTGGTCAGACCGTCACCCACTTGGAATGCGGTGATCATCAGCTGACGGCTCATGCCAGTGAGATCTGCCACAGGAATTAGGATTGGCATAGTAACCATTGCCTGACCAGAGCCCGATGGTACGAATAGGTTGATCACACCTTGCACCACACTCGCAACAATCGCAGAGATAGCAATCGGCATATCTTGAATAAGTGAGCTTAGCGCGTTAACGATGGTATCGATGATTTGCGCTTGGTCGAGGATGATTTGAATCGATGCCGCAACACCAATGACCAATGCGCCTGCGGTTACACCCGACGCACCTTCCATCATCTGCTTCACAATGCCATTGGCGCTTAAACCGTTGACTGCGCCGATCACAATCGCCATCAATAAGAACAGGCCTGCGATCTCGTTGATGTACCAACCATTGGCAAATACGCCGTAAAGCATCACACCAAGACCGGCTAGGAATACGCCCAGCGTCAGTTTGTCTTTCTTCTCTAGGTGGTATTCCGATAAATCTTTACTTAAGCCTTCTGCTGAATCTGGCTCTTTAAACTCCATCTTCGCTACACGAGTACAGATGTAGTAAGACAGCAGTGCAAGAGAGGAAATCACCATCGCCGCACGCAGCCAAGCGCCCGAGAAAGTTGGCAGTTCAGCAATACCTTGAGCCACACCGACGGTATAAGGGTTGATTGGTGACAGTGCAAAGCCCACACCGATACCGCCCACCGCCATTACCGTACCGACAAGGCTGGAGTAACCAACCGCTGCAGAAATCAGAACTGCAACCGGAACAAGCGCGATGTTGTTCTCAAAGCCTACCGCCACGCCAAAGAAGCCGTAGATAAAGGTGCCGATGGTGATGATCAGATTACGGTTCTTCACACCCGCTTTGTTTACCGCCACACCAATTGCGTTCTCTAATGCTCCGGTGCGTTGCAAGATGTGGAACAAACCACCTGCAATAAATACGATGAACAAGTAAGGCACCGCACTGATCAAACCTTTCGGAATCGCGACAAAAATATCAAAGAAATGCACCGCTGGAACGTCATTCAGATAGGCAAATGAGTTCGGCACAACCGTGGTTCGGCCATCGACAACAACGCGTGAGAATTCCCCCGCAGGCACAACAAAGGTCAGTAAGTAAGTCGCCACTAAAATCATAAAGATCAGGACCATTGGGTCCGGCATGCTTTTGTACCAAGCCTTTTTCTCTGTCGTCTCCATCTTCTTTGTCATATCCATAACAAAATCTCTCCTTAGTATAGGAATGAAAGCTCACTCGTTTGAACAATCACGTTTGCAAGCAAAAACCAACGCTTGGTTTTAAAAGTAAAAAAGAGGATGAATCCCCACCCTCTCTTGTTTTATTCGCGTGTTATTGATGCTTCATCAGCATGCAGAAATGGTTCAGCACTTCGACTGCGGCCATCAGATCTTTTTGTAGAATCGCTTCATCTGGATGATGGCTAACCCCATCCGTACAGCGCATAAATAGCATCGCAATGTCCGTTAATTCACACACCGCAAGGCCATCATGCCCTGCACCACTGAATAGGTGCTTAGCTTCAATATTGGATAGCGAGATCGCCTGAGTCAGTGCCGAAGAAAGCGAATCAGAACAAGTGACCGCCGCTTGCTCGTAAGTCTGTTCGTGGCGATACGCAAGATTGTACTGCGTCATTAAGGTTTCGATGTTTGCCAACATTTCTTGTCGTGCGGCAATACGGGAAGCATCATTTGGTGAGCGCAGTTCGATAGTGATGTCCGTTTGCTGAGGAATCACATTCACACCGTTCGGGAAGTTAGCTATTTTGCCAACCACACCCACAAGGTCGTCTTCACGCTTACACAGTTGGTCAAACATATGGATGACCTGCGCAGCCCCAACTAACGCATCTTGACGCATGTCCATTGGCACTGTACCCGCGTGGCCTGCTTTCCCTAGAACCGACAAAGTATGGCGCTCAATACCGGTGATGGCCGTAACCACACCCACAGGCAAGTTCGCTTGCTCAAGTTGCGGGCCTTGCTCAATGTGCAGCTCTACAAAGCCCAACACCCTGTCTTTGTCGTAAGCATCTTGCGCAATAAGTTCTGGATGGCAACCGAATGAAGTCAGAGCTTCACGCATCGTAATACCGTAAGCGTCGCGTGCATCCAAAACGCTCGGGTCAAACGTTCCGGCAATGGCTTTTGAACCGAGTAATGTCGATTGGAATCGCGTGCCTTCTTCATCACTGAAGGCAATCACATCGATATGGAAAGGAAATTCGAATTTCTTCTGATGGAAATAATGAACCAAAGCGATAGGTAGGATGACACCTAAAATACCATCGTATTTGCCACCATTTGGCACGGTATCTTGATGAGAACCAAAGATCAGCGTCTGCGCATTTGGGTTCGGGCTGTGGTAACGACCAATAAGGTTAGCCGCGTTATCCATGCGCACTTCCATGCCAGACAACAACATCCACTCACGTAGTTTTTCATTCGCTCTCGCGTGCTCTTCACTGGCACACAAACGCGTCACGCCTTCGCTATCTGGGTCATTGGTTTGGCTGCATTGAGCAATATCTTCCAACCATTCCCACGCTAGACTGGCCGTTTCTACAAATTTTTCCATCTTGAATCGCTCTATTTCTAACCATGTTCATTTTTAATTTATCATGATAAATATCAAATGAAAGACATTTATCATGATAAATAGACTTTTTTGTGAGTGCGATTCGATCGATAATCGGATGGTTTCATAACTAAAACCGTGTTCGTTTTTCAGAAAATGAAAGACAGAAAACAGGTGACATCCTTTGAATTTCCTTCAAAATTCAATAGATACCGCGAAATAACCCAGCGAGGAAAATGTGGCAAGCAGCGCGAAAGGACGTAGAACTCAACAACTGGCCGAATCGATCAAAACTTGGATCGTCGATCAAGCTTTGCAGCCCGGCGATCGTCTGCCGAGTGAAATCGAAGTCATGGAAACCTTTGATGCTTCCAAAAGCACGGTGCGAGAAAGCATGCGAATCCTTGAAGCACAAGGCATTCTCTCGACCAAGACGGGGCCAAAAGGTGGTGTATTTGTTAGCGAAATGAGCGAGAACAAAGCTCAGGCACTGCTAAGCAACTACCTGTTCTTCAAAGATGTTTCGATTTCTGACCTGTACCAAATCCGCTTGTCACTTGAACCAGAAATCGCTGCCTCTTTGGCAGGCACATTAACAGAGGCACAGCTTGTCACGCTCGATAAGCAAATCGATAAGTACCAAACACCACCAGAAGACGTGTATCAAGAGCGCGAACACCACATTGCATCGATTGAGTTTCACAGCCTCTTAGCCAGTTACTCTGGCAATGAGCTGCTGAAGTTTGTGGTTCGCTTTACTGCGCAGATGCTTACCGAGCTAACGATTTACCGTAAACTGTATGAACCGGGGAACCACAAGCTGTGGCAAACGGGCATGCAAAGCCAACGTTCACTGGTGGAAGCATTGCGTAAAGGTGACGCGCCAAAAGCCAAGCAAGTAATGGAACAACACATGCTGACCGCGCATCAATTGATGAAGAAGCAAGAAGCTGAAGTGGCGAACCGTTTCCTCACAGAAAGCTAATTGGCTCGCCATCGTTTGAAATGCAGAATTAAGCGTGATTGGCTAAGGTCATTTTACGCACCAAACGGAAGAATTCGTCGGATTCCTCTTCCGTCAAACAAGAAAAGAAATCTTGCTTGAGGTTGGTCATGATGCGGTGCACTTTGCGTACCGCTTCTACACCCTCTTTGGTGAGTGTCAGAATCTTTAATCTCTGATTGGTTTCGCTCTTGGAAACTTTAACAAAACCTCGTTTCTCTAGGTTATCCACCATGCGTTTTGCTACGCTTCGCTCCGTTAGAACCGCATCCGCCAATTCTTGCTGACTCATAGGTTGAAACTCTTCCAACGCCGCCAACGCACTCGCCATTTCCAACGTCATTAAGTCCTGACGCGATAGCTCTGCTTGGGCACGATTGCGGAAGGTTCGGTTCATCACGCTGCACACAAACATCGGGCTTTGATCCAACACGGATATCGGAGAAATCTTCTGATCTTTCATACTTGCCTATTCTACTTTCGGCTTTGTTTTCATTTGGATAGTACTGCGTTTACAAGAGATTCCCGACTGCGCTCCTTCGTCGCTTTCGGGAATGACGCGTTGTTGAGTGACATGCTCAATTCAATATTCCGAGCATTCTGATGAGCCTCAGAGACCCTACATCCGTCATCCTCAAGAGCGAGGGACGAGCGAGTTGGGGATCTCTTTCAACACTCAAATCTCGGTCATTCCGACGAGCCTAAGCGAGATCAGGAATCTAACTGCCACACGCTCTTACTCAATATTTCACATCAAGTCACAGCACTCGGTGAGCAGATTCTGAATCATGCTCGTCCCTCGCTGTTCAGAATGGCGTAAAAATTAAACATCAAATCCAAACTATCCAATTGAATCCAAAAATAAAGGACGCCGAAGCGCCCTTTTCTTGTACTTATTAGCAATAGTATAACTTAGTCTTTAGCGCTAAGTCTTACTCTTGGCTTGCCGTTGGTTGTGAAGTAGATTCCACTTGCTCTTTTTGTGCTTCTTTTCTTGCGCGGCGGTCGAACAAACGCTCAACCACAACGAAGAACACAGGCACGAAAAAGATACCAAGCAAGGTCGCACTTACCATACCACCAAGTACGCCCGTACCTACCGCGTTCTGACCCGCAGAGCCTACGCCCGCACTGATCGCTAGCGGCACTACACCAAGACCAAACGCAAGCGAAGTCATGATGATAGGACGAAGACGAACACGTACCGCGTGCAGCGTTGCTTCAATCAAGCCCGCGCCTTTCTCGTAGTATTCTTTCGCAAACTCCACGATAAGGATCGCGTTCTTCGTTGCCAGACCAACGGTGGTCAACAAGCTAACTTGGAAGAATACGTCGTTATCCATACCGCGAGTCATAACCGCAAGTACCGCACCTAACACACCTAGAGGCACAACAAGTACAACCGCGAATGGTACTGACCAACTCTCATAAAGTGCTGCTAGTACAAGGAAGACAACCAGAATCGACAGTGCATAAAGCATTGGAGCTTGGTTACCAGACAGACGTTCCTCGTAAGAGATACCGTTCCAGTTCACCGTAAAGCCAGGAGGTAGTTTTTCTACCATGGCTTCGATTTCTGCCATCGCTTCACCAGTACTTACGCCCGGAGCCGCACCACCTTGGATGTTCATAGCAGGTAGACCGTTAAAGCGTTGCAGTAGCGGAGAACCGTAAGTCCACTCACCTGTTGCAAATGCCGAGAATGGTACCATTTCACCTTGTGAGTTACGCACGTACCATGAGTCGAAATCTTTGGGCTGCATGCGGTGTTCTGCGTCACTCTGCACCATTACTTTCTTCACACGTCCGCGATCGATGTAATCGTTGATGTACGCACCACCCCATGCCGAAGCTAGGATTTGGTTTACATCGTTAATGCTCACATCAAGCGCACGCAATTTCACGTGGTCGATATGCACTTGGTACATCGGCGCATCTGCCTGACCATTTGGACGCACACCCACCAGTTTCGGGTTTTGTGCTGCCATACCTAGGATTTGGTATTGAGCCGCCACAAGCGCTTCATGACCGTTACCGGTTGAGTCTTGTAGATAGAAGTCGAAACCAGTCGCGTTACCCAACTCTTGAATCGCCGGTGGCGCAAACGCAAACACCATTGCTTCTTTAATCGTTGAGAAGTAACCCATCGCACGACCTGTCAGCGAAGCCGCATCCGAACCTGGAGCTTCACGTTCTGACCAATCTTTCAGACCGATAAACGCCATACCCATGTTCTGACCTTGACCCGCGAAGCTGAAGCCCGCAACCGAGAACACTGACGCGACGTTGTCCTTCTCTTCTTCTAGGAAGTAGTTACGGACTTTTTCTAATGTCTTTTCGGTCTGCTCTTGAGTCGAGTTCGGTGGCAAGATTGCCATTGAGAACACAGTACCTTGGTCTTCATCCGGTAGGAAAGACGTCGGTAGGTTCATGAACAACCAACCTGCGCCGGCACTCATTGCCGCGAATACCAACAGCATACGACCGGTGCGTTTTAGCATTTTCGCTACGCCCGCTTCGTAACCCGCTGTTGCTGCATCAAACTTACGGTTGAACCAGCCAAAGAAGCCTTTCTTATCCGAAAATTCTGCATCGCCTTTCTTCAGTAAACTCGCACAAAGTGCCGGAGTAAGAATGATCGCCACCAATACCGAGAGCGTCATCGCCGCTACGATGGTGATAGAGAACTGACGATAGATAACACCGGTTGAGCCAGACATGAACGCCATCGGTACGAATACCGCAGACAGCGTCAGACCAACACCCACTAGCGCGCCAGTGATCTGCCCCATTGACTTCTTCGTCGCTTCTTTTGGATCGAGACCGTCTTCGTGCATTACACGTTCCACGTTCTCAACTACTACGATCGCATCGTCCACCAGCAAGCCGATGGCCAGAACCATCGCAAACATGGTTAAGGTGTTAACACTAAAGCCTGTCGCGTAAAGGATCGCAAACGTACCCAGCAATACCACCGGAACTGCAATCGTTGGGATGATCGTCGCACGGAAGTTCTGCAAGAACAGGTACATGATCAAGAATACCAACACGATCGCTTCAAGCAGTGTCTTGATTACTTCTTTAATCGACGCATCAACGAATGGCGTTGTCTCAAACGGGTAAGCGATCTTCAAGCCATCTGGGAAAGTCGCACTTAGCTGACCAAGGCGTTCTTTTACTGCTTCTGCGGTTTCTAGCGCGTTCGCTCCAGTACCGAGAGAGATACCCAGACCTGCCGCTGGGAAGCCGTTGTACTGACCTTTGATGTCGTAGCTTTCTGCACCGCGCTCAACACGCGCGACGTCTTTCAGGTAAACATTCGAACCGTTCGCTTCTGATTTCAGAATGATGTTTCTGAATTCAGCCACACTGGTTAGACGGCTTGCTGAAGAAATCGTCGCGTTAAGCAACTGACCAGACTGAGCAGGCGCTGCGCCTAACTGACCAGAAGAAACCTGTGCGTTCTGCTCACGAATCGCGTTCGCAACGTCGATTGCCGTTAGGTTGAACTGAGTCAGTTTGAATGGGTCTAGCCAAACGCGCATTGCGTATTGAGAACCAAACGCTTGCACTTGACCTACACCCGTTACACGGCTGATCGGGTCTTGAATATTGGTAACAACAAAGTCACCGATGTCGTTTTCTGTGAATTCAGGGTCTTCAGAGTAAACCGCCACAACCATCAAGAATGAAGTGTTGGATTTGTTTACGATGATACCTTGGCTTTGTACTTCCATCGGAAGTGATGTCATCGCCAATTGCAGTTTGTTCTGCACCTGAACTTGCGCGATATCTGGATCCGCTTCGCTATCAAACGTCAGCGTAATGGTCGCGTTACCAAACGCATCGCTGCTTGAGTTTAGGTAGCGTAGGTAGTCCAGACCCGTCATGTTTTGCTCGATAACCTGAGTCACTGAGTCTTCTACGGTTTTCGCAGAAGCACCAGGGTAACGGGCATTGATTGAGATCGTGGTCGGTGAAATCGTCGGGTATTGAGAAACCGGCAAGTTGAACAGGGACATTACGCCCGCCAACATGGTCAGAATCGCAAGTACCCAAGCAAATACCGGACGATCGATAAAGAATCGTGCCATGATTATGCCTGCTCACCTGATTGAATGGTCACTGGGTTACCCGGTTGCACCATCTGCAGACCAGTTGTGATGACTTTATCACCCACTTTCAAGCCTTCTGTGATGCGCCATTGGTTACCAATAGACTCAGCAGTCGTCACTGGAGTGATAGACACTTTGTTGTCCGCACCCACAGTCATGACTGAAGCTTTGCCTGTTGCGTCACGCGTGACTGTGTTTTGTGGGATAAGAATCGCCACAGGGTCCACACCTACCGTTACCGTTGCGCGCACGAACATGCCTGGTAGCAATAAGCCATCTGGGTTCGCGAATTCTGCACGTAGCGTTACGCTGCCCGTGCTTTCGTCTACGTTCACTTCGGTAAACTTCATGGTGCCTTTGTGCGCGTAAGTCGAACCATCTTCAAGCGTTAGCGTCACTTGAGCGGATTCGTCTTTTTGCAAGTGACCTTGTGACATCGCTGCTTTCAAACGGAGTAACTGAGCAGAAGATTGCACGATATCAACATTGATTGGGTCTAGCTGTTGGATAGTCGTTAACGTCGCCGCTTGGTTTGCCGTTACCAGCGCACCCGCCGTTACGTTAGACTTGCTGATCACACCGCTGATTGGCGCTTTCACTTGTGCGTAAGACAGATTGATCTTCGCCGTGTTGATTCTCGCTTTCGCTACCAACACTTGCGCTTTCGCTTCTTTGTAAGCCGCTTCTGCTTCATCGAGATCTTGTTGGCTGATCGATTTCTTGGTGATCAACGCACGGTAACGGCGAACCGTTGAGTACGTTGACTCTTCAGATGCTTGAGCACGGATCAGTTCAGCTTCTGCGCTTAATAGGTCTGCTTGGAACGTAGAATCGTCGATCTGGTAAAGCGATTGACCTTTCTCAACCACACCACCCTCTTCAAAATTACGCTCAGAAATAATACCCGTTACCTGTGGGCGAACTTCTGCTTCTTTAAACGCTCGGCTGCGGCCTGGCAGTTCTACTGTTAGCGCTTGGCGAACAGGTTCTACCGTCAATACCGTCACTTCTGGTGTCGGCGCTGGACCACCTTGCGCTTGTCCTTCTTGGCTCTGTTCACACCCGACCAATAATAGGCTCGACGCAATCAAGAGCGATAGCGTGGTTCTACGTGTCATGAAAATTCTCTCTTCCTAACTAAAAAACGTGACTCAATAAAAAGTCAGCAAATATTAGTCGGGATGATAATTACTCAATGTTGTACATACAACAAAATTTACCGCTCTTTACGATAGACAAAAATGTTTGTTCTAAAGCTGTTATTGATCTCTCAATTTGAGCGCTTTTCTATTGGAAAAATAAATTTTCTGTGAGCAATTGAAATTGGATTTTTCTTAAGAAAAACAGGAGAAAAGAGTAGACAAAACCAGAGAATTCGTGACAAAGAAAGTCAACGAAAAATCATATTGGAGAGAAATTAATATAAGCAGAGCATAAACTGAAATGATAACAAAGTGGCATTAAATTTCATTTACAACTGATTAACATTAAATCATAAGCTGAACATTTACGCTTCGCTTTGTGTAATTATCTTTCAAATATAACCATTGATTTCCTTTTTTATATCCCTATAATTCGCTCCCCCTACACACCCTAACATACGAAACACGTTGGTTATGAGTAACAATAGCTCTTTAGTATTAGGGAATTACCTTTGGGACAGGACGACTCACTATTTACAGCCATCTCCTTTGAATGGCAAAGCAGAAGAACAAGAGACGGTTAAGCTAACTAATAAGCAAAAAGCGTTATTAAATTGCCTTGTTGATGCGTATCCAAACACGATTAGTAATAAAGAGATTATTCAGCAGGTTTGGGGGTATGAGCACATCTCACAAGAGAGTTTGCCTCAACTGATTAATCGCACTCGACGAACACTTGAAGACAACGACAAAACTATTCTGGTTAATACCCCTGGGGTTGGTTATTCCCTCAGTTTTGAATTTGCTCCAGAAGAGCCAGTTTCACAGCCAATTACCAAGCCAGAAGAGTGCGATCTCAAACCCGTCGGCAAGCAAAACGAAAAACTATGGAAAGCGCTTTTTATAGTAATGCTGTTAGTCACCCTCTTTAACCTTTGGGAAACCGGGAATGCTCTTTATTACAAGCACGACTTTGAACAGGTACTAAAAGCCAAAGCTTACCCAGAAATAAAACGTTCCGATGACGGAAAAACGATAGTGACAATTAACAACCATGAATGCATTTATCACAAAGATCAGCTTTTACTTCAATGCCCATAAAATCAAAGTATTGATAGCGTTGGTCGTGTTCAACGGCATTCTCTTGCTCACGGCACACCAGTCAAAAGTACAACTGTTTGGCAAAGTAGAAGCAATGCAATACAGGTGGACGACCTATACTCTACTCTATAAGGACTACCTTGAGAGCCGTCTTCATTACTCTGCTATTGATGCCGCGGAAACAAAGTTTCAGGCAATGGATTATAAGTACGAATATTCAAAGTCTAAGGGAAACGAGTACATCGTATTGGGCTATGAAGAGCCGGTGACCATACGCCACAATCGTGTTTTCTATCTGGATGATCAGTGCAGTCTGGTTTTCTTTGGTAAGGCAAAACGAACCTTAAAAAATATGACATTCCGCTGCTTATACTGAGAAGATTGCAATCGCTGTTAGAGCATAAAAACCGAGCTGAATAATTTCAGCTCGGTTTTCTTTTATTTCGAAATAACGGGAAAGTGTTTATTAAGAAACGCCATCACGTGCGGAACATACTTCTGAGAATCAAATGTCGGCGCACTATGCCCCACTCCTTCTTCAATCCACAACTGGTTCTCAATGTTATTCTCATCCAATTTAGCTTTGAGTAGTTCGCTTTGTGACAAAGGAACACGCTTATCTATCGTTCCATGTAACTGGATAAACGGCGGCGTTTTGTCGTTAACATAGGTCGTTGATGATGCCTGCTTGGCGATTTCAGGAATGGCACTTGGCGTGTCACCTAAAAAGCGAGACACCGATGATTTCTTACTCGCACTCTTTCCCCCCTTACTGCCTAGCGCTAACAAATCAGTGGGACCAAAAAAACTCACAACCGCTTTCACCTGATATTTGGGCTTCACATAAAATGAGATGTCGCCGTGCGCATTCGTAGTTCCAATCAAGCCCGCTAAGTGTCCACCCGCAGAGCGCCCCATCATCACTACGTTATCTGCCGCAATATGGTATTGCTTCGCATGATCATGAAGGAAGTTAATAGCATCATCGATGTCTTGTACTGGCGCCGGAAATATAGCCTCGCCGCTCAAACGGTAATCGACTGAAGCAAGCGCATAACCTTTCTCGATGACTGATTGCAATAACCGTGGGTTCTTAGTAGGTATCGCATCCTTACTCCCGCGCTTCCAAGCACCACCATGAACCCAAACCAAAAGTGGATAAGGTTGCTCACTGTGCACTTTCGGTTTGTAGAGATCGAGCTTAATCTCTCGACCTTTAACGGTTTTAAACACAATATCCTTGTCAACGACAGCACTTTCTAAGGTGTTTGCCTGTACATTTACCGTCAATATGCTGAGTGAAATTGCACTAAGCAAAGTCATGATTTTCTTCATTGATTTTAAGTCCACCATTAGAACGATGCTTCTGCAGCAACCCAGTATCGACGACCATCTTCAACATAGCCATATTCATCGTATGTTGTTTCCGCATCGAATAGGTTGTAGATACCTGCCATCAGTTTAAATTGGCGATTGATTTGCCAGTTACCACCAAAGTCAACATAAGTAATTGACGGAGCAGAGGCATTTCTTGAATCCACAGTAATTGGGTCGGATTCTTCGCTGCGATAAGACACACGAACCCACGAGTTAATATTGTCACGAATCGCCCAATCTGCGTTCAGCGCAACCAAATGCTCTGGAGCTTGTGTTAACGGCTGACCTTTATCTTCACCTGACTTTTTCTCACTATAGGTATAAGTGTAAGTGGCACCGACATTGATCGTTTCAGTCACTCCTTTGTTAATCGAGCCTTCCGCACCATACGTGATAGCATCTTCAATATTTACATACGTTGCATCGCATGCACGTCCAGTACAGCTTGGATCGAGGTTAATCGTGTCGATCTTGTCTTTAAAATCGTTGTAAAACACAGTCAAACTGGAGTTCAAATCATTCACTCCGGAGTAATACATGCCTAACTCAGTGTTGACGGAAGATTCAGGTTTCAAGTCTGCATTGCCATAAACTTCACATTTACCGTTACAGCTTTCTTGCACCCAATCTTCCTCCATTTCCGTCAAACTTGGTGCGCGATACCCCGTTGAAACACCACCTTTCATTGTCCATTCTGGATTAAGAGTCCAAACACCGTACACACGCGGACTAAAGTGTGAGTTAAACTGCTCGTTGTCGTCGTATCGTAGACCCAATGTGAGCGCAAAGTTGTCTGTCAGGTACCATTCATCTTCGGCAAATACCGACCATTGCGAGTTCTTGAAAACAAAATCACCGTTATCCAGTTCTTCACTTTCAAATGCAGCACCGATTGAAATGTAATGCATACCAAATGCCTTGGACCATTGAGTATTGGCATTGATGTTTTGCACTTCTAAACCACGCCCTACATTTTCAACCGTTTCAGTGCTGATGTATGAAGAACCAGCTACAGATTCATAGTTAGCATCATGTGCAATACCAACCGATTGACGGTTATTGTTGGTCGCAGAGGTCTTAGTCCGTGACTTCCCTTGCGTGTTCACTCGCTCTTGATCGTGATGAGTGTAATCAAGGGTGAATGTATCTTCTTCCGTTGGAGTGAAATAAACAGACGCACGATAGTTCTCAAGCGTTTTACCGCCGTTTGCATAAAGTATTTCGTCTTCAATACGCTCTTGATACATCCCTGAAATCGCAGTGCTCACCAAGCCATCAATCAAAGGACCTGCGAGGTACATTTCGCCTTGATAGAAATTGCCTGACTTACTGTTTTCTTGTAGCGTTGCTTCCGCGCGGAGACTACCTGTCCATTCTGGAAAATCTTTGCGTGTAATAATGTTGATCACACCACCGATGGCATCTGAGCCATACAAAGTCGACATTGGACCACGCACTACCTCAATACGCTCAATCGAATTTAGCGGTGGTAACCAATCCTGCTCAAAGCCTCCCCCGCTACTAACCTGCGTTTCACGACCAGATTGCTTACGTCCGTCAACGAGAATTGCGGTGTAATCTGAAGGCATGCCACGCAAGGAGATCTCTTGGCGAGAACCGCCACCAGTGATAACAACACCCGGTATGTCTTTCAGAGCATCGGTTAGATCTTTATAAGAACGGTTTTCGATTTGCGCGCGGTCAATCACACTAATCGACGCAGGAGCTTCCAACGTAGATTGCTCATACCCAGAAGCCGTCACCACCATGGTTTCCATAATGGTGTGATCTTCAGTTATTTGAGAATCAGCAAAAGAAACAAGAGGGAGTGCCGCTGAAATACCTGCGGTAACGTTTACCGCAGTGCGACAATTAAATGGGATATTCTTGAGCATGTTTGATAACTAATTTTATTTACAACTGATAATTGTTATCAATTAAACTCTCATTACCCTATGCTTTCAATCAATACAGTATGCACGACATCGAATCTTACTATGCAGGATCTGCAACGTTGATTCACAATACCCAATCAAGCATTTATGCATGCATTTCGTTATCTTCGAACAACTCGTTGAATAACTCACGGATCCAAATACACATTGGGTCATCATGAAAACGCTTATGCCAATACAAATACACTTGTGAGAAATCCAAACGTAGTGGTTCTGGCACTTCACGTGTTATTAGGCGTTCATCCTGACAAGCCGCTTCGGCGAATGGCGTCGGTAAATGAAAGATAATGTCCGTCTCCGCCGCAATACTCGGCGCTGATGTGAAGTTAGTAAGTTGTACTGGCGCCGACAAACGCTGCTTTTTATCTGCTAAGCCTAACTCAATGAACTTGTGCTCAAATGACAACGTTTTCTCTCCTTGTAGAGAGATTTGACCAAAATGGTAATCACGCAACTTCTCTGCCGTTAAGGCTTCATTGGCAAGTGGATGGTTTCTACTCATTAATAAACGAAAGTCTCGTTTAGCCACGACCTTACGATAAATATTTTGTTCTGATGTCGGCGGCTCGTGGGAAGAAAGCGAGAAATGCACATCGCCAGACACCAGTTCCTCAAAATGGCGTTTCGGCGTTGTGTCGATACTGACCACAAGATTTGGTGCTCGCTCACGAATGGCAGCAACAAGCTTGGGCATCATAGTGTTGATCTGCGGCTGCAAACCATAGAATCGAACGGTGCCTTCCACCTTCTCTGGTTCGAATGAATTCTTATGCGATAACTTTTCAAGACTAATAATCAACGCAGATATGTCTAACTTTATCGCTTCTGCTTTTGGGGTAAGTTCATAGCCAAAGCTCGTACGTACCAATAACTCATCATCAAAAAACACTCGCATCTTTTGCAGTGCTCGACTTACTGAAGACTGACTCGTATTGAGCAGCAAAGCAGTATTCGATACGTGCTTTTCTTCGAGAAGGTATTTAAGAATGTAGAGAGACGTTACGTCAATTTGAGGAATTTGCATAAGCGAAATCTGGCAACGAAAAGTGAAATTGTAGAGCCAGATTATATGATCGATGTTGTCATGAGTAACAACTTTTCACCAGTTTCAATGATGAATAGAGACTTCCCGCCCCCCGCATAATGGTGCGGGTTCAAACACCTATAGACAAAAAAGCCCCAAACTAAAGGGGCTTTGAGTTACCTAATCTTCCACTTGATTAAACGCGGAACTGACTGACTTGCTTGTCTAACTGTTGCGTCTGTTTTGACAGCATAGACAGTGACTGTTGCGCTTGGCTCACCACATCAACAATCGACGTGCTGCTGTCTGCGATACCTTGAACGTTGCTGTTCACTTCATCACTCACTGAGCTTTGTTGACCTGCTGCTGTCGCAATGTGCGTGTTCATCTCGTTCATACGTGCGATCGCGTTAAGGATTTCAGCCAAAGATTCTGTCGCCAAACCTGCCGATTGAATGGTGTCTTCGCTGCTGGTTTTACTGCCCTGCATCACTTCCACCGCCTGAGCAGCGCCTGCTTGCAGCTTCTCAATCATCGATTGAATCTCGCCCGTGCTCTTTTGAGTACGGCTGGCTAAGGAACGAACTTCATCTGCCACAACAGCAAAACCACGACCTTGCTCACCAGCACGTGCCGCTTCAATCGCCGCGTTCAATGCTAACAAGTTGGTCTGTTCTGCAATGCCACGGATAACATCCAATACTGAAGCAATGTTGCTTACGTCATTATCTAGTGTGTTGATGACTTGGCTTGCACTTTCAATCTCACCCGCAAGATCACGAATCGCTGCGACTGTTTGCTCCAAAATCACATTGGTATTCGACAACTCTTCGTTCGCTGTTTGGCTTGCCAAAGCGGCTTCTGTTGCGCTGTCGCTTACGTTGCGACTGGTCACTTGCATTTCATGAACTGCTGCGGCAACAGCTTCGCTATCACGTTGTTGGTGAACTGTTGAATCTGCAATGGTTGAGGTCAACGAATTCAGGTTGTTCATTTCCTGACGCAATGTGTTTGCGCTTTCGACGACTTGTGACACTGTCGCTTGAATTTTAGTCACGAACTGGTTGAAGCCACCGGCAAGTTGACCAATTTCATCTTGCGAGTTGATGCTAATACGTTGGCTCAAATCCCCTTCTCCAGACGCAATTTGCACCATTGCTTCTTTGATGTCGTTGATTGGCTTCACAACAGTTTTTAGCAGTAATACCACCATACCAAGCGCTGCAATAATTACGATTGCGATGCCTGCTTCAAGAATAAGTTCTGCACGGAGTGCCGCTGCTGCGATATCCGTTTTTAGCGTCTTTTGTTTTGCTTCAATCGCATCTTTCACCACATTTAGTTGTTCACGTACCGCACCAAATTGGTGTTCAAATTCCGCTTTGTTTGACTCGTAATAACTTACCCACTGCGATTGTGGCTTGCTGATCATGGTTTCATAGCTTTGCAGCCATTTCTCACCTGTTGATACTAGCTTCTGCACCTCGCTACCATGACTGTGAGGCATTACCCCCGCATCGGACAGTGACATGACTTTCTTCATACGTGGCAGAGCTTTGTATGCGTTGTCTTTGTATTCAAATAGATGGTGGTCAATTTCCGATTGAGACTGCGCCAGAGCTAAACCTTGAATCGCTGAAGTTGCTTGATAGAGGTCGCGATACGCATCTTCAATGGTAAAAAGGCTTGGGGTAACCTGCTCGTTAAGCGTGTCGCTAAGCTCGGTTTGTTTCCACATCGTGAGAACATTCAATACTGAGCTTAAAGTCAGTAATACAATCATCAAAGATAGAGGGAGAACTATCTTTTGCTTGATAGAGAGGTTGCTGAACATGAATAGATACCTTTTGTTATATTGTTCAAATCGCGCCCAATTATAACAAAGAGACAGCACAAGTAATTTCATATACAGTGCAACGTATTATAATAATTTTTATCTTTACGACTAATATTTTAGATTCAACAAATAATTGAATTTATTGGCTTATCTATAACGGACCAAGGTCACAAAGACACATCAAGAACTTCAGTCAATACAAGTTGTTTCCCCTTGTTTTGGTTGGAAGATCTCCATCATGGGTTCAATTTGACCATTACCCCACACGACAAAGCCAAAGCACAATAAGGGGAGCAAGAGATGAATAAGGGATTTGAACGTACCGAGCTTGCCGCGTTGAATCGCTGTGGGTCTGAATACTTTGACGCCTTTTGGTGGGAACTGACCTTCGATTAAGCCACGTACACCGAGAGGCAACATAAATACCGCCGTAAGTAAAAACACGGAAAGTGGCACCCAAAAGAACAGTATGTGAACCAGAAGTTCTAAACCTGACATACCGAACACTTCATAACATTCCGGCGCTTTGGCAACTGCTTGCAGTAGAGGCTCTCCCTCAAGCTTAAACAGCACGCCTACTAGAACACAAAATGCACCAGTGGTAGCGACTCTGATGATCTTTTCTTGTTTGCTGTACTGCGGTGCGTATTCCTTCATGCCCTTGCCTATCAAGATAAAAACCGAGAGAGGTAGCTTAAGAATGGCACGCCAGAGCGCAAATGTGTGGGTGGCTTTTGGGACGCACAATAGCGAATAATGAAACAGAAAGAAAACAGCCTCAATATCGCTATTGAGGCTGCAGGAAAGTTCATGAGTCCGGTTTAATCGTCGAACAACAAGTTGATTGCAATTGCCATCAAAACTAAGCCTGAGATTGGCAGTAAGACACCTAATGGTGAGCGCTCGATGTAAGGCAGATTCTCTGCAATCAATAAGCCCCATTCAGGTTCTGGTGGCTTAACGCCAAGTCCGATAAAACTCAGAGACGTCAGGCTGAGCGTAATGTACGGCAAACGCAGAAACGCATGACGAATCAATGGCGGCAGCACATAAGGTAACAAGTAGTAACGGAGTACTCGCCACTGACTGGTTCCCCAAATGGGCGCAAGATGCGTGTAAGGCTGCGCTTTGGCTTCCATCAACAAGCTCGCACAGTGCGCTGCTAATGGTGCCCATGACACCATAACAATCGCAATCAAGGCACTATTTGGGTTCATCCCCGTTAGACCAGCAATCAGCAGACCCGCCACAATGTATGGCACACCTTTGGTGATCTCAATTAAACCTTGGCTATAACGAGTCACAAAGCCGAGCAGCAAACCAATCACCAAACTTAGGAAGGTGGCGATGATGCCCATTTTGATTGTCGACATCATACCGCCGCCAACACGAGCAAGCAGATCTCGTCCAACCGCATCGGCACCAAACGGTGCTGCTAAGCTTGGCGATTCAAGGCGAGTAAATTGGATAGTGTAAGGATCGCGCATTAACGCCCATCCAGCACAACCAATCAGCAAGGCAAAGATTGTGGCACTGACGATGCGTTTGGTGGTGCTTTGGGTAAAACGGAACGTGCTGTGACTGCTGATCAGCTTGCCACTTGTGACACTGTGCCCGAGTAACCAGCGTTGCAATAAGATGCTCGCACTGCTGATCAACATCGAGAACACCAGCAACACTAACAAACCACCTTGCAGCATCGGCAGATCTTGTGACTTCGCAGCGCCTAAGATTAGTCGTCCGATACCCGGAATGGAAAACACTTGTTCCACAGCAACCGCGCCGCCGGTTAAACCAATCACCGTCATTGCGATTTGAGGAATCAAGTTACTAACGGCACGCCATAAGGCAAAGCGTAAGATTTGAAACTTACTGACGTTCGCCGATAGCCAAGTGATCACCCAAGGCTCATCTAGTACACGCTTGAGGCTGTCATTGAGCAAGCGCCCGAACAAGCCAGCAGCAGGCAATGCCATTGCCAAGCTGGGTAGCCAGAGGTTTTGCACACCTTGCCAACCATAAGGCGGGAACCAACCCAACCAGATGGAAAACACCATGATCAGCAACGAAGCAATCACGTATTCAGGCAATGAAACCAACACCGAACTGAGCGTGTCATGATGCTTGTCTAAACGATTCTGTTGCCAACGACGCACAGTGTAAAGTACGCTCGCCATGCACATTACAAATGCCATGCCTAGCGCTGTAAGCATCAGTAATAGCGACGTTTTTGCGGTTTGTTGAACGCTCTCCATCACGGATGCGCCACTCACCCAAGAGACACCTAAGTCACCTTGCATGGCAAGCGTCAACCAATCCCACAGTCGCTCAGCAGCGCTGCGGTCAAGTTGAAGATCTTCTCGAATTGCTTGCAGAGCTTCCGCCGTCAGCAATTGTTGAGCACCCGCACGGGCACGCAGGATTGATTGGCTTGGATCGATACCTGCAATATCCGGCATCAAACCCACCAGCACAACCACTACCCCGAGAGACAGGAAGCGCGACAAAAAACGCGTAAACCATTCAGGCATACAAGCGCTCCAACGAGAGCGCATGTTGGCAGCAGACGACATCGAGTTAGTTCACCTCAGTAAACTGGTCGATCAGGCGACGCTCACGTGGGTCACGTTGTGCATTCTTCACGCGGTCACTCTCACCTTGGATTACACGCTCGTGAAGCAGTGGAATCACAGCGTATTGCTCAAGGATTTTGCTTTCTGCTTCGATGATCGCTTGTTGGCGTTTCTCACCCAAAGGCTGACGATCAGCGTGTTTCAGTGCTGCGTCCACTTCTTCAGAGCAGAACTGACCTAGGTTGTAAGAACCTTTACAGCTAAAGTCACTTTGCATGTACGCCACTGGGTCACCAGAATCCAACACTGTTGCACGTGACAACAAGAACGCATCGAACTTACCTGCTAGTGCATCGTTTTCGATTTGTGCGTATTCACGAACGTCTAGCTCAACCACAAAGCCAGCCGCTTCAAGTTGTTGCTTTAGTAGCACCGCTACTTCTGGCAACTCAGCACGGTCGGTAAATGTACCGATGGTGATCTTCTCACCGTTGGCGTGGCGCATTTCCATGGTTTCCATACGAGGGTTCGCGTCACGAATTGGTTGAGCCCATGCCAATGCAGGACCTAACAAACCTTTCGCTGAGTCGGCGTGGTTCTCGTAAACCGTTTTGATGATTTGCTCACGGTTAACCGCTTGAGCTGCTGCTTTACGCAAACCGAACTGGCTAAACACATCTGATTTGTTGTTTAGGTAAAGCGTGTTGGTACGTGGCATTGCGACTTCGTGCAGCTGTGAAGATTCCATCATCGCGATTTGCGATACAGGAACCGCTTCAACTACATCCGCCTCACCGGTACGCAGCGCTGCAGCACGAGCAAAACCGTTTGGTACGTATTCAGCAAAGATACTGTCTACTTTTGCTTTTTCACCCCAGTAACCGTCAAAACGCTTCAGTTTTGCGCTGGTTGTCCCGTTGATTTCTGTCAGAACAAATGGACCCGTACCCGCATTGATTGGCACAACACGACCGTTTTCTTGGTATGCAGCACCAGAAAGGATCGCTAGCTGTGGGCTAGATAGACGGCTTGGCAACAATGGATCGTTAAAGGTCGTTTTGATTTCAACAGTGAAGTCGTCCAATGCGCGAACTTGCCATTCGATACCATCCAAAATGCGTGGCTTTGGTGCGGCATCTAATGCTTTTTGTAGAGAGTTCACAACCGCGTTGGCATCAAGGTCAGAACCATCATGGAATTTCACGCCCTTACGTACCGTAAATTGCCACGTCATCGGTTCAACTTGTTCCCATTCCGTTGCCAGCATAGGCTCTGCTACCGACTGATCGTTTAGGTTCACTAGCGTTTCTGCAGTGCTCCAACGTGACAGTTTGAACGCGTCATCTGAAAGTGGTGACAAACCTGTGCGTGGTGGCTGCATCATGGCAACGCGAATTTCCGTTGCTTGCGGTGCAGCTGCTTTTTCCGCTTCTGGCTTGCTTTCGCCAGAGTCAAAACAACCCGTCAGCAATGCGCTTAAAGCCAGCGACAAAGCTAACTTGGGAGTACTAAGGTGCATAAGAAACCTCTCCAATGGTTTTTGTGAATTCATTACTTTTGTGTTGAGCGCTCATCAAGGCTCTCGTGATCAAGTGTGATGGGTTATTTGTCACGTTCTGTGCTGTACCGTGCTCGACAACGCGTCCTTTGTCTAACACTAGGATTTCATCGCATAGGGTTTGTGCCGCATCGAGGTCGTGTGTCACCAAAATCAGGCGCATCTGACGACTCTTTTGAATGCCTGCCAACAAGTCGAGAATCTGTTTACGACTGACGGGATCTAGGCTGCTGGTTGGCTCATCGGCAACCAACACGCAAGGCTCAACAATTAAAGCTCTGGCGATAGCCACACGTTGCGCTTGCCCAACCGATAACTGCTGCGGGTTACGATCCTGCAATGTGAAATCCAAACCGACATCCGCCAAGACCTTTTCCACCTTCTCATTGAGCTCTTGCGTCAAGCCAATATTGCTTAGCGGCTCCAGTAAGATCTGGCGAACGGTGTAGTACGGATTCAAGCTCGATTGCGGCTCTTGCGGAATCAGTTGAATGTGCTGACACAACTCTTGTCGCTGCTTAGCCGAGCTACGCGATAACGGATAACCACACACATACACTTCACCAGATGTGGGCTTACGAAGACCGAACAGAAGCTCAATCAAGGTCGATTTACCCGCACCAGAAGGACCAACAATCGCAATGTTCTTTGTGTCGATAGCAAGATCCAATTGTTCGAGCGCTTTAAACGGTTTGCCCCCCAACCAACTTGGTTTGGAGTAATAGTGAACACTGGCTTGCTCAAAGCGAACTTCCGCCGATTTAGGCTGCGTGTGCCCGCTCAAGTTGTGCTTAGTCAAAATAGGCTCCAGAGATGAGGTTAAGGCAGCAGTTGCGCAAGTTGTTGGCAGAAAGGATGCGAACTTTGCTGAATGGCTTGCCATGGTGCGCCATAAGCCACCATGGTGTTGTCCGCAATCACCAAGACTTTGTCACACGCCAAAGCCGCAGAGAGATCGTGCGTGATCAACAAACCACTGATGTTGCGTTGTTGAACACTGCTGCGAAACAACTCGAGGATCTCCGCTTCGGTGATTGGATCGAGCGCACTGGTGGGCTCATCAGCGATGATCAAGTTGGCACTACCAAGCAACGCAATCGCAATACAAATACGCTGGCGCTGACCACCAGATAACTGGCTTGGATGCTGCGCTAATGCTGCTTTTGGATCCGCAAATCCGAGTTGAGACAACAAGGTCGTCACCGTTTCTCGGTGCGCTGAAGACAAGCGTGTTTTGTTGCCCGTCAATGCCAAACACAGTTGTTGCTCGACAGAGGCCAATGGATTCAGCGCTTTAAGTGCATCTTGGAAAATGACCGCGGGACGCTGCGGTTGACTACGTTGCAGCATGGCAGTTTGTGCGACTTCACTGCTGTTAAGCTGGATACTTCCGTCGACCCAAATATCAGACGGCAAAAAACCTGCGACGGCTTTCGACAACATGGATTTACCAATGCCGGAAGGTCCCATAATGGCAAGAACTTCACCTTGAAACAGCTCAAAAGAAATGTCTTTGAAGAGTGTGCGTTCTGAGTCTGTAAGGCTGAGATTATTAACGGAGAGTATTGGTTGAGAAATCACGACATCAAACTAAATGTAACAATATAACATAACAATAGTATCACGCAGGCCTGAGCAAGAAAACAACTCAGAGGGGTTATTTCATCACCTTTTTCACGCTTTTATCAGCAAGGGCAGATGACTCAGCCCTTGTGGTAGCGCATCTAAATAACCGAGTTTGTAAAAGCGTGAATTACTGACACTTTTGTTTGACTTGATCGAGGTACGGGAACAAGAAGACAAAGCGCCCAACGTAGAACAAAGTGAATGCCAGCCATAAACCGTGATTGCCCCAATATTGCACCGCAATAAATTGAGTCACTAAGAACAACACCATGGTTAGGAAGGTAGAGTTACGTACTGGTCGCGTCGTCCCTGTGCCAGTAAAGATGCCGTAAAACGTCAGACCAAAACCAGCAACCAACGGGAATGCCAATAACCAAGGGCTCATGTCTAGATACAGCTCAACAAGGTTTGGCAAAGTGGTAAACAACGTCACTAATTGGTGTTTGAACAGCACCAACAACAAGGTCAATACAACGACAAACGCCGCGGTCCATTGCGTGTTTAGCTTAATCACGTTATCAAGCAATGTCGGATTCTTCTGCCCTACTGCTTTACCTGCGAAGACGCTCGACGCATTCGCCACACCATCGAACATATAGCTGACGATGAAGGTCACTTGCATCAAGATTGCGTTCGCCGCGAGCACATCAGAACCTAGTTGAGAGCCTACACGCGCCATCATGTTGAAGAACACCAGTAGACACACAGTACGAAGCAGCAGATCCATATTGGAAGACGCGATAACTTTGAGATCTTTACGCGTCATTTTTGCGGTCTGAATGTAATCAAACAGCGGGAAGCGACAGGTTTTCAACACCAGCACTGCACCGATAACAAACGTCGAGATTTGCGCGATAAGTGTCGCCACCGCAACACCAGCAATCCCCATATCGAAGTACAACACAAATACGATATCCAGCACGATGTTCAGCACGTTACCAAACACTTGCGTGAACAAGGTTTCTTTGGCTTTCGCCTGCCCCATCAACCAACCAATCACGGTGTAGTTCAGCAGTACAAACGGCGCACCAAAGATCATGATATCGAAGTAAATCTTAGCGTTTTCGGCCACGATAGCATCAGGGGAGATAATCAGCTCTGCCCCCATCCAAATCACGGACTGCAACGCAATAAAAATCAAGCCAAGGCAGAGCGAAAGCACGAAAGGACGGAATAAGCTACTCGCTTGATCTTCTGGGCTATTTTTACCTAATGCGATTGCACTTTGCCCGGTAGTGCTGACGCGGAAAAAGCCAAACAGCCAATACAAAGTATTCATGATGACGGTGCCGATCGCCACACCACCAATCATCTCAGCCACACCAAGTTTACCGATCACCGCGGTGTCCACCGCCCCCAATAATGGCTGGGTAACAGTAGAAACGATGAAAGGAAATGCGATTTTAAAATAGTCTTTATGAGTCAGATTCATGATTTGAAAAAGTTGGTTAGAAAAGTGCAGAACGCGTGAAGAGTCGGTTTAAGTCATCTTGCCACCGAACTGCATTCTATTTGTTTAATGGGCTCAAGTTAACCACAAAATGGGAAAAAGAATGAGAACGAAAATCAATAAATAGTTAACCCATCGGCTTTATTGCCACCCTATGCATCTCAACAGGTAAACGGATAAATCGTCGATAAATAACCACACTAACAGTAATGAACAATGTTCAAATGCCACCAATGTTATGTTATAACAATTTCCACTTTTCATATTGCTTCACACATAGGTAATCGGATGTCCATTTTTGGATCGTTTTCTCTTTCTAGATTACGCCTAACTCTTACTGCTCTCTCGCTGCTGTTTTCTTGTTTTGTCCACGCCCACCCTCATTCTTGGGTGAGAATGGAAACCAAAATCAATATCAAAGAAGATAAGATTCAATCGCTCTCAATGAACTGGGAGTTTGACGCCATGACCACGGCTTACATGCTCGCGGGAGAGAAACTCACCGACGAAAATCGAGATGAAGTACTTTCGACACTCTCTAGTCAGGTGATTTACAACCTTCTATCAAGCCATTACTTCACCTACTTTTATGCCGACGATGAACCGATTCGCTACAAGATGGTAGAAGAAGGGTCTATCGAGATGAATGGCGCAAAAGCAACATTGAAGTTCAATCTTGAACTCGCTAAACCCACCAGTATCTACACGCCTGATCTGCGTCTGCTTATCTTTGATCCGAGCTACTTCGTAGATATGAGTTGGGAGCACAAGCATGCCATCACCATCAATGAGCCTTACGCTGATCGTTGTCATATCGACGTGGTTGAACCAAACCCAACACCAGAGCAAGTGACTTACGCGATGTCACTCTCTGTTGATGCAGATCCAGATAACGAACTCGGTCAGCTATTTACCCAAAAAGCCCTCTTCACCTGTGAGCCGAAGGAGAACTAATGGGAAGCTCGCCAGTCTTCAAACGCGCTCTGTTCGCTGTGTTTAGCGTAATGCTATTAGCCATTACTCTGCATATTTGGAATCACTTCCCTGCTTACTGGATGCAGTTGATTCGGCTTCAACGTGACACGGTAAACTCGCTCAGTGAATACCTGATGCTCATCAGCCAAGGGCAACTGTTGTACGGTTGGTACTTGTTGGGCTTCAGTTTTCTGTATGGTTTGCTGCATTCGGTTGCGCCTGGACACGGCAAAACAGCAGTGACGTCAATGAGCCTGATTCATGGCTACCGTCGTCGACAAGCGCTTGTATTGGTCGCGATTATTGCCGCATTACAAGCCGCGAGCGCGTGCATTCTTTTCGTGATTACCGCCAAGATTGCCGAGCAGTTTGCTTTCAGCCTTTCCGATAATGTTCGTCTGCTAACGCAAGGTTGTGCGGTGTTTATTATCTTATTGGCGTTGAAAGAGTTTGCGTCTGTGGTTAAACGCCGTATCAAGCAAACACCCTCTCAAGAAGATGATGATTCCGAAAACTCTAACGGCAATATTTCATGGAAAGCACTGCTGCTTATTGGCTTTCGCCCTTGTACTGGCGCGGTGCTGGTTCTATTTCTCTCTAACATGTTAGGCAGCTTAATGTGGGGCATGATCGCGACATTCGTGATGGCTTTAGGGACAGCAATGACCAACTCGATATTGGTGTTCAACGCTTTAACGATTCAACGCCAAATGAAAAACCACAGCGCCAAACCTAATGCCAACTTGAGTGATACGCTTAACCTTGTTTTGGCAGTTACTATGGTGGCATCGGGTTTTATTCTCTATAACTTTGCCAGCGTGGCAGGATTGCAGAACTTCGTCAGATAAGTACCGACAACAATAAACGCAAAAGCCCCAACACTTGGTTGGGGCTAAATTTACATTGGTTTGTATCTCGATACTGCGTGTTACTTAGGCTCGCGCAACAGATACAGCATCAGCTTCAATGGCGTTTTCGCGATAATGCTGTGAGGCAAATGCGCGTCCATTAGTAGCCAAGCGCCAGCTTTTAGTTCCTTCGCCTCTTCTTCTAATGTGAACGTACATTCTCCTTCGAGTATTTGTGCAATCGCTGGTACTGCTGCAGTATGTTCACTCATTTCTTCACCTTCGGCGAACCCGAAGATAACACCTCGCAAACGCTCACTTTTGTACACAGGACAACTTGTGATACCTGCTTTGGGGATATCCACTTCGCTGGCGAGATCTTCATATAAAGTGTATTCAAACATGATTTAGCTTTCCTTCTTTCTTGCGACAAGCGTTATCGCAGATAGTTTTTTTTCGTGTTTGCGGAAAATCTTACGCATGCCTAACACACGCTTTCTTGCTTGCGGTTTAGTCAGTACGTTTTTCACGATTTTTAAGAACCCACTCAAGCCTTCATCGGCGATAACACGTTTTGGTTCGAGTAAATGCATTGGAGCAACGGCTTCAAATTCAACGACAAAACCATTCTCTTCCATCAGAGCTTTCCACTCTGCGGGTGTGATGGGTTTGGCGGGGTGTTGAATAGTCTCGGAAACTTCTCTTTGAATCGCGCGCTTTTTATCTTCATCGATAGTATCTGGCGTAATGCATAATTCATGGATACCGTAACGCCCATGAGTCGCGAGGATTCGAGCAGCCTCAGCAATAATTTCGTTTTTACGCGCATCGGATTGCATCGTCAGCATAGCTTCGCCATAAACCACTGAAGCGCATTCTGGCTCTAACCCTGTCTCTTGTGCATTCCCGACATGACAACGTTGGTTTGCACCCTGTAAGTAAGAGCGAACAATCTCCGCTGCCTGCTCATTTTGTTCGATAGCGGTGTAGCTTGCAGGGGATTTTTCCAAGCACAAACGTGCCGTGTAACCCATACCGGGCGCGAATTCGACAACGCGGTCATCACGCGTAATCGCCAACCCTTGTAGCATTTTTTGTGTTAGTTCTTTGCCACCAGGACGCAGCACTTTCTTACCCAGTTGAGCGAGTACCCAGTGTCCCGGTGTTTTTGTCACTTCTCGCCCTTCATTGGGCATCGCTAATCGTTTAGACATAATGACTCCTAAGCAAAGATGGCGACGGGAACAAAAAGAACGACCAGACCGCACAAGGCAACCCATCGAAATACGTGACTAATACCGTCCATAACTGTTCTCCTTTCTCAGGTTGGATAAGTTGGCACATTAATCAATAATGATTATTATTTGTATCTTATCCCCCAAGTCCGAATTTGCTGCTTGATAATTATCAAGCTAAGGAAAACAGCGTGCCCGGTTCTATTGTTTCGCTACTTAACGAAGAAGAAAAAACGCAACTCTTTTCAAAACGCTCGCCTTTGCATTGCGATGCAGGACATCAACTGTTTGAACGTGGGGAACCTGCGGAAAATATGTATTTGGTAGAGAGAGGAAAAGTCTCGCTGTTTCGTTTGATGCCAAACGGAGACGAAAAGCTGTTTCGGGTGTTTATGGCGGGAGAAATGATTGCGGAAATGGCGATGTTTATGTCTCCAAGAATCTATCCGATGAGTGCCCGTGTCGATCAGGATACGGAGTTGTCTGTGTTCCACTACCAAGATGTGTTAACGGTGTTTACTCAGTCTCCGCAGACTTCATTAAAAGTCATGAACTACATGACCAACCGCATCCACCAGCTGATGGATACCGTGAACATTTTGACGCAAGTAAACGCGAACCAAAGACTGGTGATGAAGCTGGCTGACTTCTATCGAGCTCAATCGAGAAGTGAAGGGAAAATCACGTTACCCGTGACAAAAAAGCTGCTTGCAACACAGCTAGGGATGACGCCAGAAACGCTTTCTAGAACGTTCAAAAAACTGAAAAACGATGGTTTTATTACTGAGTGCGACAGTCATATCACGCTGCTAGATATTCCCGCCATGTGCGAAGCCGTGGAGTTAGCTCCAGAAATATTCCAGCAAGATTTAGCTTAAACGCCCTAAAACAAAAAAACAGCTCCTAGTGAGCTGTTTTTTATTGTTTCTGAAAGCGATATTCCAGAGCTGATCTTACGCTTTCTTCACAAACTGCGCCGTAACCATCATCTCGCCAGCGCCATCAACTTTGCAATCTAGCTGATGATCTTTGCCGTCTTTAATGCGACGAATCACCGCTTTGGTGCCGATCTTAAGTACCAGCGAACTGCCTTTTACTTTTAGGTCTTTCGCTAACGTGACCTTATCACCTTCTTGCAGCAAAGTGCCGTTGGCATCTTTCACGTTTACGGCATCTTCATCTGCCGCCTGAGTTGGGTTCCACTCATAAGCACATTCTGGGCAAACAAGCTGGTCTTGGTCTGGGTAAACGTATTCTGAGTTACAGTTTGGGCAAGGAGGTAGAGACATAAGTAATTACGAGCTATTGAATTTGCGGTTATGGTAAAGGGTATTGCTCACCTTATCGAGTAGATTTGTCAAAAAACGCCCTCACAACTTAGCCATCCCTCTTTGGAAAGGCATTCAAGATAAGGGCGTGTTTCTGTTTGATTAAAGCTCTGTACCGTTGGATGCGATGACACGCTTATACCAGAGGAAAGACTTCTTTGGTGTTCGGTTTAGCGTACCGTTGCCTAGGTTGTCTCTATCTACATAGATAAAGCCATAGCGCTTACTCATCTCACCCGTTGATGCCGCTACCAAGTCGATACAACCCCACGGTGTAAAGCCCATCAGCGGAACACCATCGGTAACCGCATCGGCCATGGCTTCTACGTGTTGGCGCAGATAATCAATACGGTAATCGTCTTGTACTTCGCCATTTTCATCCGGTATATCTTTCGCGCCCAGACCGTTTTCTACTAAGAACAATGGCTTTTGGTAGCGATCATAAAGGGTGTTCATAGTAATACGCAGGCCAAGCGGGTCAATCACCCACCCCCAATCGCTGGCAGGCAAATGTGGGTTCCTAATCGACTTCACGACATTGGCTTCACTGGTGTTATTGGCATTCATTTCTGCCGATGCACAACGTGAGGCGTAGTAACTGAATGAGATGAAATCGACCGTATTTTTCAGCGTCTCGTAATCTTCTTCATGAATCTCCAGCGTCACGCCTTTTTCATCAAACACTTTCTGCGCGTAAGACGGGTAGTAGCCACGAGACTGAACATCAATAAAGAATAAGTTCTCACGATCTTTTTGCATCGCTGTGAACACATCTTCTGGCTTGCAGCTGTATGGGTAGAAGTTCCCACCCGCCAGCATACAGCCAACTTGGTTCTCTGGATTGATCTCATGAGCAATCTTAGTCACCAAGGCGCTGGCAACAAGCTCATGGTGCGCGGCTTGATATTTCACTTGATCGCGGTTTTCACCCTCTTGGAACAACAAACCCGCACCTGAGAATGGGCTATGCAGAAGGATGTTGATTTCATTGAACGTCAGCCAGTATTTCACTAACCCATCAAAAGCTTCGAAACAGGTTCTTGCGTAGCGTTCAAAAAAGCCAATCATCTTACGGTTTCGCCAAGAACCATATTCGTTCACTAGATGCATTGGCACATCGAAATGGCACAGCGTGACAAGCGGCTCAATGCCGTACTTGTGGCACTCTTCAAATACGCTGCGGTAGAAATCAATGCCTGCTTGGTTTGGCTCTAATTCATCGCCTTTCGGGAAGATTCGGCTCCATGCGATCGACATGCGAAAGGTCTTGAACCCCATCTCGGCTAGAAGTGCGATGTCTTCTTTATAACGGTGATAAAAATCGATGGCTTGGTGGCTTGGGTAGAATTCTTCTTCACTCAATTCCACCGAATCGACAAGGCCGAGTTTGATTGGCATTCGGTTCTCACCATAAGGGATCATATCCACGGTCGTGAGCCCTTTGCCACCTTCTCGGTATCCACCCTCAGATTGGTTTGCTGCGATTGCCCCACCCCATAGGAAGTTTTCTGGGAACACAGATTTAGACATCTTATTTACCTCTTAACATAGAGCCACCAGCAAAGGCGGCTCTATCAATTATTCAAATCTTGGTTATGCGGAAGCTGGCTTTGCAGGCTCTAACACCGTTACTTGTTCTTCGGCTTTTTCTTTATTTGCGACGTCTTTGTTTGCGATAGCTTCGCCTTCCTCGTCTTCATCGTTCGGGATGTCCTCAAAACCAAGGATTAAAGTCAGAGCGAAAGAAAGCACAATCGACAGAGCAATCAGACCAAATACCCATGCGATGCTCATCGGGTCGTTCACATCAAAGAACTGCACACTAGTGAACAAGCTCGGCGCTGCCATTGAGTGGCTCGCCAGCCCTGCCATGCCAGCAAGTGCACCCACGATGAAACCAGTGATCATGGTCGCGATGAGTGGTCGTTTCAGACGAACAAGCACGCCGTAAAGTCCAGGCTCTGAGATACCCGCAAAAATTGCAGACGCCCCCGCCGCACTCGCGGTTTGTTTTAGTTCGCGGTTTTTAGTTTTCCATGCAACCGCAAGACAAGCGCCACCCATGCCGATGTTGGCACCAATTTCCGATGGCATAACCATGCCTTCACGGCCAGTTTCAGCAATAGTTTGAATGATGGTCGGTGTAAATACGCGGTGCATACCTGTCAGAACCAATAGTGGCCAAAGTGCGCCCATGATCGCAACTGACAACCAACCTAGAGTGCTGTGAATGGTGTAAACCAATGCGGAAAGCGCAGTACCAATCCAAATACCTAGTGGACCAATCAAAACGATCGCCAGTGGTGCCGCAATCAATACGATCAGCATCGGTTTTAGGAAGTTCTTCGTCACAGCAGGTGTGATGCAATCAACCCAGCGTTCGATGTAGGACAGCGCCCAAGTCATCACCAACACAGGAATAACGGTGTAAGTGTATTTCACCGAAGTAATTGGAATGCTGAAGAAGTCGACATGCTTGCCATCAGCCGCTTGCGCCATCAACTCCATGAAGTTCGGATGAATCAACACGCCCGCAATCGCAATGGAGAGTGACATGTTGGTTTTGAATTTGATTGAAGCAGACGCGGCAACCATAACGGGTAGGAAGAAGAAAGCACCGTCGCCAATCGCATTGAGGATGATCAGTGTTGAAGAATCATCATCAAGCAAGCCTGTCATCTTAAGAACCATAGCCAGCAGCTTCACCATTGAGCCGCCGATGATCGCCGGAATCAGTGGCGACATGGTGCCGACTAATGCATCAAGGATCTTAGCGCCAATCACTTTTGGAGTAAGCTTGACCTTTTTCTCTTGCTCACTCGATTCTGATGAAGAAAGGTTACACAACGCCATCACTTCTTTGTACGCATAAGATACGTTATTGCCAATGATGACCTGACATTTATCACCATTGTGAACCACGCCCATCACACCTTTGATGCCCTTCAGTGCTTCTGCATCTATCTTACTTTCATCGCTTAATACAAAACGCAATCGCGTCATGCAGTGCGTTAGTGCCACTACGTTTTCTGCACCGCCCAGCTTCTCTAGTACTGAACGAGCAATGATGCCGTAATCTTTCGCCATCTTTCTCACTCCAATTATTATTCATCAACCTGTAGGAGGTTGTTTTCTTGCTGCGAACCTTCAAATGAGAATCAACGAAATCGAACACAACAACCAAGTTACCGGTAACATGTTACTGGTAACTATCGGTAAATAAACCGCGTATTCGTAGAACAAGTTCAAAGTGGGATAATGGCTGGAATCCACTGCAAGGTGAATGAAACAGCGAAATCTAAACATGATTCACGTTCTCAAAGACGTAAATCTGATCCGCTATTTCATTGATGAAGCTAATGATGTTGCATATAAGCAAGAAACCATCATTTGAGAGGATTAAGCAGGTAAATGTGAGGTGGATTCAAACGAGCACTAATGAAATGTCATACGACTAACGCGTAGCATCAACGCGAGTAGCGCAAATGTAGCCAGGCACAGATGAAGCCAACTAAAACGGCTATCCAAGCCCTCTTCCAGAGAAAGGATTACCTGTCGATTTTGCTCTAGATAAACCAACTTATAGGGCGCAGCAACATGTCTGCCTGTTGCGAAGATCACACCAAACTTCACCTCTTGATTGAGCAATCCGTTTGCAGTGCCAGGTTCAGTAAGAGCTTCCACAATCAATCCATTCGGGTGGATTTCCAGATCGTAATAGCTGCCAGACGAGACAATAAACCCTTCAGGCGGGACATCAAAAACCACCACACCACCTGATGCGTGTGTGACCGTTCCTTTATAGTACTTAACTTCTTCCTCGGCTGGCTCTGAGTTAACTTGATAGACGATCAGACCAACAATGGAGAGTAAGATTAACGTCACCAATTAGAGGTGTGTTTTGGTGTAATTAGGGTTAAGGAAACGCATGAATGATAAGAGATAGCTCATTTCACCTCCCAACCTTCATCGTGAATCGGTTTGAGTGGTGCAACAAGCAAATAAATAACCCAGCAGAACCACAACAAAAACAACAACGCACAAACCCATAAGACTTTTTCAGGTCTTCCCGTTTGTCGAGAGGTGGTAATTAACATAAAGGGTAAGGCCCAACCGACTACGATAATTGCAGTCATGATCATTCCTACAACGATGTCCATCTCATCTCCCTATCTTGAACTTCTCACACCTTTAATCAAAAGGTTGCTTATCAATGAAGCTCGTAACATGTCATTTTTCAATAAATAGAGCAAGTAACATTTATAAAACGTTAAGTTTGAAACAAAAAAGCCAGAGTCATGCTCTGGCTTTGCTTTAATAGAGGTGATTGCTAGCTTTTCGCTTCTTCCACCTTACGAAGGTTGGTCATTTGCTCCATGACTTTGTCGACTGAGAAGCTTGGGATCTCTTGTCGTGGAGGGAACTCTTTAAATGACTTCAACATCTCTGCGACTTTCTGTTGAGCAGGAACCAACAAGAACACATGCTCAAACTGCCATTTCTTGTAGCCAAAGCCTTGATCGCCTTTCTCAAGTGGATCGACTTGAAGATCGAAAATCATAGGCAAACGCAAGTTAGTCAGCTCTTTAGTCCAAACATCCCAGCCTTCATGTTCTTGGATCTTGAAGTGCATCTTGAATCGTTTATCACGCATAGCAAGCAGCTCGCCATCATCAGACCAATAGAAGAACTCATCACGTGCTGACTTGTCTGTTTTACCCGTAATAAAATCAACTTGGTTGTAGCCATCAAGGTGGTTTTTGTAAGTCTGATCTGCCGAAGAAGACTTATATCCTTTCAGCAAATCTTGCTTGATGGTGTCATTACCTGCAATGGATAGTAACGTTGGGAACCAGTCTTCACTCGCGAACATGTCGTTCAGCTTGGTGTTTGGCTGTATATGACCAGGCCAACGAATCATTGCCGGTACTCTGAAGCCCCCTTCCCAGCCGGTGTTCTTCTCACCACGGAATGGGCTAAATGCCGCATCTGGCCACGTCGCATTCATCGGGCCATTATCCGTGGTGTAAATCACAATGGTGTTGTCCGCAATCTTCAAGTCATCGAGCTTATCAAGCAAATCGCCAACCATGTTGTCGTGCTCGACCATACCGTCTGCGTATTCGCCAAGCCCTGTTGTACGGTGCTCTGCTTTCACGTGAGTGCTGATATGCATGCGCGTTGCGTTGTACCATAAGAAGAACGGCTTATCGGCTTTGACCTGACGCTCCATGAAGTTCATCGCGGCATCAAGGGTCTCTTCATCGACCGTTTCCATACGTTTGCGCGTGAGCGGCCCTGTATCTTCGATCTTGCCATCCGCATAAGAGTGAATCACACCACGCGGGCCAAAGTTCTTACGAAACTCGGGATCTTTCGGGTAGTCTGGGTTCTCTGGCTCTTCCTCTGCATTTAGGTGGTACAGGTTCCCCATAAACTCATCAAAGCCATGATTGGTTGGCAACATGTCGTCTTTGTCACCTAAGTGGTTTTTACCAAATTGCCCCGTGGCATAGCCCATGTCTTTTAGCGCTGTTGCCATGGTGATATCTTGCATTTGCATGCCTTGCGCCGCACCAGGTAGACCTACTTTCGTCAAACCAGTACGAGCTGGCATCTGACCTGTGATAAATGTACTGCGTCCTGCGGTACAAGATTGTTGTGCATAGTAAGTGGTAAATAAAGCGCCCTCTTGAGCAATACGGTCAATATTAGGCGTCTCATAACCCAACATGCCTTGGTTGTATGCAGAAATATTGCCGTAACCGACATCGTCCCCAAAAATAACCAGCATGTTAGGTTTAGAGGCCGCATGGGCTGCAACCGATGATGTGGCGGCCACCATCGCAAGCGTTAGTGTAGATTTATTTATCTTCATAATATTATTTCTATAATGGTTCTTGGTTGAGTGAATTAATGAGTATTTAAATAAAAAGAAGCGTATTCACTTTCTATAGAACTCAAGAACATTATTTAATTAGGAAGAGTAAAGGTGGTTATATTTAAACAACCACCTTTATTGAATATACGACGAAAGGTTAACTACGGCCTCTCAATTCAATTGGCTGAGATTCATCGACTTCACTTCGGGTCACTGAGCCACCAGCGCGTGAGTCATTTCGACCTTTGAGCGTCATTTCTGGTTGAACACGCTCATACTGTACCTGATTGCCTTCTGGCATCG
Organism: Vibrio owensii CAIM 1854 = LMG 25443; assembly: GCF_000817815.1. Classification (GTDB taxonomy): domain Bacteria; phylum Pseudomonadota; class Gammaproteobacteria; order Enterobacterales; family Vibrionaceae; genus Vibrio; species Vibrio owensii. The sequence goes on from NZ_JPRD01000057.1 coordinate 53,774, forward strand.
TCATATCAATCGTACCCGTGTATGTGCCTTCACCCGCGACAGCTGCGTTGCCAAAACAAATTGCGAGACTCAGGATTATCAGTCTTTTCATAAATACCCTCTCTCTTAGTCTTTTTCTAAAATATTTTACTTCTAATAATTTGAGAACGTTTATACTCAAACTTCATTTTCATAGTAGTAGAGATAATAAAAAACAGACAAGGAAAGATGACCTTTCCAATTTGGATAGATATAAGAAAACATATTATTTAAAAACTAAAAGTTATATTGAATATAACTCTATTAATAATCCGTAACTGGTATAAAGAATGGTAATAAGAAAAATACTATTCACTATGGGCTTGCTGATCGTATATTTAGAAGACGTCTTGAACATTAAATACCACAGCATAAACAAATACATAAGAAACTCGCTGCTTAACTTTAAAAGCAATGCGTTGTGATACATCCCATTTGTCCAAAACTCTTGAGGGGCGTTGGCAAAGTATCGACTCCATAAGACTTGGTAGCCGATAACAATAGGCAGAAAGGCGAATCCTACAACTTGCCAAAAACTCAAAGCTGCTTTACGCCGATTACTGCCCAGTTGCTTTTTACCATCTTGGTTCATGGCTTACTCACCCAAATCCTTAGCCGCAAAGTTCGTTTTAAAGGTAAACGCGTATGGTGTGTCTCCGTTTTCACGCAGATGTTGTAACCTTTCTAAAGCTTCCTCTGGCGTGGGCTGATGATCGTCTTCAACCCACCACAATACGTAGGTATCCTCTGCCAAGCGATGAAACCACTCCCCCTTACGACGCATGAAATCACGATGATGGGTTCTGAACATAAAGTTCTTCAGCGCATCCACGTTATCCCACACCGACATATTGACGATCATATTTGGGTCATCGAATAGCTTAATGTTGGTGGCATCACCAGATTCGTCTTTGAGCCGCCAAACAAAGCCTTCACTCTGTTCCGCTATGCCATTTACCAAGTCGAGATTATCGATGAAATCCTTTATCTCCGGTGCATCCAGCGGATACTTTGACAACGCAATATTCAATTGAGCAAGCTTCATTTGATCCTCCCTGATCGTTGTTAATTGAGTAGGAAACTAATAACAATATACCCATTTAAAAAGGCATTAGCTTTATCCTTCTAAATCCCCCCTAAAACCTATCGTTTTACTTACACTTCTAATTGCTCAATTAAGTTCGCAAAACAACATTTCTTGTACTTTAATCAAAAAGATATAGAAACGTTGGGTTGGGTTTATGAAAAAGATAAAAGATGGCAAAAAGGCTAACGACAAAAAACAAACAGTCAAAGATCAAGCGAAGAGTAAGTCGGATACGAATAAAAGAAGAAAAGTAAAATTATTTTCTAATCTAAAGATCCGAGTTCCGCTACCTAGTAGTCTCATGCTAATTCTTCCATCTTTAAATGTAAGGGCGTCGGAGGCTCTAGTAAGCCACGCACAAAATGAGAATGTTCAGCCCAATGAAACTTCAAGCCATGAACCTCACTTGGAGAATTCAGATAAACTCGTAGAAAGCTCATCTACCAAAAAAAATGCTTCGTTATTACACGAAGACAAGAACTTAAATGAAGGCGGGACTGAAGAGGTGAAGGCTCTTGCTCCTACTCCATCGCATCACCTCGCTTCTCATAGTCACCCGATCATTCATCGACTTACTAATGTCACTACGCAGCCCTCAATTTCAAACACCATCGACAGCAATACACAAACAATAAAGGCCCCCCCTACGCACACTAACCCTACAACTCCGCAAAGCCAGACTTATGTAGAAGAAACAATTCAAGGTACCTATGGTCAGTTGCATGTTGATAAAAATGGTAATTATCAATTTACTTTGGCCGCAAAGTCTCCGGCATATTTATTGCTTCAAAAGCAAGAACCAGGCACGGACACATTTACAGTCCATCTAACAGACGGAACAAAAGTCATCATTCAAGTTCCGGTGATGGGTAAACAAGATTCACCAACCATTTCTGGCCAACTTTCAGGTCATCTCGAAGAAGACCATAATGTCGATAGCCATGGTTTTTTAACAACAAGTGGGAAAGTGGACGTCCTAGACCCAGACCATGGGGAAAGTGAGTTAATTCCAGACACGATACATGGCCAGTTTGGCTCTTTATCTATAAATTCTCAGGGCTACTGGCAGTACACTGTCGATAATTCTCAATCAACGATTCAAGCGTTAACGAATAACACTTCACTGACTGAAACATTTACCATCCATACTAAAGATGGCACTCCACAAGTGCTACAAATGTCAATTGGTGGAGAAAATGACAATGCGCTTGTCTCCGGTAATGACAAAGGGCAAGTATACGAAGACCTTTCTACTCACATCACAGGAAAGCTATCTATTCGTGACGCCGACACCGGTGAAGATCATTTTTCCAACACTGATATCGTAGGTAGTCTCGGTACACTTCATTTGACTAATTCGGGGCAATGGACCTATGACTTGGATAACACGCACCCAACAGTCCAAGCACTAGGTAAAGGCTCGACAGTTACCGACACCATAACCGTACATTCGGTCGATGGAACTCCTCATCAAGTAATTATCACTATTAACGGAACCAACGATACAGCCACCGTCAGCAGTGCTACTGTGGTCGTCGATGAAACAGACTCAGCAATAACAACATCTGGCACCCTAACCAGCACCGACGTTGATAACCCTGACAACACCTTCACACCAGATTCGATCACAGGCACTCATGGTGACCTAACCATAGACGCTAATGGCCATTGGGTGTTCACCGCTAACGGTACCTTTAATCAGCTTAATGTCGGCGACAAAGTTGAAGAGACATTTACGGTTGCTTCTATTGATGGCACACCTTCGACAATTAAAGTGACCATTAACGGTACAAACGACTCCGCTACAGTAAGTAGTGCAACTGTCGCCGTCGATGAAACTGACTCAGCAATCACAACCTCTGGCATCCTAACCAGCACCGATGTCGATAATCCGGATAACACCTTTACACCAGATTCGATCACAGGTACACACGGCGATCTAACCATTGATGCCCATGGTCATTGGGTGTTCACTGCCAACAGTGCATTCAACCAACTTAATGTCGGTGACAAAGTTGAAGAGACATTTACGGTTGCTTCTGTCGATGGCACACCATCCACAATTAAAGTGACCATCAACGGCACTAACGATTCAGCTACAGTGAGTAGTACGACCGTGGCTGTTGATGAAACAGATACTACAATAACCACATCTGGCAACCTAACCAGTACCGATGTCGATAACCCGGATAACACCTTCACTCCAGCTTCAATTGCAGGTAACCACGGCGACCTAACCATTGATTCCAATGGCCACTGGGTATTTACCGCTAACAGCGCGTTCAACCAACTGAATGTCGGTGATAAAGTTGAAGAGAGCTTTACGGTTACTTCTGTCGATGGTACACCTTCGACAATTAAAGTGACGATCAATGGTACCAATGACGCAGCTACGGTGAGCAGCGCAACTGTGGCTGTCGATGAAACGGACTCAGCAATCACAACTTCAGGCACTCTAACCAGCACCGACGTTGATAACCCAGACAACACCTTCACCCCTGACTCCATCAAGGGCACACACGGCGACCTAATCATCGATGCCAATGGTCACTGGATCTTTACAGCTAACAGCGCATTCAATCAACTCAACGTCGGCGATAACGTTGAAGAGACCTTTACGGTTACTTCTGTTGATGGCACTCAGTCAACCATCAAAGTAACAATCAATGGAACTAACGATGCCGCTACAGTCACCAGTGCCACTGTGGCTGTTGATGAAACGAACACGGCAATAACAACATCTGGCACCCTAACCAGCACCGATGTCGATAATCCAGATAACGCCTTTACGCCACATTCGATCACAGGCACGCACGGCGACTTAACCATTGATGCCAATGGTCACTGGGTGTTCACCGCCAACAACGCGTTCAACCAACTCAACGTTGGCGACAAGGTTGAGGAGACTTTTACGGTAACATCAGTCGATGGCACTCCATCCACGATCAAAGTGACCATCAATGGTACTAACGATGCAGCTACAGTGAGCAGAGCGACAGTGGCTGTCGATGAGACGGATAAAGCCGTCACGACCTTTGGTACCCTAACCAGCACCGATGTCGATAACCAAGATAATGCCTTTACTGCTTCAACTCAGCACGGCACGCACGGCGACCTAACCATCGATGGCAATGGGCATTGGGTATTTACCGCCAACAGTGAATTCAACCAACTCAATGTCGGCGATAAAGTTGAAGAGACATTCACAATAACGTCTGTCGATGGCACTCCATCCACGATTAAAGTGACCATCAACGGTACGAATGATGCGGCAACCGTAAGCAGCGCGACTGTGGTTGTCGATGAAACAGACACGGCAATAACCACATCTGGAACCCTAACCAGTACCGATGTCGATAACCCGGATAACGCCTTCACTCCTGCTTCAATTGCAGGTAACCACGGCGATCTAACCATTGATTCCAATGGTCACTGGGTATTTACCGCTAACAGCGCGTTCAACCAACTGAATGTCGGCGACAAAGTTGACGAGACCTTTACGGTTGCTTCTGTCGATGGGACCCAATCGACAATAAAAGTAACGTTCAACGGCACCAATGACCGCCCTACTATCTCCGGTACCTCAAGTGGCGCAGTCATCGAACAGGGCTTAAACACTTCTGGAGTACCAGATGCGACAGGTTCTCTAACAGCAACCGATTTAGATAAATCTGACACCGTCACATGGGCAATCAATCAACCCCAAGGCCAATGGGGAACGTTGTCGATTGATCAGAATGGTCATTGGCACTATCAGCTAGACAATTCGACCGGTGCCGCCGCGGATAAGCTCGCGGCTGGTGAGCATCAGTCTGAATCATTCTGGATCACCGCTACCGATTCAGCTGGAGCAACAGTCCCTCATAAAATCGTTATCGATGTGCAAGGTAGTAACGACAAACCGATTGTCAGTGCGTGGACTCAGCTCCCTGCGGGCAAAGAAGATCAACCAGTAACTATAAAAGCTTCAGATTTACTAACGCATGCAAGCGATATTGATAGTAGCGATGTTTTGCATGTGACGAATCTACAAGCGACACACGGTAGCCTGACTGATAACAAAGATGGCACTTATACCTTCACGCCAGACAAAGATTTTAACGGTGAAATTCGACTCACCTATGATGTGGTTGACGGTCATGGTGGTAGCGTTAGTACTCAAGCTAAGTTTGACCTTACCGCAACTCCGGATAACGCGATTATTACCGACGCACAAACCAATGCAGACTTAAGGGGAGTGACTGAAGATCGCGGTTATATAGACACCCACTATCAATTACATTACGACGGCAAATTAAACATCCAAGATCCTGATGCGGGAGAGGCTCAGTTTGATCCGAATATTGGTCCGCAAACCTATCAAGGTATTGGCTACGACACTAAATTGGGTGGTCACATACTGCTCATGCGCGACGGTCACTACACCTATACCCTCGACAACCGCAATATACAGAACTTAGCACAAGGGGAAGTTAAACACGATTCAGCCATTATACGCTCAGCAGATGGTACAACGCATACGATAGAGCTAACGGTTCATGGTACCAATGATGCCCCTACCATCAATGCACAGTCTCACTCTGTGACTGAAGGTGGAAGCATTCTAAATGGACAAATGGTTGGCAAAGATATAGATACAGGTGCGACCTTGACTTACAGCGCACCGCAGATTGATGGTTTAGTGGTTAATTCGGACGGCAGTTATAGCTTCAATCCTGCTCACTCTAGCTATCAATCGTTAGCATCAGGCATCACGAAGACGTTGACTGTTCCCGTAACAGTCACAGACGAACATAATGCGAGCAGCACTCAAAACCTCTCAATTACGATTACAGGGGTTAATAACTCTGCCGTTATTGGCGGTGTCGACACGGGTGACGTAACCGAAGGTAATGCTGGACAGGACATGTCCCCAGATTATGCCCAACCAGGCATGGCTCACTTGGTTCGAAGTACAATTGACGCCAGTGGCAAGCTTACTATTGCCGACACAGACACAGGTGAGGCGGAGTTTGATACACACGGACTTGGTTTTAATTACTCTGGCCAATATGGCGATCTACTTCTACGAAAAGATGGAACTTGGTTTTATCACGCTGATACGGGGCAGATTTGTAGCACTGGTGGTCTCGCAAGCACCCGAGGAACAACCATCGACCGGCTTGGTGAAAACCAAACTCTGACCGACACGATTACCGTCTTTTCTAAAGATGGCACATCGCACGATATTGTCATTACGATTCACGGTAGCAATGACCGCCCTTACTGCGCTTCTGAAGTACAGCTCAATTCGGGTAAGGAAGACCTAGCTCAAACCATTACAGCAACCGAGTTATTGGCAAATACCATTGACGTAGACGCCAATGATGCAGGTAAGCTCACTATTGCTAATTTGCATGCTGATCATGGTTCGATTCAAGACAACCACGATGGTACCTACACTTTCACGCCAACCAAAGACTATAGCGGCAAAGTTCACTTCACCTACGATGTGAAAGACGCGCATGGTGGTACAACACACACTGGCGCAAATACCACTCTCGTAGCGACCCCAGACAAAGCCATTATCTCTGAAGTGACCACCGGAAGTGTTATTGAGGATGGAGCACATGCAACGCACAACAACGGCACAACAACTGAACTAGCCAATGGCCAACTTCAAGTCATCGACCCAGACAGCGGCGAAGATAAGTTCCAATACAGCCAATTTGGTGAGACTCGAATTCACGATCCGTTTGGTGGGATGCTTCGAATTGATAGCGCAGGTAATTGGGGATATAGCGTCGACAACGCGGCGCTTCAACACCTAGCGCAAGGGCAAGTTGAAACGGTTACCTATCGAGTACACAGCTTCGATGGTACTGCCAACGACTTGAATATTGATGTCGTTGGAACCAACGACGCCCCAACAGTTACCAAGGTGGTTCTAAGCAACGGCACGGAAGATACAAACTATCAAATGCAGGCGAGTCAGTTCGGATTCACCGACGTCGATACAGGCGATACGCTTCACTCTATCGCGATCACTGATCTGCCACCAGCGACTCAAGGTAAGTTTGTACTCGATGGACACGACATCACCGCAGGTCAGAGCATCACAGCCGCTGATATCGCTAAGCTTCAGTTTGTCCCGAACCCGAACTTCAACGGTGATGTTCAATTCAAATTCACGGTGAATGATGGACATGTCGATTCACAAGAAGCAACCAACACTCTGCATATTGACGCGGTTAGCGATGCTGCACAGTTCACTGGCGGCGATACCGGAGATATTCATGAAGGACATACCTATACAGCGCCAGACGGTTCTATGTCTGGCGGCTACGTCGATGATCGTTCACCAGATCATATGCATGGAAACGTCGGTAAAATATGGAACGATGAGATACACACTGATGGTCACTTGAACATCGTTGATCCAGATTCTGGTGAAAGCCATGCTCAAACGGGCACTTACCAAGGTACACATGGGCATGTGATACTCCAGAGTAACGGAGATTGGAGCTACTACGCTTCCATAGGACAAGACGCGACGGGTAGAAAAATTGATCATCTGGGTCAAGGTGAATCGATAACCGATACTGTAACCGTCAAATCGGCTGATGGTACCACTCACGACATTCATATCACCATTCATGGCGACAATGACCGTCCATACTGCTCTTCAGAAGTTCAACTCAACAGCGGAAAAGAAGATCTCGCACAAACCATCACAACAACTGAGTTGCTTGCAAATACTGTTGATGTGGATACTAACGATGCCGGGCAACTCTCTATCGCGAATCTGCATGCGGATCACGGCACTCTCTTAGACAACAAAGATGGTACATTTACCTTCACTCCAGACCATAATTTCAACGGGAAAGTGCATTTCACTTATGACGTCAAAGATGCTCATGGTGGCGTTACTCATACTGGCGCGTCTACCACGCTGTTACCGAGAAATGATGCTGCCACACTGCAACCGACACTCGCCTCCAACTTTGTAACTGAAGATCATCTCAAATCGGGGACAAGCACCAACGAGCTATGGTCAGGTTGGAAAAACCTCGATATTCAGGATATTGACTCGCCATCGGAAGCGAAAGTTACTCAAATAGAGGTCAACGGCGTTAAGCATACGGTACCAGCAAACTTCGCGATGAATCTTGTAGGCGTCCATGGTACCTTCAACTTCACTCATTCAACCGATGGCCACGATAAATGGAGCTACAGTGCGGACAATAGTCACGCTGAAGTTCAATCACTGAGTCATGGCGATTCTCTGACTGATACGATCACTCTTATTACCGCAGATGGAACACGAATCCCGCTGACAGCCAAAATCTTAGGCACTGATGATCATGTGATTATTGATACGCCTGACGCATTAACGGCCGCATTGGGAACGGCTATTGAAGACAAAGTTACCTCTATTTCAGGCACCCTAATCGCGCACGATTCCGACAGTAAAGATTCCGTAACATTCAGCGCTGGCGATTCTACTGGTGCCTACGGTACGCTTCATGTTGATAGCAATGGACAATGGCATTATGACCTAGACCACTCAAAGGCCAATGCACTGCAACAAGGTGAGACTAAGGCAGAAGGTTTTGATATCACTGCAATATCTACTGATGGCTCAACCGCAACCAAACATATTGAAGTGCTAGTTCAAGGGAGTAATGACAAGGCAACGATATCCGTCATCTCAAATCCCGATGTGTATGAAGATCGCTCTTCAACGCCTGTCGAGATCATATCAGGTAAGCTGAGTGCCCTCGATCCTGACCACGACCAATCTGCATTCTCAACGGATGTGGGCAAACGTCATGATCCATTTAACAGTGGCGTTCACGGTGGTCTTCATATTTCCAAAGATGGTTCTTGGGCTTATACCGTTAACAACAGCCAAATTCAGCAATTGGCTGCTGGGCAAGAGGAGCATGTTCAATACAACGTGCATACTGTTGGCGGTGATTATCATGTCATCGATATTAAGATCGTAGGAACCAACGATATACCAACCGTATCCGCAACCACTCTTGTCCATGGCACCGAAGATACACACTATCAAATGCAGGCGAGTCAGTTCGGTTTCACTGATGTCGACACTGGCGATACGCTGCACTCCATCGCGATCACAGACCTGCCACCAACGGCTCAAGGTAAGTTTGTACTCGATGGGCACGATATCACTGCTGGTCAAAGTATCGCGACTGCCGATATCGCTAAACTTCAGTTTGTTCCAGCCACTGACTTTAACGGTGATGTGCAATTTAAATTCACGGTTAATGACGGACATGCTAGCTCTGCAGAAGCAACCAACACATTACATATCGACGCGGTTGGAGATGCTGCAACAATCGCAGGTGTAGACACAGGAGATGTCACAGAAGATAGTTTCTATGGTATGCAGTGGCTGTTGACACAAGGCAAGCTCACCATTTCAGACCCTGACTCAGGCGAAGCACAGTTTGATCCGGTCATTCATGCCCACAACTATGCCGGTATTGGCTATGACACAAAACTAGGCGGTCACCTATTGCTGTCTAGAGATGGCTCTTGGGACTATCAAATGGATAACTTCTCACCTGAAGTACAAAAGCTCGCAGCAGGTGAAACAGCGGTCGATACTGTCACGGTACATAGTGTTGATGGCACATTGCATGATATTCAAATAACCATTCATGGGACAAACGATACTCCCGTTTTATCGGTAACCCAAACAACGCCAACCACTGGCACGCTGACCGAAACTGATATTGACGTGAAAGACACTCATACCTTCTCTGTCGTCAATTCACCAGGTCAATTCGGTTCACTATCGGTCGACCCAGATTCAGGCGTATATGTATACACAGCTAATGGTTCGGTTGCTGGAATGAGTTATAACGCGGCGACACACACATATCACGGCACCGATGTGTTTGAAGTAAAAGTGGCTGATAATCACGGTGGTGAGTCGTCGAAATTCATCACTTTCGATGCCAACGGTCATGTTTCAGTTGTACCAGGACAATCACCAACGATTTCAACCTCTGTGCCTTCCAATCCACTGGTAACGACAACGCAACCAAGTTTACCAGCAGGAACAAACACTCCGCCAAATAATGCAGTCACCGTCGACTTAGCGACATCTAGCGATACTGGTACTTCCGATACCGATAACCTCACTAAAGACAGCACACCGACAGTCACCGGGCACACGGATATTCCTTACTCACAAGTCACTATTTATGATGGCTCAACACCTATTGGACATGCGGTATCTGATGGCTCGGGGCAGTATAGTGTGGCGGTAAGCAGCTTATCGAATGGCGATCATAATCTTTCTGCCAAAGCCTTAGCGCCTTCTTCAGTTTTACCAGCAACATCATCCATTCTTTCATTGCATGTTGATACTGTAGTGGCACCGCTTCAAGTCTCATTAACCCATGACACAGGAAGCAATTCGTCTGATTTGATTACTAGCGATGGTTCATTGACTATCACTGGACAAGAGACAGGCGCAACCGTTGAATACTCGACCGACAACGGAAACACATGGACATCAAGTTTCACCCCTCAACAAGGTTCAAATACGGTCAGCGTAAGACAGACTGACACTGCCGGAAATGTATCCACTCCAACATCTCTAACGTTTACTTATGATGATCAAATCGCTGCACCTTCCATTGATTTAAAAGCGTCAACTGACTCGGGCGTTTCTACAGCCGATGATCTTACGAACATTCACACCCCGATAATCACCGGCACGGCTGAGGCAAACTCAGCAATTTCCATTACCGACGAAACAGGGAAAGTGATTGCTACTGGAACAGCTAATAGCAGTGGTGTTTACCAGCTCACCACATCGGATATTGCTGAGGGTAAGCATACTTTAACAGTGTATTCTACCGATGTAGCGGGTAATCAAAGTAGTGCGTTCCTACCCGTTGAAGTTGACTACACAGCGCCAACCATTTCAAACGTCAACTTAAAAACAGAAACTACCCATCAGCCGACATTTAGCGGTACTGTTTCTCTAGATACCACCAGCGTTGATATCGTCATCAAAAGCGGAAGCACCATTATTGAAACCTTACACGCGACGCTAGATGGAAAAGGTGGTTACTCGGTTGACGCAACTAATTTGCCAGACCACAGTTACACGGCATATATTCAAGCAACTGACAAAGCTGGCAATAGCACCGCATCTGGTTACGCAGGCACTTTTGATCGGTTCAGCGTTGATACTCATGCATCCGCGCCTACTATCAGCTTTGAAAGTACTGGCGCTGATAACCTTTATAACGCAACCGAAGTTGCATCAGGAGCTGCGAGCACCATTACTAGTACTATTCACTTACCTTCTGACGCACATCCAAAAGATACGCTGACGATTAACGGACAATCTCACCAAATCACCGACGCTGAATTTTTGGCTAAATCCGTCAACATAGAAGTCGCTCCCGGGGCTTCAATTACAGCCAGTATTACCGATAAGAATGGCAATACATCAACTGTCACAAATGCTACCGCTCCGAGTGCAGATATTACTGTCGCACCGCTCCAAGTATCATTAACTCATGACACAGGAGGCAATTCGTCTGATTTGATTACTAACGATGGTTCATTGACTATCGCGGGGCAAGAGGCAGGCGCAACCGTTGAATACTCGACCGACAACGGACACACATGGACATCGAGCTTTACCCCACAACAAGGCTCAAATACGGTCAGCGTGAGACAAACTGACGCCGCAGGAAATGTATCCGCGAGCCGTTCTTTAACTTTCACTCTGGATAATACCGCCACAGCACCAAGTGTATCCCTTACTTCAGATTCAGGAAGCTCCTCTTCAGATAATATTACTAACGTTGGAGATCTGACCATTGGAGGCATCGAACAAGGTGCAACAGTGGAATATTCTACTGATAGTGGTGTGCATTGGAGTACTCAGTTCACTCCAAATGAGGGTGTTAATAACGTTCAAGTTAGACAGACTGATGTGGCAGGTAACGTATCTCCTTCTGCATCGCTCACCTACACCTTGGACACTCAAACCGATATACGAGTAAATTCCGCGCAGGTAGACCAACATGGTCAAGGCATGATGGTGCAAGTGTACTTGCCTAAGGATTCAGAAGTAACACTTCTCGAAATTACCAGTGACGGTGGTGGCGCGCCTCTTCTTGTCGATCTGAAAACGGTGCAGATACAAGGGATTGGTTCAAGTGTTAGTCACCCTGACCATCAATATCAAGAGTTTGTTGGCATAGACTTGTCTTCGTTACCAGATGGTAATTTAACGATTAGAGTCGCAGGCAAAGATGCTGCTGGTAATACCGTTACAGCTCAGTCATCAGCGGGCTCGAACTATGTATTAGACACAACCGCTAGCGTCAGCGACGATACCAACACAGCGATAGAAGACTCAACAATTCCAGTCTCAGGCAACCTACTGAGCAACGATGCTGATGCGACTACCGTTACCACTACGGGTGACATTCAGGGCACCTACGGAACATTCCATTTAAGTTCAGACGGTAGTTACACTTACACCTTAAACAACCAACTGAGCGTGATTCAGCAGCTTGATTCTACTTCATCACCTCTAGTCGATAGTATCGCTTACACTGCACGCGACAACCATGGCAATCAAGCGACAGCACATCTTGCGATATCAATCCAAGGTACCGATGATAACCATGCTCCCGTCGTCACTGCCCATTCTATTTCAACGGATGAGGACCAAACTCATACCTTTAACACTTCCGAGTTTGGCTATAGCGATGCTGATGGTGACGCCCTCAACCACATAACCATCACACAACTTCCTACTAATGGAACTTTGATGCTTAACGGCGTTTTAGTGACCACCAATCAACAAATATCGAAAGCGGATTTGGACGCAGGGCACCTAACCTTCACACCAATTCATGACCAGAATGGTGCTAACTATGCCAACATTGGCTTTACTGCGAATGACGGTCATCAGGATTCAACAAACGCGACAATGATTCTAAACGTCAATGCAGTAAACGACGATCCAACTGTAGGTTCTAGCTTCAAGAGCTCTCCCGAAGATACACCTATGCGCTTTACGAAAGCCGATTTCAAATACTCCGATGTCGATGGTGATCCACTTAGTCATATCACCATCACTAATGTGGCACACGGAACACTGAGTTTAAATGGGCATAGTGTGAGTGTTGGCGATGATGTTTCCGCTGCGGATGTTTCTTCGTTAGTCTTCACTCCAACACTCAACTACTCCAGTGCCGGTTTAAACGGACTAGGAGCTGTCCAATTTACAGCAAATGACGGCCACACTGATTCGAAAGAAGGATCCATATTCATTAATATCGTCCCTGTCGATGATCCTGCCACTTTCACTGGCGATTCAACTGGTCAGGCACAAGAAGATCTCCACACACAAACAACTGGTGTATTGAATTCTATCGATCCTGATGGCACACAAGGTTTCATTGCCGTTCAAGGTGGCGCAGGCATTGTGGGAAGCAAAGGATACGGACACGCGCACATAGACAGCAACGGGCATTGGACCTACAACCTCTATAACAACCACGCGATTGTTCAACAGTTGAAACAAGGACAAACTGATACAGAGACAATCACCGTACAAGCGAAAGATGGTACAACTCATGACATCGTCATTACGATAACAGGTACTAACGACGCACCTACTGTCTCAGAACACATCCCAGGTAGCAGTCACTCAGTAAATGAAGACACTAACCCGAACGCTAGAGGGCAACTTGATATAAATGACATTGATGGTGATGCAGTTAGCGTAACTGTAGACCCAAGTCAAAGTGCTCAATTTGGTTCTGTTCAATTTGACAGCCAAACCAACACTTGGGCTTATCACTTAAACAATGCCAACCCTCAAGTTGATGCATTAAACGACGGTGACACACTTACAGATAGGTTCACATTGCTTGTCGATGACGGGCATGGTGGTCAGGTTTCGAAAGAGATTGTCATGACCATCAATGGTCACACCGATCCTGTACCCTACACGCCACCAACCATTAGTGTCACTGTCGATACAAGAAATGCTCACCATGTGACTGCTGGTATTACCGCAAGCATAGTACAAGCTTATGCTCATAGCATCGGACAATCCGCTCGAACAGTGTCAGGGCACCATGAGATTGAAGGCCATGGGCAAAGTGAAATATACATTGTGCAAGGCAGCCTCCACGACGAAGCCGAGCTCAAGAGTGGTAATGATATCTTGTATATAGGAGGTCGATTAACCGACGAGGAAATAGAGGGTGGGAGTGGTCGCGATACGCTCATTCTAGGTGCTTACAACCGTAACAATGCACCAAGACTGCACAGCGACAAAATAGGTAATATGGAAATTGAAAGCATTGAAAATATTATCTTGGGTGACGGCACGGTATTGAAAGGACACTTGCCGCCTAACTTCCCTCTCGCTACACACGATCACTATGAAGTGCCCGTTAATATCCAAGCCCATTTATCTTCCAGTGATGAATCGGTTTCAAGTATTCGACTCACCCATCTACAACAAGGGTTAACGCTACAAAGCAATGGACATAACATCAATGCGAATCAGGATGGTAGCTACACCGTGCCAGCCAATGGGCATTTGGTTGTCATATCCACACACCCAATCAGCAGCGGACATCACTACTTTGAAACAGAGGTAACTACGCATAACTCAGTAACAGGCATCACCGCTGTAACAACAGAAGATTTACAAGGACATATTCAAACCCATGTGAATCCGCCGCCTCCACCACCGCCAGTGCAACACGATGAGCCAGATTTATCTCCGTCGGATAGCGTACAAGACTTTACGGTCACTTTAGACGACCCGTCAAGTACGGACACACCTTGGGAAAATCATGCTCAAGTTAGTCATGAGCGCCCTGTTGGTGCAGCGGCCTATTTGGATGCTCTCGGTATTCAGCCGAATACTTCACTTACCAGTGGGCAAGATCAACCCGCAGATATGGACATAGTGCTTGCACAAGTCGACCAGCAACATGTCGTAGATTACGATCAAGCACATTTGGACATGTCGGATGCACTTGAACACCATGATGCAGCCAATAACCAAGATGATGAACACCATCATCACAACGACGTAGATGGACTACCAGACATAGATCCAAATAACTAATGGTTGGTGATTTATCATCAATGAAGTAAACAAAAGGGAGCACTCCATGTGCTCCCTTTTTAGTGATTGTTTCTTGTATCGTTCTGAACAAAGAGACGGTTGTGAATCTTTGAGTTACCTTTCTCCGAATGCAACGCTGATGTTGGTGTAGATTGGCTTCCAAAGGTATTGAAACACCGACTTCTCGCCCGTCGTGATATCTACCTCCCCCGTCATGCCGGGAAGGATAGAAAAGCTTTCAGGGTTACCGCGGAAGTATGGCGTTTCAATCGATACTACGACTTCATAATAGATCTCGCCTCTTTCACTTTGACTGGTGGTTGGCGAAATGCTTTCAACCTCCCCTTTCAACGCCCCGAAGCGACTGTAATCAAATGCGTCGATCTTGATTCGAGTCGGCTGTCCCACGTTCACAAAGCCAATATCTCTTGGTGATAAACGCGCCTTAAAATCGGCTTGGCCACCAACAGGGACGATTTCTACGACTGTACCACCGGGCTGAATAACACCACCGTTCTGTGTGCTTGGTAAACTTTGTACTAAGCCTTGTAATGGCGATACCAACAAGGTGTTCGTCAATTTTGCTTGGCTTGAACGCACTCTTGCGTTCAGTGCCGATAAATCAGATACCGCTTTAGAACGATCATCGCTCACTTTTGCTTTCGCTTCAGCGAGAAGTTGTTCAATCTTCTGCTCATTACTGTCCGCTTGCTTAATCAGAACCGACTTTTTGCCATGAGCCTCTTCAATTTTTTGTTCTATACTGGCCAGCTTTTGGCGCATTTCAAGTACACGCAAACGTGAGATGTTTCCCGCTTTGTAACCTCTTTCCAATATATTCAATTCTTGCTTGGTTGCAGTAAGTTCTTTCTCGTAGCTAGGTAACGATTTTTCTACACTGCGAAGCTGCTCAGCGATCTGCTCACTGTCCTTTTCAAGAACTATACGCTTTTGAAAATACAGTCCTTTCTGAGCATTCAACTGCGCTTTTTGTTGGCTAACGATCTCTGGATAATCAATTTCAAACTCCCCAAAATTCGGTTCACGGTTATCCAATAAAGCGTTCATACGTTCGATACTCGCAAGCAAGGTTACTTGTTGAGATTTCAACTCTTCTAATGCCGTGCGCTGGAAGGTAGCATCAAACTCAACAAGCGGCTGCCCTTTCTCAACCAGTTGACCTTCTTTAACGAGAATTTGCTTTAACTTACCGCCAATGGCGCTTTGCAATACTTGCTTTTCCCCTTCAGGAATCACCGCACCCTTTGCTTTTGCGATTTCATCCACTTGAGTGACCACAGACCAAGTGACAAAAGCAACGACACACAAGGCGACCGACCACGTAGCCAATGCCAATGTACGAGTAGTGGTTTGTGATTCCACAAGTTCACCGTAGCGTCTGCTCGTCTCGATAGGTTGTTTAGCCATTAGCGACTCCTTGCTTAGACTCTGCTTTTTCTTGTGATAACTGCTGCTCTTGAATTGCTTGAGGCTCTGTAGGCTGTTCCAGCGGACCAGCATAAACCACGGCCCCCTCATCTAGTACTACGACTTTATCAGCAAGCTTAATCAAATCAGGATCATGCGAAGTATAGATCACCGTCGCTTTCCCTCTTTTTGAACTCACAAACTCACCAAATACGCGCTTGGCGTTTGGATGACCATCAGGCACTGGGTTATCCATTAAGAACAAGGGGTAGTCATACACCAACGCTTTTGCATCAATTAGGATTTGAGCAACAGTGCCTGACAACATGTCAAAAATGCTATCCGGTTGAATACTACTGATCGATGTATCCAACCCATCAGCCAAAGTTGAGAGCCATCGCTGTCCACCGACCATCTCAATCGCAGAAATCATTTTCTGCTCTTCTACTTTATGTCCATCATTTAGCCATTCTCGAATACTCAGCGTAAGCAAATCTGGATAGGCAGCGCGAATGAAGCACCAATGGCGGTAGAGCTGCGGGTCATATTGCGCAAGGTTAACGCCTTCAAGCTCAACCATACCGTTTTGTATAGGCTGCAAACCAGATAACACTTCAATGAGTGTTGATTTACCGCTTCCAGAAGGACCAGTGATCGCCACCACATCACCGGAGTCAATATCAAAGCTCACTCCATTTAAAGCGGGACGACTCTGCTTTGGGTACCGTAACGTAACTTGAGTTAACTTCAAATTAGGCGCAATCTTCGGCAACGGATGATGCTGGTAGCTAAACTCACGCTCAGAAGGCTGAGACAAAATACGGTTCACCTGCAATTTGGATTGATTAAAGCTATTAAAACGCATCGCACTGTTAGCCAATACCTGTGCTGGTCCCGTTACTTTTGATATCAACATCATTGAAGCAATCAAACCACCAGGGGTCATTACTTGCTCAAATATAAGCCCAATGCCTAACCCCATCACAGCTAATGTCGAACCCACACCAATGAAATAATAAATAGAGGTATATCGACTCTGATGGACCGATTGATTGAATGCCACCGTAGAAGCCAGAAGATTGGCCTTCTTAAAGCGCTGAATCCAGTGTTCTGATAAACCAGCACTACGAATAAAAGCCAGCTTAGATGACAACTCATTAATCATATTTTGACGATTAGTGCCCGCAACTGTCGACTGCATCGAGCGCTTGCTGCTTGAACGTATCGAACGTTTTGCTAACAAGTAGTAAAGAATCAAAGAAACAATTGGTACCAGCACTAGCCACCCACCCAATACCCCTATTGCAAGCACAAAAATAACAATAAAAGGCAGATCAAAAAGCGCATTTCCAAGTGGTCCTGATAACACACCGGAGATACGTTCGGACAACATGACTTGATTTTGTTGGCTAGAAGACGCCGTTTGCTGATTCTGAGCATAACTATTTCTTAAAAGGCGCTGAACAAGAGACTGAGATATCTCACGACTTACTCGGTTAGATACCGAAGCAAAAACTCGACTGCGCAATGTTCTTAACCACCCCATCATCACAAACAACAGGGCAGCACCAATAGCAATACCTTGTAGCTCATGTCCTGCATCCCCACCGATAACGTGGTCGTAGATCGACATCGTTATAAATGGTACGGCAAGTGCGAATAAATTGGTGATAAAGCTGACTAGAAGCAATTTAGGAATGATAGCGCGAAACGCATGTAATCGGTTTCCTACCCAGTCCGGAGAGGGCTTCTCCAATGGAGCTCCCTCTATAACGATACAAAATTGTGGAACGACGGAGATGTCGTCATTGGCATCAGAAGAGATAAACTGCTTCGACTCTACATGTCCTGAGAGCAATTCATTTTCACCAAGAACTAGCAAGACTAATTTGTGTTCACCAACTTCATCAAGATTGGCAACCAGCCGATATGGCAAAGCAAGCCTATCAAACATCGCGAACATTTCGTCTAATGACTCTATACCGTTCTCCTCAACCCATTGGTGTGCAAACAACTGGATATTCGCGTTCACTTCCAACTGCCTGAGAATAGAGAGGCTTTCCCTTTCCAAATGGTTCAACGCATCTCGTCGAGCACTTGTTTCTGAACAGTTACTAGCATCTAAACGGTTCATGCGAGTACCCCCTGTTGACTTACACCTTCTATGGTAATGGTTCTGCTTGCCAATTCGCGAAGTTTTTCATGATAGCTCACCATCAAAATGGTACGTCCGGCAGACACTTCTTCTTCTAATACTGTTACTAGACTCCCTAGGGTATCTAGATCAAGCGAAGCATCAGGTCTCTCTAACATGATTAAGGGCTTATCACTTGCTAGCTGAGTGGCGATATTAAGCATTTTAATGTTCCCCATACTCAACAAAGGGGCACTCGTATGTCCAATCTGTGTCTCTAACCCGTCAGGTAAACGAGTAATCTCTTTTGCTAATCCCAAGCGCTTTGCATAATCATTGGCGCTTTGTGTTCTCTCGGGATCAAAGCCACACAAGTTATCCAAGATAGTACCCGAAACCAATTGCCCTTTAACGCCACAATAGGCAGTAACGTTGGCTACTGATTCAATTGAGACGGCCTCCCCATTGATAAAGCATTCACCGGCCTTCAAATCGTCAATACCAGCAATAGAGGACAATAAATGGCTGTTGGTATGACGATCTATGCTCTCTAACAACACCAATTCACCCTTACTAAGGGTGACATCTAAATGAACAAGATCACCATACCTTTCGATGGTCGCATGCTTGATTTCTAGCGCTTTAAAGCCATCCTTATTGTCCAAACCAGAGGATGTAATTTGAGCTTTGTCTGAAACGGAAGAATTAGAAGCAGACGTGCTACTCAACTTTTCTATTGCTTGGTTAGCACTGTGTATAGAGTTAAGCTTGATACGAATGCCAACTAGAGCGCTTAAAGGTGCAACGGCCCTGCCCGATAAGATGGAACATGCCGCCAATCCACCTGTGGTTAATTCGCCATCCAACACCCACAAGCTACCAGTAATCACCAATAAAACTGAAGTCGCTAACGCTGCAAGCTGTATACATTCTTGGGCAAATGCATTCTGTTCTTCTTCTCTCGCTTTAGACTGAGAACGTACATTATTTAGCGACTTAAATTGATTAAAAATCCGAGATTCGACAGCCTGTCGCTTAATACCTTGGATGGTTTGACTGAGCAGAATCAAGAACGCTTTTCTCTCCTGCTCATCTTGCGAAGCGGCCTCGCTTAAACTTTTTACACGTATCGAAGATACCCAAACAACAGCGAGTGTCATGAGCCAAACTGCCAAAGGTATTGCCACTAACTCTCCACCGATATATGCCACCAAGGCTAGGAAAATCAATGCAAAAGGTAAATCAATAAATCCAGCAAGCAACCCTCCGGAATACCAGTCTTTGACCTTCGCAACTGAGCCTAATCCTTCCTCAACGCCACCAACCCCAAGTTGACGAAGATGCTCAGAAGAAGCCGTCGTGACCTTTTCAACCAAACTCTGATAGGTCGCATTCTCGGTATTACTAGCTGCTGCTGACAAAAGCCAAGTGCGCACAAACCGAATCAAAGCCTCCATACCAACGGCCAACGTTGCGCCTGTAAGCAGTAGAGTGGCAGTGCCATAGCTTTGGTTAGGGAGGATTCGGTCATATATTTGTAAAACAGTGAGAGGGACAGCCAGAGAGAGCAGATTTATCAACAAGGAGGGCATCAATACTTTACTGACTACCCGTTTGTTTTTTATCGTATCAGAGTGCATACCAATTCCTTTATTTTCCCTATGCAATAAGATTGGTACACAGTTTGATGATACGCAAGATAACAAGCTGAATTTAAAATAGAAAAACTAGGTCTATCACTCGTTTAATTTCGAATATATTTTTGAATGTCTACAGCATCAATTTGACTTGAAGCCATAAATTCAACAGCAAAGCGTTTATACACGCCAGAAGTAAGAAATAATTCGAACAAATCTCTATCTAGATGGTTGTCTTCCACCATAAAGCTCATAATTCGAATAGATTCCGACAATGACTTCGCCTTTTTGTAAGGTCGGTCAGCACTGGTTAGAGCCTCAAATACATCTGCGATTGCCATAATTTTTGCTGTAATTGGCATCTCTTCACCTTTGAGCCCCATTGGATAGCCAGTCCCATCTATTTTTTCATGGTGCCCACCAGCGATCTTTGACACATTACTCATGTGTTTTGGAAAAGGAAGAGACTCAAGGATCTTGATAGTTTGAATGATATGATCGTTAATGATGAACCTTTCCTCATTGGTCAGGGTTCCTCGTTGAATAGATAAGTTGTATACCTCGCCTAAATTAGCTTGGTGAACTGTAGGCTTCAGAGTAAATCGCTCTTCGTTGGTGGGAGGAAAATCCCAAGGGACTAGGTGTTCTGGGCGATCACTCAACAACGGCTCTTTAACTGGAAGTTCGTACTCTTCTGTATAGCGTTGCCTTTCAGCCCAAGAAATACCAATGGTATTATTTAGGGTTCTAGTCCAAGTTTTCGCTGCAATTTCATTTAGACGCTTAAGAGCTTCCTCATTAACAAACTCACTTCCTAGGTTGAGACTTGCAATAAACTCAAAGTCATCATCAATTTCTAAATGACGTTGCTTTAATCGTTCGTTAAACTCATCCGGCAGTTGGGCTATATTTTCCTTGAGTAAGCTTATTTCACTCTCCCTTTTTAGAACTTCAAAACGCATCCGTATCTCGTGAATACGATCATAAATAGTTTCTAGTTTCGTAGCCTTATCTACGACATATTCTGGTGTTGTTATCTTGCCACAATCGTGTAACCAGCTCGCCATGTTGAGTTCATCCCATTGTTTTGAAGTGAGATTAAAGTGGCGAAATATTTCGTTCTCAGATTCTTGTGCAGCCTGCGTTAACCATTGCGTAATGATTGGCACTCTTTGGCAATGATTCCCTGTGTACGGAGACTTTTTATCTAAAGATCCAGCAAATACTTGAATAAAGGAGTCTAACAATGCTTTTTGGTCATCAAGCATGTTGTGTGTTTCTATCGCAACTGATGTAAAACCTAACAACGTTTTTAGGTAGTCAGCATACTGTTCATAATGTTCTTCGGCTCTACCATTCTCATACAAAACACCAAAAGAACCGATGACCTCTCCTGAACGTGATGAAAGCGGTATACAAATAATTTCTCCGTTGTCTCCCTTATCCCATTGAAGATCAATTCGAGGAAGCTCGTTGACATTGAAAATAGCAGGTTTCTTTGCAATAAATATCTCTTGAATAAAACGACTTGCATCTGATACTGGCACATTCTTAGCTTGTAACTTGTCATCTTCAATACCTTCCCACCAGATGAACTTTGGAACTAAGCTTTTTGCCTCAACATCTAACAAGTAGAGAAATACGCCATTGGCGCCAACAGCGTGAGCAGTATCTCGACACACTAAACTAAGCATCTCGTCTAGGTTTTCTTGTCTCGCAATGTTGTTTGTTAGAGAAATAAACTGCTTGATCGTTTCTTGCGTCGACATTTGAGCATGATTGAGTTCATGAATTTCTCGAATTACACTATCGCCCAAAGAGGTATCATCAAACCTAAAGCGTTCTATTTCTAACGCTCTTTTTGTTACTCGTTGAATGGGCTTAGAAATATATGTGGATACCACATAAATAACTGGCAACATTAAAATAAGGATCAGGAGAGATGCATAAATCGTTTGTTTTTTGATGAGTAAACCAGTGTCAAATAAATCTGCAGTCTTGGTCGCCATTAACAGATGAATATGCTCACTGTTCAACGGCTTAATTGTGACAACCTTCCCAAGCCAACTCTCTCCATCAAATTCAAACTCCCCCAATACTCCTTCGCTCTGCTCTTTGTCTTCATCTAAGAGCTTTAGAAGCACATCGCTTTTCAAATCATCTATGGCAGGATTTTGGGGCTCATCCACACCTTGATTTGCAATCATGGCATAAATATCTCCCTCATCGTTATACAAAGCTCTCAACGATGAATTAGTCGATAGAGTGTCCTTTAAAGAGGACTGCAAGTCTTCCAATAACACTCCTGCAGTAACAACTGTGCCGCCAGGACTCCTCCTAAAAACCGTTATACCAAGCGAGTCTTTACCCAAAATATGTATCGGCTTAGATACCTTGTTCGAACTATTGGCAACCAAACTTTCCCAGTTTGGTGTATTGCTTAATAACGGAGCAACATCTAAGTCTACAGAATGAATTTCTAGAAATTCACTATCAAGCCCCTTTGTATACAGTGCTCCGCCTTTCTTTTGTATAAGTAAGTATCGAGTATTTGTGTCAATCGCTAAGTTCTGGCGTACCGTTTTATTTTCGAGGTGAATAACTCTAAATAAATCACCAGAAGGATAGTAGAAAGAATAGGAAATGATGTGTGGGAACTGTTCTAAGAGGTAAATGATCTTTGGCAATAACCGTTCTCTCTCGCCGAGAGTCATTGTTTTATCATTGTCATTGTGAGCAAAAGAACTTAACGCAGAGAAAGCAGTACTGTAATGGCTATTAAGTTTGTACCTTGTCTCAAGCTCAATACGATCAAACAGCTTACTGTTTGCTTCTAAAATAAGTGTGGAGAGACCTTTATTCGTAACAAAGATTTGAACGCCTGATGCGATAACAACAATGAAAAGGATTATCACCGTAAGGTGTATATGTATCGGTAGAGCCTTTGTACTTTTTTTCATTATTGTTTACCCAACTAGACGATCACCTGCTTATAAAACAATAGTATCTAATTGGATTAATAGTATATTTTCTTTGTTATCTCATGTCTCATAGGTCCGAGAGTACCACTCTCCTCATTTCTTCTTACGACAATTCCACACGATACATGTCGAGATGATAGACGAATGTGTTTTCTCTACTCCGCGTGATTGGAAACCGCCTGTAGAGAGTTAAACTATCATCCGTCTAACCAACCACAAGCTAACATCTAGACATGCATTTACCTTCATTTAACAAACTAACGTCACTACAATTCTATTGTCGAGTAGCTAGACAGGCCATTCGTTAATCCAACAATATGCTTACTCCACCACTCTAACGCCGCTCTTCTCTTCTCAAAGAACTTATTCCGATTATAGGCATCACGAACCCCATCTCGATCCGTATGTGATAGCAAAGCCTCAATTACGACAGATTCGAAATCCGTCCTTTCATATAGAATCGTACTTCCCAGAGATCGAGTACCATGAGATGTCATCTTCCCCGACAAGCCCAAGCGCTTAAACGCTGCATTGATCGTTTCGCTATGAACTGGCTTTTTTAATGAAGTTCTGGAAGGAAAAACATATTCACTACCGCGACTAAGGCTCTTGGCGGCTTTTAGTATCGAGATCACCTCTGGTGTCATTGGTATTTTGTGCATCAGCCTATTCTTCGCCCTTTCAGCTGGCAGATACCAAACTTTTTCCTCGAAAGAAAACTCTTCCCACCTAGCTCCTGTTGATTCATTGGAACGGGTCAATGTATGTAGCTGAAACTCAAACAATAACTTGTTTGCAGGTCGCATGGTAGATTGAACGACCATCGTCAGCAGAGTAGGAAGCTCTTTAATATCAATACAAGCGAAGTTGCCTCTCTTAGGCTTTTTAAACACATCACTCATAGAGCCAATAGGATTGTTGTGAATATAATCATTATTTACAGCAAAGTTCATGATACGACGAAATAAAGCAGTAGTCCGAACAACGGTTTCTAACTTACCTTTTCTCTCAAGAGGTCGCATTGCATCAATCCACATTGAAGCTCTAATCTCTTTGACTGGCACGTCACCGAGCTTGGGGTAGATATGTAAGTTTAGTTTTTGTCGGTAACCCTCAGCCGTTTTCTTGGCCACTCGACTAGCCGCAGTTTCTAACCACAACTCTCCGATTTTTCTTACCGTGTTGCAGGCTTGACGTTTTACTTCCAACTTCTTTTTTTTATGTTCGACTGCGAGATCTTTTCCCTGCGCTCTCAATTTGCGAAATTCTGCTGCTAGCTTTCTTGCTTCGAGTAGACTTACCTCTGGATATTTACCTAACCCTAGATTCGATCCTCGACCATCTGGTTTGGTAAATCTCAATTCCCATGCTTTTGTTCCGGACTTACGAACCGACAAATATAAACCTTGGCCATCATGAAAACGTTGCATCGTTTTTCCATTTGCAACCTTTGCTTTTTCGACGCCTTTCGCAGTCAATTTTGTGCGCATAACACCCTCACTTCTAATCAAAAATGTATAGATTTTTGGAAGCCAAATCTGGCTTTAGAGTTGATATACATTTTTCATGAAAAAGCTTTTTCATCCATACAGTTACCGAGAAGAGGATATCTTTCGATCTACTGAAGCGTACTGTGACTTTTTAACGAAAATGTATAACGGTGCCGGCAGGGATAAGTTAACTATACATTCCCTTATACGTCTAGGCGCTGGATTTTATTGAGAGATGTGGACATTATTGAGAGGTAAGAATTTGATTTTGATATAAAAAAAGACGTCCTAGGACGTCTTTTTTCATGAATGTGGCGGTGAGTGAGAGATTCGAACTCTCGATACGTTGCCGTATACACACTTTCCAGGCGTGCTCCTTCAGCCACTCGGACAACTCACCGAATCAAATTGTGGTTAGCATCATTGGCTAACGAGGCGCTAATTTAATGATTATGTGCCTGATGGTCAAGGCTAAACACGAAAAAAAGCGCCCTTTTGCGTTTGTTTGCTCACTATCTAGCTAAATTGCATAAAACAGGGGCAATTATGCTTCTTGATAGTAACCAGGAACGCGGAACCAACGGCGGCACTGATCGAGGAAGTAACCGTAAAGTACACCCATACCACAAGACACAACTGCGTTACTCGCTACTGCCGTGATGATTTGGTCAGTAGACGCGCCTACAGCTAACAAAATGCCCGCGTAGACTGGAGATTGGAACAATACGTACGCCACCAAGTCAGACACGTTCTTCATAAACGAAGAAGGTGACAGTTTGTTACCTTGGCGCAATACCCAATCACGGAACATACCGTAAGGCCATGCAATCGCGATGTTTACCGGGATAGACAACGTGCGTGATGCTAAAGACTGCTCAAACGTCATACCCGAAATCAAGATCTCGATAATCATCCCTGTGATAAAACAAAAAACCACCATAGCAAAGGTATCCGCTGCGGCATTGCGAATACAAAATGGTCCACGAGACTTCATTTACAACCTCTAAAATCAAATACCAATAAAAACGACATCTATAAAATCATTTACTGCATTTAAAACCACATAGCAGTCAATGGCGCTATTAGACCATAAGATTTTCAGTTTATGATTCCGTTATTAATTATCAGTTGTAAATTAATAACCAACTTTAAGGTTAAAAGTAGCAGCTTTCACCAGAATCAGTAAAAACCGCCTTGAATTGACCTAAAATGAAGTTTAAAAACGTAATTTATTTACCAACAAACGACTTAGCTCGCGCAAAAACACAAAAAACCAGAGGAATATCTGGTAAGTGAATTTCAAAAAGATCAGCTTATGCTACTTGGGAGAGTAAATTCAGAGTAAACGCGAAGTTTGTAAAGTTGGGAAGATGGAAAGAAGCCAAAAGTAGTGCAGACAAACGCCCGCACCACTTTGTCGAAATGAATAGACTATTGATCAGCGAGCAGCATAGTCAGTTTGTCGATATCTTCTTGTTCAGGAGCGAGCGCTTTACTTAAATAACCCTCGATACGCTGGATAACCTTGTTTAGCTCGTCTGAGACAGTTGGCTGTACACTCTCAAAAATATGAGAGAGCGTTGACATTGCCTGTTCCAAATTGTCGTCATCTAGCGCCATATAGAAGTTCAGCAGTAGTGCCTCTGCATTTTGTGGTTTAGGCTGCTCGTCACTCTTTTTATCTTGATACTGATAAAGCAATGAAGCGTGTCGGTACAAGGCATCATCAAGCTCAGATTCAACAATAGGTTTGGCAATAATATGGTTGGCACCCACGTCAAGCATGCGCTCTTGTGTCTCTTTGAATACATCGGCAGTACAACCAAAGATCAGCACAGAACTTGCCGGCGTATCCATAGAGCGAATGACGGCAATGGCACCCACTCCATCGAGCACTGGCATGTGGTTATCCATTAAGACCAAATCGAACTCTTGCTTTGTTACCTGTTCCACCGCTTGCTGCCCGTTCTCAACACAAACACACACAAAACCTTTCGACCGTAAGAAGGTCTCCATAATAATGGTGTTGGTGCGGTTATCTTCTACGATAAGCGCGCGTAATCCTTGGCAATCAAGCTTATGTGTATTGGTTGATTCCAAGATACCCGCTTCACACGGATTGAGTTCCAGTTCAACAACAAACTTGGTGCCAATGCACTCTTGGCTTTGTACTGTAATGCCTCCGCCCATATGTTCAGAAATTTGCTTCACAATCGCAAGCCCCAAACCTGTGCCGCCAAAACGTCGAGTCGTAGAAGACTCTGCTTGTTCAAACGGTCTGAAAATGCGCTTTTGCGCGTCTGGATTGATGCCGATACCGGTATCTTTCACACTGATGGTCAGCTTGGTTTTGTCTTTGTGTACATGCTCTGCCAACTCGACTTCGACAAAGCCTCGGTCTGTGAATTTCACAGCGTTGTTGAGCAAGTTAAATAACACTTGTCGCAAACGTGCTTTGTCATTGTTGTACCAACGACCTTCAGGCACATTCGAAATTATGCGGAATTGCAGACCTTTTTCAGCACATAAGGTGTGATAAACACTGTTGATACTGCCGAGGATCGATTCAATTGGGAAAGGCGTGTTATCCAGCTCAATGTGCCCCTGCTCGATCTTCGAATAATCAAGGATCTCATTGAGCAACGTCATCATATGGTCGCCTGAATCATACAAGGTGTTGAGATGCTTTCTTTGTTCATCCGTCAGTTGGGTCTTCAACAAGATTTGGGCGGTTCCCAGCACACCATTCATCGGTGTTCGAATTTCATGAGACAAAGTTGCTAGGAAAGCCGTTTTCGCATTGGTGGACGCTTGGGCTTTTACTCTCTCACGCTCAAGGTAAATGGTTTTCTCGTTGAACTTGGTGATCAGGTGGCCAATCTCGTCTTCACTGTCATAGGCAATATCGATGATGCCACCAGTTTTGGAGTCATCCACTTTCTGAGCGATACGTACGATGGGCTCAACGATGTATCGGTTTAACAGGTAGTAACCCACCAGCACACACAGAAGCAAAAATGGGATGATGCCGGTCTCGACACTCATTACCTGATTAAAGACTTGGTCAGATACTTTGACTTTCGCGTTGACCACGTCCATGCGCCAATCAAAACCACCAAAGCCTAACTGGCTAATGTATATGTCTTTGGTGAGTTGGAAGTTGTGCTCAATAACAACTTGGTCATCAGCATCACGAATCACAACGCCCAATGAGTATTGGTTAGTATGCTCACGAATGAACTGGAATAAGGCCTCTAAAGATAAGTCTACGGTTGCGACGCCAGCAAAAACGCCATCTTTATAGTAAGGCGCTGAAGCGGTGATCATCTGTACCTGAGTGAAGGTATCGATATACACGCCAGACCAACTGACTGATCCTGCGGGCTGGTTTACTACAGATTGGTACCAAGGCTCATTGTCGTAGCCACCGGATTCTGGGTTATTGTAAGAGTGAATTTGGTCAAGACTGCCGTTTTCATTCTTATTGAAAAACAAGCTCGTGTATTGCCAGCGTTCATCTTTAAGTATCGGTTTTGGCCATAAACCACCACTCACAATGATGTCGTCACTGACTGCGAGTAATTGTGGGATGGTATCTTGAAGTGAAATACTTGGCGTTGGTGTCTGCCCTAACCCCACTAAGCTATTCAAGAGTCCAACCGAACTCGTCAGAGGCCCTTCTATCTGTGAGGCAAGCAATTGGGTACGCAGATCCAGATTACGTTCGAGTTTTTCACGCACTGGAGGCTCAACCACAAGGTACACAACAGAACCAATGGTCGCGATGAAAAAGCACAAATAAAGCGTTAGGGCGAGAATGCTTTTTTTTCTGAGTGACGAACGAATTTCCATAGATGTAGACGAATCATTCCCTAATATCGATTTATCAATAATTGATTGGTAATATGAGCGCAACCAACCAGCCCATTAACAAATGGTATTCTATTTTGAAACTACAAGACATCCTTTCTCTTCCAGAACTTGATGGAAAACTACTAAACCTAGCGAAAACTCAAGGCTTTGTAACGTCTATGGCGTGTGCGCCAAACGTGTTGAATCCTCAAGAGTGGCTGCCATTCCTATGGGGCGGTGAAGAAACTGCACCTTTCTCTGATGGTGAGCAACTAGAACAGTACATTGATGAAATCGTTCAAATGTGGAACCAAACTCGCCCAGCACTTCTAGAAGGTGCGTGGCAATGGCCTGAAGGTTGCGAGCTAGATGATCAAGATATCGTGTCAGCAAACACTCGCGATTTCTGTGAAGGTGTACTTCAAGGCTGGCAAATTACTCGTGATGATTGGGAAAACTTAATGCCAGCAGATAGCGAAGACAGTGCTCTTCTAGGTGGTGTTCTGCTTTCTCTCACCATGCTTTACGATCCAGAAACGACTATCGCAACACTTGCAGAACAAGGTATGGAAGGTCTTGAGCAGTTTGAAGAAATCTTCAATGCGATGCCAATGATGCTTGGCGGCCTGACTCAACGCGGTGTTATGCTAGCAGAAGAAGAGTAAACGCTCTGCTCAGCTAAAACAGACGACATATTCTGAAAAAGCTCTCCACACCGGAGAGCTTTTTTGATCAATCAAGAATAACGTGAGGAATATAGCGCGCCATATCTTGAGTAACTAAACTGCTGTCTTCTCGAATCGAAATCCCCGCAGCTTTGTCATTCACGAGCCAACTGCCAATGAGCGTATGGCTTTGGCCAAACTTGGGTAGCGGATGATATTGCTGAACGATGTTTTGACTCGATTCGTACGGCCCAGGAGTTTTCACCAAACGCTGTCCATTTTTGACGATCTCTATGTTCGCGCCTTCGCGAGAAAACAGCGGCTTAATGACATAGTCTTTCAAACGGCTCGCTTTTGGATCGTTGGCAAAATATGCAGGCAGGAGATTAGGATGATTTGGAAAACGCTCCCAAAGCAACGGCAACAAGGCTTTATTGGAAAGAATCGACTTCCACATCGGCTCTAACCAGTTTACGCTGGATGTTGCTAAATACTGGCTGTATTCTTCTTCGAACATAAATTCCCAAGGATAGAGTTTAAACATCCAGCGAATCGCTCGGTCATCAGCATCCACAAACTGTCCGTCTTCTGTTACGCCAATGTCTTCAACAAAAACAAATGCGGTTGCTAGCCCTGCTTCACGAGCGCAATCTTCTAGATATTGCACTATGCCTTTGTCTTCTTCGGTGTATTTACAACAACTAAAGTGCAGCGTTTGTCCCGGTTGCAGTTTGGCAATGTCAGCGAAGCGCTCAATAAGGAAATCTTGCAGAATATTAAACTGATCCGCACTTTGGTGGATACGGCCTTTGTTGACGATATCTTCTAGCCACACCCACTGCCAAAAGCCAGTCTCAAACAGCGACGTTGGCGTATCTGCGTTGTTTTCTAATAACTTTGCAGGGGAGGAACCGTTGTACGCAAAGTCCATTCTCGAATAGAGAGAAGGTTCTCTTCGCTGCCAAGAAGAAGCAACTTGTGACCACATGGCTTCAGGAATGGCGCATTGAGTCAGTAATCGCTCACTTCTGACCACTTGATCCACGATTTCAAGGCACATTTGATGAAGCTCCTCTGTTGGCGCTTCAATATCTTGCTCTATTTGCGAAAGGGAAAACTGATAGTAAGCACTCTCATCCCAGTACGGTTGGTCATACATTGAATGAAAGCCAAAACCAAACTGGCGTGCCAATTCACGCCAGTTTTCTCTTTCTTGTATTTCTCGTCGAAACATCGTTGTTAAGCGCCACGGCTCACTGATACCGCTTTGCCAAATCCGCCTCGGGACATGGCACGGCCAATCGTACCGCCGCCTCGCTTGTTTAGGTTACTTGTCGCGACTTTGGTGGATTGATTACGGTAAGAACCGTAGAACTGCCCTGCACCGTTGTAATACTTAGACTTGTAGCGATACATCGGCTCTGAGTAATAGCTTTTGTTGTATCCACTCAAACCACTCACTGCGCGGCTGAAAAAGTAGCCCCCCACAAACGGTACGTAAGAACGGTGGCGTGAGCTGTAATAACAATCGTCTTCGTAGAAATCGTCTTCACATTCGAACTCATTGTTGTAGCGCGGTGCGTTTTCTTCCGCTCTCGCCATTGCTTCTTGGTAAGCGATTTCACATTGTTCGCTGAACTCTGGCGCGTCCGATTTACATTCATCCGCATCGGCATAGATATAGCCTTCGGTTTTCGACTCATGCGTTGCCAGAAAAAAGATGCCACCAAAAGCGACGAATGGAATGATTCGTCCGACTTTAAAGCTTTTGTCCATTGAAGAACGTTTGACGTTAGAACTGCGTTTCATCGCTCCTCCTAATACGTCATACAAGCCGCGTTCAGCACGCCGACAGATACCGAAACAGCAGCCAGAACAATGCCCGCTGGTACTTCATCGTTCTCAATACGCTCTGAGACTTTTGGCAAAAGAATGAAGCGCACGATACCGAATGCGATGATCTGCGCGAGCATGGCTACTACGCCCCATACCATGAAGTCGACGATGTTGACTGAGTTAGTCGCAGCACCTGCAATCGCAAGACAGTAGCCTAGAAAAGCACCGCTTAATGCAACGGCAGCGGCAGTGTTCTTTTCTTCTTTGATCAAATGCCATTCATCGTATGGTGTCAGTTTGACGTAGATGAATTTGAACGCCAGTACGAAAATAATCGACACCGAAAAATAGAGAAGAAAGTTAGGGAAACCTGCCAACAGGTCGGCAATCATATGCATTATTTGTCCTTGTTCATGTCTGTCCAAGCGAAATCATCAATTCGCTCGTCGGCAATATAAAACAGTTTGGTGTTTGGCGGCACTTGAGCGCTAAGTTCAGGGTTGAGCTCAATACCACTGCCAAGATCGAAGGCGATCAACGTCGCTTGATGATGCTTCTTAATAAAACCAAAGATCGTTTCAACATTCGTGGTTGGTTGATCGTCAGGGTAAATCACAGAGTACTGAGTCATACCGCGTGTCGAAGCGAGTAACTCTTGGTGCAATGCACTGGAACCCGGATCCACTGCCGCTTTAGCAAGCATCTCTGCACCGACTGCAGGAATACACTCTGCTTTAGGACAATGCTGACTAAGTAAGCGACCCAAAGCATCATCTTTAAAATAGGCAAGTAAGTGTGCATCAGGATTCACAGAGGCACAATACAAGGCGGCTGAGAGCGTAATATCATCGGTGAGATTATCAACAATGATACAGTTGGCTCCGATGATATTGGCATTCTTCATCTCTTGCGCGTCGGTGTAACTGTTCACCTTGATAAAACCAATCTCACCCGGTAGTGGGTTTTCAATGTCTGAACGACTACACAAAACGATTGAACGTTTGCCGTGTTCTTCATGTTGCAACATACGGATCAGATGCATGGTACGTGCGCCATTCCAACCCAGTAATACGATATGGTTTTCCACTCTTACTCTCCGTTTCCCTAGTATGCCTGCTCGCCAATAATCAATAGCACCGCCCGCCACTCGTCCCAAAATGGCTGCAAATAAACTCAAACCACCCGGGATAATAAACAACACCACAATCCACTTACCCATATCACTTGAGGGTGATAAGTCGCCATAACCAACCGTTGAAGCAGTCACCATGAGGTAGTAAATGAAGTTAGAGAAGTTATCAGTCAGAGCATGCTCTCCGGCGAGAGTCAGCAACGACCATGAGATGGCAATGTATGCGCCACTAATGACGAGTAGGTTTCGGTTGCTCAATTTAAAAAGGTGAGCACTAAACCACTTTTTCAGTACTAGCCATACAGCCATAAGTGTCCGATTCCTTTCTGATTGCTATAACTAAATACTAACCTATTGATTGTAAGAAACAAAAAAACCAGCCATATTCGGCTGGTTTTTGAGATTTGTCTTAACAAACCGCAGTCTAAATAACGGAAAGATTAAGCGTTACCTTTCACTTGCATGTTCAACTGCTCAGCAAAATCTAGCATGCGGTTTAGTGGGATAAGTGATTTCACACGCAGCGCTTCATCAACGAAGATTTCGTGCTCTGCACCACCTTCATTCAGTGCTTTTTCAATCGCTTTAAGACCGTTCATCGCCATCCAAGGACAGTGTGCACAGCTGCGACATGTTGCGCCTGCGCCTGCCGTTGGTGCTTCAATCAATTCTTTCTCTGGCACTAGCTGCTGCATCTTGAAGAAGATGCCTTTGTCAGTCGCAACGATCATTTGTTGATGAGGAAGCTCTTTCGCTGCCTTAATTAGCTGACTCGTAGAACCAACCGCATCAGCTAGTTCAACCACACTCGCTGGAGACTCTGGGTGCACTAGGATTGCCGCGTCTGGGTAAACACTCTTCATCTTGCGTAGCGCATCTGCAGAGAACTCATCGTGAACCACACACTCACCTTGCCATAGCAACATGTCTGCGCCAGTTTTGTTTGCGATGTAAGAACCTAGGTGACGGTCAGGCCCCCAGATGATTGGCTTATCTTCTGCGTCTAGGTGTTCAACAATCTCTAGAGCGATGCTTGATGTAACTACCCAATCAGCGCGCGCTTTTACCGCTGCAGATGTGTTTGCGTAAACCACAACCGTGTGGTCTGGGTGCGCATCACAGAACTCGCTGAACTTATCCGCAGGGCAACCAAGATCAAGTGAACATTCTGCTTCTAGCGTTGGCATTAGAATGCGCTTTTCTGGTGTCAGGATCTTCGCAGACTCACCCATAAAGCGAACACCACCAATGATCAGCGTACTTGCTGGATGACGGTTACCAAACTTTGCCATTTCTAGCGAATCACCAACAAAACCGCCGGTCTCTTCAGCCAGAGCTTGGATCTCAGGATCGGTATAGTAGTGGGCGATAAGTACCGCGTCTTTTTCTTTAAGCAGCTTTTTGATTCGCTCGATGTAATCGGCTTTTTCTTCTTGGCTTAATGGGATTGGTTTTGGTGGGAATGGGTAAACTGTGTCGATTTTATCTAATATGTGGCTCATTGCTCTTGCTCTACGCAACTTCCTTTAATCCGAGTATTGTAACCTTGTTGATTTTCAAAAACCAACCCGTAACCGGAATTTATAGCAGTCTAGCCGTATATCTTTGTTGTAAGTAACAATTCTAATTGTTGTTCATGAACATTCGTTGCATGAATCATTCTTCTTTTAAAGTCGTAAAGCCAATGCAAAGAAAAAGGGAACCGAGGCTCCCTTTTTAATCATCTTGATATTGCTTAGGCGTCGTTACTTCAGCTTAGAGCTTGCAACTTTCGCCGAGGCGCTGCCTGGGTACTCGTCGACCACTTGCTGATAGTACTTCTTCGCTTGTGCGTCATTGTTGTTACGCTCAGCGATATCACCTAATTTAACCAACGCATCTGCACGCTTGTTGGAATCTTTGTAAGAAACCACGGCAGCAAAGCTCTTCACTGCATCTTTGTCCTGTTTCTTCGCGAAGTACAACTGACCTAGCCAGTAATGTGAGTTCGCTGAATATGTTGAATCAGGATAGTCCTTTTGGAACTGTTGGAATGCAGCAATCGCACCAGTGTAGTCGCGTTTTTTAAGGATTAAATCCACCGCGTCTTGGTAAGCCGTTTGTTCATCGGCATTCGATGTGTACTTACCGCCAGTTTCCGCTGGTTTGGTTTCTTTAACAGGTGCGGCTTTCATTTCGCCACGCACTCGATCAAGCTCCACAAATAACTCACGTTGACGCTTAAGCATTTGCTGCATCTCGTAGTTGTTGCGCTCTAATTGACCACGTAGATCACTGATCTCTTGTGCCATTTGGTCAACTTGCTCTTGCATTTGAAGCTGAACGCGGTTGCGGTTTTGCAACAAGCGCTCTAAACGCTCGATGTCGCTTTCGGAAGAAGATCGAGTAGATACTGATGATGTGCTGTTGAGATCTGATACTGGAGCTGGTGCAGCGAACGCGAAGTTCGCTGCACTTGCCAGTAACGTAAGCGTAACAGCGCGCTTAGTGTTACTGAACATGAGGTTTACCTCGAATTAGTATACTAGAACCGCACGACGGTTCTTAGCGTAAACATCTTCAGATTGACCTAGAAGAAGTGGCTTCTCTTCACCGTAGCTAACGATAGAGATTTGATCAGCTTGAACACCTAGTGCTTGTAGGTAGTTTGATACTGCTTCTGCACGACGCTCACCTAGAGCGATGTTGTACTCAGGAGTACCGCGCTCATCTGCGTGACCTTCGATCGTTACTTTAAGAGCAGGGTTCTTGCTAAGGTAAGAAGCGTGAGCCGCTAGCATCTCTTCGTAATCACCAGCAATTGTAGAGTTATCAAATGCGAAGTAGATTGTTTGAGTTTCACGTAGCGCTTGCTCTTTTAGCTCTTGCTCTGTTAGCTGGCTGTTTGGATCGATCGGAGTAACTACTGTAGTTTCTGCTGCACCAGTGTTTGTCTCAGCACCCGTGTTAGAAGCTGCGTCATCGCTTGAGCTACATGCTGTCATAGCCATCACAGGAATCGCGATTAGTAGCCCTTTTAGAACCTTGTTCAGTTGCATCTTATTTTCCTTTATTAATCAATTTTTCTTACTACAAAAACGGTGACCACGCGGGAGCTCTTACACGCCCATTAGTTGCCGGTAATCTAGCTTTAAATCGACCATCAATTGACACCATCGATAGTACGTTTTTCTTGTTGTAAATCGAGCTATAGATAACCATGCCACCATTTGGGGCAATGCTCGGAGACTCATCAAGCAACGTTTTTGTTAGCACCTGAAGAGCACCTGTTTCCAAATCTTGTTTGGCCAAGTTGAAACCCGAATCACTGCGATTCACCATGACTAGGAATCGGCCGTCAGGAGTGATTTGACCACCCAAGTTTTGACTGCCTTGCCAAGTCAAGCGATTAGTCGAACCGCTGCCCAAATCTACTTTATAAATCTGAGGTTTACCACCCCTGTCAGATGTGAAAATCAGCGATTTGCCATCAGGGTGCCAGTATGGTTCTGTATTATTTGATCTGCCACGCGTAATTTGTGTCAATTTGCGTGTTTTTAGATCCAAAGTGTAAACCTGAAGCGAACCAGTCTTAGAAAGCACAAGGGCTAACTGGCTGCCGTCCGGTGAGAATCTTGGCGCACCATTGTGACGAGGGT
The DNA here is from genome assembly GCF_000817815.1 of Vibrio owensii CAIM 1854 = LMG 25443. GTDB lineage: Bacteria > Pseudomonadota > Gammaproteobacteria > Enterobacterales > Vibrionaceae > Vibrio > Vibrio owensii. Next base: position 89,815 of record NZ_JPRD01000057.1, read on the forward strand.
ATGACGTGACCTTCTCGCGTTCACCGGTGTAGATGTTCATGATGAAGATCTCGGCCTGACCATTCTGGAAACTTACGTAAGCCAGTTTCTGACCATCTGGAGACCATGCCGGAGACATAAGCGGTTGCTTCGATTGAAGCACTAGGCGCTCGTTGTAGCCATCATAATCCGCCACACGAAGTTGGTAAGGGAAGTTATCTTTATCGTTCACCACCACGTAAGCGATACGTGTCATAAACGCACCACGCTCACCCGTTAGTTGCTCGTAGACAAGGTCAGAGATACGGTGCGCGTACTCACGCATGCGTGGACCTTCAACCGTTGCCACTTTGTTGAAGAGAACATGATCTTTAGAAAGTACTAGCTCGCCGTCGCCACCAAGTGCTTTGCTATTGCCGCCAGTCAATTGACCGCGAACAACGTCAACCAATTGGTAGTTCACAACGTAGTTGCCCTGCTCGTTCTTTTTGATTGAACCAGTAAGCAGTGCATCAACCCCAAGGCCTGTCCACGCATCAAAGTTAACCTCTGATTCATTGAATGGTGTTTGTGGCATCTTGCTGGTCGGTACCGGGCTGAACTTACCACTGCGTTGCAAGTCTGAAGCAATCACAGCAGAGATGTCCGTTGGAAGAGGTTCACTGCCTTCCCATTTAAATGGAACAACAGCAATTGGTCGTGCTGAATCAATACCATCGGTAATCACCAGCTCTAGTGCAGCATGAGCCACACTCGTTAGACTGCCAAGCAGTACAAACATTCCTAGTAAAAGGCGTTTAATCACGTCTCAGTTCCTTTTAGTCCAAAGCAACAGTTAAGTTGATGTCTTTCAATTTTTCGTTGACCGCTTCTTCTGACGATTTAGGGAAAGTCCCTACCTGCGCAATCGCACTCTTCGCAGCCGCACATACTCGGGCGTCGCCGTCTAATATGGTCACTCCAGCAACCATCATGTCTGTCCCTGTTGGGATCAGTTTGATGTTTACCCTACACTCCTTTCCCAGCAAGTAATCATCCTTAATCAGCCTTTGCTGAATGTTCTGAGTATAGATGGATGACATACGAGAAAGTTCATCGTCAATGAATTGGTTACGAGCCGCACTGTTTTGGCTTGCCTCACTTTCAAGGCCTGCAAAAATATCATCCAGTGCAGCTTCTTGCTCTTTACGCTCACGCTCTAATCGCTCAAGACGCTCTTTCTCTTGGCGTGCCTTTTCTGCGGCCTCTTTCGCTGCCTTTTCTTTCGCGATGCGTTCTTGCTCGGCTTTCGCAGCGGCTTCACGTTCACGACGCGCTTTCTCTTCTGCTTCTTTCGCAGCTTTCTCGCGCGCTACACGCTCTTGTTCCGCTTTTGCTGCGGCAGCTTCTTTAGCAATGCGTTGCTGCTCAGCTTTACGTACAGCCTCTTCTTTGGCTTTACGTTCTTTTTCTGCTTTTGCTGCACGTTCTTTTTCTTTACGAGTGCGTTCTTCCTCTGCCTTACGCTCTTGCTCTTTCTTCTTACGAGCAGCTTCGGCTTCGCGAGCGGCTTTGGCATCTTTCGCCTGTTGCTCTTTCAGTTTACGAATCTGTTCTTCTTCTGCTTTGCGATTTTTCTCAAGCTGCTCAGCTTCACGTCTCAACTTATCAAGACGGTCTTGCTCTTTCTTGGCCGCTTTTTCGCGTTGCTGACGAATCTCGTTCGCTTGTTTCTGAACAAGTTTTGGATCAATCACCACAGCCTGAACCATCTGGCCTGTCGGCTCTGGTTTCGACATAGTGAAGTCCGTCCCCCAAAGTAGAGCCACGACTAATAGCGCGTGCAAACCAACCGATATCGCTATCGGCTTGGTGTATTCTTTGGATTTTTTCTTGTTATCTTTCATAGATGTTCGATGTCTATTCCCTGATATCGGTCATCAGACCCACTTTTGGGATGCCTGCACGACTTAACTCGTCAAGCAAAAGTACAACGTCAGCGTATGGCGTTGCTGCATCACCACCTACCGCTACAGGTGAATCAGGTTTAATCTCACGCTCGGCTTTAACACGCACAATCACGTCTTGTAGTGATAGACCGCGTTGAACCTCTTCATCATTCACGCTTAAGCCTAAATTGCCGTCACGATCGATTTCAATGATGATGAAACTGCTATCTGTATCGCCAGCCAAGTCTTGCATAGATTCAGCCGTTGATGTCTGTGGAAGATCCACATCCACACCTTGAGTGACAAATGGAGCGGTCGCCATAAAAATGATCAGCAGAACCAGCATCACGTCGATGTATGGTACGACGTTGATCTCTGCGGTCATTTTACGCTTTTTAGGTTGGTAACCCGCCATGCTCTATTCCTTACTTGCGCTGTCTCGACCCGCCATCGCTTGACGGTGCAGGATGCTGTGGAATTCTTCAGAGAAAGTCGCGTAAATGTGTTCTAGCTTACTTACTTTGTTGCTAAGACGGTTGTATGCCATTACTGCAGGAATTGCAGCAAATAGACCCATTGCAGTTGCAATCAGGGCTTCTGCGATACCTGGCGCTACCATTGAAAGCGTTGCTTGCTTTACTTCACCCAAAGCGATGAACGCATGCATGATGCCCCAAACCGTACCAAACAGACCAATGTATGGGCTGATAGAACCGACCGTTGCAAGGAATGGCAAGCTGGTTTCCAGTTCATCAACTTCACGAGCAACAGCAACGCGCATTGCACGGCCAGTGCCTTCCATGATGTAAGCTGGCGAGTTTGCATTGCTCTTACGTAGACGAGCAAACTCGGTAAAACCTGCGTAGAAGATTTCTTCTGTACCTGTGATGTCGTCTTTACGACCTTTCACTTTCTGGTAAAGCTGAGAAAGGTCAGTACCCGACCAGAATTTGTCTTCGAATGACTCCGCATCTTTTGATGCTTGAGATAAGACTTTGCTGCGCTTAATGATCATAGCCCATGATGCGATTGACATGCCGAGCAGTGTCAACATCACAAGCTTTACCAACAGACTGGCCTGAAGAAAGAGATCTAAAATGGAAATATCAGCAGTCACTATTTGTTAGCTCCGAATTGATAAATGATGGAATCGCAATTGGCTTCATTTTCTTATTATCGATACATGCTACCTTAACCATTGCCTTGCAAAATGTTCTGCCTTCATCATTGACTAACTCTTGACAGAATTGCAAAGAAGCACGTTTTATTTCTGACACTCGGGTTAGAACGGTCAAATGCTCGTCCAGCCTTGCCCCTTGGTTGAAATCGATATCCATGTGTCGGACAACAAAGCCAATGTTTTGTTCCAGTAACACATGTTGAGAAACGCCTTTTGCACGCAACATCTCAGTGCGCGCGCGTTCAAAGAATTTTAAATAATTTGAGTGATATACAACGCCACCCGCATCCGTGTCTTCGTAATACACAGTGATCGGCCAGCGAAAGGGATTTGATGTGCCTTGCAAGGGAGTACCAATATATTCAATTCTTTAAAGCAATTACTATAACTGAAGCGGCAGTAATTGGTACTGAGGTAAGGGAATATTTTTGAAATTTGTAGAAAAAATAAAAGCCAGACAATCCGTCTGGCTTTTATTCGATGATTTAGTAACCGACTTTATTTCAGAGTGTAACGCTTACATGAAATACAGTGCAGTTAGATAAATTAAGATAGCGAGCGAGAAATAAGGACTGAACAGCACCTGCCAGTACCAATTTCTTGGCTTGAAGCCCACGCCATATACCATGCTTGAGCACACTGCCCAAATCAGCGCTGGTGCGATAAACGCATTAAAGCCACCAATTTCTCGATGGTATGCGTTCGGATCCCACATCACTAATCCTACATGCATAAAGCCAAGGATTAAGGCCAAGACTCTTAGTAGAGTCTTGTCCATTGGTGCGTGAAGTTTCGCTACCTTGTCAGCGAGATTACTCACTGTCTTTATCCATCATTTCTGAGTGCTCTAACCAAAGAGCGTTGATGATACCGAATGCACAAGCAAGTAGTACACCTAGAATCCATGCGAAATACCACATAGTAATAGCTCCTTAGTATAGTGAGTTTTTGTTTTCTTCGATGAACTGGTCATCCAAGCGGCCAAACATCTTGTAGTAAGTCCAAGACGTGTAAGCAAGGATGATAGGAACCATAACAAACGCTACGCCTGTCATTAGGTTCAGAGTCAGTTCAGATGAAGTTGCATCCCACATTGTCAGACTTTGGCTTGGCATTAGGTCTGAAGGCATTACAAATGGGAACATTGCGATACCAGCAGTAAAGATAACACCAGCGTTACCTAGGCTTGACGTTAGGAACGCGATACCACACTTCTCTAGGCGAGATGCCAATACAGCTAGAAGCGGCATAGCAACACCTAGTACAGGTGCAGCCCATAGTAGTGGGTAAGCTTCGAAGTTGTTCATCCACGCACCAGCTTCACGGATAACCTCTTTGTTTAGAGGGTTAGAAGCCGCTGCAGTGTCGATGCCACCTACGATAACGTAGCCTTCGATACTTTGGATCCAGAAACCAGCAACCACAAATGCAACCACTGTTAGTAGGCCAGTGAGCTGAGCTACGTTACGAGCACGAGTATGTACTTCGCCAGTTGTCTTCATTTGAAGCCATGTTGCACCTTGCATCAGGATCATGAACAAGCTTACTAGACCACATAGCAGAGCAAATGGGTTTAGTAGACCAAAGAATGAACCGTGGTACGTTGGCATTAGGAATTCGTTCAACTGGAATGGAACGCCTTGTAGAAGGTTACCAAACGCTACACCAAAGATGATTGGTGGAACGAAGCCACTGATTGAGATACAGATATCCCAAGTGTTACGCCATTTTTTATCTTCAATCTTTGAACGGTAATCAAGACCGATTGGACGTAGCCAAAGTGCCGCTAGGGTTAGGATCATCGCTAGGTAGAAACCAGAGAACGATGTCGCGTAAACCAAAGGCCATGCTGCGAACAATGCACCACCAGCAGTGATAAGCCAAACTTGGTTACCATCCCAGTGAGGTGCGATGGAGTTAATCATCACACGACGTTGTGTGTCGTTTTTACCGATAATAGGTACAAGCGCGCCCACACCCATATCGAAACCGTCTGTAATTGCAAAACCAACTAGTAGAACACCGATCAGTACCCACCAGATGAATCGCAAGATTTCGTAATCAAACATCTTGTTGTCTCCTTGTCTTACGCTTCTACTTGGCGACTAACTTTGTCTTCAACAGAGTCAGCGTTTTGCTCGAAGTGGTAGCGACCAGTTTTCAGGCTGCTTGGACCTTTACGAGCGAACTTAACCATTAGGTATACTTCTGCAATTAGGAATGCAGTGTATAGCGCTAGGATTGCAAATAGTGAAGTCCAGATTTCACCTGCTGTTAGTGCTGATGCAGCAACGTGTACCGGTAGGATTTCACCTACAGCCCACGGTTGACGACCGTATTCAGCAACGAACCAACCTGCTTCGATCGCAATCCATGGAAGTGGAATGCTGAATAGTGCAGCTTTAAGAATCCAAGGTTTCTGTTCGATCTTCTGACGACATGTTTGGATGAATGACGCACCAAATACGAATAGCATAATGAAGCCACACGCAACCATGATACGGAACGACCAGAATAACGGCCATACTGTTGGGATTGAGTCATCCGCAGCGGCTTGGATTTGGTCTTCAGTCGCATCAACAACGTTGTCTGTGTAACGTTTTAGAAGTAGGCCGTAACCTAGGTCACCTTTCACTTCGTCAAACGCAGTCATGTTTGCTTCAGACTTGTCGCCTGCTCGCAGTTTTTCAAGCAATTCGTACGCGTACATACCAGTACGGATACGGTCAACGTGCTCTTCACGTAGATCGTGTAGACCTGTTACTTGCTCGTCAAATGAACGTGTCGCGATGATACCCATAACGTAAGGGATCTTGATTGCGTAATCGGTGTTCATTGTTTCTTGGTTTGGTAAACCGAACAGTGTGAACGCCGCTGGTGCTGGTTCTGTGTGCCATTCAGCTTCTACTGCTGCTAGCTTCACTTTTTGAACTTCACCAAGCTCGTAACCAGATTCGTCACCTAGCACGATAGTAGACAGGATTGCTGCCATACCGAAAGAAGCTGCGATAGCAAACGAACGACGAGCGAACGCCACATCACGACCTTTCAATAGGTAGTAAGAACTGATGCCTAGAACGAACATTGCACCACACGTGTAACCAGATGCTACTGTGTGTACAAATTTAACTTGCGCTACAGGGTTAAGTACAACGTCTGCAAAGCTCACCATTTCCATACGCATGGTTTCGAAGTTGAATTCTGCGCCAACTGGGTTTTGCATCCAGCCGTTCGCGATAAGAATCCAAAGTGCAGAGAAGTTAGAACCCAGAGCAACCAACCAGGTTACCGCTAAGTGTTGACGTTTTGATAGACGATCCCACCCGAAGAAGAATAGACCAACAAAAGTTGACTCCAGGAAGAAAGCAACCAGTGCTTCGATCGCCAGTGGTGCACCGAAGATGTCACCTACATAGTGGGAGTAGTAAGACCAGTTCGTACCAAACTGGAACTCCATGGTAAGGCCGGTAGCCACACCAAGTGCAAAGTTAATACCGAACAGCTTACCCCAGAACTTGGTCATGTCCTTGTAGATTTGCTTGTTCGTCATTACGTACATCGATTCCATAATGGCCAAAAGGAAGGCCATACCAAGAGTCAATGGTACGAATAGGAAGTGATACATCGCTGTCAGTGCAAACTGCAACCGCGACAGATCAACTACGTCAATCATGGTAACTCCTATGTGTCGGCTGAATGACACTCTCTACATATTGCAATCCATACACAAGTGTTATTCACACTTGAAAAATGTTGAATTATCACAACGCTTTGTTGCAAAAATGTGCTTCATTGGTTAGTTAATTGTTAAGCATCAGCTAATATAGCTGGGTCTAATATTACTTGTAAAAACAGTTTGTTTCAAAAGGTTTATGGCGAGAAACCGCTTTGATATACATCAATCTTTATGCGCTGATTTTGCACAAAAATCCATCACATTGATCCAGATCAATCGATATTCGATGAGTATGTTAATAGAGAGTAATCAGGAGAGAAAATAATCAGTTAGGCAAGAACATAGAGTTAACAATCTATAAGTTTCTATTACCTATTTAGTATTAGAAGAGATTTAATAAATGAGAGGTTGGTCAACATTGGTGAAACGCTGAGCGCTAAGCGCCCAGCGATGGAATCTTACTTTTCAATTCCGAAATGCAGATAAGCGCGATCTGTGGCAATTCTACCACGGGGAGTGCGTTGCAAGTAGCCTTGTTGGATTAGATATGGCTCAAGAACGTCTTCAATGGTGTCTTTCTCTTCACCAATCGCGGCTGCCATGTTGTCTAAACCGACAGGTCCACCACCAAATTTCTCCATGATCGCAAGCAACAGCTTACGGTCCATGTAATCAAAGCCTTCTGCATCCACATCAAGCATGTTCAGCGCTTTGTCTGCTGTATCAGCACATATATGACCATTACCTTTCACTTCGGCATAGTCACGAACACGGCGCAATAGTCGGTTAGCAATACGTGGTGTACCACGAGCACGGCGAGCGACTTCCAATGCACCTTCTGATTCCATCGACAAGCCCAAGCAATCGGCACTGCGCTGAACGATATCTTGCAGGTCTTTTACTTTATAGTACTCAAGGCGCTGCGTAATACCGAAACGGTCACGAAGTGGCGAAGTCAGAGAACCTGCACGCGTCGTTGCACCGATCAAAGTGAAAGGTGGCAAATCAATTTTGATAGAGCGTGCTGCAGGACCTTCACCAATCATGATGTCCAACTGGTAATCCTCCATTGCTGGATACAACACCTCTTCAACCATCGGGCTTAAGCGGTGAATCTCATCAATGAACAGCACATCGTTTTCTTCTAAATTGGTCAGCAGCGCCGCCAAGTCTCCTGCTTTCTCAAGCACTGGGCCAGAAGTGGTTCGAATGTTCACTTCCATCTCATTGGCGACGATATTCGCAAGCGTGGTTTTACCCAAGCCCGGAGGACCAAAAATCAAAAGGTGGTCAAGCGCTTCATTTCGCAATTGAGCAGCTTTGATGAAAATCTCCATCTGATCACGAACGTGATCCTGACCTTGGTAATCTGCCAGTTTCTTAGGACGAATCGCACGGTCGATGACATCTTCATCACGAAACGAAGGATTTTCTGGAGCGATTAAACGATCGGCTTCAATCATATTGTTCCCTTGGGCTTTCCGTTACACCATTGATTTTAGTGCTTCACGGATCAGTTGCTCACTGGTCATATCCGGTTTAGCGATCTGAGAAACCACTTTCGACGCTTGAGTCGGCTTGTAACCTAGAGCTAGAAGCGCACTGATTGCCTCCTCTTCAGCGTTGCTGGATGTCGAACCAGAATCCGCAGGAGCAGCATCGGTAAACGGCGTAAATAGATCGCCAGCGCCCCACCCTTTCAAACGGTCTTTCATTTCTACAACTAGGCGTTCAGCTGTCTTCTTACCAACACCCGGTAGCTTCACAAGCGTTGAAATGTCTTCACGCTCAACGCAAGAAACGAATTGGCTCGCTGTCATACCAGAAAGGATACCCAGACCTAGCTTAGGACCAACACCGTTCGCTTTGATCACTTCACGGAAAAGTGCACGCTCTTTGACTGTGTTGAAACCGTAAAGCAATTGCGCGTCTTCACGCACAACAAAGTGAGTATAAATAATGGCTTCTTCGCCGACATTTGGCAGTTCGTAGAAACAGCTCATTGGCATCTGAACTTCATAACCAATGCCATTAACTTCAATTAAAACTTCAGGTGGTTGCTTTTCAAGCAGAGTGCCGCGAAGACGTCCAATCACTATAAATACTCTTTGGAAATGAATTTGCGACAGGATAATAAAGAACTGGATAGACATCCAGTCCTTTATTCGGTGGGGTTAGATTTTTGAGACAACTTGATCAAGCTGTTGAGTCAGATTGCGCACCGCGACCACTTGCCCGTTCAGCTCGTTGCCGTATTGCGCGACAGTTTCTGCAATGGTTTTGGTGTTCACTACGCCGTTAGCAACTTCACTGCTGGCTTCATCCAACTCTTTTAATGCCGTCATTTGCGTTGCCATGATGCCAGACAGACTCTGCACATCATGAGAGATGGTGGTAACTTGCTGAATGATGGTGTTCATTCGCTCTGTACTAGACGTCACAACGCTTTGACCATGCTTCACTTCTTGCTCACTGCGATCAAGCAAGTTACGAATTTCCACTGCCGACTGACTACTCTTAGCCGAAAGCTCTCGAACTTGGTCCGCAACGACCGCAAAACCTCTGCCCTGCTCACCCGCTCTCGCCGCTTCAATAGCGGCATTCAGCGCCAGCAAGTTGGTTTGTTCCGCAACCGACGTAATTAAGTCCGCCACTTTCATGATGTCTTCATGGCTGGTAATGATCTGGCAGATCGCTTGGGTAGAGTCCTCCAATAATTCCGAGCTTTTCTCAGCTTGTTGATGAACGTCTTCACTCTTCTCACGCAGCTCTTCGACAAACTTGCTGGACTCTTCAATCCCAGTCGCCATGTGATGCACTTGCTGACTCATTTGCTCGGCTGCGCTGGCTTGGGATTCACTGTTTACATTAAGGGCATTCACTTGAGCATCCAATTGCGATGATTGCTCATCCAGCACTTGCGAGACTTGTTTAAGCTCACTTGAGTTTTGATTGGCTTGCTCAAGCACCTCCGCCAAATGCAGCTCCCCCTCTGTCGCCTTTTGCGCCACCAACTCACTCTCAGCCTTGGCTTGCTCTGCACTTTCAATCGCAATATCTCGCTGCTTGGCAATAAAAGCTTGTGCAATACAAATAACCACCAGCGGTAACACAGTCCCTGACCATATCTCCACGCGCTGCGCAGATTCAGACAACACGAACTGGGGAAAACCAAAACCTGACACATGTTGATACGTCATTACCGCAGAAAGCGCTATTACTAACGCGCTCCAAGAGATCGCCATGATACGAGTGCCAGATAAAAAGAAAGCGACGACTAACAAAGGCACCCAGTAAGTTTGGGTAGAATCGACCACACCACCACTTTGATAGATGATGTTGAGCGCATGCACTGACATGCCAACAAAACCAAGATTGAGCGACAATGCTGGTTGTTTGAACCATCTCAGGCTAAAGGCGGATATCAGTTCGAGTGCGATTAACAGTACTGAAGTAAAAATTAAGCTTTCATGTCCATGCTTGGACCATTTGATCAGGCTGTAGATCCCGACGAGAAAAGCGATGAAGGTAAATAGAAAGAGGATGTCTGCTTGACGTTGTTGTGTTCTTGTCCATTGAGTTTGGCGCGGCATAAATGCACTGCGCCACAGCGTGGCTGGATTCATGTTCAATCTTCCTTGATTGATTTCTTATTAGACCTCTGACCACTATAGTTTTGTAGCATTTTCTTAACAAATCTAATCCCTAAATCTGTCTGAGATGTCTCATTTTTAATACGAGAACACGCCTAACGGTAACGACCTTTTCTTGCACTGGTTGCTTTGCCTGCGAGCGCCACCAGCGTCTTATTCGTGTTAGCGTGACAAATAGCAACACCCAGCGCATCGGCAGCATCGGCTTGAGGTTTAGCGGGCAATTTAAGCATGTGTTGAACCATATGCTGAACCTGTACTTTGTCTGCGCCACCTGTACCTGTTACCGCTTGTTTAATAAGACGAGCCGCGTACTCATGCACCGGAAGATCCGCATTCACAGCTGCCACAATTGCGCTACCACGCGCCTGCCCTAGCTTTAGTGCAGAATCGGCATTCTTCGCCATAAACACTTGTTCGATGGCAAATACATCCGGTTGAAACTGGGTGATGATTTCCGTCACGCCTGCGTAGATTTGCTTGAGACGACCTGGCAGCTCTTTTTCTGAAGTGCGAATACATCCGCTGCCTAGATATTGCAAATGACGACCTTGCTGGCGAATCACGCCATAACCGGTAATACGAGAGCCTGGGTCAATGCCCAAAATAATTGACATGAAGAGTCCTAATCAATAACTCACTGTAAGTATTAGAATATATGTCATTAAAACAAAAACTCCCGCAGTTGCGGGAGTTTTTTCTTTAATTGTTGTGCGCTTATTCTGCGTCTTTTTCTTTCGCAACTGTCACTGCAATCGCTAGCTCTTCTAGAGCTGCTGGGTTTGCAAGGCTTGGAGCGTCTGTTAGTAGACACGCCGCCGCAGTTGTTTTAGGGAACGCGATAACATCACGGATGTTCTCTGTACCACATAGCAGCATCATTAGACGGTCTAAACCGAATGCAAGACCTGCGTGTGGAGGCGTACCGAATTTTAGCGCGTCCAGTAGGAAGCCGAATTTCAGTTGTTGCTCTTCTGCATCGATACCTAGGATATCGAATACCGCTGCTTGCATTTCTGCGTTGTGGATACGTACAGAACCACCGCCTACTTCGTAGCCGTTTAGAACCATGTCGTATGCGTTTGAGTTCGCTACTGCTGGGTTCGCTTTTAGCTCTTCCGCAGTCACACCTAGAGGTGATGTGAATGGGTGGTGCATCGCGTGTAGGTTACCTTCGTCGTCTTCTTCGAACATTGGGAAGTCAACAACCCATAGCGGAGCCCAAGTGCCTTCTTTAGTTAGACCTAGGTCTTTACCAAGCTTAAGACGAAGTGCACCTAGTGCTTCAGCAACGATGCTAGCTTTGTCTGCGCCAAATAGGATGATGTCGCCAGATTCCGCTTGAGTGCGATCTAGGATACCGTTGATCACGTCTTCGCTTAGGAATTTAGCTACAGGAGACTGGATACCTTCCATGCCTGCTGCACGGTCGTTAACCTTCATCCATGCTAGACCTTTCGCACCGTAGATACCTACGAATTCTGCGTAGCCGTCAATTTGCTTACGAGTAAGCTCAGCACCACCTGGAACACGGATAACTGCAACGCGACCTTTCTCGTCGTTTGCTGGACCAGAGAATACTTTGAACTCAACGTCTTTTACTAGGTCAGCAACATCTACTAGCTCTAGTGGGTTACGTAGGTCTGGCTTGTCAGAACCGAAACGACGAATCGCTTCGCTGAACGGCATTACTGGGAATTCACCTAGATCAACGTTCAGTAGCTCTTGCCACATTTCACGAACCATTTTCTCAGTCGTTGCACGAACTTGATCAGCCGTCATGAATGACGTTTCGATATCGATCTGAGTGAATTCTGGTTGACGGTCAGCACGCAAGTCTTCATCACGGAAACACTTAACGATTTGGTAGTAACGGTCAAAACCAGACATCATTAGAAGCTGTTTGAATAGCTGTGGAGACTGAGGAAGCGCGTAGAAGCTGCCTTTGTGAACACGGCTAGGTACTAGGTAGTCACGAGCGCCTTCTGGTGTCGCTTTTGTTAGTACTGGTGTTTCGATATCTAGGAAGCCGTTGTCATCTAGGAAACGACGAACAAAGCTAGACGCTTTAGCACGTAGCTTGATGCGGTCGCTCATTTCTGGACGACGTAGATCTAGGTAACGGTATTTCAGACGTTGCTCTTCAGAGTTCTTTTGGTTGAAGTCTAGAGGCAGAACGTCGCTGCGGTTGATGATTTCAAGACCTGTTGCAAGGATCTCAACTTCACCTGTTGCCATGTCTTTGTTTACTTGGCTTTCTGGACGAACGCGAACTTCACCAGTTAGCTTGATACAGAATTCATTACGAAGTGTGTTAGCCACTTCATACGCATCTGCCATATCTGGATCAACAACTACCTGAACGATACCTTCGCGATCTCGCATATCGATAAAAATAAGACCGCCTAAATCACGACGACGGTTAACCCAGCCGCAAAGTTCTACAGTTTGTCCTGCAAGGGACTTGTTCAGGTGACCACAGTAATGGGTACGCATAATGAAATTCCCAATCTCTCAAATATTGTTAACTACGCTCTGTCAGCCTCATTGCCGAGCAGAGTAAAGATCCATTTATACGCTGAAAGCCTATGAAAATCGACTACTCAACATACAATTAAGTGTGTTTTATCATTCATTGGTGGTTTTTAGTACAACAAATGTTCAAAAGCGCACCAAAGCGAAAAAATTGGTGGGGATTATAGCGTGAAATTACCCATTTCAGCAAAACTCTCGTAAAGTGGGCTCAGGAAAAAACGTAAAGCAGAGATATGGATAATTTACCCCTTCGACTTGGATTGACCATGTGGTCGCACAACCAGTGGCAACAAAGCTTTTATGGCAGTGGCACAAAACCCGCAGAGCGACTCGAAAAATACGCGCAGGTGTTCCATACCGTAGAAGGCAACACCACCTTTTATGCCACACCGACGCTCAACACGGTGCAAAACTGGAAAGCCGCGACTCACGACGATTTCAAATTCACCTTTAAGTTGCCAAAAGCCATTACTCACGAACAGATGCTCAGAGGTTGCGACGAGCAGTTACGTGACTTTATGACGATCATGGAACCGCTTCATGAACGTGTTGGACAATGGACGATTCAGCTCCCTGCGGCATTTGGTCCAGAACACCTCGATAGATTAAAGAAGTTCTGTGCCAGCTTTCCGCCGAATTTCCCGCTTGGGGTGGAAGTTCGTCACATGGCGTTTTTCTCCAAAGGTGAAGAAGAACGTGCGTTGAATCAGTGGTTGTTAGAGAGCGGCATCGACCGCATTATTATGGACAGCCGCCCTGTATTCGCCGCGCAGCCGATAACAGAAGCAGTGATCGATGCCCACCAGAAAAAGCCTCGCGTTCCGGTTCATGCAATCGCAACCGCCAAACACCCGATGATTCGTTTTATCGGTCATCCAGACATGGACGACAACCTGCGCTTTTTCGAACCTTGGTTGAACAAGCTGCCGATGTGGATTGAACAAGGCATTCAACCGTACTTGATGATTCACACACCAGATAACGTCTTAGCACCAGAACTGGCTGAAAAGCTATATAAGCAGCTACAACTTAAGCTCTCACTGCCAAATTTGTCTGTATTTCCTGCCAACGATGGCAACTCGCAAATACAAATGTTTTAGACAAGCTTATAATTAAGCAAATGACAGAGGCGCGAATTTCCCATAAAATACGCGCCTTTTTTGATGCCTGACATTTCAGGCGGCTTGTATGCAGAGATTTGGTTATGAACCCTAAGAGCAATCCAGATACTATTTTTTCGGCTCCAATCGATAAAATTGGGGATTTCACGTTCGATGAACGCGTAGCGGAAGTTTTCCCTGACATGATTCAGCGATCGGTGCCGGGTTACAGCAACATCATTTCTGCAATTGGTATGCTGGCAGAGCGTTTTGTTAAGCCTCACTCAAACATCTACGATCTTGGTTGTTCTTTGGGTGCTGCTACGCTGTCTATGCGTCGTCATATCAAACAAGAAGGTTGCCAAATCATTGCCGTGGACAACTCTCCTGCGATGGTTGAACGCTGTAAGCTTCACGTCAACGCGTACCGCAGTGATACACCAGTTGATGTCGTCGAAGCGGACATTCGTAATATCGAAATCGAAAACGCATCTGTAGTGGTATTGAACTTCACTCTGCAGTTCCTTTCTCCAGAAGACCGCTATGCTCTACTAGAGAAAATCTACGCAGGTCTGCGCCCAGGCGGCATTTTGATTCTGTCTGAAAAGTTCGTGTTTGAAGATGAAGTATCTAACGAGCTGTTGATTGACCTTCACCACGACTTTAAACGTGCAAATGGCTACAGCGAACTTGAGATCAGCCAAAAGCGCAGCGCAATTGAAAACGTGATGCGCCCAGATTCGAAGAAAGATCATAAAGAGCGTTTCGCAGAAATTGGTTTCTCAAGCTACGACGTTTGGTTCCAGTGCTTTAACTTCGGTTCGATGTTCGCGATTAAATAGCGAGAAGCGAGAAGCGAGAAAGTCTTAACGTTTCGCATTTAGTGTCAATTTTTTAATTTATTACTCAGTGAAAAACTATGTTTAATTTTGCTAATTTTTATCAGTTAATCGCTCAAGACACTCGTCTTCAGCCGTGGCTAAACGTATTACCTCAACAGTTAACAGATTGGCAAAACGCTGAGCACGGTGACTTTGGTCGCTGGCTGAAAGCGCTGAACAAGATCCCACAAGGTGCACCAAACCAAGTGGACATCAAAAACTCAGTAACCATCAGCAACGATACGCCTTTCCATGAAGGTGAGCTGAAAAAGCTAGAAAGCCTACTGCGTACATTCCACCCATGGCGTAAAGGTCCATACACAGTGCACGGTATTCATATCGATACTGAATGGCGCAGTGACTGGAAATGGGATCGCGTTCTTCCGCACATCTCGCCACTAAAAAACCGCAGCGTGCTCGATGTTGGTTGTGGTAACGGCTACCATATGTGGCGCATGCTGGGTGAAGGTGCACGCCTAACGGTTGGTATCGACCCTTCTCATCTGTTCCTAATTCAGTTCGAAGCGATTCGTAAGTTAATGGGCGATGACCAACGTGCTCACCTTCTTCCATTAGGTATTGAACAACTACCAAAGTTAGAAGCATTCGACACTGTATTTAGTATGGGCGTGCTTTACCACCGTCGCTCTCCACTGGATCACTTGGTGCAGCTAAAAGACCAGTTAGTATCAGGTGGCGAGCTTGTTCTAGAGACACTCGTTATCGAAGGCGATGAGAACGCGGTATTGGTTCCGACGTCTCGCTACGCGCAAATGCGTAACGTGTACTTCTTCCCGTCAGCGAAAGCACTGAAAGTATGGCTAGAATTGGTTGGCTTTAAAGATGTGCGTATTGTAGATGAGAACGTAACGTCTGTAGATGAGCAGCGTACGACCGACTGGATGACGCACAATTCACTGCCGGATTACCTAGATCCAAACGACCCAAGCAAAACGGTAGAAGGCTACCCTGCACCTCGCCGTGCGGTGCTTGTCGCAACCAAGCCATAATTAACTGAGATTTCTGACATTGTCTTAACCCACTCCCTCCATTAAGACATTAACCTCTCTTCAAATCTAATTAAGGATGCGTCTTGCGTCCTTAATTTTTTGGCTTTTCGTCACTATTCCTCATTCTGTAAGAGTCTGAAGCAGATTCTTGCTTGTGAGCCTTTGGCGATAACGCTAAACTCTTAAAAAACAAACAACTTACTCCAATCCCAAGGTTTTCAATGTTTATACGATTGACTCCGGTTGTTGCCATCGCCTTACTATCTGGATGTACTTTGACCAAAGGCGAACAGTACCACCAAGAAACGTTAGCTGCTATTCAGGCTTCAGAAACGAATTTCAATACTCGCGTTACCAACTTAGAGCTTCAACTTAGTAACCAGTCGGATTACATCGAAAGTTTGGAAGACCAAGTGGATAAGTTAAATGGCGAACTCAATACCTTCCGTAAAGAAGCAATGGACGAAGTGAGAAAGCCTAAAGAACCTATCATTGTTCAAGCTCCTGCTCCCGTTCAAGCAACTCCTACCCATGACATTGTCCTTGGCTCAATTGAGCGAGTGACGATCGATTCAATCAAACAAACGTTCGACGCTCGCGTAGATACCGGCGCGGCAACATCTTCACTGAACGCTGTTGATATCGAAGAATTCGAGAGAAATGGCAAAAACTGGGTGCGTTTCCACCTAGCTGATAATACCAAGTCAGATGAAGAGAAAGATATTTGGATTGAAGCACCAATTATTCGCTACGTGAAAATCCGTCAAGCAACCAATGAAGAACTAGAGCGTCGTGCTGTAGTTGAACTTTGGGTGCGCGTAGGAAAAATTCATGAAAAAGCGCAATTTACGTTGGCAGATCGCTCTCAAATGAACCATCCTGTGTTACTAGGAAGAGAATTTATGCGCGACATCGCACTCGTCGATGTGAGTCGTAAATATATTCAAACGGAAGAAGATAAAAAATAATAAGGTAGATTATGACGTCAAGAATACCGTTTTACCTGTCAATCATCCTTTTGGTGGTTGCGGGCATCGCTTTGAGTGTTTTCAGACATCAGAATTACGGCGTTCCATGGACTCCAGGTGAAACGCGTCAAGTTTGGGATGTTGAAGCCCGCATTGAGTTCAATGCAAATGGCGGTGAAGTTAAAGCTTCTCTCGCTGCTCCTCATACACAAAAAGGCTACACCTTAATCGGTGAGTCGGCGTCATCTCCTGGTTATGGTGTTTCTTACGTAAACTCTGATTCAGGTCGTCGTGCTGAATGGTCTATCCGCCAAGCAACTGGCGCACAAACCATTTACTACAAAGCCCAATTCTTGGTTGATCCACAAGCAAAAGTGGATGAACAGCCACCAACCGGTGAAATTGCCAAACCAACCCTTTCAGCACCTCAACAAGCGGCAGCAAATGCGTTGATTGAGCGTGCAATGAGCCGTTCAGCAGACAATGAGACATTCGCTCGTGAGCTGATCAAAACACTGAACGATCCAGATAGCCAAAACGCAGCACTGATTCTAAATGACTTTGATCGTACCGATGCTCTGCACAAAATTCTGCTTACCGCTGGCGTACAGAGTAAGACCGTTGGCGTTATCGAGCTGGAAGATGGACGTCGCCGTCAAACGATTCAACCTATGGTTCAAGTTTGGTCTGGCGATAAGTGGGTACTCTTCTCACCAAACTCTGAGCAAGCTGCAGCGCAGCCTAACCTGCTTGTTTGGGATGAATCGAATGTTTCCCTACTTGACCTAGTGGGCGGCAAAAACAGCCAAGTTCACTTCTCTATGATCAAGCAGGAGCTCACACCGCAAGAAGCAACCAACAACAAAGTGGAAGCTGACGGTCTATTGAACCTGTCCATCCACAGCCTACCTCTTGAAGAGCAGGCGATGTTTAAGACCATCATGCTGATTCCAATTGGTGCTCTTATTGTTGTATTCCTGCGCGTTATCATCGGTCTTAAGACATCCGGTACCTTCATGCCAGTTCTTATTGCGGTTGCCTTTGTACAAACGCAACTTGTAACAGGTATCGTCGGCTTCCTACTGATTGTCGGTACGGGTCTGATCATCCGAAGTTACTTATCGAGGCTAAACTTACTTCTGGTCGCAAGGATATCCGCGGTTATCATCACAGTAATCATGATCATCTCTGTGTTTACCGTTGTGGCATTCAAGATTGGTCTGACTGAGGGTCTAACCATTACCTTCTTCCCAATGATCATCTTGTCATGGACGATCGAACGTATGTCGATTCTATGGGAAGAAGAAGGCGCGAAAGAAGTTGCCCTTCAAGGTGGTGGCTCACTACTGACCGCGGTACTGGTTTACTTGGCAATGACCAACACCTACATCCAGCACCTAACGTTTAACTTTATCGGCCTACAGCTCATTGTACTGGCAGGTATTCTACTACTAGGTACATACACGGGTTACCGTCTAACTGAGCTACGTCGCTTTAAACCACTAGCGGAGGACTAAACGATGTTTGAACGTTTTACTTCGCCAGCAAAACTCCGCCATAAAGGCATTATGGGGATGAACAAGCGTAACCACAGTTACATTGGTCGTTACAATGATCGTTCTAAATACCCTTTGGTGGATGACAAGCTCAAAACCAAAATTATCGCTGAAGCAGCAGGTGCGACTGTGCCTGCTCTTATTGGCGTGATCGCCAGCCAAGCTGAAGTGAAAAAGATTCACAAGATGGTTGAGAACTGGCCCGGTTTTGTAATCAAGCCAGCTCAAGGCAGTGGTGGTAAAGGTATCTTGGTTATCACTTCGCACAAAGATGGCGTATATACAAAGCCATCGGGTGCTACCTGCAATAAAGAAGAAGTTGAGCGTCACATCAGTAACGCACTTGCGGGTCTTTTCTCCCTTGGTGGTAAGAACGATGTAGCTGTGGTTGAGAACTTAATTAAGTTTGATGACTGCTTCGACGGCTTCAGTTACGAAGGTGTGCCAGACGTACGTATTATCGTATTTAAGGGCTACCCTGTTATGGCGATGATGCGTTGCTCTACAGCAGCATCGGATGGTAAGGCTAACCTTCACCAAGGCGCGGTAGGTGTCGGTATCGACATTGCTACTGGTAAAGCCATTCGCGCGGTGCAATTTGACCAACCAGTGACTCATCACCCAGATACGGGTAAAGATCTGTCGACACTGCAAGTGCCTCATTGGGAGCGCTTGTTAGAGCTTGCGTCCAGTGCTTGGGAAATGACAGGTCTAGGTTACATGGGCACCGACATGGTATTGGACAAAGAAGAAGGTCCAATGGTGCTTGAACTGAATGCACGTCCTGGCCTAGCGATTCAGATCGCAAACGGTGCAGGTTTGCTGCCTCGTTTAAAACACATAGAAAACCTTGGTATGCCTGCCGAGTATCCAAAACCGAAAGAGCGCGTAGCCTACGCCGCTGAACAGTTTGGTTCTAAATCTCAGTTCTAATCTCCTAGCTAGCAGCCATTTCTCTGGTTGCTAGCTTTCTTTTCATATTTGAGCGCTATCGCTCTCTTCTTAAGTAATTCATCGTTTTTATCACTGCAATCGATGATCCAGCTAACAAAATACACATCGATCGTTTCTTTTTTCTGCTGATTTTTGATTTTATATTTTCTCCCCCTTACTCAACTCAAGAGGTTGGGCGATGCTAACAAAAGAAACTAATAACAATGATACTCCGCTTGTTGAACAAGAGAACTTTGACCAGCACTTACAACGTTTGTCGGAAATCTCTGTCCAAGCACTTGATGAGCTTGCTGAAATGATCGAAAAAGGAAACGACCTTTCAGAAGAATAGGACTTACCTTTTCACA
Source organism: Vibrio owensii CAIM 1854 = LMG 25443 (assembly GCF_000817815.1). Lineage (GTDB taxonomy): Bacteria > Pseudomonadota > Gammaproteobacteria > Enterobacterales > Vibrionaceae > Vibrio > Vibrio owensii. The sequence continues at coordinate 109,582 of NZ_JPRD01000057.1, forward strand.
TTTAAGCGCCTGCTAAAAAAGCCGAGACTGTTGCCCTACAGCTCGGCTTATTTCATTTTTGGAGGGAGTTGCTTATATCAAAGCGGTAGCTGGCTTTTCAATGCTCTCACCTAGACGATAATTTGCTTTGATTATATCCGCCACTTTCTCTGCAATCATGATGGTTGGTGCATTGGTATTCCCACCCACCAGCGTCGGCATAATAGAGGCATCGACAACTCTCAGTGCCTCCAAACCATAAACCTTAAGCTCGTTATCAACCACCGCCAGTGGGTCGCTCTTAGCCCCCATTTTACAAGTGCCGACTGGATGATATTGGGTGTCAGCTCGATTACGAATGTCCTGTTCTATCGCTTTGTCATCGGAAGCATCAACCGGATAGAAGTTCTCGCCGCGAATATCCGCGAACGCGTCACTCTCTAGCATCTGGTGCTGCATCTTCCAGCCTTTGATCATGATTTCCATGTCTTCCGGGTGGCTGAAAAATGCAGGGTCGATACGCGGTTCATCGTAAGGGTTGGTGCTATTGAGCTTAACGGTGCCAATGCTCTTTGGTCTTAGTAAAGTGACGTGAGAGCTAAAACCATGGCTCATGTGCATTTTGCGCGCATGGTCATCGACAACCGCAACAACGAAGACGAATTCCAAATCCGGTACTTTTACTTCGTCATCGGAGCAAAGAAATCCAATGCCCTCGGCAAAGTTACTGCTCATTTTTCCAGTGCGTGCTTTCACCCACTGTGGTAAAGCTTTGGTCATCTCTGTTGCCATTTGCAGCGAAACACCGAACGTATCGCGCTTCGCTGTGCATCGATAGGTATGCACTAGGTCAATGTGGTCTTGCAGGTTTTCGCCAACGCCCGGCAGTTCATGAACTTGCTCTATCCCGTGCGCTTGTAAGTCTTGTTTGGCCCCAACACCAGATAGCATCAGGATTTGTGGCGAGCCGAATGCTCCCGCAGAGAGAATCACCTCTTTGTTGCACTTGATCTCAAAGCTATGCCCTTTCAAGCCATATTCAACGCCAACCGCTCGCTTGCCTTCAAACAACACTTTGTGCGTAGTCGCCTTAGTGATAACGGTCAGATTCGGCCGGTGTAAATTAGGAGTCAGATAAGCTTTGGCGGCACTGCATCGCTCACCATTAATTTGCGTGACTTGCGTTTGCATGGCGCCCAGCTGATCTGCGCCATTTATATCTGGATTACGAGGTACACCAATCGATTCACACGCATCTAAGAAGCGCTCTACAACGCCACTCGGTGAACGCAGATTAGCAACATTAAGTGGCCCACCTTGCCCATGAAATTCATCATGATGGACTTCGTTATTTTCTGCTTTCTTGAAGTACGGCAGGCAATCTTGATAGCTCCACCCTTCATTGCCAAGGCTTGCCCAAAGATCGTAGTCATATCGGTGCCCTCTGGCATACATCATCGCATTGATAGAACTCGAGCCACCTAACGTCTTGCCCCTTGGTTGATAACCCTTGCTCCCATTCAAGCCCGATTGAGGACTGGTTTCAAAACCCCAGTTGTTTATTTTGGTTGGCATCATCGCTACCACACCAACCGGCGTATGAATAAAGGGACTTGAATCCGGCCCGCCCGCTTCCAACAAGCATACGGTGACATTGGGATCCTCAGTGAGTCGAGACGCTAAAACACATCCGGCTGAACCACCACCCACAATAATAAAATCATAACTGTCCATCATCTACCTCCGCGACATCTAAAGGGTGAAGCTCTCGCTTTAAAATCTTGCCTGTGGCGGTCATAGGCAGTGCTTTACGAATGAAAACACGGCGTGGGTATTTGTAGTCAGCAAGTTGTTCGCGGCACCAAGCGATTAAAGTGTCAGGGCTACAATGCGCATCTTGATGAAGCACGACATGGGCATGCACTTCTTCACCTAGGCGGTCATCATACTCACCAACGACAGCCACCATCTCTACATCGGGGTGGCACATCAAGACTTCTTCAATCTCACGCGGATACACGTTGTAGCCACCGCGGATAATCATGTCTTTGACGCGGTCGACGATAAACAAATTACCGTGCTCATCCACACGTCCCATATCACCAGTTAAGAACCAACCATCACGTAACGCGTCACGGGTTGCTTCTGGTCGTCCGTAATAGCCTTTCATTACACTCGGGCTTTTTATACAGACTTCACCTAACTCCCCGATTGGTCGGGCGTGACCTTTTACATCGGCAATCTTAATCACGTAGCCACACAATGGTTGCCCGACACTGCCAGGCAGTCTGTCGCCATCAATATGATTAAACGTGGCCACTGGTGCGGTTTCTGACAATCCATAACCTTCCAGTACTGGCAGCTCAAAGCGATGCTCAAACTGGCGAATCACTTCTACCGGCATAGAGGCACCACCAGAAACGCCTAAGCGAAGGCTATGTTTCACCAATTCAGAATGCTCCGGAGATTGTTCGCCCGCTCTGAGTAGTGCGATATACATGGTTGGCACACCAGCAAATACGCTGACTTTATGTTGGATGATTTGCTCAATGACGAACTTCGATTCAAAGCGCGGGATCAACACCATGGTAGAGCCTGTCAGCACGCTGGCATTCATCATGACGGTTTGACCGAAACTGTGGAACAGCGGTAAGGTTGCCATGGTCGTGTCACTGTATTCCAAGCGCATCAGGTATTGAGAGGACATGGCATTGGTTAGCATATTCGTGTGGGACAATTCTGCTCCTTTCGGCTGCCCTGTGGTACCTGAGGTATAAAGAATCACCGCGGTGTCATCGCCTTGTCTTGTCACCGATTCAAAAGGCTCGAGTTCTTCGGCAAGCCAAGCGTCTATTGCATGCTCCCCTTCCTCACATTGAGCAGAGAGCGAGATAAAATATTCGCACTGCTCAGCCTGAGAAAAACCTTGTCTGCCATAGCTTCCCATTGACAGTTCTTCGCTTCCTTCAAAACAGAAATACGCTTTAGCATCAGAATCATTGAGGTGATAGGCGATCTCTCGCCCTTTAAACAACACATTCAAAGGCACAACCACGCAACCTGCTTTTAAAATGCCGTAATACACCATGGGGAAATAAGTGATGTTTGGACAAGACAACGCGACTTTATCTCCGGCTTCAAGTCCCAGTCGCTTCAAGTTGGTTGCGATGTTACCTGCGAATTTGTCGAGTAGTGCGTAACTGATTTCATCATCGCCCATCCTGAGCGACGCTTTAGAGGGAAAGAGCGCCGCACTGCGCTCCAGATTGACAGCAAGGTTGTGCATCCATGATCTCCTTTGTTTCGAAAGGCAGTCAGCGAGTGTCGACTGCCGAAGATTCTTTATGTAGAAAGGTAAGAATTGAGAGTTACGAGAGCTTGTTTAAATCTGGGTCGGGTTTGCCCGCGAACACACGTAACACCAGTTTTTGCACCACGTTTCCGTATGGCGGTGCAAACAACTGAATTGGGAACCAATCGCGCATTTTGAGTACCGTGCGTGCATGGCTGAGTTCACGGAAACCTTCTTCGCCGTGGTAGTTACCAATACCGGAGTTACCTACACCGCCAAAAGGCACCGAATGATTGAGCACATGCCATCCCCAGTCGTTAATGGTGACCCCACCGCTGTGGGTTTGAGTAAGCAAAGTTTCACGTTGTTCTGAGTTGTTGCTAAACAGATAGCAAGCCAGTGGTCGAGGTCTTTGGACGATGTATTGAATCACTTCATCAATTGAACGATAGGTATGCACTGGTAAAAGAGGCCCAAAGATCTCTTCTTGGCAGATACGCATATCCGGCGTTAGGTTGGTTGCGATATACAGCGGCGTTTTTCGCCCTTCGCCATAATCAAGACACTGGGTAATGGTTGCCCCTTTCTCGCGTGCATCATTGAGCAAATCATGGAAGCGTTTGTGCTGTGCCTCATCCACCAGTGCGGTGTAATCCTGATTGGCTTTGATTTCGCCATACATAGTTTGATGAGCAAGCTTTAACGCCTCGACAAAAGCCTCTTGCTTTCCTTCTGGTACAAAGGCGTAATCTGGCGCGATACATATTTGACCAGAGTTAAAGCCCTTACCATGAGCAATGCGTTCTGCTGCTTTGGTGACATCGTAATCGTCAAACACCACCACAGGGGATTTCCCCCCTAATTCGAGGGTCACAGGCGTAAGGTTCGCAGCCGCATTTGCCATGATGATCTTTCCGCTTGCTGGCGATCCGGTGAACACCAAATGATCAAAAGGTAGATGAGAGATTTCCATCGCTTCAGGATGATCACCTTCGACAATGCGCACTAAATTCTCTGGGTAAATTTCTCCGAGCATGCGACGCAGTTGACGAGTGGTTTCTGGGCAATTTGGGGGCATCTTGATCATGCAGCGGTTGCCCGCGGCTAGCGCGGTGATCATAGGGCCAATAGAAAGATACAAAGGGAAGTTCCAAGGACAAATGATGCCTACCACCCCTTTAGGTTGATAACGCACTTCCAGCTTATTGCCTTTGAACAACCATTCAGTAGGTCTACGGCTTGGTTTCATCCAACCTTTTAGGTGTTTGACTACATGGTTAATATCGAGAATCGGAGCCAATACATCTGCCATGATAGATTCGGTATGGCTTCGCCCCCCAAAGTCTTGGCTCATGGCCTCTGCTAGTACATCTTGATATCGGGAAAGCTGCTTTTTTAAGGCTAATAAACGATGCTTTCTCACCGTGTAACTCGATAAAGGCTCAGCTTGATATGCTGATTTCAATTCATCGAACCACTTTTCGAGTTCGCTCACTGCTGGGTAATTAGTCGCTATCATTCCTTGATCGCGTAGCACTTCCTTATCTTGCTTTGCCAGTACATTCATGTTTCTCTCCAACTGTGCAATTTATTCAATTACAACATTTTGATAACATGTCGCACAGGTTACAAAAAGACAATAAACGGTGATATTCGGACAGCTTTGCGACAAACATGACTGAATAACATCCCAATACCCGCTAGGATTGATCCAAATGTAAAGGGGGCAACGATGGAATACACCGCTGTTTATGAGCCAGATACCCAAGCTTGTGGTGTTTTGGATTTGCAGTTACTCAATCGCTATCTAGAGCCTAGTGTGAGTATTGATGCCTTACTCACGGGCAGTGGTATCAGTGCGCCTCAGCTTTATGCTCCCGATACCCACATTACCCTCGCACAAAAACTGGCAGTATTTAGCAATGCTTTGGCTCAATCAGACGAGCCCGGACTTGGGTTAAAAGTGGGACAGCAAGCAAGGTTCAGTGACTTTGGGGTGCTAGGTTATGCGGTGTTCAGTAGCAATACCCTACTCGATGCCCTCATGATGGGTTTTAAGTACCTAAGACTTGCAGGCCCTGTGCTAAAGAAGAAGATGTGGGTGGAAGATAATTCTGGTTACTTTCGCGCAGAACAACTGATAGACCTACAATCGCTCTTACCGTTTTGTTGTGAATACTGGTTTGCGGCCATTCAGAATCTTTGTGAAGAAGTCATGCAGAAACCCTTCCCTTCAACCGTTATCCGTTTCCCTTATCCAGAACCTGAATATAGCGAGCTGTATGAGCAAGTATTCCACTGCAAAATTGAGTTCAACAGTAATCAATTAGAATGGCAGTTCGATGCCACCAGCTTGTTTGAGCCGTTGCCCGCAGCTAATACCATGACATTGCAGATGTGCTTAAAGTCATGCGATGAAATGCTGGCAAAAGTGAGTGGCAATGCCAGTTTGAAAGAGAAGATCACCCAGATGTTCGTCGAAAGACCAGGCAGCTACCCTTCAATAGAAGCCCTATCTGCTGAGCTAGGTATGTCTTCAAGAACATTGCGACGTCATCTCAAATCGGAAGAAACCAGCTATCAGCAAATCCTTGATCATGTTCGCTTCCACTTGGCTCGTCATTACCTTGCGTCAACACAAATGAGCGTCGAAGAGATCTCGGAACGCATTGGTTTCTCAGACAGTGCGAACTTCCGTCATGCTTTTCGTAAATGGAGCGGCAACTCACCAAAGCAATATCGTCAAGAAGCAAATCTTACGACTTGAGCTTTGATACAACAGATACAAAAACGCCCGCGTTCATTGCGGGCGTTTTATTAGATTCGGAGTTTACGATTCAAACTCTTCAATCATCTCTTGTGCTTCGGTCTTAGGCTTATCCGTTTGACCAAAACCGCGCAGACCCACTACGTGTACGTGTTCGTGGTCTTTAAACACCTTACGCACCAGTTTGTAGGTCGTACCTTTCTCTGGGCTGATGTTTTCTGGTGCCGCAATAAGAAGCTGCATATCCAGACGGTCACACAATTCGAACAATGTCGCGATCGATTTCGCATCCAGACGCGCTGCTTCATCTAAGAAGAGCAGACGACAAGGCACAATGTCTTTACTGCGCAGGCGGCGTGATTCTTCTTCCCAGCTTTGAACAACCATCAGTAGGATTGACTGACCAGTACCGATCGCCTCACCGGTTGATAGCGCGCCAGACTCAGCCTGTAGCCAACCATCTGTACCACGGTTTACTTCGACACTTAGCTCTAGGTAGTTACGGTAATCCAGTAGCTCTTCACCCAGAACCTGAGGAGAACGTTGACCCATATCGATGTGTGGGTTCACGCGTTGGAACAGCTTCGCCATTGCTTCAGAGAAGGTAAAGCGAGTCGATTCAAACAGGTCTTTATGCTGCTCTTGTTGTGTTGCTAAACCGTTCAGTAGCACTTCGTGACTTTCACGGATCTTCACGTTTAGACGTACGCCCTTCACCTGACCGAACGAGATGTTCGACAAACCTTGGTTCAGCATACGAATACGGTTTTGCTCACGCTGAATCGTCTTCTTGATGATGCTCGCTACTGACTCAGAGCTGATCGCTAGGCGGTTTTCACGTTGCGTTAGCTCTTCCGTTAGACGCGCCAGCTCTACTTCCATCTCTTCGATCGCTTCGACTGGATCATCAGTACGGATGATATCCTGACGAATACGTTCACGAAGATGTTGGTAAACCGCGATGTAAAACAGAACTTTACGCTCTGGACGTGCATTGTCTTCTGATAGACGCAGCGCATCACGCAGGTCATCATTATTCGCAACCGCTAGACGCAGCGCACCCAATGATTTATCCGACATTGAACGCAGTTCATCCGCTGACATGTAAGCCAGTTCACGCTTGTGTAGACGACGCTCAACATCGTTCTCACGCGCTAGACGAAGTACCGAACACCAGCCAGCTTTCGCTGCAACCACGAACGTACGCAGCTCAACGTATTCTTTCTGAACTTTCTTCAGACGTTTCGCCAAGCCTTTCATCTCTAGTTCAGTAGAGGTGATCGTACGCTCGTATTCGCTCTTACGGCTACGAGAAGTGTGTAGACGCTCATGCAGTTCGTCACGACGACGCATTGCACGCTCTTCTGCACCTTCGTCAGCGTTCACGCCAAACTCTTGAAGTTCTTGTTTGAACTCTTGAACCGTTTCCAGTTTCGCTTGGTGTGAACTCTTCAGAGAAGCCAATACTTGGTTGTATTGGTTCATTTGACCTTGCGATTGTTTCAACTCTTCACGAGAGCGAGTACGCATTTGTTCAGCTTGAACCAGTTTTGCTTTTAGCTGCTCACTCAGTTCGCTGCTCTTGTTCAGTAGGTCTACTGAATCTGAGTAAGCGAAGTAGTGGCGACGCTCAACGAGATCTGAGAGTGCAAAGATTTGCTTCTTAAGATCTTGTAGCTGTTCGTCTGCCGCTTTGTATTCTGCTTCTAGCGCATCGAATTGCTCTGGGTCAGCATCTAGGGCAACTGCGACTTTTTCCAGTTCCGCCACCGCTTTCGCGTGGTTATTTAGGAAAGCTTTTGCTTCTGAAAGCTGGGCGATTTTCTCTTCCAACTCGTCAAAGCGCACTTGCAGCGATTCATCTTCAATCAGCGCCATGTTTGGTGCTAGCTTGTCTAGAGAAGACAACGCTTGCTTGCTGGTTTGAAGCTGAGAACGTTGTTGTTGCTCTTTCGCATCCAGATCAGCCAGTACGCGAGCGATTTGGTTACGCTTGTCACGAATGGTCGCCAGTGCTTGCTCTGGGTCAGCTTCGAATGCGACTTGAATGTGGCTTGCCACAAACTGGTTAAACGCTTGATACAGACGCTGCATTTTTTGCGAATCGAATGCTGCTTTCGCGTGCTTCTCAACTACTTCTTCACGTTCGTTACGTAGTAGCTCTAGACGCTGCTCACGTGCCGCACGACCAAACAGTGGGATTTCAGGCAAACGAGAGTAACGCATTTGGCGATCGTTCATACGAACGCAAACCGCGCCTTCTAGCTCTTCCGCGTCGAATGAGCTGTCATCAAAGGCATCAATGTCACCTTCAATGATGTACAAGTCTTCTGGACAGTCGTCTAGCTCTACCAGTTTCTCTTCGATACCAGATAGGTCAGATACAACGATAGCGTGACGAGCCGGGCCGTACATTGCACTGAAGTAAGGCGCGTCATCAATCGTGATGTCATCGTAGATCTCAGACAGCAATACGCCACCTAGAGTATCAGCCAAACCTTTCAGACGAGGGTCGTTTGAACCACCAGGAGAAGCAAGACGCTCAATCTCAGAGTCAAGTTGGCTGCGACGCTCTGCTAGTTTGTCTTTCGCCAAAGAAAGGGTCTTCTCTTGCTCAAGCACCACTTGCATTTGGCTCATGACTGACTGGCTATCTTCTAGCTCAGCGCCACTTTGTTCACGCAGTTTTTCTAGCTCATCGTTCGCCGCAATCCAAGTTGGAGCAATGGCTTCTAGCTTGTTGATTTCCGCTGCTGCATCTTGCTCTAGACGACGCTGTTCGCTGCGTTGCTCACGCACGTCTTCTTGCGTCATTTCTAGCGAGTCGATTTGCATCGCGTGACGCTCACGTTCTTGTTCAAACGTGATTTCGCCAGTCAGTTCAACATGGAACTGCTTCTGGTATTCGTTGACTAGCTCACGCGCTTGACGTTGCTGGTTTAGGCTACGTTCAAGATCACGGTGCTGTGCACGCCATTGTTGTTCGTTTTGCGCAACTTGCTGAGATTCACGCGCTTTCGCAATTGCGGTTTTCGCATGTTCAGACGCGTCTTTACGCTCAACTTGACCAACGATGCTTTGTACCAGTTTAAGCGCCGTTTCGAACTGCTCTGCTGCTGCAGAAGACATGTCCAGTTTGTGCTTAACCGATAGCAACGCGTTGGTGCTTTCTGATTCTTCGCTCTTAAGATCAGAGACAAGCGCTTGTGCCGATTCTGCCGTTAGGCTGTCATCGCCAAGTAGCTGTTTTGCTTTCTCCAGTGCTTGAACCGCTTGTTGGTATTGAAGTGCGCGAGTTTGCTGAACGTCGAGTGCTTGTTGGTAGTCAGCCAGCTGCGTCTTAAGGCTATCCACCTCTTCTTCCGCAACGGTCGCTTGCTCTTCCACCATCATCACGCGTTCTTGCGCTTCTTCCACTACCATCATCTGTTCTTCAAGACGCTCACTCAGCTCTTCAAGATCTTCTTGGTAGCGTTCGATCTTCTCTTGCTGGCGTAATGCGTTTTGCACCAGTTGCAAATGATCCGAAGCCGCTTGGTAATCTTGCTCTAGCGCAGATTCCGACTCGATCAGCAGTTCCAGCTCTTCTTGAACACGGTTAAGCAGGTTGTTTTGCTCAACGAGAGTTTCACGAGAACCGAACAGCTCTGAACGCAATGACAGCGTTTTATCCAGCTTGTTACGACGATCGTTCGCGTGACGCATGTAGTCCGCCGCCACGTAGTTAGTCGACTCTGTGATCAAGTGTTTGAACAAGTCACGGTCTGCTTGCGTGGTTTTGATCGCTTCAAGCGTCATACGGTTTTCACGCAGCGCCGATTCCATATCTTGGAACGCTTTCTTCACGCCGCCGTTTTGTGGCAGAAGGTAATCACGTAGCGAGCGTGTAATCGCACTTGAGATACCACCGTAAAGCGATGCTTCGATCAGGCGGTAGAATTTAGAGCGGTCACCAGAGTTACGCAGTTTCTTCGGAATCACACCGAATTCAAACATTTGCGCGTGGTAATCCACGATAGAAGAGAAGGCTTTAAATTGAACGCCTTCAAATTCTGCGATCGATTCTTTTACTTCGTTGATTTGACGTACACGAGCTTGAGTCGCTGATACGCTTTCAATCAAGATATCCGTCGGTTTCACATGGCTTGGAAGACCTTGGATAACAAACGGTTTGATGTCTACTTTCTTATCACGACCCGCAACTTGCTGCAGTTTTACTGCGAACAATAGGCGTTGGTTACGTGAGTTCACCACGTCTAGCGCCGCATAACATGCGCCCGGCTGTAGCTTACCGTACAAACCTTTGTCGCGAGACGATTGGCTGCTGCCTGCTTCTGTGGTGTTACGGAAGTGCAGTAGCGTTTGGTCAGGAATCAATGCGGTGATGAACGCCGCCATTGTGGTTGATTTACCTGCACCGTTACCACCTGATAGCGTGGTGACGAGACCATCGATGTCAAACGTACGGGCAAAGAAGCCGTTCCAGTTGACCATGGTCAGCGATTGGTATTTACCGCGTTCAATCATGCTCATGCTTCACCCTCTTCTGTTGTTTCTTCTTGGGCTTGGTCGTCTTGATCTTCTTCAGACAATAGGCTGCCTTGGCTTGGTTCTTTGGTGTGCACTACCGCCTCACCATCACGGATCAGACGTAGCTGCGCTTCACGCATATCATCACCAACACGTACATCGGCACCAAAACGAAATACCGCTTCACTGATGCTGAATTTACCGGTTTCACCGATGTTGATGATCATGCCTAGACGGCGTAGACGACGAAGTGACGTACGTACTTTTTCAAACAGCTTTTCTTTATCAAGGTCTGAACCAGTCGCACGGTTCGTCACTAGCTTCATCAGCTTATTTTCATCTGCTAGTGCAAGCAGTTCGTCGTACAGCTCTTGGTTAGTGAAGATGCCTTCGTGCGCAAGACGCTCTGGGCTTAGGTAAAGGAAACACAGTACCTTACCCACCAGCATATCCAGCTCAGAAAGCACACTGCGGCCAATCAGAGACGTTGAACGTGGACGAAGGTAGAAGAAACCTTCTGGCGCTTTCACCAATTCGGTGTTGTAGCGTTGGTAGAAAGAAGAAAGCTCAAGTTCGAAATCCGACAACAACGCGTGGTTGTCTAGATCTTCACTTGAAACATGACGCCCTGCTCGAAGCATGCTGTCTAGCGCTGGGAACAGAGGGTTAGAAATTGCTTTTGCCAGATTCTCTGACATGTATTCATTAGTATCGGTCGATGACATTCGCTTGTACCTTTGCCCCAAATTCGTTGATTGCTTTCCAGTCTGGCTGAACAGCTTGGTAGTCGGATTCTGAATAACCCAGACGTACCGCCTGATCAACGACAATGCGAGCTAAATCAAAGTGATGAGTATGAGGGTGCTGTGCAAGGTAATCTCGCAGTACCACGCTCAAGTCAATAGGTGCGCCTTGGTCTTTATGCGCTTTCAGCATGTCACCAATTCGCTCCGCCAACTCATCATTGACTTGTTGAAACTCTTCGTATTCCACTTCCATCGGAACTTGACCCGTTACCTCGTCATCACGCAGTACTAGGGCTTCATCACGAAGGTCAGAAAGCCTTTCCGCATCTGCATAAGTCAGATACCAAGGCGCATCGAAGTAATCTTTGACGGATTGACGCAGACGCGAGCTAAACGCACGGTTCTTATCCATATCAATGGCAGTACGGATAAACTTGTGTACGTGTCGGTCGTAACCAATCCAAAGGTCGATCGCTTGCTGGCCCCAGCTTGTGATTCGGTCCAGTTTCATCTGCAGACCAAACAAAGCTTCTTCGATAAACTCAAGCTCAGGGTCACCATAAACAATTTCTTGGATGTCTAGGATCTGAGTTTGCAGTTCATCACTGGCAGCTTGCAGCGTATCTTGAAGTTCACGCAACGTGCTGGATGTTTCTGACAGAAGCGCTTCACAGTTGTTGATCGCTTCACGCCAGTCTTTGTTAAGTAGATCAGCAATCTGTTGTTTAACAGACTGTTGCAGCTCATCCATCACACGTTGGTTAAGGTCGATTTGATCGAAGATCTCGCCTACAGAATATTTCAAAATTCCGTAAACGTTTTTCTTCCAGTGGCCCGGAGTGCCACCCTTTTGTGCCGCTTCAATCGCTTTTGCCATTTCATCCGCTACCATCGATAGCTGGATAGAAAGACGCAGTTTCGAGAACTCGCGATGACGCACGTAGTAGTCGGTAATTCCTATCGCTAATGGCGACAAGCGGTAAATGCTCGCTCCATCAGTAATCTCACTGACAAAACGGCTCATAAGACGCTGCTTAACCATCTCGTTGATGGCATTGTTCGCACGGAAAGCCGAAGCTTCACCGGTCTCATCAAAAAGTCGAGTGACGATGGCAAATGCGTCGTGCAATTCACCTTCACCCAATTCTTCATCGAACCTTTCATTACTTAGTACAGCGATGGCAATCAAAAATGCCAATCGCTCAGTGGTCAGGTTCAACGAGAAATCGTGCTGCTTAACCCAGCCAACCAACTCATCGATTGGTTGCTCTGCAGCATTGAGAGTCATCTCACTCATCGTTATTCCTGTTTATCGTTCTTCTTAGCCCACACGTGTATGTAGCGGCCTAATGAGAGGTATGGCTCTTGTCGACAAAGTTGTTTTTCTAGCGCCAACACATCTTCAAACTCGTAATCGCCCATGTATTGCATATTGCCTATGTAATCACTGAAGGAACGAATACCAGATTTGCCACAAATACTAAAACCAGAATCTTCTATCCATTGATAGACCTCTTCGGGTTTTAGGCCTTTCTGTGGCTGTAGTTTAAATCTTTTCCGGTGAGGCATGCCGTCTAAAATATGAGGAATGTTGCCACAAACCACATTTTTATAGACTAAGCCGTGGTGGTTATAGAACATAACCGAAGCAATGCCCCCCGGCTTGACCTGTTCCAAAACGGTCTCGAGTGCGGTTTTCGGGTCTACCAACCACTCCATGACGGCATGAAACATGACAAGGTCCACCTGCGTTTCCATATGGTCACCAATGGATTGGACAGGTGAATGAATCAGGCGATACTGCTCAAGCAAACCGTTTTTTTCAATATCCTGCTTTGCTAGTTGCAGCATTTCCGAAGATAGATCACATAAAGCGACATGATGTCCGAGCTTAGCAAGCTTTTGCGACAATTGTGCTAACCCACCACCCGCATCAAGGACTTGCAGGGCTTGATGGTCGGCATCTAATTCACTTAGAATCTGTAGAAAATCTTCCCACACAATGAGTTGGCGGATCTCCCCTTTATCGGAGCCGTAAATATTTTTTGCAAATTTGTGGGCGATATCGTCGAAATTGCGGTCTTCTGTCACTTCTGCTGAGTTATCATAACGGATTGTGCCGCTATTCTGTCACAAGGAAAGCAGGAATAAAGAGGGTTATCCTCATTTTTATTATCAATTGATGTTTTTTCGGACTATTTATGTATGTTTGAGCTGAAAAAAGTTATGTCAGCCTTGTTGATGCCTCTTCCGGCATTGCTAATCATAGGCTTGTTAGGTCTTGCTCTCATTAGTTTTACCACCAAACGTAAAACTGGCTGCTTTGTTGTTCTATTCTCTTTTGTCGGCATTTTTCTCGTTGCCTTCCAACCTGTTTCAACTAAGCTACTGATGCCGCTAGAGCGCGAGTACAAAGCGTTTTTACCCGTTTCTGGTACCGTTGACTACGTCATGGTTCTCGGTGCTGGCCATGTGGTGGACGATGAGATTCCACCGACCTCTCAATTAAGTCGCACAGCACTGATGCGACTCACCGAGGGCATTCGTATTTTGCGCATGTACCCAGGTGCGAAGTTAATCCTGTCTGGTTATGCAGGTGGTTCTGAAATTAGCCATGCTCGTATGATGGCAAACGTCGCGCTTTCTCTTGGCGTCGCTAAATCCGATATTATTCTATTGGAAGACGCTAAAGACACGTGGGAAGAAGCTCGCCAAGCAGCTGCGTTTGTTAAGCAAAAAGATATCGTGCTCGTGACCTCGGCGAGCCACATGAAACGTGCTTTGTATGAGTTCAACGCAGCGGGTATTAAACCCATCCCTGCACCAACGAACTTTATGGCGATTGATGACATCGAGCAGCCATGGCAAAAGTACGCACCGAAAGCTCGTTACTTAGAGCAAACCGAACTGTACTGGCATGAGTATCTTGGTGGGTTATGGCAGAAACTGCGTGACAACGTAGGACAAACGCCAATGGTTGAAATAGAAGAGCCTGAAGTCGCACAACCTTAATTGCTGCCTAGCAAGAATGTTGTCGCTGATAAAACTTATCGTTAGATTGCCTTAACTGAAATCACAGACACAAAAAAGGAGAGCCGATGCTCTAATGCCGATCAGTT
>NZ_JPRD01000058.1 GCF_000817815.1 Vibrio owensii CAIM 1854 = LMG 25443
TTAAGTGAACGGCATTAGACGCTAAGATCCTCCTATTTTGTGTGGGTATGTGAGCTAGATTGCTTCAATAGAAACAACACGAAGAAACGGTCTTTTGAAGTGTCATTACTTCAAGAATTCCTGAATTTGCCGCGCCTTCACCTGGCGATTGCTTGAAACAAGCTCTTCCAACCAAGATTGATGCCCCTGCTTCGCTAACTCTCTTGCAACCAAAGTGGCTTCTTCTGAAAGCGCCATCTTGGCTACTAGGAATTGTTTTACGTTCGGAGTAAGTGGATTGGATCTCGTGAGTAACTCAATCGCGTAAGGTTTTAAGGTTGGATTGACGGTGGCATTCATCAATTGTTGTAGTGAGAATTCATCGCTCACCTCAGCCAATCTTTCAAGCTCTGTCTGGCTATTGTAATCTGCGCGCATTCGCCATAGCAGATCATACATGGCCTCATCTTGGCTAACTTGCGCCAAACGCACCACAACGGCTGTTGAAGGCAACCAGCTGGTGACGTTTGCATGGGTTAACTGCTTGGTGAGCGCTTCAAGTGCGTTGGGAGACAAACTGTCTAGCTCGCGAATAAGTAACGCTTCTCTGGTTTGCACTTGCTGTGACGTACCAGTAAGCCAATCTTTCAAATCAAGCTCTTGTCGCTCTGCCGCTAAAACAAACTCCAACGTACTTTGGTCTTGCTTCCAGCGCTTAATCAGACGACTGGCGATCGCAGGAAAATTAAACGCAGGCACACTAAATTCGTAACCATCACCACGTTCAAGTACTTGGTAAGTCGGCGTAATGCTGATCTGAGATTCGACAAAAATAGCCATTCTCGGCGTGAGGATGATTTCTTGCTGCTCTAGTTTTTCGAGCAATAGGAAGCGTACGACTTCTTGTTGAGGAAAAGCCAATCGGTCGAGGGCGAATTTGAGAGAGTCGACTTCGTCTCTGACTGCATAATCGAGCAATTCAGATACTTTGGTCTGTATATGGGTATCCTGAAGCCACTGTTCTACTACGGTTACCTGCATTTCCTTGGCAGATAACGTCGCGGGTAGTGTGATAAGTGACAAGCTCAGGAGTAATGACGACAACATTCCTTGTTGCATGTTAACCTCCCGATAACATTTCCTTCATTCTGATACTTCTATCGGGAGAAAGCAATAAAAAAGCCACCGATATACGGTGGCCCTTCGCAGAATTACTTATCTGAGACTACTGACGACGCATTGCATCAAAGAATTCGTCGTTGGTCTTCGTCATCGCTAGCTTGTCGATTAGGAATTCCATTGCATCGATTTCGCCCATTGGGTGAACAATCTTACGTAGAATCCACATCTTCTGAAGTTCTTCGTTCTTAGTTAGAAGCTCTTCACGACGTGTGCCGCTGCGGTTGAAGTCAATCGCTGGGAATACACGCTTCTCTGCGATTTTACGGTTCAAGTGGATTTCCATGTTACCTGTACCCTTGAACTCTTCGTAGATAACTTCGTCCATCTTAGAACCAGTATCAACTAGAGCAGTAGCAAGGATAGTTAGGCTGCCACCTTCTTCTACGTTACGTGCTGCACCGAAGAAACGCTTAGGACGGTGTAGTGCGTTTGCATCCACACCACCAGTCAGTACTTTACCTGATGAAGGTACTACGGTGTTGTATGCACGAGCTAGACGAGTGATAGAGTCAAGCAGGATAACCACGTCTTTCTTGTGTTCAACAAGACGTTTTGCTTTCTCGATTACCATTTCCGCTACTTGTACGTGGCGAGACGCTGGCTCATCGAACGTTGACGCTACTACTTCACCTTTAACTAGACGCTGCATCTCTGTTACTTCTTCTGGACGTTCGTCGATAAGAAGTACCATCAACTCACACTCTGGGTGGTTGTATGCGATGCTTTGAGCGATGTTTTGCAGAAGCATTGTCTTACCCGCTTTAGGCGGAGCAACAATCAGACCACGTTGACCTTTACCAATTGGCGATGCCAAGTCTAAAACACGTGCTGTGATGTCTTCTGTAGAACCGTTACCGCGCTCCATTACCATACGCTCGTTAGCGTGTAGAGGCGTTAAGTTCTCGAATAGGATCTTGTTACGAGCGTTGTCTGGTTTGTCGTCGTTAACTGTGTTGACTTTTAGCAGGGCAAAGTAACGCTCACCGTCTTTTGGTGGGCGAATTTTACCAGCAATTGAGTCACCAGTACGTAGGTTAAAGCGACGAATCTGACTTGGTGAAACGTAGATATCGTCTGGACCAGCAAGGTATGAGCTGTCCGCGCTACGTAGGAAACCAAAGCCGTCTTGCAGAATCTCCAGAACCCCATCGCCAAAGATGTCTTCGCCGCCTTTCGCGTGCGCTTTAAGAATTGCGAAGATGATGTCTTGTTTTCTTAGACGAGCTAGGTTCTCAAGACCCAGGCTTTCGCCAAGCTTTACAAGGTCAGACACAGGTCTGTTCTTCAGTTCAGTAAGATTCATGGTGGTGGATGCTTGTTTAGTCAAAATAAGATCTGTTTTCTAGTTAAGATGGATTTGGTCTCAGGATCGACCAAGAAGAGAAATTTGTTCAATTAACGCGCGATAAGTTAGCACTAATTAATATTCTAGTCCAGAGTTAGAAAAACAAAACCGCGCATTGTCATATTGCACGGTTTTGTTTGTAATCACTTGGTGATTATAGGTTTGCGTCTAGGAACTCTTTTAGTTGAGTCTTAGACAAAGCACCAACTTTCGTTGCCGCTACGTTACCGTCTTTGAATAACAGTAGCGTTGGAATACCGCGAATGCCAAACTTAGGTGGTGTACCTGCGTTATGGTCAATGTTTAGTTTACCGATAGTGAGTTTGCCTTCGTACTCGTCAGCGATTTCGTCCAGGATAGGAGCGATCATTTTACAAGGACCACACCATTCTGCCCAAAAATCAACTAGAACCGGGCCTGCAGCGTTGATTACATCGTTTTCAAAACCGTCATCAGTAAGCTGCAAAATCTTATCACTCATCTTCCACTCCAATGTGTTTTTCGAAACTGGTTGGATGATAACCAGTAAATAGATGCCCTATTGGAATGTATTTACTTTCTTATTGCAAGCTTTAGCTGATATTCTATCGCTATGAAAAAGACGCATATCACAGAGCAAAAGTTCGCCGATTTGGATTTAAAGCCCCAAGTTATTGAAGGATTGGAAAAAAAAGGGTTCGAATATTGTACCCCTATCCAAGCCTTGGCGTTGCCGGTACTGCTCACCGGCCAAGACATTGCAGGCCAGGCCCAAACGGGTACTGGTAAAACCCTCGCGTTTCTTACTGCTACCTTCAACCACCTTCTAACGACACCAGAGCACGAAGGCCGCAAGCCAACTCAGCCGCGCGCGATCATTATGGCGCCAACGCGTGAGCTAGCGATTCAGATCTTTAACGATGCTGAACCTTTGATTGCAAGCACAGGTCTTAAAGCCGCTTTAGCTTACGGCGGCGAAAGCTAC
This sequence comes from Vibrio owensii CAIM 1854 = LMG 25443, assembly GCF_000817815.1. Classification (GTDB taxonomy): domain Bacteria; phylum Pseudomonadota; class Gammaproteobacteria; order Enterobacterales; family Vibrionaceae; genus Vibrio; species Vibrio owensii. Next base: position 3,471 of record NZ_JPRD01000058.1, read on the forward strand.
GACAAGCAACTTGCTAAACTGCAAGACGGTGTAGACATTCTTATCGGCACCACAGGCCGTATCATTGATTTCTACAAGCAACGCGTATTCAACCTAAACAACATTCAAGCGGTTGTTCTGGATGAAGCGGACCGCATGTTCGATCTTGGCTTTATTAAAGACATTCGCTTCTTGTTCCGTCGTATGCCTGAGCCAAAAGAGCGTTTGAACATGCTGTTCTCAGCAACGCTGTCTTACCGCGTACAAGAATTGGCATTCGAACACATGCACAACCCTGAGCATGTTGTGGTTGAGCCAGAGCAAAAAACCGGTCACCGCATCCAAGAAGAGCTTTTCTACCCTTCGAACGAAGACAAGATGGCACTGCTTCAAACGCTAATTGAAGAAGAATGGCCAGACCGCGCGATCGTTTTTGCTAACACTAAGCATAAGTGTGAATCGATTTGGGGTCACCTAGCAGCCGATGGTCACCGTGTTGGTCTACTGACTGGTGATGTACCACAGAAGAAACGTGAAAAGATTCTTGAGCAATTCACCCGCGGTGAAGTTGACCTACTAGTCGCAACCGACGTTGCAGCTCGTGGTCTTCATATTCCTCAAGTAACACACGTATTCAACTTCGACCTACCAGATGATTGTGAAGATTACGTTCACCGTATCGGTCGTACTGGTCGTGCTGGCGCAAGTGGTCACTCTATTAGCTTTGCTTGTGAAGATTACGCAATCAACTTGCCACCAATCGAAGAATACATTGAGCACGCAATTCCAGTTTCTGATTACGATGCTTCGGCTCTAATCCAAGACTTGCCTGCACCACTTCGTATGCGCGCGCCTCGTACTCAGCAACGTCGCACCAACACAGGTGGCACTCGCTCTGGTAACCGCAAGCCGCAAGGACGTCGTCCTCGTCAGCCGCGTCAATCAGCGCCAAAACAATCATAAAAGGAAACTGAAGTCGTTTATGAGTCAAGCAGGATCATCACCGCTATACGCCGCCATCGACCTCGGGTCGAACAGTTTTCACATGCTCGTTGTGCGTCACATCGATGGCAGCGTTCAAACTATGGCTAAAATTAAGCGCAAGGTTCGTCTAGCCGCGGGCTTAGATGAACATAACTCTCTTAGTATGGAAGCTATGCAGCGAGGATGGGACTGCTTAAGTCTATTTGCAGAACGCTTGCAGGATATTCCTAAACAGAACATCCGCATTGTGGGTACCGCGACATTGCGTACCGCGACCAATGTGGATGTTTTTCTAGAGAAGGCGAACCAAATCTTAGGTCAGCCTATCGAAGTGATTACTGGCGAAGAAGAAGCCGCCACTATATATAAAGGTGTTGCTCACACCTCCGGTGGCAGCGGTCGTCGCCTTGTGGTCGATATCGGCGGTGCGAGTACCGAACTGATTATCGGTGAAGGTTTCGAAGCCAAAGCACTAACCAGTCTAAAAATGGGCTGTGTGACTTGGTTAGAGAACTTCTTTAAAGACCGCCAATTAAATGCACGTAACTTCGAAGCCGCAATTGAAGGTGCGAAGCAAACTCTGATGCCAATCTTAGAACAGTACACCAACCTAGGTTGGGATGTGTGTGTTGGCGCATCGGGTACCGTTCAAGCACTACAAGAGATAATGCTAGCGCAAGGTATGGACGAAGTGATTACTCACTCCAAACTTAAGCGTCTGCAAAAGCAGGCGATGCTTGCTGATCACTTGGAAGAGCTCGATATTGAAGGCCTTACCCTAGAACGTGCTTTGGTATTCCCAAGTGGCTTATCCATTTTAATTGCGATCTTTGAGCTACTAGAAATCGATGCTATGACACTGGCTGGCGGCGCGCTACGTGAAGGCTTGGTGTACGAGATGGTTGACGAGCTTCGTCAAAACGACATCCGTGCACGCACCATTTGTAGCGTACAAAGTCGTTACCAACTTGATTGCCATTACGGTGAACAAGTCGCAAAACTTGCGGGCAAACTGCTTGAGCAAGTTGGCGGTGAAGCGTGGGTTACTGAACCTCAAGGTAAAGTGCTGCTAGAAACAACAGCGAAGCTGCATGAAATCGGTCTGACTATCGATTTCAAAAAAGGTGGTGCACACAGCGCTTATCTGCTTCAGCACTTGGATTTGCCTGGTTACACGCGCGCACAGAAGTTCTTTATCGGTGAAATTGCTCGCCGTTACCGTGAACAGCTGACCTCACTGCCGGAGCAACATGCCCTGTCAGGAACCAGTGGTAAACGCGTACTGCGTCTATTGCGTCTTGCGGTTCTACTCAGCCATCGTCGTAACCCTGATCTAGAGCCAAATGTGACTCTAACAGCAGAAGGCGACAAACTGACGCTCAACATTGATGCGCAGTGGCTAGAGGCAAACCCACTGACAGCCGCTGAGTTAGAAATTGAATCCAACCGCCAGACAGACATCGGCTGGCCGCTAAGCGTCGTAGCAATATAATCGACCACTTCTGTCATAACGTATTAAGCCCAAGCACTCGCTTGGGCTTTTTGCATCGAACTTTTACCCCAACAAAACGTGCTGCTCAGCAAAAATCTCAGCATCTCCGCTCTACATCGAAAAACAGCCATGCTTTATTGATAAACACGATTTAGCCAACCAAGATGCACCATCATGAAAACCGTTTTAATGACTGGCTTAACAGGCACCCTCGCCCCTAAAGTTGCTCATCAGTTCCAACTTCGCGGCTGGAACGTATTGGAATGGAATCACCACAAAATCCCACCAGATGATCCACAGCAAAGTGAGCAATTTTGGCAACAGCACCACATTGATGCGGTGTGCCACATGGCGATGGGGAGTGAAGCGTGGGCAGCGTGGCTTGGTGAGCACTGCAAACAGCGCAACATTCCTTATCTTTTTGTCAGTACAGCAATGGTATTTGATGCCACAAAAAATGGGCCTTATGGCATCTTTGAAGAAAGAAACACCCAAGATGAATACGGCAAATACAAAGTTCGTTGTGAAGATGCAATCTGGCAAGCAAATTCGGATGCGATGATTGCTCGAATCGGTTGGCAACTCCATCACCAAGCAGAAGGCAATAACATGTTGGCGCATCTCGACCGCCAACATGCAGAGAACGGCGTTATTACCGCTAGCACGGCTTGGTATCCCGCGACTTCTCATATGGACGATACTGCACTCGCCTTTTTGCAGCTTATGGAGCGGAACGAAGCCGGTTTATATCACCTTGATAGCAACTTAAAGGATAAGTGGAATTTCTACGAACTCGTTTGTGCACTCAAGCAGCATTACAACAAGCAATGGCAAGTGCTGCCAAGCAATGACTATCACCATGACCAACGTTTAACAGATGAACGAATTGCCTTGCCGCCATTGAGTGAACGCTTCAACAAGCCAGAGCAAATCAAACAAGCTGGCATCATAGGAATCAACTGGGGACGCACGCACATTCCCCACTATCGAAACAATGGTGTATCGGTCACGACGTTATGCGCCAACCAAATAGAACCTCTTCAACAAGCGTGCAGTGAAGACGCAATCCCAAAGGTAGAAACGAGCATCAGCGCACTCAAACAACTTGATGTCGTGACAATCGCGACACCTGCGCATACTCATGCAGAGATCATAAAGACGTTAGATTCAACCAAGCTGATTTGTGAAAAGCCATTGGTGGGATTGAATTCTGACATCACTCACTGGCAGCAACCGAACGCCAACCTATTGGTTAATTACGCCTTTGCTCAGCTAAATACCGCCAAGACGATAGAGAAATGGCTCACCTCGCAAACCCAACCTTGTGTGGTCAATCTAGTCACCCAAGTTAACCTACCGGGCACCTTCACACTCAAAGAGTGGTTTCTTGAAACAGCTAGCCACCCTATTTCTTGGTTGCTGCACTGCTTCGGAGACTACTCTCAGTCAACACTGATTGAGGAAAACGGCCAACTGATCGTTGAGCTGCAATGTGGCGACCACCAGCTAAGATTTGTATTTGAATTAACAGGTGAGCCGGGCATCAAGCACAATCTAACGATTCAATCCAACCAAACCTTAACCAGCAAAGGCTACTACCGTGTCGGCGAAAAATGGCGTTTCGAGCCCATTCTCGTTAATGGCAAAGCGATAAATGATGGGGAGTACAGCGAATCTGATTGCTGGCAGGACGCCAATCAACGCAGTGTCGGTTTGATATTGGCGATGTTCAATCAAAGCATCAGTTGGGAGAACGGCCTGCAACTTGGCGCCTTCGATGCACAAAAAGCCATTTTGATTGAGAAGATGCTCTGTTAGCCGTTTCACCAGCGAGCTTTCTTTACGTTCCGTGTCTTCGATTAAAAGGTCTCACTCGGGACCTTTTTTATTGCTCATTTTTACCCTCGTACAGCTTAGGGAGCTTTTGGACACCCATGATCTAATTACTCCCACGCTGTACAAAACGCTCTAAACCCAAGTAAACAGACACAAAAAAGCCGCTTGATTTGAGCAAGCGGCTTTCGGGGTTCCCACTGATATTAAGACTGAACGCTTGTCGTCACCTTAAAGTCAGGGTTCACCGCAGTCAGCTTCTTAATTAGGTAATTCAGTAATACGCCGTACATAGGAACGAACAAACCAAGACTGATAATCAGTTTGAAGCCGTAATCCACCAGCGCGATTTCCGTCCAATGCTCCGCCATGAATGGATCTGGACTTTGGTAGAACGCAATGGCGAAGAAAGCGATGGTATCAAGTGCATTACCGAAAAGCGTTGAACACGTTGGTGCCACCCACCATTGCTTCATTTGACGTAAGCGGTTGAACACGTGCACATCCATGATCTGACCAAGTAAGTACGCCATGAAACTAGCAATCGCGATACGAGCAACGAATAAGTTAAATTCCCCTAGGTGACCAAAACCTTGGAATTGACCTTCGAAGAACACCACCGATAAGAAGTAAGACACTGCCAACGCAGGCAACATCACTAAGAAGATGATCTTACGCGCCAACTGAGCTCCGAAAATACGCACAGTTAAGTCAGTCGCTAAGAAAATAAATGGGAAAGTGAATGCACCCCAAGTGGTATGGAAACCGAAAATAGTAAACGGTAGCTGAACTAGGTAATTGCTAGATGCAATAATGACTAGGTGGAATAGAACCAGATAGATAAGGGCGTTGCGCTGCTGCGCAGGGGTAAAGTTACTCATGCAATACCTTTTTAGTTTGGTTTGGGGGTGAGGGAACCCAAATCGAGTCACTGAATAGAGTGGCTCTTACCAACAATGTAAAATGAAAAATAAACTGGCTTGGCTCATTCTGAGCGAAGCGGTGGGCGATTATACATTAACCACTTTTCGCCGCAAGTCGTCTGTTTTACGCAAACGTTTGAGCATAAAAAAGGGTGTTTCATGTGAAACACCCTTTCGAGAAAAATTCTATTTTTAGAAGCCGCGCTGGAACAATCCTGCAAGATAATCCAACTCTTCCCTGCTCTCTTCAATCGCTAACGCTTCAAACCAAATCGCTTCGCTGTAATGCTCTGCTTTCATAAACAGTCGGCAACCTTCAAAGTCAATCAGCCAAGAGTGAATGTCCGCATCCCATTGCTTTTCCACCACAGTAGCAGAAAGAAGCCCTACTAAACGCTCACCTAAGGCAGGAAAGCTATCAAGGTCAAAGCTCGGCGCAGTAATGATTAAGCGCCCTTCTTGTGCCATGTAGTCCGCTAAGCCAAATTCCTTTTGCATCTTGGTTCCTTATCCGTGGTGAGTAATGTGTTCTTGAATCAAATCAAGGAATGGATCGGCGTACTTCTCTAGTTTGCGCTGACCAACACCGCTGACTGCCAGCATTTCGCCGTAAGACGTTGGCAGAATTTCAGCCATATCAATCAAAGTCGCGTCACTGAAGACCACGTATGGTGGCAAACCATCTTCATCAGCAATCGACTTACGCAGCTTGCGTAACTTAGCAAACAGCTTTTTGTCGTAGTTCTTGCTGGTCAGTTTATCTGACTTCGCCGCACGTGCTGCGGTGTCTAAACGCGGAACCGCTAACTCTAGAGTCACATCGCCACGTAGCAGCGGACGCGCTTCTTCGGTAAGTTGCAGCGTTGAGTTGCGCGTAATATTTTGGAACAGCAGCCCTTTGTGGATTAACTGACGGAAGATACTCACCCAGTAATCATGGCTGTGATCGCGCCCTATCGCGTAGGTAGAAATCTTATCGTGCCCGTTTTCACGTACACGAATATTTTGCATGCCACGTAGTACTTCCACTACGTAGCCCATACCAAAGCTCTGATTAACACGGTACACACAAGACAACGCCTTACGCGCTTCTTCCGTGGCATCAAAGTGTTTCGGTGGATCTAAGCAAATATCGCAGTTGCCACATGGCTTCTCTCGATACTCACCAAAGTAATTCAATAGCACCTGACGACGACAAGTTTGCGCCTCAGCAAAGGCACTCATCGCATTCAGTTTATGGGTTTCCACCTGCTTCTGCGGACCATCGTCTTTCTCATCTAACATACGACGCAGCCAACTGATGTCCGCTGGGTCATACAACATCATGGCTTCCGCAGGTAAACCATCACGCCCTACACGACCGGTTTCCTGATAGTAGGATTCAATGTTACGCGGGATATCAAAGTGAACCACAAACCGCACGTTTGGTTTGTTGATGCCCATACCGAATGCCACAGTCGCCACTACGATTTGGATGTCATCCCGTTGGAAAGCTTCTTGAACGTAAGCGCGCTCATCGGCGTCCATACCTGCGTGATAACCAGCAGCACGAATGTGGTTGTTGCACAGCTTCTCGGTCACCATCTCAACTTTCTTACGGCTACCACAATAGATGATGCCGCAATTACCCTTTTGGGTTTCAAGATAACGAACGATTTGCGAAACCGGCTTGTGCTTCTCAACTAAGTTGTAGCGAATGTTAGGACGGTCGAAGCTGCCTAGATAAACCTCTGGATTATTCAGTTGCAGACGCTCAAGAATATCTCGACGCGTTGCGTCATCCGCCGTCGCTGTCAGTGCCATAAATGGCACATGGGAAAACTGCTGCTTGAGTTGACCAAGCGCGGCGTATTCGGGACGGAAGTCGTGTCCCCATTGGGAAATACAGTGCGCTTCATCAACGGCAATCATCGATAGCGGCAGATTTTCCAAGCGCTCAATGAAGTCACGCATCAATACGCGTTCTGGCGAGACGTACACCAACTTAAGATGCCCAGTGTGCATGCGGTTATACACGCTGAGCAGCTCTTCACGAGGCATGGTCGAGTTAATGCACTCAGCCGCTACACCGTTGGCTTTAAGCTGGTCCACTTGGTCCTTCATCAGCGAGATAAGCGGAGAGATCACCAAAGTAATGCCAGAGCGAACCAAAGCAGGAATTTGATAACACAGCGACTTACCGCCACCAGTAGGCAGGATAACTAAGCTGTCGCGACCTTCTACCGCGGCGTCAATCACCAACTGCTGACCATCACGGAACTCTTGGTAACCAAACACATCCTCCAACACACGTTGAGGCGTTACAGGCGAGTCTGATTGTTCGGCTAACAAGGTAGAGGTCATGAAAAATCTCAGATTGGGTCTTAAAAAGAGGTGCTTATGCATGCCACTAGCACGCAAAGTGAGGGCACATTGTAATGGGGTTTCATGGTGAATAAAACCGCAAATTGTTAGGTGATTCAGCTCACGACTCGTATACTGATTTTCTGCTCTATAAAAACTCAATTAGGTGACATCCCATGACACCAGAAGAACAACAACGCTCACGGCAAGGCGTCTTGCTTGCTATTGGCGCGTACACCATGTGGGGCATCGCACCCATTTACTTCAAATCGATTGCTGAAGTCTCGCCACTAGAGATCTTAAGCCACCGAGTGATTTGGTCTTTCTTTTTGCTAGCCGCACTCCTCCATTTTGGTCGCCATTGGCGCTCGGTTCGCGACATCATTAAAAACAAAACCAAGATGATGTTTCTGGTTTCTACTGCCATTTTGGTCGGTGCAAACTGGTTGATCTTCATTTGGGCGGTGAACTCGAATCACATGCTCGATGCCAGCTTAGGTTATTACATTAACCCACTGATCAACGTCTTACTTGGGATGGTCTTCCTTGGCGAGCGTCTACGTAAGCTTCAGTGGTTCGCGGTTGTCCTTGCTGCTTGTGGCGTATTAGTTCAGCTGATCGTCTTTGGCTCGGTGCCTGTGGTCGCTATAGCGCTGGCAATGAGTTTCGGCTTTTATGGCTTGCTGCGTAAGAAAGTCAGTGTGGAAGCACAAACCGGACTATTCATTGAAACCTTGGTGATGTTACCTGCTGCAACAATTTACTTGCTGTTTATTGCGAGTTCACCGACGTCCAACATGCTAGATAACCCAATGCAGCTGAATACCTTGTTGATTGCTGCAGGCGTGATCACGACCCTGCCGCTACTGTGTTTTACTGGCGCAGCAACCCGTCTAAAGCTATCGACGTTGGGCTTCTTCCAATACATTGGTCCGAGTTTGATGTTCTTGCTTGCGGTGCTGATCTACGGCGAACCGTTCACTAGCGATAAAGCCATCACCTTCGCCTTTATTTGGGGTGCTTTGGTGGTGTTTAGCTTTGATGGCCTGCGTAATAACCGCAAGTCACGCAAAGCGGCTCGTACTGCCTGATCGTTTTTTACAAGACATTTAAGAAATTGATGGATAAGCTTGGTCATAATGTGACCAAGCTTTTTTTATTTAATGGAACATATTCAGTACTACGCAACCGACCATGACAACTTGAGTCTGATAGAGGCGAAATACCAGAAATTTGCTTTTCAAAGGCATTACCACCTGGATTTTCATCTCGGTCTGATCACGCATGGTGCGCAGAAGTTCCAATACCAAGGTAACAGCCATCAAGTTGGTCACGGGCAAATTGTGATAATGCCGCCAGATGAGCTGCACGACGGGCAATCTAAGCTCGAAAGTGGCTATGAAGTGAATGTATTTGCGATCGAACCTCACCTATTGAGCGATCTGGCTGATCTTAAGCAAAACGGTCAAATAATACACTTCAACGAGCTGATCATCTCGGATCCACAGATATTTTCACAACTTAGTAACTTACACGGGCTACTTCGTCGTGAAAACCTCAGTCAACTCACCAAAGATTGCCTTCCTTTTGAAGGGTTTAACCAGCTTTTTGATCGCTACGGATCGCTTGAGCGACAAAAAGTGGTGCCGTTAGGAAATCAATCACTTGGAACGTTAAAAGATTATCTAATGGCAAACCTTGACCAAGCAGTGCGTTTGGATTCACTTTCAGAGCTGTGCCAACTGAGCCCCACTCAGTTCCAGCGCCACTTTAAAGCGCAAACTGGCATGACGCCTTATGCATGGTTCGCACGCCTGCGCCTTGAACAAGGCATGAAGTTACTGCAATCAGGTCAATGTGGTACCGACGTCGCCCATCAGATCGGTTTCTACGATCAAGCGCATTTCAGCAAAGCGTTTAAGCAGACCTACGGTGTTTCCCCTTCTCAAGTGACTCGTTAATTTCATTTACCGAGAAAGCTGTCAGTTTTTTACAAGCGCCACAGGTGACTTGCCACGACAATAGCCGCATTGGTTATATTTGAGATGTGTTATGAATGAGTCCACCATATTGCTGACGCTTGCCAGCATTCACTTTATTGCCCTAATGAGTCCAGGTCCCGACTTTGCGCTGGTCGTACAAAACGCGACGCGTCATGGTCGTCAAACTGGCTTGTACATTGCGTTGGGATTGTCTGTCGGTATTTTGCTGCACTCTTTGTTCAGCCTGACAGGCGTAAGTTATATCGTCCACCAGCACCCTGTATTGTATTCGGTGGTGCAACTGCTCGGTGGTAGTTATCTGCTCTATTTAGGTATTGGTGCATTGCGCGCCGTGATCTCGATGATCAAAAACCCACAAGCGGATCAACCTAAGAAGCAAAACAACCTAGTGATCAGCAATAAGCGTCAGGCGTTTGCTAAAGGATTTGCGACCAACATTCTTAACCCGAAAGCCTTGGTGTTCTTTATCAGTTTGATGTCGAGCTTAGTCCCTGCTGGTATGTCGATCACTGGCAAAGGTATTGCTTTGATCATCCTGTTTGGCTTGTCGCTATTCTGGTTCTCTAGCCTTGCGTGGATGCTGTCAACACAGCGCTTACAAAGTAAATTGCAACAAGCAGGCATCTACATCGACGGTCTGTGTGGCGTGGTATTTACTCTCGTGGGCGGCAGTATTTTGTACCAAACCATCAGCACTTTTATCGGATAAAGTACTGATTTAAAAGCGTAGCACAATCGACATTTCTAAGATTGCTGACTCGACGTGACTCTTCATGACTGCCAAGCTGAAAGCACAAAACTGGCAACATGGAGAGTCATCATGCATTGGACGTTCAACCGACTCGTGACCACGGGTCTTTTTCTTACTTCCCCACTCGTCTTATCTACCTCAGCCTTTGCTAACCAAGCAGCAGATGCGGTTGCGCCGGAGCACAGTACTGGCTTCGAGCAAAAGCAGTTGGTCAAAGCCAAAGATTATATGGTCACCGCAGCCAACCCACTTGCCACCCAAGCCGGGGCGGATGTTCTTGCTCAAGGCGGTAATGCTATTGATGCCATGGTTGCCGTACAACTGATGCTGGGCTTGGTAGAACCGCAATCTTCAGGCATTGGTGGTGGCGCCTTCTTAGTGTATTGGGACAGTGAGAAACAAAAACTGACTACGTATGATGGACGCGAAACCGCACCGCTCGCCGCGACGCCGAAACTCTTCCTAGATGAAAAAGGACAACCTCTGCAGTTTTACGATGCGGTTGTCGGTGGGCGTTCCGTCGCCACTCCTGGCACAGTGAAACTACTGTGGGACACGCACCAGAAATACGGCAAGTTAGAATGGAATAAAATCATCCAACCTGTAATTACCTTGGCTGAGCAAGGTTTCGAAGTCAGTCCTCGTCTCGCGAGTCTGATTGAGAAAGATGCCAAGCGCCTATCACGCTTCCCTGCGACTAAGGCTTACTTCTTCAATCCAGATGGCTCACCAAAAACCGAAGGCACGTTGTTGAAAAACCCTGAATACGCACAAACTCTGACGGCAATTGCAGAGCGAGGGGCAAAAGCTTTCTATCAAGGCGATATCGCCACAGACATCATCAAGACCGTACAGAATGCACCGGGCAATCCTGGCGTATTGGCACAACCTGACTTTGATGCGTTCCAAATCAAGCAACGTGAACCGGTTTGTGCGGCTTACCAAAGCTATGACATCTGCGGTATGGGACCACCAAGCTCTGGCGCATTGACGGTTGGACAGATTCTCGCGATCACCGAGCAATACGATCTTAAAGGTTGGGGAGCCGAAAGCGCGAAATCATGGCAAGTGATCGCCGACGCATCTCGCCTTGCGTTTGCGGATCGCGGTAAGTACATGGCTGACCAAGATTATGTGCCAATGCCAACCGAAGGCTTGCTTGATAAAGATTATCTCAAACAACGTGCTGAGCTTATTCAAGTCGGTAAAGCCTTGAGTAAGGTTGAAGCCGGCAATCCACCATGGTCACACGCGATGAACTTAAGCATGGACCAATCAATCGAGCTGCCTTCCACCAGCCATTTCAATATCGTCGATAAGCAAGGCAATGTGGTTTCAATGACAACAACCATTGAAAACGCATTTGGCTCACGCTTGATGGTGCGCGGCTTCTTGCTCAACAACGAACTGACCGACTTCTCCTTCCGCACGCATCAAAATGGTGTGCCAATCGCGAACCGCTTAGAACCGGGTAAACGCCCACGCTCATCCATGGCACCAACCATTATGATGAAGGATGACAAACCTTACATGGCAATTGGTTCACCGGGTGGCAGCCGCATCATTGGTTACGTCGCACAAGCCATTATCGCCCACACGCAATGGGATATGGACATCCAAAGCGCGATTAATCAACCACGATTACTGAACCGTTTTGGTACTTTAGATATTGAGCAAGGTACTGCTGCAGAAGGCTTGCAGCCTGAGTTGGAAAAGATGGGTTTTAAAACTGATGTTCGTGATTTGAACTCTGGACTGCATGCGATACGTATAACAAAAGACGGTCTTGAGGGCGCAGCCGATCCAAGGCGTGAAGGTGCCGCTATCGGGCAGTAAGAGTCTTTCGCTCGACCCCTTGTGCGAGATCTCTCACAAAGGGTTGAGCAAACCTCTCTTTTTTAATGGTAAAACCGTACAACAAAGAACATAAGTCATTGAATTTAATATTTATGTATCTTTTTTGAACGCAAAGAGAGTGAAAAAATGTGAGATTAGCCCGTTGTTGGAAATCGTTAAACACGTAATATTAAACCTGTCGGAAGGATGCTGACACGGAACAGGAAACACCACGGACTTGGTGAACTTCAGGAAGAAGAAACGGTTATTCAGGATGAATAGTCGGGCATGGATTGCAAAATTGGACATTGAACGGAATCAATAGTGACTAGGATGGTTGCTACTAAGGACGGGAGATGGACACCTCTGGACGAGGCAAGGATTTGAACATCAGGATGATGTCAGGGACACCGCTCAGGGAACAAGTGATGAGAGCTAACGAGGATGGTTAGCAGACCAGGATAAGGTCATTAAGGACACCGCTAGGAAGGCGACGTAAGGATTAAGCTGACGGATTCAGCAGACTATCATGGATTAGATGCATGGAGCACTCTTAGTAGCCGGATTGCTGCGAGTAAGACTATAACCCCGATGGGCGCAAGCCCTCGGGGTTTTTCTTTGCCTAAAATTTTCTCAGCAGCTCTGCTGAAAACAGACATTCACCAACAACACCTGACTTTCCCTTCAAACAGCATCGTTAAATCACGCTATCGCACTCCATTTATCATTCCATTTTTTACTGCATTAGTGACATACAAACAGCACAAATAAAAAGAGCCGCCGAAGCAGCTCTTAAGTTGATTAGTTTTGGGGAAGCCTTACAGTTTCTCTAGTCGAGCGTAAGCAGTCACCAACCATTTGATGCCCTCACCGTTAAAGGCAATCTGTACGCGGCTTTGTGGACCACTGCCTTCGAAGTTGATGATGGTGCCTTCACCAAACTTAGGATGCATCACACGAGAACCTAGCGTAAAGCCAGTTTCATTGAAGCTCTCTTTCACCGCCGTTTGGCTAAATCGACCACTGCTTGCAGGACGGCTAACTTGCGCCTTCATGCGTACTTCATCTAGGCAAGTTTCTGGCAGTTCACGGATAAAGCGAGACGGTTTATGGTACTTATCCTGACCGTACAAACGGCGCATTTCAGCATAAGTGATGTACAGTTTCTGCATCGCACGGGTCATCCCTACGTAACACAGACGACGCTCTTCTTCCAAACGCCCTGCTTCTTCTGCCGACATTTGGCTTGGGAACATGCCTTCTTCCACACCGACCATAAACACTAACGGGAACTCTAGACCTTTCGCACTGTGCAATGTCATGAGCTGAACCGCATCTTCAAACTCATCCGCTTGTCCTTCACCCGCTTCTAATGCTGCATGGGTAAGGAATGCCGTCAGCAGTGACATGTCTTCGGCTTCTTCTGGTTTCTCGAATTGGCGAGTTGCGGTCACCAATTCCTCCAAGTTCTCAATACGCGCCTTAGACTTTTCACCTTTCTCTTGCTCGTACATAGCGAACAAGCCCGAGTATTTGATCACATGGTCAGTTTGGTGATGCAGCGGCATCTCAATGGTGTCGTCTTCTAGTGCCGTGACAAGCTCGATAAAACGGCTTAGAGCGCCAGCAGCACGACCAGCAAGCACCTTCTCATCCAACATCGCCACACTCGCTTCCCACATGGTGCAACCACGGTCACGAGCCGCAAAACGGATGGTTTCAAGCGTCTTATCACCCAAACCACGCGTTGGCGTATTCACCACACGTTCAAATGCCGCATCATCATTACGGTTGGCAATCAGACGCATGTAGCTCAAGGCATCTTTGATTTCCTGACGTTCGAAGAATCGCATGCCGCCGTAGATACGGTAAGGCAGACCAGCTTGGATTAATGCTTCTTCAAGTACACGCGACTGGGCGTTGTTACGATAAAGCATTGCAGCATCATTCAGAGCTCCGCCCTTGTCTTGCCACTCTTTGATTTTGTTTACCGCAAAACGGGCTTCGTCTAGTTCGTTGTAAGCGCTGTAAACCGAGATAGGCTCACCGACAACGCCATCTGTCCAAAGCTCTTTCCCCATACGCTCGGTGTTATTCGCGATCAGAGCATTGGACGCTTCTAGAATGGTCTTGGTTGAACGGTAGTTTTGCTCAAGACGAATGGTATTCACGCTTGGGAATTCCAGCGTAAACTTCTCAATGTTCTCGACTTTTGCACCACGCCAGCCGTAAATCGACTGATCGTCATCACCTACGATCATCACGTGACACTCAGGACCCGCCATCATACGTAGCCAAGCGTATTGGATGTTGTTGGTATCTTGGAACTCGTCCACCAAGATATGCTTAAAGCGTGCTTGGTAGTGTTCACGAACGAACTTGTTATCACGCAGTAGCTCATGTGCGCGCAGCAAGATTTCCGCAAAATCGACTAAACCAGCACGATCACACGCTTCTTGGTAAGCGGTGTACAGCTGCAGATATGTCTTGGTCACTGGATCATGGTACGCATCAATGTGCGACGGGCGCAGACCTTCGTCTTTCTTGCCGTTAATCCACCATGCCACTTGGCGTGCTGGCCACTGCTTCTCATCGAGGTTTTGCGCTTTGATCAAACGCTTTAGTAGACGCTGTTGGTCGTCACTGTCGATGATTTGGAAATCTTCCGGTAGCTTGGCATCAAGATAGTGCGCGCGCAGAATACGGTGACAAATGCCGTGGAAAGTACCATTCCACATACCGCCTGCACTGCCCATCATTAGCTCTTCGATACGTCCACGCATCTCTGCCGCCGCCTTATTGGTAAAGGTTACCGACATGATTGAGAACGGAGATGATTGCTCGACCGACATCAACCAAGCGATACGGTGAACAAGAACGCGTGTCTTACCACTCCCTGCACCAGCAAGGACGAGCAAGTTTTCTAGAGGCGCTGCAACGGCTTCACGTTGTTTGTCGTTCAAACCGTCGAGTAATAGAGATGGATCCATCATGATGAGAGCTACTGGTTATTTATCCATAAAAATAGATTATAACCTAAACAACCTCTTCAGATTAGACAAAAATTCATAAAAAATTCGTCGTTTTTTTACTCTACACATCAATAAGTTATATAAATTACATTCTTTAAAACCATTTGTTTCGAAAATTTTTCTGAAAGTTTTTTAGCCAGTTTCCTATCTTTTAAGTTAAGCAAGTTGATAACAAAAACGCCAAAACAGGCGATTCATCTTGCCAACTTAAAGTAAAGGAAATCATTCAGAGGAATTTATTATGAAAAAGTCGAATCTAGCTGTTACTGCTGCTGTTACTGGTCTTCTAGCTCTTGGTGGCACAATGCTAACTGCAGCTCCAGCTGTCGCTGCTGATAAAGAGAAGTGCTACGGCGTTTCTAAAGCAGGTAAAAACGACTGTGCAACGAAAAGCAGCTCATGTGCTGGTACTTCTAAAGAAGATAACCAAAAAGACGCATTCGTAGTCGTACCAAAAGGTCTATGTGACAAACTCGTTGGCGGTAGCACTTCTTCTTCATAATTTTTTATCGCTAGCTACTGCAAGGATGCGTTGACGCTCAACCAGCGCATCCTTCTCCTCCCGCCCGCTTTAAAAAGGAGTTTCACGTGAAACACCACACCTTCCACGACCTTGTTGGAGTTGGATTAAGAACCCCTCACCTCGATTACTTTAGCCAAAACAAACCCGAGTTATCTTGGTTAGAAATCCACAGTGAAAACTATTTTCAACCCAACGCTGCAGAGCGCAATCAATTACAAGCGTTACGCGAGCAGTATCAAATTAGCTGCCACGGCATTGGTCTGTCACTAGGTTCGGTGGAACGTGTGAATCAAAAGCACCTTGCTCAACTTAAAGCGCTGATTCACTCAATCGACCCGATTCTTGTTTCTGACCATTTGAGTTGGAGTGAAAACGGCGGTCACTACTTTAATGACCTGCTTCCACTTCCGTATACGGAAGAAGCGCTCAAAGTGTTCACTCGTAACGTGAATGAAGTGCAGGATTATTTGCAGCGCGAGATCTTGATAGAGAACCCATCTAGTTATGTGAAGTTTCAACATTCGACCATCAGCGAATGGGAGTTTCTTACCGAAGTGCAAAGGCGCACTGACTGTCGTTTATTGCTCGATTTAAACAATGTTTATGTCTCGGCGTTCAACCACGGTTTTGATTGCGACACATACCTAGATGCAATTCCAGCCGACAAAGTGGATGAAATTCACTTGGCAGGTTTTACCATCAAGCAACTCGACAAAGGTGAGATTTGGATTGATACCCATAGCCGCCCAGTTAGTGATGAAGTTTGGCAGCTGTTCGCGCAGTGGACCAAAAAACACGGTCCACGCCATGCGCTGATTGAATGGGACTTGGATATCCCTGCGCCAGAAGTCTTGCTCGGAGAAGCGCAGAAAGCATCGCAACTGTTATTACAGGGCACACTCCCAAGTGAACAAAGCGAACCAAGGAAGGCATCATGAATCTAGCCACCTTACAAAGCCAGTTTGCTAAAGCCCTACACTATCAAGCACTCGGTGAAGATTGCGATATTGCCAGTGATGAGTTTACCGCTGATGAACGCATGCAGATTTACCGCAATAACTTTATCGTCAGTTTAAGCGAAGTGTTATCCGCGACCTATCCGATGATTGAAGCGCTGCTAGGTGAAGAATGCTTTGAACAGATGGCTCGCCAACATGTTCTCACTTATCCATTAGAAGAAGGAAATGTGGTGCATTATGGCGAAGGCTTTCAAGACACCATCATGCAATTCAGTCAGGTGATCGCACAAGCACCTTACAGCCCTGAAGTCGCGCGCTTCGAGTGGCATATCGACCTCGCTCGTCAAGCACAGTATGAACAACCCAATGCGGCAGAATTAAAACCGCTTGCGTTACTTGGCGAAGTGAGTGAGGAGGAGCAACCCGCTTTGGTTTTGCACCTTAAACAAGGCTGCCGAAGCTTTGACTCCAGCTACGCAGTATTTGATTTGTTCAGCGCGATTCAAACTGGCCAATTCGAACAACTTAATATCAACCAATTACAGCAAGGTGTCATCTCGATTCAAGCCAATGGAGAAGCCTTGTGTCACGCACTCGATGCCGATGTGTTCCAACTGCTGCAATGTTTAGAGCAGAAACTGAGTTTGAGCGAAATACCTGAAGTTTTACTCGCTCATCTCAATAGCATCATGGCACTCGATCTCGTTGACGGCTTTACATTGAAATCAATCTAAGGAGCACTCTATGACGGATACGGTTAAAAACTTAGTGAATCGGTACGACGATTTAATCAGTACCCTACAAGCTGGCTTTGTCCCTTTACTACTTCTCTTTTGTCGCTTGTGGGTAGCGTGGGTGTTCTTCAATTCAGGGCTAATCAAAATCTCGTCTTGGGATAGCACACTGTATTTATTTGAGCTGGAATACCAAGTGCCAATACTGCCATGGGAATTGGCGGCTTACTTAGGTACGGCTGCAGAATTGGTTCTACCGGTGTTCTTGGCACTAGGATTGATTACCCGTCCGATGGCTGCGATTCTGTTTGTGTTCAACATTATCGCCGTGGTCTCTTACCCGCTGTTGTGGGAGAAAGGTTTCTATGATCACCAACTTTGGGGATTGATGATTCTTGTAGTGATTGTATGGGGACCAGGACCATTATCCCTCGACCACATACTGAAGAAGAAAATCACTCACTAAAAAAAATCCCCGCATCATGCGGGGATTTTTTATTATTTGTTCAAGTAAGCCAGTAGCTCTTCAGCTGAGATACCTTGTTTCGCGAGGTCTTTTGCCATCTGCTCTACTTGCTCGCCTTTACGTGATTCAATCACTTGCTGAAATTGATACACAAGATCACGTAATACCGGCACTGGAACTTGTTTTGCCGCGCTACGAATGCGCTCAGAGCTTTGGTTACCTAATTCGTTAAGCAACTTACCAAACATCACCTTTTCTGGTGACTCTTCCATTTGCTCTAGGATACGAGCCATTTCATACGTGGTTAACGACATTACTTTATGAGTTCCGTTATGGTGTCGAGAAAAGTTTGAACGACAAATATACACGCGTTAGGTACATTGGAAAATACTAAATTACCGAGTTTTACGCATTCGCCAATTTCGCATGCCAGTTCTTACCTGCTTTGCTAAACAGAATCACCAAAGCTGGAAGCAATACCCACATATGAATCGCAATCAGAGTTTGTGGATCCAGTGATAAACGCTGTAGCGTACCCACCAACAAACCAGAGCCACTCATTTGGAACAAACCAAGTAGTGCAGCCGCAGTACCCGCTTTATCACCAAACGGTTCTAACGCTTTACCAGCTGCCGCGCCAAGAATCCAAGCGAAGCCAACCGATGAGATAAAGATTGGCAGCATGAAAGACAGTGCCGTATTGTGCTCTTTCATCACCATCATGATCACACCAGAAATAGCCAGTAAGCTGATACCAACCACAAGCGAGTTGTGTGTACCCCAACGATCCATGAACTTAGGTGCAAGCATACAAGCGGCAATGTTGAACGCTGCATTCAGACCAAACCAGAAGGTGAATTCATTCATCGACAAGCCCATGCCTGTCATTAGAACGCCAGGAGCTGAAGTCACGTAAGCAAGAATAACTGCCATCGCCATCAAACACAGTGAAGCGTGGAAGATGAATGATGGTGTGCTCAATACTGCCCAGTAGCGGCTCAGTTTAAATACCGCCTGCTTTTCAGTTGCAGGGTTGGTTTCCTTCATTCCAAGGAACATCATCGCTCCTGCAATCACAGCGAAACCGGCCATAAAGCTGAAGTTTGCACGCCAATCAAATTGTTGGGTTAACCAACTACCAAGAATCGGTGCCAGTGCCGGGATAAAGCAGATCGCACCGTTGAGGTAGCTGATCATTTTGCCGCTTTTTTCCGGACCAAAGATATCGCGAACTGTTGCAAAGGCTGCTACAGATGTTGCACATGCACCTAAGCCTTGTAGCAAGCGAGCCGCCAACATCCACTCAATATTTTGAGCACTCCACGCCAATAAAGCGCTCAATGCGTAGATGGTGATGCCTCCCAATGCAACAGTTCGACGTCCGAGTTTATCTGCCAAGGGACCAGCGAATAGCTGACCAACACCCATAGCAAATAGGAACCAAGTGATGGTGTCTTGTGCCAATGCATTTTCTACCTGAAAAGTGGACGCGATAAGAGGCAAAGCAGGTAGATAGATATCAATCGCAAGCGGACTGAACAGAACTAACATGGTCAACAGCGCCATCTGTTTTTTGCTATTTGTAATATGGCTAGACACAAAACACTCCAAATTGAACAAGAACTTTTGAGCAAAGCTTAATCATCTGATGATATGAATGGAAATGATGTATACTCATGACCATTATTCCAATAGGGAAAATCACTGTGAACGTAGAGAAACTGGCACGCATCGACCTCAATTTGCTGGTCTGTTTTAAAGTGCTGATTGAAGAGTTGAATGTTACCCGAGCCGCCCACCGACTGTGCTTGAGTCAGTCTGCTGTGAGTAAGTCCTTAGCGAAATTACGTACCCAATTTGATGATCCCCTATTCACTCGAAATTCACACGGATTGACGCCAACACCGCGCGCATTGTTCCTTAAACCGAAACTGGATCTGTTGATAAACCAACTTGAGGTACTGACTCAACCCGAAGAGTTCTCGCCACAAAGCAGTGAGTACCGTTTTCAAATCGCAGCGGTAGAGAGTGTCTACCCGCTCATTCTGCCTCACTTCTTACCGGCGATTTTCCAACAAGCGCCAGGTGTGACCATCAGCACCCACTCTTGGTCGGAACAAACGTTCAAGATGATTCAACGCGGTGAAATCGATTTAGGCATGACAGGTCGAGATATCGACATCAACGATGCCAAGCTGACTATGCTGCCGCCAGATGACATTTGTGAGCAGGAAATCTATCGTGACCACCAAATGTGTATCGTACGTAAAGACCACCCGGCTTTGCGTGGTAATTGGAACTTAGAAGCTTATTTAGCCCTGCGCCATGTTCAGGTGCGTTGTGATGGCAACGACCGTTGGTTACTCGACTATCGTCTAGCCGACATTGGTCGTGAACGTGATATCGCAGTCACCGTCCCGGACTTTAACAGTGCCGCCAGTTTGTGTTCTTACACTGATTTTGTGTTTACCGCGCCAAGCCACTTTGTGAAGCTGGCTGCCAAACAACACGACATGGCATTACTACCGCTGCCACTCGAATTCCCGCCAATGGCTTACACTTTGTTCTGGCACCGAGACAGAGAAAATGACCCGGCTTTAACTTGGCTACGTACCATGATCACGCAAAAAACCGATCATCTTAGATAAAAATCCCGGACGCGATTTGCGCTCTTACGGTAAAATGAGTAGCTTAACAGTCGATAGTCCTTTTTGGCTCATCTATGGCCTGTTGTACTCCGACTCTATTGAAGTGATTGCGAACCTCAATGGAATCGTAAACTGCATGAAGCAGATGGAAACAGCTCCCACACCTGAGCATGAAGGAGCGGTAATTTGAAGGAATAACACAGATGCACAACGATACCCAAAGCCGCGTGAATGCAATTCGCGAATGGCTAGCACAACATAATATTGATGCCCTACTTGTCCCTCATGAAGACGAGTACTTGGGCGAATACGTACCAGCGCACAACGAGCGTTTACATTGGCTAACTGGTTTTACCGGTTCTGCTGGTGCTGCGGTAATCACCAAAGACAAAGCCGCTATCTTTGTTGATGGTCGCTACACGGTACAAGTAACTAAGCAGGTTCCTGCTGATCTATTCGAATACCGTCACCTAATTGAAGAGCCTGCACTAGATTGGATTAAAGACCATCTTACAAAAGGCGCGTCTGTTGCAATCGACCCTCGCATGCACAACTCTGCTTGGTTAGACATGGCACAAGCAAAACTTGCAGGTGCACTTGAGCTTAAGATTCTCGACAGTAACCCAATTGATGAGCTGTGGCACGATCGTCCTGCTCCTGTGGTTTCTGATGTTCGCCTAATGGCAACAGAAGCGGTTGGACAATCAAGTGAAAGTAAACGCCAAGAAATCGCAGAGCTCGTGAAAAAAGCCGGCGCAGACAGCGCAGTGATCACAGCACTTGATTCTATCTGTTGGCTGCTTAACGTTCGTGGCCTTGATGTATCTCGCCTACCAGTTCTGCTTTCTCACGCGATTCTGCACTCAGATTCAAGCGTGGAATACTTCCTAGATCCAGCGCGCCTACCTGCTGAGTTTGACGCTCACGTTGGTTCTGGCGTAACAGTTCATCACCCAGAAGCATTGCAAGCACGACTAGAAACTCTAACTGGCAAGAATGTACTGGTTGACCCTGCGACAAGTAACGCGTGGTTTAAGTTGGTTCTACAAAATGCTGGCGCATCTGTGGTGAGTAAAGCTGATCCATGCCTAATGCCAAAAGCGGCGAAGAACGCAGTTGAAATCGCAGGCATGAAAGCGTGTCATATCCGAGATGGCGTGGCGATGAGCAAGTTCCTATCTTGGTTAGATGCAGAAGTCGTTGCGGGTAACTTGCATGATGAAGCAACATTGGCTGACAAACTGGAAGCGTTCCGTAGCGAAGACCCGACGCTTATGGATCTTAGCTTCGATACTATTTCGGCAGCAGGTGGCAACGCGGCGATGTGTCACTACAACCACGAAAACCAACCTGAACCTGGCAAGCTAGAACTGAACACACTTTACCTAGTGGATTCAGGCGGTCAGTACCTAGATGGCACGACAGACATCACGCGTACCATCGCGATCGGTCAGCCTTCACAAGAGATGATTAAACAATTCACTCTCGCGCTAAAAGGTCACATCGGTGTTGCTCGTGCACGTTTCCCGAAAGGCACACGTGGTTACCAAATCGATACGCTGGCTCGTCAGCACCTATGGGCGGAAGGCTACGATTACGATCATGGTACTGGTCACGGTGTTGGTCACTTCCTAAGTGTTCATGAAGGTCCGGCGAGCATTTCTAAGAAGCAAATCGACGTGCCTCTAACAGAAGGTATGGTGCTGTCCAACGAGCCAGGCTACTACCGTGCAGATGCGTTTGGTATCCGTATTGAAAACCTAGAGCTTGTTGTTGAAACTCCAACTAACGGTGACTTCCCTGTTCTGTCATTTGAGTCGCTAACGCGCTGTCCAATCGACAAGCGAAATATCAACGTTGATATGCTAACTCGTCCAGAACTTGCTTGGCTGAATGATTACCATCAGAAGGTATGGGATGAGATCAGCCCACTTGTTGAAGGTGATGTGAAAGAGTGGCTTCGTCAAGTAACGCTACCAGTAGCACACAGCTAGAAGCTAGAAGCTAGAAGCTAGAAGCTAGAAGCTAGAAAAAAGTAGAGGGTTGATGTTTTGCATCAACCCTCTTTTTTTGCCTATGTTTCACGTGAAACATAACGATGACCAGTGGCTTTCTTTGCTACTTAACCAGAATACGCCGAGTGCCAATCTCGCCATACTGGGTCAAAGCCTTTGGCTCGAATCATATTTTCCACAGAACCCGCGCTTCGTTCGTCACTGATCTCAAACTGCTCGAGTTCAACATCATCCATCGCATAACCACCCGGCTGAGTTTTCGATGCAGCAGACATACTGGTGATACCTAACGGTAATGCATTGTCTCTGAACTTCGGTGATTCACGAGTCGATAATGACAACTCCACTTCTGGATTCAACAAGCGATAAGCGCAAATCAACTGCACAAGCTGTTTATCCGTCATGACTGATTTTGGTTGGAGCGCGCCCTCACAAGGACGTAAACGTGGGAAAGAAATTGAGTAACGAGTCTGCCAATACGTGCGCTCAAGATAGTCCAAGTGCGCTGCCACATAAAAACAGTCGGTACGCCACTCTTCCAACCCTATCAATGCGCCAATGCCGATCTTATCGATGCCTGCTTTTGCAAGACGATCGGGTGTATCCAATCGGTATTCGAAATCCATCTTATTGCCACGCAGATGGTGCTCGGCGTAAGTCGAAGGATGATATGTTTCTTGATAGACCATCACCGCATCTAAACCCAATGTCTTGAGCTCAGCGTATTCGTCTTGCTCTAGCGACTGCACTTCCATCGCCAAATAGTTAAAGCGTTGCTTAATCATCGGCACCATTTCGCGGAAGTATTTCATGCCTACTTTGGTTTCGTGTTCGCCAGTCACCAGCAATACGCTATCAAACTTCATGCGTTTAATGGCTTCAACTTCTGCAGCCACTTCGTCCCTATTCAAAGTACGACGCTTGATTCTGTTCTCCATAGAGAAGCCACAATAAGTACAAGCATTGGCGCACAAGTTAGAAAGGTACAGTGGAATGTAAAGCGACATGGTATTACCAAAACGCTTGCGAGTTGCTGAGTATGACAGCTGCGCCATTTGCTCTAAGTACGCTTCAGCCGCTGGTGAAATTAGCGCTTTAAAGTCTTCCAAATCACGCTTGGGTTTATTCAATGCTCGCTCAACATCTTGTGCCGTTTTCGCATAGATCGACATCGAAATGTCATCCCAATTAAGCTGCTTAAATTGTTCAACGAAGCTCATGTTTTCCTCGCTTAATAGCTAAACCAATCTAGGGCTAAAGCTCATCTAGGAATGACGTCAGTGGACTCGACGCAACCGCATGAGAAACCTTACCTGCAAGTCCGGCTTCATAAGCCATACGCCCCGACTCTACCGCCAACTTAAATGCCTTCGCCATCGCAACGGGATCGCTCGAAGCTGCAATCGCGGTATTGACGAGTACGGCATCCGCGCCCATTTCCATCGCACGCGCGGCATGTGAAGGTGCGCCAATACCCGCATCGACAACAACAGGAACATTAGCTTGGTCGATAATGATTTCTAGGAAATCGTGAGAAACTATCCCTTTGTTAGAACCGATCGGCGCACCTAATGGCATGACCGCAGCGCAGCCCACTTCCTCCAATCGTTTACACAGAACCGGGTCAGCATGACAATAAGGAAGGACAATGAAACCCTCACGAACCAGTTGCTCAGCGGCTGCTAGTGTCTCAATGGGATCGGGCATCAAGTACTTCGGGTCTGGATGAATTTCAAGTTTTAGCCAGTTTGTACCTAGCGCTTCTCTCGCCAATTGTGCTGCAAACACAGCATCTTTAGCATTCTTTGCACCTGAGGTGTTCGGCAATAAGTTCACACCCGCTTGTACTAGCGGCAGTAAAATATCGTCTTGTTGGTCGTTCACATCCACACGCTTCAACGCCATGGTCGCAAGTTGAGATCCCGACACTTGAATCGCTTCAGCCATTAATCGGCTGTTGGCAAACTTCCCTGTTCCCGTGAACAGTCTTGATTCGAATTGTTTATCACCAATTTTAAGCATCGACTTTAACCCCCTGCGATCGCTTGAAACAAAGAGATGCTATCTCCCTGCGAAAGAACTGTGCTAGCCCACTCACTGCGGGGCACAACATTGTTATTAATTGCAAAAACACAGCCCATTTCAGGCAGCGCAAATTGACTAATGATTTGCTGTAGATTCGACTCACTGGCAACTTGATGTGACTGGTCATTGATGACAATAGTGATCACATCTAAGTCAGCAGCGGTCATTTGTGTTGTTTGTTGCTCTGATAACGTCATTGCTTCCAACTCTCTTAATTCTGCCCATTACTCGTAAGCTAAATCTGAGTACACACTTGGCACTGTTTGTCTTTGCTTATCGCCATGGTTTGCCATTGCAGTTTCAACCCATCAAACAGATGCAACTTGGCAGTCTCGACATGAAACTTTCCCGTCGCCAGTTTTTGAATTGCCGCTATCGCTTGGTAGTTGCCAAGTGTGCCCACCACCGGACCGACGACACCGCTCTCACTGCATTTTTGACTTTGTGATAATTCGTCAAACGGATACAAACAGCGGTAACAGGCTTTACTCTGCGCTTCTTGTTCATTTGGTGTTTGGTAATCAAAGACAGCGAATTGCCCTTGCCAACCAATTGCTGCCGCGGAGATGAGCGGCGTATTTTGCTCGAAACAAACTTGGTTAATTAGCTGGCGCGTTGGCATGTTATCGGTGCAGTCGAGCACCACATCCGCTAGCATCACCTCAAGCTGAAGCTGTGCTTTGTCTAATCGCTTATTGAGAGCACGAATTTGAACCATAGAATTAAGTTCAGTAAGTTGCTTTACAGTCGCTTTTGTTTTCGCAACTTGGAGGTCTTGTTCACGATAAATGATCTGGCGCTGTAGGTTACTGCTATCAACCTCATCGTCATCAACAACAACCAATTTGCCAACACCCGCTGACGCCAAGTACAAACTCGCTGCGCTCCCCAATCCACCACAACCGATGATCAGAACATGCGATTTGCTCAAACGCTCTTGCCCAATTTCGGCAATTTCAGGCAGAGCGACTTGACGTTGATAGCGAAGAAACTGCTTATCCGTGAGCATGCTTGCCTCTCTTGCTATGCGCCAACTCACTATTCTGATCAGTAAACGTTAGCTGTCTTTCCTTCATCAGTTGTGCGAAGAACTCGATGACGGATTGAGGTGATTCTGCCAACGTAATAGCACGCACTACTGCCAAACTAGAAACACCTGTTTGCCAAACTTGGTCTGCATTAGATTGATCAATGCCACCAATTGCGACCGTCGGAAAGCCAAGCACACAGTCACTACCTGCTTTGTCTTTTGCAGGTCTGAAAGCAGCCTCTGTATTTGTATAAGGAATGCTATCAATCAGCTTTTGATACAGAGTCAAGCGCACCAAACCTTGTGGTTTCGATGGCATCTGTTTTGTGGTGGTTGGGAAAATATGCCCTAGTGCGATGTAGCTAGGATGAATTTGTACGATGCGCAGTAGTTCGTAATAACCATGCGTAGAAAGACCAAGACGAATGCCGGCTTTAGTTATCTGAGCCAAATTCGATTCTTCTATGTCTTCTTGTCCTAGGTGAACACCATAAGCGCCATGCTTGATTGCCAACTGCCAATAGTCATTGATGAACACTTGTGCTTGATACTGACGACCTAGCTCAATTGCTCGAATGATCTGTTGTTCTAAATCGGCTTGTTGTGGGTTCTTGATTCGCAGTTGAATAGTGTTGATGCCTAGTGACAGTAAACGCTCAATCCAAGCAACATCATCAACGACTGGGTAGAGCCCAAGACTTTGCTTGGTTAGAGTTGGAAAGCTAACGCACTCCCCTTGTGCAGACCAACCAACTTGAATACCTAGTCGGTTATCCTCCAGTACAGGTGTGGGGAAATCATCAAATTGGTCAGCCCACTGAGTAGATCTTCCCTCGTCAAGGTTGTCATTCAACAGTGTTTCACGTGAAACATTCGCTTGTTGAGTTGGCATTCCTCGAGCAAGTGTTAACGCATCTTCGATAGGAAAATCGAGTACTGTCAGCGTTACTATCCAAGCAAGGTGATGTTCGGGATCGAACATTGCGTTGAATTTGGACTTAACGGAAAGCGCTCTCACTTCGTTGTTAATTGGGTGACGCCAGATATCAAGCTGAAGCACTTTCTCCTTTTCATCGGATATCTGCGTATCAGCAATGCCAATATAAATCGCTTTCGACGGTTGCTTAGCACACGCTTCTACCGATAAAGCAGAGCGGTAATAGAGCACAAATGAACTCTCAAGCTCGGAGTCATAACCATCAATAAGATCAGTCGTTATATGTGTAATCTGTTGGTCGCGAACAAGCTGAATAGATTGAGTTGGGCTCACACCCGCCTCAATGTCTTCGATGCTAAAACCCTGTTCTTTCGCCAACAACAAACATTGTTGAACTAAACCTGTCAGTTCAATCAATGATGACGGAATAAGGATTTTGCTCATTAGTCACTTACCTCGGCATGTGCTGCTGGGTGGTATAACTCAGAACCTGTGTCTCTAAATTCTTGCGATTTCTGACGCATCCCCTCAAGAGGATCATCCAGCATTTTGATCGAGATAGCTTGGTCCGCAGCAACTTGCTCAGTATCTTTCGCATATTCTCGAACCTCTTGCGAAATCTTCATCGAGCAGAACTTTGGTCCGCACATCGAACAGAAGTGAGCAACTTTTCCAGACTCTTGAGGCAAGGTTTCATCATGGAAAGCACGAGCAGTATCTGGGTCGAGCGACAAGTTAAATTGGTCTTCCCAGCGGAACTCGAAGCGAGCTTTAGAAAGTGCGTTATCACGCACTTGAGCACCAGGGTGTCCCTTTGCCAAATCAGCGGCGTGCGCAGCAAGCTTGTAAGTGATCATACCTACCTTTACATCTTCTTTGTTCGGTAAACCAAGGTGTTCTTTAGGAGTTACATAACAAAGCATCGCACAGCCATACCAACCAATCATGGCAGCGCCAATACCTGAAGTAATATGGTCATAACCAGGAGCGACGTCTGTCGTCAGTGGACCAAGGGTGTAGAAAGGAGCTTCATGGCAGTGCTCTAACTGCTCTTCCATGTTCTCTTTGATCATATGCATTGGAACATGACCAGGACCTTCGATAATCACCTGTACGTCGTATTCCCACGCAATCTTGGCTAACTCACCAAGGGTACGAAGCTCTGCAAATTGCGCTTCATCGTTAGCATCTGCAACCGAACCAGGACGCAGACCATCACCGAGAGATAGTGCGACATCGTACTTAGCACAGATTTCACAGATCTCTCGGAAGTGGGTATATAAGAAGCTTTCTTGGTGATGCGCTAAACACCATTTCGCGATGATAGAACCACCACGAGAAACGATGCCAGTAACGCGTTTTGCTGTCATTGGCACATAACGAAGTAGTAAACCGGCATGAATAGTGAAGTAGTCAACGCCCTGCTCTGCTTGCTCAATCAGAGTATCGCGCATCACTTCCCAGTTAAGGTTTTCCGCCACACCATTCACTTTCTCAAGCGCTTGGTACATAGGTACAGTACCGATCGGAACCGGACTATTACGCAGAATCCACTCGCGAGTTTCATGGATGTTACGTCCAGTAGAGAGATCCATAACGGTATCACCACCCCAACGCGTCGCCCACACTAGCTTCTCTACTTCTTCCTCAATCGAAGACGTCACCGATGAGTTACCAATATTGGCGTTCACTTTGACCAAAAAGTTACGTCCAATGATCATTGGTTCAGATTCTGGGTGGTTGATATTAGAAGGGATAATCGCGCGACCTTCGGCGACTTCTTTACGCACAAACTCGGCGGTAATGTCTTTTGGAAGATTCGCTCCGAAGCTTTGACCCGGATGCTGTTGATTCAGCACTTCATCGCGGTACTGAGCACGCCCCATATTTTCACGCAGGGCGATGTATTCCATTTCTGGGGTAATAATGCCTTTGCGAGCATAGTGTAACTGAGTCACACACTGCCCACCTTTGGCACGTCGAATACGTGGTAGATTACCATAACGAAGATCGTCGAGCGTTTCATCTTCTAAGCGCTCTTTGGTGTACACCGAGCTTACTTCATCAAGTAGTTCGGTATCAGCGCGCTCTTCAATCCACCCTTCTCTCAGCTTAGGTAAGCCGTTGTAGAGGTCTATGGTGTGTTCTGGATCTGTGTATACACCCGAGGTATCGTAAACGCGTACTGGCTCATTAGGCTCGAAAATAGGCGCTTCTTTTGTGCCTCCAATAAGGCTATCTGCGAGTGATATTTCACGCATTGGAACACGAATATCAGGACGTGAACCCTCTACGTAGACTTTGCTTGAATTTGGGTACGGTTGTACCGAGAGTGTATCAATGAACTGTTTTGCTTCCAGTCTCGCTTGCTTGCGACTCGACATAGCATTTTTCCTTGCTTTGTTATGCTTAGATAAAAAGTATTGGGATAAAAATGCTTGGCGGATAGATGCGACAAGAGGAATCGAATTAAAGACAAGTTGAGCGAGTGCTCTTCGTCTATAACAACATTCGACTATTTGATAGGTCAACCAGATAGAACTCTGGTGTAGATATCTTCTCTTGTTCCCTTCGCAGATTCTAATCTGATCAGGTTCAACGGATCCCGAATTAACGGTCTCAGCCTTATGGCACTCCGACAAGTAAAATCAGTATATAAAAACGGCTTGGTTAAACCAAGCCGACCTGATTAAGATTTGAGTATTTTTGCTAGCTACGCATCAATAATTGGAAACCAATCCACGCAGCTGAAATGCTTAACACGACATTCAGCAATACGTTCAATCCCATCTTAAAGAAAGCGCCCTGCTGCATAAGCAACACGTTATCCATAGAGAAAGTAGAGAATGTGGTTAATGCGCCCAAAAAGCCAAGACCGATGATTTGACGCCATGGGTCAGTGACCATCAACTCCGTTTCAAACGCAGCAATCAGTAGACCCATAATAAATGAACCAACCACGTTCACGGTTAAGGTACCGTACGGAAAGCCACGACCAAGTAGCATCACACAAAGTTCAGAAATTAAGTAACGAGAACATGCACCAAATGCACCACCCAATGCAATAAAACCCAAAACGGATAGTTGTCCCATAATTCCCCCAGAAAAGTTAATGGCGACATTGTAATCAAATTTACGGCAATAGTGATTATACAATCTTAGAATTCAGCAAAGTATAGCGCTTAAAACTTATCAAGATTTAAAAAGTTACAGGAGTCACTTTACTTCAATATAACCCATCAACCCCGTCTTCATGTGTTCGATCACATGACAATGGTACATCCAACGTCCTGGGTTATCCGCAACAAATGCCGCTTTCGCACTTCCGTTTTTTCCAAGCAAGACCGTATCGGTATGAAACGGTTCATCGAGTTTTTTGCCATCTAACTCAAGAACAGTAAATGTGTGCCCATGAAGGTGAATAGGATGATGATATTGGGTGACGTTCTTAAGGTTGAAGATATAGGTTTTTCCGAGCTCCAATGTTGAAAGCGGTGCTGGAATATTATCTTTACTCATTCCCTCCCAAGCTCGTTTATTCATCAGCCAAAACTTAGGTATTGCTTTGCCCGATCTATCGGCAGGAGTGACCGCCCCCTCCCATTCAAACACATAATCAATTTGTTCCGCATTTTCCAAATCAAGATCAGGCACAGGGTTGAGAGGCAATAAAGGAAGTTTCTGATTACTCGGCAGGTCAGACTCAACAATATCAAACTCACACAAAGGGAATGGGAAGCGTCCTTTCATTTGGCGCACATAAACACGCTCTCCAGCCTTCGGAGCAATTAATCCAACATCTAACCTCATTCCTGGACCAATTTTGTGCTGAGTGAGCTTATAAGGCGTTTTAACAGGGTTACCATCAATAGCAATAACCCAAGCCTCTGCGCCTTCTATAGCGATCGGGTAAGTAATGGTGTTATCGACATTAGCAATTCTTAATCGCGTGGTAGCATTCTGCTTCAGCGTATAAACAGGTTCATGCACACCATTGACGCTACTCCACTCTCCGGGAGTCCCCATACGTGCGCTCAAGCGCGGCACCATAAGGTTCTTCCACTGACCTTGTTTGTCTATATGCCAATGCTTGAGAACGACTTCATGCTCTTCATCAAACTGAACAGGCTCTGCCTCTTCAACGACAATTAGCCCGACTAAGCCCATACCAAGCTGCTTAACACTATTCATATGTGGGTGATACCAAAATGTGCCCGCATCTGGCGGTGCAAATTCATAAACGAATGTTTCACCTGGCATGATAGGCGGCTGGCTCAAGAAAGGGACACCATCCATTTCAATAGGGATTCGCAAGCCATGCCAGTGGATTGTAGTCGGCTCTGAAAGCTTGTTAGTAAACCGAATAATAACTTTCTCGCCTTGACGACAACGAATCGTAGGCGCTGGAATCGAGCCATTAAACGCAAGTACATCCGTGGTAAACCCTGGTACCAATTCAGCAGTAGAATGCTCTGCAGTGATATCGTATATATGCTGACCTTGTTTGTTAGTGCTCTTAGATAGAGAGCATGCAGGCAGAACGGTAAGCGCAGAGATCGCTAAGGAAGATTGAAGAAAGCGTCGACGAGATATATCCATGTATTTAGTCACTCATTATTCCAATTGATGTGAGTGTAACTAAATATTAATAATGATTCTCAGTTATCTTTTAAAGATGTGCAGTCATAATGCGTAGATTCTGAGGTTATAAATAAAGACCTATATTTAATGGTCACTAACAAGATAGTAAGCACCCACATACATGTAGCAAGCAAGTAAAAGAGATCGGTTTAAGAAGAAGAGAGCCTAATGGTAAATAAGGCTAGAGCGAGTAGGAAATTGAAGGCTCTAGAAACGACGAAAGCCTTGCTATTTCTAGCAAGGCTTTCTAAATAAGTGGCGGAG